>CAWINH010000006.1:0-855378 GCA_963837425.1 uncultured Chloroflexia bacterium
CGTAGCCGCGCCGCTTCTCCCTATACTCGGTCGGCCATGGCCATGCCGATCGCCAGCGTCGAGGTCCCCGCCAGCACGGCCAACCTGGGAAGTGGCTTCGACTGCTACGCGGCCGCCCTCAGCCTGAAGCTCCGCGCCGAGCTGTATCGCGGCGAGGAGGCCGGCATCCTGCTCAACGCCCACGGGGAGGGGGCCCCGGATCCGGACTCCGACCCGGAGCGCAACCTCGTGATCCGCGCGTTTCGCGAGGGGATGCGCGCGGCACACGGATCGGCCGGCGGCTCCGGCGCGTGGCGCCTCGAGGTGAGCAGCATGATCCCGGCCGCCAGGGGACTGGGCAGCTCGGCGGCCGCCATCCTGGCCGGCCTGCTGCTGGGTGCCGCCGTGGGACGCCAGGCGCCGAGCCCCGACGACCTGCTCAACCTGGCAACCGCCATCGAGGGCCATCCGGACAACGTTGCGGCGGCGCTCTACGGTGGTTTCACGCTGGCGGTTGCTGCCGAGGACGGCACGAACATCCTCCGCCGCTTCCGGGTGCCGGAGGCCTGGATCCCGGTCGTCTTCGTGGCCGCCGATGAGAGCAGAACCGATGAGATGCGACGCGCCCTCCCCGAGTCGGTGCCGCACCTCGACGCGGTCCAGCAGGCCGGCCGCGCCGCGCTGCTGACGACGGCCATCCTGACCAGCGACGCGGGACTCCTGCGCTCGGCGATGGGCGACCGGCTTCACCAGCCCTACCGGCTGCCGCACCTCGCCGGCGCGAGCGAGCTCATCGACGTCGCGTACGAACACGGCGCTGCCGGGGCAGCCGTCTCCGGCGCGGGACCCAGCGTCCTCGCCATCTGCGACTCGCCGATCACCGCGCACTCCGTGGAGAAGGCGTGGAACGCGTCGGCGCCCCGCGGGATGGCCACCCGGCTGCGGTTCGACACCGCGGGGGCACGCCTCACGCAACCCGGCGGGGCATGAGCCTCATCACGGTGCGCGGCGTGGCGAAGAGCCACGCGGCGCAGGACCTGTTCAGCGACGTGGACCTCCAGATCGGAACCGGCCGGCGGGTCGCGATCGTGGGGCCGAACGGCGCCGGCAAGACGACCCTGCTCGAAATCATGACCGGTGACCAGCAGCCGGATCGCGGGACGGTGACCCGCGGCCATGACGTGGTGATCGGCTACCTGCGCCAGGAGGTCGCCGAGATGCGCGGACGGACCGCCATCGGTGAGGTCCTGGCCGGGGCGGGGACGGTGACCGGCATCGAGCGCCGGATGCGCCACATCGAGGGGGAGCTGGCCGAGGCCGGCGAGGAGGACGAGCTCTCCGAGCTGATGGACGAGTACGGCCGGCTGCAGCATCGATTCGAGGCGCTCGGCGGCTACAACCTCGAGGCGGAGGCACGGCGCATCATGGCCGGCCTGGGCTTCGCCGAGGCCGACATGGAGCGCGACATCGAAACGTTCTCGGGCGGGTGGATGATGCGAGTCGCGCTCGCGAGGCTGCTGCTCGCCAACCCGGACCTGCTGCTCCTCGACGAGCCGACGAACCATCTCGACCTCGCGTCGGTCGAATGGCTCCAGGGCTTTCTCGCCGAGTACGCGGGCGCCGTCGTCCTCGTCAGCCACGACCGGGACTTCATCAACGCCGTCGTGAACAGGGTCGCCGAGTTGCACCACGGATCGCTGACCGAGTACGTCGGCGACTACGCCGACTTCGTCAACCAGCGCGAGGAGCGGATCGCCCATCTCCGGGCGGCTGCGAAGTCGCAGGGGCGCAAGATCGCGCAGATCGAGCGCTACATCGAGCGCTTCAGGTACAAGGAGACCAAGGCCCGCCAGGTCCAGAGCCGGATCAAGCAGGTGGCCCGCATCGAGCGGATCGAGGTGCCGGACGAGCGAACCAGGACGGTCCGGTTCCGCTTCCCGCAGCCGCCGCGGTCCGGGCGCTCGGTGATCCGGCTGGAGGGGATCGCCAAGCGCTACGGCGACCATTCCGTGTACGACGGCCTGGACCTCGAGCTGGAGCGCGGCCAGAAGGTGGCCCTCATCGGTCCGAACGGTGCCGGCAAGAGCACCCTGCTGAAGATCCTGGCCGGCGTGCTGCCATTCGAGCGTGGCGAACGCACCCTGGGCCTGAACGTACGGGTCGCGTACTTCGCGCAGCACCAGATCGAGGCGCTGAACCCGGAGAACACGGTCTTCGACGAGCTGACCGGGGCCGCCCCGCGCTCGACGACGGCCGATGTCCGGCGCCTTCTTGGCGCATTCCTCTTTTCGGGTGAGGCAGTGAACAAGCGAGTCGCGATCCTCTCCGGCGGCGAGCAGACGCGGCTGGCCCTCGCCAAGCTGATGGCCGATCCGGCGAACCTGCTGTGCCTCGACGAGCCGACGAACCATCTCGACATCACGTCGCGCGACGTGCTCGAGGACGCGCTGAACGCGTTTCCGGGAACGCTCGTGCTCATCACGCACGACCGCTACCTGATCCGCAGCGTCGCGAACGCGATCATCGAGGTCAACGCCGGGACGGCCACGCTCTTCCCGGGCGACTTCGAGTACTACGCCGCGAAACGTGGGATCGACATCGAGAGCCGCGGGGCCGTCGAGGGCATCGCCACCCCGCGCGGTATCGAGAAGATCGGTCCCCGGCGTCGGGAGCCGGCGGCGGCCGCTGCATCGCGGAAGCGCGCCGAGGCCGAGGAGCGCAACCGGCGCTACCGGCGTACCCGTGACCTGCGCGACGCGGTCGAGCGCATCGAGCGGGAGACTTTGGCGAGCGAGGCCGAGCTGCAGGAGGTCTCAGAGCGGCTCGCCGACCCGGCGGTCTATGCCGATTCTGCGCTGGTGCGCACGCTCATCGGGCGACACAACGCACTCACCGATCGGATCGGTGAGCTCGGAGGGGAGCGCGCCAGGACCACCGAGGAGCTGGCCGCGGCCGATGCCGACGACGCGCTGACCGGGACCCGGCAATGAGCGACTCCGGATCGCGCGACCTCGCCGGCGCGGGGCTCATCGTCCTGGCCGCCACCTGCTTCGGCACCCTCGGCCCGCTCTCCCGCTTCGCCGGCGACGCCGGCGTGGACAGCCTGACCCTCGTGACCTGGCGGGCCGGGCTGGGGGCGGCGTGCATGGTCGGGTTCCTGGCCGCGCGGCGCGCGACGGGAGCCGCGTTTCCGGCTCCGCTGCGTTCGGTGCCGGCACGGGAGTGGTGGTTCGTGGCGGCCGCGGCGGTGGCGAACACGATCCTCAACCTCAGCGTGTTCGTGGCCTTCGAACGGATCAGCATCGCCCTGGCGCTGCTCGTCTTCTACCTGTACCCGGCTCTCGTTGCGCTCGTCTCGGTAGCCTGGTTCGGTGAACGGCTGGATCGCATCAGGTGGACCGCGCTGGGGCTCTCGCTGCTGGGCATGGTGCTGGTCGTGACGGGCGCCGGCGGACTCGGGAAACTCGACCTGCTCGGGGTGGGGCTCGCCTTGGTCGCCGCCATGGGCCAGACGTTCTACGTGCTGGCGGCGCGCCACGGGTTCGCCCGGGTGCCGGGCGCGCAGGCGGCGGCCCTGACCATGACCGGCGCCCTCGTGCTCTACCTGCCGGTGATCCTCGGGATCGGCGGCCTGGCGGCCGTCGGCCAGCCGCTGGCCAGCGGCGCGGCGCTGTGGCCGGTCGTGGTGGCGGGCGTCGTCGGCGCCGGGATCCCGACCGTCAGCTACATCCTCGGCATTCGGCGGCTCGGCGCGCCGCGAGCGGCGATCCTGGCGACCCTGGAGCCGGTCGTCGGCGTCACCCTGGCGGCACTCTTGCTCGGCGAGCAGCCGACCGTCGTCCAGGCCGTCGGCGGGGCGCTGATCATCGGCGCCGGGGTCGCGCTTCAGCTCCGACCGCGAGCCCGTGCCGCGGATCACGAGGCGGTGGCGGCGGGCTAGACCATCAGCGAGGCGTGCACCGCCTGCGCCGCGCGGGCCGCCTGCCGCACCGGGACCTCGGCCCACACGACCCGCAGCCCGGCCTCGTCGAAGGACCCGGCTCCGTGCGCGGGGATCGGGAGCAGCTCCGGCATCAGCTCGGCGGGACCGACCAGGCTGATCCGCGCGATCCGCTCCTTGCGATCGACCGTGAGCATGAGTGCGCCCGCCGGAGGGGCGTTGCGCCGCGGGCGTGGACGCACCTCGGTGACCGGTCGGTGGCCCTCGAGCGCGCGGACCACGAGCCGCAGCCTGGCGCGACGCGCCCGGCGGATGGCGACCGGGTGCACGACCTCCGATCCGAGCTCGGCGAGCAGTTCGAGCTGCAGAGCGTCGACCACCGGCAGGAAGCGGGCCCCGGGCACGAGGTGTGGATCGGCCTCCATCACGCCTCCGGTGTCCTTGAACAGCTCGCAGCGGTCGGCGCGCAGCGCCACGCTCAGGACGACCGCCGAAAGATCCGTGCCCCCCCGGCCGAGGGTGGTCAGCTCGCCGTGAGACCCGATCCCCTGGAAGCCGGCCACCACCGGGACCAGCCCCTGGGCCATGGCCTCGCGGACGCGCCTGGGCAGCACGCGGCGCACCTCGGCGCCAAGATGCGCGGCTGCGGTCCGGATCCCGGCTTCGGCTCCGCTGAACGAGCGCGCCGGGATCCCGCGGCCCTCCAGACCGAGCGCGAAGAGCGCGGCCGACAGCGCCTCGCCGGTCGCGAGGGCACGGTCCGTCTCACGGGCCAGCGGCCAGTCGGCGGGATGTCGAGATTCATGGAGGGCGCGTCCGCCATCGGGAAGCAGGACCGCCGCCGCCCTCAGGATCGTGTCCGTCACGCCCTCGAACGCCGAGACGACCACGACCGGGCGAGCGCCGGCAGCCCGCTGCTCGGCCACGGCGGCCACCGCGGCGGCGATGTCCTCGGGGCGCCGCAGCACGGAGCCTCCGAACTTGTCGACGACGATGGGCCCTGGTGCGTCAGCCATGCGTCGCTCACTCGCCGCGGACGAGGGAGGGAAGGGCGGCCAGCGACGTGATGATCGGCACCTCCGATGACGGCTGGTCGGCGGGCGCCGGGCCCCCCTCAGGCCGGACCAGCAGGACGCCATCCATCCCCGCCGCCCGGGCGCCGTCCACGTCCGCCCGGAGCGAATCGCCGATCATCACCGCCCGACCGGCGTCCGCGCCGCCCCGATCGAGCGCGATGCGGAAAAGGGCCGGGTTCGGCTTGGCGACGCCGACTCCGCCAGAGGCGAGCACGAAATCGAGATACGGGTCCAGGCCCACACCGCTGAGCACCTCGGTGAGGTTCGATCCCCAGTCGGAGATGACGCCGATGCGCAGCCCTGCCATGGCTCGCAGCTCGCCGAGCGCGGGGATCACGTCCGGGTACGTCTCCCACGCATCGGCGGCGAACTGGCTCTCGAGGATGGCGTCGATCAGCTCGTGCCGCTCGTCCCCGAACCCGAGCTGTCCGAGCATCACGCTGTGATAGTCGCGCCAGGTCGCCTCGATGAGCTCGTCGCTGCCCCAGGTCTCGTTGTCCGGCCGGTGGTACTCCTCCCAGAACCAGCGATCGGCGATCTCCCACGCGCGATGGAGCTCCTGACGGGCAACCGGGTGGCCGCGCTGCTCGAGCACCCCGGCGAGGGCATCGGCGAGGGTGCGGCGTGGCATGAGCAGGGTGAACCCCGCGTCCAGGCAGACCAGGTCGTAGCGCATGGGGGCCGCAGCGTACCCCACGCGCTACCCTCCGCGGGTGAGCCGTCCACGAGTCCGGGCCGATGCGCGGGTCCCCGACCCCGCGCAGCTGCGCAGCGCAATCCTGGCCTGGTACGACGCGCATCGGCGCCACTTCCCGTGGCAGCCGAGCCGCGACCCGTACCGGGTCCTCGTCAGCGAGGTCATGCTGCAGCAGACCCAGGCGGGGCGCGTGGCGGTCGCGTACCCGGCGTTCCTGCGCCGATTTCCAACTGCCGAAGCGCTGGCTGCGGCGGGCAGCGCCGAAGTGCTCGCCGCGTGGAGCGGCCTCGGGTACAACCGCCGGGCACTGGCCCTCCAGCGCGCTGCGGCACGCGTCGCCGCCACCGGCTGGCCGCGTGACGTGGCCGGGCTGGAAGCCCTGCCGGGCGTTGGTCGCTACACGGCGAGAGCCGTCGCGAGCCTCGCCTTTGGCGAGCGGGTGGGCGTCGTGGACACGAACGTCCGTCGCTGGCTGACGCGGCGTTTCGGCCTGCCGACCGACGCCCCCGCAGCCGACCTCCAGCGGCTGGCGGACACGATCGCCACCGCGGCTGGCGACCGCCGAGTCGCGGCCTGGACGCATGCGAGCATGCAATTCGGGGCGGCTGTCTGTCGCGCCCGTGCCCCGAGCTGCCCGACCTGCCCCATCGCGCCGGGCTGCCCGTCCCGCGGGAAGCCTCGGGTCGTGCCGGTGCCGCGACAGCGGCCATTCGCCGACTCGGATCGTGCGCGCCGCGGGGCCGTGCTCCGCGCACTGGTAAGGGCACCGGACCGATCACTGGCGCTGGCCGACGCGCTGGACCTCTTGCCCGCGCCCGACGGCGAACGGATCGTCGACGGCCTCGAGGCGGACGGCCTCGTGCATCGGGCCGGCGATAGCCTGCGACTGGGGAACGCGGACGTGCCGGCGCCGGCGGCTACAATCGGCTCATGAGCCCCGTCGCGGCCGGCATGCGGATCCAGATCGGTGACCAGATCCCGTCGGTCGGGTTGCGCGCGACGGACGGGTACCTGCTGAACCTCCGCACGTTCGTCGGGAAGCAGCCCGCGATCCTCGTCTTCTTCGGCGGCCCGTCGCTGCGCGGCAGGCAGCGCGAGGAGGGCGACGAGCTGGCCAGGTCCCTGGCGGCCGCGCAGCCGCGGCTGGAGCGAGCTCGGATTGCGCTCGTGGGCATCACCACCGACTCCGAGGCGCAGCAGAAGCGGTATGCGAAGGAGCTCGACCTGCCGTTTCTGCTCTTCTGCGACGAGCGTCGCACGGCGGTCAGCCTCCTCGGCGTGCCGACGCACGAGGAGCGCCGCAACGTGAACGCGCGGCCGACCGCTCTGGCGGTGGGGATCGACGGGACGGTCCTCGACGTCGTCGAGCACGTCGAGCCTCGGGGCCTGATCGCCCGGCTCATCGAGGCGATCAACCCGCCCGAGTAGAGCCATGCTCGCAGCGCGCACCCACAAGGCCGGGCAGCCACTTCGCCTCGAGCAGGTTCCACGCCCCGAGCCATCCGGCACCGAGGTGCGGGTCCGCGTCGCGGGCTGCGGCGTGTGCCATACCGACGTCCACCTCGCCGGCAGCGACCGCCTTCGCATCCGCCGCCCGGTCACGCTCGGACACGAGATCGGGGGGCGCCTCGATGCATGGGGACCGGAGGCTCGCGGTGCGTTGCGGCGCGCGCGCCTCGAGGAGGGCGACCACGTCGTCGTGTTCGGTGGATGGGGCTGTGGAGCCTGCCGCGAGTGCGCCGCCGGGGAGGAGCAGCGCTGCGAGCGGAGCGAGGCGCCCGGATTCCAGCGTGACGGCGGCTTCGCGGAGGAGGTCCTCGTTCCGCACCCACGGTACCTGGTTGCCATCCGCGAGCTGCACCCCGATCACGCCGCCCCGCTCGCCGATGCGGGCGTCACGCCGTTCCGCGCCGTGCGCCGCGCGACCCCCTGGCTCACCGAAGGCGCGCGTGTCCTGCTGATCGGCCTGGGCGGCCTCGGGCAGTTCGCGATCCAGTACCTGCGCCGGCGCCGGGACCTCACGATCGCCGCGCGCGAGATCGACCCGGCCAAGCTCAGCCGGGCATCGTCCCTGGGAGCCGACCTCGGCATCCTCGAGGGCGATGCGTCGCTGGTCTCGCTGGGCCTGGGCGGGCCGGCCGACGTCGTCTTCGACTTCGTGGGGTCCGATGACACGCTCGAGTACGCGGCCCGTAACGTCGCGCCTGGAGGTCTCATCTCCCTCGTTGGCGAGTCCGGGGGCCGCTTCGCCTTCGGCTTTGAGACCCTCCCGGTCGAGGCCTCGATGACGACGACCGCCTGGGGCTCGATCAGCGACCTGCGTGAGGTCGTCCGCCTGGCGCGGCACCACCGGCTTGAATGGGAGGTCGAGCGGATGCCGCTCACCGACGCCCAGGCTGCCATCGATCGACTGGCGGCCGGGCAGGTGGCGGGTCGCCTCGTGCTCGTTCCGCCCGAGGCGTAGCCGGCGGGGTCAGTCGCCGAGGATGCGCTTGATGAGCCCTTTCGGCTTGTCCGGCACACGCACGTACCACGGACCGGCAGCCGCCTCGAACGCCTCGCGGATCGGTTGCGCCGCGAGGTCGGTTACCGCCAGCTCCCGTCGGCTGGCCAGGTGTTCGGTTGCGACCGCGTGGGCCCGATTCCGCACCTCGTCAAAGAGGGGCAGCTCGGCGCCATCGGCGAGCAGGATCCCCAGCGTCCAGCCGCTTCCCGCCCGCAGCAGCCACGCCGCCTCGACCTGCGGCAGCTCGGCGAGCTCGCGCCGCAGGCTGGACCCGAACGGCTCCGGCACGTCGGCCGGCTGCTCGAGGGGCGGGAGCTCCCCGAATGGCCGCCGGGCCCGGAGTGCCTCCGGGCTCGCCGGGTCGATGCCCGCGGCAAGGAACGGCAGCACGCTGGCCGGCACCTCGACCTGCGCCGGCGAGCGCGGGTCGATGAGGACACGCTCGCCGGCCTCCTCCGCCCTCGTGAAGAGGACCCGCGCCGCAAGCTCGACAGCGTCGCTGCCGGGGGGGCCGAACTCGAAGTATCGCTCGGGAGTCGTGTAGGCGGCGATGAACCGCCCGGCGGCGTCCGACCCGTGCCGCATGCCATCCACCGGGACGCGGTCGGGATCGGCAACCAGGTCGCCGGACGAGCTGCGAATGGGAACGATGAGCGTCAGCGAGAGAAGCTCGCCCAGCCCCACGTCGGTCATTGATGCATCTCCAGAACGGCGAGGGCGGCATCCAGCCGGGCGAGGGAGTGCGGGCAGCCGAGCAGCTCCATCGACCCGAAGAGTGGAGGTGAGACGGCGCGCCCGGTGAGCGCCATCCGCATCGGGCGAAAGAGGTCACCCGCCTTCCAGCCGAGCTCGTCGGCCAGGGCTCGGCAGCGCTCCTCGAGCGCATCGGCGGTGAAGGGCAGCTCGCTGATCGCGGTCGCGCACCGCGGACAGCGCGGCCGCCACCTCCGCCGCCGAACGTCCCTTCGGCAGCAGGGCGTCGGGCTCGTAGCGCGCCGCGACCTCCGCGTCGCTCTCCGCCAGGAAGGCGAGCAGCTCCGTCGCGTCCGACAGCCTGGACGAGCCGCTCCGAGATGAGCGGCACCGCGCGGCGCACGAGGTCGTCGGGCAGCGCCGGGGGCAGGAATGGACGCAGGCGATCTGCCAGGTCCGCATCGGGGAGGCTTCGGATGTACACCCCGTTGAGATGGTCGAGCCGATCCCGATCGAAGACGGCACCCGCCTTGTGCACCGCCCCGATCTCGAATCGGCCGGACAGCTCGTCGAGGCTGAAGATCTCCTCCTCGGTACCCGGCGACCAGCCCAGGAAGGCCAGGAAGTTGACCATCGCCTCGGGGAGGTATCCCTGGGAGCGGTATTCGGAAATGGCGGTCTGGCCCTTGCGCTTGCTCATCTTCGAGCGATCCGGGTTGAGGATGAGCGGGATGTGCCCGAAGGCCGGCAGCGGGTAGCCGAGGGCCTCCATGAGCGCGATGTGCTTCGGCGTGTTCGAGAGGTGGTCCTCGCCGCGGATCACGTGGCTGATCGCCATCGCGTGATCGTCGACGACCACCACGAAGTGGTAGATCGGGATCCCGTCCGCCCGCACGATGATGAAATCGCCGAGCAGCGCGTTGTCGAACTCGACGGGACCGCGGACGAGGTCGTCGAAGCGGATCGTCTCGGGCGGCACTCTGAAGCGAACGGCGGGCCGGCGGGCCTCGGCCTCGAAGCGCGCCCGATCGGCGTCGGTGAGGCGCAGGCAGCGGCCGCTGTAGCGCGGAGCCTCCTTGCGCGCCGCCTGCTCCCGGCGGACGGCCTCGAGCTCGTCGGCGGTGCACCAGCAGTGGTAGGCGAGTCCGGCTTCGAGCAGCCGCGCCGCCTCGGTCGCGTAGAGCTCCATCCGCTGGCTCTGGCGGTACGGACCGTAGCCTCCGACGTCTTCCCCGCCCGCAACCTGCGGGCCCTCGTCCCAGCCGATCCCCAGCCAGTGAAGGTTGTCGATGATGTCCTGCTCGTAGGCGCCGGTCGAGCGGGCGCGGTCAGTGTCCTCCACGCGCAGGACGTAGGTGCCGCCGGCATGGCGGGCGAACAGGTAGTTGTAGAGGCTGGTCCTCGCCGTGCCGATGTGCAGTGGCCCGGTCGGGCTGGGAGCCATGCGGACCCGGACCGGGCTCGGCGCGGCGTGTGCGGTGCTCATCTGGCGGCGATGGTAGCAGGCACGTCGGCGGTACTCGCCTGAGACATTCGGGCACCCGCCCAGGCGCGTTTCGCGGACAATGCCCCGATGTTCCTGAGCGGCACGCTGCTGAACGTGGCGACCGTGCTGATCGGCACCTCGATCGGGCTGCTGGCCGGAGCGCGGGTGCCGCGTCGCATGCAGGAAAGCCTGACGACCGGGCTCGGATTCTTCACGCTCCTGTTCGCCATCTCGATGGCGCTGCGCATGTTCACCGATCCCGCGGTCCGCCCCGGCGACGAGCTGGCGGTGCTGGCCGGGCTGCTGAGTGGCGTGGTGGTCGGCGAGATGCTCCGCCTCCACGACGGCCTCGATGCGCTGGGCGGGTGGTTCCAGCGCCGCCTCTCCCACGGGGAGCGGCCGAGCCGCATTGCGGAGGGATTCATCACGGCCAGCATCGTCTTCTGCGTGGGTCCGTTGACGATCGTCGGCTCGCTCGACAACGGGCTGCGCAACGACGTCACGCTGCTCGCCACGAAGTCCCTGCTCGACGGCGTGGCCAGCGTCGCGTTCGCCGCCGCCCTGGGGCCGGGCGTCTACCTGGCGGCGCTCACCGTCCTCGTCGTCCAGGGTGGCATCGCGGGGTTCGCCTTCCTCCTGGCGGATGCGCTCGACGCGCGCACGGTTGTGGCCATCACCGCCGCCGGCGGGTTGATCCTGCTGGGCGTCGGCCTCCGGCTCCTCGACGTGAAGAACGTGCGGGTCGCGAACTTCCTGCCGGCCCTCGTCCTGGCACCGATCTTCCTGCGGGTGGGCGACGCGATCCGCGGGCTGCTCAGCTGAGCTCGAACGCGGCGCGCACCGCCCCCGAGGCGGTACCTCGGGGATCGGTGATCGGCGGCGACGCGTATTCGGCGAGCCGATCGAGGGCGGCGCTTTCGAGCACACCCAGCTGGGCGAGCACCGAGCAGGCCGCCACCTCCCGCGCCCGCCGGGCGCCGTCGCCATCCTCGATCTTGATCGCGACGCCCCTCCCATCGCCGCCGGACGTGGAGGCCAGCACCGCCACCGCCTGGACACCCTCCGCACCGCCCTTCGCCACCAGCCGATCGGGCGCCGCGCGCATCAACGCGGTGTCGAATCGACGGCGCTCGCCGGCGACCATCTCGGGGTGCCCCATCATCGCGTCCCGAATGCGCGCGAGGGCGTCACGGAGCGCCGGATCGGCGACCTCGGTCGGATCCGCCAGCCGGGCGAACGCCAGGGCCAGGCCGCGCAGTGGGACGGCGAACGTCACGACGCCACAGCCATCGGTCGCAGTGCCGATCTCCGAGGCGGGCACCCCGGAGACCTGCGCAATCGTTTCGAGGGCCGCGAGCTGCACCGGGTGCTCGGGCTCCCAGTAGGTCTCCACCGGCCAGCCGGCCGCCTTTGCGAAGAGGGCCATCCCGGCGTGCTTGCCGGAACAGTTGTGGCGAAGCGCGCTGAGCGGCTCGCGATCGCGGATCAGGCGCTCGGCAGTCTCGCGGTCATACGGCGCGTGGACGCCGCAGGCGAGCACATCACGGGTCAGGCCGCCGGCCCTGAGGAGGGCCTGGACCGTCCGGACATGCCGATCCTCACCCGAATGGCTGGCGGCCATCACCGCCAGCGCCTCGGTCGGATTCGGGAAGTCGTAGGCGTCGAAGTGCCCGCTGGCCACGAACGGGGCGAGCTGAAACGGCTTGGCGCTCGAGCGCAGGAAGACGGGTGGGTCGGGTTCGCCGACGGAGCCAATCAGCTGACCCGACGTGCTGACCACGACGAGCCTGCCGCGATGCCGCGATTCGACGCGGTCACCGCGGCTGACCTCGACGAGGACGGGAGGAGCCCCTCCCGGAGGGCGCCTACCCGTTGCCGGTGCCGGGACCGGTGGCCTGCCGCTCGCCGGAACTCGCCGGCTCGCGATCCTGCTTGCTGAAGATGCTCCCCTGGGCGGGTGACCCGCCGGTGCTCGAGCCGCCGTCCCCGGTCGCGGCGCCCGTGCCGGCCCCCGCCGGCTTGGCGGTGGCCGATGCCGGGCGTGCCTCGTGGGTCATGATCACCGAGCCCTCCCAGTGAGCGCCCTCCTTCACGACCAGCACCTGCGCCTTGACCTTGCCCTTCACACGACCGGTGGCACCGATCTCGAAGCGGCCGCCGCAGTCCACGTCGCCCTCGTAATCACCGTTGATGATGACGTTGTGGGCGGTGATGGCGCTGCGAACGCGGGCCTGGGGGCTGATCACCAGGGTGCCCTGGCACTCGATCTCGCCCTGCGCCTCGCCCTCGATGCGCAGGTCGCGATCCGACACGTACTTGCCGTTGAAGCGTGCGTGTGGATCGATGACGCTCTCATTGCCGGCGTCACCACGGCGGAACTCGGTGGGTGAAGGCGTCACGTCGACCTCGCTCGTCAGACTATCGGGATAGAGGTTGCCCACGACGTCTTCACGCGTCAGGGCGTCGGACTTGTTCTCGCGCTTGGTTCCGAAGACCACGGCTGGCTCCTCCTACAGCGGGCGACGGCCTGGGCACGCCGGTCGTGCTGGATTCGTGCAAGGACCGATAGCCTAGCAGCACTCCCCGGGGAGAGGTAGTCCCAGGACCCATCTCGCGTCGGCAGGCAGATTTAGAATGGCCGTGGATGGACGCCCAGCATCGATTCGCGAGCCTCCACGTCAGCAGCCACCCCCTGGTGGCGCACAAGCTGTCGCTGCTGCGGGACGTGGCGACCGATCCGAAGCTCTTCCGCGAGCTCGTCCGCGAGCTGACCTGGCTCCTCGGCTACGAGGCAATGGCCGACCTCGACACACGGCCGCGCACCGTCGAGACCCCGCTCGAGCGGATGGAGGGGGCCCGGGTCGATCCGCGCGTCGGGCTTGTCCCGGTCCTGCGCGCGGGCCTCGGGATGGTCGACGCCATGCTCGAACTGATCCCGGCCGCCCAGGTTTGGCACATCGGGCTCTATCGCGACGAGCGGACCCTGAAGCCGGTCGAGTACTACAACAAGCTTCCGGACGCGGCCACCGTGCAGGTCTGCCTGATCCTGGACCCGATGCTGGCCACCGGCGGCTCCGCGGCCGCCACCGTCGACATCCTCAAGGCGTGGGGCGCGGCGCGGATCAAGCAGGTGAGCCTGATCGCCGCCCCGGAGGGGGTAGCCACCCTGTCGGGCGAGCACCCCGACGTCGACATTCACGTGGCCGCCGTGGACCGTTCCCTGAACGAGCGTGGGTACATCCTGCCCGGGCTCGGAGATGCCGGCGATCGCCAGTTTGGCACGTTCGCCGGCCCGGCCTCGGAGCCGGGGCACGAGCCGGCCGACGAGACCGCCGAAGTGGTGCGGCGCCTGCAGCGAGATCTCGCCGGCCGCTGAGGTACTCGGGCACAGAAACGTCCCGAAGGAACCGCCGCCGGACCCTTGATGCAATCTCCGGTGCCGTTGGCCGCCCCTTCGGGACACCGAAAGCATAGGGTCCGCTGACCGCCGAGCACAACCCCCCTTTATCCCCGACTTCGTGGGCCACTCGGTGAGTTATCCACAGCCCATCCCCAATGTGGCCCTGACACGACGGCGGCGGTCGGGTCGGCTACCCTCGGTGCGTGACGTCCGTGGCGGTCTGTCCGCATTGCGCGACGCCGGTGGAGGAGCCGCTCGTCTGCGAGCGATGCGGCTGGCGCTGGTACCCGAATCCGCTGCCCGCGGCCGGTGTCCTTCTCGAGCGGGCCCCAACCGGCGACGCCATCCTTCTGCTGCGCCGAGCGGTGGAGCCCGGCCTCGGAGACTGGGACCTGCCCGCCGGATTCCTCGAGCCCCACGAGAGCACCGAGCAAGCTGCACGCCGCGAGGCGCGCGAGGAGGCCGGAATCGACGTGACGCTGATCCGGTTGGTTGGCGTCTACGCCAGCCCGCCGGCGAACGCCGTGGCCGCCGTCTACCTCGCTCGGGCGATCGATCCCGCCCAGCCGGTGGCGCTCGACCACGAGTCGAGCGCCTTTGCGTGGGTGACCCGCGCGGAGCTCCCCGGCTGGCTGCCACGGGTTGCCTTCACCTCGATGCGAACCGCCATGGAGGACTGGGCCGCCGAGCGCAGCGGGGTCCCGCGCGACTGGTAGCGCCTTGACCTCCAGGAATGGCCGGGCGGACCACGAGAGCCGGGCCGGATGGCCCTCGCGGGACTCGGCGATCGCTGGGGTACACTCGATCGGACCAGAGAACGGACAGGAGCGAGATGGCTGACTCCCACGTGAGGGTGGCCGTCACCGGCGCCGCCGGGCAGATCGGTTACGCCCTACTCTTCCGGATCGCATCGGGCCAGATGTTCGGTCCGCGGGCCACCGTCGATCTGCAGCTGCTCGAGCTGCCCGCTGCGCTGACGGCACTCGACGGCGTGGCGATGGAGCTCGACGACTGCGCTTTCGGCTTGCTGCGCCGGATCGTCCGCACGGACAGCGCCGACGAGGCGTTCGCCGGCGCCAACTGGGTGCTGCTGGTGGGAGCCGTCCCGCGCAAGGCGGGGATGGAACGCAAGGACCTGCTCACCGTGAACGGCGGGATCTTCACCGCCCAGGGCCGCGCGATCGCCGACAACGCGGCTGACGACGTCCGGGTGCTGGTGGTCGGCAACCCATGCAACACGAACTGCCTCATCGCATCGGCGAACGCGCCCTCGATCCCACCCGACCGATGGTTCGCGATGACGATGCTCGACGAGAACCGCGCGCGGAGCCAGCTGGCGAAGCGGGCCGGTGCGCCGGTCGAGGAGGTGCGCAACCTCGCGGTCTGGGGCAATCACTCGGCGACCCAGTTCCCCGACTTCTATCACGCGACGATCGGCGAACGCCCCGCCGCGGAGGTGATCGGCGACGAGGCATGGCTGCAGGGCGACTTCCTCGCCACGATCCAGCAGCGCGGCGCGCAGATCATCAAGGCGCGCGGGGCCTCGAGCGCCGCGAGCGCCGCGAATGCGGTTGTGGACACCGTGCGCAACATCACCCAGCCGAGCGGTGAGACGTTCAGCGCCGCCATCCCATCCCCCGGCGACGCGACCGCCTACGGCGTGCCGGCCGGGATCGTCTTCGGATATCCGTTGCGTGCCACCGCGCCGGGACGCGTCGAGATCGTGCAGGGCGTGGAGCATGGCGAGTGGGCGCAGTCCCGCGTCGACGCGACGCTCGCCGAGCTGATCGAGGAGCGCGACGCTGTGAAGGACCTGATGCCATGACGAACACGATCACAACCCATGCAGAGACCGCCCGGCTCGCCTACGACGGCAGCGAGGTCGAGCTCCCGACCTTCACCGGATCCGAGGGCGAGACCGCCATCGACATCGCGAAGCTGCGGGGCCAGACCGGCCTCATCACGCTCGACTCGGGCTACGGAAACACCGGCGCCTGCACCTCGGCGATCACCTTCCTCGACGGCGAGCGCGGCATCCTCCGCTACCGCGGTTACCCGATCGAGCAGCTCGCCGAGCAGAGCAGCTTCCTCGAGGTGGCATACCTCCTGATCAACGGTGAGCTCCCGACGCAGGACGAGCTGAGCGCGTTCGTCGGCGAGGTGACGCACCACACCCTCATCCACGAGGAGATGCGGCGCTTCTTCGACAGCTTCCCGTACGACGCGCACCCCATGGCGGTCCTCGCATCCGGGACGATGGCGCTCTCGACGTTCTACCAGGACAGCCACGATCCGTTCGACCCGGCGGCGGTCGAGCTCACGACGATGCGCCTGCTCGCCAAGCTACCGACCCTCGCAGCCTGGTCGTTCAAGAAGGCGATCGGTCAGCCCTACGTGTACCCGCGCAACGACCTCGCCTACGCCGCGAATCTCCTGCACATGATGTTCGCCGTCCCGGCCGAGCCGTACGAGGTGGACCCGGTGGTCGCCAAGGCGCTCGACCTGCTCCTCATCCTCCACGCCGATCACGAGCAGAACTGCTCTGCCTCCACCGTGCGTCTCGTGGGCAGCAGCCATGTGAACCTGTATGCGTCCATCAGCTCCGGGATCGCCGCCCTCTGGGGCCCGCTCCACGGCGGTGCCAACGAGGCGGTGATCAACACCCTGGAGCGGATCGTGGCGGACGGCGGGAACATCGGGAAGTACATCGACAAGGCGAAGGACCCGAACGACAACTTCCGGCTCGCCGGCTTCGGGCACCGCGTCTACAAGAACTTCGATCCGCGCGCCACGATCATCAAGGCCGCAGCGGAACGGGTCCTGAAGGCCACGCACGCCGACGACGAGCTGTTCGAGGTGGCGCTGAAGCTCGAGGAGGTGGCACTCCGCGACGACTACTTCGTCGAGCGCAAGCTCTACCCGAACGTGGACTTCTACTCGGGGCTGATCTACCGCGCCATCGGCTTCCCGAAGAACATGTTCACGAACTGCTTCGCCATCGGGCGCCTCCCGGGGTGGATCGCCCAGTGGCAGGAGATGGTCACCTCGCCCGAGACGAAGATCGGGCGGCCGCGCCAGGTCTACGTCGGCCCCACCCAGCGGGACTACGTCCCCATCCGCCAGCGCTAGGCACATGGCGCCGCCGCATGGCGTCGCCTTCGCGATCGGCGCCTCGCCGGCGCCCGCCGAGGTGAATGCCGCCTACGCATGGGTGGAGTGGCCGCCGCGCGAGGCATGGCGTCTCGCAGCGCTGTCACGCACCTGCACCTGGATCACGGCCCGCGACCTGGAAGGTTCGCTCGTCGGCATCGCGCGCGTGCTGGAAGACGGCGGGATCCACGCCTCGATGTGGGACCTCATCGTTCGTCCGGACCGGCAGGGCCAGGGCGTCGGCCGCCGGCTCCTGGAGCTCGCGGTGGAGCACTGCCGGGACCGATCCCTGCTGGCGATCGTAGCGACGCCGTCCGCGATCGGCTTCTTCGAGCACCTGGGCTTCGCCGCCGAGTCGCACGGCCATCGGGCCATGTACCTGCGCCCGCAGCACGATCAGCACCACGATGAATAGGCGCCGGCGCAGTTCTGCCGGGCACCCGCGGCCCACGGCGCCCTAAGATCGCGCGAGATGAAACTGACAGTGCTCGGTCGCAGCCCCGCGCGACCGAATCCCGGAGAGGCATGCGCGGGCTATGTCGTCGAGGGTGGCGGCTCGCGCGTGCTGCTCGACGTCGGGCCCGGCGTCGTCGCCCAGCTCCTGCGCCGCAACACCCCAGACGAGCTCGACGCGGTGGTCATCAGCCACATGCACACCGATCACTGCCTGGACCTCGTCACCCTCCGCTACTCGTACCCGTGGATCGACGTCGCGAAGCACCGGCTACTGGTGATCGTTCCACCCGGCTCAACCGCCCAGCTGGCGGAGATGGCCCTCGGTGCCGGGTACCAGAACTTCTTCGACAAGAGCTTCATCTTCGTCGAGCACGACGGGAAGCGCCCGCTCGAGATCGGCAACCTGCGGATGGAGCCGGACGAGACACAGCACTACGTGAGGACCTGGGGCTTCCGGATCACCGCCACCGGACCGGACGAGGACCCGGCCCGCGTCCTCGCCTACTCCGCCGATGCCGGTCCGTGCGAGGCCCTCCCCCGCCTCGCCGACAGCGCGGACCTCTTCCTGTGCGAGGCCGCACTGCGTTCGCTGGCCGAAGACGACTCCGCGCCGCAGAGCCGTGGCCACCTGCTTCCCGCCGAGGCGGGGCGAGTTGCAACCGGGTCACGGTCGAAGCGGCTGCTCCTGACCCACATCCCGATTGCGGTCGACGACGGCGCCTGGGCGCTGGGCGAGGCTCGGGCGAACTTCTCCGGACCGGTCGAGATCGCCGAGCCCCTCAAGACGTACGACATCTAGCGCCGCACTCCCGACGGATCAGCGCTCGCCCTCGAGCACCCTGGCGCGGGCGATGTACCGGTCCGCCGACCATGTGGCGAGCGCCCAAAGCGCGGAGAGCACGAGCGTCAGGCCCACGAGGACGGCTGCCGCAACCAGGCTGTCGCCGCTGAACGACGCCCCGAGCATGAGCGCGCCCAGCCCCCCGACCAGGATGATCGAGCCGATCATCGCGAACCCGATCTTCGCCGCGGTGAGTGCGAACCAGGGCAGCGAGTGGCCCTGCGCTCGACCGGTCAGCCACAGGATCGTGGGGCCCGCGGCCCCGAACAGCCCGACATAGAACCCGGTTGCGCCGAACAGGTCGCCGAGCCCGAGCCGATGACCGAGAAGCAGCTCGGCGAAGACCCAGACCGCGAGCAGCGCAGATGCGGCGCCGATCCCCATCAGCCAGACCAGCAGCAGCGTGGCGGTCCCGGTCGAGAGGCGCTCTTCGAGTTCACCCTCCGCGCTCTCGACGAGCTGGGTGGGCCCGTCCGGCGCGAGGTGCTCCACCTCCTCCGGTCCCGGTCCGGGGCGCGGGTCGTCGTCCGACATGGGCTCCAGCCTACGTCGAGGCCGATTCGACCGCCGCGAAGGCGGTCGCCAGGTCCGCCACGAGGTCCTCGGCCGATTCGATTCCCACCGAGAGGCGCACGAGCCCTTCGGGGACCGCGAGCGCGGATCCAGCGACCGACGCGTGGGTCATCGCCGCGGGCACCTCGATCAGCGACTCGACCGCACCCAGCGATTCGGCCAGCGTGAACAACCGCGTGGCGGCGGCGAACTGCCGGGCCGCCGAGCCATCGGCCAGCTCGAAGCTGATCATGGCGCCCCCGAGGCGCATCTGGCGATCGGCGAGGGCGTGCTGCGGGTGATCGGGCAGCCCCGGGTAGTGGACGGCGCGCACCTGCGGCCGCTCGACGAGCCAGCCGGCGATGAGGCGGGCGCTCGTCGCCGCGCGCTCCATCCGCACCGCCAGGGTGCGCATCCCGCGCAGCACGAGCCAGCAGTCGAAGGGGCTGGGCACCGCGCCCGCCGCGTTCTGATGGAACCGCAGCCGTTCGGCGAGCTCGTCGCTGTTCGTCGCGATCAGGCCGCCGATGACGTCCGAATGACCGCCCAGGTACTTCGTCGCCGAGTGCAGCACGAGCTCGGCTCCCAGCTCGAGCGGGCGCTGGAGGAAGGGGGTCGCGAACGTCGAGTCGACGACGGTCAGCGCCCCGGTGGCGGCGGCCAGACGCGCGACGGCGCTGATGTCGATCACCTTGAGCAGCGGATTGGTGGGCGACTCGATCCAGACCATGCGGGCGCCGCGCACCGCCGCCGCAACCGCGTCGAGAT
The DNA here is from genome assembly GCA_963837425.1 of uncultured Chloroflexia bacterium. Taxonomy (GTDB): domain Bacteria; phylum Chloroflexota; class Limnocylindria; order QHBO01; family QHBO01; genus CAWINH01. The sequence goes on from CAWINH010000006.1 coordinate 19,545, forward strand.
CGGTCATGTCGACGCTGTCGGTCTCGACGCCGTATCGACGCCAGACCCGGTCGGCGAGACGCCACGTGCCGCCGTAGGCGTCATCGGTCAGGAGCAGCCGGTCGCCCGGCTCCAGCAGGTAGAGGAGATTCTGCGTGGCGGCCATGCCCGATGCGTACGCCAGGCCGTGGGTCGCCCCCTCGAGGCTGGCGATGGCCTGCTCCAGCGCGCGTCGCGTCGGGTTGTCGGTGCGCCCGTACTCGAACCCGTCCCGAGTGGCGCCCACCCCGTCCTGCTTGAACGTGGTGCTCATCTGGATCGACGGCGACACGGCACCCGTGGCCGGGTCGGGATCCGCCCCAGCATGGACCGCCAGCGTCTCGAAGTGGTCGGTCACCGGCTGAGGCTGGCTAGCGGGTCTGCGGGAAGCCGAGGTCCACGCTCGAGGTCGACGGGTCCGGCCAGCGGGCGGTGACGATCTTGGCCCGCGTGTAGAACTGGATCCCCTCGGGCCCGTACATGTGCAGGTCGCCGAACAGGGAGGCCTTCCAGCCGCCGAAGCTGTAATAGGCGACCGGCACCGGGATCGGCACGTTGATGCCCACCATCCCCACCGGCACGTCGAACTGGAACTGGCGCGCCGCCCCGCCGTCGCGGGTGAAGATCGCGGTCCCGTTGGCGTACGGGTTCTCCTCGATCACCTCGACGGCATCGGCATAGGTCGGCACCCGGACGATCTCGAGGACCGGGCCGAAGATTTCGTTGCGGTAGCACTCCATCTCCGGGGTCACGTTGTCGAGCAGCGACACGCCCAGGAAGAAGCCGCCGCCGTCGCGGTCGTAGAGCACGTGCTCACGGCCATCTGCCCGCAGGGTGGCACCCGCCGCGACGCCGCTCTCCAGGAAGGACGCCACGCGATCGCGGTGCTCTCGGGTGATGAGCGGCCCCATCTCAGAGCCGTCCTCGTTGCCGGGCCCCACCTTGATCTTGGGGAGGCGCTGCTCGATGGCCTTCACCAGCGGGTCCGCCACGTCGCCCACCGCCACCACCACGCTGATCGCCATGCAGCGTTCCCCGGCGGAGCCGTAGGCGGCGGAGACGGCGGCATCGGCGGTCATCTCGATATCGGCGTCGGGGAGGACCACCATGTGGTTCTTGGCGCCGCCCAGCGCCTGGACCCGCTTGCCGTTCCTCGTGCCGGTCTCGTAGATGTAGCGTGCGATCGGCGTCGACCCCACGAAGGAGACCGCCGCCACATCGGGGTGCTCCAGGAGCCGATCCACCGCGACCTTGTCGCCCTGGACGACGTTGAAGACGCCGTCCGGCAGTCCCGCCTCCTTCCACAGCTCCGCGAGCTGGACCGATACGGACGGATCCTTCTCGGAGGGCTTCAGGACGAAGGTATTGCCGCAGGCGATGGCGTTGGCGAACATCCACATGGGCACCATGGCCGGGAAGTTGAAGGGCGTGATGCCGGCCACCACGCCGAGCGGCTGCCTGATCTGGTAGACGTCGATCCCGCTCGAGACCTGCTCACTGAAGCCGCCCTTGAGCAGGTTCGGGATCCCGGTCGCGAACTCGACGTTCTCGAGGCCGCGCTGGACCTCGCCGAGCGCGTCCGTCCGCACCTTTCCGTGCTCGCGGGTCAGGTGCGCCGCGAGCTCCTCGCGATGCTCCTCCACAAGGTTGCGGAAGCGGAACAGGATCTCGGTGCGCTTCGAGAGCGAGGTGGCGCGCCAGGCGGGAAAAGCGGCCCGGGCCGCCGCGACCGCCGCGTCGACCTCGTCAGGCGTTGCAAACGCGACCTCGCGCGCGATCTCACCGGTCGCCGGGTTGTAGACCGGGCCCGTCCGGCCCGAGGTGCCCGCCACCTGCCGCCCATTGATCCAATGCTCGACGCGGATCGAGGCGCCGGTGGTCCCCGTCCGCGGCTCCATCGTCTGTGTCATGCCCTCTCCTCGACGTTCCTCCGACCAACGATACTCCGCGCTGGACCGGGCCGCGAACCGGGGGTATCGTCACCGCCGTGGAGAAGCTCCTGATCTGTGCCATCTGCGGCGCGGCGATCGAGGTCGGCCAGGCCTGGATGGAAGCGGACCGGGACGGCGCGGCAGTCCGCGCCCACGCCGGCTGCCTCTATCGCGAGGGGCGTCGGCGCGACGAGGAGCCGCGAGAGGCGTGGGAGCCCCAGGAGCACGCCCTCCGCTGACGTCAGCGCCCCGAGCCGACGCCAGCCGTATGCGGCCGGCGCACGATGACCTCCGGACGCGTGTCGCGCCAGTCGTAGTCCGCGACCTGCTCGCGCTCACCGAGCAGGCCGACCTCGCGCAGCCAGGTGTCGCTGTACAGCTTGCCGAGGTAGTTGCGTCCGCTGTCGGGGAGCAGGACCACGAAGAGCGCGTCCGGGTCATTCACCTCTCGCGCGACCTGGAGTGCAGCCCACAGTGCCGTCCCCGACGACATCCCCATCAGGATCCCCTCGGTGGCCGTCCCCTGGCGCGCAGTGAGCAGCGAGTCGCGGTCGCTGACCCGGACGATGAGGTCGCACGTCTCGCGGTCGTAGGTCTCCGGCCAGAAGTCCTCGCCGACCCCCTCGGTCAGGTATGCGCGCGGCGTGTCGCCGGAGAAGACGCTGCCCTCGGTGTCCGCCCCGACGACGGTGATCTCCGGATTCCGCTCGCGCAGCGCGCGCGCCGCGCCGCTGATCGTGCCGCCCGTCCCGATCCCGGCCACGAAGTGCGTGACGCCGCCGCCGGTCGCCTCCCAGATCTCGGGCCCGGTGGCGAGCTCGTGCGCCTCGGGATTGGCGGGATTCGAGTACTGGTCCGGCTTCCAGGCGCCGGGCGTCTCGCGCGCGATCCGGTCGCTGACCCGGTAGTAGGAGCGCTCATCTTCCGGGTCGACGTCCGTTGGACACAGGACCACCTCGGCGCCGTATGCGCGCAGCAGCGCCTGCTTCTCGGGCGACTGCTTATCGGCCATGACGAAGATGCAGCGGTAGCCCTTCACCGCCGCGGCCATCGCGAGCCCCACGCCGGTGTTCCCGCTCGTGGGCTCCACGATCACCCCGCCGGGCTTCAGCAGCCCGGCTCGCTCAGCCGCCTCGATCATGGGCATCGCGATCCGGTCCTTCACCGATCCACCGGGGTTCATGTGCTCGAGCTTGGCCACGACCCGTGGTGCGAGCCCCGCCGCCAGGCGGTCGAGTGCGACCAGCGGCGTCCCACCAATCGTCGCGGTCACGTCCGGCGCGATGCGCCGCGTCTCAGCCAGGGCTCGGCTCCGCGGCGGGGTCAACGTCGGCGTCGTCATCGGCCTCGTCTGCCTCGTCCGATTCGGCGTCATCGGACCTATGCATCCAGGCTCCCGGGGTGCCCCACCCACGCCGATGACGAAGGATGAAGAGGCCGCCGGCGAGCACGATCGCCGCGATGCCGAGCCAGATTGCGGTCGGGATCCCGAGGATGTGCCAGTTCTGGACGCGGAAGTTCTCGAGGGCCGAGCGCACTCCGCCGTACCAGACGAGGTAGAGGAGGAACACGTCGCCGTCGTAGAGGCGCGACGCGTAGCGCCGGGCGATCCACAGCAGGATCACCATGCCGAGAACGTTGAGCAGCGCCTCGTAGGCGAAGAGCGGGACGAATCGGGTGGTATCCACCGGGTAGAGGGTCAGGTTCGACCACTCGGGAACGCGGTGGGCGGCGTCGATCGGGATCCCCCACGGCAGCGTGGTCGGCGGGCCGTAGAGCTCCTGGTTCACGAAGTTCCCGAGGCGCCCGATCGCCTGGCCGAGCAGCAGGGCCGGCGCGAAGATGTCGAGCCAGCGGGCCGTGGACAGGCCGTTGCGCCGCGTGTACCACACGAGCGCCACAGCGCCGCCGGCGATCACGCCGGGGATGCCGAGCCCACCGATCCAGACCTGGGGGATCAGGTCGGGATGCTGCGAGTAGTAGCCCCACATGTGGATGACGTGGTAGAGGCGCGCCCCGATCACGGCCAGGACGATGATCGGCAGCAGCATCGACCAGCCGTGCTCCGGATCCTCGCCGCGGCGACGGGCCTCGCGGACTCCCACGATGCCCGCCACCAGGACTGCGGTCGCGATGATGATGCCGTACCAGTGGATGTCGAGGGGCCCGAGGTGAAGGGCAATCGGATCGATCACGTCCGCGATTCTACCCCGGAGCGGTTGCGGCCCCCTCCCCGGTCGCCGGAGCGGGGAACTCGTCGAGCCGCCGCAGCTGCGGGAAGAGCACCGACCAGACCACGGTCACCACCAGCGTCACGAAGCCACCCACCACCACCGCAGGCACTGTCGTCCACCATGCCGCGGTGACCCCCGACTCGAATTCACCGAGCTCGTTCGAGGCACCCACGAAGACGGCATTCACGGCGCTCACCCGGCCGCGAATGGCGTCCGGCGTCTGCAGCTGCACCAGCAGGTGCCGGATGTAGACACTGACCATGTCCGCCGCCCCCATCGCCGCCAGGGCGGCCAGCGAGAGGGCGAACGAGGTTGAGACGCCGAAGATCACGGTCCCGGCGCCGAAGACGGCGACGCCGCCGAACATCCAGCCCCCGACCCGGGTGCGGATCGGACGCCAGGCAACGAGGGCGGCTCCCAGTGCGGCCCCGACCGCGGGCGCGGCGCGGAGGAGCCCGAGGCCGGTGGGTCCCACGTGCAGGATGTCGCTGGCGTAGGCCGGCAGCAGGGCGACCGCCCCTCCGAAGAGAACCGCGAACAGGTCCAGCGAGATCGCGCCCAGCACGTGGCGGTTGCGACGGACGAAGGTGATCCCCGAGAGCAGCGTGGCGAGGCTGATGGGCTCGCGGGGACTGGCACCCGCGCCACCCCATTGCAGCCCGGCGACAAGGATGGCGGAGATCAGCAGGAGTGCCGCTACGCAGGCGTACACGACGCCGGTCCCGAGCAGGATCAGCAGCCCGGCGATCGCCGGGCCGCCGATCGTCGCCACCTGGAAGAGCGAGGTGTTCAACGCGACCGCGTTGCCGAACGCCTCGGCCGGTACCAGGTTGGGCAGCAGCGCCTGGCTGGTCGGCATCGTGAAGGCGCGGACGACGCCGAAGAGCGCCATCACGCCGAAGATCGGCAGCACGCTCGGTGTCCCGCCCAGGGTGAGCGCCAAGAGGGCCAGCGCCGCCACCACCCCGAGGGCGTAGCAGCCGGTGATGATCCGGCGCCGATCGTAACGGTCGGCGACGTGCCCGGCGGGCAGCACCAGGACGACGAAGGGCAGGAACTGCGAAAGGCCGATGAGCCCGAGGTCGAACGGGTTGCCGGTCACCGCGTAGACCTGCCAGCCCACGGCCACCGTCTGCATCTGCACGCCGGTCGAGACGAGAAACCGTGCGAGCAGGTATCGACGGGCATCGGGGTAGGCGAGAGCCGGGAATCGTGACGCGATGGTCGGGCTCATGGGCCGCCGCAGAATACCGCAGTGCGACCGCAGGTCCCGCGGCGGAGAATGCGGCCAACTTCAGGACGAGGGATCACGCCATGACCGCCCAGGCCGCCGATGCCGACAACGATCGCGACCAGTTCGGTCGGCCGACCGCGCCACTCAGCAGCGGTCGGCTGTTGGCGGTCACGGCCTACTGGCTGGCGATCATCAGCCTGTGGGGCGCATTCACCTTCAGCGTGATCCCGCGCCTCGTCGAGTCCCCCGGCGTGCTGGGTCGCGCCGATCATCCGCTGGCTGGCCTTGCGATCGGGCTGATCACCACCTTCGGCGTCCTCATCGCCATCATCGTCCAGCCCACGCTGGGCGCCATCAGCGATCACACACGCACTCGCCTCGGCCGCCGCAAGCCGTACATCGTGGCCGGCACGATCATGGACCTCTGCTTTCTGACCTTCGCCGCCTGGTCGTTCTGGAACCAGAACTACTGGGCCTTCGTCGGGTCGGTGGTCCTGCTGCAGTTCAGCAGCAATTTCGCCCAGGGCCCGTACCAGGGCTACGTCCCCGATCTCGTTCCGAGCGGCCAGGTGGGCATCGCCTCGGGCCTTCTGGGAGCGGCGAACATCACCGGCCAGATGCTGGGTCCGGGCCTCGCCATCCTCTTCATCGCGGTGCTGCCCGACGTGGTGGGGTTCCCGGAGGTCTCCCTCGGGATCTTCGCCGCCATCGGGGTGGTCGAGGTCATCACCATGCTGGTCACGGTCGTCTTCGTTCCGGACCGGCCGGGACCGCCCACCAGCCGCACGCTGCGGCAGCGTGCGCTGGGCGCCTGGGGCATGGACCTGCTTGAGCACCACGACTACGTCTGGCTGCTCATCAGCCGGCTTCTGGTCCTGACCGCGCTCGTCTCGCTGCAGGCCTTCGCGGTGTTCTTCCTGGAGAATGCGCACGGGATGGACCCCGACCAGGCGCAGGCCTCGCAGTTCCCGATCATCGTCATCGTGGCGGTCTCGGCCCTGTTGAGCGCGATCCCCGGCGGCTTCATCTCCTCGCGCATCGGGCGCAAGCCGGTGCTCTACGTGGCGATCGCCCTTGGCGTGGTCGGCGCCATGCTGGTCGCGGTGGGTCCCTCGTACTGGGCCGTCCTTGTCGCGGCGGTGCCGATCGGCATCTGCTCCGGCGTCTTCCTGGGCGTCGACTGGGCGCTGATGACCGACATCATCCCCAAGGCCGAGTCGGGCCGGTACATGGGGATCAGCAACATCGCGGTGGCGAGCGCCGGGCCGATCGCATCCCTGGTCGGCGGCATCGTGGTGTTCGTCGGCAGCCTGGTGACGCTCGGTCCCGCCGCCGCCTACCGTGCGATCTTCGTGGTGATGGCACTCGAGCTATGCCTTGGCGCATGGGCATTGCGCAGGGTGGCCGAGCCGGTGCGCGCCGGGCATCCCAGCACGGTCTCCGGCACCGCCTGAGACGAAACCGTGCGATCTGTCGAGCGACGCACGCGGCGTACCGGCCCACGCGAGGGTGGCGTGAGAGTAACCACGCGCTATCGGGTCATGTGGCTGACGCTGCGGCTGCTGGTTCGTGCGCTCTTCCGCGTCCGCGTCACGGGACTCGAGCGTTGGCCGGATCCGCCGTTCTGCGTCGTCATCAACCATCACAACGGGTGGGATCCGCTCATCGTGATTGGTGCGGTTCCGTTGGAACCGCGCATCACCTGGTTCGGCCCCCGGGAGGCGGACTTCTCCCGCGGATTCAAGAACCGGGTGATGGGCTTCTTCGGCGGTGTGATCCCCTTCAATCCGGAGAAGACCACCCTGACCTCCGCGGTGCGGACCGTCCGCAGCGTGTTCGCAGCCAATGGAGCGCTCGGCATCTTCGCCGAGGGTCGTGGCTACTTCCGGGAGACGGCCCTGGAGCCGTTCGAGGACGGTGCGGTGGCATTCGCGGCGGGAGCCGGCGTCCCGATCGTGCCGTGCGTCGTCGTGGGGACCACGTACCTCTGGCTGGGCAAGCGGGTGCGGGTCAGCTTCGAGGACGCGATCGTCACCGCCGGCATTCGCGGCGCGACAGCCCGTGGCGAGCTCACCGATCGCGTCCGCGACGCAATGCGGACCATGCTGCCGGACCACGAGCCCGGGCCTCCAGGCGCCCGCCCGCTTCGGCGGTTCCTGACCGATCTTCTCAACGGGCCGGAGGATGCCGCCCGCCGCGTCGCGACCCTCGGCGAGTAGGCACGCAGGGTCACCCGCGGGCATCGGCCCTATCATCGACCCATGACCACAACGCGAGGCGGCGTCGATGACGCGATCGCCCACCTTCACGAGCATGCCGAGGCGCACCTCAAGGGTCTCGACGAGTTCCTGCGCATGGAGTCGATCAGCGCGGATCCGGAACACCGCGACGACATGGTGCGCACCGCGCAGTGGATCGCCAACGAGCTCACGCGAATCGGCGTCGAGCACGCCGCGCTGCACGAGACGCGCAGCCACCCGATGGTGACCGCCGACTGGCTCCACGCCGGCACGGACAAGCCCACGGTGCTCGTCTACTGCCACTACGACGTCCAGCCGACCGACCCGCTCGACGAATGGGTTCGGCCGCCGTTCGAGCCGCGCTACGAGGACGACATCGTGTACGCGCGCGGATCGGGCGACGACAAGGGCCAACTCTTCATGCACCTGAAGGCTGTCGAGGCCTGGCTGGCCACCGCCGGCAGCCTGCCGGTCAACCTGCGCTTCCTGTTCGAGGGCGACGAGGAGCACGTCAGCGAGCCGGTGACCGAGTTCATCGACGCGCACCCCGAGCTGCTGGAGGCCGATTTCTGCCTCGTCAGCGACTCGGACATGGCGGATGACGAGAACACCCCGGCCATCACCTACGGCCTGCGCGGGATCGCCTACTGGGAGGTCAAGGTGACCGGGCCGTTCCAGGACGTCCACTCCGGACAGTACGGAGGCGGCGTCGACAACCCGGCCAACGTCCTGGTCCGCATGCTCGCGAGCCTGGCCGATGCGAACAACCGGGTCACCGTCCCCGGGTTCTACGACGACGTCGCGGACCTCACCGATGCGGAGCGGGCGGCGTACGCCGCGATCCCCTTCGACGAGGCCGATTGGCGCGAGCGGCTGAACGTGCCGGCGCCGATGGGCGGCGAACCGCAGTACACGCTCCTCGAGCGGCTCAGCGCTCGGCCGACCTTTGACATCGACGGGATCTGGGGCGGGTACACCGGCGAGGGGTCGAAGACGATCATCCCCGCCTGGGCGGCGGCGAAATTCAGCACGCGGCTCGTCCCGAACCAGGATCCGCGGAGGATCGAGCAGCTGTTCATCGACCACCTGCAGAAGATCGCACCGCGGACGGTGACGGTCAGCGTGCGAAGCCTCTCGAACGGCGCTCCGGCCATCACGCCCCTCGACCATCCCGCCATCGCCTCGGCGGCGAGGGCGCTGGAGGCGGCGTTCGGCAAGGCACCCCTCTTCCATCGGTCCGGCGGCTCGATCCCGGTCGTGCCCGCGCTCGAGGCGAAGCTCGGGCTGAAGAGCGTGATGGTCGGCTTCGCCTCGCCGAACGGCAACTTCCACGCCCCGAACGAATGGATGCCTCTGTGGAACTACCGCGGCGGCCTGGAGGCCCTCGTGCGGCTGTGGGGCGAGCTCGGCTCGCGCCCGCCTGGCGAGCTGCGGCCACGGTGACGACCCGATGAGGGGCGGCCAACCGGAGCGCGGGAGCGCGGACGATCCCTGGCTCGCGCTCGGGGCCGCCTCCCGGCTGGTGGGCGTCGGTCCCGACACGCTGCGACGCTGGGCCGACTCCGGAAAGGTGGAGAGCTATACGACCCCGGGTGGCCATCGTCGCTTCCTGCGGTCCAGCCTCGAGGGGATGGTCAACGCGCCGCGCCGGCATCGCTACGGTATGGAGCGGCTGGCCGGGTCGGCGACGACGATCTCGGGCGACGTCCAGCGGCGCATGCAGCGTTCCGGCCTTGCCGGTCAGGCATGGCAGTCCCGGCTGAGCCCGACCCAGCGCGCGGACTTCCGCCGTTGGGGGCAGCGGACCTTCGGGCTGGTCATCGAGTACGTGGCGGCCACCAGCCGTGCCGAGCGCAGTCTCCTCCTCGAGGAGGCCGAGAAGATGGGCGCGCTGTACGGCGCGGAGGCGGTGCGGGCGGGGCTCTCGCTCGCGGAGACGGTCGAGGCCTTCCTCTTCTACCGCTCCCCCGTCCTCGAGGCGATCGCCGCTCACCTGCGGCGCCGGGCGGCGGAGGTCGGCGAGGTGACCGCGGCCTACCGGGAGGCGAGTGCGGCGGTGGACGGTGTGCTCGTGGCGCTCGTGAGCTCCTACCGGGAGGCGGAGCGCCCCGCGGCTCAGCCGATCACGTAGAGGTCGCGGCTCGTCTCGTTCAGGCGCTCGCCGCCAGTCTCGGTGCACACCACGATGTCCTCGATGCGGGCCCCCCAGCGGCCGGTCACGTAGATCCCGGGCTCGATGCTGAATGCCTCGCCGGGCTGCAGCGGCTCCGCGTTGCCGGCCACGATGTAGGGCTCCTCGTGCGTCTCCATCCCGATGCCGTGGCCGGTGCGGTGGATGAACTGCCCACCGTAGCCGGCAGCATCGATGACCTCGCGGGCGGCGGTGTCGACGGCCTCGGCCGCGAACCCGGGCGCCACCGCATCGCAAGCGGCCTGCTGCGCGCGGCGGAGGGTGGCGTACAGGTCGGCGAATTCGTCGGGGGGTGTCCCGACGAAGGCGGTCCGCGTCGTATCCGAGCAGTAGCCGGCGCGCGTCCCACCGATGTCGAGGACGACGGCGTCGCCGGCGCGGATGACCCTCTCGCCCGGATCGTGGTGCGGGCTGGCGGAGTTCGGACCGGAGGCGACGATCGCGAAGTCCGCGCTGTCATGGCCGGCCTCCAGCAGCAGCTCCCGGATCCGGCCGCTCACCTCGAGCTCGGTGCGCCCCGAGAGCGGCTCCGCGGTGATCGTCCGCATCGCGGCGTCGGCCGCCCCCGCCACTGCCCGCAGGCGTTCCACCTCATCCGGCGACTTCCGACGGCGGAGGGCGGCCATCGCGTGGCCCGCTTCCACGAGCTCGATCGGCTCGAGGACGGCGCGCAGGCGCAGGACGTGGCGCGCCCACATCTGGTCCTGCAGGCCGATCCGCGCCGCCGCGTTGCCGAGGTGAGATCGGAGCCGGAGAAACGGGTCGGTCGTCTCATCCCAGGGATCGATCTCGACATGGGTCCCGATGCTGCCCAGCTGATGCCGCGCGAGCGGCTCCTCGAGCCGGGGGACGAGCAGCACCGGAGCGCCCTCTTCCCGAATCACGAGGCAGGTCAGCCGCTCGAGCGCCGGGGGCAGGTAGCCGAGCAGGTACGCGTAGTCGTGCGACGGCGTGATGAGCAGTGCGTCGAGGTCGCGGGCCGCGGCCTCGCGGGCGGCCCGGTGGAGGCGATCCAGGTGAACCGCGGGCGGGAAGGGGCGGGATGGCGCGCCACCGAGAACCACGTCCGACAGCCTACCCGATCGGCGGCTCCTCGACCCGCATCGGCACCTCGAAGGAACGGCCGCCATGGATCCGCCAGGCGCGGAGGATCCGCTCGACCGGCGCAGCGGGGTCCGCCAGTGTCGCGAGCACGTAGAACTGGTCGGGATACATCGCAGCTCGCCGGTCAGTGGCGGACGGGACGGCCGGGGAGTGGGTGTGCGAGTGGTAGATCGCCACCAGGTCCTCGCCGGCATCCTCGATGGCGAAGGTGATGCGCACGAGGTCGGCGGCGTCCACCGTGTAGCGCAGCGGCGAGGCATCCGCGTTGCGCGCGGGGTGGTAGCGCGTGCCGCGACGCTCGGCGAGCGAGCCGGAAATGAGGCCGCAGGCCTCGTTCGGAAGCTCCGCGCGGGATTGGGTCAGCAGCTCCTCGGCCACCTCCCGGGCGACGGTGAGGCCGTGGTCGCTCACCACAGGATGGACCGGTCCAGCTCGTCAGTGAGCTCGTCGAGATCCCGCGTCCAGAGGCCGGTGGAGAGGTACTTCCAGCCGCCGTCGGCGAGGAGGACGACGATCGTGCCGCTCTCCATCTCGGCGGCCACGCGAAGCGCGACGTGGATGACGGCCCCGCAGGAGAGCCCGGCGAAGATGCCCTCGCTGCGCATGAGGCGACGAAGGCCGATGAGCGCGTCCCGGTTCGCAACGAGGTAGCGATCGTCGAGCAGCGAGGCGTCCAGGACGGGCGGCACGAAGCCGTCGTCGAGGGAGCGGAGGCCCTGGACCTCCTCCCCGGGGAGTGGCTCGGCGGCGACGATGCGCACCCCGGGGCGCTCCCGTCGGAGATGGCGCCCGACGCCGGTCAGCGTCCCGCCGGTGCCCAGGCCGGCAACGAAGACGTCGAGATCGGGAACCTGCGCGAGGATCTCGGGGGCGGTCCCCTCCTCGTGCGCTCGCGGGTTCGCGAGGTTTCCGTACTGGAACGGCATGAAGACGGACGGGTCCGCCGCGGAGAGCTCCTGGGCGAGGCGGATCGCGCCGTTGCTGCCCTCCGGCCCAGGCGAGTAGACGATCTCGGCGCCGTACAGGCGCAGCAGCTGGGTCCGCTCCTCGGTCGTGTTCTCCGGCATCACGATCCGCACCGGGTGGCCAAGGAGCGCCCCGATCATCGCCAGGCTGATCCCGGTGTTTCCCGACGAGGGCTCGAGGATCGTCTGCCCCGGTCGCAACGCACCCGAGGCGCGGGCATCGTCGAGCATGGCGAGCGCGACCCGGTCCTTCACCGAGCCGGACGGGTTCGTCCCCTCGAGCTTCGCGAAGAGGCGCACCTCCGACGACGGTGCCAACCGGCGAAGCTCGACCATCGGCGTGTTGCCGATGAGCGCAACGAGGTCCGGGTAGGCGCCCGCGCCGGCCTGCGACGGGGCGGTCGGCATCGGCCCTGCGTCAGCCACCGGCCATGGCCGGCAGCAGGATCACGGTGTCGCCCGGCCCCACCGCGGTCGTCAGGCCATCCCGGTATCGCACGTCCCGGTCGTTGACGTAGACGTTCACGAACGGCGACAGGGCCCCCTCGACCGTCACCCGCGCCCGGAGCGCCGGATACGCGCCGAACAGCTCGTCCAGGACGTCGGAGACGGTGGCCCCCGCGGCCTCGACGCTGCGCTGCCCCCCGACCTCGTCCCGAAGGACCGGCGGGATCCTGACCTCGGCCATCAGCCGCCACCCCGCCCGATCGCGGGCGGCATCATGGCCGCGCTCCGACAGTCGCGTCGGCGGTGGGCGCGGGCTCGGCCAGCCACGGCGATCCCTCACCGCAGGCCGGGCATGCCGGGTCGCGCCAGGTCCGGACCTCGTTGAATTCGCTCGTCTGGGCGTCGAACATGAGGAGGCGCCCCGCCAGCGTCTCGCCCACGCCGAGGATCAGCTTGAGCACCTCGTTCGCCTGAAGCATGCCGGCGATCCCCGGCAGGACTCCCAGGACGCCGGCCACGGAGCATGCCGGCGCGAGCTCGTCCGGCGGCGGCGTCGGGTACATGCAGCGGTAGCACGGCCCCTCGAACGGCACGAACGTCGTCACCTGCCCGTCCCAGCGATAGATCGAGCCGTGGACCACCGGCTTGCGGAGCTTGACCGCCGCGTCGTTCAGGGCGTAGCGGGTGTCGAAGTTGTCGGTCCCGTCCACGACGACGTCGTACCCGGCAATCAGCCGCTCGACGTTGCCCGCGGTCAGCCGCTCGCGGTGCTCGACCACCCGGGTCTCGGGATTGAGGGCCCCCAGCGTCTGACGCGCGGACTCGGTCTTCGGGCGACCAATGCGATCGGCGCTGTGCAGGACCTGGCGCTGGAGATTCGACTCCTCCACCACGTCGTCGTCCACGATCCCGATGGTGCCAATCCCGGAGGCGGCGAGGTAGAGCGCCACCGGGCTGCCGAGCCCACCGGCGCCGATGAGCAGCACCTTCGCGTCGAGGAGGCGGCGCTGGCCCTCGACCCCGACCTCTGGGATGAGGGTCTGGCGGCTGTAGCGGCGCTGCTGGGCGGCGGTCAGCGGCGAGCGCGCCGCCTCCCACGGTCCGCCGCGCCGCGGCCACTCGTCGATGAGGGCGGCGAGGTTCACGAGGTTCGTGTACCCCTGCCCCGCCAGGTAGGTCGCAGCGCGGCCGGAGCGCGCGCCCGAGCGGCAGTGCAGCAGCACCGGCGCGGAGCGGTCGGGGACCTCCTCCGCGAATCGTGCCGGGACGTCGGCAAGCGGGATCAGCGTCGCGCCGGTGACGTGGCCCGCGTTCCACTCGTGCGGCTCACGGACGTCGATCACGCGATGCCCGCTCGCGGCGAGCCGGATCGCCTCGGCGGTTCCCACCTGACGGAAGAGCGGTGCTGAATGGTCGGTCATGGGTCGTGGCTTCCTTGCTGTCGATGGCTGCGGTCCCGGCGCCCTGGCCGGGGGGAGTCGAGCGGCGCGGCGGGCGTTCAGCCGCCTCGCGCGCGATGCGAGCCCTGACAGCGACCGGTCGACTGCAGGCAGGAGACCCTGCGACCGGCGAAGGCCCTGCTCATCCAGCCACCTCCGCCTCGTCGGGCCACTCGATCTCGGCCCCGCGCACCGCGCCCTGCAGCACCTTGTAGGAGAGGAGGGCGCACTTGAGCCGCGCCGGGCCGATCGGAACACCGAGGGCCTCGAGCACGGCCTTCGGATCCATCTCCCGGACCTGCTCCAGGGTCATGCCTCGCAGCTCGTCGGTCAGGATCGAGGCCGAGGCCTGGCTGATCGCGCAGCCGCGGCCGTCGAAGGCCACGTCCGCGATTCGATCGTCGCCGATCACGAGGGTCATGCTCATCTCGTCGCCGCACGTCGGGTTCGAATCGGCGAAGTGAAGGTCGTGCGGATCCAGGACCCCCTTGTTATGGGGGTTCCGGTAATGCTCGAGGATGAAGTCGCGGTACAGGTTGTCCATCAGCCACCGAAGATCCGCTGCGTGGTCCGCACCGCATCGGCCAGGGCCTCCACGTCATCGGCGTCGTTGTAGACGTAGAAGCTGGCGCGCGTCGTCGCGGGGATGTCGTAGCGCAGCATCACCGGCTGCGCGCAATGGTGGCCGGCGCGCACCGCCACCCCCTCCGAATCGAAGATCGTGGCCACGTCGTGCGGGTGCGCCTCGTCGAGCACGAAGCTGATGACGCCGGCATGGATCTCCGGATCGTCCGGGCCCAGCCGCCGGACGCCGGGAATCTCGCCCAGCGCGGCCCACGCCCGCTCGAACAGCCAGCGCTCGTGCTCCCGCACCCGATCCATCCCGAGCGCGTTGAGATAGTCGATCGCGGCGCCCAGCCCCACCGCTTCGGCGATCGCTGGCGTTCCGGCCTCGAACTTCGCAGGCACCTCGTTCCATTCGGCCCCCTCGAGCGTGACGCGAATGATCATGCTGCCGCCGGTCATGAAGGGTGGCATGGCCTCCAGCAGGGCGCGACGGGCCCACAGGGCGCCGATGCCGGATGGACCGAGCATCTTGTGGCCGCTGATCGCCATGAAGTCGCACCCGATCTCGCCGATGTCGATGGGCATGTGCGGCGCCGACTGGGCGGCGTCGATGAGGACGAGCGCGCCGGCGTCGTGCGCGAGCTCGGTGATCTCGCGGACCGGGTTGATCGTCCCCAGGGCGTTGCTCACCTGGGCGATCGCCAGCAGCTTCGGGCCGCGCGCCAGCTTGGCACGAAGGTCATCGGTGTCGAGCCGGCCGTCATCGGTGAGTCCGACATAGTCGAGCTCAGCGCCGGTCTCGCGGGTCACCTGCTGCCACGGCACGATGTTGGCGTGGTGCTCGAGCTGCGTGGTGACCACGCGGTCGCCGGGTCGCAGGTTGCTGCGGCCCCAGCTGTAGGCGACGAGGTTGATCGCCTCGGTCGCGTTCCGCACGAAGACGACCTCGCGTTCGCTCGGGGCGCCCAGGAAGGTCGCGACTTTCCGCCGCGCGGCCTCGAAGCGGCTCGTGGCGTCCTCGCTCAGCTCGTAGATGCCGCGATGGACGTTCGCGTAGTGGTGGGCGTACATGTCGGCCACGGCGTCGATGACCGCCTGCGGCTTCAGCGCACTGGCCGCCGCGTCCAGGAAGACGAGGCGCCTGCCGCTGCGGGTCGGCTGCGCAAAGACCGGGAAGTCGGCGCGCAGCTGCGACCCGGAGAATCCCCCGGACGCAGGTGCTGGAACGGCCGGCTGGGTGACCATGCTCCTCAGTCTAGACGTGCTCTGCCAGCTCTTCGGCGGCCTCGTCACCGACCCCGGCCGGAAGGCCGGTCCGCTCGCGGACCCAGTCGTAGCCGTTCGCCTCGAGCTGCTTGCTCAGCTCCTCGCCACCCGACATCACGATTCGCCCATCGAGCATGACGTGCACGAACTGCGGAGTGACGTAGTTCAGGATCCGCTGGTAGTGGGTGATCATCAGCACGCCCATCTCCGGGCTGAGGCTGGCGTTGATGCCAGTCGCCACGTTGCGCAGCGCGTCGATATCGAGGCCCGAATCGGTCTCGTCGAGGATGGCCATCTTCGGCGACAGGACCGCCATCTGGAGCATCTCGAGGCGCTTCTTCTCACCGCCCGAGAACCCGTCGTTCACGTACCGCGTCGAGAAGCCCGGGTCGATGCCGAGGAGCGCCATCTTCTCTTCCATGAGCTTGCGGAACTTCGCCAGCGGGATGCCGGCGTACTTCGGCATGCTGCCCCCGGACGCGTCGGCGGCATCCTGCTTCGGGTGGTGCACGGCGTTGTAGATGTTGCGCAGGAAACTGGCGACGGTGACCCCCGGGATTGCGCTCGGGTACTGGAACGCCAGGAACACTCCCGCGCGGGCCCGCTTGTCCGGGGCCAGCTTCAGGAGGTCCGCGTCGCGCCATCGGACCGTTCCACCCTCGACCTTGTAGTCGGGATGCCCCATCAGGGTGTAGGCCAGGCTCGTCTTCCCCGATCCGTTGGGTCCCATCAGGGCGTGCACCTCGCCCTGTCCGATAGACAGGCTGAGGCCCTTGAGGATCGGCTTGCCGGCGATGCTGACCCGCAGGTCGGAGATCTCGAGATGGTCGGTCATGCGTGTCTCGTGGTTGCTCCTCTTGGTGTCGAACTCAGGTGGCGGCCCGCGCACCGGCAGAGGCTCGCCGCCTGCGGACCGCGGGCGGGTAGGGCGGCCCGCCTGCGGCGGTCGCCGCCTCGGCCAGGGTCGTCGCACCCAGGGTGCCGGTCAGGGATTCATAGAGTCGCTGGAAGACGCCGTGCACGCTGCAGTCCTCCGGTCGCTCGCAGACCTCGAGGTTCTGCGGCCCGGCGCAGGGCATGGCCAGCACCTGGCCGTCGAGCGCGCGCACCGCGTCGACGAGGTTGATCTGGCGAGCCGGTCGCGCGAGCTGGTAGCCGCCGGACTGGCCGCGGGTCGCCGTCACCAGGCCGGCACGGCGCAGGTCACGGACGAGCTGCTCGAGATAGGCATGCGGCAGCTTCTCGACTCGCGACACGGTCGTGAGCGAGACCGGCCCGCTCGTCTCGGCACGCGCCAGCGCCACGAGGAGGCGGACGCCGTACTCGGCCCGGGTCGAGACCTTCATGGCACGTCGACCACGACTTCGCCGTTCACCAGGCGTGCCGGATACGCGACGACGGGCCGCACCGGCGGCAGGGCGAGCACGCGCCCGGTGAAGAGGTCAAAACGGCCGCCGTGGCGCGGACATTCAACGGCGTCACCGTCCAGCTCGCCGGCACCCAGAACCCCGCCGTCGTGGGTGCAGACGTTGTCGATCGCGCCCCATTCGCCGTCCTCGGTGAGGCCGATGCACAGCGACCGCCCATCGACCTCGATGACACGCACCGTGCCCGGCGCGACGTCGGCGGCGGCCAGGCCGGTGGCGAACCCGGTCTCCGTGGAGCTCGTCACCCGGGCATCTCCCCGAACGGATCGGCGCCGATCCGCGCGGCGAGGGCGGCGAGCACCCGCTCGCGGATCGTCTCGCTGTGGATCTGCGCCAGCACCTGCTCGAAGAAGCCGCGCACGATCATCTGCTCGGCATCGTCCTGGGTGAGGCCGCGCGACTGCGCGTAGAAGCGCTGCACCGGGTCGATGGCGCCGGCCGTGGCGCCATGCCCGCAGCGCAGGATGTCGTTCGTCTCGATCTCGAGGACGGGAATAGGCTCGGCGCCGGCCTTCGGCGAAAGGAGGAGGTTCCGGCATTCCTGGTAGCTGCTCGTCCCCTTCGCCTCGGGGCGGACCTTCGTCAGGCCGTAGAACGCGGCGCGCGCCTCGTCGTACAGCGCCGAGAGGTAGAGCAGGTCGGAGGTCGTATGACTGCCGATGAGGTCCTGCCTCGAGTTGATGTCGATGTGCTGGGCACCGCCCGCGGCCAGCAGGCCGAGGAGCCGAGACGTGCCGCCGATGCCGGTCATCCGCACATCGAGGCCCATTTTCGTCACCGCCGAGCCCACTTCAGCGTCGAGCGTGGTGACCGTCGCGTCGCGACCGACCTCGACCCGTTGCGCCCCGATGCGCCAGGCAGCGTCGCCGAGCCGCTGGAGATTCGCGTAACGCACCGTCGCGCCCTCGCCGGCCAGCACCTCGGTGGTGCCGCCGAACCACGCGGCGGCGGCGTCCGGTGAGCTCACCTCCTCGAGCACGGTGATCGATGCGCCGCGCTCGGCCACGATCAGGGTATGGGGCAGGTAGCTCAGCGCGCCATCCGGCACGCGGCTGCGCAGCGTGACGACGCCCTCGACCGCCATCCCGACCGGGACGTGGACGAAGCTGCCCCCGGTCCACCCGGCCAGCGACCGCGCCCAGATCCCGGCCTGGGGATCCATCGTCTCGTGATGGCCGAGGCTGGCGCGCACGAGGTCGGGGTGCTCGCGCACCGCGCTCGCCATGTCACTGACGATCACCCCCGCGTCGATCGCCGCGGGATCCACCTCGTAGGTGACCGGCGGCGGCTCGGTCAGGAGCGCTCCGTCGCGTGGCATCCCCTCGAGCGTCGTCCGACGCCATTCCTCTTCGGCGCCCGTCGGCCAGCCCGCGGCCTCGGCGCGCTCCCACCAGGTCCGGCGCAGGTCGCGCAGCCAGTCCGGCTCATCGCGATCGGCGCCAAGGCGCGCGACCGCCGCCGCGCCGAGCGGCTCGGTCGAGGTCTGCAGCGCCATCGGTCTAGCCGACCGCGCCTTCCATCTGGAGCTGGATGAGCCGGTTCATCTCGACCGCGTACTCCATGGGGAGCTCCTTCACGATCGGCTCGATGAACCCGTTCACGATCATGGCGCTCGCCTCGGCCTCGGTCAGGCCGCGGCTCATGAGGTAGAAGAGCTGTTCGCTCCCGACCTTGGAGACCGTCGCCTCGTGCCCGATCGTGACGTCCTCCTCGTCGATCTCCATGTAGGGGTACGTGTCCGAGCGCGCCTCGTCGTCCAGGATCAGGGCGTCGCAGCGGACCGTGGACTTCGAGTGCGCGCAGCCGGGGTAGACCTTGACGAGGCCTCGATAGCTCGTGCGGCCCGTCCCCTTCGAGATCGACTTCGAGGTGATCAGGCTCGTCGTGTTCGGCGCCGCGTGGATCACCTTGCCGCCCGCATCCTGGTGCTGGTCGTCGCCCGCAAAGGCGATCGAGAGCACCTCTCCGTGCGCGCGCTCGCCGAGCAGGTAGATGGACGGGTACTTCATGGTGAGGTGCGAGCCGAGATTGCCGTCCACCCACTCCATCACCGCGTCCTCGTAGGCGACCGCCCGCTTGGTGACGAGGTTGTAGACGTTGTGGCTCCAGTTCTGGATCGTCGTGTAGCGGACCCTCGCGCCCTTCTTGACGATGATCTCGACGACGGCGCTGTGCAGGCTGGCGGTGCTGTACGTCGGAGCGGTGCAGCCCTCGACGTAGTGCACGCTGGAGCCCTCGTCCGCGATGATCAGCGTCCGCTCGAACTGGCCCATGTTCTCGGTGTTGATCCGGAAGTAGGCCTGCAGCGGCAGCTCGACGTGAACGCCGGGCGGCACGTAGATGAACGATCCGCCGGACCAGACCGCGGTGTTCAGTGCCGCCAGCTTGTTGTCGTTGGCGGGAATGACCGTGCCGAAGTACTCGCGAAAGATCTCCGGGTGCTCCCTCAGGCCCTGGTCGGTCCCCATGAACAGGACGCCCTGCGCCTCGAGCTCGGCTCGGATGTTGTGGTAGACCACCTCCGAGTCGTACTGGCCCCCGACACCCGCCAGGTACTTCTTCTCCGCCTCGGGGATGCCGAGCCGGTCGTACGTCCGCCGAATGTAGTCGGGCACGTCGTCCCAGCTCTGCACCGACTTGCCGGTGCCGGTGACGTAGTAGTAGATGTCCTGGAAGTCGATGCCGGTCATGTCGCCGCCCCATGTCGGCAGCGGGCGCGCCTCGAAGTGCCGATACGCCTTGAGCCGCAGCTTCGTCATCCACTCCGGCTCGTTCTTGATCCGGCTGATCTCGGCAACGACGTCCGCGTCGATCCCCTTCTTGAAGACGGGCAGGGGTTGCTCGGCGTCGTGCCAGCCGTACTTGTAGCTGTCGGGGATCTGCTTGAGCGCTGCGTTGGGAACTGCCATGGGACCTCGATTCGAACCTCGTGTGCGAATCCTGACTGAATCAGTCGGTTTTGCCCGTCCATCATCCTCGACCGCACGCCGGCGGTCAACCGCCACGACTCTTGCACATTGCCCATTCGAAGGGGGAGCGCAACGGGATGGGGGAGCGCCACCGGAAGGCGGGAGCGCAACCGGAAGCGGGAGCGCCACCGGATGACGCTATCGGCGAAGATCACCCCGTTCGTTCGCCTCCACGGTCGCTCATTGACCACGCAGCGTTCGAACGGCCCGCTCGGAGCCGTTCGGGACCGCTCCTTCGCCATTGTCGTCGCTCTGCGGCTCCCGAGCGTGCTCCCGAGCGTGGCTCCCGAGCGCGGCTCCTGGGCGCGGCTACGCGCGGCTGAACGCGGCCTTGAACGCGGGCCTTGAACGCGGGCCTTGGCGCAGCCGCTCCCAGGACCCCTCCCCCACGATCCCTTCCCACGGGCAACACCCTGAGTCTGCGCGGTGGATCGACCGAGGGCCACCCGCCGCCAACCGCGTGGCGCACCTTCCGGCCGCGCGCATCAAGCGCGGGGAGCCAGGGTCGCGAGTTCGGTTGGCGCGCCTCCGCGCTCGACGAGCTCGCGGGCGCCCTCCACGGACACGGCCCCGTCCAGGATCGCGAGCTGCACAACGCACCCGCCGCGCACCCACGCCTGGACACCTCGCATCGCAATTCGCTCGTCTCCGGCGAGCCCCCCTCCGACCACGTCCAGTGTCACGCCGGCGAACTCGCTGAAGATCCAGGGAGCGCGCCGGGCGGGCAGGGGCTCGCCGAGCATCGCTCGACCGGCGCGCTCGCCGGACTCGCGCGCCGCGTGCCAATGCTCGACTCGCCGGGCATCCGCCGGTCGCGCCACGTCGCCGGCCGCCCAGACGGCCGGGTCCGACGTCGCCTGCCGGCTGTCGACGACCACGCCGTCATCGACGAGGAGGCCGGCACCGGCGGCGAGCTCGACCCGCGGCGCGACGCCGACGCCGGCAACCACGAGATCGACCGCCATCAACTCCCCCGCGATCAGGACGGCGCCGTCCTCGAGTCCCGTCACCTCGGCGCCGAAACGCACCGTCACCCCGGCCGCGACGAGCCGCGCAACCGCCCAGTCGCTGACCTCCGGCCCGAGGGCACCCGCCCACAGCGCCTCGCCACGCTCCAGGAGGGTGACCAGGACGCCGCGGGCGGCGAGCGAGGCGGCCACCTCCACGCCAATGAACCCGCCGCCGACCACCGCCGCGCGCTTGCCCGCCTCCGCACGCTCGCGGAGCGCCACCGCGTCGGGCAGGGTGCGGAGCAGCAGCGCGTGCTCCTGCCCGGGAACCTGGAGCCGGCGCGGGACAGCCCCGGTCGCGAGCAGCAGCTTCCCGTAGTGCAGCCGGGTGCCGTCGCTGAGCTCCACGACCTGCTCCCGGGGGTCGAGCGAGGCGGCCGGAGTCCCGAGCAGCAGGTCCACGCCGCGCCGCTCGTACCACGCGGGCGGCTCCGCGAGGACGAGATCCTCGGAGACGGCGCCGCGCAGGAGCTCCTTGGAGAGCGGCGGCCGGTTGTAGGGTGCCGCACTCTCCTCGCCAACGAGAACGACTGACCCGCCGAATCCTCCCCGCCGCAGGGCGCGCACGCACCGCGCGGCGGCCACGCCACCACCGACGAGCAGCACGTCCGCATGGCGAGACTGCATCGGGCCGGCCTACGCCAACGAACGTGGGGCAAGCTCGTCGAGGTCGGCGAGGAGCTGCGCCGGCGAGAGCTGCTCGGAGAGCAACCGCGCGAATCCTTCCGTCTGGCCAGTCGTCTCGAGCCAACGACGAATGAGCCGCGCGCCCTCGGTGTACGTGTAGACGTGGAGACGGCCGACGGGGTCTGTGGCCACCCGCATCAGGTGGTCGATCCAGTCCGGTCTCGGCACGGTGGCCTCCAGCCAGGCGCGGACCTCGCCCTCCGGGTGCCCCTCGTGGTGCAGCATGTATGCGGCGTTCGAAATCGCCGGGTTGAGGTCCAGCGTGGTCCGATGGAGCGCGACCGCGGCCTCCCAGTCGCCGCCGACGCCGACATCGGCCCCGATCCGTGCCAGCTCAGCCGCCAGCTCCCGATCGGTCATCACCACCTCACCGGCGACGTCGGCCATCCCCTCGGAGAGCATCGCCTCCGGGGTGCCCATCGTCCGCAGCGCGGCTTCGCCGACGCCCGCGGCGACGAGCGTCCGCTCCTTCGTCACGTGCTCGGCATGGTGGCCCGGATACGCCTCGTGCGAGGCGAGAAAGGCAATGCCCGGCACCTCGAGCGGGAGGTCGACGTTCACCCGGATCGACGTGCGTCCGTGCCCCCTGAACTCAGCGTAGGCGCCCCACGGCTGGTCGTGCGCCTCCTCCCAGTCGATCCCCTCGGGCTCCGGCAGGTCGAAGTCGCGACGGGCTGCGGCGCGGAACCGTTCGGCGGAGTCGACCACCCCGGCCAGCACCCGCTCGGGGCGGACGCGGAGCGCGGCACGCTGCGCCGCCACGCGTTCGGCCAGCGTCCCATCGCCGGGGAGTGCCGCAGCCAGACGCTGGCGCGCGGAGCTCATCTCCGACTCCGGAACCGGGCCGATCGGCACCCCGTACAGGTCCTCGACGAGGTCGAGGTAGGCGATCTCCTCGCCACCCGCCCGGCGGGCGAGGGCGCTGATCGCTCGCAGCTGCCCCTCGAACCATCGGCGCCGGCGCTCGACGACGGGGCCGTCCCCGGCCAGCTCCGCGACGATCTCGCGCAGCGTCGAGGCCTCGGCGTGGAGCTCCTCGGCCATCGGCCGCGGCTCGGATGCGACCGCCTCAGCGAGCTCGGGCGGGCCGACATAGCTGTCCACGAATGCGGGCGAGATGCGCTCCAGGCGTAGGCCCAGCAGGATGTACCGTCGCGCGAGCTCGTCCATGGCCCGCAATCGTACCCGGGACGGCGCTGACACCTTGTTGCCGGCCTCCCGGGCCGGGTATGCTCGCCCCCACCGGAGGAGGAGATTTCCGTGGCGCGAGACGAGAAGCTGGAGATGCTTCGTCGAATCCCGCTCTTCAGCGGCTTCGGCCGCAGCCAGCTGCAGCGGCTTGCTGCGCTGGCCGACGAGGTGAACGCGCCCGCCGGCAAGGTGCTTATGAGGCAGGGCGAATTCGGCAGTGAGATGATGCTGCTCATCACCGGCCACGCGGTGGTCGACCGCGACGGGGCGCGGATCGACACGCTCCATGCCGGCGACTTCTTCGGCGAGATTGCGATCATCCAGGAGGGCGAGCGCACCGCAACGGTGACGGCCGAGGGGCCGGTGCGCCTTCTGGTGGTCACCCACCGCGATTTCCATTCGATCATGGAAGAGTTCCCGGAGGTTGCGGTCCAGGTCATGGCCACGCTCGCCAACCGGATCCGGTCGCTGGAGCCGCGCGCAGCGCACTGACGTGGCCGATGACGAGCTCCTGCGGCTGGGACGCCAGGCGGAGGTCGTCGCAAAGTTCCCGGACCAGAACCCGTTCCCGGTCATGCGCCTCACCGACGCCGGTGAGCTGAGCTACGCGAACGCTGCGAGCGCCGGGATCGTGTCGGCACTCGCAATTCGCGTCGGCGACCCGTTCCCACCCGACCTGCTCGACACGATGCGCCGCGGACCGCGCGCACCGCGGCCGGCGACCGGATCGAGATCGAGGCCGGCGAGCGGCTCTACTCCCTCATGGCGGTCCGCGTCTACGAATTCGGGTTCACGAACGTCTATGGGACCGATATCACCGCCGCCCGCGAGGTCGAGCGCGCGAGCGCCGAGAACGAACGCCTGCTGCTGAACATCCTGCCCGCCTCGATCGCCGCCCGGCTGCGTCGTGGAGAGATGCTCATCGCTGATCGGATCGAGGAGATGAGCGTCCTGTTCGCCGACGTGGTCGACTTCAGCGCCCTCTCGCGCCGGCTCGGCCCGGGTGACCTCGTCTCGCTGCTCAACGAGGTCTTCAGCATCTTCGACGAGCTCTCGGACCGATACGCACTCGAGAAGATCAAGACGATCGGCGATGCCTACATGGTCGTCGGCGGGCTGGGACCCAACCCGGAGAATCACTGCGGACGGGTGGCCGACCTGGGCCTCGACATGCTCACCGCCATCGAACGGTATCGCGCCGAGAGCGGCGTCGATCTTCACATCCGGGTCGGGATGCACCTCGGTCCGGCGGTGGCGGGGGTGGTGGGCGTCAAGAAGTTCATCTACGACGTGTGGGGCGAGACGGTGAACACCGCAAGCCGGATGGAGTCGCACGGGGTCGCGAACCGGATCCAGGTCAGCGAGGCGGCGTTCGAGCGGCTCCGCGATCGGTACCGGCTCGAGGCCCGAGGGATGGTCGAGGTCCGCGGCCGCGGGCCGATGCCGACCTGGTTCCTCCAGGCGAAATGAGCCGCCGGGTGACCTCGCCGGGCCGGTCACCAGCCGATGCTAGAATCGGGATCGCGCGGGAGTAACTCAGTCGGTAGAGTGTCTGCTTCCCAAGCAGAATGTCGCGGGTTCGAGCCCCGTCTCCCGCTCCACCCTCGCCCCCGAAATCCCGGCTTCGAACGTGTGCCGGCGTCCGCGAGGTCCTCCGCGCGGAGCGACTAGGCGGAGTGGCCCAGGGCGAGGGTCAGGTGCACCGCCGCGACAACGAGCACCGCAACGAACAA
The DNA here is from genome assembly GCA_963837425.1 of uncultured Chloroflexia bacterium. Taxonomy (GTDB): domain Bacteria; phylum Chloroflexota; class Limnocylindria; order QHBO01; family QHBO01; genus CAWINH01. The sequence continues at coordinate 44,198 of CAWINH010000006.1, forward strand.
CACGCCCCCGATCACGCCTGCTCCGAAACCGGCCTGCACGAGGGCCCAGGCCACCACCAGCGCGATGATCGGGCCGGCGGCGAGCTCCCACGCGTCCCCGACCAGGAAGTCGTACAGGAACCTGCCGAACTGCGTCAGGTACCTCACTGCCCGAGGCCGCCGACGATGGTCACCGCCGCCACGAAGACGACCCCTGCGACGAGCATGCCGCCCGCGATGGCGCCCGCCAGCCCGGCGCGGTTCGCAATCAGGGCGTCCATCGGGCCGCCCGCCGCGTGGCCCGCACCCCGACGGATCGCGAGCAGGCGTCGCGCGAGCCACACGGCGGCGACCCCGACGGCCAGGTAGGCAATGAGGAGGAGGATGAGGGTCGCGTCGCTCGCGGGCCAATCGATGCCTGCTCCCTCGCCGGCCCAGAACGTCCCGAAGGAGACGAGCATCAGGCCAACGGCGAACTTCAGCCCGTTCTCGGGGACCCGGCTCAAGGGCCGATGGACGAACGCGCCCACGGTGACCACCAGGAGGACGGCCACGACGGCGCCGACGATCGCGGTGTCGAGGCGGCCGGCCGACGTCCCGAACGTGATCACGATGAACGCGACCTCGAGCCCCTCGAGCAGGACGCCCTTGAAGGACACGAAGAACGACACGCCGTCGATCCCCGTCTCGGGAACCGGCGCCTCCGCGCCCAGGCGCTTCACCTCGGCCGCGAAGATCGCCTCCTCGTCGTGCTTTGCCCTGGCGCCCGATGCGCGCAGGATCGCCTTCGTCGCCCACTGGAGCCCGAAGATCAGCAACAGGCTGCCGATCACGATGCGGAGCGCGTTCAGCGGCACGAACAGGACGATCGCGGTGCCGAACGCGCCGACCAGCACGGCAAGGACACCGAGCCCGGCGAACGCTCCGTACAGCGCGGATCGCCACTGGCGGGTCACGCCGACGGCCAGGACGATCGTCAGGGCCTCGACGGCTTCGACGGCGGAAGCCAGAAAGGCCGGAAGGGCGGCGGCAAGCGGCGACATGGCGGCCTCCGTGCGAGACGTCGGTGAGAGCGCGAGACGCTTCGGGGAGTATCGAGCAAGGCGGCCGTCATGGCGAATCGATCAACGTGAGCTCGAGCGAGGAAGGCCGATCCCCCGCCCTCGCATGCTCACCCGCGCCCTCGGGAGGGGAACCGCTCGACCGCGGTCACGCGTCTAGCGGATTGCGTGGCGACCTGCCACCGAATCGCATGAACGGGAGACGCCACATGGCATCGTCGCTGTCCATCCGCATTCCCATCCCGGGGTCCCGCGCTCGCTGGCTTGCCGCGGGCCTGTCCGCCGGTCTCCTCGCAGCCGCTGTGGCCAGCCCACTCTTCGGACCCCGGCCGCTCCTCGCATCGACCCGCCGGCGACGCCGGAGCACACGATCAGCGTCAACGGCACCGGGCGGGTGGTCATCAGCCCGACGTCGCGGACCTTCGGCTGGGCGTCACCGTCCAGGCCGACACAGTCAAGGCCGCACGCGACGCCAACGCGCGGGCGATGACCGCCGTGATCGCCAGCCTCAAGGGCCAGCACATCGCCGATGCCGACATCCAGACCACGATCCTGTCGCTGCCGCCCGTCTACGACTATCCGAAGGCGGGTCCCCACCGCACCTCTCCGGCTACAGCCTGACCAACGCGGTGGCGGTCACGGTGCGCGACCTCGACCTAGTGGGTGACGCGATCGACGCCGCCCTCGCCGCCGGAGCGACGAGCCTCGACGGCGTGACCTTCCGCGTGGCGGACCAGGCGTCGGCCGAGAAGCAGGCCCGCGAGGCGGCGATGCCGAGGCGAAGGCCAAGGCCCAGACCCTGGCAGCCGCCGCGGGCGTCTCGATCACGGGCGTCGCCTCCATCTCGGAGACGGTGGCCCCCATCCCCTATGCGACGTATGGAGCTCGGGACCTGGCGCCGGCGGCGGACGTCGCGACACCGATCGAGCCCGGAACGAACGAGGTGTCGGTGACGGTGGCGGTGACCTACCTGATCGGCTGAGGGGCGGTCAGGCGACCTCGAGGTCGAACCATGGACCCATCGCCTTCCGACGCGCGTCGTGGGCGGCAAGCAGCGCCTTGAGGTCGAGCGTGCCAGGCATGGGCCTCGGGCCTCGGCGGCGAAAGGAGGTACCCCTGCCCTGCCTTCAGCCCCAGCGCGTGCACGACCTCGAGCTGGTCGGCTGTGTCGATGCCCTCGGCGACCACCGTGGCGCCCGAATGGAGGCCGATATCACGGATGGCACGCAGGACCGCCATCCCGGACTCGCGCAGGATCCCGCCCCGAACCACCGAGAGGTCGATCTTCACGATGTCGAAGCGGATCTCGGAGAGGAGCCGCAGGCCGGCAGAGCCGGCGCTGACGTCATCGGCGGCGATGCGGATTCCCTCCGCCTGGCAATGCTCGAGGTTCCTTCGCAGGCGGTCCATGTCCTCCACCGCCTCGCGCTCGGTGAGCTCGAGCACCGTCTGATGAGGGGCTCACGCCGTGGGGGGCCAGCGGGCGAGCAGCTCGGTCAGCCGGAACTGCTCGGTCTCGATGGTGCGCGGCGAGACGTTGAAGGCCAGGAAGGCCGAAGCGTCGGGCAGCTGCGCCCCGGCCGCGATGGCCTCCATGCAGACGCGGTCCAGCTCGACGGTGCGCCCGGCCGACTCGGCCGCGCTGAACAGGCTGCGAGCGTCGGCGAATCCACTGTCGTCGTCGGGGGCGGGCCAGCCCCTCGATCCCCATCGGCTTGCCGGTCTTGAGGTCGTAGATGGTCTGGTAGGTGGGGTCGACCTTCCGGTCGCCGATGACGGTCGCGAGCGCATCGGCCAGGTCGACGGCGAGGCGCCGGTCGGCGCCGGCGCCGTGGCGGGCGGAGTCGTATGTCTGGACGTCGGTTCGGCCGTGCTGCTTGGCCCAGGCGAGGCGGCCTCGGCCTGGTGCAGCAGGCTTCGGCCATCCTCGGCGTCATCGGAAGGCCGACACGCCCGCGGAGAAGCTGAACGTCTCGGCGTTGGGGCGCGTCACCTCCGAGTTGAGCGCCGCCGCCAGCAGCCGGCGGGCGACGCCATCGCCATTCCAAGGTCGGCGCGCGGCAGGAGGATGGCGAACTCGTCCCCACCGATGCGGAAGCCACGGTCGGACTTGCGGCAGAAGGAGAGGATCAGGCGGCCCATCTCGGCCAGCAGGCGGTCGGCGGCCGCGGGTCCGCGCTCGTCGTTGGCTCGCTTGATGTCGTCGAGGTCGGCGAGGACGACCGCGAGCGCATACCGATGTTGCCTCGAGAGCTCGATCTGCCTCGCCAGCTCCTCCTGGAATGCCCGATGGTTCCCAAGCCCCGAGAGCGGATCGACGAGCGCTTCCGCCAGCACTGGCGCGAATTCGACCGGCGGTGCCCCGGGCAGCGCCCGGGGCAGGCTGGCGGCGGCGGCGAGCACGCGGCGTGCAAGGAAGGCCATGACGACCGGCAGCGCGAGCGCGACGACCGCGACGCGCAGGACGACATCCGGGGCCGGGTCGGACGACCCGGGCACCTCGGCTGCGAGCGGACCGGCAAGCGCCATGGCCACCACGAAGAGCAGCCCGAATGACGCATACAGCCACAGGCGCAGCCGTCGGACGCCGGGACCTTCGAAGCCCAACATGATCGGTTTGGTATACGCGGCCGTGCGCGCGCCGCCTACCGGCCGAAGGTACCGACGGCCGCGGACCGCAGATCCTAGTGACGCTCCGCAGCGACTGGTCGACCCTCATGCGTGACATGTCGAATCGGGTCCGCGGGGCTCCCCTGCTGGGCGGCCTCTTCGTGATTGCCGCCACCCTGGCGGTGCCAGCGCCCTGGGACGGCCGCAGCTGCCAGCTGCTCGAGCGTCGAGAGGGTCTCAGCAACGGCACGGTCTCGCCCGCGATTGGCCTGCCGACCACGACGTTCAACTTCTCGGTGACCTTCTCCGACAATGCGGGCTGCTCGGGCTGGCTGAGCCTGTCGTGGGTGGCGGCACTACTGGCAGCACGAGAACCGAGGGACCTCCACCGACTCCTGGAGCGAAAACCTGCCGCTCGGGACGTACACGTACTCGTTCGCGGCGACAGGCAGGAATTTGGCGCCTTTCGCACAGCTCACGAAGGTGAATCCGTCGACGGTCCAGGTCGTCCAGGCACTGCAGCCGACGCCGAAGCCCCGCCGAAGCCACCCCCAAGCCGACGCCGAAGCCGACACCGAAGCCGACACCGAAGCCGACGCCGAAGCCGACGCCGAAGCCGACGCCGAAGCCCACGCCGAAGCCCACGCCGAAGCCGACGCCGACGCCGACCTCGAAGGCGCCAGCGCCCGCCAGCGTCAGCCCGACCGCCTCGGGCAGTGGCAAGGCGTCGCCCTCCGCGACCGCCAGCCCCACGCCAACGCCCCGCCTCGCGACGCCCACGCCGACACCGACGCCGCTCGGCGCTGGCGGCGTGACCAGCCCGGGCAACGGCGCGCCGCCACCGGGCGGAACGTTCCCGTGGCTCCTCGCCTGGGTGGCGGCGACCGCCGGGGGGCTCGTGATGTTCTTCGGCCTGAGCCGGCGAACGCTCGATACGGAACCGGTGGTCATCCTGCCGACCGACGAGGGTTCGACCTCGACCACGACGCCCGCGGGTGAGGGACGGCAGCCCGACCGCGCGCGCCGCCTCACGGGCGACGAGGCGCACCTCCCGCGCTGGCTCCGGCCCTCGGTCCAGGCGGCCCGCTACAACACGCCGGGGCGAACCAGCGCAGAGGACTGAGCCATTCGGGCGCCCGGCGCGGAGCCGGGCAGCTCAGTTGTCGCCGCCACCGCTCCCGGTGGCCCGCGGCGTCTCCGTCGGCTCGGGCGTTCCCGATCCAGTGTGGCCGTCCTCGCCCTTCGACGCACGAGGCGTGGGGGTCCCACCATTCGAGCTCGTCGCGTCGGCCGTCTCCGATGCGGAAGACGATCCCGACTCAGGCTCGCTGGGCGTGGTCTGTGGCGGGTTGCTGAGTTGGGACTCGGTCGGGGACTCGGTTGGCGACGGGGTCGGCACGGTCGTCTCGATGGCCGGCGACGGCGTGTTCCCAACGCTCGCGTTGTTGATGATCCGCCCCAGCTCGCCGAACGCGAACGCCCCGCCAACGACGAGGACCACGCCGGCAGCCAGCACGCCCGCCCTCGCCAGGCGATGGCCGGGGACCCGGCCGGAAGGCAGTGCCGCAAGCCAGACGCCCAGGCTGCGCCGCGGGGGTCGCTCATGGGCGATGGCGGTCATGATCCGATCGGTGAGCCCCGATGAGGGAGCCGTGCGAGTGGCCTGCGCATAGCGCTCGAGCTGCTCGGCGACCGGGTCACTCGCCTCGTGCTGCTCGAGCTGCTCTGGATCGAAGCCTGGCCCGGTCACGCCACCGCCTCACGATCGAGAATCGGTCGCAGACGCTGCAGGCCACGCCGCAGGTGCGTCTTCACCGTGTTCAGCGGACGGCCGGTGGCGCTCGCGATCTCCTCGAGGCTCAGCTCGCCGAAGAATCGGAGCGCAACGACCTCCCGGTATGGCTCGCCGAGGGCGGCGACGGCGCTGCGCACGGCCAGATGCTCCTCGTTGGCCAGGGTGACGCGCAGCGGGTCGTCCGTCGCGGAGCGCAGGGGCAGCTCCGGCGAGAGCTCCACCGTCTCCCGTCGCTGTCCGAGCCGCCGAAACGCCTGTCGGGTAGCGATGCGCATCAGCCAGCCACCCAGCGGTCCGTCGCCCCGATAGCTGCCGAGCGCGCGATAGGCCATCACGAAGCTCTCCTGCGCGACGTCCTCGGCGTCGGCCGGGCGACCGAGGATCCGCAGGCAGGCACGGAAGACCGTGAGCTGCTCGCGCTCCACGAGGAGGCGAAAGGCGTCACGGTCTCCGTTGAGGACGGCCTCCGCAAGTCGCCGGTCATCCACGACACCATCGTGCCACGCCACCTGCACGTTCGAGATCAGTCGTCGGTACCACCCGAACCCGAATGGTCCCCGCTCCCCGCGCCGCCGCCGTCGTGACCCTCGTCTGAGGCGACTCGGCGGCAGAGGCGCCTGCGGATGCCTGCGCTCGATCGCCGTGGTCATCGTTCGACTCGGTCTGCTGCCGCCGGATGGTGCGTCGCGTCGCGTGCCGGCAGTGTCGCCGGTCTCCGACTCGGGGCTGGGCGAGTTCATCTGAAGGAGATTCTGGAGCTCGGCCTGGCTCGGCGCGGCGCTCTCGGCCGGCTCGGCGCTCTCGACGGCTCGGACCCTAATGGGCTCGCCGATGCCTCGGCGGTCGGCTCGGACTGCCCGCCATCCCTCGGCCCGAGTGCCATCTGCGATGCAACCGCTCCGCCCGCGACGACCAGCAGTGCAGCCGCTGCCACGGCCGTGCCGCGCAGCAGTCGATATCGGTACATGCGTTCGTGTCTCCTGTATCGGGGATCCTTGTCGTCCCCCGGACGGAGGGGGCCTGTCTACTCGTCCCGATACAGGTCGGTCCGAAAAGGTTTCAGGTCTCGAGCGTGGGCTCCACGCTGATTTCCACGTTGCCCGCCAGCGCGCGCGAGATCGGGCAGCCCTGGGCGGCGTCCTGCGCCGCGGCCGCGAACTCGGCCTCCGAGGCACCCATCACCCGGCCGATGACGATGAGGCGCGACGAGACGACCGTCCAGTTCCCTTCGACGCGATCGAAGGTGACCTCCGCCTCCACGTGGAGATGCTCTGGGGTCATGCCCGCCCGTACCAGGCCGCCGGAGAAGGCCATGGCGTAGCACGAGGCGTGAGCCGCAGCGAGCAGCTCTTCCGGCGAGGTGCGCCCTTCGGGGGCCTCGGTGCGGGACGACCAGCTGACCGGGAGGTCGGTGAACAGCTCCGAGGTCCCGGCGCTGACCGTGCCACGACCCGAGCTCAAATCGCCGGTCCAGGTAACGGTTGCGGTGCGGACGGCAGCCATGGCTCACGACCCTTTCTGTATCCTGCGGTCAGAGTTCGCAATCTACCCTACCGGACCCGATGACGAACGACTCAGCTCCACGACCCCCGGCGCAGCCCATGATCCGCGGCCAGCGACTCTACCTGCGGCCGGCGGAGCGTACCGACCTGCCGACCTTCGTCCGCTGGTTCACGGATGCCGCAACGACCCGCTACCTGGCCCTTCGCGCGCCGATCAGCCAGGCGATGGAGGAGCAGTGGTTCGCCGGGATCCTCGAGCGGCACGGCAAGACGGACTACCACTTCGTCGTCTGCCTGCTCGCCGACGGCCGAGCCATCGGCACCGTCGGGCTCCACGGTCTCGACCTCGAGAACGGGAACGCGGAGTTCGGCATCGCCATTGGTGAGAGGGAAGAGTGGAACAAGGGGTACGGGACCGAGGCGCTGGCCGCGATCGCCGACTTCGGCTTCGGTTCGCTCCGCCTGGAGCGGATCCAGCTGCACGTCTATGAGCACAACGTGGCGGCACGTCGCTCGTATGAAAAGGCCGGGTTCGTCGAGGAGGGACGCCTGCGCCGGGCGCATTTCTCCGAGGGGCGGTACGGCGACGTGGTCGTCATGTCGCAGCTGCGCGACGAATGGCTGGCGCTCGAGCGACCGCGCGGCTGGGAGCTCGACCGCTGAACGGGCTCGGCGACCTGCCGGCGCTCATCGCGCGGCTCTCGCCCGCCGGGCCGGGCCCGGGTCGAGCGCCTCTTCTCGGTCCTCGTCGTCACCGGGCGCAGCGATCCGCCGCCGGAGATGACGCGAGTGGCTGGTGCAGCACTTCGGGTCGGTGGACGCGGTTCGCGAGCAGACGATCGTCCGCGTCCTGAATCGCTGGACGCTGCAGGGCACGAACTTCTCGACCCTCCGCGGCCGGCGACCGATCGAGGGACCCTCCCGCGATGACCTCGCGATCGAGGTCGCCGCCACCGAGGGCGGCCCGTTCTGCAACCCGGAGCGCGACACCCCGGCGGACACCTGGGGCCGAGTGCGCGGACGACACGCGGTGACCGGCGCGAACGCCGCGAAGTACGACGCCCATCACGGCGTCATCGTCTTCGACCATCACGACCCACTCGCCTTCACCGCCGATACCGTCGTCGATCTGTTCGAGGTCGCCCGCGCCTGGGCGGAGCGTTCGCGCGCCGAGGACCCCTCGGCATCGGCCTATCAGCTGATCTGGAACTGCGGATGGCGGGCAGGCGGATCGGTCGTCCATGGACACGCGCAGGTCCTGCTGGGCCCAGACGGTCACTATGCGGCCGTCGAGCGGCAGCGGCGGGACGCAGCGGCCTATCGGGACGAGGTCGGACGCCCCTACCTCGCCGACCTCGTCGCGGCGCACCGCGACCTCGGGCTCGTCGCACGAGAGGAGCGCAGCGTCGCGGTCCTCGCCTCGCTGACCCCGGTGAAGGAGCAGGAGCTGATGGTCGTGGGGCCGCCGGGGATGGACGAGCGGGATCCCGCGTTCGCCGGCACGGTGGCGGCGACGCTCGTCGCGTATCGCGACCGTCTCGGGGTGCGCGCCTTCAACCTCGCACTTCACCGTCCGCCCCTCGACGCCGGCGCGGAATGGAGCGAGATCGGGCCCGTCGTCCACGTCGTGGATCGCGGAAACCCGGCGAGCCGCAGCTCGGACATCGGCGCCATGGAGCTCTTCGTGGCGTCGGTCGTGGGCCACGACCCGTTCGCGGTGGCGGCCGGGCTCCGCGAGGCGCTCGCCCGATAGCTCCCGGCGCGTCGGCTACGATGCTCGCGTGTTCGAGCTGCGACGCGACCCCGTCACCGGCTGGTGGTCGGCCGTCGTCACCGACCGCAGCTTCGAGCACGCCTCGTTCGCGGTCCAGGCTTCGCCCGTCGAGGGCAGCCACTGCCGGCACTGCGACGACGACCCGGCCCCCGCAGACGGCGGAGACGACTCCGCCGTCCGACGCCTCACCCTCCGCCACGACGCCTTCCACCGCATCGATTCGGGAAAGGAGCGTGCCGCCCAGCTCAGCCTCTCGGAGGTGGCGACCGCCAGCGGCTCATGGGAGATCCTGGTCGGTCCGCGCGGACACCACGAGCGGCTAGCCGACGCGCCGCCTCGGCTCGCGAACAACCTGCTCCGCGGGCTGCGCGACACGATGCGTGAGCTGGCCTCCGCGCCCCGGTCCCCCGACGAGCCCCGCTACGTCCAGGCCGTCCAGAGCTACGGCCGCCAGGCCGGGTCTCGCAGCCAGCACCTGAACATCGAGCTCTACGCCATCCCCCAGATTCCGCACTGGATCGCGGAGGAGATCGGGGGCGGGGCGCGGTACCAGATCAAGCAGCGGGCCTGCGTGTGGTGCGGGCTCGCGGCGGCCGAGGAGGAGGCCGGCGAGCGGCTCGTGCTCGCCGAGGAGCGCTTCGTCGTCTTCGCACCGGCCGCCAGCCGATCGGCCTTCGAGCTGATGATCGTCCCGCGTGCTCATGCCGCGGACTTCACCGAGCTCGACGACGACGCGCTGGCGGCCACGACCGCCACGCTGCAGCGCACGCTCCACGCGCTCGAGGCGCTTGGAGATCCTCCCTACAACCTGTTCCTGCACACCGCGCCGGCCGGTGAGCGCCTGGACCAGACGTTCCATTGGCACTGGGAGCTTCATCCGCGGCTGCGGGTGATTGCCGGGCTCGAGCGAGCCACCGCGCTGGCCGTCAACCCTGCAGCGCCCGAGTACGCGGCAGAGGTCCTGCGGACACATCTCAATCGGACGGTGTAACACGGGGGGCGTGAGCATGCGTCAGGGGAGTTGGACGGGGGCTTGGCCGCTGCGGAGGGCCGTGTGCTGGCAATCGGACTTGAGCGACCCTCGGCGGGTGGACCGCCGATGAGCGCCGAGCAGGCCGGGGCCGCGCGAGCCGAATTCGATCGGCTCTTCGAGGAATTCTCAGGCCCGATCTACAACTACGTCCTGCGCATGGTCGGAGACGCCGACCGAGCCGCCGATATCGCGCAGGACACGTTTATCAAGGCCTACCGACACCTGGACACCCTTACCGATGTCTCATCGACCCGATCCTGGATCTACCGTATCGCGACGAACACCGCCATCGACGAGATGCGGCGCCGGCGCCGGATCACCCCGCTCGGCGACGATGACGACGAGCGCCAGCAACGCGCCGACGACCGTCCCGGGCCCGAGGCCCAGGTGATGGCGGGCCTCCTCGACGAGCGCGTTGGGCGCTCCCTGATGCGGCTGCGACCGAACCATCGGCAGTGCCTCATCCTCTCGGACATCGAGGACATGAGCGCGCAGCAGATCGCCGAGGTTATGGACATGAGCTACGGCGCGGTTCGCACCCTCCTGTGCCGCGCGCGCGGTGAGATGCGACGCCATCTCGCGGCCGAGGGCCTGGTGCGATGAGCCTTCGCGGTGACGGCACCCATCCCGACGAGCTTCTGAGCGCCTCGCTGAGCGGGGACCTGACCCCCGACGAGCGGCGGCTCCTCTCCGAGCACCTGTCGGGGTGCGCCGTCTGCCGGGAGACGCTCGACGCGTTCCGCGAGCAGCGCATGCTGATGCACGGCCTGCGCAGCGTCGACGCTCCGCGCGACCTGGGGGCCAGGGTCAGCGCCGGGATCGATGCCGGGCGCTTCTCCCGCGCCCCATGGTGGCGGCGGCCCTCGCTTCTGCTGGGCATCGGCGGGTCGCTGGCGACGGTGGCCGCCGGCATCGGCGCGGTCGTGCTGCTCGGCAACCTGCGCCCGCCGCAGCAGGTGGCGGTCACCTCACCCTCGGCTCGGCCGTCGGCCGCGAGCGAAGCGCCGGCGTCCAGTGCCTCGCCGCTTGCCAGCCTGGCGGCGAGCGCGGCACCGACACCGGTCATCGCAGTGCAGCCCGGGGAGTGGGCGGTAATCGTCGCGCGCGGCGGAACCCCCGACCAGCCGCGGAGCTGGCAGTTCCGCGATCTGAGCAGCTCGCGATCGATCCAGGTCGAGGCCGCGAGCGGAGTGCCGATCAGCGCGGAGCTGTCCCCGAACGGTGAGCTGCTCGCCTACGTCACCAGCCTCGGCGAGACGGGGGCCCAGGAGGTGCGGGTCCTGGACCTGACCGATGGGACCACGACCCACCTCGGCTGCTCTGCCTCATGGCCCTTCACGGACCGATTGACCTGGTCAGCGGACGGCACGCTCCTGGCCTACACCCTGGCCGGTGTGGACCTCGGCGGCTCGGTCTCCGATTGCGCGGTCGCGAATGAGCCGACGGGCCAATCGGACGCCTGGGTCTTCAACGCGTTCACCGGAATCCACGCTCGCCTCACGGCCACCGGTGACGCATACGCGGCCGCCTTCCGGCCATACAACGACCTCGAAGGCGGCGCCCAGCTGATCGTGAGCCACGCCGCCGCCACTCCCTGGTCCGAGGAGCTGCGAGCGCCGCCCCCGCTCGACCCGGGTAGCGGATCGCGGGTCGATGACGTCTTCATGCCGCGCCTCTCCCCCGACGGGGGGGCCGCCATCTTCTGGCGCGGGACGATGGACGGCGGCAGCGACGGCTGGTCATTCGTGTCCGGCGGCATGCCGTACCTGTCCGGCGTGCCGGCTGATGGCGCCGCGGCCTGGACGATGAGCCCCGACGGCAACCCTCTATTCGGTGACCTGCAGCTCACCGGGCCGAGCGACGGATTCGAGTATGGCAATGTCGCCTGGAGCGCGGATGGCCGCTACGTGGCGGTGTGGAACGGCCAGTGGATCGGAACCCCGCAGAGCGCCGACGGCACGTACCCCGACCCCACGGCCGCATACGTTGGGCTCGCGGCCGACGGGCTCACGAGCGGGTCCCGCGTCGAGGTCGGTGACGCCACGACGTACGTGGAGGACGTGAAGTTCGACGGCGCCGGCCAGGCGGTGCTCGTCATGGTGGCCGCCACCACGCCCGGCATCGGCGTAGCGCCCTCCGCCACGATCTACTCGGTGCCGCTCGACGGCTCCGGCCCACCCACTGCAATCGAGGGGGCCACGGGCTCTCCGACCCCGTGGATGGGCCCGATCGTGGTGGCCTCCGGGGCGCCGTCTCCATCGGCTGCGCCGCAGGCGTCGTCAAGCCCCTGACCGGAGCCCGAACCCCGGGCTACACTCGGTCCACCCATGACCGAGCGCCCGATCCTCGACGCGGACGACCTGCGCCGCGCGCTGACCCGCATCGCCCACGAGATCGTGGAGCGCAACGGCGGGACCGACGGACTGGTCCTGGTCGGGGTGCGGAGCCGGGGGGTGCCGCTCGCCCGACGGCTGGCGGCCCTCATCGAGCAGCACGAGGGCGTCAGCGTGCCGGTCGGCTCGCTGGACATCACGTTCTACCGGGACGACCTGACCCGCGTCGCGAACGCCCCGATCGTGAAGCGCACGGAGGCGATGCCGGGGATCGGCGGCAACACCGTCGTGCTCGTCGATGACGTGCTCTTCACCGGCCGCACGGTTCGCGCGGCGCTCGACGCCCTCACCGACCACGGGCGACCGCGAGCCGTGCGCCTCGCGGTCGTCGTCGACCGCGGCCACCGCGAGCTCCCGATCCGGCCCGATCACGTGGGCAAGAACCTGCCCACCGCCGAGGACGAGATCGTGCACGTCCGCCTGGTCGAGACCGACGGGGTGGACGAGGTGGTGCTCGCCCGTCGCTCGTGACGCTATACTCCACCGCGACCTTTAAGAGCGGTCCTGTGAGGCCGCCAAGGAGCCAGCCATGACCCGGATTCCCGTCGCCCCGCCACGCCATCGGTCGAGTGCCGATGGCGTCATCGTGTGGAGCCACCGGCACCTGCTCGACGTCGATCAGCTGAGCCGCGCCGAGATCGCGGCCTGCATGGACCTCGCGGCCGAGATGCGCTCGCTGCGCGACCGCGGCGAGCGGCTCGACACGCTGGCCGGGCAGCTCGTCGGCCTCGCCTTCTTCGAGGCCTCGACCCGTACCCGGGTCAGCTTCGAGGTGGCGGCGACGACGCTCGGCGCCCAGGTCGTCGATCTTCGACCGAGCGCGAGCAGCGCCGTCAAGGGGGAGTCGCTGATCGACACGCTGCGCACGCTCGAGCGCACCGGCGTCACGACGGTCGTCCTCCGCCATCCGGCCAGCGGTGCGCCATACCTCGCGGCGCGCAGCAGCGGGCTGCGGATCCTGAACGCCGGTGACGGGACCCACGCCCACCCGACGCAGGCACTCCTCGACGCGCTGACCCTGCGCGACGCGCTCGGTTCGCTCGAGGGGTGCGAGGTCGCGATCGTGGGAGACATCGGCCACTCGCGCGTCGCGCGCTCGAACCTCCACACGCTCACCGCCCTCGGCGCGGCGGTGCGCCTGACCGGGCCGCCGGCCTGGGTTCGCGGCTTTGAGCACTGGCCGGGGGTGACGATCGCCGCTGACCTCGAAGGCGCCCTGCGCGGCGCCGATGCAGTCATGGCGCTCCGCGTGCAGCTGGAGCGCAACGCCGGCGCGGGCGTCCCCTCGCTCCATGCCTACGCGCAGCGCTGGGGGCTCAACGAGGAGCGCATGCGGCTCGCGCGCTCGAACGCGCCACTCCTCCACCCGGGCCCCACGAACGAGGGGGTGGAGATCAGCGCTGCGCTGGCCGCCGGCCCCCGCAGCCTTATCGGCCGCCAGGTCCAGAACGGGGTCGCAATCCGCATGGCGATCCTGGCCCTGCTCGCCGGATGAGCCGGTTCGGCTCGCTCGTCGACCCACCCGCGACCTTCGTGGTGCGAGGCGCTCGCCTCATCGACCCGGCCGCCGGCGTCGACCGCACCGGTGACCTGGCGGTCGTTGACGGGCGGCTCGCGGATGGCTCCGGCGCCCCGACCGACGCGCCGCAGCTCGACGGCTACGGCCTGATCGTGGCCCCCGCCTTCTGCGACCTCCACACGCACCTCCGGGAGCCCGGCGACACCGGGGCGGAGACGATCGCGAGCGGAACGCGGGCGGCGGCCCATGGCGGCTTCGCGACGGTCTGCGCCATGCCGAACACCGATCCGCCCCCGGACGAGGTCGCACGCATCGGCTGGCTGCTCGACCGGGCCGCGGCGGCCTCCGCCAGGGTGCGGGTCGTGGGGGCCGCGACGCTCGGGCGCCGCGGAGAGTCGCTGCCCGATCTGGCCGCGATGGCCGAGGGCGGGATCGTGGGCGTCAGCGACGACGGGGCCGCGGTCGCGTCGGCGAGGCTGGCGCGCAACCTGCTCATCGAGCTGGCGGCCCTGGGCCTGCCGCTGATCGAGCACGCGGAGGACGCCGAGCTCGCCGCGGGCAGCGTCATGCGCTCGGGTCCGGTCGCCACCCGCCTGGGCCTGGCCGGCTGGCCGGCGAGCGCCGAGCTGACCGTCGTCGAGCGGGACATCGCGCTCGCCCGTGAGACTGGCGCCCGGGTGCATATCACGCACCTGTCGACCGCGGCGGCGCTCGACGCGATCCGTCGTGCCCGGGACGAAGGCGTCCGGGTCACCTGTGACGTGACCCCGCACCACCTGGCGATGACCGACGCATGGGTCGCGGGCAGCAGGGCCTTTGCCTGGGAGGACCAGCCCGACCCCCTCGCCGCGCCCGACCCGGGCCGCGCATACGACGGCGCCTGCCGGGTGAACCCGCCGCTCCCCGGCCGCGACGATGCGCTGGCGCTCCTGGCCGGAGTGGACGATGGCACGGTCGACGCGATCGCCACCGACCATGCGCCGCATCCCCCGCAGCGCAAGGAGGTCGAATTCGCCGCTGCCGCTCCCGGGCTCATCGGCCTCGAGATGGCCCTCTCGATCGGCCTGGCCGCGGTGGACGCCGGCCGCCTGCGCCTTGGGCGCCTCCTCGCGGTCCTGGGCGGCGGGCCGGCGGCCCTGATCGGCGAGGAACGCGGGCTCGCCACCGGGACGCTCGCCGATCTCGTCGTCTTCGAGCCGGCGGCCCGCTGGCGGGTGACGGCCGATGGGCTGGCATCGGCATCGGCCAATACACCTCTGCTCGGCATGGAGCTGCCGGGCGTCGTCAGACTGACGATGGCAGGTGGGCGGATCACGTACCGGGAAGGCCTCGGCGACGACGCCTGAGGCCACGATGTGGGACCATGCCCAGCGCCACACGTACGGCTCCCCATCGAGTGATGCATGTCGATTCGATACAACGAGGACCTCGACCCGAACCAGGGACCGGGTTTCGGGTGCTTCGTCACCCAGGCGATCCTGTTCGCCCTGATCCTGGTGCTGATCCCGGTTGGTCTGTTCACCCTCGGGTGGCCGGTCTGGCTGCTGGCGGCGCTCCTGTTCGTGGCGATGGTGCTCCTCTTCTTCGTGAGCATGACCGCGGTCTTCCTGCTCCGCGTCTTCTTCGCCGACCTGCGGCGGGGGCGCGGTCGCACGAAGGGCGCATCGGGGCCACCGGTCGTCGTCGACACAGGGGAGCCGGCAGATGAAGCGTGAGGGCCCCCGCCGATGCCGCTGATGGTCACCTTCTTCACCGTGCGCAAGGGCCGTGACACGATCTTCAAGCGAGGGATGCGCCACTTCTTCCCGCGCACCGCCCGACGCTACGAGGCCGAGTTCGGGATCCGGTTCCTGGGCTGGTACAACGTGACCGAGGGCTCGGAGTGGGACAACCTGATCATCCTCGACCTGCCGAACTACGGGGTCCTCGATCAGCTCTACGCCGATCCGTCGACGCGCGGCCTCGGGCATCGCGTCGCCGAATCGGTCTTCGATCGCAAGCACACGATCTTCCTGCGCGAACGAATGGGGCCCGATTTCGTCTACAAGCCCTGAGGTGGGAGGTTCGATGAACGCGCCCCGCATCGCCGCACTCCGCGAGCTGGCCGCCGAGGCCGATCTCGAGCGTCGCGACTTCCTCTACGAGGCCACCGAGCAGCTGCGGCGGTTCGTGGATGCCAACCGCGAGCGGCTGCGGGAGATCGGCCGCATGAAGCTCGTCGATGACGAGCAGGACTACCTCGTCTATGACCCCGTCGACGAGACGTGGACCACGCGCCTCACCTACCAGGATCCGGCCGACAACGAGTGGTACGACGAGGAGCAGCAGGTCGAGGCGTTCAGCGAGGTCGTCGAGCTCTACAACCTCGCCGACATCCTCGCCTGGTTCGGTGAGGCGGCGCGCGATCCGGCGAGCCATCTCATGCCCGCCGACGAGCTCGCGTCGCACGAGGAGCCGCCCGACGAGGAGCAGGGCGAGAGTGACAGCGACTGGCAAGCCGAGCTGCCGGAGAACCAGCAGGAGACGCTGGCTGCGCAGCGGCTCTGGCAGCTTGCCGACGCGTACCGCAGCCAGATCTCGGACACCGAGCGCCAGACGCTGCGCGAGTTCAGCGCGAACGCGGAGGAGGTGCTGGCGCGGACCGGCGACCTGCAGCTGCTCGACGAGCCGGACGACACGCTCATCCTCCGGGGTGACGGGCGATTCGAGACGTCCCTCGACCTCACCGACCTCCCGGACGGGGCAGCCCTCACCGTCGAGGCCCACCGCCCGGGGCTGACCGTCACCGATGCGCGCGTGATCGCGGACTTCTACGACCCATCGGACTTGCTGGGCTGGGTGACCGACGCGCTCAATGAGCGTTACCCGGCGGTCGACTTCACCGCCGTCTACGACTAGCCATGGACCTCGGCTCGGCGTCGATCGAGGAGCTGTTCGCGGCGGCCGGGGCGCTGCGCACTGGCCACTTCCTGCTGAAGAGCGGCCGCCACTCGGACCGCTACCTCGAGAAGTTCGCCGTCCTCCAGTACCCGACCTTCGCGGTGGAGATCGGACGCCGGCTGGCGGCTGCGCTGGCGGAAGACAACCCGACGCTCGTCGTGGGACCGACCACCGGTGGGGTGCTCCTCGCCTTCGAGACCGCGCGGCAGCTCGAGCCGCTGCTGGGCCACGAGGTACGCGGCGTGTTCGCCGAACCGCTGGAGCGCGGGGTGCGCGGCCTCCGACGTGGCTGGCCGGTCAGCCGCGACGAGCGGGTCGTCCTCGTGGACGACATCCTCACCACCGGCGCATCGCTGGCCGAGACCGCGGCGGCGGTGCGCGCCACCGGAGCCAGCCCGCTCGCGGCGGCGGTGATCGTCGACCGCTCGACCGATCCGGTCGAGGTCGGCTGCACGCTCCGTGCGCTGGGCCACATCGAGATCGCCTCCTGGCAGGCGGATGACTGCCCGCTCGACGCGGCCGGCATCCCGCTCGTCAAGCCCGGATCCAGCTGATCGCTCGTGCCCGACTCCCCGTGCGCTCACTTGGCGCGCGCCCGACGAGTCCGTCTTCCTCGACTCGTCAACCGCTCATCAGCGGCACCGTATCCGCCTCGGCAGGCGGAAATTGAGTCCGCTCAGGTTCAGCCCATGCCCAGGATCGGCCGGCGCAGGCTCGCCGACCGTGTTTGCGTGCCGTGGAAGCGCGGTTGAACACCCAAGACGACCCCAGGCGCAGGATCACTCCCTGCGGATCAGTCCCTGCGCTCGCCGGGTTCCTGCCAGGTGATCTGCGCGATCCGCGCGGGTGGGTACTCACCGTCCCCCGGCACGATCCCGTCCTCGGTCCGGAGCGGGATGCCGAGCGGCGCCACGAAGTAGCGGCCCGCGAGGCGGCGCGCCTCGGGATCGACGGCGAAGCCCGCCTTCGCGCGGTGGAAGGTGACCGTGAGATCCGCGCGGACGACCGGCGTCGAGCGGGTGCCGTCGGTCTGGTCGATCGCGGTCGGTGTATCGATGGCGAGCACAGCACACGGCCGCCCGGCGACCTGCGCATGGGTCCGGATGCCGTTGAGAAGGTCGACCGCGGTCGAGATCGGCTCGCGCAGCGGCCCGGAGGCGCCGGTGCCCAGCAGCGCGTCGACGAGGAGCGCGGCCGGCGAGAGGCGGGAGCGGAGCTGAAGCAGCAGCTCGGGGGTGGGCGCCACGTAGAGCTGCAGCTCGCCCGCGGAGGCCATGGCCTGCAGCACCGTCCACGCGTGGGCGGCAGCGGATCCCCCGGATCCGACCCGGCCGGCGTCTCCCACGAGGACCGCTACGACCCGTCGCCCGGCAACCGCCAGGCGCCGCGCCACGACGAATCCGTCGCCGCCGTTGTTGCCGGGCCCACACAGGATGACCGTCAGCGGCGACTCGGCCAGCGGGCCGCCCGGACCGCGGACCGACTCGGCAAGGCGGGCCAGCTCGGCGAATGCGACCTCGGCGACCCCGATGCCGGCCGATTCCATGAGCGCGTCCTGCGTCAGGCCCAGCCGCTGCGCAGCCTCGTCGATCTGCGCCATCTCGGCGCCACCAATGAGGACGGGGACGGTGCGTGCCACGGCAGGCGTCCGATCCGGCCCGCCGGGCGGACCGCTCACTGGAGCGACTTGAGGTACTCGACGACCGTGGCTATCTGGTCCGCGGTCAGGTTGTACGGCGCTCCGCCGAAGACCGGCATACCGCCGCGGTCGATTCCCGCCACGGCGGGATCGGTGCCAGCGATCCACAGGTTCGCCCAGTCGTCGGGGTGCGCCTTGGCGAGATCCTGCAGGTTGGCGACGACAGGCCCATCCTTCACGGTGTGGAGGTTGGGCCCGATGTTGCCGGTCAGGCCCTTGGCGTGGCAGGCCTCACACCCGGCGCTGCTGATAATCGCCTGCGCCTGGGCGGCGACGTCCCCTCCGCCGCCCCCACCGCCGATCGCCGGATTCTCGCCGGCCAGGTTGCCGGCGAGGTCCGCACCCCCCACGACCAGGACGATGACCGTGAAGACCACGGCCCACAGCGGCAGCGCGCGGCTGCGTGACTCGATCGGCGTCGGTACGGTCATCTCACTCGGTGCCCGCTGCGACGGTAGCCCCGGGGCCGACCGCGTAGTCGGCCCGGCGCGCGGTGGTGTACATCACGAACAGGCCAATCACCGAGGAGAGGCCGCCGAGCGCGGCGAGCCCCAGGCCGCCGCCGGCGACAGTGAGGAACCAGGCCATCGTCCCGCTGATCGCATCCGGCGCTGCTCCCTGCTGCAGCAGGGAGCCGTGGGCGAGCCCCCCCGCCATCAGCGCCAGGCCCGCGAATGCGACTCCGACGAGGGTCGTCCACAGCTGCGCATCGGTCAGGATGCTGCCGCGCCAGTCGCGGCGGAAGAGACGCGGCCCGGCATGCTCGAGCGCGGCGAACAGAGCGAAGGTCGAGAAGCCGAGCACCGAGAAGAGCCAGACCCCGGTCGTCCACTCGGTGCCGGAGACGAGGGCCTGCACCGACCGCAGCGCGCCGATCGCCTCGAGCACCACGGTGGCGATGCCGAAGGCCATCGCGACCAGCGCGAAAGCGACCGTCCCCGGCGTGAGGGCCATCGTCCAGCGCCCCCGCATCGAGATCGCGAGGTTGGCGACCACGAGCACGATCGGCGCCACGAGGATGATCGTGCCCGCGTTGCCGATACTGGTCACGGCATACGGCACGGACGTGTCGACGAGGGTACCCAGCGCGGAGACCACACCGAACCCGGCCCATAGCAGCCAGGCGGCGAGCCCGAGCGTGCTCGAGTAGAGCGGGTTCCCGGTGGCACGCGGGATCACGTAGAAGAGCGCACCCACGGCCACGCCCATCACCCAGTACACCTCGATGGCCCGCGCCACGTAGCCGGCGACCAGCGCGTTCGGGGTGTCGCCCAGGTTGAGGAGCGGGAAGCCGGTACCCAGCGCGTAGGCACCCAGGGTGGCGAGCAGCGCGACGCCGAAGAACCAGATGCTGACGTACGGCATCCAGGTCCTCGCCGAGAGCAGCGTGCGGAAGAAGACATAGGTCAGTACCAGCAGGGCGAGCAGCAGCAGGCCGTCCACCGGCAGCGGGAACTCCGAGAGCGTCCCGGCCGACGCGATCTTCGGCAGGTAGACAACGCCGATGCCCGCCGCGACCGCGACGTTCCAGAGCAGCATCGAGAAGAACGCCATTGGCTCATCGGCCAGGCGGACGCCGAGCAGGCGCGGCGTGGTGAACAGGATGACCGCCGCCCCCGCGTTCACCGCCCATCCGTAGACGAGGGCGTTCATGAAGCCGGACCCGACTGTCGCGGAGCTCAGCTCGGCGTCGAGTGCATTCCCGACCGGCATCGGGATCTGGAAGCTGGCGGACAGCTGGCCGGGGAAGAGCTGCATGGCGACCCACAGGACACCGATTCCGGTTGCCGCAGCCAGCCACAGGAAGGCCAGCACCAGGTACCCGCGGGCGGCGGTGTCCGGTGTCCCGGGAACCAGGCTCCGCCGATGGGGAGGTGGCTCATCGTAGGGTCGGAGCTTCTTGGGGTTGACGGCCATCTGCGCGCGCAGACCCTCCTGCAGGCGTCCCGGGGCTGAACGGGCCGCCGCAAGGGCGGGCCACGGGCGAGATTGTAGCGGACGCCGTCGCGCCCTCGTGCAGGATGTCCACTCGGGCCGGAATCCCCGCGCTCGATGCGCGTGGTCCCCAATGGCGCGAGCGGTCGATGGCGGGCGTGGTGCTCACCGTCCCTGAGCGACGGTAACAGCGAAGGAACCGCCGTCGAGGGCCCGCCCCCTCGCCGGAGCGTCGCTGAGCGACTGCCCGCGTGAACGGGGGAGGCCTTCTTCGCTCTTGTCGTCGCTGAGTGACCGTGGTGCGCTCATCCGGGCGAGTGCGCCCATCCGGGCGACTGTGCCCGTCGGGTCGCAGCTGAGCGCGCCGCGGCCACGTGAGCGGTGCGTCGGTTGACCGGCCGATCGGCGATGGCTACCATTCGAGGCCGCGGGGTGGAGCAGTGGTAGCTCGTCGGGCTCATAACCCGAAGGTCGGCAGTTCGAATCTGTCCCCCGCAACCAACGCATATCCCGACGGAACCCGCCTCCCGCCAGGCGGGTTTCGTGCTGCCAGGGGCCGCGGCTCAACGCTTGCCGACTTCAGCGCTTGCGGAAGATCGCCTTCACGATCGAGCGGGTCACGAGCAGTGCGACGATCGCGGTCACCATCCCCATCACCGCGGTGCGCGTCACGTCGAGCGCGGGCTCCCAGCTGACCTCCTCGCCGCGGATCACGTAGACGCCCACCGGCCGGGCGGTGACCCCGAAGCCGCCTCCGCCGTTGCCCTCGTTGTCGCTGCCTCCCCCGCCACCGCCGCGAACCTTCGCCACGGGAATGACGGTGACGCCGTCGCGCTCGATCGGATCGCCGTAGACGCGCTTCACCGACATCGCGTCGCGCGCGCCGGCCACCATCTCATCGATGTTCATGGGACGTGCCTCCATATCGGTCTGTCCTGCACAACAGTCTAGGCCGATGAGACCGCGACCTCGGAATGGGCGATGCGCCCAAGGGTCAGGTTGGGCGGTGCGCTCCCGGTTCCATCTCCACCATCGCGTGATGGATGCCGTAGCGATCCATCAGCGCCAGGTAGGGATCGGGGTCGAAGGCCTCGGGGCCCAGGACCCCGGCGCCGGACCAGGACCCGGTCGCGAGGAGCTCCATGGCGAGCACCGGGTTGAAGCCGGTCTGCCAGCCCACGACCTGCGAGCCGGTCTGCCGCAACGTCTCGGCCGCATCGGCCATCTGGTACAGGAATACCTCTCGCGGGGCGCCGTCCTTGCGCCCGATGACCCAGGTGCCGACGATCGCGCGGCCCACCATCTTGTCCCCCATCTTCACCGGGTCGGGGACGACCGCCGCTACCACGTCGCGCGGCGAGACCTGCGCGCGGCCCACGGTCACCGGTTCGGTCCGGTCCAGGCCGATGTCGTGGAGGAACTGCAGCTTCTCGATGAAGTCGCGACCCAGCGCGTACTTGAAGCTGGCGCGCTTGAGGCCACCGATCCAGTGCGGCAGGAGGAGCACCTCCTCGTGCTCGACGTTCACGCACTCGACCGGGCCAATGCCCTCCGGAAACGGGAACGCCTCCGGGGCGCTGAACGGCTCGGTCGTTCGCCACGCACCCTCCGCCCAGATGACCGGCGGGTTCAGGCACTCCTCGATCGTGGTCCAGATGGAGAAGACCGGCGCGAACGCGAAGCCGGGGATCGCGAGATCGCCGCCGTCGCGGACGTGCACCTCGTGCACCTCGTCGAACAGGTGCTTCGCGGCGTGTGCGGCGAAGACGTCGGTGAGGCCGGGGTCCATCCCCATCCCGATCAGCGCCAGCCGGCCGGCTGCCTCCCATTCGCCGGCGCGAGCCAGCTGCTCGTCACCGAGCTTCACGCCCGGGAGGCTGAAGGGCTGGTCGGGGTGCGGCCGGGAGAGGCTGCAGGCCATGTCCATGTAGTTGACGCCCGCGGCCAGCGCCCCGTCGAAGATCGGCATGACGAAGCGCGGATCGACCGCGTTCATCACGAGGTCGGCGGAATGCTGCCGGACGAGCGCGGTGATGCTCGCCGGATCGCGCGCATCGACCTGCTCGACCGGAAATCGGTCAGGGTCGCCGAGCTCGGCCTGCAGGGCTCGGGCGCGATCGACGTCGTAGTCGGCGAGGACCATCGCCTCGCACCAGTCGCGTTGGGCCGTCATGCGGGCGATCGCCTCGCCCACGGTGCCGACGCCCACCAGAAGGATTCGCATTGTCGTAGTGCTCCGAACGCGTGTTGATGATCACGGGCACGCGTCCGCGCAACGGGATCTCGAGTGCCGGGCGCCGTGCCGGAAGCGATCGCTGAATCAGTGGGCAGTTGCGGCCGGAATCGCTGGCTCGGTGGCGCCGCGCGGATTCTAGCACCGAATCCGGCGTGGCTCGTGCCAGCCGGCTACCCGATCATCTGGCGGAGCGCGAAGCCCACGTTGGCCGGTCGCTCGGCGAGGCGCCGCATGTACCACGCGTACCACGCCTCGCCGTAGGCGATGAGGTCCCGGACCCGGAAGCCGGCGCGTGCCAGGCGCAGCTGCTCACCGGCGCGGATCCCGTACAGCATCTGCACCTCGAAGGCGGTCGGGGCCAGGCCGGCACCGCGAGCGTGGTCGGCGACGCGCTCGACGAGCGCGGTGTCGTGGGTCCCGAGACCCAGCCGCAGCTTCCCTGCGGCGGCGGCGGGGAGCATGAGGATGGCGAGCGACTGGTAGGCGGCATCGACATCGGCCTTGCGACGGAAGGCGGCCGCGGCCGGCTCGTCGTAGGCGCCCTTCACGAGCCGGATCTGCGGCTCGATCGGCAGCAGGGCGTTCACGTCGGCGGGGGTCCGCCGCAGGTACGCCTGGAGGCAGATCCCGACATTGGCGTGTCGCTCGCGGAGGCGGCGGTAGATCCCCAGGGTCGCATCGGTGTAGGCCGATGACTCCATGTCGATCCAGAACGTTCCGCCGTTCCGCGCCGCATCGGCCGCCAGGCCGTCCGAATGGGTGAATGCGGCTTCGGCGTCCAGGTCCAGGCCGAGCTGGGTGAGCTTCACGCTGATCTCGGCATCCTGGCCGCGGGCGCGGACCTTCTCGAGGAGCGCGTGATAGTGGCCGGCGACGCCCTCGGCCTGCTCGAGGTCGGTCAGGTTCTCGCCGAGGTGGGTGTAGATGATGCCGATCCCCTCGGGCCGGAACTGCTCCGCCGCGTCGAGCGCCTCCTCCATCGTCTCGCCGGGCATGAAGCGGCGCACCGCGCGGCGTGCGAACCACAGCGCGGGGAGATGCTGCTTCAGCCACCGGTTGCCCGCCATCCAGAGGAGGATCGTTCGCATCTCGGCGGCGAGCGTAGCACGGGAGTCAGTGAGCGACGACATCGGCGAAGGAGGCCCGGGAATGGCCGTTCTCGTTCGCTGTCAGCGTCGCCGGGCGACCATTTGGCCCGCCGCGACGCCGTCCTTCGCCTTTATCGTCGTTAGGCGACGATGGAACGTCGCGGCCCGATCCGGCGACGATGGCCTATGCGGGCAGGTGATACGGGACGTCGACCACCACCACGTTGCGCCGGAAGAAGAGGCGCAGCTTGAGGCGCAGCGCGGCCTGGTTGTGGAGCAGGTGCTCCCACAGGTGCCGCGGCACGAACTCGGCGAGGACGACGGTCACCGGCCGATGCGGGTCGTCCGACTCGATCGCGTCGATGTAGGTCAGAAGGGGTGCCACCAGGGCCCGGAACGGCGACTCGAGGACGACGAGCTTGATGTCGCCGCTGCCCGAGCTCCACGCCTGCTGGAACGCGGCGCCCTCCTGGGGATCGTTGGTGACATGGACCGCGGTCACGTCGCCCGAGATGGAGCGCGCGTAGAGGAGCGCCGCCTGCGCCGCCCGGTCGAGTCGGGCGACGGGCACCAGGACCCGCGGCGGGCGGGGCGTCGCGAAGTCGGCGTGGCCCCAATCGACGGCCAGGGCCCGCTCGACGTTCCGGTAGTGGGCGCTGATGCCGAGCATGACCAGAACGAGCAGCGGGACGAGGATGAGGATGATCCAGGCGCCGAGCAGGAGCTTCGACAGGCCCGCGATGATCGCCACCACCCCGGTCGCGATCGCACCGGCGCCATTGAGCGCGGCGCGCCATCGCCAGCCGCGCTGCTCGTCGCGGAGGCGCCACCAGTGCCGCACCATCCCGGCCTGGCTCAGGGTGAAGGCCACGAAGACGCCCACCGTGTAGAGCGGGATGAGGTTCGTGACGCTGCCGCCGAAGAGAACGAGCAGACCCACCGCGATGATCGCCAGCACGCCGATCCCCACGCTGTAGGCCAGCCGGTCTCCGCGGAACCCGAACTGGCGCGGCAGGTATCGATCGCTGCCGAGGATCCCGGCCAGCCGCGGGAAGCCGTTGAAGGCGGTGTTCGCGGCCAGGATCAGGAGGGTCGCCGTCGACAACTGGACCAGGTAGTGGAAGGGCGTCCCTTCGCCCGACGAGCGTGGCGGCCAGCTGGCTGATCACCGTCTTCTCCTCGTTCGGGTCCGGGACGATGCCCAGCTGGCTCGAGAGGAAGCTGATGCCCAGGAAGATGAGGGCGAAGGCGCCGCCCATCAGGAGCAGGACGTTCCGCGCGTTGCGGGGCGAGGGCGCTCGGAAGGCGGGGACCCCGTTCGAGACCGCCTCGGTACCCGTCAGCGCCACCGCGCCGGAGGTGAACGCCCGCAGGATGAGGAGGACGCCGAGGGACTCGGTTCCATTGGCGACCGCCCAGCCGGCCGGCGGCCTGGTAGGCGGGCAGCGTGCCGTGTCACGTGAGCCACAGGCCGTAGCCCAGCAGGCCCGATGATCGCCACCAGGTACAGGTAGGTCGGGAGGGCGAACAGCGTGCCGCTCTCGCGGACCCCGCGCAGGTTGCCGATCCAGAGCAGGCCGATGAGGACCACGCCCATGCAGAACGCGCTCGTCGAAGAGTCGCCGGGAAGATCGAGGTCAGCGCCGCCACGCCGGCCGCGACCGAGACCGCGACGGTCAGGACGTAGTCGGTGAGCAGCGCGCCGGCCGCGACGAGCCCGGGCAGCGCGCCCGAGGTTCTCGCTGGCGACGATGTACGAGCCGCCGCCGCTCGGGTAGGCGGAGATCGTCTGCTGGTAGCTGATGACGACGATGGCCAGCACCACCACGATCCCCACCGTCAGGGGCATCGTCAGGGCCAGCGCTCCGGCGCCTGCCAGCGCCACCACCCGCATGATCTCCTCGGTCGCGTAGGCGGAGGAGGAGATGTTGTCGGAGGCGAAGATCGCGAGCCCCTTCAGGACGCCGACGCGCTCCTCGCCCTCGCGCTCGCTCGGGATCCTGCTGCCGACGAACGTCCGTCGCAGGGCGTCGAGGAGGCGCCCGAATGAACCCGCCGGCTCGAGGACCTGCTCGGTGGCCACCAGGTGCCCGCGGCGACTCTGGCGGAACTCGTCGGCGAAGGGGCGGAGGATCTGGACGTAGCGGCTGCCGGGCTTTGCGCCCTGCACGTAGCGGCGGGCGCGCAGCTCGGGGTCCAGGCTCGATTCCGGTGGGCGTGGGTCAGCCATGCTGCTCCACGACGAGATCGAACGCCTCTCCCTCGGGCCACCAGCGGGCGCGGACGACGAGACCGGCAGTTGCCCCCATCGTCAGTGCGCGGGCGATGAGACCGCCTCCCGAGCGCATCCCGACCAGGGTCACCCGGGGCGCACCCTCCGCCTCCACGAGCGCGATGGCGCTCTTCACGAGCTGCAGCTCGTGATCGAGCAGCGGTTTCGCCATCGGCGCAGTCACCGCCGCACCCACCGCCGCACCCACCGCGGGAATTGTCATCTCCATGAGTCGAGCGTGCGCCCCACCCCCAAGAGGCGGGAGGATGCCTGGCGGGGTCAGACGCTCAAGATCGGCTCAAGGATTCGGCAACAACAACCCGACCCGGTAGCCCACGCCGGGCTCCGTGACGATCAGCCCGTCCAGGGCACCGGCGGGATCCGCGGCAGCGAGCTTGCGGCGAAGCTGGCTGACGTACACGTGCACGTAATGGGTCTCCTGGTCGTACGACGCTCCCCACACCGCCCGCAGCAGGCGGCCGGTCGTCACCAGCCTGCCGGCGTGCGCGACGAGCACCTTGAGAAGCTCGAACTCGCGGGGGGTGAGCGGCACGTCGGCCCCGTGGACCCGCACCTCGTGCCGAGCGACATCCACCGCCAACGGGCCGATGGTGACCAGCCCCTCCGCATCGGCGGTCGGCCCCCCCGCGCGGCGGAGGAGGGCGCCGATGCGGGCGTGCAGCTCTCGCATCCCGAACGGCTTGGTGAGGTAGTCATCGGCACCGACCTCGAGGGCCTGGACGCGGTCGTTCTCCCGGTCGCGAGCAGAGAGCACGAGGATCGGGGTCGTGGCCTCACGGCGGATGCGGCGGATGATCGAGATGCCGTCGGTATCGGGCAGGCCCAGGTCCAGCAGGACGAGATCCGGCCGCCGAGCCTCCCAGCGCTCGAGCGCCCGTGCGCCATCGGCCGCCTCGTCGACCTGGTGGTCGTGCGCCCGGAGGCCCCGAACGATCGCGCGACGCGTCTCGGAGTCGTCCTCCACGAGGAGGAGGTTCGCGCCCCTCACGTCGACTCGGGCTCCGGCGGGGCAGCGGCGAGCTCGACGACCACCGCCAGGCCACCGAGCCCGCTGGCCTGCGCCGAGACACGACCCCGCATCGCCCCCACCAGGCCGCGTACCACGGACAGACCCATGCCGCTGCCGCGGTGCGATCCGTCGCCGGGTCGAAGCCGGACGAACTTGTCGAAGATGTGAGACAGCTCGGGCGCCGGGACGCCGGGCCCGCCGTCTTCAACGACGAGCTCCACGTGATCGTCCCGGGTGCGCGCCGCGATCCTGATCGGCGCGCCCGGGGCGTGGACCACGGCGTTCTCCAGCAGGTTGGCCAGCACCTGGTCCATGAGCAGGGCGTCGACCAGCACGTACGGCAGGTCGGGCGGCAGGTCCACCGCCACCGAGCGACCGGCAAGCACCGGACGGAGACGCCGCACCGCCGTCTCGACAACGTCGTCGAGCGCGTACGGCTCGAGATCGGTGCGCAGGTTTCCGGCCTCGATGCGGCTCATGTCGAGCAGGTTGCCGACGAGCCGATCCAGCCGCTCGGCCTCCCGGTCGATGGCGACCGCCTCCTCGGCTCCGGCGCCGTCCTGCTCGGCGAGCGAGCCGGCCGCGGCCCTGATGGCGGCGAGCGGCGTTCGCAGGTCGTGGGAGACCGAGTCGAGCAGCGCGCTCTTCATCGCGTCCGAGCGCCGAGCGAGCTCGGCGGTCGTCGCCTCGGCGCGGAGCCGGTCCTGCTCGAGCGCCTGCCCGACCTGATCGGCCGCGGCGGCCAGCAGGCGCGTCTCTTCCCGGATCGGGTCACCGGCGCCTCGTCGACGCAACGCCCAGACGGCGCCGAAGGTCTGGCCCCCGGCCTCGATCGGCACCCGATACGCAAGCTCGGTGGCGGCCGGCGTGACAACCGCCCCCGGCGGGCGGATCCGCATCCATCGGGCCGGCTCGTCGCCCGGCCGGCGCTGGAGGACGGCATAGGCCTGGGGTGACCCGGCGGCCGGCCCGTCGCCATCGGTGAGGGGCCGTTCGCGGGCCGGGTTGTCGCCGAGGGCCACCCACACGTGAGCGAGGTCGACGTGCTGGCGCAGGACGGCGATGATCGCGCGCAGGGCGCTCGGCGTGTCGCGTCGGGTGGCGAGCTCGCGACTCACGGCGAAGAGGGCGACCGCCTCCCGCTCCCGCTGCTCCGCGGCGGCAGCCCGCTGTCGCTGCTGGGCCGCAAGCTGCCCGACGACGATCCCCACCACGAGCAGCAGAACGAGGTTGAGAAGCTGTCCGGTCTCCGAGACGAGGAACGTGAACCGCGGGTGGATGAACCCGAAGTTGTAGACGAGCACCGATGCGATCGCGGTGAGGGCGGCGGGCGCCGTTCCATACAGGACCGCGACCGCGGTCACCGCCAGGAGGTAGGCCGCAGAGGCGTCGTCGACCCCGAGCGGGCCCTGGAGCAGCGCGACGAGGGCGGTTGCCACCGCCAGGAAGGCAATCGCGGTGGCCGTCACCAGGGCGCCACGTTGCAGACGTTGGTCGATCGTGGTCACGTCGCGATGATTATGGTGCCGCGGGTGCCGCGCCCGGATCGGGAGTCGCTGAGCGACGATATCGGCGAAGGACTCGCCGGAATGGTCATCCTCCTTCGCTCTCAGCGTCGCCGGGCGACCATATGGCCCGCGGCGGCGCTCTTCGTCGCCCTTGTCGTCGCTGGGTGACGATGGCCCGTGCCGCCGGGGGCGGATTCGATCAGGTTGGAGCGAGCTGCCGGCGGGCGACGGCTGCCGCGCGGCCCAACTCGGCGACCGCCTCCGGAGTGTGCGGCCAGACCTCGACCATGAGGTGCTCGATCCGCCGCGCCGCGTAGCCGGCAAGCATCGCGCCAATCCCCTCGGCGTCGCCGCTCATCGCGCGCTCCGGCGGCCGCTCGCCGCTCCCGTCGTCGAGCGCCGGAAACTGCACGAAGACGCCGGCGGTGAGCGTCAGGGTTGTTGGATCCCGGCCCTCCGCGGCGCACGCCTCGTGCAGGTTCGCGATCCGGGTGTCGAGCTCGGTGGCGGTCTCCGGCGCGCCGTACCAGGCCGCGTTCCACCAGTCTGCGTGGCGGGCCACGAGTCGGAGCATGCGGGGTCCCTTGCCGGCGATGAGGATGGGCGGACCGTTCGGACGAGGACCGCGGGGCCGGATCTCCGCCCGCTCGGCGCGTTCCCAGCGTCCGGCGTAGTCCACCGCGCCCTCCCGAAGCAGGGGGCCGATGATCCGCATGGCCTCCTCGAACCGCCCGACCCGATGGTCGAACGGGTAGCCGAAGGCGTCGAACTCCGGCTCGTGCCAGCCGCAGCCGAGCCCCACGATGAAGCGCCCGCCGCTCACCT
Organism: uncultured Chloroflexia bacterium; assembly: GCA_963837425.1. GTDB lineage: Bacteria > Chloroflexota > Limnocylindria > QHBO01 > QHBO01 > CAWINH01. The sequence goes on from CAWINH010000006.1 coordinate 73,397, forward strand.
CGTCAAGGGTTGTGGCCATCTTTGCGGTCAGCGCCGGGTTCCGAAACGGGGTGGCGAGCACGAGCGGACCGATCTGCACACGGCGCGTGACGGCGGCCACGGCGGTCAGGACCGTCCAGCACTCGTGGATGCCGTAGGTCGACCCGTCCTCGCGGTACAGCAGGTGGTCGGCCCCCCACACCGAGTCGAGGCCGCTCTCCTCGGCGGCCAGCGCGAGCCCGCGAACATGACCGAAGGGAAGCGCTCGGCGGAGGACCTCGTCCTCGCCGAGGGGCAACATCAGGCCGATCTGCATCGGCCAATCCTATGCGGTTGGACGCAGGGCATGAGGCCCGATAATGAGGCGGGCCGTTAGCTCAGTGGTTAGAGCAGGGGACTTTTAAGTCAGACCCACCTAACGCTGTGGTCGCCGAGCGTGGAAGTCGTGCGCAATCGACCGAATCCCCTGCTCTAACAAGGCTTGGGCCAGAGGAAGATGCCGGCCCGTTTTCCGGCGCGAGACCTAGAGCTAGTTCTCCCTCTTGCGCTCATGGTCAATATGGTCAACACACTGCATGCGAGTGTTGTACACTTTGGCCATGACGCTGTCCAAGAATCGCTGCGATGACATCGCGGCGCTGGTGTCCCAGATGCAGGCACTGGGCTCCGAGCTGAACGATGTGGAGGCCAAAGACGGACGGCGTGGCCTTCCACAGAAGATCTACGAGAGTGTGTCCGGCCTTGGGAACCGCCGAGGCGGGGGCATCATCCTCTTCGGCTTGGAGGACGGCACCTTCCGTCCCGTTGGTGGGATCGACGTCGCCGCTCTCCAGATGAATCTCAGCAGCTTCATCGACCAGCGCATGAGCTATCCGCTCCGCCTGGAGTTCATCCCCTGTCAGGTGGCGGGGGAAACCGTCCTGGCTGCAGTCGTTCCTGAGTGCCCAGCCGCGCACAAGCCCGTCTACTACCGGGGCAAGGGGCTGATAGGCGGCTCATACCTCCGCGTCGGGAACTCGAACCATGTCCTCTCGGAGGCTGAAGTCCGGGCCATCCTCCGCACCACAGATCGCGATGACACGGATGGCCTGCCGGTCCCGGGCGCGTCGCGCCCAGATCTGTCCGATGACCTCATCACCGCGTATCGGAGGACGCTGGCTGAGCGGAAGCCAGAATCGGAACTCAACGGCCTCGGCGACGACGAGCTGCTCAGCGCCGTTCGCGCTGTCGCATCGAGCGACGGACGCCTCGTCCCCACTCTCGCGGGTCTCTTGTTCTTTTGCGCGGACCCCCAGCGGTGGTTGCCGGGAACGTTCATCTCCTTCGTCCAGTTCGCTGGAACGGAAGTCGCGCACACCAACGAGACGCAACCGGTGTATGTGGACAACATCCGGATCGCGGGCCCAGTCCCGCGGATGATCGAAGAGGGCAGGCGGGCGATCTTGGCGCGTATCCGGAAACGTGCACTGCTTGAAGGATTCACGCGGCGAGAGATCCCCGAGTATCCGGACTGGGCCTATCGGGAGGCCGTCGTCAACGCGGTCGCCCATCGTGACTACGCAGTGAGCGGCGCTCATATCCAGATTCGGCTCTTCGCCGATCGACTCGAGGTTCAGAGCCCGGGCGGGTTGTTCGGCACGGTATCCGAGGCCAGCATCGAGTACGAGCAATCCACGCGGAATCATGCTGTCGTCCGACTGCTTGAAGACCATGGGCTCGTCGAACAGCGTGGCATCGGCATCGACAGGATGGTGAAGGAGATGCTTGCGGCAGGCCTCGAGCGACCGACGTTTCGGGACTCGCTGACGTCGTTCCAGGTGGTGCTCAAGAACCACACGATGATGGACGAAGATGCCTACCGCTGGCTGTCTGGCTTCGCCGACTACCAGCTCACGGACAACCAGCGCATGGCGCTCGTCTATGTGTGGCGGACCGGAAGAATCGTGAATCGCGACTATCAGCGACTGAACTCGGTCGATACGGTGCCGGCCACCCGCGCGCTCAAGAAGCTAGTCGATGCCGGCCTGCTCCGGCAGCACGGCACGCGCGGCAGTGCCTACTACACCCTTGCGGAGGCTCCCAGCCTCCGAGCGCGGCGCGACAAGACATCAGACGATCGGGCGGTTCTCGAACACGTCCGCCGCTTTGGCCGCATTACGAATGCCGAGGGACGTGAGCTGCTGGGCATCGGTGATGTGTGGACGATGCGGCTGATCCTTCGACGGTTGGTGCGACGAGGCCTCCTGACGCAACATGGCGTAGCGAAGCAGCACACCTACTACGAGTTGGGGCCGAACGCGTGACCGGGTCATGCCGCGTGCGCCGTCGTATTGAGGATCTCCCTCGGCGTGGTTGTCCCGCATGTCGGCCATGAGCTGATCGATCAGGCCGGCGGATCCCCGCCGATAGGGCCCTCGGGTACGCCGGCGGGCAGAGACGCGCCTCCCAGCTGGCTCCGCGGGCGCGAATCTATAGAGATGTCGGGGTTCGGCAAGGGGCAGGGTTGAGCTTGCAGAACTCACGCACCCGTGTGCGCGAAGGGTTCGCGGCTCTCGCACAGCGGGATGACGGGGACACGTTCCGTACCGCGACAGCGCTCAAATCCCGGAAGGCATCCGCTGAAGCGCTAGGGAGCCGGGATCTCACCCTGGATGAAGGCCCCGGTGTGGGCGTCGATCAGAATCAGCTCGCTGGCGGCTGGTGACGGGCAGGGGTGCGGGGTGGGGGTGTAGCCACCGCAGGAGGCAGGCGGGAAGGTCCCCGACAGCAGGACCGCCCAGACCTGCGTGTTCGGATCGACGACCAAGCCGCCATCGGCCTTGGCCCCGTAGGTGGTGAGCTCCACCGAGACCACCGACACCGGCTTGGAGGAGCGGATCTGCTCGAGGGCTACAGCCCTGGCTGCCTCGGCGGAGACCGTCGCGGAGCATCCGCCGGCCAGCATTGCCACCAGGAGGAGTGGAGCCAGAGCGCGCATGCTTGACGTAGCCCCGCAGATCTGTCGCTGTACATTCTGACGCCGCTGGCCATTCCTCGGTTCCCCGATCATCGAGGTTCATACCAAGGCCTTATGCGGCCGGTGGGATAGCGAGAGCCCGACTGTGGAGACGACTTAGCGGCGGCCGCCCCAGCCAACCATGGCAAGGGCTCGATCGTCCAGCGCGCCCTCGGCTTCGTCGTCCAGGAGAGCCGGTGGGGACAGGATCGGCAGCGGCTCGGGCAACTCGATGGCAGGCATGTCCAGGACTGTCGCCTCGCGCCCGTCGGGCGAACGCCACACAGCGCCGAACGGATCGTCGCGCAGGTCCGCGCCGGTGGTAATCCAGCACGCGAGGTCCTCCTGGTTGCCACCGTTGTGCCATCGGTCCCGAGCACGACGCAACGAGACCCGCAGCGCACCAGCGCGGCGAGAACCCTCGACGATGAAACCGAGGTTCGTCCCTACCGGGTGAATCCGTGTGAATCTGTACCGCTCCAGCTTGCGGATGAGAATCTCGTGGCGCTCGCTGCCCATATCGCGCTCGATGATCAACAGCGCGCCCTCGTGACCGCGCCGTACGAGGGCAATAGCATCGGGGCGCTGCACGCCGCGGTAAGGAACGGTCGCGGCATGTTCCGGGACCCACGCAGCGAGGCCAATCTCGTCCGTCAGCGGTGAGGCGCGCAGGAAGGCGGCCAAGAGGTCGTGGGTCGCGAGCTCGTGGATGACCGGCGAGGGGGCCTGTGGCTGATCGTCCTCCAGTTCGGGCGGCGAGTGCTCCCAGAGAAGAAACCCGAGGTCCCTACGGGCGCTCTGCGTCAGAACGTACGCGTATCGCCCGCGGGGCCTCTGGCTGTTTCCCGCCCAGAAGCCGCGCAGGATCCCGTAGTCGACGAGGCGTGACAGCCGTCGCTGAGCAATACGGAGGCTGCCGTACGCGAGTACGGCCGCCAGCTCCGAGTTAACGACGTCGCCGGCCCACAGCCAGGCGATGAGCCGCTGGTCGCGGATTGGTAGCGCCGGCCAGGCGTTCATGCCTGGCGGCCCGATGGGCGCCGACCGCCGGGTGCGGGCCTGCCTGGACGCGACCATCATCCCCCACCGCGGCGGGCGCGACGCCTCCGTTGCGCGCGAGCCAGACTGCTCCTCCTGGCAAGCCGCGCGAAGTGCGCAGCGCGCGCATGGGCCGCCCGCCGCCGACGCTCGTCAGCCGGCAAGCTGCGATCCGGACCGACCTGCCGCTCGAAACCCGCCATGAACGCGGCGCGAGCCTTCTCGGTCAGGCGTCGGGAGTCGTGGGTGGCGTGCAACAGATGGGCTCCGATGCGGCCGCGCAGGGCCCGTTCGGATGGGCTGGACCGATGAGCGCGCCTCACCATCACAGCCTCCGGCGACGATCCTCTGCGCGCGTCGCCGGGGTAGCGCTGGCAGCGGCGTCGGTCGTGCGACCGAGCCACAGCAGGGGGTCGCCGACGACGGTCACGATAACCGGCTCCTGGGCAGCCTGGCGCAGGATGCGATGTAGCTGGCGCCGGAAGACGGTGATGCTCGTTCGCGCACCCCGGTCATGCCGCCGCGCCGGGCGGATGAGGACCGGGGCTTGGTGGACGCCCGCCGCGACAAGGTGCTCGCCAGCGGACATGCGCACACAGAGCTCGGTCAGCTCATCGCGAAGACGGGTCGGCGTGATGCGCATCGGCATGCGACAACCGTACGGGGGCAAACCCGCCGAAACAAGGGAAAGTGTGTACGGTTTGGTGTACGGCTAGGGAGCCCGCTAGCGAGAGCTAACGTCGCGACGTGTGGAAACGCCGCTGCGCACCTCGCCGCTTCGCGGGCATGAGAAAGCGGCGTACCCTCCGAGGTCTTCAGGCCACAGAAGGAGCACGCCGCAATGGAAACGTACCATGCCCTGACCCCGATCGCACCCTCACAGTCGCCAGCCGGCGCCACTGAAGAGCACGCGATCATGATGACGAAGGCGCCGGAGCCGCCGGATAAGCCCGAGCCAACACAGCCAGACGAGCAGCCAGCCGCGGTCGTCAACAAGACCCTCGAGGAGCTGGCCCGCGAGGGCGCCCGACGGATGCTCGAGCGCGCTCTGGCCGCCGAGGTCGACGAGTTCCTGGGCCGAACCCGATACCAGCGCCGCCTGCTTGAGCGATCACGGCTATCGCAACGGATACGGCCGCCCGCGAGCGGTGGCCATCGGCACCTGGCCGGTCGCGGTCCGCGCGCCGCGGGTGCGCGACCTGCCCGACGACGCGGAGCCATTCCACAGCTCGATCCTGCCTCGGCGACGGATGCTGTCGGCCGAGACCCAGCGCCTGTTCGCGCGACTCTACCTGGAGGGCCTCAGCTCGGGCGACTTCGAGCCCGCCTTCCGCGAGCTGCTGGGCGAGTACGCCACGCTGTCGTCGAGCACCATCCTGCGCCTCAAGGAGGAGTGGGCAGCCGAGTACGCCGCCTGGCGGGTGCGCCCGCTGAGCGCCAGGTACGCCTATATCTGGTCAGACGGCATCTACCTCGGCGCCGGGCTCGAGCCCGAGAACAGCTGCCTGCTGGTGGTGGTCGGCGCCCGGGAGGACGGCCGCAAGGAGCTGCTGGCCATGGAACTCGGCTACCGCGAGAGCGCCGCGTCGTGGGGCGGCGTGCTGCGCGATCTCCGTGACCGCGGCCTCACAGCACCGCTGCTGGCCTGTGGCGACGGCGCGCTCGGACTGTGGGCGGCCCTCGACGAGGTATTCCCATCGACCCGCCACCAGCGCTGCTGGAACCACCGCGTGCTCAACGTGCTGGACAAGGTCCCAAAACGGCTATGGCCCGACATCCGGCGCCGGCTGCGTGAGGTGTGGAGCTCCGAGTCGCGCGCCGAGTGCGAGCTGCGCCGCGACGCCCTCGTGCGCTGGCTGGAGGCCCACGGCCAGCTGGCCGCGGCCGAGACGGTGCTGCGCGACTGGGATGACTTCGTGACCTTCTACGACTTCCCGGCCGAGCACTGGATCCACCTGCGCACGTCCAACCCGATCGAGTCGCTGTTCGCGGGCGTCCGGCTGCGGACCAATGTCGCCAAGCGCATGCGGCGCCGCGAGAACGCCCTCTACCTGGTGTTCAAGATCGCCCAGCGCCTCGAGCACTCCTGGCGGCCGTTGAACGGCGGGCTGACGGTGATGACACTCCTGCTGGGTGGGGCCCGTTTCGTCGACGGGGTGTACGTGCCGGCGCAGGTGTCGGCGGCCTGAGGGTCAGACCCTGTCCAGTTTAGGGCCAAGCGCCCGTATTGCTTGGCATGCAAGTACCGTCCAGCGGACGCGCCGTGACTGACCGGGCAATCGACCACTCGAGGCACGAGGCCAGCGACGAGGTGCTGGCCGAGGCGGCCAAGGTGCGGAGCACCGAGTTCGCGGAGCTGTACCGCCGCCACTGGCTGGGCGTCTTCCGCTACCTGCACGCCATCACCCGCTCGCCCGACGATGCCGCCGACCTCACCGCGCTGGCCTTTGAGCGCGCCTATACCGCCATCCACAGCTTCCAGTCTCAGCGGGGCAGCTTCGCCGGCTGGCTGTACCGGCTGGCACGCAACGCCGCCATCGACGCCCGCCGACGGCGCCGGCCGCTGCCGGCACTGATGAGCCTGGGCGACGCGGATGCCATCGATGACTGGACGCCCGAGCACGCGGCGCTCCGGAGGGAGGAGCATGCCGAACTTATCCGCCGCGTCCGACAGCTGCCGCCCCCGCAGCCCGAGGCCCTCGCCCTGCGCTACGGAGCCGACCTGACCGCCCGCCAGATCGGCGAAGTGCTGGGCAAGAGCGAGGACGCCACCCACAAGGTGTTGCAGCGCGGCCTGGCCGCGCTGAAGGAGATCTACCGTGACCACTGAGTCGCCGCTGACGCCCCTCGAGCGCGAGCTGCAGCGCGCCTACGCAGCCATCCCCAGCGAGGCGCTCAGGCGCCGGATGGATGCCCGCGTGGGACGAACCCTGGCCCGGGCGCCGGGGCATGGCCGTCGCCGGCGATGGATGGTCGTGGCGCTGGTGGCCAGCGCGCTGCTGCTGGCCGGCGCCGGCTTCTACGTGGCCTTGCAGGCGCCCAAGGCCAGCGTCCTCGATTCCGGCCAGCCGCTGGCCTGCTCCGGCCTCCTGGGGGGAACGCCGGAGGCGGCCGCGGAGGACCTCGCCCAGCGCGGCTATCGCGTGGTCTGGACGCGGGAAACGACCAATCCTGAGGATGCCGCCTTCGGCTTCGCCGAGCGGGTGGAGACGATGCCCGCGGGGGTCGTGCTCGACATCGTGGTCCGCGGTCCGGAAGCCGAGGTCCGGGTCACGCCTCGTGACGATCCCCTGGCGGCCACCGCCGCCACACGTGCCGAGGCTGAGCGGAGCGCGTGCCCCTAGCTCGCTCCCGCCGGCGGCATGCTCGCGCCCCTCCCGAGGTGCCGCCGGCGACTCCGTGCCCACCGTCCCGGGCCCACTTCGTCGCAAGTCTCACAGGAGGGGAACACCATGTATCGGCTTCGCGCCGTCTCCATCGCCATCGTCTTGTTCGTCATGACGGTGGCCCCGGCCTCGGCCACCAGCGTCTCGCCGAGCGATGCTCCATCCAAGGCCACCCCACATTGCGTCGGTACCGCCGTCCCGGAGGGCATCCCCAGCAGCGGACCTCCGGTGACCGCCTGCTTCCCGACCTTCGCCCAGGCGATCGGCTACGCCACCCACGGAGCGGTCGCGCTCTCGGCCTCGGCGACGCCCGCCGACTTCACCGAGCAGATGGCCACCACCAGCTCGACGACCACCATCATCGGCATCGACTGGGAGGATCCTAACTTCCAGTGCTGCTGGCTGGGCTGGTCCTATTCGTGGGAGGTCGGCAACGACTACGGCTGCTACAACAACCACAACTACTATGTCGACTCCATGGGCAGCATGGACAATCAGGTCTCCTCGGCCAAGGCCTATGCGGGCTGCTCCCGGTACTACCACTGGGAGAACAACAACGGCCAAGGCGCCAAGATCAACTGCAGTCCACAGTGCGCGACGATGGGCGTGATGAACGACGCCACATCCTCCAACGGTGGTTCGACGCGCCCTGACCTGCCAGAGAGGGCGGCGGCCACCGTCGCCCTCTCACCCCCCGTTCGACATCCGCCGCTCGGAAGCTTCCGGCCATCGTCCGATCGAACACGTCACAAGACGTTTCCACACTTCTTGACGAAGGCTCCCTAGCGAGCTATCGTCGCGACCTGTGTAGATAGCGCCGCGCTCCTGATTGCGATGACGGCGGCCATGAGAACCTCCCCGCTGACGGCCACGAACCTCCCCGCTGACGGCCACTAATTCTCCCCGTCGGCGGCCGACAAGCCTCCCCACCTGCTCTACTCGCCTCGTTCGAGATCCCGGGGGCCGAGACGAGGGCGGTGGTGGATGAAGCGGAGCATCGAGGCATGGAGATCCTGGAGGCGTTCGATCTGACCGGCAGCCATCGCGCCGCGGCGGAGCTGGCCGGCTGCGATCACGAGACGGTGGCCCGCTACGTGCGCGAACGGGATCGGGGCCAGAGCGCCGGTGCCGTGGCCACCCGCCGCAAGCGGATCGACCCGCACCTGGCCAAGCTCGAGGAGTGGGTCGAGCGCTCGCACGGCAAGGTCCGGGCCGACATCGTCCACGCCAAGCTGCGAGCGCTGGGCTTCACCGGCTCGCAAGACGCGCCAGCCACCCCTCGAGCGGCTGGCCGCCGAGCGGCGCCACCTGCACCCGCTGCCCTCGCGCTTCATTGGTCAAGGAAGCTCGGTCTATTGGGCACCGCACGGCACCTGAGCACATCGTCGGTTGCAGGCGGCGTTCCCTGTTCGGCGAGGTACCCGAACGGATCCCAGCCCCCAGTCGTATCGATGAAGACTTGTTCGGGAGGTGGCTCACCGACCGCGTAGCCCAAGTCCCTGAGGCATCCGTTCTCTGCGACGACGTACTCATACAGCGCTGTCAGTTGGGACTCACTCAGTGCTGGGGGCGGCTCCAAGCGCGCGGGGTCCACGGCCTTAACGCACGCACTGCGCGCCGCGAGCGCTGCATCAAGTCGCTCGCGGCTCCCCAACTCTCCGAAGCTGATGCCGCCATCTTCGGTAAGCGTGACGCTGAATCCGTGATCCTCCAGACAACTCTTCATCTGAAGCAGAAACTCATCGCGACTGAGCTGGTGGGCGGCGCCGCTCGCCTCCGGAGGTGAGCTTGGCTGTGTGCTCGAGCATGCAGCCAAGCTCGCCAGTAGCAGCATCCAGGCGAACTTATGGATCGGAAAGCCTGGCATCCCTAAGAGTTGCAGGTGGCTCCTGAGGAAACATGGCTGTAGTCCCATTCGATCGCCCACCAGGTTGGTGTGGGAACGACCTGGGAATGATACGTGTTGTAATCGTCCAGCCAATAGGTCAACCCAAAGTTCTTCCAGTAGTAGGTCGTCAACCGGGCAGTCGTGCTGTAGAGATAGCCGTAGGTATAGCACTGCCCGAGATTACCTGTGTCGTATCCCGACTTGCGGCAACCCCCCCGACTTGCGAAATCACGAGCGCGAGGGCGAACACCCCGCTGACGGCAACCGATCGCAATCTCCTTGTCAACATCCATATTCCTCCCTGCTAGCTCCGCGCGCTTCACGACACACTTGTGGCACATCTCAGAGGACTTGCCCATCATAGCGCTCTAAGTCAAATGATGGTTAATGGCGTGGATTCTCGCGGGCCGGCAAGCAAACTAGTGCTCCCCTTCAAGGTTTCGCTAATCGGAGCCATGTTGCGACCGCGGTTCGGTCCGGGCCCCGGACCCCCGGGGGCACTCTTTGTCGTCCGGACCAGTGCGGCTCATACCTCGGCGCGGAACATTCTTCACTATTGGACCTTTTGGTTCTACAACTCCACACCGGGCAATCGGCCACGGTTTACACACTCGTGCACCCCGTTCTAGGGATACAGAGACAGGCGCATGGTTGACCAGCGATTGGCCGGAGTGGGGTTGCGCTGCCGCGGCAACATTGTTGGGTCCTGTTGCGGCTGGAGGAGACGCATGAGGGGCAGCCTGCGTAGCTTCCGAAGGGTACGCCGGGTCCGCCGCTGGGCGCCGGGCATTGCGTTACTAGTGGCCGCATGTGCCTTCTCACCGAGCCAGGACTTTCCCACGGGGACGCCGCATGCCACCTTGGACCTGGGGAGTCCGTACAAGACCACCCTCGAAGACTTCATGCTGCAGACCAAGGCATTTCTGGAAGATCAGGGCTACGAGGTCACATTGGACCCCGACAACTACTGGTCCCTGGTTTTCACATTTGGCGATCCACAGCAACAGCAGGATGTTCAGGGCGCCGTGCATGATTGCGAGAAGAACATCGATCCGGCGCGCCTGGAAGCGGTGCCGGAGCGCACGACGGAGCAGTTGCGCGCACTGTATGCCTACGTCGGGGCAGAAGCGGCATGCCTTACTGATCTCGGGTATGAACTTCCGTCCCCCCGCCTGAGCAGGTATTCATCGATTCCCAAGGCGATTGGGACCCGTTCGGCGAGGTCATCCTGGCTGGGGGCTCACTGACCCAGGATGCGCAGCGCACCTGCGAAAACGTGGAAGGACGGCCTGCCTTCCTGGATTGGTAGGAGGGAGCGCGTGCCGCGCGCCGGTCGGGTGTGGTCGCTCGCCCACGTCGGGGCGCATGCTCGTTACGGGGAGCGCAGAACGTACAGCGGTTCCTGCATTGCCGCATTGACTGCTGGCGGTCCCAAACCCGCGAGTGCGCTGAGGATGACTAGTCCCGTGATCGACAGCGTAAGCGCTGGATCGGCCAGCGACGAAGTCTGAAGCAGCACCACAATCGTCCCGGCGAGTGCCCCGAGGATCGAACCGACGAGCGATACGGACAGCGACTCGACCAACACGAGGGCCGCGATCGTCGTTCGTGTCGCTCCCGGGTTCGGCGAAGTCCGAACTCCCGGCGCCTCCCCTCCACGACACCGTAAAGCAGGATCGCGATCAAGAGCGCACTAGTAGAGAGGGAAGCGAACAGCACTGCGGCGTTGAGACTCCCGACCTCGTTCGCAAGCGTCTCACGAATCGCGAGCAGTTCCTCCGCGCGTTGCACTCCGAGTGAGCGGCTGTCTACCACGGCCAGCAGACCTGGCAGCCTGCTGACGAGGCCCTCCACCTCTCCACTGGAGCGCACAAGAATCAGGATTTCTCGCAGCTGGGCACCGGATCCCTCACCACGAATCAGTATGTATGCGCTGAGGTTCCCGACCGCTGCCGCTGGCGCCACGGTTCCGACGATGGCGACCGCTCCGGCGGACTCGTCATCCACCGTCCCGACCGCATCGGCGAGCCCGAGGGTAGCGCTGGCTTGCTCCCCAGCCACCGCCTCGCCGGGCCGTGGACTCCGGCCTGCGCGCAGACGCACGAGATTGCTATGCAGAAGATCGCCCCAGTACCAGCGCGACCCCACCGCATCCCGCGCGTAGCCTTCCACGGGTCCGCCGATAGCAGCGTTCCGCGCCAGCGGACCAACAGCACTCAGCCCGATCACCCATTCGACCGACGCCAACGTCGCCAGCCGCGTAACGTCCACAGCGGTGAGGCCCGCTGCACCCGTTCTGTCCACGACGCGGACCAACCGGGATGACGGCTCCTCGAGTCTTGCTAGCAACCTGCTCCGCGTGGCGTCAGTTCGCCCGCTTGTGGCCACGATGGTAGCCGTTGCAAGCAGCACAACCAACGCGGTGACGCCCGACTTTCCAGGGTGCCGCACAATCCCGTCGCGCGCCAGGTGCAGCAGGACGAGGAACCGGATGCCGCGCCAATCATCCACGCTCAGGCTCCAAGAACCACGACCCGGTCACAGGTGGAGGCGATCGATGGACTGTGGGTGACGATCAGCACCCCTGCGCCGGAGCCGGCCGCAGAACGGAGTCCGGCCAGGACCACGCTCGCATTCTCGGGGTCGAGATTCCCGGTCGGTTCGTCGGCGAGGAGGAGGACCGGGTCCTTCATCAAGGCACGGCACAATGCCGCGCGCTGGGCCTCACCGCCCGAGACCCGGGATGGAGTCCGCGAGCCGATCTCGCGGATCCCGTACGTGACAAGCAGTCGCTGGGCACGCCAAATAGCGTGCTCATAGGTTGCGCCCGTGTAGTAGGCCCCCTCCGCGACGTTCTCAACGAGTGGCAGGGAGGTGTGCAGGGCCGCATCTTGGAAAACGAAGCCGATGCGGTGTGCCCGCACGCGACTGCGATCAGCGTCGCCTAACATCGTGGTGTCGATGCCGTTCAAGAGGATGCGGCCCGGATCAGGCTGCACGAATAGGCCGAGCAGGTAGAGCAGCGTTGACTTGCCGCTCCCGGAGGCGCCGCGGACCGCCACGAGCTCGCCTTCACCGATAGCGATATGGAACCCAGAGATGACCGCATTCGGCGCGCCTCGGTATCCGAAATGCAAGCCGCTCGCTTCGAGGATCAGCCCGCTCACGGCAGGAGGATCTCCTCGCCTGGTTCCAGTCCATCGACGATCGCCGACCCGCCGGAGACAACAACCACACGCACCGAACGTCGCGAGCCGTCAGCCATGGTGACGAAGGCCGTGTCGCTCGCGTCACTTTGCAGGGCTGCGACGGGCACAACTGGTCCTGTGGTCTCGGGAACGGTCGCGAACTCGACCTCGAGGACCGTGGTGCCGGCGGGCGGTACCTCGCTCAGACAGTCGCTGGGCGCGCAGAGCTCGCCAGTTGCCCCGGCCAGGATGCCGGTCTGGCCGCCCTGATCGGGGTTGATGGCCCCAAGTTCGACCGGCCAACTCTGGCCATCGGCGAAGACCGCACGGCCCGCACTTCCTACGACCAGCTGCGGTGGCACAGATCCCCCGAAGGGGGTCGTGAGCTCGGGTGCGGCAGCCAGTCGCTCAAGAAGTATGGCGCCCGGCGTCAGCGGAGCCCCGACCTCCACCGCTTCACCCCACCGCATCGGAGCGTCGAACGCAGATGCCTCGATGAACACGACGTCACCTAGCGCGACCTCGCCGGTGTTTGGGAATCCGACGTCCGCCTGCCATTGCGAGACTGCGGTTGCTGTGGTGGCCGTGTAGTCATCGGTCCGGGAGTCCACGGAGTAGCCCTCTGTGGCGAGGAATGTCTTGAGTGCCTGCACATCCCGGCCCTTGGTGCCCACCGTGAGCGGACGGAAGGCCGGAACCTCCCCGGACACCAGGATCACGGGTCGTTCGTCAATGCGCAATGCGATCTGCCCTGGGGTCATCAGCCCCTCCTCGGCTACCATCGCGGTCACGATGCCGCCCGCCGGTGCGTGGACGGCACCGGCCGCAGGCCAGTCCGCGTGGGCCGGCAGCCGCAACGTGCGACTCAGGGTGCCCGACCGCACGGTGACGGATTCTGGCGTTGGCTCGCTGGCTGGATGCTGCCGGTTCACCAGGTATGAGGTAGCCGCCGCTCCGACGACAACCCCCGCCAACACGAGGCTCGTCCACCATGCCAGGACTGTCCAGCCTTGGCGAAAAGCGCCTCGAAACCGTCGCACTGCGCCCTCCGAGCACCGTTCAGGTTTGGATCAGGCCACCCCAGATGAAGCGAGCGCCCGACCTGGTGATCCGGCAAATAGTGTATTCCGCGAGTGCGTGTCACATCCACGGCGTCATATGGGGGCCCCAGCCAGGTCCCCTCCACTGGCATGCCGAGGCCCTAGCGGACATTCGCAATCTGACCCCCGAGAGCGGTCTCCAACCCTTCGGCGACGTCAACCGGATCAACTCCTGCCGTCGCACTCGACGATTGGGCCTAGGAGAACCGATGGGGCGTGCCGTCGGTCTCCCTCGTGGGACGCCCCGCGGTCTCTACGCCGACAGCGCCTCTTGATAGAGCTTGGTCGCCTCCTCGAGCCTGCCCAGTGACGTAAGCGTTTCGGCCCACCTACCCAGGACGCGTCGCAGCAGACCCCGGCCGCCATGCTCGCGAGCGATGGTCGCGGCATCCTCGAAGGTTGCGAGCGCGGCGATCGGCTCATTGGCCTGCAACTCGGCCTCTGCACGCGTGAGCAAGGCGAGGGCGACGGTCTTGTGGTAACCCGCTTCGCGGGCCAGCTCGATGGCCTTCGACGCCGCGAGACGTGCGGCGTCGATCCGTCCCTCGGCCAAGGCGAGGCGCGCCTCAGTCTCCGCCACGTGCGGCGCGAAGGGATCGTCCTCGCCCGTGACCGCATCCCGAGCCCGTTGCAGCGATTCCTCGGCGCGCTCGAGGTTCCCCATCCCCAGGAACGTCAGCGCCGTCGTGTTCTCCAGCGCCGCCAGCTCGCGATCGGCCTGCGCCGCGCGGAAGAGGGCGGCGCTCTGCGAGGCGGTGCGCAGCGCCGCTTCGTAGTCGGCGGTCTGCTGATACTCGACGGCGAGATTGAAGAGGAATCGCGCCCGACGCAGGTCGTCCAGATCCGAGGCGAGTCCGCGGGCCTCCTCGAGGTAGGCCAGGGCGTGGTCGTGAGCCTCCTCCTGCGATTCGACGGTCGCCAGCGCGATGAGGAGCCGGATTCGGAAGTCCGAGGTGACGCGCACACCGCCGCGGACCGAGGCGAGCACCTCCTCGAGGATCGCCCGCGCCTCTCTCGGATTGTCGAGCTGGCTCTGCGCAGCTGCCAGCCAGTACCCGGCGCTAGCGGCCGATACCCCGTCACCCGCTCGCTGTGCCAACTGCTGGGCCTCCGCGGCGTGCGCTGCGGCTTCACGACCACGGTCGAGTCGGCACAGCGCTTCACTGAGGCCAAGATGTGCCGGGAGGCGCGAGACCTGGCCCAAAGGACGTTCGAGGAGCGACGCATACAGGTCGGCCGCTGTCTGCCAGTCCCCCGCCGCCAGCGAGAGGTCAGCGCGGAGGATCTCCCACTGGCCAGGCTCTTCAGCGACCAGGGCCCGCACCGGCGTCCCCAAGCGGTCGCTCAGGTAGCGGAGCGCAGCCATCGAAGGCTTCGCGCCTCCGGTCTCCAGGGCGCTGATGTAGGCCGGCGTGTAGCGTTCGCCGGCCACCTCCTTCTGGGTCACGCCGGCAGCTTGCCGAGCGCGCCGGATGCGACCGCCGACCGCGCGCGCCAGGTCGCTGTTGTCGACGACGACCACGTGGCGGCGAGCCCGCGTTGACGTGTGAGTCTTGTGTGTCGTGTTCATTGAAGGTCGAGTGTAGCAACAGCACTACCTAGTTGGCGATCCCTCGCCGACGGCCGCAGTTGGCACAGCTCGTCTTCAACGTCGCGAAAGAAGGCCTCGAGGCTCAACCCGAGACGATCGACGAGTAACGCCAGGCTGGGCACCGAGGGGACGATCGTGCCGCGCTCGACGGCCGACACGAACGCCCCAGAGAGCGGACCGCCCAGCTCAGCCTGCGTGAGGTGTGATCGCTTCCGCGCCTGCCGCAGTCGCGATCCCAGCACGACCGCAAATGGCGAACCGGGCCCCCACCGGACCCTATACATAGTTGATTCTCGCATACCTTCCCGCCTAGACTCTGGCTGCCCGTGGGCTTCGAGGGGAGAGCGGAAGGAGCAGGTCCATGTTCCGCACGCTCACACCCAAGGCTCGTTTCTTCATTGCATGGAGCATCGGTCTGGCCCTAGCAGCTCTCAGCGTGGCCACGGCCTTCGCGGATACCATTCCGCCCCAGTTCCCATAAGTCGATCCTCTTGATCCTCTCGCTCCTGTACCAACCTCTTAGCCCTCAAACCATCTAGTTAGCTCTTACCTCAAGCCTGCGGACATGAATAATGCTAGACTGGGCGGCAGTTCTTCGCCTTGGGCTGCATCTCGGCGATGGGTACCGTCCGCGGAAGAACCCGGAGGGAGTCGGCGGACCCCGAGTTCCTCGCCGCGCGAGCCTTCGTCGCCCTTGACGGCGACGCGGTGACAGCGCTGCTGTCGACCTTCCCCACCCCGACCCTGCTGCGCACTACGGTGTGGTGCCGAACACCCCCAACCACGGAGCCGGGCTCTCCTTCGTCAATAACCTATCTGGGAATGACAGCTATGCGGTGGAGGTGCACGGGGCCGGAAACGAGGGGTAGGAATTGACAGCACGAGGGAAGGATCCACACAGGCGGCCGATCCGGAGCCGGCAAGGGACCCTTATGTGCTCGGGATAACGCTTCCGTAGGGCAGCTGCGCTTCACGAATCTTTCAGGGTTGAACGAGCGGCATCGATGGCGCCGGGCCCGTCTGCCAGACCGCGAGATGCTGCGCGTCATCCTTCGCCCACCAGCCCGGCCCCACAACTGCAGGACGAGCACCAGCAGCGAAGGGTGGCACGCGGGGTCTTAGAGAGCCCGCCAACTGCCCTTCGTGACGGTCGAGGCACCCAGCAGGTGGTGCAGCTGTGGGAAAGGGCGGGCTCTGGCTCGAGCCGGCGCCGAGCCCCAGGTGGCGAATGAACGGCGGGGATGTCGCCCACGCCGGGGCGAGGGCAACGACCCATCGATGTGGCCAACGAGCGCCTCGCCACGGCTGCTGGCCCAGGAGTGCTCTTGGGCCCGCAGGACTCCCCGTCGGATGGGTTGTTGTCCGAGCCGGCGTCAACGAGGGTCGAGTGCTAGCGCGAGCCCCGCGATCGCACCCAAAGCCGAATTGCAAGGAATGCCAGCAGGACCAGCGCGATGACTGGCAGCGCGAAGATCGCCACCCCGGTCACCGCACCAACCATCGCAGCGTACGCCGCTGCAACCACGAGCACCAGAAGCGCCCCGAAGAAAAAGTAGCGATCCGCGCGCATGGACATAAGACTATCCTCCCATGCTGCCAGAAACGGCGGATGCCGAGCGGCCAAGCCCAAGCGCCCGACACCCCCCTGGCGACCCACGGCAGGGTCGCCTCGAACCCCCAGAGGATCTGGCTCGGCCGATCAACTGTTAAGTGCCAAAGGGCCCGAAGTTACCAACTAATACTCACGCGCAAGGGTGACGGTCATCGAGGTGGCGCTCGTTGTGATCTGGTTTCCCCGGGCTTCCGCCAACGCTCCCGCAAGTATCTCCTGGTGGCGCTCGCGGTCCGCATTCCATGTATCGGGGCGAATTTGTGCCTCGCTACGCCGCACTCGTCGCTGGATCGCACCCAGCCTTTGGTCGAATCGAACCTCAACGGGCTCCATGGGCGCGAGGAGGTGACCGAAATCCATTAACCCCAGAATCCAGACAGCAGCGACTGGCGCCGCGAGCAAAAGGTCGTAAGGCGGTGGCAAGACCGCAGCCGGCGCTAGCGGGAGCGATGTGATAAGCAGGAAGAGAACACTGCGCAAGCTGCGCCTCGCTGGGGAGGTCAGATACAGCAGCCAGACAGCCACATATGAGCCTGCCGATGCGACTAGGACCGCGAAGCGGGCATCCACGTGCCTACGTTAGTGGCCCAATTTGGGGCGGGCTGCTTGGCTGTGGTATCGGGTTGGGCTTGGCACCATGGGTTACGAGCCTTCTTTTGGGACAGGGGTGGGCGACTCCTCCAGGGTGTTGGCTACGGCGTCACTCGCCGCCGATCCACACGACGTAGGACAGTTCGGCGGCGCGAAAGTGACCGGTAATCTGCCAGCAGCCGGGAGTCGGAACCTCAATGCCGACCAGCATCGCATCGCCAAAGTCGGAGCTGGTCGCGCCAGTGCCGGGACCTGACGTAAACGTGCCAGAACCGTCGAGACGGACTCCGGAAACGGTCATATGGATTGGGCTCATGCGGGCACCGAACCAGAACGTCTTCTGCGTGAGCCCACCCGCGCCGAGAGGGAGGCCCTTCCACACTTCTCCGTTCGGGTCCAAGAAAGTCCAGAGGGCCTCCGAACCGTACCACTCCTTGCGATTGCTGAATGGGTGCGCCGGGTATGGGGAAGGGGCGGCGAATGCGGGATTCGGCAACGTGACGTCGCAACTCGCCGGGAACTTTGGCGAGGCCGCTAGAGTGGGCTGAGGAGCGGGCGGCGCGCTTGGGGATGGGCCGGTATCCTCCGAAGGCTCGACAACCTCGAGTGTCACATTGCCGGCCGTTGTCCCTTCGACGGCAAGGCTGACCTGCCAGCACCCCGGGGTCGGCAACCGGATAATGCCGAGGTAGTAAGCACCGTTGAGATCCTCCGGCATGGGTGACTGGAAGTCGGACGCGGCGACCGGGTATCGAATCGCTGCGTCACCGCGAAGAACCGGCTGAGACGAGACCACGCCTGCGGGTGGAGATTGCGCAGACATCGCGACACCGGCGTCTTGTGCGGGGGCGGGATCGACGCGCCACCAGACCTGGTAGGAGACGCCCGTTTGGAAGTCAGCACTGTCCCCGAGGAGGAAGGCGTGAGGTCCACCGCGTTCCCGATAGGCTGGCTGAATGGCCGATGGGCTCAGCATCGGAGACGCATGGCAAGCGCCCGCCGAGCCTGTCTCCGGGTTCGATGGGAGCAGGCCGGTAAGCGCTCCGGCCGTGAGGCTGCCGGCGGTCAGGACAGCAGCGACGGTAAGCACCACGATCAGACGCGTTGCCCGGTGCGGAATACCCACGGGCAGGCCTCGGCGCCAAGAGGCACCTGACCATCTCTGTCGCGGGCGTTGGGCCAGCCGCGCGCGAACCGTGCCCCCGTCGACCGTCGGTGTGAGACCACTCAGCTCGCCATGGAGCTCGCGGCGGAGACGCGCTTCGAAATCCAGATCAGGCGTCATGGCTCTCGCGTTCCGCATCGGGACCGGCCGGCTTCGTGGCCATCGCCGCTCGCAGGCGTTCCAGAGCCAGCCGTAGCTCGGTCTTGATCGTGTTGCGGCTCCGTCCCAGTGCCGTTGCCACGTCGTCGACGGTGAGATCCGCGAAGTAGTGCAATGCCACTGCCGCCCGCATCCGGGGTGGCAGCGCGCTCACCGTCGCTACGAGCGAAAACCGGTCCACGAGCGCTGCCGGGTCGCCGGCACCCGCAGCGAGCGCAGATTCCGACTGAAGCGGAAGCGGGTCCACACCCCGCGAGCGCCGGACCCGCTGCAGGCTGTGCCTAGCGGCCACCTGGAGAAGCCAGGCGCGGAGAGCGCCGGGGTTCCGCAAGCTGCCCACGCTGTCCCAGGCGGTCATCGCCGTGTCGATCACGACCTCCTCCGCGTCCGAGCGGTTGTGCAGGATCAGGTACGCCACGCCCTCAATCTCTGCGCCGAAGGTGGCGAGCAGTTCATCGAGCGCCTCAGATCGTTGGGCGCGGAGTTCGTCGACCAGGCGTACTACGTCCAGCTCGACCTCGCCTCCTTGCGCTTGCTAGTTAGATGCCGTCAGGGGCCAACATCGGGTGAATGTCACCTGGCGTTGGTGTGTGTCCGGCTCGGACTAAGGTGGCGCCGCGCCTGGAATCTCCTCAGCTGCGCAGCCGCCGGTACGCTTCTTGGGCCCGCTCGTCAGCGGCCGAGGCGCCGTAGCGGTTCAGCATCTCGCGGGACTTCCAGCCGGCGAGACGCATGAGGTCGCCCTCGGTGCCGCCGTCCGCAAGCCACTGATGAGCGAAGGTGTGGCGGAACAGGTGTGGGTGCAACTTCGGCATCCCGGCGGCGGCGCCGCGACGGCGGAGGATCTGGGCCAGGCCGGTATCGGTCAGACGACCCTTCTTTCCCAGCCAAAGCCAGGACGAGTCGGCGTCGAAGTGCTGCTTCCGGACGCGGAGGTATCGGTCCAGGGCGCGGCTGGTCTGGCGGTCGAACGGGCAGGCGCGCGGGCGGCGCCCTTTGCCGAGCACCAGCGCCACCTCGTGGTCGAAGTCGACGTCCTCCACGCGTAGCCCGACGCATTCGCCGCGCCGCATGCCGGTCGACGCCAGCAGGCGGACGATGGCCGTGTCCCGGCGATCCTCAAACGACGTGCCTGCGCAGGCCGACAGAAGCCGCTCGAGTTCTTCGACGCGCAGCACCGGCGGCGGTTCATCGGGGACCGCCGGCGGGCGCATGCGCGCCATCGGCGACTCGCGGATCTCGTCCTCCCCCACCAGCCAGCGGAAGACCTGCTGCAGCGACCGGTACCGATTCGCAACCGTCGCCGGCCGATGCCCGGAGTCCTGAAGGTCGACCAGGAACGCCTCGATGTGCTCGCGGCGGACGGCGGCCACATCAGTCGGCATACGCTTGCTGACCAGGAACGTGTGCAGCTGGTTGAGCGCCTTCACGTAGGTGGCCACGGTGGAGGGGGCCAGATTCTCTGCCCTAAGATGGCGCGTGAAGGAGCCGACCGCATAGGCCAGGTCGAGGTTCGCGTGAGCGTGAGTCGCTGGTTTGGTAGGCATCTGACAGCAGGAGATTCGGCGGGTTCTAGCGTTGAGAAACTGGCAAAATCATGTGCTGTAACAGCGGTGTAGTCAAGCCTCTTTCGAATCATGTGCTCTAACTGAGCACCAAGCGTGGGCCGTTAGCTCAGTGGTTAGAGCAGGGGACTTTTAATCCTCGTGTCGTGGGTTCGAATCCCACACGGCCCTCTACGGAAGCGCCCACCAGTCGGGGGGGCCGTCGGCCGGGGCCGCCGGTGCGTAGCGCGGCACCTCGTGTCCGATGACCGTCTCCCCGCAGCCGACGATGCCCTCCAGCACGAAGCGATCGAGGTGCGCATAGAAGACCTCCATGCGCGGGTGGCCGTCCACGCCCTGGTTGATTCCCTCGATCTGCCAGGTGATTCGGAGCGTGTGCCCGCCGCGGATCGCCTCGGGAGCCACGCCCACCGTCTGGCTGCCGGGGATCTCGGCACGCGGGATCATGTTCACGCTCGGGGAGACGCTGCCGAACCACCCGGCGGTCGCACCGGTGGCCACGTCGATCACGCTCTCCTGCCCGGCGAATTGATAGTCGAAGGTGTCCGCCCCGACAGCCCGCCAGCCGGCCGTGTCGCCCACCTCTCGGGTTCCGTCCGTGGACGCGTTGACCGGCTCGAACAGGCCCGAAATCGCGCCCGCCAGCCCGCCCGGCAGGAGATCGCCGTGGTGCCAGTACAGGTTGACGATGAGAGTCATATGCGGCATTTCGGGGACGGCGGCCCCGTAGGCGTCCCTGCCGTCGCGCCGATCGCAGGTCATCGACAGCCGCATCTCGACGTCCGCGGCGCTCGCCTGGGTCGGATCGGGGAGTGCCGCCAGGCCGCCGGGCAGCAGCGTGGAGAGGGCGACCGCCCCGACCAGAGAGGCGCCCATCACGCGGCGAAGCGACGGTGACTGCGCAACGTACGCGCGCAGCTCCGGCCAGCTGTGGAGCGTGGCAAGCAGCACGAGCGCGGCGGCGATGGCCCCCAGCGGGACGTTGATCGAGCCGGGCACGGCGGGAAAGAGCGTGTCGCGCACCCCGTAGAAGACGAAAAGGAGCGCCACCACGATCGCGTACAGCAGCGCCCAGCGCTGCCCGCGGGCAAGCGCCTGGAAGGCCAGGACGCCCAGGATCACGCCGGTACCTAGCCCCACGACCGCCAGGAGTACGTGCACCGGGGTCTCGGTCGCGCCGGCAAAGGCCAGGCCGATGGTCTCCAGGCCGACCGAGAGCCCCAGGATCAGCCGAAGCCAGCCCACAACCGACGGCCGGTCTGCTGGAGCCGCGAGGGGCGGCACGAGGACACCGATCGTGCTGGCCCACAGCCGGGACCGATACGCGCGGGTCAGCTCCCGACCGAGCCGCCCGGCCGGCCCAAAGTCGGCGATCGCCCGCGCGGTGGCATCGGGCTCCGTAAGGCCGCCCGCGACGAGCGCGGCGACCCGCTCGGCGAGGTGACCAAAGAGCTCCTCGGCGAGGTCCTGCCGCCGGCGCGTCGGCACGCCCGATGCATCGAGGATGGCGGCCACGTGCGCATCGATCCGATGCCTGGCCTCGGGGGTCATGGGGCGAGCACCGAGTCGGCCGCATCCGCGAAGCGCCGCCAGGCAGCCCGACCATCGGCGAGCGCCCGCTCCCCGGTGCGGGTGAGCGCGTAGTAGCGGCGCCGCGGGGCGTTCGCGACCTCGACCCATCTGCCCGCGATGAGACCGTCGCGCTCGAGGCGGCGGAGCGCGGGATAGACGGTCCCCTCTGGCAGGTCGATGGCGGCCCGCGAGCGCGCGCGAAGCTCGGCGACGAGCTCGTAGCCGTAGCGTTCGCGCTCGGCAATCAGCGCCAGCAGCAACAACGCGTAGTCCCCCCGGTCGAGCCGCGGCGCCGCCATCTCCCACCCTACCTAGATGCTCTTGGTGCGGGAGGCTAGCCCCTCCGGACGGTTCGCGCAAGGGCCAATCGAACCCGCCGTGACGTATGGTTGCCGCATGTCCATCAGCGCTCCGTGAAGGTCCTCGTCGCCGGCGGCGCCGGCTTCATCGGCAGCACCGTCGCCTCGGCCTGCCTCGACGCCGGTATCACGCCCGTCCTGCTCGACAACCTGGCGACCGGTCGGCGCGAGTTCACGCGGGAGCGGATCTTCTACGACGGCGACATCGCGGACGGGGAGCTCATCGACCGAGTCTTCGCCGAGCACCCGGACCTTGCTGCGGTCGTACACTGCGCGGCGCTCATCGTGGTGCCCGACTCGGTTGCCGATCCGCTCCGCTACTACCGCGAGAACGTCGGGAAGTCGATCGAGTTCATCGGGCATCTCGTGCGCAACGGGTGTGGACGCCTCGTCTTCAGCTCGTCAGCCTCGATCTATCTTCCGGGGGACGACCTCGCAGTCGACGAGAACTCGCCGCTCGATCCGCAGAGCCCGTATGCACGGACGAAGGTCATGATCGAAGAGGTGCTCGCTGACGCCACTCGCGCCCACGACCTGCGTGCGATCTCGCTGCGCTACTTCAACCCGATCGGCGCCGATCCTCAGCTCCGCAGCGGTCTGCCCACGGCCGAGCCGAGCCACGCCCTGGGCCGGATGATCTCCGCCGCCGCGGCCGGCACGACGTTCACGATCACCGGTACGGACTGGCCGACCCGGGACGGCTCGGCGATCCGCGACTACGTCCACGTCTGGGACCTCGCGCGGGCACACGTCGCGGCCATCGAGCGCTTCGACCGGATTCTGCCGCCGGCTGGCGAGGACGGTTACCTGGCCATCAACCTTGGCACCGGCCGCGGCACCACGGTCCGGGAGCTGGTCGCCGCCTTCGAGCGCGTGAACGGTCGAGCGCTTCAGGTTCGTGATGGTCCGCCGCGCCCGGGCGACGTGATCGGAAGCTTCACGCGGACCGAGCTGGCGCAACAGCTGCTCGACTGGGAGGCGGAACGGTCGATCGAAGACGGGGTCCGCGACGCGCTGGCCTGGGCGGCGATACGCGAGCGAGTCCTCGGCGGGGCGGTCTAGGACACCCTGCCTCAGGCCCTGCCCGCGGCGGCCTCCTCTTCCCGGGTGCGGCCTGAAAGCCGGATCAGGTCCTCGTGCAGCTCGAACCAGGTCGAGTGGTAGCTGTCGACCCTCGGCGAGGCAACGTAGCGGGCGTCGCCGTCGCTCGCGCGGCGGAGCGCCCGCTCCAGCCGCTCGCGATAGAGGCCGAGCCGGGCGATCGAGACGCCGAACGGCGAGAGCCATTCCGTCGCCTCGCGGTGGAGATCGCCAAGCCGAGCCAGAACGCCGCGATCGTAGTCCGGGTCCTCGTGGTCGTTCAGCACCTGCGATCCGCCGACCTCGCGCATTTGCCAGGCGGTGACGATCTCCTTCATCCGCTCATCAAGGGCGTGGAAGGACGTGAGCATCGTCTCGCCGCAATCCGGCCCGCACCGCTCCCGGTCGTCGGCGAGGATCCGCTCGGCTGCGGCCTTCCCGTCCGGCGCGAGCCGATATGAGCCGGAGGCGAACTCCACGAGGCGCTCTTCGACCAGGGGCCGCAGTGCCGCTTCGGCCGCCTGGGAGGTTGTGAGCAGGCTTTCGGCCAGGCTGTCCAGCGTGGCGCTGCCCTTCACCGACAGGATGCCGATGAGCGTGTCGCGCTCGACCGTTACCCCGGCCTCGAGCGTCGCCCCAGCATGGACGGGCGGCTGCTCCGTGTCCGCGGGTACGGCCGGACCGTCGTTGATGCTCACCCCCAGCTCACCGGCCCAGGCGCGCAGCGTTTCTGCGGCGGGAAGCATCTCGCCACCCGCGGCCAGGATCCCCTCGAAGACGTCCCCGGTGGACCCGTTGACCGTGATACCGCTTCCGGCCACGAGGCGCCGCGCGCCGATCGAGACGCCTTCGTCATCCACCTCCAACGCCGAGGCGCCCACGACGGCTGGAATCCCCCAGCCGCGGGCCACGACCGCGGCGTGGCTCGCGAGGCCACCTCGTGACGTCAGCAGCCCGGTTGCACGCGCCATCCCGCGCACATCGTCCGGCGATGTCTCGTGGCGCACGAGGATCACCGGCCGGCCCGCCTCGGCGACCGCCAGTGCCGCATCGGCAGAGGTCGCGATCTCACCCGCGGCGAGGCCGGGGGACGCCGGGAGGCCGTTCGTCAGCGGCTCCGCGCCCAACGGAGCATGGCCGACGTCGAGCGGTGGGTCGGCAAGGAGGGAGCGGACGCGCTCGACGGCCGCTCGCCGGGTCAGTGGGAAGTCGTCGTCCTCCGCCATCTCGACGGCGATCCGGAGCGCGGCCACCGGGCTGCGCTTGCCGATCCGGCACTGGAGCAGCCAGAGCCTGCCGCGCTCGATCGTGAACTCGATGTCGCACATGTCGGCGTGGTATCGCTCGAGGGCATGGGCGTACCCGGCCAGCTCGCGGGCGACCTCCGGCATGCGCTCGGCGAGATCCGCGAGCGTCTGGGTCGCGTGCGTCCCGGCCACGACGTCCTCTCCCTGTGCCGCGAACATCACGTCGCCGTACAGTTCGCCGGCACCGGTGGCCGGGTCCCGGGTGAAGAGCACGCCGGTGGCCGAGTCCGCGCTCCGGTTCCCGAAGACCATGGCCTGCACGGTGACCGCCGTCCCGAGGTCGTCGGGAATCCCTTCCCGCTGGCGGTAGGCTCTCGCCCGCTCGCTGTTCCAGGAGCGGAAGACCGCCGCGACCGCCGCCCGCAGCTGGTCCCATGGATCGTCGGGGACCGCGTCCACGCCGACGATCTCCGAGTACATCTCCTCAAAGCGCCGCCGGCAGTCGGCCGCGAACGCCTCGCTGCCCGCGGCCTCGGCCAGGCCACGGGTCGTCGCCTCGTTGAGGCCGAGGTCCAGGATCGTGTCCATCATCCCGGGCATCGAGACCGGCGCCCCGGAGCGGACCGATACGAGAAGCGGATCGACCGGGTCGCCGAAGCGCCGGCCGACGCGGCGCTCGATCGTGGCGAGGTGCGAGCGGATTTCGTCCTCGAGCCCATCCGGCCAGCCGCGATCCGAGGAAGTCGTTGCATGCCGTGGTGCAGATCGTGAAGGCCGGCGGGACCGGCAGCCCCAGCTCGACGGCCATCACGCTCAGGTTTGCTGCCTTGCCCCCGAGCAGGGTCGTGAGCTCGCCCGGGGATCCGTCCGGCGGCGCGTCCAGGTCGTAGACGTAGGTCACCCCGGCGGCCTCCCGGCGACCGGGCCGGGTCCACCGGGTCGTTCCTGGAGGGCGCGCCAGACCCGCTCCGGCGTGAGGGGCAGGGTCCGAATCACGACGCCGGTTGCCGCTCGGACGGCAGCGGCGACCGCCGGCGCCACGCACAGAAGCGCGCCCTCGCTCATGCCCTTGGCGCCGTACGGTCCCGGCCCGTCGGCGTTCTCGATCATGTCGCTCTCGAGCTCGATCGGGAGGTCCATGCTCGTGGGGATCCGGTAGTCGATGGCCCCCAGGCTCCGGATCCGGCCCGTCTCGTCGTGGATCATGTGCTCCATCAGGGTGTGCCCCAGGCCCATGATCGCGGCCCCCTCGTCCTGCATCGTCACCTGCAGCGGGTTGAGCGCCTTGCCGACGTCCGAGACGGTCACGTGCCGGTGGATCGTCACGTCCCCGGTCTCGACGTCCACCGCGGCCTCGACGGCTGTCACGTTGAACTCGAAGAAGGCCGCGCTTCCACCGAGCGGATGGCCAGGATCACCCTCGCGGCGCGACTCGCCGTTGCCGATCAGCTCGCCACCGCGCGCCCCGAGGCCGGCCTTCACGACCTCGGCGATCGGGAGCTCGCCGTCCGGCAGCCGGACGCGGCCGTGTTCGACGCCGATCGCCGATTCGGGGAGGCCATGGAGTCCGGCCGCCATGGCACGGAGCTTGGCCTGGATCTCCCGGCAGGCGCCGAGCACGGCGTTCCCCATCAGGACCGTCGAGCGACTCGCCGACGTCTGCTGATCGTAGGGGACGACCGCCGTGTCACCCATCACCACCGTCACCCAATCCAGCGGTGCCCCCAGCTCCTCGGCGGCGATCTGGGCCAGGATCGTCCGCGCCCCCTGCCCGATGTCCTGGGTGCCGGCGTAGACGATCACGCTGCCGTCCACGAGGAGGCGGACGGTGGCGTAGGAGAGGCCGGTGGTGGGGCCCGACTTGATCCCGAACGCGATCCCGCGGCCCCGCCCGGGCGGGACCGGCGTGTCCCAGCCGATCATCGCCGCAGCGCGACGCGCGGTCTGCTCCCAGTCACCGTCCGCGGGCGTGTCGAAGGGGATGAACGCCTCGCCGTGCCGCGCGAGGTTCCGCAGCCGGAGGGCAAGCGGGTCGATGCCGAGCGAGATCGCTGCGTCGTCGAGGTTCGACTCGACGGCCCAGTTGACCTGTGGATTGCCGAATCCGCGGAATGCGGTGGACGGGGTCGTGTGCGAGAGGACCCCTCGCGCCAGGACACGAGCCGACGGGATCCGGTACGGGCCGCAGGCCAGGTAGCTTCCCTTGCCAACCACGCGATCCGCGATGTCGACGTAGGCGCCGATGAGATAGTCGGCGGCAACGTCGCAGAAGGCGAGCGTGCCATCTGCCATCAGGCCGGTGCGGACGGTGACCCGGGAAGCCGCGCGGCGAACGGCCTGGAAGGTCTCCTCGAGACTGAGCACCAGGCGCACGGGCCGTCCGGTGCGTAGGGCCATGAAGGCGAGGAGCGGCTCGAACTTGGCGTGCTGCTTGCCACCGAACGCCCCGCCGGGATCCGGCGCAAGCACGCGGACCTTGGAGAGCGGGAGGCCAAGCACCTTGGCAAGGATCTTCTGCAGCCAGTTCGGGTGCTGGATGGTGGTCCACACCGAGACGCCGGTCCCGTCGGGTGCCGCCATGAAGACATGCGGCTCGATCGCGAACTGGGTCACCATCGGGAACTCGTAGGTGTGCTCGATCACCGTGTCAGCCGACGCGGCGTCGGGGTCCCCCCACCCGACCCGGTGTTCGCGGAGCACGTTCGTGCCGGCGAGGGGGTCGCCGGGCCGCAGGCCAGGGTCCTGGACGAGCGGGGCCCCGGGTGCCAGGGCCCCGTCGATGGTGAAGACCGCTGGCAGTTCGTCGTACTCGACCCGCACCCGACGCGCACCCTCCTCGGCGGCGTCGAGCGTCTCGGCCGCCACCGCGGCGACCGGCTCGCCGTGGTATTTCGTCTCGCCCACCGCCAGGACCGGCCGGTCGTTGAACTGGGGGCCGAAGCGCGGCATCGGGTCGGGCAGGTCGGCGGGGGTCATGACCAGGCGAACGCCGGGCACCCGCTCAGCCGCGCCGGCGTCGATGGCCCCGATCCGCCCGCGGGCACAGTCGAGCGTGACGAGCTTGACGTAGAGGACGTCGGGCAGGCGGATGTCCGCCGCATACCGCAGTTCACCGGTCACCCGCCCGTGCCCACCGCCCCGCCGCGGGGAGGAACCGACGCCGTCGCTCACCGACCGGTCACCTCGGCGGCGGCGAGGATCGCCGCGGTGATCTGCCGGTAGCAGCCGCAGCGGCACAGGTTGCCGGCGATCGCCTCCTCGATCTCGGCGAGGGTCGGATGCGGGGTCGCCTCGAGCAGAACGTGCGACGAGAGGACCTGGCCCGGGATGCAGAATCCGCACTGCACGGCACCCTCGTCGAGGAATGCCGCCTGGATGGGGCTCAGCCGGCCGTCGGTGGCGAGGCCCTCGATCGTCGTCAGCTCCGCGCCATCGGCCTCGACGGCGAGCATCAGGCAGGAGTCGACGGTCCTGCCGTCGACGATGACCGTGCACGCGCCGCACTCGCCGACGAGGCAGCACTCCTTCGTCCCGGTCAGGCCCAGGTCGTCGCGCAGCACGTCGAGCAGGGTGTGGTGCACCTCGACCTCGAACGTCCGCTGCCGTCCGTTGACGGTCAACGTGATGGGTAGTCGCTGCGGTCGAGCTCCGCTCATGGCGTGTTCAGCCGGTCGAGGGCGATCGCCACCGCCCGTCGGCCGAGCACGCGCAGCATGGCGAGCCGGTATTCGGGGCTGGCGCGCATCGAACGAGCCGATGGGCTCGCCGCGCCGAGCATGCGGCCCAGCAGCTCGTCGCGGAGCGCGGCATCCGCCCCGGGATCGGCGAGCAGGCCAGACGCGTCGACGGCCAGGATCGGCCGCGGGCCGACGCTCCCGTACGCGAGGCGGGTCACCCGCGCGGCGTCGATGACGCAGCTCATCGTCACCGCCGCCAGGTCGTGACCGCGCCGGCGGGTGCGCCGCAGGTGGACTGCCCCGGTCCGTCCGGCGGGGATCGGCAGCTCGACGGCGGTCACCAGCTCACCGGGCGCGAGCGTCGTCTCCCCGGAGCGGACGAAGAAGTCGTCGAGGCCGATGCGTCGCGTGCCCGCGCGCCCGGCGGCCACGACCGTCGCCCCGTACGCGAGCAACGGCGTGGCGGTGTCGGCCGCCGGCGAGGCGTTGCAGAGGTTGCCCGCGATCGTCGCCCGGTTCCGGATCTGGACCGCGCCGACGACCGCCGCGGCCTCCGCGAGCGCCACGAACCAGTGCCGCACCCGCGCGTCGGCGGCGATGTCGGTCATGACCGTGGTCGCGCTGATCGTCAGCCGTCCATCCTCCTCGCGAATCGAGGGACGGAGCTCGGGGATGCGCTTGAGGTCGATGACCGTCGCGGGACGCGCGGTGCCGTCGCGGATCCGGATGATGAGGTCGGTGCCCCCGGCCAGCGGGCGGGCGGCAGCGCCGTGCTCCTCGAGAAGGTCGACCGCCTCGGCCAGCGTCGTCGGCCGCTCGTAGGTGAAAGTCCGCATCCGCGTCTCCGCTCCTAGAGGACCTCGTCCACCTGATCCATCAGCACCTGGGGCGTTGCTGCCCGGACGAAGAAGTATGGGCGCTCCGCGAAGCGTGCCGTGAATGCGGCCCGCGAGCTGCGCAGTGCGTCGGTGTCGATGAGCGGCATCGGGTGGCCCACCGCCAGCAGCTCGTTGAGGAGGAAGTAGTTCTGGAGCGAGTGGAGCGTCTGGAACTGACGCTCGTAGGGGATCATCGGCGCCAGGCTGGGATCGTAGTTCCCGTCGATCGCCGGCACCACGACGACGTCCACGGTGCTCGGCTCGTCGAAGATCGTCCAGGTCGGCATCTCCCCGAAGAACTTCGCGACACCCCGTTCGGGTCCCGCCTTGTCGGCGCGCTCGGTGCCCTCGGTGCGCTTCTTGAGGAGCGGCTCCTTCGAGCCCAGGACCGCGCGGCCCTCCTCGTCGACCACCGTCGTCTCGGTCGAGACGAGGAGCGCCCCCCGCCGGCAGGCCTCGATCTGGCCCATGCTCTTGCCGTGGTTCGACTCGCCGCCCAGGAACATCACGGTCCGGTCGCGATAGCGGACGGCGGAGGCGTGGAAGGGGTGGAGCCCCATCGCCTCCATGCGAAGGGCGAGCATGGCGACCACCACCTTCTGGATGGGCCCCGCCGGCCAGGGACCGGTCAGGCGCATGACCCGACCGTCGTAGCGGATCGCCTGCTCGCCGTCGGTGTCCCACACGATGTCGGGGTCCGGCAGCGTGACCTGGGGCGAGATCTCGACGTGCCCGAGGCGATAGTTCAGGAAGTTCAGGTCCTCGAGGACGTGGCCCCGCGATTCGCCGCCGTGGACGTCGACCCGCAGCCGGGCCGATGCCGCGGACATCTCCTCCGATAGCCGGTGCGGACCCGTCACGCGACCCGCACCGCTCGGTGGTCGGGATCTGGCAGGATCTCGTCGCGGATGGCGGCCACGAGGTCGTGGTACGACGCGATGAAGCCGCGCAGGGTCCTCCGCGACGCCCCGTAGGTCTCGAACTCTTCGGGGGCGAGACCATCCGGCTCGAAGGCCCGGCCGAAGTCGGGGATCCGCTCCCGCAGCTCCTCGATGACGGCCTCCGCGACCGGCTCGTCCATCCGTGGCGCGGGCGAGATCCCGCTCTCGTTGAAGCGCACCTGCCAGGCGTGCGTCATGGTGAGGACGACGTCGCCACCCACGAGCTCGGTCCAGTGCAGGCGGTGCCGATACGCCGCGGCGAGCAGCCGTGCCCGGTAGTGGCGCTCGCAGAAGAGGCGATACGCGCGCTTGAAGACGGCGATCCCCCCCCAGTTCAGCGCGTCGGGATCGACGGAGATCGAGTCGCGGTCGACGAGGACGCGCATCCAGTCATCCACGCGGCCGATCATGATCGTGCAGACCGGCGACATCGTCGCCGGATCGCCGCCACCGGCGACGAACGCGTCGAGGCCGCGTTCCACCGCATCGGCGACCGCGATGGCCTGGGAGAGCGTGAAGCAGACCGTGGCGTTGATGTTCACGCCCTCGGCGGTCGCTCGCTCGATGGCCTCGATCCCCGCCCGCGTCGCGGGGAACTTGACCTGGATGTTCGGCGCCAGGGTCGAGAATCGGCGGCCCTGCTCGAGCATCCGCTCGACGTTCGGGTAGTTCGCCGGGTTCGTCTGGAGCGAGAGGCGGCCCTTCCGGCCGCCCTCGCGACGAAAGACGGGCTCGAGGACTGCTGCGCCGGCCACGGCCATCTCCTCCACCAGGGCCCACGCGATCTCGGTCTCGGTCCAGGTCGGGTTCGCCGCGCGCAATCGAGCCGATGCGCGGCACCCAGCGGGCCTGCTCCTTGCGCAGCACCTCGCCGACGATGCTCGGATTCGAGGTCGCACCGGTCGCGCCCCGGGCGACCGCGTACTCGAGCTCGGCCGTGGCGCACGAGTCGTTCCAGTAGTCGGTCTGGGTGTCCCGAACCATGCGGGCCAGGGGGCTATCGGTCGGATTCGCCTGGGCTGGAGCGGTCATGAGCGTTCCTCCTCCAGCGTTCGGGGTTGGCAACGCGGTAGATCGGTAGCATAATCGATTATCGATGACCTGCCAACCGGCCGCCTGGGCGGTTGGTCATGGCGATCCACGGGAGCGGCGGAGGCGATCCAGTGCTCGAGCATGAGGAGGTTATCGGGCAGTTCCTGGGGGACGACTCGTTCCCCGTCTCGTGGGACTCGGATGTCGAGCGCGGATTCTTCTGGGTCTACGACGACCTGCACTGCCCACACCCGGTCAGCCCGATGTTCTTCGACATCGGGGGCTGGTGGCTGAGCTGCGATCACATGTTCCGCCGGTTCGGAACTCCGTTCGCGGTGGACTGGCTGGCGAAGCGGGTGAACGGCTACGTCTACACGACCGCGATCCCGGCCGATCCGGCGCTGCGGATCGATGCCACCGAGTACAGCGCCCGCTACGGCGCGCGCGTCCCGCGCGACGCCGAATTCGCGACGACGATGGGCGCCTATCTCGACACCGTGCTGCCGGTCTACGGCGAGCAGTTCGCGGACTGGTGGCGAGATCGGCTCCGGCCGGAGATGGAGCGCAACTTCGCGTATCTCGAGATGCGCCTCGACGATGAGGAGCGGATGAGCCTCGCCGAGCTGGCGTGCCTGCTCGAGGACGCGATCGACATCCACGACCGCCACTGGAAGATCCACTGGATGCTGAACTTCGCGCAGCTGTCCGCCACGTTGGACCTGCGCGCCGTGATGGAGAAGCACCGCGGCACGGTCGACGAGGACCTGCTGGGCCGTCTGCAGAACTCCGCCTCCGACCGGAACTGGGATTCGATCGAGGCCCTGTGGCGGATGAAGAACGAGGTCCGCGACGACGCTGCGCTGCGCGAGGCGTTCTCCGCCCCCGACTCGGCGAGCATCCTCGCCGCGCTGGGCGCGAGCGAGCGCGGGGCCCGGTTCATCAACGAGCGGATCGAGCCGTACCAGCGGGAGTTCGGCTGGCACGCGGTCTGGAGCCACGAGTTCATCTTCCCCACTGTCCGCGAGCAGCCCGAGCCGGTGGTCGAGCTCGTCAGGGGCTATCTCGACACCGATTACGACTATCCCTCCGCCATGGAAGCCATGCGCCGCGACATCGAGGCCGCTTCGGCCGAGATCCTCGCGGGGCTGAGCGGTGAGAGTCTCGACGAGATGCGGGCCGCGAACGCCGTGAACCTGAGGATGGCGCCCCTGACGCCCGACCACCACTTCTACATCGACCAGGGCGCGAACGCCCACATGCGGCTGGTGCTGATTGCAATCGGCAGGAAGCTCGTGGCCGGCGGGCACCTGGATCAGCCCGATGACGTGATGTTCCTGCGCTACAACCAGCTTCGCGGCTACATCGGCGACCCGGCCGCCATCGATGCGCGCGCGATCGTGGCCGATGAGCGCGCGAAGCGCGCGGCAGCCGAGCGGATGCGCCCTCGCAACTGGGTCGGCACCGCCACGCAATCGCAGCTCGCCTTCCCCTACCTCGTCAACTGGGGCTACCCGGAGCGCTTCTACCAGGAGCAGTCGGCGGACGAGCGCAGGGTCTCCGGGCTCGGCGCGTCGCCGGGCGTCGTCGAGGGCGTTGCGCGAGTGGTTCGCACCGTCGACGAGTTCGACGAGGTCCGCGATGGCGACATTCTCGTCTGCCAGATGACGAACCCGGCCTGGGTCGTCCTGTTCACGAAGATCGCGGGGCTGGTGACCGACACCGGTGGGACGACCTCTCATCCGGCCGTCCTGGCGCGCGAGTTCGGGATCCCCGCCGTGATCGGGACCTCGGTGGCGACCCACCGGATCAGGACCGGCGACCGGCTGCGGGTCGACGGCTCCAGCGGCCTGGTGGAGATCACTCGCGACGCACCGTCGCCGGGCCAGCCAACGACCCCGGTCGGCGTCTGATGGAGACCACGGTGGCCGTCGAGCGATTGTCCCGCAGCCTCCTGGCGGACCAGGTGAAGGATCGCCTCCTGGAGGGGATCCTGAGCGGCGAGTACCTGCCGAACTCACGGATCGTCGAGACGCAGATCGCGCGCGAGCTGCACACGAGCCAGGCCCCGGTCCGCGAGGCGCTGCGCGCCCTCGAGGCGCTCGGCGTCGTCGAGATCATCCCCTTCAAGGGCGCGCGCGTCCGCCGCCCGGCACGCCGCGAGATCATCGAGGCCTACACCGTGCGCCTGGCACTCGAGTCGCTCGGCGTCCGGCTCGCACTGCCTCGCATCACCGATGCCGACCTCGCGGAGCTCGCCGGCTACTGCGACGCGATGCAGGTCGCCGCGCGGGCCGGCGACGGGCACGCAGTCGCCGAGGCCGACGCGAGGTTTCACGCCCGCATCCTCGAGATCGCCGACAACCGGACGCTGCACACCGTCTGGAGCTCGCTCGAGCCGTTCCTGCGCACGTACATCACCCTCGTCGTCCGCGGCGCGGACCCGCAATGGTCGGCGGACCTGCACGCGCCGATCCTGGCCGCGCTCCGCCGCCGTGACGTCGACGAGGCGGTGGCCGCACTGACGCAGCATTTCAACGAGGCGAGCTCCAACCTCGCCCGTCGATGGGTCGACGACGGACCCCCGGATGCCGGTGAGACGCCATTGACCGACCCGCAGGCCCCCCTTATCATCGATAATCGATGATTGGCCGTATTGCAGCACGGATGACCCGCTGATGCAGCAGCTTTCCATCTTCGGTCTCGAAGGCCGAACCGCGCTGGTCATGGGCGGCGGCGGGGCCATCGGCTCCGCGCTCGCCGTCGGCCTGGCCGGTGCGGGCGCGAGCGTCGCGGTCGCCGGCCGCACGAGCGAGTCGCTCGACGCGGCGGTCACGCGGATCCGGGACGCCGGCGCCGAAACGCTGGCCATCGTCGCCGATGCGACCGACCCCGATGCCTGCGCGCGGATGGTGGACGAGGTCGTGGGCAGGTTCGGCCGCCTGGACATCATCGTCAACGCGGTCGGCGGCGGCGCCGGCAAGGTCCTCTTTCCGGCGGAGGAATACCCCTCCGAAGCGTGGGAGTGGATCTACGATCTGAATGTACGGAGCACCCTTTACCCGACGCAGGCGGCCGTGCGGGCGATGATCGCCGGCGCGCGTGGCGGACGGGTGCTCAACATCTCATCGGTCCGCTCACTGCTCGGCATCAATGCCGGCTATTCAGCGTACGTGGCGGCCAAGGGCGCAATCAGCTCCCTCACCCGCCAGTGGGCGACGGAGTGGGCCAGGCACGGCATCACCGTCAATGCCATCTCCCCGACCTTCGTGGAGACCCCGCAGGTCGCCTCCCTGCTCGCCGACCCGTCCTTCCGGGACGGCATCGTCGGCAGGATTCCACTCGGGCGGATCGGCGGCACGGACGACCTCGTGGGCCCGAGCCTGCTCTTCTGCTCGTCGGCCGGAGCGTTCGTGACGGGCCAGGTCTTGATGATCGACGGCGGCCTGACGGCAACCCAATGACCAGGGCCGTCTTTCCCGACAGCAGGAGCGACACTTCGATGGAGCAGGTGACCGCTGCGGTCTACACGGATACCACGCTGCGCGGATGCAATCCGAGCTATGTCGTGACGTCGGACGGGGTCGTCGTCATCGACACGCCCCAGCTCCCGACCCGGGCGGTGGCGATGCGGCGGGAGGCCGAGTCGCACGGGCCGATTCGCTTCCTGATCAACACCGAGCATCACGTGGACCACATCTTCGGGAACTACTACTTCAAGGGTGCCGGCTCGGTGGTCGAGCACCAGGCGCTCTACGAGCGGTTCATGGTCCCGACGCCGGACCTCGACCCGTACGACTACGCGAAGGAGGCGATCCCCACCGACGACCCGGAGGGAGCGACGATCTTTCCGGATCGCGACGAGTACTACGCGGACCCGAACAAGGGAACGATCGTCTTCACCGGGGATCTCACCCTGTCGGTGGGCGATCGGACGTTCCGCCTCCTCCACACCCCGGGGCACACGCCCGGCCAGGTCGCGGTCCACGTCCCGGAGGAGCGCGTGGTCTTCACCGGCGACACGATCTTCAGCGAGTGCCAGACGTGGCTCATGACCTCCGACGTCGATGCGTGGGTCGCCGCCCTGGATCGGATCCGGGGCCTCGACGTGGATCACGTCATCCCGGGGCACGGACCGGTCACCACCGTCGAGTACCTGGCGGTGCAGCGCTCGAACCTCCTCGAATGGAAGGCCGCGGTGGCGGCGGCCGTCGCGAAGGGATGGACCCGCGAGGAGACGATGGCGCGGGTGAGCTTCGCCGACCGGTACCCGGTCGACATCGGGCAGGCCTACATGATGGAGCACATCCAGACGCTGAACGCCGCGTCGCTGTGGGACAAGTTCACCGCGCCGTCGGCCGGCGAGCGGGTGGGCGGGTGACGAGTCGATGACACGCATCTCCGACGTGGGGGCGGCCGTCATCGGGACCGGGTTCATCGGCACGGTTCACGTCGAGGCCCTGCGGCGGATCGGCGTGGGCGTGAAGGGCGTGCTCGGCAGCACCCCGGAGCGCGGAGCGGCGCGCGGCGAGAAGCTCGGGTTGCCCGCCTACGCCTCCTTCGACGATCTCCTGGCCGATCCCGAGGTCTCGGTCGTGCACATCGCCTCGCCGAACGACCTGCATTTCGTCCAGGCCAGGGCGGCCCTCACCGCCGGCCACCACGTCGTCTGCGAGAAGCCGCTGGCGATGACCGCGGCCGAGTCAGCCGAGCTCGTGGACGCCGCCGCGCGCAGCGGGGTGGTGAACGCCACGAACTTCAACATCCGCTTCTACCCGCTGAACCAGCAGGCCCGTGAAACGGTCGCGGGCGGGGCGATCGGTGACGTACGCCTCATCACCGGCCGCTACTTCCAGGACTGGCTCCTGCTCGACACCGACTGGAACTGGCGCCTCCAGCCCGACCGGGGTGGGGCGCTCCGTGCGGTCGGCGACATCGGCTCCCATTGGCTGGACCTCGTCACGTACGTCACCGGGCAGCGCGTGGAGTCGGTCATGGCGGACCTGAGCACGTTCATCGAGACCCGCCACGAGCCGAGCGCCCCGGTCGAGAGCTTCGCGACGGAACGGGCGAGCGAAACGGTCACGCGCACGATCACGACCGAGGACACCGCGTCCATCCTCCTTCGCTTCGACGGTGGAGCCCGAGGTGCGGTGACCGTCTCCCAGGTCAGCGCGGGCCGCAAGAACTCGCTCACCTACGAGATCGATGGGTCGGAGGCCTCGCTGGCCTGGGACTCCGAGGCCCCAGATCGGGCATGGATCGGCCACCGTGGGCGGCCGAACGAGATCATGGATCGGGACCCCGCCCTCCTCGGCGCGGCGGGCCGGGCGGCGTCGGCGCTGCCCGGCGGGCACGTCGAGGGTTTCTTCGACACCCATTGCGCGCACTTCCGCTCGATCTACGCCGATGTCATGGCCGGGGGCCCCACCCCGCGCCCCGACTACGCCACGTTCGCCGACGGCCACGAGGAGATGCTGATCGGCGACGCGATCGCCCGCTCGGCCCGCGAGGAGCGCTGGGCGTCGGTCGATCGGACCGCCCGCGGCGCGCAACCAGCACCGACGGAGGTGACCCGATGAAGCTTGGCCTGCTGACCGCACCGTTCCCAGAGACGCCGCTTGCGGACGTCGCGGACTGGATGGTCGCGAACGGGTTCGAGAGCATCGAGATCGCCTGCTGGCCGCGCTCGGGGGGCGACACGCGCCGATACGCCGGCACGTCGCACATCGACGTCGCGAACCTATCCGCGAGCGAGGCCCTCGAGCTCCGGCAGGAGATCGAGGGCAAGGGTCTCCACATCTCGGGGCTCGGCTACTACCCGAACCCGCTCCACCCCGACGCAGCCCACCGCGCGCAGGTCGCTGACCACCTCCGCCTCGTGATCACCGCGGCCGAGAAGATGGATGTCCCGCTGGTGAACACGTTCCTCGGGGCCGACGCGGCGAAGACCGACGATCAGAACTGGGAGGACGCGCTCAGGATCTGGCCCGACATCGTGGCCTTCGCCGAGGCGCACGGCCGCAAGATCACGTTCGAGAACTGCCCGATGCTGTTCAGCTACGACGAGTGGCCGAGCGGGCACAACCTCGCGACCTCGCCGCGTAACTGGCGCCGAATCCTTGAGCAGTGGTCCCCGACGGTCGGGATGAACTTCGACCCGTCGCACCTCATCCTCCAGATGATCGATATCGGGCGCTTCATCCGCGAGTTCGGGCCCCACATCTACCACTTCCAGGCCAAGGACCTTGCGATCGACCACGAGGGGCTCTATGAGTACGGGGTCTTCTCGAAGGGGATCGGCTGGCAGGTCCCCCGTCTCCCGGGCCTCGGCGACGTGGACTGGGGCGTGCTCTTCTCGGCCCTCTACCGGGCGGGGTTCGACGGCGACTGCATCATCGAGCACGAGGATCGAAACTGGGAGGGCAGCGACGAGCTCGTGAAGCGCGGCTTCCTGCTCGCGCGCGACATCCTCCGCCCCTACTGCAAGTGAGTGTCATGACCCTGACGATCGATTCCCTCACCGAGCGCGACATCGCGAAGACGATCGACCACTCGTTGCTCCGTCCGGAGCTTGACGACGCGTTCGTCGCCGATGGCTGCCGACTCGCCGCCCGCTACGACGTCGCCTCGGTCTGCGTGCGTCCTGCGGACGTCGTGCGGGCGCGGGCCATTCTCGACGGGACGGACGTGGCGGTGGGCACCACGCTCGGCTTCCCGCACGGCAACCACCTCACCGCCACGAAGGTATTCGAGGCGCAGCGCGCCCTCGACGACGGCGCCAGCGAGCTCGACATGGTCCTCCAGATCGGCGCGCTGAAGTCCGGCCGCGACGCCGACGTGCAGGCCGATATCGCGGCGGTGGTCGGGGTGGCGCACGCCGCGGGCGCCATCGTGAAGGTGATCTTCGAGAACGCGTACCTGACCGACGACGAGAAGATACGGGCCTGCCACCTCACCGAGGCGGCCGGCGGAGACTTCGTGAAGACCTCGACCGGCTTTGCCCCGAGCGGCGCCACACATCATGACCTTCGGCTCATGCGCGCCAACACGTCGTCCCGCATACAGGTCAAGGCAGCGGGGGGTGTTCGCACCCTCGACGCGCTGCTCGAGGTCATGGCGCTCGGGGTGACGCGGATCGGGGCGACCGCCACCGCAGCGATCATCGACGACTTCCGGGCGCGCAAGGCGGGCCGACCCGAGCTCGTCGAAGGCGCGGCTGCCAGCCAGGAAGGTGGCTATTGATGACCCGCACCGTTCTTCCCATCGAAGCGGAGCGCGGGACCCTTTCGTTTACGCCCAAGAGTCTGCACGCCGGGTCGCTCTGGCCATCGCCTCGAACGGCGGCGGCCACCGGCACCATGCCAAGGAGGTGAGACGATCAGGTCCAGTCGACTGGCCCCCGGGAATCGGGGGATACGAGGCCATATCGGGGCGTCGTTCGTAACAGGAGGAGAACCAGTGCTCTATAGATCGGCTCACACCAAGGTGCTGGGCGGCCTGGCGGCCATCGCGATCTTCGCGGCCGCCTGCTCCGGCTCCAGCCCATCGGCTGCGGCCAGCCAGGCAGCTGCCAGCCAGGCGGCCAGCCAGGCAGCGGCCAGTCAGGCAGCCAGCCAGGCCGCGACGATGTACGACATCGGCTACTCAAACGGCGGTGGCGTCGGCAACGGCTTCCGCGAGGAGCAGGTCTGCACCGCCAAGGCGCAGGCCACGGCATCCGGCCAGGTCTCCAACCTCACCGTCATCCATCGCAACACTGACGCCGCGGGCCAGCTGTCCGACCTTCGCGACCTGATCACCGCGGGCGTCCAGGCGATCGTCTTCAACCCGAACGACCCTGACGCACTCAACCCAGCCCTCGCCGAGGCGCACACCGCAGGGATCGTGACCGTGTCGGTCGACTCCTACGTCACCGACCCGAACACCTGGAACCTGTACAACAACCAGGTCAAGTACGCCGAGCTCGGCGCCAAGTGGCTGTTTGACCAGCTCGGCGGCTCGGGGACGGTCTGGTACACGCGCGGAATCGCCGGCAACCCGGCCGACTCCGACCGCGACACCGGGTTCAAGAACGTCCTGAAGGACTACCCGGGCATCACGGTCGTCCCGAACCAGGACGGCGTCTTCACCAAGTGGGATCCGGCAACGGCCACCCAGCTGGCGAATGACTTCATCTCCAGCGGCCAGTACGACAAGATCGACGGCATCTGGGCCTCCGGCATGGGCGCCCAGATCGTCGACGCCATCAAGGCGGCCAACAAGCCGTTCGTGCCGATCGCGGATGCCGACATCGGCGCATTCGTGAGCGACCTCCTCAACCCGACCGACTATCCCGGTCTCGTCGGCGCTGCCGTGACGAACACTGCATCCGTCGGCGGGGCGGGCATCACGCTCGCGCTGAAGCTGCTGGATGGCGAGGCCGTCACCGCCGACCCGAATGCCGGGCGGGCGAACACGGTCCTGCTCGACCCGCAGATCCTGGACAACACCACGGATGCGGGGAAGGCGGCGCTGAACGCCTGGATCTCGGTCCCGGGCATGGATCCGCTGTGGCCACTCAGCCTCGATATCCCGGGCTGGACCACGTACGATCCGAATACCGTGCCGAGCTCCTGCTCGGGCGCGTAGCTCAAGCTCAATCGAGCGGGGGACGCCGGTTGCCGGCGTCCCCCGTCCTACTATCCCGACCTACCATGAGAAACCGATGACACCGACCGCGACCGGTCTCCTGCTCGAAGCGACGGGCGTCTCGAAGGCATACGGCGCCGTCGTCGCGCTGAAGTCCGCGTCGCTGGCGGTGCGTCCCGGCGAAGTCCATGCGCTCATCGGCGCGAACGGGGCCGGCAAGAGCACGCTCGTGAAAATCCTCACCGGGGCGGTGCAGCCCGACTCCGGCACGATCACCGTGCGCGGGAAGGAGCGCACCGCGCACTCGCCGGCCCAGGCACGGCGGGGTGGCCTCATCTCCGTCTACCAGGAGCCGGCGCTGATTCCGGACCTCGACCTTCGCTCGAACCTGCGCCTCACCGAGACGCCGTTCGACGCATTCCATCACTGGGTCGCGGAGCTCGGCCTCGAGCGCCTCGACCTGTCGACGCAGGCGCGGCGCATGCCGCTCGCCTCGCTCCGGATCATCGACCTCGCCCGCGCCCTCGCCATCGAGCCCGACGTCCTCATGCTCGACGAGATGACGGCGGCCCTGCCGGCGAATCTCACCGAACGGGTCCTCGCGGCGGTCGGCAGCATGCACGGCACCGATCGCTCGGTGATCTTCATCTCGCACCGCATGATCGAGATCGCCGAGGTGTGCGACCGGGCCACCGTGCTGCGCGAGGGCGAAACGGTCGGCGTCGTGGACGTGACCGAGGGCTCGGAGGAGAGGATCGTCGAGCTCATGCTCGGCGAGATCGTCGAGGGGCTGTCGGGACGAACCTCCGACGCCGCCGAGCCAGGGCATGCCGCGGGCACCACACCGCGGGTGATCGCGCGCGAGCTCAGCCTCGGCACGAAGCTCCACGACGCCTCCTTCGAGCTCTTCGCCGGCGAGGTGCTGGGGGTCGTGGCCCTCGAGGGGCAGGGCCAGGACGAGCTCTTCAGCATCCTCTCCGGCGCGCGTCGACCGAGCAGCGGGGAGCTGCTCGTTGACGGCGCACCCGTCTCCTTCCGGCATCCGGCCGATGCGATCCGGGCCGGTCTCGTGTACGTCGCGGCCGACCGCGCCGAGGCCCTGCTCATGCAGCGCTCGGTGCGGGAGAACATCGCGCTGCCACTCATCACCGGCATCCGCCGCTGGGGCCTCATCGACACCGGGGAGGAGGGGCGGACGGTCGAGGGGGCGGTCGAGAAGCTGCAGATCGACGCTCGTGCCGGCGGCGAGGTGCGTCGCCTCTCGGGCGGCAACCAGCAGAAGGTGACGATTGCGCGCTGGGTTGCCGGCGGCGTCCGGACGATGCTCTGCTTCGACCCGACCCGCGGGATCGATATCCGCACGAAGAGCCAGATCTATCGGCTCCTCCGCGACCTCGCCGAGGCCGGCGCCGCGGTCCTGCTCTACACCTCGGAGCTCAAGGAGGTCCAGCTCGTCTGCGACCGCGCGCTCGTGATCTTTGGTGGCCGGGTGGTCGACGAGCTGCGCGCGGCGGACGGCGACGAGCAGACGCTGCTCCGCGCCGCGTACCATCTCCCGGCCGGAGCGCACGCGCCAGCGGGGGTTGGCGCCGGGGGTGACCAATGAGCGCTGAGGCGCGTAACGCCGGCACTGCCCGGAATGGCGCGCTCGACATGCTGACCACCTCCGCCCGCCGCGGTGCATGGACCCTCGGCCTGCTCGGGCTCCTTGTCGCATTGCTCGTCTTCACGAAGGTCATCCAGCCGCGCTACGGCGTGGCCGGGATCCAGGGTCTCGCCATCTCCGTGCTGCCGCTGGCCCTTGCCGCGGTAGCGCAGGCGGTCGTCGTCATCGCCGGCGGGATTGACCTGTCGATCGGCTCGATGATGGCGCTCACCAGCGTGGTCGCCGCCACCATGATGAAGGGCCAGAGCGAGGAGTTCGCCATCCTGGTCGTCATCACCGTGCTGCTCCTGGGCCTCGCGCTGGGCGTGGTGAACGGCGGCCTCGTCGTCATCACCCGGGTGCCGGACATCGTCGTCACCCTCGCGATGCTGTTCGTCTGGGCCGGCTGTGCCCTCCTGGTCCGGGCCGCGCCCGGCGGTGGCGCGGCGATGTGGCTGAAGGATCTCGTCAACGGCCCGCTTGGGATCGACTGGCTCCCGAAGGCGGCGATCGTCCTCGTGGCCGTGGTCGGTGCGATCTGGATCCCCGTTGCGCGCTCGAGGCTCGGCCTCTCGATCTACGCGGTCGGCAGCAGCCAGCTGGCGGCCTTCCGCAGCGGCGTGTCGATCGGCCGCACGAAGGTATTCGCCTACGCGCTCGCGGGCCTGTTCGCGGCGCTCGCCGGGCTGAGCCTCACCGCCAGTACCGGGATCGGAACGCCGGTCCCCGGGCCGTATACCCTGATGAGCGTCGCGGCGATCGTCCTGGGCGGCGTGAGCCTCGCCGGTGGGCGGGGCGGCGTCTTCGGACCGGTCGTCGCGGTCGTCGTCCTCCAGATGGTCCGCACCGACATGACCCTGCTCCACATCAACTCGAACCTCGCGATCGTGGCCCAGGGTGTAATCCTCATGGCGGTGGTCATGGTCGGCAGCCTCTTTGAGATCCGGCAGGCCCGTCTGTGACCGCCATCACCGCCCCACGGTCCCGGACCTCCCTGCTCCGCGACCGGCCGATCATCCCGCTGCTCGGCCTGCTCGTGATCCTGGTCGGCATCATCCAGGCCGCTCAGCCGGGCACGGTCACGCTCAACTGGATCGGGGTCATCGTGCGTGCGTCGGTGCCGCTCGCGATCCTCGCCGGCTGCCAGACGCTGACGATGCTGACCGGCGGCATCGACCTGTCGGTCGGGACCGTGGCCTCGATGGCCGGGTTCGTGACAGCCACGCTCGTCCACAGCCCCGGCGGGTGGGTGCAGGGGATTGCCGTGGCGCTCATCGCGGCTGCACTCGCCGGGCTCGTCACCGGGATAGGCGTCGGCGTCTTCCGGGTGCACCCACTGATCATGACCCTCGGCATGAGCTTCGTCGTGCTGGGCCTGGCCAACGTCTGGCAGCTGCAGACGGTGCAGACCGGGGCGGGCGTGCCGGCCCAGCTGCGCTGGATCGGGGTCGGGACCTTCCTCGACGTCCTCCCCTACAGCCTGCTCGTCTTCGCGCCGCTGGCGCTCGTCATTCTCGTCGGCCTGCGGAGAACCGGGTACGGACGGCTGCTGTACGCGATCGGCGACAACCCGGTCGCGGCGCGGCTGGCGGGCGCGCGATCGTGGCAGGTCCTGATCATCCTCTACATCATCTCGGCGGTCATGGCCGCGGTCGCCGGGCTCCTCGTCTCCGGGCTCGGCAATACCGCGAGCGTGTCTCTCGTCGAGTCGTCGCTCCTCCCCTCGGTCGCTGCCGCGGTCATTGGAGGGACCTCGATCTTCGGCGGACGAGGCGGTTTCAGCGGCACGATCGTCGGTGCGCTGATCCTGACGGTGCTGACCGCCCTGCTGACGATCCTCGGCCTGCCCGAACCGTTCCGCCAGGTCTTCTTCGGCTCGATCATCGTCGCGGTGGCCGCCGCCTATACCCGGGTGACCGGCGAAGCCTGAACCTC
This sequence comes from uncultured Chloroflexia bacterium, assembly GCA_963837425.1. Taxonomy (GTDB): domain Bacteria; phylum Chloroflexota; class Limnocylindria; order QHBO01; family QHBO01; genus CAWINH01. Next base: position 116,648 of record CAWINH010000006.1, read on the forward strand.
ACCGATCCGGCATCGCGGTGAAGGTGCGCTCGATATCGTCGAGCATGCGGAGGGTCGCGCGGGTGACGACCTCGAGGTAGCGCTCCCCGAACTCGGCGGTCGAATCGCGCGCGTCGCCCCAGGTGCCCGACACCGTTGCGCGGTACACCGATCCCGGCGACGAGAAGAAGAAGGCGGTGTGGACGGCGGCCTGGTTCGTGACCTCGGGGAACGGCGGCATCTCCGCGTTCGCGGCGTCCATGTCGACGAGCGACGGGTTGATCGCGAGCACGGCCGAGGTCTCCCCCTTGTTGGCATGGAGCCCGTTCGACGGATCGAAGAACTCGACCGCCTCCTCGGCGCTCATCGCGTCCCAGTAGTTGATCGGGAAGGCGCGGACACCGGCGGGCAGGCGGTCGCCGACCGCGGCGCACGCGTACGCGATCGCGTACGTGTTGTCGTAATGGCCGTTCAGGAAGACGATGCGGCGAAAGCCGATGCCGGCGAACTGCAGGCAGAGGTCCTCGAGCAGGGCCATGAACGTCGAGATCCGGACGTGGACGACGCCGGTGAAGCCGACGTGCGGGTACGAGAGCCCATACGCGACCGGAGGCGCCACGACGGCCCCCGCGTCCGGCGCGACACGCCGCGCGACCTCCTGGGGTATGAGCACGTCGCTGGCCAGGGGCCCGTGCGGTCCGTGCTGCTCTGTCGAGCCGACCGGCACCACGACCGTGTGGTGATCACGGAGGAAGGCCTCTACCTCGCGGTTGGTCATCTCACCCAGGAACACTGTCGGCGGCTTCATGGCGATCTCCTTTGCGTCTTGCTCAGCCGATGGGGTTGGTCAACTCGCCGATGCCCTCGATCGACGCCGTCATCACGTCGCCGGCCTGGAGGTAACGCCCGGCATCGGGCCCGATCCTCACCGGCGTGCCGGTCGCGATGAGGTCGCCGGGGCGAAGCGTGATGTGGGCGCCGAGATAGGCGATGACGTCGGCCGGCGCCGCGCGCATCTCCGACGTCCGGCCGTCCTGGACCGTGACGCCGTTCACCGTGAATCGAAGGCGGAGGTCGCCCGGATCCAGCTCGTCGGCGGTGACGATCCACGGGCCGACCGGGCAGAACCCGGGCATCGACTTTCCGAGCAGCCACTGGTCGCCGTCCAGCCACGGATCGGACGACGTCACGTCGTTGACGATCGTATAGCCGAAGATCGAGCCGGCGGCGCCCATGACCACGCCGAGCTCGCACTCGCCCTGGACGTGGGCCGTCAGCGAGCGATCCCACACGACGAGCGCCCCGGGGCCGGTCACCGACGATGCGGCCTTGCCGTACACGAGCGGCCGTTCGGGTGGGCGCTCCCCCGGTCGTGCCGGGTCGCGATAGTTCAGCCCGACGGTGTAGATCGCTCCGGGATCGGCGACCGCCGGGCCCAGGCGGGCCTCGTCGAGCCGCCGGCGCGCGTGCTCGGGTTGCGCATCGGCCCAGGCCGCGATGCGCGTGAGCGCCTTCGGGCCTTCGGCCGCAATGGCGCGGAGTGTCTCGCCCGGAGCGAGCGGCAGGATGCGCTCGTCAGCGATCAGCGCGACCCGGGCACCGTCCGTCTCCACGATCGACGCCAGGCGCATCGCTCAGGCCCCGAGCGACGGATCCGCGAACAGGGGAGCGGCCGCGGCGCGCATGACGTCGGCCATCCCGCCCACGCCCGTCCAGCGTTCGAAGGCGACCACCGCCTGGCCGATGAGCATCTCTGACCCGTTCGCCGCGCGGAGCCCCCGGGCTCGGGCGGCGCGCAGCAGCGGTGTCTCGGCGGGCACGTACACGAGGTCGAACACCGTGGCCTGCGGGGGCAGTCCGGCAACGTCGATGAGGGAGCCCGGCGCGAGCATGCCGACGGTCGTCGCGTTCACCGCCAGGTCCGCCGAACGGAGCGCAGCTCCGAATCCGGGATCGTCGAGCGCCACCGCGGAGACCGACCCCACTCCGACCCCGGCGAAGCGATCAGCGAGCGCGGCGGCCGCGGCGAGCGTCCGGTTCCCGATCGTGACCCGACGCGCCCCCGCGCTGAGGCAGGCGAAGACCACGGCGTGGGCCGCACCGCCGGCACCGGCGACGACGACCTCCGCATCGGCCAGGGAGCGTCCCATCGCCAGCTCGACGCCGGTGCGGAAGCCGGGAGCGTCGCTGTTGAAGCCGATGAGCCGGCCCGACGGCGCGCGCACGACGTTGTTCACGGCGCCGATCGTGGCCGCGTCGGGATCGACCTCGTCGCAGAGGCGCGCGACGAGCGGCTTGTAGGGGGCCGTGACGCCGAGGCCCAGCCAGTCGGCGCCGTGCGCCGCGTCCACCGCGGCGGGGACCGCATCGGGCTCGAGCTCGAGCAGCTCGTAGCGGGCGTCGATGCCGGCGGCCTCGAAGGCCGCGTTGTGCATGACCACCGAGTGGCGCCGCTTCAGCGGCTTGCCGAGCAGGGCGATCCGCCGGGTCATGAGAACCGAAGGTTGGGGATGATCTCGTCCACCCAGCCCCGGAGCTGGGCAGGATCGGGCGTCATCGTGTGGAGCATGAAGTACTCGACGCCGGCGTCGATGCGACGCTGGAGCGAGGCGATCACCTCATCGGGCGTGCCGAACAGGTAGACCGACTCGAGGTAATCCGGCCCGCGCTCCGAGCTCATCACCCGCAGGAAGGCGCGGTGCTGCTCCTCGCGTGCCTTCGCCGCATCATTCGTCATCACCAGGTGCAGGAAGTTCTCGTGCGCAACGACGCACTCGGCAGGATCGCGGCCGTGCTCCCGGAAGTAGTCCTGCAGCTCGGCCCAGTCCCGGGCGATGTCGTCGGGCGGACAGGTCGGGCGCGGAATCCAGCCGTCGGAGCGCAGCGTCCGCGCCTTCACCGCCTCGACGAAGCGTGGCAGGTCGGGTGATTTCGGGTCCGCCAGCTGTGATCCGCCGCCAATCCAGATCTCCGGGCGCCGCGACGCGGCGGGCTCGATGAACACCTCGTCCACCGCGTAGTAGCGGCCGTGGTAGGTCAACGTCCGACCCTCGAGCAGCGGCACGACGATGTCGAGGATCTCGTCGCTCCGCTTTCCGCGCTCGGACTTGCGCACGCCAATCGCCGCGTACTCCGCCTCGTTCCAGCCGACGCCGGCGCCGAGGATCACCCGATTCTCTGAGAGGAACTGCAGGGTCGCGAGCTCCTTCGCGAGCAGCACCGGGTTTCGCAGGGGGAGGATCAGGATCGAGGTGCCCAGCCGCAGCCGCTCGGTCACTCCCGCTGCGACGGCGAGTGCGGTGAGCGGTTCGAGGAACGAGACCGAGTAGAAGCGCTTCGCCGCCAGGAGGTGGTCGGTGACGAACAGTGAGTCGAAGCCCAGCTCCTCCACCGACCGGGCGAACTCCCGAATGCCACGCGCACGCTCGGCACCGTCTCCGGCCCAGATGTAGGAGGGCAGGAAGACCCCGAACCTTCGAGTCTCACTCATGCTCAACGGCCGTGGTACTCGGGATCGCGCTTTCCGAAGAACGCGTCGGCTCCCTCGAGCATGTCGTCGCTGGCGAAGACCCGTTCCGACGCATCGAGCTCCGCGGCCAGTCCGGCATCGAGATCGAGGTCCGCGCCCGCGTCGATCAGGCGTTTCGCCTCCCGCACCGCGAGCGGGCCGCGGGCGGCGATCTCGGCCGCCGCCTCGTCCGCCGCCCTCCGCGCGTGACCGGCCGCCACGACCCGGTTCACGAGGCCCATCCGCTCCGCCTCGTCGGCATCGATGACCCGGCCGCTCAGGATCAGCTCCTTGGCCCGTGCCGGGCCCACGACCCGCGGCAGCCGCTGCGTCCCGCCGGCCCCGGGCACGACCGCCAGGCGCACCTCCGGCATCCCGAGGCGCGCGCGGGCCGACGCGATCCGCAGGTCACAGCACAGCGCAAGCTCCAGGCCACCGCCCAGCGCGTCGCCCTCGATCGCCGCGATGGTCGGTATCGGGAGCTCGGCCAGCTCGGTGAAGACGACCCCTTCGAGCGCCAATCGTTCGCGACCGCCAGGACCACGCTGGGCCGAGAACTCCCCGATGTGAGAACCCGCGCAGAACGCTCGCTCCCCGCGGCCGGTGACGACCACGGCCCGCACCTCGTCCGCCGACCGGAGCGTGGCGAGTGCCGCGCGCAGCTGCTCGGCGAGCTCCCGGGTCACGAGGTTCAGCGGCGGGTTGGCGAGCTCGAGATGCGCGACGCGGCCGAGCTCGAGGGAGATGAGCGCACTCATGGCCTGGCCCCGAAATCGGCGGCCAGCCCCATGGGCCCGGTGGCATACAGCCGGCGGTCCATCGTGCGCAGATCATCGGCGACCCGCGGCCGGAAGCCCATCTGGCCCAGGACGTCCCGATCCAGGTCGACGCCGGGAGCGACCTCGGTCACCACCAGGCCGTCATCTGCGAGGGCCAGGACCGCTCGCTCGGTGACGTACCGCACCTCCTGCCCGCGCTCCCGGGCCAGGCGACCGCTGAACGAAATCTCGCGGACGCGCGGCACGAACTTCCGCAGGCTCCCCTCCCTGACGATCCGAACTCCGTCGAGGATCTCGAGCTCGAGGCCCTGCGCCGTGAGGGTGCCAACGAAGCAGATCTTGCCGGTGCGGGCACTGATGTTCGGGAAGCCGCCCGGCCCGCGGACGCGCCCGGAGAAGGCGTGGACGTTGACGTTGCCCTCCGCGTCCACCTCGGCGAAGGAGAGGCTCGCGACATCGAGCCCGCCGCCGTCGTAGAAGTCGAACATCGACGGCTGTTCGATCATCGCCTGGTAGTTGAACCCGGCTCCGCCCTCATTGCCGGCCACGGGCACGCCGCCGAAGATGCCCTGCTCCACGGTGAGGACCAGCTGGTCGGTGATCCCCTCCTCCCATGCCACCCGCCCAATGAGCTGGCTGATCCCGAAGCCGAGGTTGCAGATCGCTCCCGGCGGAAATTCGAGCAGCGAGCGGCGCGCGATGATCTTGCGGACGTCGAGCGGGAGCGGAGGCTCGTCGGTCACGGGCCGGCGGAGGGCACCGGCGTAGTACGGCGAGTCCCGGGTGGCGTACGTCTGCCACTGCTCGGCGTCGACGTACAGATAGTCGATGAGCGCGCCGGGCACCTTCACCTCGCGCATCGCGAGGGAACCCCGCCGCGCGAGGCGGCGAACCTGCGCGATCACCTTCCCGCCGCTGTTGTGCGCGGCCATGGCCATCGCGAGCATCTCCCCCTGGACCGCTTCGCCCTCCATCGTCAGGTTGCCGTCCTCGTCCGCCGTCGTGCCGCGGATGACGGCCACGTCGATCGGGAACGCGTGAAACAGCAGCCACTCGCGCCCCCGGAGGTTGACGAGCTCGACGAGATCCTCCGTGGTCGCCGCGTTCTGCTTCCCGCCGGTCTGGCGTGGGTCGACGTAGGTCCCCAGCCCGACCCCGGTGACGAGGCCGGGCCGCCCGGCCGCGATCTCGCGGGTCAGCTGCGAGAGGACGCCCTGCGGGAACGAGTACGCCTCGATCTCGTTCGCCTCCACGAGCGCCCCGAGGCGCGGTTCGTTGCCGATGTTGCTGCCGATCGTCCGCCGCTGGAGGCCTCGCAGCGCGAGCTGCGAGAAGCCGCGATCGGCGAAGTCGCCAATCCCCACCACCCGCACCGTGGTGAGGTCGCGCGGTCGACCCTCGGCGCTGAAGACGGCTGCGAGCTCGTCGATGAACCGCTGCGGGACCGCGTGGCCCGCCCCGGATCCCCCGATCAGCAGCGTTGACCCATCCGGGACCAGGCGGACCGCGTCGCGAACGTCGATCACCTCGGTCACGGCATGAGGCCGCCGCCGTTCGGGTGGAGCGTCTGGCCCAGGAACAGCGCGGAGCGGTCGGAGAGGAGGAAGATCACCGCCTCCGCCACCTCATCGGCCCGCCCGAACCGTCCGAGCGGCATGCCGGCCAGGCGTCTGCGGCCCTCCTGGCTGTCGGCGAGCTCGGTCGTCATCTCGGTGAGCGTGAAACCGGGGGCGACGGCGTTCACCCGGATCCCGTGGGGGCCGAACTCCTGGGCGAGGGCCCGGGTCAGGCCAATCAGCCCCGCCTTGGCAGCGCTGTAGGCGGCGGTCTCCGCGACCCCGATCTGGGCCAGGCGAGAGGCGACGTTCACGATCGTGCCGGTTCCGCGTTCGACCATGGACGGGAGGACGGCGCGGCAGGTATGGAAGGCGCCCGTCAGATCGGTCCGCAGCACCGCCTCCCACTCGACGGGCTCGATTTCGAGGAAGGGACCGACCTGGGTGCGCCCCGCGTTGTTGACGAGCGCGTCCACGCGACCGAAGCGGGCGATCACCCGCTCCACGAGCTCCTCCGCCTGCGCGCCGTCGGCGATGTCGGCGGCGAACGGCTCGGCCTCAACACCGGCCGCGCGTGCCGCCTCGGCCACCCGACGCGCCGCGTCGGCAGAGTGATGGTAGTGAACCGCCACCGCCGCGCCCTCGGCGGCCGCCGCCGCCACCACCGCCGCACCGATACCCCGGCTGCTGCCGGTCACCAGCACCACGCGTCCGGCCAGCCCGTCGCCCATCAGGTGAGGCCGGCCGCGGCCAGTGCCGCCGCGATGCGGTCCGCATCCGTGCCGGCCGCGGGCAGAAGGGGCGGGCGCATGACCGTGCTCTCGATGACGCCGAGCTGGCGGAGCGCCAGCTTCGTGCGGGCCCGGTAGTCGCGGACCGGCTGTGCGTAGACGGCCTCCTCAAGCGGCCGGATCCGCTCCCAGATATCAAGCGCATCGGCCCAGCGCGCCTCGCAGGTGAGCCTGTACATCTCGACCTGGAGCTCGGTCGCCAGCGTGCCGAACCCGATCAGGGCCCCCTCGGCACCCATCACGAACGACTCGTAGACGAAGTTGTCGTTGCCGGTGAGGAGGTCGATGGGTCGCTCGAGGCGCTCGATCATCCGCCGCGTGGCGAGATAGAGGCGCGCGTCGAAGGAGGCCTCCTTCATGGCCACCACGCTGTCGATGGCCGCGATCCGGCGCAGCGTCTCCTCGGAGAAGATCACGCCGCCGAGCGCCGGCTGGAGCTGGAACGCGATCAAAGGGAGGCCGCAGCCGGCGGCCACCGCCTCGTGATACGCGACGGGCAGCGCCGGGTCGAGCGGCGTGCCCTGGTAGGCGGGGATCGGGAAGACGAGCAGGCCGGCGGCCCCCGCCTGCTCGGCGCGCTTCGCCTCGTCGACAGCCTGCGCGGTGAACGTCGCGGAGAGGCCGGCCACGATCGGGATCGGGCCCGCCTCCTCGACCGCGACCCGCAGCACCCGCTCCCGCTCGTCGGGCCACAGGTGCGGACCCTCGCCGGTGTCGGCGTTGATCGCGAGCGCCACCGGGCCCTGGGGCAGGAGCCATTCGAGATAGCGGCGGTAGGCCGACTCGTCGAACCGGTCATCGGCATCCAGGGTGATGACGCAGGCGGGGACGATGCCGCGCAGGTTGAGGGTCATGCCGGGGCCGATGCGGGCGGCGCGGCGGTCGATTCGCGCATGACGAGCTCGGTCGGCAGCGTGGCGGTCTGCGGGCGCCGACCGGCGTGCAGCGCCGCGGCGAACTCGAACCCGCGGCGCCCCATCTCGTGGAGGGGCAGCCGCACCGTCGAGAGGCTGGGTGCCACCATGCCGGCCAGCTCGATGCCATCGAATCCGCTGACCGAGACCTGGCCCGGGACGTCGATCCCCAGCTCGCGGAGGCGTCGCAGCGCCCCGAGGGCGAGCAGGTCGCTGGCGGCGCAGATGGCGGTGAACGACGCCTTCCCGGCCAGCAGCTCGTCGACGCCGCGCGCGCCCCCCTCCTGGTCGAAGCCGGTGCTGGCCACGAGCCCTGGATCGAAGGCGATGCCCGCATCGGCGAGGCCCCGTCGATATCCATCCAGGCGCCGGCGGGCCACGTACAGCGAGGTGGGCCCGGCCAGGAAGGCAATCCGCCGATGCCCGAGCCCAACGAGCGCGGCAACCATCCCCGCGACGCCGCCGCGGTTGTCGATGCCGATCTCCGGGTCGCCGGAGGCCGACGGCGACAGGTGGACGACGGCGGCGCCGTAGGCGCGCATGGCCGTGACGTGCTGGCGCACTCGGCGGTTCAGGACGGGATCGTCAAGTCCGCTGCCGGCGAAGATCAGCGTGGCCGCGCGCATCGATCGCAGGAGGCGGACATAGGAGTTCTCGCGCTCCGCGATGCGGTCCGAGCTGCAGGTGATCACGAGCTGCCCTCCCGACGCGGCAGCGTCCTCGACACCGCGCACCACCTCGGAGAAATAGGGGTCGGTGATGTCGTGAACGATGACGCCCACCACCGGCAGGTGGCTCTTGAGCAGCCCCCGGGCGAGGGCGTTCGGCACGTAGTCCAGCGTCTCGGCGGCGTCGAGGACGCGCTTGCGGGTCGCAGAGCTGACCGCGTAGGGTGCCGCGGAGACGACGCGCGAGACGGTGGCCGGCGACACCCCGGCAAGCATGGCGACGTCGGTGATGGATGCCATGCGCTCCCTCGTAGAAAAGGTTTGCTTCGGGACTGCTAAAGTACAGCCGTTCCGCGCGCCGCGTCAACCCGATCTCGACCGGGGTGAACCCATGACCACCGACATCGCTCGGCGTGACGCCTGGATCGAGGTCGATCCGGGGGCCATTGTCGCGAATGCCGCCGCACTGCGCTCGCTGCTGCCGGCTGGAACCGGCCTGATGGCGGTGCTGAAGGCGAATGCCTACGGGCACGGTGCGCTCGAGGTGGCCTCCGCCCTGGCGGGGAGCGCGGACGCCTTCGGGGTCGCCACCCTCGACGAGGGGCTGACGCTGCGGCAGGCAGGCATCGGGGGCCGGATCGTCATCCTCTACGACGTGCCGGCCGGGGCCGCGGGCGAGGGGTCGGCGGCGGGCCTCGAGCTGTCGGTTGGGAGCCTCGAGGCACTCGAGGAGTTGCTCGGGCTCGCCGCAGAGCGGCGCCCCGTCATCCACCTCAAGGTCGACACCGGTATGACCCGCCAGGGGATCCGGCTCGAGCAGATCGCTGCCTGGGCGGAGCCGCTCTCGCGCGCGGCGCCCCTGATCGCCGCGGTGTGGACGCACCTGCGCGACGGCGCGGATGCCGCCGCCAGGTCGGCCCAGCACGAGGACTTCGCGGAGGCGCTGGCGGCACTCGCCGGGCTCGGTGTCCGAGGCGAGCGGCACGTCTCCGCCTCGGCCGCGATCCTCGCCGGCGCGGTCGGGGACGAGGAGCTCGTGCGCCCGGGGCTGGCGCTGTTCGGCGCTCTCCCCGACGAGTTCGTGGCGACCGGCGCAAAGGCGCCGGTCGCGCTGCAGCCGGCGATGGCGATCCGGGCGCGACCGCTGCGCGTCGCGAATGTCCCGGCCGGCACGCCGGTTGGCTACGGCGGAACGTTCGTGACCGCGGCACCCTCCCGCCTGGCGACCCTGCCGCTGGGCTACGCAGACGGGGTGCCGCGCAGCCTGAGCAACGGTCGCGGCCAGGTGCTGATCCGCGGAGGACGGGCGCCGATCGTCGGGCGCGTGAGCATGGACTCGCTCGTCGTCGACGTGAGCGCCATCGGCGGCGTCAGCCGCGCCGATGTCGGGACGCTGCTCGGCCGCGACGGGCAGGAAACGATCACGCTCGAGGAGATGGCCGCCGCCGCCGGGACGATCCCGCAGGAGCTCGCGGTGCGGCTCAACGCCCGCCTTCAACGACGGTATCGGCAGCCCTAGAAGGAGAACTCCTTCGGCTCGTCGCGGACCGACACCCACTGCCACTCGGTGAACGCGTCGAAGTTCGCCGCCCCGCCGAAGCGGGAGCCGTTGCCGGAGATCCCCATCCCGCCGAACGGCACGACCGCCTCGTCGCTCAGCGTCGTGTCGTTCACGTGGACCATCCCGGCCCGGATACGGTTCGCGATCGCCAGTCCGCGGGAGATCGACCTCGAGTAGACGGAGGCGACCAGGCCGTAGTCGCTGGCGTTCGCCAGCTCGACCGCTTCGTCATCGGACGCAAAGGTGGTGACCGGCGCAACCGGTCCGAAGATCTCCTCGGAGAAGGCCGGCAGGTCGGTCGTGACATCGGCGAGGACCGTGGGGCGGTAGAACAGCCCCTCGTGGGTGCCCCCCACCGCGAGCCTGGCTCCGGCCGCCACCGAGCGCTGCACGATGTCGTCGACGCGGGCCAGCTGCGTTTCGTTGACGATCGGCCCCAGCTGGACCTCCTCGCGGTACGGATCGCCGAGCTTAAGCCGCCCGGCTCGCTCCGAGAGCATCTCGACGTACTCCGCCGCGACGCTGCGGTGCACGATGTGCCGCCCGGATGCGAAGCAAACCTGGCCCTGGAACTGGAACGATCCGAAGGCGCCCGCCGATGCCGCGAGCTCCAGGTCAGCGTCGTCGAGGACGACGAAGGCGTTGTTGCCACCGAGCTCGAGCGACACCTTCTTCAGCAGCCCCCCGGCCAGCTCGCCGACGCGGCGCCCCACTGCCGTTGAGCCGGTGAACGACACGAGGGCCACGTTCGGGTCCGTGACGAGCGCTTCCCCGGCCTCGGCGTCGCCGATGACGATCTGCAGCAGGCCCTCCGGAAGCCCGGCCTCCGCGAAGACCGAGGCGAACATCGCTCCGCCGCACACCGGGGTCTGGGGGTCCGGCTTGAGGACGACCGCGTTGCCGAGCGCGAGGGCCGGGGCGACGACGCGCATCCCGAGGACGCTCGGCGAATTCCATGGCGTGATGGCGCCCACCACCCCGACCGGAACGCGCCGGACCATCGAGAGCCGCCCCTTCTGCGCCGACGGCATCAGCGAGCCATAGGCCTGGTACGGCATCGTCGCGCCGTTCTGGATCTCCTCCTGGGTGAAGTTCTGTTCGTGGTGCATCTTGCTGTGGATGGCGCCGGTCTCGCGCTGCGTCCAGGAGGCGAACTCGTCCCGATGCGCCTCGTAGATGTCCGCCGCGCGGCGAAGGATGCGGGCGCGCTCGGTGTAGCTCGTCTCGGCCCACGCCGGCTGCGCCGCCGCGGCACGGGCGGCCGCCTGCGCGACGTCCTCGGGCGTCGATTGACGGATCGTGAGCAGGTGGATCCCGGAGGCTGGCTCGTGGATCTGGAGCGGCTCGCCGGTCCCGACCTGCCAGTCCGTCAGGAACGACTCCAACCATGTCGAGGTGGCAACTCCGGCCATCGGGTTCTCCTTTCAGGTTTCCTTGACGCGGTGACCGGTGGCCGGGTCGCGCCAGATGGGCCCGCGCGCCAGCACCTGGTCGGTGAGCCCCTCTTCGAGATACGGCGGCAGCGACCCGGTGTGCAGCTCGAGCGCTTCCTGACCGGGATAGCCGATCAGCTCCCGGACCCGCTTGTCCGTGTAGTAGCCGCCCACCACCACCAGCTGCAGCGCGGCGAGCGCGTCCGGCGCGTCCCGCTCGAGCGCGGCGAGCCGGCTCGCGGGGTCGGCGCCGAGCTCAGCGCGAAGGGCCGCGCCGAGCGGCGCGACGAGATCCGGGCGGGCGCGCAGAACGAAGCGCAGGTTGGGATCCCGCACCGCGTCGCCCGCCGACGGCATCCCGTGGGCCGCCGGGATCAGGAGATCGGCGACCGCGGCGAACGCGGCGCGCTGGTCCGCGTCCAGGGTGGCGAGCGGGTCGCGGGCCGGCGCCGAGCTCCCGCCCTTCGGCGGTCACGCCGGCACTGCCTGGTCAAACCGGGTCTCGACCATGCGGTCCGCCGCTCGCAGGGCGAGGGCGCAGATCGTCGACGTCGGATTCACCCCGCCCGAGGTGACGAAGCAGCTGCCGTCCACGACGTACAGGTTGGGAACGTCGTGCGCCCGGTTCCAGCGATCGACGACCGAGGTGTCCGGGTCGTCCCCCATCCGGGCCGTGCCCAGGAGGTGCCACCCGGAATACCGCATGAGGCTGTCGACCTCGACGGTGTGGGCCCCGGCCTCTCGGAGCGACTCGGACGCCTTCTCGATGTGGAAGTCGAGCAGCCTGCGCGAATTCTCGGACACCCGATAGTGCACTTCGGGGGCCGGGATCCCGGCCGAATCGGTCAGTGTCGCGGACAGGCTGACGCGGTTCGACTCGTCGGGCAGGTCCTCGCCGAAGAGTCCCCAGTTCGCGCCGTGACCGAGGTGCGACCTGACATGGAGGTGATGGTCCGCACCCCATACCTGTGTCCCGGCCCGGCTCGGCAACGCCGCGTTGATCGGACCGAAGGTCGGGGCCAGCCCCCACTTCGCGCCCCGCACGAAGCCACGCCGCTCGTCGGTCTCGTAGAACTCGAACGATTCGATCGAGCAGCCGAACTGGCCCTGCCAGCTCCGCAGGTCCTCGTCGAAGAGCCCGCCCACGTTCGCGAACGGGTGCATCATCAGCCTGCGGCCGACGAGCCCCGACGAGTTCGCGAGCCCGTCCGGGTGGGACGGAGACGCCGAGAGGAGCAGGAGCCGTGCGGTGCCGATGGCGTTGGCGGCCATGACCACGACCCGCGCCCCTTCGAAGTGCTCGGCGCCATCGCGGTCGATCCAGGTTGCGCCCGTGACGAGCCCGGCGGAGTTCGTCTCAAGCCGGCGGACGCGGGCGCCGGTCAGCAGGCGCGCGCCGTGCTTGATGGCCTTCGGCCAGTGAGTGAGATCGGTCGACGCCTTGGCACCCTCGTTGCAGCCCTGCTGGCAGGTGCCGCGCTGCACGCAGGGGCGGCGCCCGTCGTACGCGGCCGAGAGGATCGAATTCGGCTCAGGCCACCAGTGCCAGCCCAGCCGCGTGTGCGCTCGCGCCACCTTCAGCCCACCGGCGCCGATCGGCAGGGGTGGCAGCGGCGGATCCTCGCCGCCAGCCGGATAGGCCGGGTCGCCGCCCATCCCCGAGACCCCGAACTGGCGATCGCTTCGCTCGTAGTAGGGGCGCAGCTCCCCGTAGTCGATCGGCCAATCGTCGGCGACGCCGTCGAGCGAGCGGACCCTGAAGTCGGATGGAAGCATCCGCGGCCAAGCCCCGGCGAAGATCAGCATCGACCCGCCGACTGCCGAGTACATGAGGGGTGAGATCTCGGCGTCGGTCTCGTCGATCGGGTAGTCCTCGGGCATGCCCCGCACGTTCGGACTGGTGGCCCACTGCTTGCGCATCGTGAGCTCCCAGTCGAGCTGGTTGCCACGGTACTCGGCCCTGTCGTGCCACTCGCCCTGCTCGAGGCACACGACGCCGAAGCCGGCCTCCGCGAGGCGCCGGGCCACGACGCCCCCGGTGGCGCCTGCGCCGATGATGAGGACGTCTGCAGGTTCGGCAGCCAAGACGGACTCCTTTTGCGCTCGGGCCGAGCTCGGGCGGAGGGGCAGGCCAGGCTCGAGGCAGTCGTACCCGGGTCAGTTCAGAGTCTAGAGCAAACCTTCTCTATCGGGAATCTCCGGCTCAGACGATGACCTCGTAGGCCTGCACTTCGCTGCCCGCGTGGAGCGCCAGCAGGGCCGGCTGGAGGCGCTGGTGCGCCTCCGAGACGCGCCAGCCGGTGGCGCCCTCGGCGTCCTCGAAGCGGAGCACCATCTGGTAGCGGGTCGCGCTGTCGGCTTCCCGTAGCAGGTCGACCCTGACGAAGCCCGGCGACCGAGCCATCGCCGGCCGGTACTCGCCGGCGAAGAACCGCTCGAAGTCGCGCGTCTTGTCCGGATGGACGTCGAAGGTGATGTGTCGTTCGATCACGTGTTCGGCCTCAGCGTGCTCTCGTGCCTGCCCACTATCATGCAGCAGGAGGTCGAACCCGATGAACATCCGCGGCAGCCGCACGCTGGACGCCCCGCGCGCCGCCGTGTTCGCGGCGATCTGCGACCCGACCACGCTGCTCGCCGTCATCCCCGGCTGCCGCGAGATCGAGCAGGTCGGCGCCAACGAATACCGCGGCCGGATCGCGCTGCGGCTGCCGGGCATCGTCGGCAGCTACCGGACAGTCGTTCGGCTCGTCGACGCCGACGAGCCGAGCTACGGGCAGCTCGAGGGCGAGGTCAGCGGTGCGCCCGGCTCGATCAAGGGCCGCGCCTCGTTCCGGCTCACCGAATCGGGCCGCGGGACGACGATCGATTACGATGGCTCGGCCGTCATCAGCGGGCCGCTGGCCAGGCTCGACGGCCGCTTCGTCGAGGGCCTTGCCGGCGCTTTGATCGACCAGGGATTGGGCACCCTGAACTCCCGGCTGGCGTCCGCGGAGATCCGGGCGTGACCGTCGAACGCTACTTCCTGCCCGGGTCGCTTCCGGAGGCGCTGGGCCTGCTCGAGACGCACGGGCCGTCCCTTCTGGTGATGGCCGGTGGAACCGTCGCCATGCCGCTCATCAACGACGGCATCTCGCTGCCCAGCTCGGTGATGGGCCTGCGCAACGCGGGCATTGGCCAGCTCGAACGCGACGGCGACACGTTGCGGATCGGCGCGACCGTCACGCTCACGCAGCTGCTGAACCAGCGTGACATCCCGATGCTTCACGAGGCGGCCGGCAGCACCGCCGGCTGGTCGGTGCGGAACATGGGAACCGTCGGCGGCAATCTCTTCACGCCGCCCCCGGGCGGTGACGTGGCCGTCGCCCTCCTCGCGCTCGATGCCGCCCTGACGCTGGCCGGCCCGCGCGGCACCCGCGCCCTCCCGCTCGAGGACTTCTTCACCGGCTTCCTGACGAACCGGCTGGCGGACGACGAGCTGCTGACCGAGATCGCGGTGCCCGTGCCGGCCGAGGCGACCGCCTACGTGAAGTTCGGCCGGAAGCACGCGAATACGCCCGCCGTGGTGACCGTCGCCGCGCGGCTCGCCTGGAACCGGGACAGGGTCATCGAGTCACGGATCGCCCTCGGAGCCGTGGGCCCGCACCCGATTCGCGCTCGACGGGCCGAGGAGCTCCTCGTCGGGACGAACCTGGACGCCGACGCGATTGCGGCGGCGGCCGCCGCCGCCGCGGAGGAATGCGAACCGTTCACGGACGCGATCGCCACCGACTGGTATCGGCGGCGCATGACAGCCCTCTTCGTCCGGCGTGCGCTCGAGCAGCTCGCACCGACCACGATCGCGGAGGTGCACTAGCCATGGCGTCGACGATCGTCGCGTTCGGGCTCGGCGACCGCGAGGTCGAGGTCATGGTCAGGCCAATGACGACGCTGCAGTCGGTCCTCCGCTACCAGCTCGGCTGGACCGCCACCAAGGAGGGCTGCCGCCAGGGCGGCTGTGGCAGCTGCACCGTGCTCGTCGACGACGAGCCGATGCTCTCCTGCCTGCTGCCGGTCGAGGACGTCGCCGGCCGGCGGGTGACCACCGTCGAGAGCCTCACACCGGCTGACGGCCTGCACCCGATCCAGCGGGCCTTCCTCGACAACAACGGCTTCCAGTGCGGCTACTGCACGCCGGGAATGGTCGTGCTCACGAAGGCGCTGCTCGACCACGAACCACATCCCAGCGACGAGCAGATCCGCGAGGCGCTCACCGGCAACATCTGCAGATGCACCGGATACCAGCCGATCGTGAGGGCCATCGCGACCGCGGCCGAGACGATGAGGGCAGGATCCGGGGAGCTGCAGCAATGAGCGAAGCGCTCAACGTCGTCGGCCAATCGGTCACGAGGAACGACGGGGTCGGCCACGTCACGGGCCGGACCCAGTACGCCGCGGATCGCTCGTTCCCGGGGATGCTCCACCTGAAGATGGTGCGGAGCCCGCTCGACCACGCGCGGATCCGGGGGATCGACCTCTCCGAGGCCGAGCGCGTCACGGGGTTCGTCCGCGCCCTCACCGCGAAGGACGTCCCCCACAACCGGTACACGGTCCTCTCGCTCATCGGGGTCGAGCCGGAGGAGGAGTTCGTGCTCGCCGAGGAGCGCGTGCGCTTCAAGGGCGAGGCGATCGCCGCGATACTCGCCGAAACCCCCGAGGCGGCGGCCGATGCCGTCGCGCGGGTCAACCTCGACCTCGAGGAGCTGCCGGCGGTCTTCGACGTCGAGGAGGCACTGCAGCCTGGGGCACCGATCGTCACCCACTGGGGCACGAACACCTTCATGTACGAGGGCCACCCGTGTCGGCGCGTCCGCTTCGGCGACGTCGAGGAGGGGTTCGCGCGGGCCGATCACATCGTCGAGGGCGTCTACAACACGAGCCCCATCGAGCACGCCGCGCTCGAGACCACGGGGTGCATCGCCGTGCCGGAGGCGAACGGTCGCTACACGGTCTACACGAACACGCAGGCCCTCTACTTCAGCCTCGACAACACGTCGATCATCGCGCAGCTCCCCGGCAACCGGCTCCACTTCGTGGGCGGCACCGTCGGCGGCGGGTTCGGCGGCAAGGTCGACGTCATCGTCGAGCCCATCGCGACGATCGCGGCGATGCTGACGAACCGACCGGTGCGCTACGTCTACAGCCGCTCCGAGGAGATGCAGGTCTCGTCGACGCGTTCAGCGTGGCGGATCTACATGAAGGACGGCGTCATGGCGGACGGCCAGATCCTCGCCCGCCAGGTCACGAGCTACGCCGATTCGGGGGCGTATAGCCGGCAGACCCCGTACGCGATCACGAAGCACGCCGCGAATGCCGCCGGCCCGTACGCGATCCCGAACGTGTCCATCGACGCGTACTGCGTCTACACGAATCGGCAGCCGACGAGCGCCATGCGGGGCTTTGGCGTGACGATGGCCTCGTTCGCGGTCGAGGTCCAGATGGACAAGATCGCCGAGCGGGTGGGCCTCGATCCGTGGACGATCAGGTTCCGCAATGCCCTCCACGACGGTGATCTCAAGCCGCACCGCAAGCGGGCCGAGGACACGACCCTCATCGAGACGATGCAGGCGGCGGCGAAGCTCGTCGGACACGAGCTTCCCGGCGAGCTGACGACGATGACGTCGGCGCCGCGCGCCGGCGTCCCGGCCGGCGAGCGCTAGCGATGGCGAAGCTCCGCGGGACGGGCGTGGCGGCGGTGAACTACCCGACCGGCATGAATCTCGGCGGCGACCCGTCCCAGGCTCTCATCCACGCCACGACGAGCGGATCGTTCGTCGTGTCGCTCTCGAGCGCGGATCTCGGGCAGGGGCTGAAGACGGTGATCGCCCAGATCGCGGCCGAGACGATGGGTGTCGGGTTCGACCAGATCGTCATCGACACCGGAGATACCGACACCGGCCCGCACTGCATGGGGACCTTCGCCAGCCGCGCCACGCACCGCGTCGGGAATGCGGTCCGGGCTGCCGCCACGGAGGCGCGGCGCGCGCTCCTCGAGGTGGCCGCCGAGGAGCTCGAGGCACCGGTGCACGACCTCGAGACCGACGGGCGAGGAAACCTCATGGTCAAGGGTGTCCCCGCCAAGGCGGTGAAGGTCGCCGATATCGCCTCGCTCGCCCAGTTCAAGTACGGGAGGACGATCTCGGGTCGCGGGAGCTACATGAAGCCGAAGAGCGAGGTGGACCCTGAGACCGGGGCAATGGACCCCGACTCGACCGAGGCGCACGCCTGCTCGGTCGCCGAGGTCGAGGTCGACACCGAGACCGGCGAGGTCGCCGTCCTCAGCATCCGGAGCGCCTACGAGATCGGGCGCCAGGTGAATCCGGCGCTCGTGCAGGGCCAGATCGCGGGCGGCGCCTTCATGGCGATGGGGCATGTCCTGTACGAGACGACCGCGCCGTACTACCCGGCCCCCGATCACAGCCCGAGGGACTTCAGCGAGTACCTGCTGCCGAGCGCGCCGGAGACGCCGGAGATCGCATCGGTCGTCCTCGAGATCCCGTCGGCGAACGGTCCGTACGGCGTGAAGGGCGTCGGCGAGATGACGGCGAACGCGCCGATCCCGGCGATCGTGAACGCGATCTACCAAGCGACGGGCCTGCGGATCGACGAGCTGCCGATCACCCCGGAGAAGATCCTGCGCGGCCTCGACGCCAGGCAGAAGGAGCAGACCTGATGGGACAGATCACGACGTGGGACGAATTCCCGACCGTTGAATACATCCCCGGCGTCTTTCGCCAGGCGGTCTCGGGCGAGAAGGCGATGCTGACGCGAATCGTCTACCGCGGCGGGGTCGTGATCCCCGACCACAGCCACCCCGCGGAACAGATCATGCTCGTGGAGCAGGGGCGCCTGTGGGCCAGGGTCGGGGACGAGGAGGCGGAGGTCGGGCCCGGCTCGCTCCTCGTCATCCCGTCGGACTGCAGCCACGCCTTTCGCCAGCTGACCGCCAGCGACGTCGTCTTCTACGAGTGCTTCGCCCCCATTCGGCTCGAATACCTTATCGGATTCAAGGGTCCCGACCCGTCGCTGGCGACGATGAAGAAGGCGCTCGCCAAGGAGTAGTGGGGGGCGGCGCTGGCATCGGGGTGGTACCCTTTTCGACGCACAACGCTGCTTGAAACGCAGCCCATAGACCGCGGAAGCCGACTCCCATGTATGTGCATGGTGACGCGCGGCCGGTCAACTCGACGGACGTCCCCGGCGGGGCGCAGGCACGAGGAGGCGAGCATGACCGCGGCAACCCGGCAACGCAAGCGGCCCTTTCTCGGGACCGGCACGCTCAGCAACCTGTCTACCGCTGAGCTGTACGAGTACGCAGCCCGGCGCAGCGAGGGGATCATCTCCGCCCACGGCTCGCTCGTCGTGCGCACCGGCCAGCACACCGGCCGTTCGCCGAAGGACAAGTTCATCGTCCGTGAACCCTCGTCCGAGGCGAATATCTGGTGGGGCGACGTGAACCATCCGATCAGCGAGGAGCACTACGACCGCCTCCGCGCCCGGCTGATGGACCACGTCGCCGACCAGCAGTTCTTCAGCCAGGACTGCCACATCGGGGCCGAGCCCGACCATCGGCGCAGCCTGCGGGTCTACACCGAGTCGGCATGGGCAAGCATCTTCGCCCGTAACCTGTTCCGCCGCGTGCCCCGCGAGGAGCTCGACGGCTTCCAGCCGAACTTCACGATCATCAACGTCCCGTCCTTCCGCGCCGACCCCGAGACGGAGGGCACCCGCACCGGCACCGGCACCGCCATCCTGCTGCATCTCGGGCGGATGGAGGTGATCATCGTGGGCACCGAGTACGCCGGCGAGATCAAGAAGTCCGCGTTCACGGTCATGAACTACCTCATGCCCGACGAGGCCGTGCTGCCGATGCACTCGTCTGTGAACGTCGGCCCCGACGCAGACCCGGCCGTCTTCTTCGGCCTCTCGGGCACCGGCAAGACGACCCTCTCCGCCGACCCGGAGCGCTCCCTCATCGGCGACGACGAGCATGGCTGGGGCCCGAACGGGCTCTTCAACTTCGAGGGCGGCTGCTACGCGAAGACGATTCGCCTGTCGCCGATGTACGAACCCGATATCTTCGCCACGACCCAGCGCTTCGGCACGATCCTCGAGAATGTCGACCTCGACCCGGTGACCCGCGAGCTCGACCTCGATTCCGAACGATTCACGGAGAACACGCGCGGCGCGTATCCGCTCGAGTTCATCGGCAACGCGGACTCCACCGGGATGACCGGGCACCCCTCCAACATCGTCTTTCTGACAGCGGACGCGTTCGGCATCCTGCCCCCGATCAGCCGCCTGTCGCGGGACCAGGCGCAGTACCACTTCATCAGCGGCTACACCGCCAAGCTGGCGGGAACCGAGATCGGTGTGACGGAACCGAAGGCCACGTTCTCAGCCGGGTTCGGGGCCCCGTTCCTGCCGCGCCATCCGGGCGAATACGCCGCGATGCTCGCGGAGCGACTCGAGCACCATCGCGTGCCGGTCTGGCTGGTGAACACCGGCTGGACGGGTGGGCCGTACGGCACCGGCGAGCGGATGGCGATCGATCACACCCGCAACATGGTGCGCGCCGCACTGAAGGGCGAACTGGCGGACGTCGCCTTCGAGGAGGACCCCGTCTTCGGGACGCAGGTCCCGCTCAACGTGCCCGGCGTGCCGTCGGACGTGCTGCGCCCGCGCGACACGTGGGCGGACCCGCACGCCTACGACGCCAGGGCTCGGGACCTGGTGGGGATGTTCCGCGCGAACTTCGAGTCGTACGAGGATGGCGTCTCGGAGAGCGTCCGCGAGGCGGGGCCGCGCCTCGCCTGACGGCCGACTCCTGACGGTCGGGCTGGCCGTCGCACGACGTTGAGCCCATTTGGCACTGTCCGCGCGCCCGCCGGAGGCCGAGGATCCGCACGCAAGGTGTGGGAGGTGGCTCCATGAAGATCAAAGACGCCATGACCGCCGAGGTGGTCTCCGTCACGCCGACGACGCCCCTCAAGGAGGTCGCCGAGCTGCTGGTTGAGCGGCGCATCAGCGGCGTTCCCGTGATCGACGAGTACGGGACGCTGGTGGGCATCGTTTCGGAGGCCGACTTCGTGGCCAAGGAGGCGGGCAGTGAGGCGAGACGCAGCTCCTGGGTCCACCGGATGACCGGTGCCTCGCACGAGGAGCGCCACGAGCAGGCGATGGTCGCGGCCCGGACCGCGGGTGAGGCGATGACCTCGCCGGTCGTCACGATCACGATGGACCGACCGCTGACCGAGGCCGCGCGGCGGATGGAGGAGAACCGAATCAACCGGCTGCCGGTCCTCGATGACGGCAGCATGGTCGGCATCGTGACCCGCGCCGACATCGTGCGCGCCTACGCGCGCACGGACGAGGATCTGCAGCGGGCGGCGTCCGAAGCGCTGTGGGCCGTGGACGGTCTCCGCGTCGCCGATGTCCGGAACGGTGTGGTGGTCCTCAACGGGACCGTTGCCAGCCAGGCGCTGGCCGAGGCGGTGACAGTCATCGTCCGTCAGATCGACGGCGTGGTTGCGGTCGATGCCCACGACCTGAGCTGGTTGCCGCCGGTACGCGCCACGACGATCGTCTAGCGCGGACCTGCCTACTCCTCCTCCCCGACGGCGATCTGGGCGTCGCACGACGTGCAGCGGTAGATGCGGTGGCCGTGGAGCAGCTTGCGCTCGACGTCGTGGTCCTCCGGCGTGTGCTCGCGATCGTCGACCGCTTCCATGGGGCTCCAGTCGTCCCCGTGGCGATGGAGTGGACCAACCGGTATGTTGATCATTGGGCGTCGCCTTTCCTTTAGCGGCATCGTCGTCAACCGTCCTGCGCATGATACGGACCGCGGGCGGCCTGATCAGGGTAGTCTCTGCTCACAGTCAAGCGCCACGCAGATATCGAGTGGTTCCATGCGCCTACGCCTCATCCCCCGCGAGGAGAAGTTCTTCGATCTCTTCGTCGACGACGCCCGCAACATGCTGGCCGCGGCGCGTCTCCTGGAGCAGTTCTTCACGAACTACGAGGAACGCGAGCGCCTCGCAAACCAGTTGCGTAACGCCGAGCACGAGGGCGACCGGATCAGCCACGACATTGGCCACCGCCTGGAGAAGACCTTCGTCACGCCGTTCGACCGGGAGGAGATCCACGCCCTCATCAGCCGGCTGGACGATATCGTCGACCTCATCGAGGAGGTTGCCGATACCTGCGTCCTCTATAACATCGAGGCGCCCACGCCGGCCGCGCAGAAGCAGGCGCAGATCATCGTCAAGTCCTGTGAGCAGCTGCTCGACGCCATCTCGCACCTGCGCGGCTTCCGGGACCTGGAGCGGTACTGGATCGAGGTGCATCGGCTCGAGAACGAGGGGGATCGGATCAGCCGTTCCGCCATGGCCGAGCTGTTCAAGGATGGCGGAACGCCGCTCGAGATCATCAAGTGGAAGGACGTCTACGCCCTCCTGGAGGACGCCGTGGATGCCTGCGAGGACGCCGCGAACGTCATCGAGCGCATCGTCGTGAAGCATGCCTGAGGGCTTCAGCGCGATCCTCCTGGTGGTGATGGGCCTTGCCGTCCTCTTCGATTACATCAACGGATTCCACGACACGGCGAACGCCATTGCGACGAGCGTCAGCACCCGTGCGCTGAAGCCGGGCTGGGCAATCCTCATGAGCGCGGCGGCGAACTTCGCGGGCGCACTGACCGGTACCCAGGTCGCGCGGACCGTCGGCTCCGGGCTCATTGATCAGCGGTTCGAGGGGCAGGTGGTGATCACCGCCGCCCTGATCGGCGCGATCATCTGGAACCTCGTCACCTGGCGGCTTGGGATCCCGAGCTCCAGCAGCCACGCGCTGATCGGCGGCCTGCTCGGCGCATCGGCGGCAGCCTTCGGCTTCGGGGCGTGGAACGTCGGCGGGGTGCTCACCAAGGTGATCCTGCCGCTCGTCACCTCGCCGATCGCCGGCCTGATCATGGGCCTGCTGCTCATGGTTGCCATCTTCAACATCTTCCGCCGCGCGAACCCGCACACGATGAACGACGGGTTCCGGCGGCTCCAGGTGCTGTCCGCTGCATTCATGGCCTTCAGCCATGGCAGCAATGACGCGCAGAAGACGATGGGCATCATGACCCTGGCCCTGCTCAGCGCGGGGGTGATCAGCGAATTCTCGGTCCCGTTGTGGGTCATCATCCTTGCGGCAAGCGCAATCTCGTTCGGGACTGCGGCCGGCGGCTGGCGCATCATCAAGACGATGGGCAGCCGCGTCGTCAAGCTCGACCCGGTTCACGGCTTTGCCGCGGAGACGACCGCGGCCACGATCATCCTCGGCGCATCGCAGCTGGGTATGCCGGTCAGCACGACCCACGTGATCTCGAGCGCGATCATGGGGACCGGAGCCAGCGACCGGTTCAAGTCGGTCCGCTGGGGAATCGCCCGCAACATCGGAATCGCCTGGGTGCTGACCCTGCCGGCCGCCGGCATCAGTGCGGCGTTGGCCTACTGGGTACTGAGCCCGTTCCTCGGCTGACGGATCGGGCGGATCGGCGCGTCAGCCGCACTCCGGGACGTTGGGCGGCTCGAAGTACTCCGCCCCCATCAGCCGCTCCTGGTGGAACGTGAGGGCCCAGGTGCTGCCCTTGCGGCTCTCGACGCCCGGGAGCCGCAGCTCGTCGGCGCCCGCGATCCGTTGCAGGAGGTCCGGGATCACGTCCCCCTGGCTGCAGACGACGGCCGTACCGTGCTCTCCGCCTACCTGCCGAAGCAGGGCCACCGCCTGCGGCTCGCTCCCGGGATAGCCCTCCTCCGACAGGACGGGTTCCCCGCGGACCGGGATCGCCATGGCACCCGCGAGCGGCTCGACCGTCTGCAGGCAGCGACGGTAGTCGGCGGAGACGATCTCGGTGGGGTCGAAGTGAGCGAGCAGGCGCACGAGCCCATCGGCCTGGGCCCAGCCGCACGTGTCGAGCGGGCGCTGACGGTCGTCGCCGCTCCAGCCGTTGCGGCTGCCGGCGCTTGCGTGGCGGACGAGGAGCACCATCCGCGTCGGCGCCGGCCCGCGGACGAACCGCTCGAGGAGGTCGCGGTCCGTTTCGCGCGTCAACAGCCCGTGCGCAACGCCGAGGGACAGCCACCGCAGCTCGTCCACCTCTCGGGTCGGGACGAACGCGCCGCTCATCGCCTCCATCGCCCACCAGCGCACGACCTTGGGCCTCGTGATGCCGTCGGACTCCTTGAGGTAGCGCGTCTCGCCGAGCGACCGCCCGAGCCGCACGTGGAACCCGGTCTCCTCGAGCACCTCGCGGATCGCGCCGTCGACCTCGGCCTCGCCCGGCGTCAGCTTCCCCTTCGGCAGGCTCCAGTCGTCGTAGCGCGGGCGATGGATGACGGCCACCTCCACGCCATCGTCGCCGGCCGCGCGCGTCGGCCGCCACAGCACGCCGCCCGCAGCCCGGATCGCGGCGGTGCTCACCTCGCGCGCGCCCACGAACGGATGGCCTTCTCGCAGGCGGCCCAGTCCCGCCGATAGGCGGCACGCATCTGCCGTTTCACGGATTCAGTGCGCTCGATGAGCCGGCCGGCGACGAGTGCGAAGGAGCTGTCCCCCTCCCGGTCCGCCAGCATGGCCTCCACGTCGCCGCGCAGCATGACCGCATCCTGCAGTCTGCCGAGGTCGTCCTGCAGTCGCGCGGCGCGCAGCGCGAACCGGCGCGCACGGCGGGATCGGGCGGCATACGGCCCGATCGCCTCCGCCGCATAGCGAGCCCGCTTGGCGGCAATCCGCACGCCATGCAGCACGGTTTCCGGGGCGTCCGGCCGAGCCTGCCGCGCGCGTCGTTCCAGGCGGACGAGCGGGCGCCGCAGCATCGTGCGGAGCTGTGCCCTGGGGCGTCCGGTCACCGCGTCCCCCATGAGCGGCTCTCGAGCGGCATCCACCAGCCGGTCCACGAGATCCACGTAGCGCGCCCCGGCGAGCGCCTCGAGCATCTCGCCGCGGGCGACATCACGGCGGCGCTCCACCGCGTCGATGAGCCCGTCGAGCGCGGGGGCCAGGTCGGCCGCGTCGGTTCGCAGCGTCGCGAGCTCGACGTCAGCGTCACGCACTGCGCCGAGCAGACCGCCGAGCCAGCGGAGCTCCTCGCTCAGGCCAACCGCCCAGTCCGTGTCGAGCACCGACGCGAACGTCCGCAGGTCGCTGTGGAAGCGACGGGCGGCAACTCGCATCTGGTGCAATCCCTCGTCGTCGCCAAGGCGGGTCGGGGCGTCGCTGGCCCGCAGGCGGATGACGCCGGTTGCGAACGCCGCACGGACCACGTCGCGGACCGTTTCGACCGCGTCGGGCAGTGGGCCTACCACGTCCGGCTCTGCGGTGGCGCGCGGACCGAGGGCGCGAACCGCCTTCGGCACCGGTGGCGCCGGCACCGCGCCGGCGCGCTGCAGGCGACGGACGATGGGCGACAGCGCACTTAAGCCGGGGCCGCGGCTCTCGAGCTCGAGCTCGCGGAAGCGAGCGACCACCCGCTCCCCATCCAGGACCGAAACCTCGTCCTGGTCCAGCTCGGCGAGCGGGGCGCCGGCGGCATCCGACAGCAGCCAGCGGCGGCGCCGGGTCGTCATCGCCGCCGCCGGTGCGATGTGCGCATGCCGAACCCAGACCGCCACCAGGCCCCGCGCCTGGGCCGGAATCTCCCCTGGCGACCCCTCGAAACCGAGCTCCTCGCGCACGCTCAAGTCGACGCCGCCCACCGGGAGCTTCAGGGTCCAGCCCGGCGCTCCCTCCTCGCCGACGCGATAGCGCAGGGTCAGGCCGTGGCGCGCCAGCCGCAGATCGGCGGTGTCGTGGTAGACGCTGCCCAGCTCGAGCTCGGCGAGCGGCCGCACCTCGCGCACCCCGAGCTTGGGATCCGCGAGATCGGGAAGGACGAAGGTATCGCCGATGGCGAGCTTGAGCTCGCGCTCACGCACTCCGCACCTCCGGCGCGGACGCCACCTCGAGTCCCGGGCCCTCGGGCGCTCCCGCGCTCATGGTCGCCTGGACGTCGACCCTTGGCTCACCGGCGCCGCGCGTCACCCGATGCCAGCTGCCGGCCCCGTCGAGGGTCCAGGTGCCGGCATTGTCGGCAAGCGCGAGCCGCAGGTACCGCTCGAGGTGCTCCCGGGCGGCTGGGCTCTCCACGCGCACCAGCGTCTCGACCCGCCGATCGAGGTTGCGGTGCATCATGTCCGCGCTGCCCATCAGGACCAGTGGTACCCCGCCCCCAGCGAACCAGTAGATCCGCGAGTGCTCGAGGTAGCGACCGAGGATGCTCCGCACCCGGATCCGCTCCGAGAGCCGCCGCAGGCCCGGACGCAGCGCGCAGATTCCGCGCACGATGAGGTCGATCTCGACGCCGCCCCGCGACGCGTCGTAGAGCGCGTCCACGACGTCCTCGTCGATCAGGCTGTTCAGCTTCATGACGATCCGGGCCGGCCTGCCGGCCGTCGCGTTTCGCCGTTCCCGCCGGATGAGCTCCACGATCCGGTCCCGCATGCTCCGCGGCGCCACGATGAGCTGCTCGTATTCGGTCTCCCGCGCGTAGCCGGTCAGCACGTTGAAGAGCCGCGTCACGTCCTCGCCGAGCGCCGGCGAGGCACTCAGCAGGCCCAGGTCCTCGTAGGTTCGTGCCGTGATGGGGTTGTAGTTGCCTGTGCCCACGTGCACGTACCGCCGCAGCTGCCCCTGCACCTCGCGGACGACGAGGCACAGCTTCGCGTGCGTCTTCAGGCCCAGCACGCCGTACACGACGTGGCAACCGGCCTGCTCGAGGACGCGGGCCCAGCCGATGTTGTTGATCTCGTCGAACCGCGCCTTGATCTCCACGAGGACCACGACCTGCTTGCCGCTGCCGGCCGCAGCGACCAGCGCGTCGACGATCGGGCTGTCGCCCGACGTCCGGTACAGCGTCTGCTTGATGGCCAGCACCTGCGGGTCGCTGGCGGCCTGCTCGATGAACCGCTGCACCGAGGCGCCGAAGGAGTCGTACGGGTGGTGGACGAGGATGTCACCGCGATCGGCGGACGCGAAGATGTCCGGAGCCAGGTCCTCCCCGATCACGAGGTCCGCGGGCGTCCGCTGCTGGAGCGGACCTTCCTTCAGCTCGGCGCGGTCCAGGCGATGCAGCTCCCAGAGTGCGGAGAGGTCAAGCGGCCCGGGCAGGGCCTGGACATCGGCCTCGGCGACCTGCAGCTCGCGCTGCAGCAGCCCAAGGACGTGCGATGGCATGTCCTCGGCGACCTCGAGCCGCACCGCCGGGCTCAGACGCCGGCGCCGCAGCTCGTCCTCGAGCGCCTCGAGCAGGTCCTCGGCGCCGTCGTCGTCCACCTCGAGGTCCGCATCGCGCGTGACGCGGAATGCGTGCTGCTCGACGACCCGCATCCCGGGGAAGAGCCGATCGAGATGCGCGGCGATGACGTCCTCGATCGGCACGTACACGCCTTCCTCTGGCGAGACGAAGCGACCGAGCAGCGGCGGCACCTTGACGCGCGCGAAATGTGGCTCGGTCGATGGTCGATCCTCGACGATGACCGCCAGGTTCAGCGACAGGTTCGAGATGTACGGGAAGGGGTGGCCGGGATCCACGGCGAGCGGCGTGAGCACCGGGAAGATCCGCTCCGCGAACGTCGCGCCCAGCGCGCGGCGGTGGCGGGTCGGGAGCTCGGACCAGCGCGTGACTCGCACCCCCTCGGCGGCCAGCGCAGGGCCGATCTCCTCGCTGAAGAGCCGGGCGTGTCGGCTCGCCATGTCCCCCACCCGAGACTGGATCTTCGCGAGCTGCTCGACGGCCGTCATCCCATCGGCCGAGCGCATGAGGGACATGCCGGCGGCAACCTGGCGCTTGAGCCCGGCGACCCGGACCTGGAAGAACTCATCGAGGTTCGACGCGAAGATCGCCAGGAATTTCGCTCGCTCGAGGAGCGGGAGCTCGGGCTGTGCAGCGAGGGCCAGGACGCGCTCGTTGAAGTCGAGCCAGGACAGCTCGCGGTTCAGATACCGGGTCGATGACGCGGCGCGCCGCCCTCCGCCCCGCTGCCGCGGGGGACGGGCCATCGTCGCGGAAACCGATGCCGACATGGGGGGCCAAGGCTAGGCCGGCGGGGTCGTTCACGCAATATGCGGAATGGCCGCGGCACAACGGCTTAACGGACCTTTGACATATCGCTAAGCGCGCGTTAAGGCCCCGGCCCGACGGTCGTGGCGACAACGACGCCGCGGGCGACACCTGCCGGGCGTCCCATGTGCGAGGAGGAGTATTGACCTTGAAGTCGAACCCCAACTGGCTGCGCATCGCGTTGCCGCTGGCGATCAGCGCGACGCTGGTGCTCACCGCCTGCTCGGGAAGCTCGCCGTCTGCCGCGGCGAGCCAGTCGACCGCGGCCTCGCGGGCCGCGTCGAGCGCAGAATCCATGGCTCCGTCGGCGGAAGCCTCAATGATCACCGCCACGCTGCTCGGCGCCGGTTCGACCTTCATCGACCCGGTGATGCAGGAGTGGATCGGCGAGTTCACGAAGAACGTCCAGCCGGGCGTGAGCATCACCTATCAGCCGATCGGTTCCGGCGGCGGCGTCCAGCAGTTCACCGCGCGGACAACCGACTTCGGTGGATCTGACGCCTTCATGAGCGACGACGAGATCGCCGCCGCCCAGCAGTCGAGCGGCTGCGACGTCGTGCACATCCCGATGGTCTTCGGCGCCGTGACGGTGGCCTACAACGTGTCCGGGCTGGACAGTCTCACCCTGGACTCCGACACGCTGGCCAAGATCTTCCTGGGCACCATCACGAAATGGAACGACCCGGCCATCGCCGCGCTGAACTCCGGCGTCTCACTGCCGAACGAGGACATCATCGTCGCCCACCGTTCAGACGGCTCGGGCACGACCAGCATCTTCACGACCTACCTTGACCACGAGAACGCCGACTGGCACAGCCAGGTCGGCAAGGGCAAGGAGGTCACCTGGCCGGTCGGTGTCGGCGGGCAGGGCAACGACGGCGTTGCGGCCGCCATCGTCCAGAACGACGGTGGGATCGGCTACGTCGAGCTCGCCTACGCCCTCGAGAACAGCCTGCCGGTGGCCTCGATGATCAACAGCGACGGGAAGGCGGTCGTGCCAACCCTGGAATCGACCGCGGCCGCCGCGGACGGGATCACGATCCCGGACGATCTCCGCTACAACATCCTGGATGTCGGCGGGGACGGATACCCGATCGCCGGCTCCACCTGGGTCCTGGCCTACACCTGCGGCTATGACGCCAACAAGGCCGATGCTCTCAAGTCGTTCCTCACCTGGGCGCTCCAGGACGGCGACTCGATCGCGCAGGATCTGAACTACGCACCCGTCGGCGATTCGCTCCAGGCGAAGTCGCTGGCCAACGTGAACCGGATTAACGAAGGGGGCTAGCATCCGGCTCTCCTCCTGGGGGCGGGGTCTTCGGTACCCCGCCCCCATTCCGCTTCCCGCTAGGATGGACGTTCAGGCATGGATGCGATCCGGGTGACAACGGCCACGCTCCGCGGCCGACACCGCCGGGCGGTGGGCGACGTCGCGTTCCGCTGGGTCCTCATTCTCGCCAGCGCCCTGGTTCTCGTGGTGCTGGCCCTCATGATCGGTACCACCACGCTGCAGGCGCTGCCCGTCTTCACCTCGCAGGGGCTGTGGAATTTCCTCACCGGAACGACCTGGGATCCGGGCGGCTCGGTCACCGAGATCACCGGGACCTACCAGGCCGGCGTCTTCATCTACGGCACCCTCGTGACGAGCGCCATCGCGATCGTGCTGGCGGTGCCGGTCTCGATCGGGATCGCACTGTTCCTCACCGACATCGCCTCGCGGCAGCTGGCACGCCCGCTGATCTACATGGTCGAGCTGCTGGCCGCCGTCCCCAGCGTCGTCTACGGCCTGTGGGGCCTCCACTTCTTCGCGCCAATCATCCTCAAGCCGGCCGCGAAGCTCGTCAGCTCCGATCTCGGCTGGATCCCGGTCTTCTCCGGGCCGGTCATTGCCTTCAACTTCGCGTTTGCCGGGATCGTGCTGGGCATCATGATCGTGCCGATCATCAGCGCCATCGTGCGCGAGGTCTTCTCCGCCGTTCCCCAGTCCGAGCGGCACGCGGCGTACGCGATGGGCGCCACCCGCTGGGAGGTCATGCGCTCGGTCGTCGTGCCCCGCAGCCGGCCGGGGATCATTGGTGCCACGATGCTCGGCCTCGGCCGCGCCCTCGGGGAGACGATCGCGGTCGCGCTCCTCATCGGCGGCGGGACGACCATCAAGACGAGCGTCTTCCAGCAGGGCGATTCGATCGCCGCGAAGATCGTGAACACCTTCCAGGAGTCGACGCCCGAGGGCATCAGCGCCCTCATCGCCCTGGGGGTGACGCTGTTCGCCATGACGATCATCGTGAACATCGCCGCCCGGCTGATCGTCAGGCGGATCGGCGACGGTTCCGGAGGTGGCGTGTGACCGCCGCGAAGAGCTCGCTGCGCATCATCGGCGCGCATGGCCGGCGTCGGGCCTGGTTCAGCCGGGCGATGACCGCCGTCCTGGTGGTGGCCGTGCTGCTGGCCGTCGTCCCACTCGTGCTGATCCTGGCCGTGATCCTCGTCAACGGTCTGCCGGCAATGAACTGGGAGTTCCTGACGAGCACGTTCAACTTCTCGCGACGAACTCCCGGCGGCGGCTATCTGCAAGGGCTCGTCGGGTCGCTGTACATGGGGGCCATGGCGGCGCTCATCGCCATCCCGACCGGGATCGCGGCGGCCGTCTTCCTGACCGAGTTCCCCCGCCACCGGCTGGCCGGCCCGGTTCGCTTCTTCTCCGACGTGATGACCGGCGTGCCGAGCGTGTTCGTGGGCCTCTTCGTCTACACGATCCTCGTGCGGCAGATCGGCTTCGGCACCTTCGTGGGAGCGCTCTCGCTCGCAATCATCATGCTGCCCATCGTCGTGCGCTCCTCCGAGGAGATCCTCAAGCTGGTCCCCGGCGAGCTGAAGGGGGCGAGCTACGCGCTGGGGGCGCACCACTGGCAGACCGTCTTCCGCGTGGTCCTGCCAACCGCCGCCCCCGGGCTGATAACCGGCGCCATGCTCGCCGTGGCTCGCGCGCTCGGCGAGACCGCGCCGCTGGTCCTCACCGCGTTCGCCGCGAACTCGGTCGTCCTCGACATCCAGGGCCAGGGGCAGTCAGCGCTGCCGCTCCTCATCTTCACCGAGGCGCGCGGCGCCTTTGCCGCCGGCCAGCAGCGTGCGTGGGCAGGGGCCCTGGAGCTGATGGCGCTGGTCCTGATCCTCACGATCCTCGCCCGCCTCATCGGCCGCCGCAGCCGATACATCGTCTGAACCGAACGTCATGGACCAGGAAGAGGGACGACAGGGACCCATGAGCCGCATTACCATCGACCTGAAGCCACGCATCGAGGAACCTGCCGCGACGATGCAGGTCGACGAATCCGCCCCGCAGACCACGGAGCCCGCAGCGGCATCCGCGGTCGACGCCGTCTTCGAGCTCACCGATGTCTCGGTGCATTACGGTTCCTTCACGGCGGTGCGCGGCATCGGGATGGAGATCGCTCGGCAGAACATCACCGCGCTCATCGGGCCCTCAGGCTGCGGGAAGTCGACCGTGCTGCGCAGCCTGAACCGGATGAACGACCTCATCCCCGGCGCCCGGGTCTCGGGGCAGATTCGCTACAACGGCGAGGACATCTACCACCCCGAGGTCGACGCGGTCGAGGTCCGGCGGCGGGTGGGCATGGTCTTCCAGAAGCCGAATCCGTTCCCGAAGAGCATCTACGACAACGTGGCCTTTGGCCCGCGCCTGAACGGCTTCCGCGGCGACATGGACGAGCTCGTCGAGCGGGCGCTGCATCGGTCGGCGCTGTGGGACGAGGTAAAGGACAAGCTGCGCGCGAACGGCCTGAGCCTGTCGGGCGGCCAGCAGCAGCGGCTGTGCATCGCCCGCGCCATCGCCACCGAGCCGGATGTGATCCTCATGGACGAGCCGTGCTCGGCGCTCGATCCGATCGCAACCCTGCGCATCGAGGAGCTCATGCACGAACTGAAGCGCGACTACACGATCGTCATCGTGACCCACAACATGCAGCAGGCGGCGCGCGTCTCGGACATGACCGCATTCCTCACCGTGAACGTGGATGACCGGGTGGGGATGCGAACCGGCGAGCTCGTCGAGTTCGACCGGACGGAGCGGATCTTCACCTCCCCGGCCGACAGCCGCACCGAGGACTACATCACCGGCCGGTTCGGGTAGGCAAGGAGGGCACATGGAATCGGCAGCGGAGCGGGAGCGCGGGCAGGACCCGGTCGACGTACACGGGCATGCCAGCCTGCGGCCCACGTTCGAGGAGCAGCTGCAGACCGTGAAGGACGACGTCCTCCGCCTTGGCGCCATGGTCGAGTCCCAGCTGCAGCAGGCCGGCGCGGCGCTGGCTGAGCGTGACGTGGAGCTCGCGGACCGGGTGCGATGGGCCGATACGGACGTGAACGAGCTCCAGCGCCAGGTGAACCAGGCAATCACTTCGGTGATCGCCCGCCAGGGGCCGATGGCCCGCGACATCCGTGAGCTGCTGGCGCTCTACCACGCCTCCGCGGAGCTCGAGCGCATGGGCGACTACGCGGTGAACATCGCGAAGCTCGCGCAGCAGCTTGCCGGCGAGCCCGAGATGCCGATCCTGCGCCAGATCCCGCGCATGGAGGAACTCTGCCGCGCGCAGCTCCGCGACGCGATGCGCGCGCTCGTCGACGTGAGCGAGGAGCAGGCCCGCGCGGTCTGCGCCCGCGACGACGAGATCGACGCGCTCTACGACAGCGTCTACGAGGACACCATGGCGCTGATGAGCGTGGCGCCCGACCGCGTTCGGCAGGCGACCCACATGCTGTTCGCCGCGCACCACCTCGAGCGGCTCGCCGACCGCGTCACGAACATCGGCGAGGATGTCGTCTTCCTGGCCACCGGCCAGGTCGAAGACCTCAACACGTAGGGGGAGCGCGTGCGTAGACGGATCCTGGTGGTGGAGGACGATCCCACCCTGCGCCAGGCGCTCGCCTTCAACCTGTCCCGCGAGGGGTTCGAGGTGGCGACCGCGATCGACGGCGAATCGGCGCTGACCGCCGCCCGTGGCCAGCGCCTGGACTTGATCCTGCTCGACGTCATGCTGCCCGCGATGAGCGGCCTCGAGGTCCTCCGCGTCCTGCGCCGCGACGGGATCAGCACCCCGGTCATCGTCCTCTCCGCGAAGGGCGACGAGATTGATCGGGTGGTGGGCCTCAAGGTCGGCGCGGACGACTACATCACGAAGCCGTTCAGCCGCCCGGAGCTCCTGGCCCGCATCGAGGCCGTCCTCCGGCGAGGGAGGCGCGACGCCGGCACCGAGGCGCCGGCCGGCAGCGCGGAGCCGATGCAGCTCGGCCCGGTCACAGTGGACGTCGAGCGCCGCGAGGTGACGATCGCCGGGACGCCGGTCCACCTCACGACGAAGGAGTTCGACCTGCTCGCGTTCATGGCCGGCAATCCCGGCCGGATCTTCACCCGCGACCAGCTGCTGGCGCGGATCTGGGGCTACGACTATGCCGGCGACGGACGGACGGTGGACGTCCACGTCAGCTGGCTGCGCGGCAAGCTGCGCCGCGCGAACGGGGAGAACTGGTTCCGCACCGTGCGCGGCGTGGGGTACGCGTTCTCGCCCCCGGCCGCGTCGTAGGGAGCCGTGGCCGCCACCACGCTGGCCGAGGCAGCCTTCGAGGCCCTGCTCGGCCGCGCGCGCGGCGATCCGATCCTCATCCTCGTCGATGATCGGCTGCGCATCCAGCGTGCCGCACCCCAGGCCACCGCGCTCGCGGATCGCGAGGGAGCCGACGTATCGGGCATGAGCCTGATCGCGGCGTTTGGATCCGCTCCCCTCGACGGCGTCGCGCGCGCCGCGCAGGCGGCCAGAGAGCCGGTGGTCGGCGAGGCCCAGCTCGGGCGGCTCGGGCGCGACACGTTCCAGGTCGACGCGGTGCCGCTCCCCGGCGGCGGGCTTGTGCTGGCGCTGCACGACATAACCGCCCTGCGACGGATGGAGCGCGTGCGGCGCGACCTCGTGGCGAATATCAGCCACGAGCTGCGGACTCCCCTCACCTCGGTGAAGCTGCTGGCCGAGACGCTGGCCGCGGGGGCGGCCGGCGACGCGGCCACGGCCCACGATTTCGCGACCCAGATCGAACGCGAGGTGGACCACCTGGCACAGCTCGTGGACGAGCTCCTGGACCTCACGGTCATCGAATCGGGCGAGGTCCGCCTCGCGATCGAGTCGCTCGACCCCGGGGAGCTGATCGCCTCGGTGAGCGAGCGCATCGCGCCGGTCGCCGAACGTCGCGGGATGTCCGTCCGCCAGCAGCCCGGTGACGATCCGACGGCACGCGCCGCAGCCGATCCGACCCGCCTCGGCCAGGCGCTCCTCAACCTCGCCCACAACGCGGTGAAGTACAGCCACACCGGCGGCGAGATCCGGCTCGGTTGGACCCCGCGCGGGAGCTCGATCCGCTTCTTCGTGGCCGACGACGGCATTGGCATCTCGGCCGCGCACCAGGGCCGGATCTTCGAGCGCTTCTACAAGGTCGACCGCTCGCGCGCGCGACCACACGAGGCCGAAGGGCTCGCATCGGGAAGTGCGGGACTGGGGCTCGCGATCGTTCGACACATCGCCGAGGCCCACGGTGGGAGCGTCGGCGTCGAGAGCGCCGAGGGCGTCGGCTCCACGTTCTGGATCGAGGTGCCAACCGCGGACCCCGCGGTTAACCCCGGCCTCTCGACCTAGGCGGCCGCCTCCGCGGACGCCTCCATCGCGCGCTCCACGATGGCGAGTTCGATCTGCACGTCGAGCTCCTTGCCAACCAGCCAGCCGCCACTCTCGATCGCGACGTTCCAGGTCAGTCCCCAGCGCTCGCG
Source organism: uncultured Chloroflexia bacterium (assembly GCA_963837425.1). GTDB lineage: Bacteria > Chloroflexota > Limnocylindria > QHBO01 > QHBO01 > CAWINH01. Next base: position 150,840 of record CAWINH010000006.1, read on the forward strand.
GGGGATGCGCGTCCGGGCCGAGAAGGCGGCCCGTCGACCACCCCGCAGGTCCGGAACGACCCCGGCCAGCGTCGCGTCGAGCGTGACGGGATGGGTGACGCCGCGGATCGTGAGGTCGCCGTGGATCGCCCAGCCGGCACCCTTCCGTTCGATGCCGGTCGATGCGAAGGTGATCGTCGGGTAGGTCTCCGCGTCGAGGAAGTCCGGAGAGCGCAGGTGCGCGTCTCGCTGCTCGACCCCGGTCGAGATCGAGGCGGCGTCCAGGATGGCGGTCACCCGCGAGCGCTCCGGCGCTTCCGGGTCGAACTCGATGTCGAGGTCGTCAACCGCCAGGGTTCCGCGCACGGTCGTCAGCATCATGTGCTTCGCCGCGATGCTGACCTCGCTGTGCGTCGCGTCGAGTTGCCACGTCATGTTCGTCATTGCTCCCTTTGTCGGTGCCGGGCTCTCTCCCCGGTCGAATGTGATTGCTTACGCAACTATATGCCTAGAGTAGTTGCGGTGTCAACCACCAACGTGGCAAAATCGAAAGCGTCATGGCACCGACCAGCGTTCCCGGACCGCGCGACCCACGCCTCGAGGTGTGGCGCACGTTCCTCCAGGCGCACTTCCAGATCCGGCGGCAGCTCGAGCAGGAGCTCCAGGAGGAGCAGCAGATGTCGCTCGGCGAGTACGAGGTGCTGCTCGTGCTCGCGTACACCGATGGGCGTCGCAAGCGGATGAGCGAGCTCGCAGAATGGCTGATGCTCTCCCGCTCGGGCGCGACCCGCGTCATCGACCGGATGCAGGCCGCGGGCCTCGTGGACCGCGTCAGCTGCGAGACCGATCGACGCGGGCAGTGGGCGCAGCTCACGGACGCCGGCTACGACCGGCTGCGCGGCGCCTCCCCCACGCACCTGCGGGGGGTCGGCGAGCACTTCCTGAACCGGATCCGGCCCGATGACCTCGCCACCCTGGGGCGCATCCTGGGCCGGGTGAGCACCGAGGAGGCGACGGCCTCCTAGCCGCCCCCATCGGAGGCCACCGGCAGCTCGCCGGCCGCCTCGGCGCGGAGGCTCTCGATCATCGTCGTCCGCGGGTCGTCCGGTGCGATCGCAAGGAAGCGGTCGAACTGCCGGATCGCCTCGGCGGTGTCGCCGGAGCCGCGCAGCGCCTCGACGCCCCGGAAGAAGGGAATATCGGGGTCGTCGGACCCGACGACCCCGGCATATGCGTCGGTTGCCGATGCCGCATCGGTCCAGTCGCCCGCGTTGATATAGGCGGTGATGAGGCGACGATATGCCGATGCATTGTCCGGCTCCTGGGCGATGAGGGCGAGGAGCGCCAGGCCGGCGTTGCGCAGGTCATTCGACCCGTTCCCGGCCAGGTAGGCGTCGGCGAGATCGGAGAGCGCCTGGGTGTTGGCGGGGTCGGCGGCAAGCTGGTCGAGGAGCGTTCCAATCCGCGCCTGGCGCGCGTCTTCCTGCGCGATGGCCTGGGCCAGCGCCTGGTTGGTGGCGGTCGCCTCCCCGACTCCGATCGGCTTCGGCGCCGCGAACCCCGCCAGCAGGAGGACGGTCAGCACCACTCCGACCACGGCGGCCGCGCGTCGACCGCCGCCGGAGGCGGCCGGTGCGGCCGGGCCGGCAGCGCGCTCGAGCGCGGCAAGGCTCGTCGCGGCACGGCCCTCCGCTTCACTCCGCTGCGCATCGTAGTCAGCGCCATCCAGCAGCCCGGCGCGGTGATCGGCCTCCACGTCGCGGAGCGTCTCGAGCGCGATCCGGTGCCGGATCTCGAGCGCCTCTCGCTCGGGATCGCCCGGCGCAGTGGCCGGGCGACGGGCACCGAGCAGTGGCCAGCCGACCGCCAGCGCGGTCGCGCCACCGACCGACAGCAGGAGGAGCAGCTCGCGCAGGTCAGGCATCGAGCTCCTCCACCTCGCTTCGGATACGCCGCAGCGCGTCCGATGCCGGCTGCGGCCCTGGCGAGGCGGCAGCCGCTGCCCGGGACGAGCCACGCAACCAGAGGAGCAGCAGCCCGCCGCCGACGAGCAGCCCGGCGAGCGGAACCACCCACGGCAGGGGGCCCGACGGTGAAAGCAGGATCCACTCTCCGTAGCGATCCACGAAGCTGGCCCGCACCTCGTCCATGCTCCGACCCGCGGCCAGCTGGGCGGCGATCTCGTCGCGGATGGACTGCGCCGCGGCCGTTTGCGACTCCGCGACCGACAGCCCCTGGCAGTCCGGGCAGCGCAGCTCGCTCGCGAGCTGGGCCGCCTGCGCCGTCGGGCTCGTCGGGTCCGCGGCGGGCAGCAGGCTGAACACGAGGCCCGCGGCGATGACGAGCACCGCCAGCCCGATGACCGACAGCGACGTGCCCTTCATCCGGCCGCCACCCCGAGCGCGGTCAGCTCCTGGCTCATGAACGCGGGCGTCAGCGGGCCGATGTGATGGGCGCGCACGACCCCGCTCGCGTCGACGAAGAACGTCTCGGGAGGCCCGGTCACCCCGAGCGCGAGCGACAGCCGGCCATCGGCATCGAGGAGGTTCGGATACCCACCGTCCCCGAAGCGCAGCAGGAAGGAGCGTGCGGCATCGGTCGTGTCCTGGTAGACGATGCCGACCATCCGCAGGCCGGAGCGACCCGCGGCGTCCACCAGGACCGGGTGCTCCTCGGCGCACGGCGTGCACCAGGAGGACCACACGTTGACGATCATCGGCATCCCGGCCAGGTCCGCGGTCGAGAGCCGTTCCCCGGTCAGCGTGGTGCCGGTCAGCACGGGCAGCGGCTTGCCGAGCAGTGGCGAGGCGATCTCGCGCGGATCGCGGCCGAGACCGGTGAAGAGCAGCCAGCCGAGCGGCACGACCAGCACCGGCACGATCAGCCAGCGAAGACGTTGCGCGCTCATGTCGGCGCAGGCTCGGGTTGCGGCTCGGTCAGCTCCTCGGTGTCGCGGACACGGCGACGGTCCGGCCACGCGGCGAAGAGGCCGCCGGTGGCCACGATCCCGCCCCCGATCCAGATCCATGCCACGAGCGGGTTGATGAACACGCGGAGCGTCACCGTCCCGCCGCCCGGATCGGCCGCCAGCAGGGTCACGTACAGGTCTTCGCCGGCCGCCGTTCGCACGGCCGGGGTGGCGATCGCGCTCGTCGAGTTCGGGTAGTCGCGCAGCGCCGCCGCCAACGCCCCGGCCTGCGGGCCGGAGAGGGTGAGCTCGGCGCGCGTCTCGATGACCCGCGGGTCCGACGCCAGCGGCGCCACGACCAGCTCATCGAAGCGCACCGCGTACCGACCCAGCGACAGGCTCTCGCCGCGATGCAGCGTCTCGGTCGCTTGCTCGCCCTGCGTCGCGGAGACGGCGATCGCCACCGCCATCACCGCGATCCCGGCGTGGACCAGGTAGCCACCGTAACGGCGCCGATTTCGCGTGGCGAGGCGCCAGGTTGCGACCGGAAGAGCCTCCGAACGCGTGCGCCCTCGGCTCCGCGCCCCGCGGACGACCTCCTCGCCCATGATCGTCACGACGAACACCGCGAGGCCAACCGTGAGCAGTGGCGCGGCGTCACGGAGACCGAGCGTCCAGCTGCCGACCGCTGCCAGCAACCCGGCCAGGATCGGAACCAGGAAGCGGCTGCGCACCGTCGCCCAGCGAGCGCCCCCCCACGGGAGCGCGGGGCCAACCCCCATGAGGAAGACGAGCGCCAGGAAGATCGGCGCGTTCACCCGGTCGAACCACGGGGCGCCGACCGTGACCGTTTCTCCGGTGAGCGCCTGCTTGGCCATCGGATACAGCGTCCCGAAGACGACCGCCAGGCTCACGACCAGGAACAGGAGATTGTTGAACAGGAATGCCGACTCACGGCTCACGACCGCGCCGCCCGGCCTCCGGTCGCCGAGGTGGGGCAGCCGCCAGACGAGGAGACCCATGCCGCCGGCCAGGGTCAGGACGAGGGCGGCCAGGAACCAGATCCCGATCCCCGATTCGGTGAAGGAATGGACGCTGGCCACGACCCCGGAGCGGGTCAGGAAGGTGCCGAACAGGGTCAGGAAGAACGTGAGCAGGACGAGCAGGTGGCTCCAGACCCGCAGCGTGCCCCGCCGCTCAGCGACCATCGACGAGTGGATGAAGGCGGTTGCCGTCAGCCACGGCAGGAGCGCGGCGTTCTCGACCGGATCCCAGGCCCAGTAGCCGCCCCAGCCGAGGACCTCGTAGCTCCACCACGCTCCGGCCACAATGCCGACGCTGAGGAAGATCCACGGCGCGAGCGTCCAGCGGCGCACCGCGCCGAGCCACTCCTCATCGGTGCGGCGCGTGATGAGTGCGGCCACCCCGAACGCGAACGGCACCGCCATGCCGGTGTAGCCCAGGTACAGGAGGGGCGGGTGGAGGCCCATGAACGGATTGTTCTGGAGGAGCGCGTTCGGGCCCGCCCCCTGGGTCGCGACCGGAGTCGTGCGGGTGAACGGGTCGCCCGGCCAGGTCATGACCGCGAAGAAGAAGGCGGTCCCCAGCGCGAGGGTGGCCCCGACCCACGGCATGAGCGCGGGCAGCCTGGACCGATACCGATGCAGGACCAGTACCGCCCAGCCGGTGGCCAGCAGGGTCCAGAACAGGATCGAGCCCTCGAGTGCCGCCCACAGGCTGATCACCGAGTAGAAGACCGGCGTGGTGGTCGCGTTGTTCAGCGCCACGTACCGCACGGAGAAGTCGTGGGTCAGCAGGCTCCAGATCATCGCCGCGCTGGCGAGCGCCGCCAGGCAGAACGCGGCGACCATCGCGCGGCGGCCGAGGGCCGCGAGCTCGAGGTCGTGGCGCCGGGCGGCCAGCACGAAGAGGATGGCGGCACCGAGCGTCGTGGCCAGGCCCACGACCACCGCGACGTGTCCCAGGGTCGGGATCATGAGCCCGGAATGATGACCTGGGTCGGAAGCTGGCCGTTCGTCGGCGCAACGTAGTTCTCGTCGTGCTTCACGATCACCTGGGTCGGCAGGAACGTGCCATCGCCGCCCAGCGTGCCCTCGACCACGACCCCCACGTTCTCTCGCGGGCACATGAGGCCCGCGCCGGGTGCGCTGCGCACCGGCATCTCCGTCGTGCCGTCGGTCAGGATGAAGTCGACGCCGCCGTTCGCGCAGGTCAGGGTCCCGTCCTTCACGAGGCCGCCGAGACGCACCGAGTCGCCAACCGCCACCTCACCACGGGCCACGAGCTCGGAGGGGGTCAGGTAATAGACGAGCGCGTTGCCGACCCCGGAGAGAGCCAGCCAGGCGATGACGGCGAGGATGACGCCAATCGCGACCAGCAGCCCCCAGCGGCCTCGCCGGCCCGGGGCCGGCTGCGCGGCAGGCGGTGGCAGGCTCATCCCCCGTCGCGCGGGAGCGCCGCCGATTCCGCGTCGCGCCGGATCCGCAGCGAGGCGTCACGGGCCACGTGGATGCGGCGCGCCAGGATGACCGCGTAGGCCGCGACCGAACCCAGGATGACGCCGTAGCCGGCGATCACAAATCCGAGGTCGGTCATGGGGCCGGTTCCTCGGCACGAGCGGCGCTCACCCGCGTGGCGCGGGCCGCGCTCAGGCGGCCGACGCGCCCGTGCTCCTCGAGCTGCCACTCGATCCGGGCCAGCTGATAGCGGCGGATCATGAGCCAGGCCCAGACGACGGTGAAGGCGACGAGCATCGACAGCAGCGCGGCGACGAACTGGGCCGGGGCCGCGGGATGCAGCACCTTGTCCGGAGAGCCGAAGGTCGGTGTCTGGTGCAGGCCGCGCCACCACTCGACGCTGAAGTGGACGATCGGGATGTCGACCGCCGCGATGATCCCGACGACCGCCGACCGCGCGGCGCGCCGTACCGGATCGTCGGTGAGACGGCGGAACAGGAGATATCCGACGTAGAGGGCCAGCAGCAGCGCGGTCGTCGAGAGCCGGGGATCCTCCCATTGCCAGAAGACGCCCCACACCGGCTTCGCCCACATCATCCCGCCCCAGATGGCGAGCGCGGTGAACAGGACGCCGACCTCCGCGCCGGCCACGGCGAGCGCGTCGAGGCGCAGATCCCGCTTCCACAGGTAGGCGACGCCCGCGAGCGCGGTGACCCCGAACGAGAGGTACGCGAGCCATGCGGACGGGACGTGGACGTACATGATCCGCTGCGCGTCGCCCTGGTTCACGTCGGCTGGCACCACGAACAGCGCGAATGCCGCCGAGCCGATGACCGCCACCAGGCCCACGAAGCCGAGGATCCGCGTCTTCACGTCAGTCCTCCAGGAGGTGCCCGTAGGTGGCCGCTCCGGCCACCAGCATGACGATATCGAAGCCGGCGAGCAGCTGCAGCCAGGCCGGCAGCTCGCCGTAGGGATCGCCACCGAGGGCCGCGGAGGTCGCCTTCACGGCGGCGAGCAGGAGCGGCGCGATGACCGGCAGCATGAGCAGCGGGAGCAGCACCTCGCGAGCCTGCATCCGGACCGTGACGCCGGCGTAGAAGGTCCCGACCGCAGCGAAGCCAATCGACCCGAGGACGACGATCAGCGCCAGCGCGGGCCATGCCGAACCGACGTCGATCCCGTACAGGATCGCCACCACGATCAGCAGCACGACGGCGAGCGTGAGCATCGCGGCCAGGCCGGCGAGAGCCTTGCCGAGATAGATGGCCGGTCGGTCGACCGGGTAGCGGGCGAGCTCGTCGAGCGCGTCGTCATCGGCCTCCAGCTGGTGGAGGCGGGCGACGGTGAGGAGGCCGCCGAAGACGATCGCCAGCCATAGCAGCCCCGGCGCCGCCTCCGCGAGCTTGCGGGAGTCCGGCCCCAGCGCGAACCCGAACAGGAGCAGGACCAGCGCCGCGAAGAAGGCCGTGGAGCCCGCCGCGGAGCGACCGCGGAGCTCGGCCATCGCGTCCTTGCGGGCGATGGCCCAGGCGATCGCCGCATCCCGGCGCCAGCCCCCCATCAGGAGACCCACCCGCTCGGCAGCGGGCGCCGACCCGTGGCCACGACCGCATCGCCGGCCCGGACGCCGCTGCCGCCGACATCGGCCAGCAGGCCGCCATCGAGGCGAGCCCAGCCGTCGGCGAGGCCGGTCAGACGGTCGGCGTGGTGCGAGGCGATCAACACGGTGACACCCGAAGCATGCCATCTGGCGACGAGGGCGTCGACGAGGTCCATAGCCTCCGCGTCGAGTGCCGCGTGCGGCTCGTCGAGGAGGACGAGCGAGGGGTTCGCGAGCAGCATCCGCCCAAGCGCCAGCCGGCGGCGCATCCCTGCCGAGAAGCCGCGCACCCGGTCGCCGGCGAAGGCGCCCAGGCCCACCTCGGCGAGAGCCGTGTCGACGGCTGTCGGCCCGTCAGTCCGGCCCAGCATCGTGGCGGCAAACGCGAGGTTCTCGCGCGCGGTCAGGTCGTCGTACAGCCCGGTCGCATGCGGAAGGTAGGCGATGCGGGCGCGGACCGCATCGGCTCGGGTCGTCACGTCCAGGCCGTCGACCCGCGCGCTGCCGAACGTCGGGCGCAGCGCCGTCGCCAGGATCCGCAGCAGCGTCGTCTTGCCCGCCCCGTTCGGGCCCGTCAGCGTGACGGTTCGGCCCGCCTCAATCGCCATCGAGACGCCGGCCAGCGCCGGGCTGCGCCCGAAGAGGCGAGCGAGATCCGTGGTGAGCACCGCCGGGGGCGGCGCGGACGTCCCGGATACTCGCGGAGCGGCGTAGATGGTGGTCTGCGGCATGCTCGAATCGGGGGGCGAAGCGTGGGTTCGGCCACTATGCGGCCTCCCCACGGGAGCGTCAAATACCGGGCAATCGGCGGGTCAGCGATCCGACGCGGATCGTGGCACGAGGACGAGCACCGCCGCCACCCAGCCCAGGACGATGGCAGCGGCCATGACGACCCATGGCCAGAACCCGGTCCGCCCGAAGGCCGAGATCAGGACGACGACGACGGCCGTCAGGACCACGAGCTCGGCGTAGACGGCCCAGGCCCACAGCGGGTCGAGTCGCCAGCGCCCGCCGCCCCGTGGGGAAGAGGGTCGGTTCATCGGTTGCACTCCTCTCATAGGACCGTGAAGTAGTCCACCGTCTCGCCACCGAACATCCCGCTGGACGGCACGACGAGGGCGTACCTGCCGCCGGGGAGCTCCTTCGGGTGCAGGGTCAGCGTCGTGCCGTCGGTTGCGCTGTCAGCCCATGGGATGAGGACCTCCGAGTCGAGGTTGTACAGCTGGTACTTGGGGACGTCGTCAAAGACCTTCTGCACGATCACGATCTCGCGCACGGCGCCAATTGGCATGGACGGGGCGTCCGGTGGAAAGTCCTCCGGCTCCACCGACCACGGGTACAGCTCCATGGCTCCCTGGGCGGTCACCAGGTACGCCCCCTCGTTGTCCGTCGGGACCGTCGCCGTGTATGCGTACCTCACGTCGGTCACGATCCCCATCATCCACGGCAGGACCGGGAGCGCAGCGAGCGCTCCGAAGATCCCGACCACGCCAAATGCGATGCAGAACGCCTGGACCCGGGCTCGCCGGCGTTCGAGCCAGTCGGCGGCCGGTGCGGCGGGAGCGCCGCCGCGCACGCGATCGGTCAGCGTGAAGCCGGCGAAGATCGTCGCAATGGCGGCCAGCTCGCTCAGGTACAGGATGCCGGGAGCACCAAGGCGGGTCAGCGTCCCGCCGAGGGCGACGATGACCGCCCCGAGGCCGATGAGCGCGGTGCCCGCGGCTCGTCGCCCGTTCCCCCCGTTCCACGCCCAGCGCCAAACGCTCAGCGCCGCGCCGGCCACGAGCGCAACCGTGCCGTACACGTTGAAGAACGGCGTCAGCAGCCGTATCGCGTCCGGGAAGCCGGCGCCCGTGGCCATCCCGCCCTGTGTGCCACGTGCGAGGTCCACCGGGGCGAGGGCGACGGCGACGGCTCCCCCGATCGAGGCGGCGAGCAGGGCAAGGGTCAGGGTGCGTCCCAGCCGGTGGCCGGCGAGCAGCAGGACCGTGCCGTGACCGAGCCATGCCGCCCCGAGCAGCGCCCCGCAGACGTACCAGACGCGATAGATCGGCGTCGACCAGCCCGCCGTGCTCCCCAGGAACTGGCTTGCCGCGCCCAGGCCGAAGAGCGCGAGCGCCGCGGTCCAGGCCAGCTGGTGGGGGCGTCGTCGCGATCGCCACTGACCGGCGACCCGGCCGGCAAGCGCGAACGCAAGCACGGTCGCGCCCGCCGAGAGCAGGGCCGATATCACGCCGGCTCCTCCGGGCGCAGGAGCGCCGTGGATGCCCTTCGGGGTGCCCTGACCGCGTGGCGGCGCCGGAGCGAGAGCGCCGTGTACAGGCCCGCGACGGAGACGATCGTGGAGGCCGACAGATAGAGCAGCACCGCCTGCCACAGTCCCAGCCAGTGCAATGGCGGATCCCCGAACGGCGAGCTCAGGAGGGGCAGCACGGCCCAGGCGATGGGCGGGCCCCCGAGCAGCATCGGAAGCCCGATGAATGGCATCCCGCTCAGTGTCCATCCCAGCCCCGGCCAGCCGACGAAGGCGCCGGCCGCCTCGGCGGCCAGGAGGTAGCGGATCGGGATCCGCTTCCGCCAGCCCGCGGGCTCCCCGTTATAGGACGCGATCCAGGCCCAGAGGTTGCGCCACCCTTCGGATCGATACTCGCGCGTCGCTCGCCACACCATGAGCGCCAGCATCGAGAAGCCGGCGGTGTACAGGGCGGCGCCGATGCTGATGCCCATCCCGCCGAAGGGGACGATGGTCGACACCGCATCCGACAGCGAGCCGCCGGAGGCGGTCATTGCCCCCATCGCCACGTTGGTTGCCATCGCAGCGTCCCAGTAGATCCCAATGCCGATGCCGACGAGCGTCGCCACCCGGACCGCGACGGCGCGCGGCACCTGGACGCGCAGCAGCGTCTGGCTGTCGATCATCAGCACCCCGAGCAGCGCGGGGATCGCACCGCCGAGCATGTTGAGCTGGGCATGGGCGTTCGGGATCGCATCTCCCGGCTCGCCGGCCGCGACGAGGAAGGCCTTCACCGGCGGCAGGATCTGGATCAGGCCCTGGGTGGTCCCCAGGACGAGCGCGATCACCGCCACGAGGAGGAACGGGGATGCGGCGAGGTGCCGAAGCGGCCCCAGCCAGTAGCGGCGGAGGGTGATGGCCAGCAGGCCCCAGATCCCCGCCAGCATGAGAATACCCGCGATCATCAACGGCAGGGTGTGCCAGGCTCCCAGGCTCGCGACCGCCGCGGCGTACGTGGAGCCGTGGTCGGTCATGAGGTGGCCCTCGATCCAACCGAGGGTCATGAACGATCCATAGAAGAGGAGCGACCCGGGCACCATCGTCCAGAAAACGCGATTCTCCGCCCGCCGGTGGGCATCCGTCAGGCCGTCTCGCGTGCTGAACCAGAAGATGAGGGCGGCCACCAGGCTCAGGGTGCCGGTCACCAGGTTCACGTGCGCATGGGCGATCGGGTCGATGTACTCGCCCGCGGGGGCGGAGGCCTGGATCCAGGCCTCGTTGTCGGGCAGGACCTGGATGACGCCCTGCACGGTACCGATGAAGAGCCCAAGACCGCCGATCGCGATGTACTTCAGGAGGTGGCCGTGCGGCCGCGGGGCGCGGACCTTCCGCGAGGCCCAGATCGTCAGGAAGATCTCCGCGGTGAACGTCCAGTATCCGACCCCCATGATGCTCGCCGATCCGGCGATCGGAAGGATCCGCCAGATCCCGACGATCGGCTTGGCGGCCTCGTAGTCGATCCCGTTGTGCGCCATCTGGCCGAAGACCAGGCCGAGCACGATGTTCGAGACGTAGAAGCCCGAGGCGCCGACCACCGTCAGCCAGAACGACCAGGTCGCGAGCAGGTTGCTGTACAGCGGGCGCCGTGCAATCCGCGGCAGGACGTACCAGATCAGCCCGGTGGCGGTGATCGTCCCGCCGATGACGATGACGAGGTGGGTGTTCGCGAGGTCGCGGACCATGTGGCCGCCATGACCGGCCTCGGTCAGCCAGGCATAGACCGGGGGCAGATCCTTGATGACGGCGTGCAGCCCGCCGATCGCAAGCGCGACGAGGGCGACGAGAAAGTACTTCGGCAGCGAGCGGTCATAGGCGGTGATCTCGTCCTCGGTGTACGACGGAAGCCGAGGCGGGATCTTCGCTCCGGGGATGATGCGAACGAGCAGGACCGCGATGACCCCGACGAGCAGGACGAAGCCGAGGGCATCGATATCGGTGATGCTGTCGATTGGCACGGTGCCGACTCACCGCAGGCCCGGCTCGAGCGCAAAGACGACGAGCGTCCAGACGCAGTAGCCAATGATCATCAGCGCCAGCCACATCCAGTCACGCACCTGGTGGCTCGCCGACCAGCGCTCGTCCTCGATCTCGTCGCGCCCCTGCGGGTTCGCGTGCGGGCGTGGCTCCGGGGAGCCACCGGGTGTCTGGTCCGTCATCGGCAGTCCTTCCTCAGCTGAAGTCCTCGTAGACCTCGTCGGTCACCTCGTAGGCGGGGCTGTCCAGACCGGCGAGGAGCTTCCTTCCGTTGTAGGGGCAGGCGACCCATTCGTCGATCTGTTCGCGGTACTCCCAGATCGTCGCCATCAGCATGCGCACGTCGCCGTTGTCAAGCGGCCGCGCGGAGATGCGCACGCTGAGGAGGCCGGGAAAGGCCTGGACGTAGGCCTTCCAGGTCGCGGCCGAGTGCCACGCCTGCTCCCAGCTGGCCGCCGGCACGCTTCCGGCGGTGACGTGTGAGTACGAGACAACGTACGCCATCGCTCGACTCCTACAGGTTGAACACGGTGTAGAACTGACCCCCGACGAGGTGGTCGATGATCAGGGCCAGCGCGCTTGCGGTGATCGCGCCGAACACGATCCAGTCGAAGACGGAGATCGCGCCAATGCGCTCGGTCAGCGCGCCAAAGCTCATCGGCCCGTAGAGCTCGTTCCGCCGGCGGGTGTGGTGCTGCAGCCACCACGAATACGCGAAGAAGAAGAGGATCAGCGAGGCGGCGATGATGTAGATGTAGCCGGGTCCGTCCCACAGGATCGTGGTGCGCGGCTGCGCGATCGCCTGGTGGGCGTGCGCGATCATCGCGTTGTTGATCGCGATGTTCGTCGCCTCGTCACTCCCGCTCGGCATCGTCATCCTCCTCTGAATCGGCATCCTCTTTCGCCCAGTCCGGCGTGTAGTAATCCGGCTCGTCGATGGTGAGGACCTGGTACTTGCTGTCCTCGAGGTTGCTGAGATAGCCCCGCCGGTAGGCGACCAGGAAGATGAGCATCGCGGCGCCACCGAACGCCATCCACGAGTAGAGCATCCAGTCGGCCATGAGCCAATCGGCCCCGGCCGGCTGGTCGTGTGCGAAGACGGGCCACGCTGTTGCGAGCAGGGTAAGGCCCGCCAGGACGAGAGCGACCGTGGCCCTCTTCAGTCGAATTCGCTTCATCGCATTGGTCCTTTCCGGGCGCTCGTCACGGCGAGATCCAGGTCAGCCCGTCCGTGGACATGATGCTGTCCTCGGACGGCATCTTCTCGCCCCGCGCCACTGCGTCGTTGTAGTCCTGGGTGACCTCCGCGGTGTACTCGGCCTTGATCTCGCTCGCAACGTCGTCGAGGGTGATCGGCAGCTTGCCGCCGAGGAGAAGCGTGTCCTCGGGTGCCAGCCCACCCAGGATCCAGCGGGCCGCCGACATGAACGGGTCCTCAGTCGAGGGGTTGATCGGGGCGAGCTCCTCGATGGGGTGCGACTTCGTGTAGTTCACCAGCTCCTCGGGCGCCGTCCAGGGCTGGTACGTGTCGACCGTGGTCACCGGCTGCTCGAAGCCACCGTTCGGGATCGTCCGCAGGAAGAGGATCACCTGCCAGATCTCCTCGACCGACAGCCGCTGTCCGAAGTCCTCCATCGCCGAGCCCCGGCCGCCGGTCAGGATGCGGTGGTAGCGCTCGCCATCGCCGTCGGTGGCGCTGCTGAACATGCCCGGGTCGCTGAAGTCGTCCGGCGTGGGATCGAGCAGCTGCGCGCCCGGCCCATCCCCCAGCCCCGTTGGGCCGTGGCAGCCGGAGCAGCGTGTCTCGAAGACGGCGCGCCCCTTGTTCAGGTTGGCCTCGGTGACGTCGAGCGGATCCTGCGTCAGCCAGTAGCTGCGCTCGAACGTGTTGAGGTCGTAGATGTCGGCCCACGACAGGCCGCTCGTGTCGGTGTCATCCGGCGTGCCATCCGCCTTATAGGTTCCGGCCGTCTGCGCCGCGGCGACGAGATCGGGGAACACGTCATTCGGGTCGTTTCCGCCGCTGATCCCGTCGAGCTCGTGGCCCACGACCGTCGCCGCGTTGCGCAGCGTCGCCGTCTTGCCACCCGCGGACTGGTTGAACGCGATGAGGTCGTTCGCGTCCGCCTCCGACAGGAAGCTGAAGACGGGCATGACCGACAGCGGCTGCACGTTCCGCGGGTTGTTGTAGTGGGCCGCATGCCACTGGTCGGGGTGCACCCCGCCCTCCTGCGAGAGGTCGGGCCCGGTCCGCTCGGTGCCGAGGATGTTGGGTGCCTCGTCCGAGCCGTAGTAGTCGCCGGCCAGGGCGACGCGCTTGTAGAGGTAGTACTGACTGTCGAACGTATCCTGCGGCCGGGTGAAGGACGAGTGGCAGTATTCGCAGCCGTTCGAAAGATAGATGTTCCGACCACGAGCGGCCGCATCCGAGAGCGGCAGCCAGTTCGAGGAGGCGGGCGGGTTGTAGGTCGCTGTCGGCAGCACGACCACCGCCAGGACGACGGTGAAGAAGGCCAGCATGCCGCCGATCGTCGCGAGGTGCGGCGTCATCAGCAGGGCCCGGCGTCGAGGCTCGCGCGCGTACGTCTGCTCGACGGGCGGATGTGCGGGGAAGCGCTCCGGCTCGTTGGCAGTCATCGCTCACGCCCCCTGTGCCGGCTCGCCGGCCGCGATGTACGGGCCCATCTCCGCGCGGGTGGAGGAGCTGGTATCGGTCCGGACGGTCTTCCAGATGTTGTACATCTGGACGAACCCGGAAACCACGATCATGGCTCCGAAGATGCCGCGGGCGATGTAGTGGGGCCTGATCTCCGGCAGGACGTTCACCTCAGGAATGCCGATCGCCCAGTTCTGGCCCTGCAGGAAGCTGGCGAACGTCAGGCTGAAGAAGAACCCCGTGAAGCCGATGAAGATCAACCAGTACTGCCACTCCGCCAGGCGGCGACTGTAGATCGGGCGGTGGTAGATCTGCGGAATGATGTAGTCGATCAACCCCATGCCGAGGATCGTGAATGCGCCGAGGAGTGCCAGGTGCGCATGGGCCACGATGAAGTTCGTGAAGTGGATGAGGTTGTTGAACGCGGGGATGGCCATGAAGGTCCCCTGGACGTTCACAAGGAAATAGAAGATGAACCCCGTCAGCACGAAGCGCAGGGGTAAGTTCGTAAAGAACTTGTCCCAGTTGCCCCGCATCGTCAGCCAGGTGTTCGTGGTGAAGGCGAAGACCGGGACCAGCAGCATGATGCTGTTGACCTCGGCGAACGTCTTGAGCCACGCGGGAATCGGCGCCTGCAGCAGGTGATGGTGACCGACCCCGGTGTAGAAGAAGGCGATACCCCAGAAGCTGATGAGTGAGAGGGTATGGCTGTAGAGCGGCGTCCCGGTGATGCGCGGCACCATGTAGTAGGTGATCGCCACCAGCATGGGCGTCAGCCACAGGCCAAAGACGTTGTGGGCGCCCCACCAGTTCAGCATCGCGTCGGCCAGCGAGTTGTCGAGCGCCCCGGACAGCGCCGCGCCGGGGACGCCGTTGCCGAGCAGGTTGCCCGGCACCCACATGACGTGGGCGATGAAGTAGTCGGCAGCGAGCCACAGCGGGCTGGCGAGGAACCACCAGACCGTGACGTACAGCGGCTTCACGCGCCGCACCATCACGGTCATGATGATGTTGTAGGTGTTCAGCAGCCAGATGACGAGCATGAACGCCGCGATGGGCCAGATGAACTCGAAGTACTCGCGGCCCTCGGTAAAGCCCGCCGCCAGGGAGATGGCGGCCAGGGCGAACATCACGTTCCAGAGCCACGCGGTCCACACCCCGAGCCGCTCGCTCCACATGGAGCGCAGGCCGAGCAGCCTGGGCATGATGTAGAAGATCCCGCCGAAGTACATGCTCGACAGCCAGGCGAAAATCACGCCGTTCACGTGGATCGGGCGGATCCGGCTGAAGAGGAGCCAGGGGATGCCGCCGAAGATGTTGGGCGTGACCAGCTCGGTGGCCATCACCAGGCCCACGAGATCCACGACGGTGAGCCAGAAGATCGCGCTGTAGATCCAGACCCGGGCCGCCTGATCGACCCGCTCGCCGACGAACTCGCCGACCTCGCTCACCGGGCGCGCGACCGCCCCTCGGCCAAGGGGGATAGCCGTGCTCGCCAATGGGATCACCTCCCTGTTGGTGCGTTCCGCCCGCAGCCATTCCGCCACGGGCCCACCCGGAGAACCAACGACACGAGACACGACAACGCTAGGCGGGTCGGTGAGCCGCAAGGAAGTTCAGGAAAGGTCGAAGGGGCCGTTCGACCCGGGATCGACAAGTCGAGAAAAGGTCGAACGCAGGCTCGGGTACCAGTCCCGGGGCCTGCGACTCAGCGCGAGGCGGCCGTCATCGGTCGAGCGCGCTCGAGATGGCGGCCACCTCCTCCGGGCTGAGCGCAAGACCCAGCGCGTGGCCACGAGCCAGGGCGCTCGGGCGTCCGCGGACCCCCATGCGCCGATAGAGATGCGTGAGCCGGTACTTCACCGTTGCCTCGGATACGTGCATGGCATCGGCGATCTGCTGGTTCGTGAGCCCAAGCATCAGGAGGCCGAGCAGCTCGGTCTCCTGCGCCTTCAGGCCCATCTGGCCACCGACGAGCAGGCTGTCCAACGGGAGCACCACGTCGCTGACGGCCTGCGTCAGCCGCGCACGCAGCGTCGACAACGAGTGGCCGCCACGCTGGAGATCGGCGAGTACCTTCGTCAAGGCCATCGCTCGCGCATCGATTTTCAGATGCAGGTCAGCGAGGAGCCCGACCACGATCGCGAGCACCACGTCCTCGATCGCCTCCTGCACCCGATCGGCGGCGAGCGAGGCGCTCATCCCGGCAAAGCCGTACGCCACGGCGAAGATCGAGGCGTACAGAACGCCCGCCCACCGAGTTCCGGCCTGGCACGCCGCCCACCAGATGCCCGCGATGAGGAGCAGGTAGAACGGCGAGAACCAGGAGCCCGTGACCAGCACGAGCGTGGTCGTCACGGAAACGTCGATGCTCAATCGGATGAGGGGGAATGGGAGCTGAGTGGTGAGCGCACGCGTCAGCGCAATAACGATCGCGACCGCCAGCGCCCAGCCGCCGCCGAACTGTGCCGCGTCGCCCTTGCTCTGCAGGACAGCCATGATGGCCCCGATCGCGAGCACGGCAGCGGCGGTCGGCATCCACGCGCGGGCCTGCGAAAGAGCCGGAACGGGCCAGCCGCCAGAGCGAGATTGACGGGAGGGGCCCGGCGCTGCGAGCGCGCGCGGCGGCTCCACCATGCCGGACCCGGGCGGGCCCTCCCGCACGTCGGCCTGCACTTCGCTCTCCACGCTGCCTCCCAGGCTGGACGGGTGGCCCAAGGGTTGCCAGGTCAAGAGTTCCCCGGAGCAAGCGCTCGCGTTGGGGGAGCGTACCACCGGGAATCAATAGCGCAGCTGCCCGCCGCCACTCGTCCCGCTGGGCGGGACGTTTCGCGCAGGAGCCGGCCCTCAGGCGTGGTTTGTCCCGCTCAGCGGGACGTTTCGCGCAGGAGCCGGCGCTCAGGCGTGGTTTGTCCCGCTCAGCGGGACGTTTCGCGCAGGAGCCGGCGCTCAGGCGTGGTTTGTCCCGCTCAGCGGGACGTTTCGCGTGCAACCCGGCGCGTATCAACTGCCGGGCGCCATTCGCTTCGCCTGGACGGGGCGTGCGTGGCGCCCCTCTTATTGCCTACTGGGCGAGGGCCGAAGAGCCGGCCGAAGTGCCGGCCGAAGGGCTAGCCGAAGAGCCGGCCGAAGGGCTGGCCGAAAAGCCGGCCGAAGGGCTGGCCGAATCCGAGCCCGGGACGACCGATTCGGCGAGCGCGGTGAACTGCTCCGGCGTGAAGTCCCGCAGGTCGCCCTCGAGGGCAATCCCGTCGCCGCCGAGCTCCCAGTCCAGGATCATGTCCCCGGTCGGCGCCGAGAGGTAGAACGATGCCGGCTCGCCGTTCACCGACACGTCCGGCTGGCGTTGGCCGCCGCTGACGCCGGCTGGAGCGCCGAAGGTCTGGATCAGCTTCACCTGCCGATCCTCCGGGCCGGGGATGTTCAGTGGCGAGAAGACGCGTTGCCAGCTGCCGGTTGGGCTCCCCTTCAGGCTCGTGGACGAGCGCTGCAGCCAGCCGACCGGCAGGCCCGTGATCTCGACCAGGCCCGGAGGGCGCTGGAGAAAGAAGATCTGACCGGCGAGATCGTGGAGCTGGTTCCCCTTGAACGGTTCCGTCAGCTCGATGGTGAGGGACCGCCCCATGCTGAGCGCAGGACACGCGACACCTCCAGGTGGTGATCCGCGTGGGTGGGTGCCGGTGATCGAGATGTCGAGCTCCTCCCCGTCGATGGCCGCCGTGCCCTGGTAGTCGATCGAGCACAGGTCGCCCGCATCCCAATCCGGTCCACCGGTGAACGTGACGGTGATCGACCGGCGGTCGGCCGAGAAGGTCCAGCCATCGATCAGCACCGGCGAGGCGACGTCGCTATCGGCGGCGGTGGGGGTCGGGGCGCTGCCGACACCGAGTCCGGCGCAGCCGGCAAGGATGGCGACGAGCGCCGTGGTGCTGGCAAGGCCGGCCCGAAATTTCATGAAGCGAGACGATCTCGCACCCGGCACCGGGCCGTCAAGACCCGGTCAGCCCTCCAGCCAGCCCTCGCGGAGGGCACGCGCAGCGAGCTCGGTGCGCGAGGAGACCCCCAACCGCTCGAAGAGCCGATGCAGATGCGACTCGACGGTCCGCGTGCTGATCCCCAACCTGGCGCCGATCTCGTCGTTCGAGGCGCCATCCACGACCAGCCCCATCACCTCGCGCTCGCGGGCGGTGAGCGAGACCCCCCTGCCGGGGCGCACGCCGAAGTGGAGGCCGCCGGCAGCCGCGCGCCGGATCGCATCGAGCAGCTCGGCGGTCGGGGCGGTCTTCACGACGAAGCCGGCGGCGCCGAGGCGCATGGCGGCATCGGCGTACTGGGGGTAGTCGTACGAGGTCACGACGACGACCGCAGGCATCGGGTCATGCGCCGAACGCAGGAGGTCGAAGCCCGATTCCTCCCCCAGGCGCAGGTCCAGCAGCAGGACGTCCACCTCGCCCGCGGCGAGGATGGGTCGCAGCTCCTCGAGCGAGGCGGCCACGCCGGCGATCTCCATCTCGTCGGCGCGCCCCACGAGCGCCGCGGTCCCCTCGCGGACGAGCGGGTGATCGTCGACCACCGCGACCCGGATCACCCCGGCCGCCACTCGAGCGCGACGCGAGTGCCGCCCGCCGGCCAGCGCCGGACGTCGAGGAGGGCGCCGATCTGCTCCGCCCGCTGCTGCATGTTCGCGAGGCCGAAGTGGCCCTCGCCGGGCGCCTCCTTCACGGCTTCCTCGCCAATGCCGGGACCGGCGTCGTCGATCGCCAGCGTCACCCGCCCATCTGCCCGGACGTCGTAGTGGACCGCGATCGGCGGGCGGCCGTGCTTGATCGCGTTCGTGAGCGCCTCCTGCGCCACGCGGAAGACGGCGAGCTCCACGTTCGCCGGCGGTCGCGTCGCGTCCGATCGCTCGAGCTTCACCGCGCCGCCGGCGAGCGGCTCGACCCGCTCGACGAGCCACTCCAGCGCCGCGCCGGCGCCGAGGTCATCGAGGATCGGAAGCCGCAGGTCGCCCACGATCGAGCGCAGCTTCGTGGCGATCTCCCGAGCCTCGTCAGCCTCCTTCTCGTGACCGGCCTCGTCGAGCGAGCGGACGAGCATGGTCAGCTGCTGGAGCGCGTCGTCGTGGAGGTCCGCCGCCAGGCGGGCGCGCTCCGTCTCGGCGGCCGCCACCGCCAGGTCTCGCTGGAGCTGAGTCCGCTGCGCCAGCCCGAGCAGTGGCACGAGGGTGAATCGGCGCCAGACGACGATCGCGACCAGCCAGGCGCCGAGCAGCACGGCGTTCGTGCTCGGGATCAGGACGGTCGCCGCCACTCCGGGCGTCAGGGCAATCGCCAGCGTCTCGAGCCGGGTGGTGGGCGCCCGGGACTCCCCTCCATCCTCGGCCGAGGCCGCGGGCAGGCCCGGGACGAGCGGGATCACGGCCGCCACCATCAGTGCCAGCGGCAGGTTCATGCCCCCCAGGACGATGCTGATCGCGGCGAGGGCCGCGGACCCGAGAAACAGGTTCAAGCGCCACGCGGCGTCGCTGTGACGGCCGGCGAGCAGGTGCGCCACGCTCAGGGCAGGGAGGGCGATGGCCGTGCTCGCCCAGCCCATCGCCCCGCCGTAGTCCCAGGCGACGAAGGCACGGAGCATGAGCGGCATGCCGACCGCCGCCGCGAGCGGCACCGCGGCATCGGTCCATCCGGGACCCAGGAAGCCCTGGCGCAGCGCGAGGCCCACGACGGCGGCCAGCCCGAGCCCGACGACCGCCGCCCACGAGTTCAGCTGACCGATGCCGAACGCGGCGACGACCCCCAGCAGTCCGAGCGTCAGCCAGTCGCGCCAGCGCGCGAGCGCCGGCTCCGCATCGGCGCCCCGCAGGCCGGCTGGCCGCACGCCGCGCAGGCGCTCGGCAACGCCGGTCCACACCCGCGCCACCGGCGCGAGCCGCCAGCCGAGCAGGCCGGTCACGAGGATGAGCGGGAGCCACCGGGTCGGGGAGCGCCGGCGTGTTCGACGCTCAGGGCCGCAACCGGGACGAGGGTGAGCGACAGCTGCGCGGCCCGTTCGCGGCCGCGGCTCAGCGCCATGGCCGCGACGAGCGCGGGAGCCACCGCGATCGCGGCGAGTCACCAGGAGGATCACCCCGCGGTCGTGCGGGGGCAGAGCGTCGGCGAGGTCATGTAGCGCACGACGAGTGCCGCGGCCAGGCCGGCCGCCCCGAGCGCGGCGGCCGTTCCGGTCCGCGCCCACGTCGGCTCCGGGTGCCGCCGCGCGAGGGTCAGGCCCAGCACCAGCAGAGCGGCGGCAGGCACCAGGTACCCGGCGTAGATGCCGATCGGCGAGCCGGCCTGCACGAGCGGCCCCACGAGGAACGGCGTCGGGACCGCGGCGGCCAGGAGGACCGCGTGCTCACGGCCGAACTCGCGCCCACACCGTGGGCGAGCATGCGCCACGGTGCCGAGCCCCATGACGAGCGCCCAGGCAGCAGCGAGCCAGATCGACTGATTGAGCTCTTCTCGAGCTCGCGTGCGGTCGATCGAGGCGAAGAGGCGGCCTCGCCGCTGTCTGGATGACGAAGCCGGCCACCGCCGTGGCGATGCGGCTCGGAGTCGATCGGCCTCGGCCGGGGGCCGATGCTGCGCGTCCAGGGCAAGCAGCCGCACGCCGATCGACCCCAGGGATTGCCACCACGGCGGCTCGGGGCTGATCTCGACTGTCGTCCACGACCTGGCCGAGCGGGTCGCCGAGCTGGACCGGTGCACCATCGACGGTCGTGAGGTCCAGCAGCTGCAGCGTGGGTAGCAAAGCCGTGGCGGTCCGCGTTGCCGTCCGGCGTGACGTCGGCGACGAAGACGCGCGCGCCGTCCGCCCGCAGGGTCATGCCGATGTCGACCCCGCCCAGCACCCACACCGTGAGCGAGGCCACGGCGGCGCCCGCGACGATGAGCAGCGCCAGCAGGTCGCGGCGCGAGAGCGGCATGGCCGGACGGTAGCAGAGCCGCGGGCGGCCTCCAATGCGGGAAATCACGCAACGCCGGCCGGTGATCTGCCGGATGGCGTCGTGCTGCCGCCAAGCAGAGCATCGGTCCTGAAGGAGGTGGGCCGATGCAGACGAGCTGGCCCGGCGTCGTCACCTGGGCGCGCCTCTCGTATCGCCAGCAGCGCTGGGAGCTGATCCTTGTCACTCGCGGGCGTGGCGGCCACCGCCGTCGCGATGCTCTGGTTCGCCTCGCACCTGACCGATCTCACCGTGGCCGCCGGTCCCTGTGCCGATCCAGCGACCGCCCAGCCGTCGTGCAGTGCGGCGCAGGTCGAGCTGCTCAATGCACGCGGCCTTGCGTCGCGGCTGCTCTACCTGTCCTGGGCGGCGCCGTTCGGAATGGGCCTGATCCTCGGCGCGCCCCTCGTCGCCCGCGAGATCGACGGCGGCACCGCGCAGCTGGCCTGGTCCCTGAGCCGCTCGCGGGTGCGCTGGCTGCTCCGACGGACGGCGTTCGTCCTGCTCGTGACGGTGGCGCTGCTCGCCATCCTGGGTGTGACGAGCGAGATCCTCGCCCACACGCTCGAGCCTGACCGCAACCTTTCCGAGGATTTCGCCTGGGTCGGACGGCGTGGCTGGCTCCCCGTGGCCCGCGGCGTCGGCGTGCTGCTGATCGGCATCCTGGTCGGAGCGCTCGTGGGCCGCGTGCTCCCTGCACTGCTGGTCGCCGCACTCGCGGTCGCCCTCGCCTTCACCGCGATCTCGCTCGCGCAGGACCGTGTGCTGCGGAACGAGGCGCAGGTCCTTCGTCTCACGGCGCGCGATCCGGCGAGCACGATGCCCGCCGGTGCGCTGCTCATCAACTACGGGCTCGAGACGCCGGACGGGACGGTCTACACGTTCGAGGAAGCGTATGAGCAGGGCTCAGTACCGTGGTGATCGACGAGCAGGGGCGGAACTTCGCCTCTGACGAGGACATGGTCGCCGGTCGTGTCCTCGGCTACGACGTGACGCTCGTCATCCCCGGCGCGCGCTACGGCGCGGTGACGGTCCGCGAGGGAATCGCGACGGTTGGCATCGGCCTGCTGGCGCTTGGAGGTGCGGCATTCGTCGTGCGTCGCCGGCGACCGGCATGAGCTGGCGAGCCGTGCGCCTCACGATCGCCCTCATCCGATCCCGGCGACCGTAACCGGCATCTGGATTGCCCTCCGCCTCCAGCGGCTCGAGCTCAATGCACTGACCCTGGGCCGTGGCGCGGGCTGGGATTCTGGTTAGGCTGGCGTTGCAGGTCCGATGCGCCGAGGACACGGCAGCGTGCCTCCTGGAGGCAGAGGTTGGAACCGGGCCCTGCGTGCGGCCGCACGCAACAAAAGCGACGCGTCGCGTGTTCTATCAGCGCGGAGGGAGTTTTGGAGCGGTCGTTCGAGGCGGTCATGGCGGATCTGTACCCGGCGCTTGAACAGCGACTGGCCGCGGTGCTGCGCGATCCGGAGGAGGCGCGCGACGTGGCGCAGGAGGCGTACCTCCGCGCCTTCCGAGGGTGGTCAACCTTCGACGGAGCCGATGCTCGCGCCTGGCTGTACACGATCGGCCTGCGCCTGGCCTTCAATGAGCTGCGCCGGCGCCGCGGTCTGCGACGATTCCTGGAGCGGCCGCCCGCTGCGGAGTGGACACCAGCGGTGGAGCCCGACCTGTGGCAGGCGGTGGGTCGCCTGAATCCTCACCAGCGGGCCGCCCTGATCCTCCATGTGGTGGACGGGTACACCCAGGCCGAGATCGGGCAGATGCTCGGCGCACCGAACGGGACCGTCGCCAGCTGGATCTCCCGCGCAAAGTCGCAGCTGCGGGTCGCGCTGGGGGAAGAGACATGAGCGAGCGTGATCGCGACCTTGGCCCGGATGCCACGCGTCGGCTGCAGCGCATGGTCGCCGCCATGCCCTCGCACTCCGCACCTGACCTGGCGATGGCCCGGGCGAGACGGCGACTCGGTTGGCTCCCGCGCCTGGCGGGAGGGCTGGCTGTCCTACTCCTGGTGACCACGGTGGTCGGCGTGGGCCTGCTCGTCACCGGGCGCCTGCCGCTGCCTGGCGCCGTGTCCGCGCGCGACGGCAGCTTCCACGGAGGCGGCCTCCGCTTCGAGTACCCGAAGGAGTGGAACGTCTACCCATCGAGCATGGTGGGAACCATGGGTTCCGTCTTCGCGGTGATGGGCACCGCCGACGTCGGGAGCTGCGCCGGTCTGGGCGGCATCGATCCGAACTGCGCCTTCGCGACCCCGTTGGGACCCGGTACCCTGCGGCTCGTTGTCGGGACCGGCGCGATGCCCGGCTACTCCATCCTCGACCACGAGCCCCCGGGGGGCTGGCAGCTTTTCGTGGACGGGCTGCCGGCCTACGTGGAGGAGACTGGACCGAACACGGCCGATGCCTCCGATCTGAGCCTGTCCTGGACGATCGCTCGGCCGGGCTCCCTCGACAACGTCTACACGCTCGAGGCCGCCCTGCGGGGACCGGGGGTCGTGGAGATGCGTGCCCAGCTCGACGCGCTGGTGGCCAGCATTCGCTTCGACGAGCAGCCGGTGGCGCTCCCGACCGGCGCCGGGGCCGAGTCGGCCGCGGCGCAGGCGGTGCGGACCGCGCTGGACAGCATCGACCGCTCGGTGCGGGAGTACTGGTCGGACTGGTATGCCTGCTTCCCGCGGGAGCCGAACACGTCCCGGGATGGCGTTGTCCACGCGGGGCCCGGTAACGTGGGTGGACAGCTGGCCGAACCGCTCGCGGTGACCTGCACCACGAGCGTGACGGCCACGGCCATGCAGCTGTGGCAGGTAACGCTCCAGGCGAGCTGGCCCGCGGGCGATGGCTACCCTGCAGGCAGCGCCCAGGAGGAGCTCTACGTGACCGCCCATGGCGAGACAGCCGGCGACTGGATCTCCGACCTGGGCAGCGACTCCCCGCTGGCGGTGTGGCCGCCGACGCCCTCGCCGCGGGCCGGCCCGGTGCAGTTGCAGGTCGGTGGCCTGGCTAGGATGATCGACCCCTCAGGCACGCTCTATCTCACTCCCGAATTTGGCGGGGACATGCTCAGTGGCGTCCCCGCCAGCCAGCGGATGTACGTCGTGTCGGGTCCGCGGACGATCAACGGGACCGACTGGTACCTCGTGCAGTGGCCGCCGGCCCGCAGCCATGTGCCGGTCCTCGGCTGGCTGCCGGCCAAGGTCGGCGCCCGGCCGGAGGCGGAGAGCGTGGCGCCGGCCTGTCCGGCTAACCCGAGCCTCGATGACCTCGTGGCGATGGGCTGGGGCGAGCGGCTGCTCTGCTTTGGCAACCAGTCGATTACGCTGACCCGCGTCGTGGCCGGAGACGAAGCGGCGGACATCGAGGTGGAGGGCGAGCCCGCCTGGTTGGCGGTCGACTCCTCGCTGCGCCTCTACGACGAGGACGGGCCTTCCGGCCTCGGCGGCTCGATGCCAGTTCACCTCGACCCGAGCTCCGGCATTGACGTTGCGACCGGCACGCTGCTCGACGTCACCGGGCACTTCGACGATCCGGCGGCCATGGGCTGCTCGCGCGGCTTCGTCGGCGACGATGCCTCCTCCCTGGTGCCCGAGGACTCCGACGCTCAGGTCCTGCGCTGCCGGGAGAACTTCGTCGTGACCCAGGTACAGCCAGCCTCCTGACCCATCCGCTCGCGGAGGCAGCCCTCAGGCTCCCACCAGTGAGAGGCCAACGGCGCCAATCACCAAGCGCCCTGGCCTGACCCGGCCCTGGGCTCAGCCGTCGCGAGGGCCACCCGGACGGCGCCGCGTTAGGCTTGGCCCATGGACAAGACCGAACTGCTCCGCGCGATGCGCGACGGCCACGCCCCGATCGCGGCCGCGGCCGCGACGCTGACCAACGAGGCGCTCCAAGCCGATGCGCCCGGCATGCCGGGCTGGACCCGCAAGGACGTTCTCGCCCACATCGAGTGGTGGCACCGCCACTCGACGGCGGTGCTCCATGGACTCCGCACGGGCGTCGATCCGTATCCCGAGGAGGGCGATCCGTTCGACATCGACGCGCTCAACGCCCGGATCCTCGCCGAGAACCGTGACCGGCCGGACGCGGAGGTGCGGGAGGGCGTGGTAGCTTCCTTCAACGAGCTGACGACCGCCGTCGAGGCAGCGACTCACCGCGAGCTGTTCGAGGACGGCGTGGCGGCCTGGCACGAGGGCACCGGGGCGGAGGAGGTGGCCAGCGACACGTACAACCACTACCCGGAGCACCTGTCCCAGCTCGCGGCAGAGGGCGTACCGGCATAGAGCCACCATTCATGCTACTTGACAGTAGCATGAATCTGACCACATACTCGCTACATGGACGTAGCAGATTACGACGCACCGGCCCCCTGGAAAGTGCGACTGGTCGGTGGCGCGGCCGGAGTGGCCGCGAGCCTGGCGATCGCCGGGATCACGTTCGGCACCGGCATCGGTCTCATCATCGGCCTGGCGGGAGTCCCGGGCGGGGCGCTCGTCGGCTGGCTATTCGCCCCGGCCCTGCTGCGGGCCCGTCATCCCGGGCCGCTCGTGGTGCTCGCGGCACTGGTGGCGCTCCCTCTCGGCATCGTCACCTACATCGTGGCGATCACGCTCATGGAGTCCCGCGGCGCGTCGCTGTCCGAGCTGATTGCCTACGCAAGCGAGTGGCTCTGGATCTATGCCGCCTGGGGCGTCCTGGCCGGCACGCCGATGGCCCTGGCGGCCGCCGCCGGAGCGAGCTGGTGGCTCCGTCGCCGAGCGGCCCGGTCGATCGAAGGCTGGTTGCGTCCGTCGGCGGGCCTGCTCGGGTTCGTGGCGTTGCTCTGCGTGGTCTTCGCCTTCGCCGCGTTCTTCAGCGGCGGAAGCGAGGCGGCCTCGGCGGGCGACGTCGTGCCGCTCCGCTACGTGGTGCGCAGCGCGGCGCCCTCCGGGTGGAATGACCCGCAGCTCATGCTCGAGATTCGCTCCTATTGGGAGGGTGGCGAATCGGGCGGCTCCTCGGGAGCGATTGGCGGGTGCTCGTGGGGCGACGACTGGCTTCAGTCGTCGGACTGGGCGATGTGGATCGATCCGGAAGGCGAATGGACCGATCGTCCGCTTGGCGAGCCGCTCGTCAGCTCTGCCGATTTCCCGCGGGGTGAACCGGTGGAGCTGACGATCACCGTCGATGCCGACGGCACCGCGACCTGGGAGCGCGGCGTGCACGGCAGCTGCTGACCCGGCCCGTTCGGCGCATCCGCCCCTGATTAGCGCGGTTCATGCAACGGCGGCCAAACCGCCGCTCGCTGGTCGGTTGATATCACCGGCCTGATATTCGTGACGCATGTCCGGCCGAAAACCGCAGCGGCGGCTCCGTTGCATTACCCAGCCGAATATTCGGCGGACCACGTCCCGAAAGGTCGGAGACGGATTCCGGGTGTCGCTGCACCTCGACGATGCAGACGCCAGCAGGGGATGTTGACATGGGCCTCCGTGTGCCGAATGCTGCACCGCGTGAGGGGGTGTGTGGCGCTGCTTCTGCTGGCCGCGCTGACGGGCTGCGCGAGCGGACCGTCGCCCACCCTCGCGCCCGGCGAGCTCGCGCTCCCTACCTTCCAGACGGAGATCAATGGGCTGCCCGTGGGCTGTGGAGGCGTCGCCTACAACCCTGGCGACGCAGTCATACACGGATCGCCCGATGACCCGGCGCTGGCCTGGATCGTCTTCGGCTGGGACGGCCACCGCGAGAACCTCCTCTGGCCGCCCGGCTATCGCGCCCGATTCACCCCGTCGCTCGAGGTGCTCGACCCGAACGGCAAGGTCGTGGCGCGCGAGGGCGAGTTCGCCACCGGCGGCTGCGACATGCCCCCGGATGGCACCTGGATCGAGCTGCCGACCGTGACGCCGAGCCCGGCTCCTTCGTAATGTCCGCGTCGATGAGCACGCGACCGGCCTCGATGCGGGGATCCCCCCTCCTCCTCGCGATCCTCCTCGCCGCACTCCTCGGGGGGTGCGTCTTCGCGCAGGGATCCCCTCCGCCGGCGCTCCTCGCCGGTTGGCGAGACCTGGGCGTGACGTGCGGTGGACCGGAGGTAGGCATGCCGGACAACATCCCGCAATGGCGCTGCCAGGCGCGCATCCGCGACCTTGACGTCGGGCTGGAGATCGAGACGGACGACGCGGGCGTGGTCGAGATCGCTGCGCGGGTTCCGGCCGGGACGGCCTTCGGCGACGCGGCTTCGGTCTTCGACGATCTCGTCTCGAGCATGGATGCGTTTCCGGACGCGCATGCTCGCCTGCTGCGCTGGATCGACGCCTGGGACGGCGCTCGAGGCCTGGTGTCGACCGAGTTCGACGGCGGCGGGGCCAGCATCGAGTCGGATGCCACCTGGATCGGGCTCACCGTGGCCCGCGTGCCACGCTCATTCGGCCCTTCGGTGCCCATCCACGGCGGCGGTATTAGGCCGGTTCATGCAACGGAGGCTCAACCGCCGTTTCCTGGTCGGTTTATGCCACCGGCCATATGTTCGTGACGCGAATCTGGCCAAAACCGAGGAATTGGCGCCGATGCATTACCCGGCCGAATGGCCCTTGCCATCCTGCGAGCCTCGCTGCGCTGCGACCGCGGCGACGTGGCCTTCGACGGGGTCGGGCCGGTCCCCGATAGGCAGCGAGCGACGCTGGTGGCCGAGATGACGTGGCGGCGTGCCGACCTGCTGCCAGAGGGTCTTGCAGGTCTGTTCCATGCCTCCGACTACGGCGACAGCGCCGGGTTTCAGCTGCTCGACGCCTCCCCCGAAGCCGCGATACCTGCCTGGCTGCTGACCGCTAACGATGTCCCTGTGGTCGACGTGGCGACTGGGGAGCCGGCCGGCTGGTTCGGCGCGTCCGCGCCCAGCGTGACGCTCCTACCTGACACGATCGGGAGCTTCACCGTCGGTATCGACTCATCGGCCATCCGCTCCGGGCACACGTTGCGGGCGACCTGGGTGCTGAGCCCAACATCAGACGCGGGCGCAGCCTGGCCGCGATTCGAAGTGGCCTATGCGCACCTGGACCGATTCCTGCTGGAGGGCACGGTGGGCTGCGGCCAGGCCGTCACAGCGCACCAGGTCCCGCTTCCCTCCTTGGAGGCACAACAGGTTCAGATGGGGCCGTTCACGATCGGGACCCCCTGAGCCCGCCGCTGCCTCGCTGCGCCGGCGGCGAAGAAGGACGAACTGCTGAGTCGAATCTAGAGGCTCGCGTGGGCACGGCCTTTCGCGATCCGCCGCGCGGTTGCAGGTGCCCGGGGCCGGTGATACCGTTCGGCGCCTGATGGAACCCGCCCCGCAGGCGTCAACCGCGAACGGCACGCGTTCCCGCGCGGCACGACGCGCCGCGGCGCAGCGATCCGAGTGCGCCGCCACCGCCGCCCTGAACACCCTCGGCCAGAAATGGGTGCTGCGCATCGTGCGCGAGCTCGGGGCACGGACCCAGCGATTCTGCGAGCTGCAGGACGCCCTGGGCGGCGCGAACTCGGCGACCCTCTCCCAGCGGCTGAAGCTGCTCGAGGACGAGGGGCTCGTGGACCGGCGTGCCGTCTCCGAGATGCCGCCCTGGGTCGAGTACTCGCTCACCGACAAGGGCACCGAGCTGCGCCGCGCCCTGGCCGGCATCGACCGTTGGGCCGACCGCTGGGCCGCCCGCGAGCAGTGAGCTCGCGGAAGGAGTGAGCCGGTGAGCCACCCGGTCGCCGAGGACCGTCCCGTCGAGCACGGTGACGCCCTCAACATCATCCGCACCGCCATCGCCGAGGCGCCCGGGCCCACCGCCGCCGCGCAGCGCGCGGTCGAGGAGCTCCACGATCGGTTCGGCCACTACGACTGGGTCGGGATCTACTGGCTCGACCCGACCGGGCAGGAGCTCGTCCTGGGCCCGTGGATGGGCCCCGAGCCGACCGAGCACACCCGGATCCCGGTCGGCACCGGGATCTGCGGCGCCGCTGCGGCATCGGGCAAGACGGAGATCGTGGCGGACGTGAACGAGGACCCCCGCTACCTCGCCTGCTTCGCGACGACCCGCAGCGAGATCGTGGTCCCGATCTTCGTGGACGGCGAGGTCGTGGGCGAGATCGACGTCGACGGCTCGGACGCATCGGCCTTTGACGAGACCGATGCGCGTTTCCTCGAGGAGCTCGCCGCCCTGCTGGCGCCACTGCGCCCGCGCCCGGCCGGAGCCACCGCGCCGGCGTAACCGGCCCCGTACATCGGTGCGATGGCCGCCCCGGACGTCCGTCCCGCCCCCGACCACGGCCCCTTCGAGAAGGTCTACGACGCGCACGTCGTGCAGATCTATCGGTTCATCCATGCCCGCGTGGGCAATCGGCCAGATGCGGAGGACCTGACAGCCCAGGTGTTCATGCGCGCCGTCGAGCAGCTCGACACGACCCGCGATCCGGGGCAGATCACCGCCTGGCTGTACCGGGTCAGCCAGAACGCGATCGCCGACTACTGGCGCGCCTTCTACCGGCTTCCGGTCGTCGGCACCGACCAGGTGGCGCCTGGCTGGGAGCCGGCCGACGCGACCCTGGGACCACCGCGCGACGCCGATGCCGACGAGGGCACCGCCGCACGGGTGGCTGGCATCCTCGAGCGGCTGCCGGAGCACTACGCACGCGTCCTGCGACTTCGATTCCTCGAGCGGCTCTCGGTTGCCGAGACCGCGGAGCGGATGGGCATCACCCGCGGGAACGCGAAGATCCTCCAGTACCGAGCGCTCCGCAAGGCTGCGCTGTTGGGTGACGCCGATGGCTGACGAGCCAGCCGACCGCTTCGACCGCTACCTCGACGCGTTGCTCGCCGGCGGGCGCCCCTCGCCGGACGACGTCGCCGAGCCCGACGAGGCCGAGATGGCGCGCCTGGCGGCGGAGCTGTCCGCCGCCGCCGACCCCGCGGCCGGGATCCCGGACCAGGCCTTCGTCGACCAGCTGCGGCTCCGGATGCGCCAGGCGGACGAGGGAATCGCCGCCGTCCGCGAGCCGCTCCCGCTCCGCCTGCCCACGGTCGGGCGGGCCCGGATCAGCCGTCGCCAGCTGCTCCAGGCCGGCCTCTTCGGTGCGGCCGGGGTCGCAGCCGGGGCGCTCGGCGCCACGATCCTCCGCCCTGGGGCGAGCGGGCCGGGTCCGCGGCCCGGCGGCGGGACCGCGCTCATCGGCGGCGAGGGCGTGTGGGCCCCGGTGGCCATGCTCGCCGACCTGCCCCCGGGAGCCGCCGTTCGCTTCTCGACCGCCGCATTCGACGGCTTCGTGGTGAACGACGGCGGCATGATCCGCGCGCTGAGCTCGGTGTGCACCCACCAGGGCTGCACGCTCTACTACCGGCCGGGCTGGAAGGACCTGCGCTGCCCGTGCCACGGTGCGAGCTTCGACCTTGCCGGGAAGCTGGCGAACGGGCCCGGCACGTGGTCGCAGGCCGGCGGCTACGCGAACGACACGGCCGCCTACCCCATCGACCTGCCGCCGCTCGTCCGGCCCGCCGTCAAGGTGGAGGGCGACCAGGTCATGGTCTGGACCGCCCGCACCTGAGCGTACGCGACACCACCCCGTGGTGGTATGGGTCACGAATCCGCCGAGATTGCGCCGATCCACCACCAGGCGAGCTCGAACAATCCACGAATCAGGCCCGCCCGCCCGTTTCGTGATCCTTACCACCAGCTGGTGGTGATCCCTCCCAGGTTGGTCTGCGAGTGGGCTCCTCAGCCGAAGAGGACGTGGATCAGGTAGCTGACGAGGTACGGGGTGGCCAGTATGGCGAGGACGGCGGCCAGCCCAATCCCCACGTAGAGGAGCCAGCTCAGGTCCGGGGGATCCTGCCGCTCGGGGGGCGGCTTCAGGCGCCGGGAGAGGTACCGCGGGCGCCGAGGCCGATGATGCTCGTAGGGGTGCGGGTTGAGGTCGGGCATCGGCGAACCCTCAGCCGTCGCGCTCGACGGCGTCGACGAGCTCGCGGAGGCGGCGCACCCGCTCCGGCCGCTCGCTGACGTAGCGCTCGATCGCGTCGAGGATGTGCTGCTGGCCGAGGTGCGCCTCGTCGATCACCTCGTCCACCGAGCCGCCGGTCCGCCACCGATCGTCCCAGTCGGAGCTGAGCGAGTACTCCTGGGCGATGGGCCCGTCGACCCAGTCGCGCATGAGCTTGAAGGCGCGGTTCGTGATCGCCATCCCGTCCCAGCGGTCCGCCGGGGAGCACAGACGCTCCTGGTACGCAGCATCCTGCATCCGGAACAGCTGCGGGCTGACCGCCGCCACGATCCGGACGTTCAGGCCCCGCTTCTCCACCTCGGGGAGCACCTTCACGACGTTCGCGGTCGACATCGTGCCCTGGACGTAGACCGTCCCGGCGCACGGCGCGTCGGGCGACGGGGCGTGCAGGACGTACGCGCCCCGCGCCGCCTCGAAATGCGACGCCATCCCCAAAGCGGCGCGATCCGGGATCTCGACCGCGGGCCGAGTGAGGTGCAGGGCAACGATCGGCACCGGGGTGGCGAGCGCCGCCGCGAGCAGGACCGGCACCTCGTTGTACTCCCACGGGTGGAGGTCAATGACGTGGCCCTCGGGGAAGAGCTGGGTCACGCCGGTGGCGAAGATCCCGAAGTGGGTCCGCGAGTCCTCCGCCGTCTCCGGCCCCGAGTGGCCGGCGACCCAGATCACCTTGCCGAGCTTCAGCTCGCAGTCCTGCGCGAGCTGGGAGAAGAGGCGCATCGGCCCATATTTCAGGTACGAGAACGAGCCGTACGTCGAGCAGGCCGCCCAGAACCCGTTGAACGATCTCATCGGGTCATCCGCCAGGTTGACGGTCGCGATCCCCACGCTGACGCCGGCGTTCGTGAACTCGGTGATCTCCTGGGGCAGGAGCGCCCCGCGCGGGTTCGTCTCGCGGTCGTACCAGCCCCAGCCGGCAAGCCCCTCCCAGTCCTTCGCGAAGCCGCTGATGTTCGTGGAATCGGCGAGGTCGGCGCTGCTCGCGATCACGAGCGGGCGGTCGTACTCGGCGCGCGCGGTGGCGTTGACCCACGCGCCCCAGGCGGCCAGCGCGGCGCGGTTCGGTGCCTTCTCGCCGGGCTGCTTCCAGATGGAGGGCGGGTAGGCGGAGACGTCGGTGAAGCGCGGATCGTCGAAGATCTCGGCGCCGTGCCCACCGAGGTGGAAGCCCTCCACGTGGTCCGGGACGCTCTCGGCGATCTCCACCAGGCGGTCGCTGATCGCGTCGACCACGTCAGTGCGCTCGCGCAGGACGTTGATCGCCACCTCGAGGTTCTCGCGCGCCTGCGCCGCGAGCTCCCCCGCGTCGGCGGGCGCCGGCTCGTCGACGCCCGCGTAGGTCACGCCGTAGCGCTCCATGAACCCGTGGCGGACCGTCCAGAACGGCTCGGAGTTCATGGGGTGCGGCGTTCCGTGGCTCTTGTTGTCGTACTTCCCGTAGCCGCGCCCCTTGCGGGTCTTGAACCAGGCGACCGATGGCACCCGTTCCGGGTTCTCGCCGCGCGCCGCCTCGAGCACGGCGCGGGTCGCCGGTCCCCACTCCGAGCCCCGCTCGGTCCCGGTCACCCGCCAGCCGTAGGCGCGGAACCACGACTCGGGAGTGCCGGGCACGACCCGGCTGATCGGCGTGTCGTCGATCCCGAAGTCGTTCCAGTCGAGGAGGAAGACGAGGTTGTCGAGCCCCAGCCCCCAGGCCGTGTTCCGTGTCTCGTGGCTGGCGCCCGGGGTCAGGCCGCCCTCGCCCTCGACGACGAAGACCTTCACCTCGCCCGCGCCGGCGAGCTTGAGCGCGACGGCCTCCCCGGCGGCGGGCGGCATCCCGTGACCGGACGGCCCGGTGTTGAACTTCAGGAAGAGGGTCTTGCCCTCCATCTCCGCGTGCCCGGCCAGCCCGCCGCGGCGGCGGAGCTGAAGGAGGTCGGTCCAGTGCAGTGCCCAGCGCCCGTCGTCGGGCAGGACGAACGCGGGGTCCGGGTCCCGCTCGGCACGTGCCCGCAGCGTCTCGTTGAGGACCGCCAGGGTGCAGTACACGAGCGGCACGGTGTGACCCGCGGAGAGGACGAAGCGGTCGCCGAAGGGCCGCCACGGGCGGCGGATGTCCCAGCGCATGGCGCCCGACAGGAGGAGCGAGACGAAGGCGTGGAGCTTCGAGCGCGAGCCGCCCGGGTGCCCCGACTGCCGGTAGTTGAGCGCGAGGTCCAGGACCTCGTCGATGACGTCGCCGATGACCTGCCAGTGCGCGAACTCGGGCTCGGCCCCCGCGTAGAGCTCCGCGACCGCCGATGGACGGGTGGCGGTCACGACGCGGAGCCGGCCTTCACGATGCCGAGCCGGCGGTCGCCAGCTCGCCGGTCCGTTCGAGCTTCGCGAGCGACTCGCCCATGCGCTCGAGCGCGGCGCTGATGTTCTCGCGACTGTTCGCGTAGCTGAGGCGCAGGAAACCCTCCCCGAACTGCCCGAACGCGGTGCCCGCCAGTCCGCAGACCCCCGCGTCGTAGAGGAGGTGGTCGGCAATCTGAGCGCTGCTGCGGCCGAAGCTCGACACGTTCGGGAACGCGTAGAAGGCGCCGTGGGGCATGACGCAGGTCACGCCGGGGATCGCGTTCAGCCCCTCCACGATGAGGCTGCGGCGGGCGATGAACTCGTCGCGGAATTGCTGCGGCTCGTCCTGCGGCCCGGTCAGCGCGGCGATCGCGCCGGCCTGGGCGAACGCGTTCGTGCAGCTCACGCTGTTGATGACGAGGCGGCTGAAGCTCGGGAGCAGCCAGTCGGGGATGATCCCGTAGCCGAGCCGCCAGCCGGTCATCGCGAACGTCTTGGAGAAGCCGTCGAGGGTGATCGTCCGTTCCGCCATCCCGGGGAGCGTCGCGATGCTGAGCAGCTTGCCCTCGTACTGGAGCCGGCCGTAGATCTCGTCGGCCAGCACCACGAGGTCGTGGTCCTGCGCGATCTGCGCAATTTGCCGGATGTCCTCCTCGGTGAGCACCGAGCCGGTCGGGTTCTGCGGTGAGTTGAAGACGATGAGCCGCGTCCGGTCGGTGACGAGCGAGTCGATCTCGCCGACGTCCATCCGGAAGTCATCGGCCTCGCGGAGCCGGGCCGCGACCGGGACGCCGCCAACGTATCGGGCCATGGACTCGTAGATCGGGAAGCCGGGATTCGGGTAGATGACCTCGTCCCCCTCGTTGATGAGGGCGAGCATCGTGTAGAACATGATCGGCTTGGCGCCGGGGGTGACGACGACGTTGTCGGGGCTGGTCTCGATCCCCTTCCAGCGCTTCACGTCGGCGACGATCGCCTCTCGCAAGGGGGCGATTCCGGTGGCACCGGTGTAGTGGGTCATTCCCTCGTCCAGGAGGCCGCGCGCCGCCGCCTCCTTGATGTGGCGGGGGGTGTCGAAGTCCGGCTCGCCGATCTCGAGGTGGATGACGTCGCGCCCGGTGGCCTCGAGCGCCCGCGCGCGGGCGGCCGCCTCGAAGGCGGTCTCGGTCCCGATGCGCTCCATGCGGCCTGCGAGCTTCACTCGAGCGCTCCTTGTCTCGTTACGACTTCGTCTCGTTGCGACTTCTCGTTGCGACTTCTCGTTGCGACTTCGCCGCGCGTCCGTCGCGAACGGTCTTCGTAAGAGTGTACCGATGCAGTGGCGGGCACGAACGGTGACACGCGGCCTCATTGGCGCGCCGGTCGCCCAATGACGCCAATTGCGAAGATCCGCCCCGCTCTTTCGCCCCGGCGGTCGCTCAGTGACCAAGCAGCGCGAGAGCACCCGCTTTGGCGCCCCTCGTTCGCTCTTATCGTCGCCCAGCGACCGCCGATGGCGAGGCGGGGCCGCCGCGGCCCGAGGGAGGGTCGCCACGTATCGACCGGCGCGTTCACGCCCCGTCGTGTGCGCCCAGTGAACGCATCGGACACCGAAACCCCGGATTCAGGCCTGGATGTCACGCCCGGTGCACATTTCGGTCGTCCGGGCCCTGATTTCAGCCCCCCGATGTCCGATGTGCACGCCTGGCGCACAAGCGTGCACGCCTGGCGCACAAGCGTGGCCTTGCGCACAAGCGGGGACGCTGATCGGGCTATTGCGGTCAATCCTGCGCGCGCTGCTATACTTTTCGAAGCAACCAACCACGCGCGAGCTCATGGAGAACCCAACGCTCATGACGATGACCGAGTCGACCCCGCAGCCGACGCCCCAGGGCACGCCGATTGCCGCCGACGAGCTGCTGGTCACCCTGACCGATGCCGCGGCCGCCAAGGTCGGCGAGCTCCGCGCCCGCGAGGGCAAGGATGCCGCAGCGCTGCGCCTGTTCGTGAAGAGCGGCGGCTGCTCGGGCTTCAGCTACGGCCTGGCCTTCGACGAGAAGATCGGCGAGGACGACCGCGTCGAGCACCATGGCAACGTGCCGGTTGTGATCGACGCCTACAGCGCCCAGTACGTGAGCGGCGCCGAGATCGACTACGTCGACTCCCTGATGGGATCCGGCTTCGCGATCAACAACCCGAACGCGGTGTCGAGCTGCGCCTGCGGCTCCTCGTTCAACACCGACGGCTCCCCGGCCCGCGCCGGAGGGTGCGCCCACTAGCGCCCGACTGGACTGCGGATCTCCTCCGCGCAAGGCCGATGGCCCCGGCAGACCGCCGGGGCCTCGTCATGAGCGGGGCCCGCAATCACGCGGCGCGGTAGTGGCGCAGCAGCTCCGACGCGTATCGGCGCCCGAGCTCGTCGCGATGGTGAACGGCCCACTGGGTGAGGCTCGTGCGCCCGACCGGCGGCGCATCGGAGACGAGCAGGCCGGCCAGCAGGCCTCGCACCTCGTCGGCGGTGAGCATCACGTCCCGCGTCGCGAGACCCACGATCCCCGCTCCCGCCAACGCGAGCGGCGGCGGCAGGTGAACGATCCTCGCGCGCGCGCCAATTGCCCACCTCACGGTCCGCACCAGCTCGTCGAAGGTGAATCGCTCGAGCCCGGGAGCGTCCCGGACGATGCGCTGCTCGTCGGACAGGGCGAGCGAGGCGATGAGCTCGGCAACGTCCTCGACGTGGACCGGCTGGACGAGATAGCTCCCATCGCCCGGGATCCCGAACACCGGGACGTGGCGCAGCGACCACGCGATGTTGTTCAGCAGGATGTCGCCGGGCCCGTAGATCCAGCTCGGCCGCACGATCGCCCACTCGAGCCCGCTGCGCAGCACCAGCTCCTCGACCCGTGCCTTGCCGCGGAAGTACGGCAGGGGTGAGGCGGCCGACGGATTCGTGATGCTGACCTGGACGACGCGCTGCACCCCGGCCGAGCGCGCCGCGATCAGGAGGCGCTCGGTGTTCGCGACGGCGCGCTCGTAGGTCGTGCCACCGCGCTCGAAGCGGACCCAGTACGTGTTCACCAGGACCGATGCACCCGCGAGACCGCGCCGCAGCGCGGCCGCGTCCGAGAAGTCGAGCGGCTCGGTGCGCATCGCCCCGGACTCGGGCGTCTTCCGCCATGGATGCCCGGTCAGGTTCACGACCTCCGTCCCACCGGAGAGCAGCCGGCGTGCAACGTGGCGCCCAACGAAGCCGTTCGCCCCGGTGACCGCGACCCGCGTGGTGGTCATCGGGCAGTCGTGGCGCCGGCCAGGCGTTGCCATCGGGGTGCGTCCATCTCACCGCTCCATTGTGCTAATCTGCGTTAGCAAGTATTAGCCCGATACGTGCTACTGTCAAGGCGCACGTTCGGAAGATCTCGACGGAAGGGAGCGGCATGGCGCCGACGACGCCGACCACGGAGACCGCGGAGCAGATCCGCCGCGAGTTCGCCGCCGCCTGGGGCGAGATCGGTGGCGCATGGGGCGTGACGCCCTCAACGGCCACGGTGCAGGGCTACCTCCTGGCACACGGCGGCCCGCTCACCGAGCCGGAGGTGCGCCGAGCGCTCGGGATCAGCCATCGCGCGGCCAGCCTGGCGCTGGCGGAGTGCGAGGAATGGGGGCTCCTGCGCCGCGCGGACGCGCCGCGCCGCAGCGGTCAGCGCGGGCCGGCCGCCGCCGCGTGGGTGACGGTCGGGGACCACTGGGCCTGGTTCCGGCGGGTCGCCGCGGCGCGCAAGGAGCGAGAGACGGATCCGGTGATGCCGGTCATCGAACGCTGCGTCGACCTGTCGGCGCGGGGCGACGATCCCGAGCTCGCCGACCTCCACGAGCGTCTCGTCGGCCTCCTCGAGTTCGTCCGCCGCTTCGATCGAGGAGTCGAGATCTTCGTGACCGGCGAGCCGGACGCGATCGCCCGCGTCTTCGCCGGGCTGGGTCAGCTCGACGCGGCGACCGTGACGCGGCTGTGGTCGCTGATCGGGCAGCTCGAGGCCGGCGAGCTGGCGGCGGCGCTCGAGGCGCTCGCCCGGCTGCCGCCGGCCGCGACGCGCCGGCTGATCGCCGTTGCCGACTCGGCGGCGATGCGCCGCCTGCTCGGGATCCGCTAGCCGAGCAGGGCGGGGCTACTCCCCCGAGCCGTCGTCCTCGAAGACGCCGGCCGCGGCGGTCACCGCCTGCTGCTCCCCGCCGCCGAGCGCCACCGGCAATGGTCGCGCGAGGTCCGGCACATTCACGTAGCGATCGACGAGCTCGCGGGTCCCGGCGATCTGGAGCCTGTCGAAGAGAAGGCCGAATTTCGCGCGGAGGTTCGCGCCGATCTGCTGCTCCGCATCGGCCGGGAGCGTCCACAGCCGTTGCTTGAAGGGGCCAATCGCCTTCTTCCGCGTCTTGTACAGGAACTGCTCATCGGTCTGGCCGTCCGATCGCTCGTCCGCGCAGTTCGTGCGGCACCAGGCCATCATCTCGTCGTGGAGCTCTGCCGGAAGGCCGGGCTCGTCGTAGAGGATGTTCTGGAACCCGGTCGCGAGGTGGATCTCCGCGGTCCCGTTGGCGGGGAAGTGACCGAACGCCTCGTCGGGCAGGGTGCTGGCGCCGTGCTGAACGCAGCCGGCCAGCCCGAACTCGTCGCGCGCCACCGTCGAGAGGCGCTGCATCGTGTCGAAGTCGATCTTCACCTGGGCCACCGTCCCGTCCGGGAGCGGGACGCCGCCGTGGCTCGTGCCGGTCTGGATGCTGACCTTGCTGATCCCGGTCTCGCCGTCGGCGAGATGGCCGAGGTAGCCCGCCAGGTAGGCGCGCAGCTCCTCCTCGGTGGAGTTCGCCTTTCCGACCTCCCCGATCTCGCCGCCGATGCTGATCGTCACCCCCCGGGGCTGCAGCTCGCGGATGAGGTGAGTCAGCTCGGCGGTGTTCGCGGCGTTCACGGCCTGTTCCTCGGCGATCGTCGGCTGCGAGAGGTCCACGAGCGTGGAGCTGTCGATGTCGATGTTGCAGAACCCGGCCGCCACCGCCTCGCGGGTCAGCTGCCTGAGACCCTCCATCTCGGCGGTCGGATCCGCTCGCCACTTCGTGGCGTTGAACTGGAAGTGGTCGCCCTGCAGGAAGACCGGCCCGTGCCAGCCGGAGCGCAGCGCGGCGGCCAGGATGACCGTCGCGTATTCCGCCGGCCGCTGGTCGGTGTACGCCATCTCGCTCTTCGCGATCTCGAAGATCACGGCACCCGCGTCCCGCTCGAGCGCCGCGGCGAAGGCCTGCCGCGCGGTGAGGTAGGCGACGGCCCGCACGTTGATGGCCGGGACCGTGAACCGGGTCGGCGGGAACTGGCCGCGGCCGCGGGCCATGTACAGGTCGTGAATGCTCGCCGAGCCGCAGCCCAGCGCCTGGGAGCCGCTCCAGATGATCCAGCGCGCGGCATCGCGCAGCGCGGGGTCGGGATTGAAGACGGCCTCGCTGACGAGCTCGTCAACCAGGTCGCTCCGGAAGCGGCCCTCGTCCGCGATGCCGAGCCGGTCGCCGTCGATCGTCGCAACGCCCTGCAGACGCGCGCGAAGCGCATCGGCCGATTGGATGGTCATGACCTCATCCTAGCGGAGGGCCGAAACGAGCGTGAATGCGAGGAGAGGGGCAATCCCCAGGCCGAGCAGCGCCGCCAGCAGGTACCAGTCGCGGGCCGCCCGCGAATCGGCGCTGCCACGCCGCACGAGTGAGTGCGTCCACGCCAGGACAGCCGACAGGCCGGCGACGTAGAGGACCGCGCCGAGCCCCACCACGCCGATGAGCAGCGGGCGCACCGACACGCAGTCGCCGAAGGCCAGCGGACCGCCGCCCGGGCAGGGGCTGGCGAGCTCGAGGCCGATGAGGAGACCGGCGGCGGCCAGCACCACGGCCGACCAGGCCAGGTGCGGAGCGATGGACCTCAGGAGCCGGTGGACCAGGCGCGGGATGCGACTCCCGCCGCCTCAGCCTCGCGGCGCGTGATCCGTCCGTACTCGAGGTACAGGTAACCGAGCGCCGCCACCCCGAGGACGAACGAGATCGCACCCAGCCCGAGCGACAGGACCGTGGGCGGGATCCACGGCCACAGCGAGCCACCCGCGACGTTGAAGACGAGCCAGGGGATCATGATCAGGACCGCGAACAGGTACTGGAAGAAGTCCAGGAAGCGGATGAGCGACCAGCCGAACCCGCGCCGGCCACGTGCTGCCTGGGTCCAGAGCGCCATGACGATGATGGCCGTGAAATTCCCGCCGCCAACGAGGGCGGCGAGCAGGAAGCCGACGTCCTTCGTGAAGGTCAGGACGTACAGGGTCGAGCCGTAGTAGATGTAGTTCGGGATGTAGGCGACCAGGAAGTAGACGAAGAGGAAGAAGGGGACGCCCTTCAGCAGGGCCACCAGCCAGGTCTCCTGGCCATAGAGCATCCATGACATGAAGTCGTCGACGCCACCGATCAGGCGCACGACCGGGCCGCGGCGGGATGGGATCTGGTAGCTGGCGGTCATCTGCCTACCCCCCCTTCTGACTGAGGAGGAAGGTGATCACCGCCTGGAGCGCGTCGTCCGGAAGCGTCCCGACCGGGTGCGGCGGCATCCCGGTGCCGGTGCCGTCGTTGTAGTTCGCAGCCGAGTCGCGGATCCACTGCTCGAGCATCTTCCGCGGGTCGGCCTGGTAGTCGGCCTGCAGCTGGTCGAGATGGGTGATCGGGTTCGGCAGGTCGGTGACCGGCTGGTTGCCGATGTTCTGGAGGTTGGGTCCCACCGCCCCCTCGAGGTGCGCCCCGTGGCAGGTGACGCACTGCGCGTCGATGAAGACCTGGGCCCCGGCCTCGACCGTGTCGGGGACCGGCGTAGCCGTCTGCGCGCCCGCCTCGTCCGCCCAGCTGGTCACGAGCGCGGTGAGCGCGTCGACCTGCTGCAGGGTCAAAGGACCGCCGACCTCGTTGCTCCAGGCGGGCATGTCCGAGCTGACGTTACCGCTCACCACCACGCCGCCGAAGCGGATGACGAGGTTCACGTAGTTCGGGTTGATCTTCAACTTCGCGAACAGCGCCTTGCTGTGGAGATTCGGTGCCATGACCCCGGTGGTGCCCACCTCGCCGCCGGTCCCGTCCGCGCCGTGGCACTGGGCGCAGAAGGCGGTCGCGGGAACCTCCGGCGTCGGTGAGCCGAACATCTCCTGCCCGTACGCCAGCAGGTCCGACTGCGTCGACGCGAACGCCGCGTCGCGCCGCGGCTGATCGGTCAGCCAGTAGAACATGGTGAAGAGGGCGAGTGCGACGACGACGAACACGCCCAGCGTCTTGATCCGCATGGGTCAGGCTGAGCAGTGCTGCATGTCTTCATACTTTCGCGAGTCGAAGGTGTCGGTGCCGATGGGTGGGCCGGTGATGATCGACGAGGTGTCCACGAAGTAGCTGCCGTTCTCGAACGTGGTCGTGAAGCGATCCATGCCCCGCGGTGCGGGTCCGGCGCGCTTCTCGCCGAGAACCGTGTATTTCGAGCCGTGGCACAGGCATTCGAACCAGTGGCTCGAGTCGCACAGCTGCGGGATCTGGCAGCCGAGGTGCGGGCACTTCCGGTAGAGCGCCAGGACGGACGCCGAGTGGACGTCCGCGAAATCGGCGGGGCTCGGAAGCGTGGTGCCCGGGTCGGGGATGTTCGCCGCGGTATTGCCTTTCACGAGCTCCTGGATGGCTGGAACGTTGATGAAGAAGATCTTCTGCTGATAGATGTAGGGCAGCCCGTTGGCCCACTCAGCCTGGCGGGTCACGATGTCGGCGGCGGCGCCCACCTCGAGCTTGCCGCCCAGCCCACCGCGGACGTTCGGCCACAGGAAGGCGGCGGTGCCTCCCAGGAATTCGAGGGACAGGAGGCCAATGCCCGCCCCGAGCATGCGTCGCATGAAGCGGCGCCGGCTCATCTCTCCGATGCGAGGCCCGTGGACCTCGCCGTAGCTGTGCTCAGTCATAACGTGAAGAAGAGACCCCCTTCCCAGGGCCAAATCCAGTTCCAGCCGGGACCGCGGAAGAACGACCCGAAGAAGGTGACCAGCAGGCCACCCACCATCAGGCACATGAAGAAGACCCACATCAGCTTGCGATCGCGCGCCGCCTTGTACGGGCTGCGATCGACGTACGGAACCAGTGCCAGGCCGACGAGGTAGAGGGTCGGCAGCAGCACTCCGGCAACAGTCGGATTGAAGTAGCTGAGCAGCTCCTGGAGGCCCAGGAAGTACCACGGGGCCTTGGCCACGTGGGGCGTGTTGCCAGCGTTCGCCATCTGCTCGAGCGGCGCCTGGATGAGGAACGAGGCGACCACCAGCAGGGCCATGATCAGCATCGCCATCAGGAACTCGGCGCGAAGGAGGTGCGGCCAGGTGAGCACCGTCTCGTCCGGGCGCTTGTCGACCCGGACCATCGACTCCTGCTTCACGTAGGCCAGGAGGCGGAAGCGTTCCGTGCCGGGCACCCCCGGCGGCCCGGGAAGCTTGGGGCCCGCGCCGTGCTCGACCATGGGAACCTGCGGCGCCTGGGTCGGAGCGTTCTTGTCGGCGGTGGCGTTTGGTCGCTTCTCGATGGTCATGCCCTGCTCCCCTAGCCTACACCGGCCCGGAGATGCCGCCATCCTTCCGGATCCGCCAGAAGTGGACGACCATCAGGAGCCCCGCGATGATCGGGAACGCGATCACGTGCATCACGTAGAAGCGGATGAGCGTGTCCTGGCCGACCTCGATGCCTCCGAGCAGGATGAAGCTCGACTGGGTGGAGAGGAGCGGCGCGTACGTCGCCATCTGGGTCCCCACCGTGATGGCCCAGAACGCGATCTGGTCCCACGGCAGCAGGTAGCCGGTGAAGCTCAGCCACAGGGTCGAGAAGAGCAGGATGACGCCGATGAGCCAGTTGAACTCGCGCGGCGGCTTGTAGGCGCCGTGATAGAAGACGCGGATCATGTGCAGGAAGACGGTAAGCACCATGAGGTGCGCGCCCCATCGGTGCATGTTGCGCACGAGTGAGCCGAAGGCGACCGAGTTGTCGATCGACTGGATGTCCTGGTAGGCCCGGCTGACGGCCGGGACGTAGAAGAACATCAGGTACACGCCGGTCACGGTCAGCACCAGGAACAGGAAGAACGTGATGCCGCCCAGGCAGAACGTGTACGTGTAGCGCACCGCGTGCTTCTTCACGCGCACCGGGTGGAGATGGAGGAAGACGTTGTTCATGACCGCCAGCGCGCGGGTTCGGCTGGTGGTCGGGTACGGCTGACGGAAGAGGCTGCGCCAGAGGGACGATTCCTTCACGAAGCGGACGAGGAAGCTCATCGCTCCACCGCCGGGCCGGCCTGCTGGCCGATCTGCCCCAGGACGTTGTCCTTGTAGCTTTCCAAGAGCACCTTCCCGTCAGGCGTGAACCGCTCGAGCTCGAGGCGGTCCATCGTGATGCAGTTGGTTGGGCACCGCTCGACGCAGAGGTTGCACCGGATGCAGCGCTCCTCGTCGATGATCATGGCGATCCCGCGCGGCCACGACTGGAAGATATCGATCTCCGGGTCGTCGCCGCCGACCTGCGCCTTGTCCACCATGTAGATGACGCCTTCCGGGCAGACATCGGCGCAGAGTCCGCACAGGATACAGCGGGGCCCGTCGATGTTGATGTTGTGGTTGCACTGCAGGCAGCGCTGCCCCTCGGTGATGGCGCTCCGGGTGTCGTACCCGACCTCAACGAGCCCGGTGAAGTCGCGCCGCAGCTCTGGCGGCGCCATGGGGATCTCCTGGCGGTGGATCGCCTCGTACTTCGGCGGCATGTCGTGCTCGAGCGCCTGGGTGATCGTGGCGCGATTGATGACCGGCAGCTCGGTGAGCTCCTCGCCGCGGACGCCGCCGAGCCAGCGGTCCACCGCACGCGCTGTACGCCGGCCACGTCCCGCGGCCTCGATGATCGTGGCCGGCCCGGTCACGAAGTCGCCGCAGGCGAAGACACCCTCGACGCTGGTCTGGAACGTGTCCGCGTTCGTCGTGACGTACCCACGGGCCAGCTCGAACGCGAGGTCGTTTGCGCGGCTGCCATCGCCCCGGGTCGGGGTGGAGCCGTTCATCGGCGGCGTGCGCCAGGAGGAGAGGGAGCCACCCGGGAGCACGTTCCGCGCATCGGTCACGCCGAGGTGGCGGTTCAGCTGCGCGCCGTACTCGCCGAGGACGTTGTTGTCGGCCGCCTGGCTCGTGCACGGGACGACCATGTCGCAGGGAACCGTGAACTCGCTGCCGGGGATCGGCTCCGGGCGACGCCGTCCGCTCGCATCCGGCGGCCCAAGGCGGACGCGCTGGAAGACCATCCCGGCCACGTGGCCGTTCCCATCGTCGAGCACCTCGACCGGTGAGGCGAAGAACTCGAACTGCACGCCCTCGAATCGGGTCTCGTGCTGCTCCTCCTCGTCCACGACCATCTCCTCCGGGCCGCGCCGGTAGGCGATGATGCTCGTCTTGGCGCCAAGCCGCAGCGCGGTCCGCGAGGAGTCCATGGCGGTGTATCCGCCGCCGATGACGATGACGTTG
The DNA here is from genome assembly GCA_963837425.1 of uncultured Chloroflexia bacterium. Taxonomy (GTDB): domain Bacteria; phylum Chloroflexota; class Limnocylindria; order QHBO01; family QHBO01; genus CAWINH01. The sequence goes on from CAWINH010000006.1 coordinate 194,597, forward strand.
TCGCCGACCCACTGCTCCTGGCCGAGGTTGGCGCGCTTCAGGAAGTCCACGCCGTAGATCACCCCGTCGAGCTCCTCGCCGGGGATGTTCATCGCCATGGGGTACATGCATCCGGTCGAGACGACCACTGCGTCGTGGCGCTCCTTGAGCTGATCGAGGGTGATGTCCCGCCCGATCTCGACGTTGTAGTGGAACTCGACCCCGTGCTTCGCGACCCAGTTCACGTCAAGCTCAATGACGTCGCGTGGCAGACGGAAGGCGGGAACCCCGATCAGCGTCGTGCCGCCGCCGCTCGGGAGGGCCTCGTAGACGTGGACCTCGTGCCCGTAGCTGGCGAGCTCCTTCGCGACGCTGAGGCCGGCCGGACCGGCGCCGACCACGCCCACCGTCTTGCCGCTCGGCGGACCGACCTCCACGTTGTCGGGCATGTTGTTCGCGTAGTGCCAGTCGACGAGGAAGCGCTTCATGGCGCGGATCGAGAGCGGCTTGTCGATATCGGCGCGTCGGCAGGCCTTCTCGCAGGGCGCCGAGCAGACGTAGCCGCAGATCGCGGCCACCGGGTTCGGGTCGCGAGCGAGGATGTAGCCCTCCTCGAAGCGACCCTCAGCGGCCAGCATCAGGTAGCCCCGGCAGTTCGTGTTGACGGGACAGCCTTCCTGGCACTCGATATTGCATTGGAGCCAGTCCACGCCGACTTCGGCGGTCTGGAACCGCAGGGGGATCGCGGTGTCGCTGATCACGGGCATCGAGGCACGGCGGGTTCCACGTTGAGCGAACTCGAACCAGGACGAAGGAGCGGCACTTCGATGCTACCCGCCGGGCGAGTTGAGTGTCAAAGCAAAACTGCGCGGCCGTTCGCGCGGCCGTACGCGCGACCGCCGCGCGCGTGCGCCGAGCCGCCGCACGCGCCTGGCTCCGAACGCGCTTGGCCCGCCGAAACGCCGCGCGCGCTTCAGGTGCGCGGTTGAGAACCCGGGGGGGGCCGACCGCTCATCCGCTCATCGGAGGAGCGCTATCCCGGTCAGGGGGCCCGGCGAGCCTGGCTCGCGCGCAAATCACGCTCGGGGCGCTGGCCGGCAGCGGCTCCGAATCGGCTCCGGGCGAGATAACGTGCACCCGAAGCGCGGATGGGGAGTCGGGCGCCAGCTTCCGCCAGGGCCGGCGGCCCACGCTCGCTGCCGGCGTCAGGGGTTGGCGAAGTAGGTGGTCATGATCCGGCGATCGAGGGGCGCGGCATCCGTGCCTCCGGTTCCGAGGTGGATGTAGAGCAGGACGGTCGCCACCGCGATCTGTGGGTCGTCGGCCGGGGCAAAGGCCGGGAACCAGGCGTGCGGATTCGGCGTTCCGGTCTCCGCGGTGCCGCTCTTGCCGGCGACTTGGATCCCGTACCCGCGGAACGCCGAATAGGCCGTCCCGTACGAGTAGTTGACGACCGCCTTCAACGCGTCGACGACGTAGGCCCACTGGTCGGGGGTGAGCTCGATCTGGTTGTGGACGGCCGGATCGTTGTGCTCCACGACCTTCCCGCTCGGGAGCGTCGCGTCGACGACGAGCCGCGGAACCCACAGCGTGCCGCCGTTCCCGATCGCCGCATAGGCGGTCGCCAGCTGAAGGGGCGTGCCCTGGTACGAGCCCTGGCCGATCGCCAGCTGGATCTGGTCGAACGGCCCGTACGGGCTGATGACCCCGTTCCAGCGCTTGTGTGTCTGGAAGTAGGACGCATCGGGCAGGATCCCCGATTCCTCCTCGAGGTGGCTGATCCCGGTGAACTGACCGAATCCGAACTCGCCGACCAGGTCGGTGAGGGCGGTCTGGTTCGCGTCGTAGACCCGGATGGAGAGCGGCATGTAGGTCGTGTTGCAGCTGAAGGCCATGGCCTGCAGGAGGTTCACCGAGCTCCCGAGGGTGTGGTCCTCGTAGTTGTGGAACGTGAACCCGTCGAACGTCCAGGTCCCGTTGCATGGCATCCGGGTGGCGGGCCCGGCCACCCCTGTCCGGAGGGCGGCCATCAGCGTGAAGGGCTTGAACGACGACCCAGCCGGGTAGGCGCCGAGGACCGCCTGGTTGAATCGCTGAGCCGATGTGCTCGCCGAAAGCCGCTGCCCGGACAGGGTCGTGCCGAGGACCATCGAGTTCGGGTTGAAGAGGGGCGCCGATGCGAGGGCCCACACGTCGCCGCTCTTCGGATCGACGACCGCGGTGCCGGCCCCGGCCCCATAACCGCCGATCTGCGCATCGGCGGTGCGCTGGACGTCGGCGCGGAGCGTGATCGTCAGGTTCGCCCCCTCGACGACCGGGCGCTCCAGCAGCACGCTCGACGCGCCCGCCTGGTTCGTCGCCAGCAGCCGGTAGCCGGGACGGCCGCGCAGCAGTGCATCGGCCCCCTTCTCGAGCCCCAGCCGCCCAATGACGTCGCCGGCGACATAGCCCTTCGGCTCGAGCTGCTTCACCTCGTCGTCGGTGGCAGGCGTGACGTAGCCGATCGTCTGGCCGGCGTTCCACTCCTGCGGATAGACCCGCACCCCGTCGTCGCTCGTCTCGGCCCAGACGGTGCCGTCCTGGCCCACGATGCTGCCCCTGTCTGGCGCGATGCGCTTGACGGAGAGTCCGCTGTTGATGTCGAGGCCCGGGAGCAGCTGGTCCGGCGACCAGCGCAGCGCCCAGCCATCCGCCCCGCGCACGAGGAGCAGCTCGCGCTGGAGGTGGATCACGTCGAAACGGTTCGTGTGGTACGCGATGTCGGCGCTGGCTCGCATGCCGGGGACCGGTCCGGCGACGACCGTGTCGGGGGGCACCGGAGTGGCGACGGCGGTCGGTTGCGGCGTGGGAGAGACGGCTGACTGGGGTCCGCCGCTCGGCGCCGGCGCGGCCGTTGCTGAGGGTGGCGGCAGGTCCGGGGCCCGCGGGGCCGGCGGCAGGCTGGTGGGCGTGACGTTCCCGAGCACCCAGCTCAGGTCGGTCACCTCGACGAGCGAGTCGAAGGTCTCGTAGAGCTGGACGAAGGCGGCCTCCGGGTACCGCTCACGATCGGCCGCCGACAGCAGCTCGTACATCCGCCCGTACGCGTGGAGGCGCCACGCCGTCAGATACGCCCGCAGGACGCCGGCGGCGTCCGCGGCGGTGGGTCGTGGCGCGGCGGTCGGGAGGGGCGTCGGTTCGACGCTGCTGGTGGGCGAGCAGGACGCGAGCAGGAGGCCGATCCCGAGGATCAGGCCCAGCCACCGGCTTCCGCGTGGGCGGCCCCCAGCCGTCCGCCCCCCAGCCGTCCGGCCCCCCGAGGGTGGCCTCATTGCGCCAGCATCACGCGGCGAAAGCCCTCCGCGGCCCGGTAGCCCGCGCGCTCCCCGAGCTCCTCGGAGCGGCGGCGGAGCCAGCGCGCGGTGTCGCCGAACTCATGAAACTGGCTGGCGTGGTGCTCGAGCGCGGCGATCTTGCGTTCCAGCGTGTCGGTGATGTCCACGATCTGGTTCGCCTCGTTCGTGCTCCACAGGTAGATCTCCGCCACCTTCCACGGCTCGAGCCCGGCCGCCATGTGCTCCGGGAAGTTCAGCGGGTCCCGGGCGGTGGGGAAGACGGCATCCACCGTCGCCTCGCCGACTGCACGGTGATCGGGATGGTTGACCCACTCGTTGTTCACGAACAGGACGGTGGGGTCGTGCCCCATGACGATCTCGGGTCGGAAGGCCCGAATCGCGTACGTGATCCGCTCGCGAAGCCGGAGCGTGACCTGCACCTGGCCGTCCGGCTCGTCGAGGAAGTCAACCCCCTCCACTCCCAGCTCGGCGGCGGCCGCTCGCTGCTCCGCCTCGCGGGTGGCGGCGAGCTGCTGCGGGTCAGTCGTCGGGTCGTCGCTGCCCTTGTCGCCCCGGGTGATGAGCAGGTAGCGCGCCCGGGCGCCCTCGCCGATCCAGCGGGCGACGGTCCCGGCGGCCCCGAACTCGATGTCGTCCGGGTGCGCGGCCACGACCAGGACGCGTTCGGGTGTGGGGAGCTTGTCGCTGGGCATTCCTCGGGCGGCAATCCTACCAGCGGTTCCGGACCGGTGCCTTCCAACCGGCCTGGCTCAGCGGACGGGCATGGCCGTCCGCGGCTCGGCCCCCGCCTGTTCCGCGGTGGACCGCGGCGCCGGCAGCCGGATGAGCTTGTCCCTCGGCTCGCGCAGCCGATCCGTGGCCCAGTCAGCGACGAGGTCGTCGTGGCTGAAGAGGATGACCTGCCGGTCGGCGCTCAGCTCGTGGAGAACCTCGAGCAGCTCGGTGGCCCGTGGACGGTCGGCCTGGGCGGTCACCTCGTCCAGCAGCAACGGCGCAACCTCCCCCGGCCGCACGAGGTGCTGGGCCATGGCAACGCGCAGCAGGAGGTAGACCTGCTCCCGGGTCCCCTCGGAGAGCAGCCGCGCATCCCGCCAGTGGCCGGTCGCCACCTCCTTGACCCGAACCGAGAGGTCGGCCGGGTCGACCGAGGCCTCAACGTAGGCGCCACGGCTCACGACCGGGAGCCAGCGACGGACCGATTCGGCGAGGATCGGCGCGAGGTCGCGATGGATCCGCTCCTGCGCCGAGCGCAGCAGGCGAAGCGTCAGGTCAACGGTGTCGGCGAGGGCCTCGACGCGCGCGAGCTCCTGCTCGGCGGCCGCCACCCGTTCCTCCGCCTCAGCCACGCCCGGCACCTCGGCCTGCAGGACGCGCAGGCCGCCGGCGAGGTTCGCGGCCTCCTGCTGCGCAGCGCTCAGCTCCGCGCGCCGGCGCGCGACCAGGGCCTCGTCCGCGGGCGGCGACGCGGGAGTCATCGCCGCTGGCGCAGCGACCGCCAGCCGATCCGCGCGGTCGACGATGGCGGCCGTCTCAGAGCGCAGCTGCTCGATCGAGGCGCCGTCCAGGATGGCGCGCAGCTCCTCCCACTCGGCAACCGCCTGTTCCGCCTGCCGGTCCTCCGCGCGTCGGCCCTGGCGCCACGCTTCGAGGTGATGAACAAGCTCATCGGGGGCCAGCGTCGGTTCGCCGGCAGTTGACGCGCACGGCTGCCCGGAGCGCTTCCTCCGCGGCGCGGGCCGCGGCTTCGGCCTCGGCGGCTGCGGCTTCGGCCGCACGCCGCGACGCCAGCTCTCGCTCGAGCGACTCGCGCTGCGCCGCGCGCTCGGCGGCGGTGGCGCGGGCATCGCAGGCGGAGAGGTACACGCGCAGCGCGCCCTCGGGGTCGTCGGCCGCCGGCTGCCCTCGCGCGATCAGTGCCGCGGCCAACCCGTCTCGGGCGGCCGTGACCCGCTCGCGCCGCTCTGCCCGCCCGTGCTCCCAGGCCAGCCTGCGCCTCCCGTTCGAGGCGCAGGCGGATCGCCTCGCCGGCGCGCGCCTCGCGGTCCCGGCGGACCGCCGCCGCCGACCGCCACCCGACGAGACCCACGCCGCCGCCGGCGACCAGCAGCACGGCACCCACCGCGACGGCCCCGAGTGCCGCGGCGACCAGCCCGCCGGCCAGCAGGACGCCCGCGACGGCGAAGAGGGCCATGCCGCTGACGCCGTTCGTCCGACGAACATCGGACCCTGCCGGGGCCGCCGCATCGTCGGGCGGCCCGCCGTCCTCGTGCGTCTTCAGCGCCTCGACGGCGACGTCCAGAGTGCGGGATGCCGAGGTAACCGAGACATCCGGGCGGCGGTCACCGTCGGGCATTTCGGGGAGCTGGGCGAGCGCCGTCTCGAGATCCGCCGCCGGGCGACCGCCCAGGCGCGCGGGGTGCGGGCGCCGTTGCCAAGCCTCCAGGGCGGCCGCCACCACGTCCGCTCGCTCGTCCCGGGCGGTCGCTCCCGCCGGACGGCTCGGATGGCGGGCGGCGAGCTCTTCCGCCCGCTGAAGGCGGGCACGCGCCCGATCGGCGAGCTGCCGGGCAGCAGCTGCCTCCGCTTCGGACAGAGCCCTCCGGGCAGTCGCCACGCGTTCACCCGCGGCCTCCGCCGCCGCCGCTCGTTCGAGATACCCGGCGTGGCGTCGTCGCGCGTCCTCGAGCGCTTCGGCCGCCGCGGCCAGCTCCGTGCGGGCACGCCGCAGCGGACCCTTCGCCGATATCTTGTCGGCGCCGACCGCTCCCCGGCGGAACTCGGTCAGGCGCTCGATCGCCTCCGCGGCGGTCGCGTCCGCACCCCGGGTCGCGGCCGCACGCTGCATGAACCCCTGGAGCCCTTCGGCCGCTTCGGCGGTGGCGACCGCCATGATCTGGGCCTGGCTCACCGAGACCGTGGCCGAGAAGGCGTCCCGGTCCAGGCCGAGCCAGCGCGACGCATCCGGCGTCCCATCCATGATCTCGTCGGAGACGTCACGGCCGAGGTCAACGTCCACGGCTCGACAGGCGACCTTGCCGGCGAGGTCCTGGCTGATGTCGATCTGGCGGCCGTCGGCGAGCAGGAGCCGGGCCTCGACCTCCCAGCGCTCCGTTGCATCCCAGGGTCGGTGTCGCGCCTCGAGCGCCGCCTCCGCGGCCGTTGCGCGGCCCCGCCCGCGGCGCAGCCCGGTGATCGCCAGGCGGGTCGCCGCGTGCCAGCTCGACTTGCCGGCTTCGTTCGGCCCGACCACGACATTCATCCCCGGCCCGAGCTCGAGCGTCTCGTCCGAGAACGGGCCGAACGCACGCGCAATGACGCGGGCGATCCACACCGTCAGGCCACCTCCAGGTCGTTGCGGCCGGCAAGTGCGCGGAGGCCGGTGAGGATCACCCGCTGGCGCAGGACCTCGTCGGGAATCTCCGCGGCCGCGTCCCGCACGAACTGCCCACGCACCGTGGCCTCCTGCCCAATCTGCTCGAGGTCGTAGCCGGTGGAGACCGCGCTGCGGACGACGAGCCCGTCGAGATGATCGAAGCCGCGCCCGACCTCGCGCATGTCGAGCTCGAGCGACGGCGCAACTTCACCGTTCAACGTCGCCCGCACACAGCCCGCGAGGGGGACGAGGGCGGCCTGCAGCGCCTCGCGCACCTCGCCGGAATGGGCGGCACCGTCCACCGAGACCGTGATGTCGTGCACCTCGCTGACGGCCACGCTGCGCCGTTCCCGGAGCACCTTGCCGTCCGCTTCGACGGTGGCCAGCACGACGCCGCGCGGGCCCTCCTCGCCGAAGTCGAGCGGGTCCGGGTTGCCCGGGTACGTGTAGAGCTCGGCGTCCCGCGGCAGGTGGTAGTGCCCCAGGAATGCGTGAGCCAGCCCGCTCGCGGCCAGCTCTCCCGCGTCGAACGGCGCGTGCGGCTGCTTGCCGCTCTCCTGCCAGCCGAGCGCGCCCCGCTCGGAGGCATGGGCCACCGCGAGATGCACGCCGCCGCGGCCGACCCGGAACCCGCTGAAGAAGCCGTCCGTGTTGGCTGGCGCCCGATGTGCCGCGCCCCACAACGTGAGCCCGTCCGTCAGCTCGACCCCGACGAGCCGCGCCTCCTCGAAGAGGTGGACGTTCGGCGACCACTCGACGAGGGCGTACGGGCTCTCCGGCGACAGCCAGTCGTGGTTCCCTGGCGCCAGGAAGACGGGGCGGTCGGTCCCGGCCAGGCTCGAGCGCAGGAACTCGACCGTGTCCGGCCCGATCCGATCGTGCTCGAACAGGTCCCCGGCGCACAGGATGGCATCCACGCGCTCCGCGTCCGCGAGCCGGAGGATTCGGGTGAGCGTCTCGCGCCGGTTGCGGCGCCGTCGACGCGCCGTGTCGGCGGATGCCCAGGCAAACGGGGCGTCGAGGTGGAGATCGGCGAAGTGCAGCAGCCGGTAGCTCACGCCCGCAGGGTAGCGGACTCGGGTGACAGCTCGGGCGTCGCAATCGACGCGGCTAGTCGGCCCCCTCGCGCTCGTTGATGAGCTGGACGACGAGCAGGACCGCCGCGGCCACGAGCAGCAGGTTGACGAGCGGGCCCCAGGCGAGGAGCAGGCCCACGAACCACAGGACGAGAACGACGGCGACCGCGGTCCAGATCATCGGATCAGGATCCAGGCCAGGCCGAATACCAGCCCCAGGACCGCCACGCCGGCGAGCGTCACCGCCACGGAGAGCAGGAAGGTGGGCTGGTGCCGATCGGGCAGCGCGCTCATTCGGCGAGGGCCTCCAGCACCAGGTCCACGTGCTCGGTAGGCTTCACGCGAGGCAGGACGTGCTCGACGCGGCCATCCGGGCCGATGACGAAGCTCGTCCGCTCGATCCCCTTGAAGGCGCGTCCCATGTAGCTCTTCTCCACCCACACGCCGAACTCGTCGGCGACCCGATGTCCGTCATCGGCGAGCAGATGGTACGGCAGGTCGTACTTCGCGCGGAACCGGACGTGGCTCTTCATCGAGTCCGGCGAGATGCCGAAGACCTCGATGCCGGCCTCGGTCAGGCGGGTGATGTTGTCACGGAGGCTGCAGGCCTGCGCCGTGCACCCGGGCGTGTCGTCCTTCGGGTAGAAGTAGAGGAGGTATCGACGCCCGGCCAGCGAGCCGCTCGAAACGGTGCTGCCATCGTCCGCGGACAGCTCGAAGGGAGGGACCGGCGTCCCGACGGTCGGGTAGCTCATCGCACCATCCTAGCGATCCGCGCCCATCTCCTCGATGGCCAGCAGGACCGGCGGCAGCTCGCGCGGCTCGATCCGCGAGACGAGGTCGCCGGCCACTTCTCTGATCACCGCGTCGCCGGCCTCGCGGAGATCATGGCCCACTCCCGGCAGCACCCGCCGTGATGGCCGGTTACCGGCATCGGTCAGCGCCACGGCCAGGAGCTCCGACTCGTCCGGATGCGCCCAGGCATCATCGGCCCCGTGCACGAGGCCGACCGACCGATGCAGCATCGTGGCCAGCGCCAGCGGCGGCGTGTGCATCGCCTGCTCGACCCACGCCAGCCCGAGCTCGACGCGCTCTCCATCCGCCAGGCGCAGCTTGATCGAAGGCTCCCGGCGCTCGGCACGCTCGAGGATCTCCTCGCTCGATCGGTCAAGGGCCGCGACGATCGGGTGCTCGAGGTCGCCCGGATGACGGGACCGATGCGCGACGCCACGGCGCAGCACGTCCGCCCACGGGCGCGCCGCGGCGCCGATCAGCGTCAGCGCGCTCAGCGCCGGATCCCCGATCGCCACCGAGACGGCCAGCAGGGCGCCCTCCCCGTGCCCGACGATCGCCGTCCGCCGCAGGTCGAGCGCGTCGTTGGCGCGGAGGGCGGCCAGCATGTCGCGAGCGTCGTCGATGCGGGCGAAGAGCGAGCTCTGCGCCCAGGAGCCCTCGGACGAGCCGCAGCCGCGTGGATCGCAGCGCAGGCTCGCGACGCCGCGCGCGGCGAGAGCGTCGGCCAGCCGCGTCAGCAGGCCGGGCTCGTCCCCGGCCCCGCGATACCACGTCGGGTGGCCGGATCGGTCCCATGCACCGTCACGATCGCGCGGCAGCCACGAGGGCAGGAGCAGCGCGTTCGGGTAGCGGCCGCGCCGGTCGGGTGGCGGCGGCGCATCGGGCAGCGTGAGGGTGGCCGCCAGGGTCACCTCGCCGGCCCGCACCCGGAGCTCCTCCGACCTCGACACGCGGGGAGGGTACATGGGGCGCGCTTCAGGCGAACACGAACCGCCAGGTGCCCAGGGTCACGCTGACCAGTACCGCGCCGCCGGCAAGCGCACAGCCGGCGGCGACGAGCAGCCAGTCGGCCCGCTCCATCGCCTGCCGCCGTGCGGCGCTCCGACACGGCCGCGAGCCGAAGCCGCGCGCCTCCATCGCCAGCGCGAGCCGGGTCGCGCGCCGGACCGCGGAGACGAGGAGGCTGAAGAGCTGGCCCGCCGCGATCCCGGCGGCGGCGAGCGGCGATCGGCCCGCCGACACCCCGCGCGCCCGGCGCGCCAGGCGCAGCATCTGGTACTCGCGGCTCATGATCGGCGGGAAGCGGAAGGCGGCGAGCGCGCCGACCGCCAGCCGCGGCGGCAGGTGGGCCTGCTGCTGGAGCGCATCCGCCAGGTCGGTCGGATCGATCGTGACGAGGGCCAGCACGCCGGTGAGCGCCACGCCCAGGACCCGCAGCCCCAGGCCGATCCCGCCCGCGAGACTGCCCGAGCGGAGGCTGAACGGGCCGACCTCCACGAGCAGCGACCCACCGGGCGCCGCGGCGAAGACCGCGTTCAGGATGGCGAGGGCGACCGCGGCAATGAGCACAGGCCAGGCCCGCGCCAGCAGATCCGCGGGGCGGACGCCGGTCAGCGGAATGCAGGCCAGCACCACGACGAGCACGACGATCGGGGTCACGAGATCGACGGAGACGAAGAGGGCGACCATGACCACGACCGCGGCGCCGAGCTTGGCGAGGGGGTTGGCGCGCGCGAGCAGGGCGCGCGGATTCGGGCGAATTGGCGTCAGGAGCTTCATGCCGGACCCGACGGGGCGCCGAGGCGCAGGGTTCGATCCGCGAGGGCGCTCGCGAACTCGCGATCGTGGGTGGCGAAGACGATCGCGCGACCGCCGTCGCGCATGGCAGCCAGCAGCCGGAGGAGCTCGCTCGCCGTCCGCCGGTCCTGCCCGAAGGTCGGCTCGTCAAGGATGAGCACGGCGGGGGCGGTCGCGAGAGCGGTCGCCACCGAGAGGCGCCGCTTCTCGCCTCCCGAGAGGGTGAACGGGTTCGCCTCCGCGAGCGCCCCGAGGTGCAACCGCTCCATGAGCTCGTCCGCTCGCTGCCGGGCGTCGTGCGGGTGGGATCCGGAGCGGAGCGGCCCGAGCTCCAGCTCGTCGCGCACCCGCCCGGTCAGGAACTGGTGCTCCGGATTCTGGAAGACGGTGCCGACATGTCGGACGAGGTCGCCGGCCGGCCAGCCCGCCACCGGGTCGTGGCCGCGACCGGCCGCCAGGGCCTCCGTGGCGGAGACGCTGCCGGTTGCGGGACGGAGCAGGCCCCCGACGAGGAGCGCGAGGGTCGATTTGCCGGCCCCGTTGGGACCGGTGAGCGCCAGCGCCTCCGAGGAACGAACCTGCAGGTCCGTGCGTGCCAGCGCGGCGCGATCCGCCCCCGGATACGTGTACCCGGCCTGCTCTGCGAGCAGCAACGTCTCGACCACGGCCCGCTCGCGCCGCACCGGGGCCGGCAGCCGCCGATCCGGGACCCATACACCAGCCTCGGCGAGCTCGTCCCCGTATCGGGCGAACACCTCTCGCGGAGGGCCATCGGCGAGGACCGTGCCGTCCACGAGGGCGATCACGCGGCTCACGAGCGGGAGCCAGTCCGCGACGCGGTGCTCGACGACGACAAGGGTCAGGCCCAGCTGCTGCACGACGGACGCCACCACCTCGCGGACCGCGGCCGCGCCATCGGGATCCAGGTTCGCGGTCGGCTCGTCGAGGAGCAGCAGCCCGGGCCGCATCGCGAGCACCCCGGCGATGACGAGGCGCTGCTGCTCACCGCCCGAGAGCGCATCCGTCGGTCGGTCCCGTCCGTATCCGAAGCCGACGGCGGCGAGCGCTGCGTCGACCCGCGACCAGATCGCATCGGGCGGGAGGCACGCGTTCTCCAGCCCGAACGCAACGTCGTCACCGGCGCGCCCCATGACGAGCTGTGCCGACGGGTCCTGGAACACGATGCCGACCCGGTCGCGCGCGGCGTGCGGCGGCGCGTCGTCGATCGCCAGGCTCCCCTGCTCCTCCCCGCCGCCGATCGGGTTCAGCAGGCCGGCCATCCCGAGCAGGAGCGTCGACTTCCCGGAGCCCGACGGGCCAAGCAGCAGGACGCGCTCCCCCGGCTCGACGTGGAGATCGACCTCGCGGAGGGCCCAGCTGCGCCGACCGGCGTGGCGCCATCCCCAGCCGCGAGCCTCGACGGCGACGGGATTGGCTGGCGGCGGTGCGCTCAGTGGGTCAGACCTCCGGCTGTTCGGCACCCGACGGGAACTGGCTCAGGACGCCGGTGCGGGCCAGCGCGCGAACCAGGAGCCACGAGCCGAGCCCCGCGAGCAGCGCGCCGCTGATGAGCATGAACGTCCCGTACCCCAGCTGCACCCCGAATGCGGTCTTCGCGTAGTAGACGGGCATGTCGTGGATCCATTCGCCGACCGCCGCGCCGGCACCCGCCAGCAGCGCGACGGGGAGGCCGAAGGACCGATACAGGAGCGCCGCGAAGACGAGCTCGGCACCCGCTCCCTGGACCGCGCCGGAGAGGATGACGTCGAGCCCCCAGGCCGATCCGAGGAGGGCGGAGACGACGGCGGCCAGCGTCTCGGCGAAGAGCGCGGCTCCCGGCCGACGCACGATGAGCATGCCGAGCACGCCGGGGACGAGCCACATCCCCGAGACGAGGTACGCGAGCGGGTTGACCTGCCCGCTGAAGAGCGGGAGGGTGACGACGTTCCACTGCCAGAAGACGACGCCGAAGGCCGCTGCCAGCACGGCCGTCACCACGATGTCCACGATGCGCCAACCCTGCGTTGGCCGAATCCCTTCGCCCTGCATGATCGTCCTCCTCTACGGCTCCGTTTCGATGACGAGGAGCGTCCCGCGCTCCAGTGAGACCGACGCCGGACGCTGCACGACGACGTTCGACAGCCCGCGCGATCTGCCGATGCGCAGCGGATCGCCGTGCAGCTCGTATCTGAGCCCGGTCGTGCGCACGCCATCGGCGTCGCCGCCGATCGGGATCAGGGTCACGACGGCGCCGATCGGAGCCTCGAGCGCGAGGCTGGCACCGGCGTGCAAGGCGCGGACCACCGTCCGCTCGCGGACGATCCGCAGGTCGGCGAGGCGTTGCCAGGCCGGATCGGCGAGCAGGAGCAGGTTCGCGAGCTCGTGATCGAGGCGCGCGCCCCCGAGGGCACCGAGGATGACGACACGGTCCGCGCCGCCGGCGACGGCCCGTTCCAGCGCGAGCTCCGTGTCGGATGCGTCCTTGTGCGCGGGGTGCCGCTCGATCGGCACCCCGGCGGCAGCCAGCTCCTCCACCAGCCCGGGATCGACCGAGTCGAGGTCGCCGACGAGGAGGTCGGGGCGCCGCCCGAGCGCCGCCAGCCAGCCTGCGCCGGCATCGGCCGCGACCACGAGATCGGCCCCGTCGAGCAGTCCAGCGTCGCCGGCGGCCGGCTCGCCGTCGGCGACCACGATGGCCCTCACCCGCTCGCTCCTTCGCCGGATCGCCTCGCGGCGGGTTCCGGCTGCTGCATCGGCCCCGAGAACGACGAACGGCGCACCCGATCGGGGCACGCCGCGGCACATGAGATACCGACTCCCTTCGCTGGCATGACCCAGATCAGGTTCGAGGGTCTGCGGTCCGCCGCACTCTCAGCGCTGTCGCGCTCCCCTGTCGCTCTTGGGTTGTACGCCGTTCAGCGTAGCACGCTCGCTATCATCCGGCCATGACCGATGCCGCCGTCCATCCGAACGTCGCGCGCGTGATCGAGGCGGCCCGCGGGGCGGGCCTGGAGATCGCCGTCGAGCGCTTTCCGGCCGGCACGCGGACCGCGCTCGACGCCGCTGCGGCGGTCGGCTGTGACGTCGCCCAGATCGTGAAGTCTCTCGTCTTCATGGCCGATGGCCGCGCGGTGATCGCCCTCGTTGGGGGCGACGATCGCCTGGACACCGGCAAGCTTGCAACGGCGCTCGGAGCGGCCGAAGTCCGCCGCGCCACCGGCGACGAGGCGCGGGCCGCGACGGGATTCGCGATCGGCGGCGTTCCGCCGCTCGGCCACGCCGCGTCACTCTCGGTCCTGATCGACGATCACCTTCTCGCGCACCACGAGGTCTGGGCCGCGGCCGGCCTCCCCGACGCGGTGTTCCGGGTCGACCCTGCGCGCCTCGCCGCGGCGGCCGGCGCCCGCCGCGCCGACCTGGCCGAGGGTCGATAGCCAGCCCATGCTCGCACTCGTCGGGAACGGTCTGGCCCTCGTCGGGCTGCTGCTCGCCGCGGCCGGGCTGCTGCTCGCCAGGGGCTCCGGAGCCCGCGTGGCCATCGGCCGCCGCCTGGCCGGCGCGCGCGAGCTGGCGGTTGGCGACCTGCTCGACCTCGAGGAGCTCCCGCGGCGGCCGATAAGGGTGGTGGGCCGCATTCGCTGCCCGGATCCGATCGTCACCGCCCGCGACGAGCGGCTGGTGGCCCTCCATCGCGATGTCGAGATTCGGCTCCCCGACGGCCGCTGGCGCTCGATCGAGCGCGTCCGGGCCAGTCGCGGCTTCGAGCTCTGGGACCATGCCGGCTCGGTCTCGATCGACGCCGGGGAGGCCGCCGAACCGCTGATCAGCATCCCGTACGTCTGGGAGGGCGATCCCGGCGAGCTGGACGAGAGTTACGCGCCGGCCATCGAGCGGCTGCGCGCCGAGGGCGGCGCAGCCACCGCGGCGCGCGCGGTGACCCGCACCATCAACGCCGTGGACCGCCTCCTCGTGCTCGCCCGCGTCGTGCGCCGGCCCGACGGGGAGGTGCAGCTGGCGCCGCCTCCCGGCGGCTACCTGATCGCCGCCCTCGACCTGCCCGACGCGATGCGACTGCTCGGCGGAGCCGGGCGGCGCAGGCTCGTCGTCGGCGCGGCGCTCACCCTGCTCGGCGGAGGCCTCGTCCTCGTTGCGATCGCCCTCTTCGTTCTCGCGCCGCTGGTCCGCTGACCACGAGCGCGGTACCGGGCCAGACCGGTACGAATGGGAGGGTCGAGCGCGGGCGCTCCCACTTCTACCATCCGGTGCAGCGTTCCTACCAGATGTTCCATTTCGCGACCAAGGAGCACAGGTGCCACATTCGAGCCGTGAACGCGGCGATGAGCAGGAGTCTCTGCTCAGCGTGGCCCAGGCGGCCGCCCTGCTCGGCGTCCACCCGAACACCCTGCGTGCCTGGACCGATGCCGGCCGCCTGACCGCCTACCGGATCAACCTGCGCGGCGACCGCCGCTACCGTCGCGGCGAGGTCGAGCGTCTGCTCGCGGAAGGCGCCTCGTCGCATGAGCAGGAGCCCGCGGTCGCCGACCGCGGCGCCGCTCGTGATCGCGAGCTCGCGGCGCTCGCCCGGCTCGCACAGGGAAGCGGTGGCTCCGCGACCCCCACCACCGTCTGCCGCACCGCGGTCGAGGCATTGCGCACGACGCTCGGCGTGGCACGCGTCGCAATCTACGTGGCCCGCGAAGGGGCCGACGACTACACACTCGAGACGGACACCGGGTACCGCGTCGCCCCTCCCTCATCGCTCAGCGACATCGAGGGAGTCGATCTCGAGGGCGAGGCGGCCCCGAAGCCGATCGCCGACGACCCGTCCGCCCCGCTGCGCGCCCAGCTGCCGCTCGCCGCGGGCGGCGAGCTGGTCGGCGTCCTCGTCCTCGAGGACGACCCGGGCGGGCCGCTGGCCGACCTTCGCCCCGCGTTCCTGCGCATCGTGGCGGGCGCCATCGGCGCCGATCTGCAGAATGCGCGCATCCTGGCCCGCGCCCGCCGCGAAGTGGCTCGCGCGCGCGCGCTGCGCCACGTCACGCAGGAGCTGACCGGCCAGCTGGACCTCAACGCCGTGCTGGACGACATCGTCGACCGCACGCGCTCCCTGTTCGACGCCGACAAGGCCGGCCTGTGGCTCCTCGACGAAGGGGCCGAGCATCCGTTCCAGGAGGCGGCCGCGCGCGGCCTGGCGGAGGTTTCGGCAGACGGTCGGCGCACTCACCCTCCACAGCCCGGCGGTCGGCGTGCGCGCGGTCCGCGAGCGCCGCACCTTCGTCGTGCGTGACGCGAACATGCGGCCCGACGTGGGGATCCTGCAGCCGATCTATGTCGCGAGGGGATCCGCACCGCCTGCCTGGTGCCGCTGGTCAGCAACGACCGGGCGGTGGGCGTCATCGGCCTCTATCACACCCGCGACCACGAGTGGCCGGAGGACGAGCTGGCGCTCGCGCAGTCGTTCGCCAACCAGGCGGCGGTGGCGATCGCCAACGCGCGCCTCTACCGGTCGGTCGCCGAGCAGGCCGCCCGCATGCGTTCGATCCAGGACCTCTCCGCCCGGCTGAACCGCCTGACCGACGTGCAGGCCATCGCCGATGCGATCGTCGCCGAGGCGAGCACGCTGGCCGAGTACCACGACATCCGGGTCTACGCGGTGGACTGGGAGACGCGCATCTGCGAGCCGATCGCCTTCACGGACCGGCTGCTGGGGATCGGCGACTTCCGCGACGCACTGCGGGTCGACATCGGCGAGGGGTCCTTCACCGGTTGGGTGGCCGAGCACGGCGAGCCGATCCTGGCCAACGACGCGCTGAACGACCCGCGGGGGCACACCATCGAGGGGACCGACGAGATCGAGGAGTCGATGCTGGTGGTGCCGATGGTCTTCGAGGGCCGCTCGGTGGGCGTCATCGCGCTCTCCAAGCTGGGTCGCGACCAGTTCAGCAACGACGACCTGCAGACGATGACCATCTTCGCCGGCTACGCGGCCCAGGCGATCGCCAACGCGACCGCCTACGCGCGCCTGGAGCTGCAGTCCGCCGAGCTCGGCCGGCAGCTGCAGTCGCAGCGGCGCCTGCTCGAGATCAACGAGCGGCTGCTCTCCACCCTCGACCGCCAGGACGTGCTGGAGACGATCGCCGACGGCCTGCGCTCGGTGGTGCGCTACGACAACCTGTCGATCTACCGCGTCGACGAGGCGCATCGCATCCTGGCCCCGGTCCTCACCCGCGAGCGCCACGCGGAGCAGGTCGCGCGCTACAACGTCCCGTTCGGACGCGGCCTGATGGGCTGGGCGGTGGAGCACGCCGAGCCGGTGCTGGCCAACGACGCGCTGAACGACCCGCGCGCGATGCAGATCCCCGGCACGCCGGCGGACCCCGAGGCGCTGGTCGTCGTCCCGCTCATCGCCGACGGCGCGGTCATCGGCTGCATGAACATCTCGCGCGTCGGGGAGCCGAGGCCCACTTCTCCCAGGCGGACTTCGAGCTCGTCAAGCTCTTCGCCGGCCAGGCCTCGATCGCCCTGCGCAACGCGGAGGCGCACCAGGCGGTGAGCACGCGGGCGGATACCGATGCGCTCACCGGGCTCGGCAACCACGGCGCCTTCCAGCGCACCCTGGCCCATCTCCTCGGCCAGCCGGACGGCTCGGCGAGGGGGCCGGCGCCCGGCGATCGAGCCGCAGCCGGCCGCGGTGCTGATGATGGACCTCGACCAGTTCAAGGCCTACAACGACCGGCTCGGCCACCCGGCCGGCGATGCGCTGCTGCACGCCATCGGCACCGCCATCTACGGCGCCGCACGCTCCGAGGACCAGGTCTTCCGCTACGGCGGGGACGAGTTCGCCATGATCCTGGCCGGCGTGGACGCCGACGTGGCTTCGTCGGTGGCGCACGGGTCGGCGCCGCCGTGGATGGGCTGACCGCGGGCGAGCCCACCCCGGTCACGATCTCCGTCGGGGTGGCCGCCGCACCGGCGGATGCCCGCGACAAGGACGAGCTGATCGCGGCGGCCGACACGGCCCTCTACTACGGCAAGCAGTCCGGCGGGAACCGGGTCGTTCGCGTCGGCGAGGTCCCGCGCGAGATGCGCGACCTGCGCACCACCCTGGACCGGCTGGCGCGCGCCGCCCTCCTCCACCCCGGCGGACCCGGCGGCCGTCGACACCCTGGTCGAGGCGGCCCGACGCGCGCGGCCAGCGGCGCCAGGCCGACAGCGTCCGCGACGCGCTGCTCAGCGTGGCCCGCTCGCTCGACGCGCGCGACACCGCCAGCGGGGCCACGGCGACCGGGTGGGGCGCCTCGCGCGCCGTCGCCGACGGCTCGGCTGCCGAGGAGAGCGCAGCGCCGTCGAGCTGGCGGCACGGCTGCACGGGTTCGAGGGGCTCGGGACCGGCGAGCTCGAGTCGATCCCCTCGCTCCGCGGGGTGGGCCGCATCCTCCGCGCACGCGCACCCGGCGACGGGCAGGCCGCTGCCCATCGCGGCGCAGATCGTGGAGGCGGTGAACACCTACGACATCCTGCTCACCGGCTCGTCCGGCGAGCGCGTCGGGCGCCGCGAGGCGATCGAGCGCATGTCGCTCGGGCGGGCGGCCGTCGGCCCCGACGTGCTCCGGGCACTCGCGGCCGTCGTGGGCGCGGGCCGCGGGGCCCGCCACCGTCGCGGCGAGGACGTGCTGCAGGACGCGCGCGACGTGGCCTGAGCCCGCGGTGGACCGCGGGCGGCCGGTGCTATCATCGCCGCTCCCATGTCGACCCAGCACCTCGTTGGCCTGCGCCCACCCCGCCTGCTGGTGCGCCTGCCGTGCGCCGGCGCTGCTGGCCGTGTGCGGCCGCAGCCCCTCGCCGCCCGTCGTCGGCGCCCCCACCGTCGGGCGCCGAGCGGCACGCCGCGCCGCCCGACCCCGACGCCCACCCCGCAGCCCACGCCGCGCTACACGAACCCGCCGGACCCGGCGCTGGCCGCGCTGATCCCGGCCACGTCGCGGGGCAGGCGGTGGACAAGCCGGCGGCCACCGATTTCGCCATCACCCCGGCGACATCGGCGAGGTGTACGGCGACATCGGCCTGCGCTTCACCGCGCTGCAGGTGGCGTTCATCGCCCCGCGCAAGCTGTCGCTGTACGCGATGCAGATGGACGAGCCCCTCGCCACGACGCGGGACCTGGAGCCCTACCTCGCGGCCGCCGGCGAGTACGTGGGCATCGCGGGCCTGCACCGCGAGCCGTGGAAGCTGACCGCGTCGGCGGGCACTCAGCTGGGTCCGCCCCGAGGATGACGCCACCGCGCTCGGGACGATGATCTACACCTGGGCCACGGACGGGTACGTCTTCCTCATGATCGGGACCGATGACGCCCTGAACCAGGCCATGCTCGCGGCGCTGCCGGGCGAGCCTCCCCCCACGCCCTCGCCGCGCCCCAGCGCGGGCGCGCGAGCCCAGCGGCGCCACCCGCGCGCCGGCGTCCTGAGGGACCGCCCCGACGTCGGTCTATCATCGGTCAGATGTTCGATCCCGAGCCCGAGGCGCGCGACGACCGCTGGGCGCAAGCGCGACCGGCTGGCGCGCCTGCTCAGCGTCGCCTCGATCCTCTACAGCCGCGGCTCCGGGGAGGCGGGGTGGCCGTGGCCGAGATCGCGGAGCTGACCGGGATGACCACCCGCACCGTCTACCGCGACATCCGCGCCCTGGAGGAGGAGCTGGCCGTCCCCATCTTCCAGGCCGGTCGCGGCCGCTACGGGATCGAGCGCAAGTACTTCCTGCCGCCGCTGCGCCTCTCGGTGCCCGAGGCCATCGTCCTGTTCCTGGCCGCGCGGCTCATCGCTCGCTGGAGGGACGAGTACGACCAGGCGGTGGTCAGCGCCTTCACCAAGCTCGCCGACCTGCTGCCCCAGCCCATCGCCCGCCACGTGGCGGCGACCATGCTCGCGGTCGGGCGCGCCGCCCAACGAGCCGTTCACCCGCAACTTCTCGACGGTGGCCCAGGCCTGGGCCGAGGGCCGCGTGGTCGAGATCGACTACGTGTCGTCCGCGGGGAGCGCCGGCGAGCCCGGGTGCGCCCCTACTTCCTGGAGCCGGACGCCGCCGTGCGCTGCGTCTACCTCATCGGCTTCGACGAGGCGGTGGATGCGATGCGCACGTTCAAGGTGGAGCGGATCCGGGACGCCACGCTGACCGCCGATCGCTACGAGATCCCCGACGATTTCGACCCGGACCGGTGGCTGGCCAACTCCTGGGGCATCTGGTCGTCGGACACGACCCCGACCGAGGAGGTCCGCCTGCGCTTCGACGCATCGTCGCCCATCGCGTGCGGGAGGCGGTCTGGCATCGCTCGCAGCGCCTCGTCGAGCTGCCCGACGGCGGCGTCGAGCTGACGGTGACGGTGGCGGGCATCGTCGAGATCCGGCCCTGGGTCCTCTCCTGGGGGGAGGCGGTCGAGGTGCTGGCGCCCGGACTGCGGAGGTGTGGCCGGCGGGGTCGCCGCGGCCGCCCGGTACTCCGAGTGAGCCGACGCCGGTCGAGGCCGAGATGAAGTTCCGCGCCGTGGAGGCGCCGTTGCGGCCCTGGCCGCCGCCGGCGGCTGGGTACTGCTCGACTGGCCCCCCGTAACCCTCGACGAGCTCGATCGCTACCTCGACACCGCGGACGGCCGGCTCGCCGCGGCGGGCTGGGCGTGCCGTCTGCGGACCCGCGCCGGGAGACCCGCTCGCACTGAAAGGGCCTCCACGGCGGGGCCGGGGCTCAACCTCCACCGGCGGCCCGAGGTCGAGGGCCCGGGCGGCGCCCGCATGGACCCGGCCAGCTGGCCGCCGTCCGCGGCGCGCGGGCCCAGCTGGCGGAGCTGAGCGGCGGCGCTCCCCTGCTGGAACGGCTGGCGCTGCGCCAGCATCGGACGGAGCGCAGCGTCGACCTCGACGAGGCCTCGATCGGGACGTTGAGCCTCGATGCGTGCATCGTCATGCACGAGGGGGCCGCGCGGGGTCGGCTCCTGGTCGTGGAGCTCGAGCTTCACGACCCCGCGGCGGCGGGCGCGGGATCCGCGAGCGGTGAGGTGGTCGGCGAGCTCGCGTCCGCGCTGCTCGCGGTGCCGGGCCTGTCTGCCGATCGGGCGAGCAAGCTCGAACGGGCACTGGCCATGATCGCGGAGCGGACTAGTCGCCCAGCGGCAGGCGCAGGATGAGCGCCAGGGTCGGCCGCGGGCGGGGCTCCGCGGGCATGATCGGCGCGCGGAGCCACGCAACGCCGGCATCGCCACCCCGGTAGCGGGCACCGAGCGGCGGGCCGACAGCCCGTCGATGCCGAGCCCGGCCAGCGCCTCGGCCACCAGCGTCCCCTCGCCCTCGTAGGCGCGACCGGCCACGACCCGATCGCCCGGCTCCAGGATCGCCTCCAGCCAGCGACCGCGGGTGCGGAAGGGGCGCCGCGTCACCGGCTGGCCGCCGGCCCATAGCAGGTCGCCGGCGACGTAGGCCGGCCGGCCGGGCGGCCACGGCCGGCCAGCCGCGCCCGCAGCAGGTCGGGGTCCGGCCGGCCCGCCTCGTCGAGGACCAGCAGCGTCCCGTCCAGCACCACCCCGTCCTCCGCCAGCTGCCCGGCCACCTCGTCCAGCTCGCCAAAGGCCGCTAGCGCATCGGAGAGCCCGTCCACCTGCAGGCGGAGCGCGCCGCGCTCGACGAAGGGAGGGCGCGGACGCCGGGCCACCACGGCTCGAAGAGGTAGCCGGGGTCGTCGAAGGGCCCGTCCAGGCTGCCCGCCTGCATCGGCACGATGCGCTGCGGGAGCCGGTGGCGGCGGCTCGGTCGCTGGCGCGACGGGAAGTCTGAGCTGCTCGCTCGGGCACCTCCCGAGGCTACGCGCTCTTGCGGCGGCGCGCGCGCTTGGGCGGCCGCCCGCATCGGCCTCCGGCTGCCTTGGTGGATGCGGCGGCGCCGTCGGCGCGTCTCGCGCGCCGCGGCCACGCTGGCCTCCAGCGCCGCCATCAGGTCGCCGATCTTGGTGGGCTCCGCCTTCGGCACCGGCTCCGGCGCCTCGCCCGCCGACCTTGGCCTCGATGACGCCCATCAGCGCCTCGCGGTACTCGTCCTTGTGCCGCCTGCGTCGAACTCGCCGGCCATGGACGCGATCAGCTGCTCGGCCATCTTGCGCTCGGATGGCTTGATCTCGATCTCGTCCTCGGGCAGGTCCAGCTCGTCCAGGGAGCGGACCTCGTCGGGCCAGTGCAGGGTGGTGAGCAGCATCGTCTTGGCGAAGGGGTTGAGGGCGGCCAGCTGCTCGCGGTCCTTGAGCACGATCTTGCAGATGGCGGTCTTGCCGTCTCGGCCAGCACCGCCTTCAGAGGTAGAACGCCTTGCGGCCGATCTCATCGGGCTCCAGGTAGTAGGCCGGCTTCACGAACTGGGCGCCGTGTCCTCGCTGGTGGGCCGCCACGAACCCTCGATCTCGATGGAGCGCACGGTCTTCAGCGGCACGTACTCGATGTCCTCGTCGGTGATGACCACGTACTTGCCCTTGCTCCACTCGTAGCCGCGCACCGTCTCGGAGCGCGGGATGATCTCGTCGTGGTAGGGGCAGTAGACTTCATCTGGATCCGGTTCAGGCAGTTCGTGGAGCAGGTTGAAGCCGATGCTGCTGCTCTCGGTGGCCAGGTAGAGCTTGACCGGGATGGTGACCAGCCCGAACTGGATCGCCCCCCGCCACATTGCTCGCGCCATGATCCGCCCGTCTCCCGCATCGTTCCGCACCTCGCAAGGGCGCACGCTGAGGCGTGGCCCCGTGCGGGGCGCCATCCTACACCCCGGGCACCGTCTCGGGCACGACGCCAAAGACCCTGCATGGATGGGACCATCCCGTCATTGTCCGGACCTAACGCCGCCCACAGACTGCGTGCCATGAACGAGCAGAGTGCCGTGGCCGCCCCGCTGGCGGACCCCGAGCCCGACGAGGAGCAGCGCGCCTACGTCCTGGAGGACGATCCGGACATCGCTGCGCTGGAGGCCGACATCCTTCGGGAGATGGGCTACCGCGTCGTGACCTGCTCGCGCATCGTCGAGCTGGGGGACCTCATGGACTTGGCCCTCCCGCACCTGCTGGTGGTGGACGTCATGCTCCCCGACGGGGACGGCGGTGACATCACCGAGCTCCTGCGGACCTCGTGGCCGGGGATTCCCGTGGTCTTCGTCAGCGCGGCGAGCCGCGAGCGACTGGCGGAGCTCGCCCCGCTGGGCCCGGTGGTGGCCAAGCCCTTCGACATCGAGACCTTCACCCGCGCCGCGGCCGAGGCCAGCAGCGCTCCGCGGGAGCTGCGGCCGGCCTCGTGACGCCGGCGCTCAGCGTGCGGCCGCCAATGCGCCTGATCCGGCCGGCCACCCCGAGCGATCGGCGCTGGGTGCTGGCCACCGCGCTGGCCATGCTCATGGTGGGCGGGGCGGCGATCCTGATCATGGCGCTGCTGCCCGCCGACCGCACCGATGCGCGGGGCCGCCATGGGCCTCTCTGCCGCGCTCGCGTTGGGCGTGGGCATGGCCTGGCTGCTGCGCGCCGTTCGCGGGCGGCCCGGGAGCCGCGACGAGGACGTCGCCCGGCTCCTGGCCCCGGTCTTCGACGACGAGTACGTGCTCATGCTCTCCCCCCGTCTGCCGGGCGTGCCGAGCGACCTGGCCGGGCTGCTGGTGGGGCCGCCGGGGGTTCGCGCCCTCCTCGCGCGGCGCTGGCTCGGGTCCTACCGCGTCCGGGGGCGAGGCTGGGAATACGACACGCGCGACCGGCGCGCCGGCTGGATCCCGTGCCGGACCAATCCGTCGTTCGACGGTGACGAGGTCGCCGACGCGGTCGCCCGCTGGGCCCGCGAGGCCGCCGGCGAAGGCAGCCTGCCGATCGCGCCGGCGGTCGTCTTTCCCCGCGGCTCGACCAGCATCTCTCGAGGAGCCGGACACGGAGATCGTGACCACCGACAACGCCCCGTGGTGGGGACAGCGCATCGGTCGCCTGCAGCGGATGGACGGGCAGCGCGTGGCGCGCTTCGTCCAGGCCGTCATCGAGGCGGTGGATGGACCCGTCGCGCAGCCCGGCCGCCGAGGCGCGCCGGACCGGAGCCTAGCGGCCCCGCGGCCCCCGGCTCGCGCGGCTTGAGCCAGCTCTCCGCCGTCCGCTCGTCGAGGATGTCGGCCAGCAGCTCGTCCGGACGCTCATCGTCCTGCACCAGGATCAGGTGCGCCAGGCGGCGCTGCACGGCGAGGGCCGCGGCGGCCCGCGCGAGCTCCGGGTGCGCCCCGCTGCTGACGGTCGCCTCGGTCATGGGCAGGAATCGCTCGCTGGCATTGAGCAGCCCGTCGACCGGCCGGCTGCCCTGCGGGACGTGGACCGACCCGGTCAGGCGGAAGGGCGGCAGACCCAGCTGTGCGCGCACCGGGCGCTTCGGGATGCGCAGGTCGGACGCATGCCGCCCTCCACCTCGGCCGCCACCACGAACAGGATCTCCTCGAGGTTGATGAGAACCTGGTGTGCACCCAGGGTCGCCGTGGGGTCCTCGTACTCGCTGACGGTGGCCTGCTCCACGATCATGTGGGTCCCGGTCACCTGGTTCAGGATGTCCCCGACCCGGGCGTGGCGCGTGGCGGTCACCCCCGAGACGCGGTAGGCGGCGGTGTACACGTCGACCTGCGCCAGGCGCACGGGCGAGGGTGCGAAGGGGTTGATCGGCGCATCGTACCCCGACGGCGCTAGCGCTTCCGCGCCTTCCAGACCTCCTCCGATGGCCAGCGCTGCGCCCACTCCGCGGTGACCCCGTCGTAGCTAGTGGTGGCGTCGTCGGGCGGCCGCAGCTCGATCAGGTCGGTGACCTCGAAGCCGTTGGCGCGCAGGAGGCGGATCCAGTCACCGTAGCCCAGGTGGAACTCCACGCCATCCGAGTCGGGCCACTCGTTGCGGTGCATGCCGAAGTACGGTCGCAGCAGCCGATCCGTCGGAGGGCCCTCTCGTCCAGGTCCGGCACGCGAGCATGCAGGTGCCGTTATCAGGAAGATGAGGCTCCCGCCGGGACGCAGGAGCCGCGCCGCCTCCGGGATCCAGCGGTGTGGGTCGGCCCACAGCGAGGCGCCGTACTCGCTGATGGCGAAGTCGAAGCTGGCATCGGGGAGGGGACCTGCTCGGCGTTGCCGAGGAGCAGCGGAAAGCGGAGCTCGTGCTCGTCCTGGAGCCGATGCGCGGTCTCCAGCTGCTTCGGCGAGTTGTCGATCCCGGTCACCCTCGCCCCGCGGCGTGCCATCCAAGCCGACACGTAGGCCGTGCCACAGCCCAGCTCGATCGCGTCGAGACCGCGCATGTCGTCGGGCAGCAGCCTCAGCGTCGACTCCGGGACGGACCAGATCCCCACGTCGGCTCAGCTGCGGCCCAGTTGCGCTTGCCGGCGTCCACGTACCCGGGCGCGTCGGCGTCCCACGCCTCACGATTGCGGCGAACGTGTCGGGAAAGGGCCTGCTGGTCGTCCGTCGGCATGGCGCCAGCCTGGGGAGCCGGGCAGAGGCCGCCATTGCCCGCTGTTTGTCCCGCTGGGCGGGACGTTTCGCGCGGGAGCTGGCGCTGGGTGCGGGGTTCGTCCCGCTGGGCGGGATGTTTCGCGCGTGAGCCAGCGCTCAGGCGTGGTTTGTCCCGCTGGGCGGGATGTTTCGCGCAGGAGCCAGCCCTGAGGCGCGGTTTGTTCTGCTGGGCGGGACGTTTCCCGCAGGAGCCGGCGCTGAGGCGCGGTTTGTTCCTCTTGGCGGGACGTTTCGCGCAGGAGCGAGCCCTCAGGCGTGGTTTGTCCTGCTGGGCGCACGCCAGGCGCGGGAGCCGGCGCTCAGGCGTGGTTTGTCCGCTGGGCGCGACGCCAGGCGCGGGAGCCGGCGCTCAGGCGTGGTTTGTCCCGCTGGGCGGGACAGAGGACCAGGCGGCGGGTTACTCCCCGGACGCCACGGACTCGCCGGACGCTCCGGACGCCGCGGCGTTCCTCCCCGGACGCCACGGACTCCCCGGACGCTCTGGACGCTCCTGGACGCCCCGGACGCCGCGGCGTTACTCCCCGGACGCTCCGGACTCCCCGGACTCGCCGGTGGCCGTGATCCGCTCGGTTGCGCCGCGCTCGCCGGTCGCGAGCAGGATCCGGCCCGACGCCTGCTCCCCGAACAGCGCCTCGACGGTCGCCAGGGTGTCGATCTCGGCCGGAGTCTTGTCCTCCCGGATGCGAACGATGCGCGGAAAGCGCAGCGCGAAGCCCGAACTGTGACGCGTCGATCGCATGATGCGGTCGAAGGCGATCTCCACGACGACCTCGGGGTGGACGGTGCGGAACCGCCCGAAGTCGCGGACCGTGATCGCCTTGAATTGCTCGGTCATCCCCGCGATCTCGGCATCGGTCAAGCCGGTGTACGCCTTGCCGATGGTGAGCAGCTTCGCATCGGTCGGCGGCGCGAATCGCAAACGTGTAGTCGGAGAGGACGCCGCGCCGCTTGCCGTGGCCCCACTCGACGCCGACGACGACGCAGTCCAGGGTCGCCAGCGCCTTCTTCAGCTTGAGCCACCCGAGCCCCCGCCGTCCGGGCTGATAGGCCGATGCCGGGTCCTTCACCATCAGGCCCTCGTTGTGGCGGGCCCTGGCGTCGTCGAAGGGGGCGTCGACCTCAGCGGCTCCGCGGGCGGTCGCCAGGTGCGAGAAGAGGAAGCGCTCTTCGCTGCGGCCCGGCAGATCGAGGCCCTCGAGCGCCGCGCTTCGCTCGCGGAGCGGGATCTCGAGCAGGTCGCGACCATCGAGGTGGAGCAGGTCGAAGGCGACCAGCACCACCGGGACCGCGGCCAGGAGCCCGGCGAGGGGTCCACCCGCCCGAGACGGGTCTGGAGGCTGGCGAAGTCGAGCA
Source organism: uncultured Chloroflexia bacterium (assembly GCA_963837425.1). Lineage (GTDB taxonomy): Bacteria > Chloroflexota > Limnocylindria > QHBO01 > QHBO01 > CAWINH01. The sequence continues at coordinate 220,834 of CAWINH010000006.1, forward strand.
CGGATCCCGCCCGATACGGGACGAGCTCCCCATCGATCACAACCCGTGCTCGAGCCCGGCGGCGGCCCCGACGACCTCGGGAAAGGAGACGGTCATGTCGTTCAGGTCGCGACTGAAGAGCCGCGGTGCGCGGTCACCCGCGCGATGCAGCTGGCCTCGAATCCCGTCGTACTTGTCCTCGATCCAGGCCTCGTCGCCCACCCGCCGCATGACCTCGGAGGCGTCCGCGACCGGGGTGGCGAGCATGAAACGGATCGGCCGTCCGAGGTGCAGGGCAGCTCCGCCAGGCGCCCGGCGCGTGCCAGGACGGCGGCCTCGCCGGGTTCGCCCAGGAGCATGTGGGCACGCCGCACGCCGTCGAGCGGCAGGTCGAAGGCGGCCGCGATGGCCTCCTCCAGCAGCCCTTCGCGGAGCCCGATGCGCAGCTCGCGGGAGGCGATCCGCGCGACATAGCGCGCCTCCACCGGTCGCCCGGGCGAAGAGCCGCTCCACCGCGGTGCGCGCCTCGGTCCCGGCGCGGCGGAGATCGCCTGAAAGGCGGCGTCCACGTCGGTGAGCGTCAGGTGTCGACCTGCTGCGCGATGCTCGCGAGCAGCTCCGCGGCCGCGTCGCCGAGGTCCGAGTGGCGCAGGTACGCGGCGCGCAGGCGTCGTCGGCGGCGAGGCCGCAGCCAGCGCCTGGCGAGCTGGACCCATCCCAGGCCCAGCCGGTCCGCCGACCCGGAAAGGGGGCGCCCCGCAAAAAACGTGGCCGCCATCGCGAGCTCGCCGCGGGGCAGCCCGCGAGGTAGGCGGCCAGGAGGTCGCGCTTGCGCAGCTTGGCGACGTCGTGGCCACGGCGTCCGCCGCCGCCGCGAAATCGGCGAACGGTGGTCCCGGGCATGGCGGAGTGTACCGACGTGTAGGATCTGGCCCAATGGAGACCGCCGGCGTGATGCACGCCGCACCGCCCGCCTGACGCCGGCCAGGCGCCGCGGACGTCCGCGCGCGGTACTCAGGCCCGGGCGTGCCCCGCTCGTCAGCGAGCGCGACCAGAACTTCGCCATCGAGGCCGGGGACGGCTGCCGTCGCGTGCTGAAGGTCTCGAACCCGGCCGAAAGCGCCGGCCTCGTGGAAATGGAGGTCCTCGCCGTCGAGCACCTGGCCGCCATCGCCCGGCAGCTCCCGGTGCCACGCGCCCGCCCACACGGGGTGGGGAGCTGTGGGGACGGGGCGGTTGATGGTGTGCCCTACCTGGTGCGCCTTCTCCCGCTCCTGCCCGGGCGCAACCGCAATCCCCCGGAGCTTGATCCGGACGCCATGACCGGATCGGCGGGTCGACGGGCGACTGAGCCGCGCCCTGCGCGGGTTCTTCCACCCGGCGGCCGGCCGCGCCATCGAGTGGGACCAGAAGCACCTCGCCGACCTCATGCCCCATGCGGACCTGGTGATCGACCCGGACCGCCGCGCGCTCCTCGACCGCGTGCTGGCGCGGGTTCGGACCGGGGTCCTTCCGGCGCTGCCCGCGCTGCGCGCCCAGGTGATCCACAACGACCTGACCCTGGACAACCTGCTCATGGACGCTGCCGGGCGCGTCACCGGCGTCATCGACTTCGGCGACATGACCCACACGCCCCTGGTCCTGGACGTGCCCGCGACGCTGCAGTCGCTCGTGCGCGATCGGTCCGACATCTTCGACGTCGCCGGAGCGTTCCTGTCCGGGTACACCTCCGTCGTTCCGCTCGAGCGGGACGAGGGCGACCTGCTCGGCGACCTGGTGCTCGGGCGCATGGCCCAGACCATCCTCATCTCGGTCTGGCGAACGCGCCGCTACCCGGACAACGCCTACATCACCGCGTGGGAGGAGCCAGCCTGGACATTGCTCCACCAGCTGGACGAGGTGGGGTTCGAAGCGGCCGGGCGCCGCCTGGCGGTCCTCGCTGCTGCTCCGGCGCGGGCGGCGGGTGGCGCCCCGCCGGATCCCGGGCGACGCTCCTCGATCGGCGGCGCCGGGTGCTGGGCAGCGCGCTTGCCCCCCTCAGCTATCGCCGCCCGCTCTACCTCGTCGGCGGCCGCGGGACATGGATGTAGACCGACGGGCGGGCCTTCCTCGACGCCTACAACAACGTGCCGGTGGTCGGGCACGCCCATCCTCGGGTATCCGCCGCCATCGGCCGCCAGGCGGCGACGCTCAACACGAATACCCGATACCTGCATCCCGCCGTGGTGCAGCTCGCGGAGCGGATCAGCGCCAGCCTGCCCGAAGGGCTGGACACCGTCATGTTCGTGAACTCCGGCAGCGAGGCCAATGACCTGGCCTGGCGCCTGGCACGTGCCGCGACCGGCGGGGGCGGCGCCCTCGTCACCCGATGGGCTTACCACGGCGTCACCGCCGCCATCGACGACATGTCCCCGTCCGAGTGGCGCCACGGCCGGCAGCCGCGCACCGTCGAGACACTCCCGGCGCCCGACACCTTCCGGGCGTCCTACGCCAATCCGGTGGACGCGGCGGAGGCTCGCGAGGCGGCCGTGCGGCCGTCGAGCGGCTGGCCAGCCGGGGCGTCCGCCCCGCCGCCATCTTTGTCGACTCGATGTTCACCTCGGACGGCATCTTCGCCCCCGGGCGCCGGCAGTGGTCGGCGATCCTCGATGCGGCGCGCGCTTCCGGCGCCGTGTATCGCCGACGAGGTGCAGGCCGGGCACGGGCGCTCCGGCGAGGGGCTGTGGACCTTCCCGCGCGTGGGGCGTACGCCCGGACGTCGTGACTTTCGGCAAGCCGATGGGCAACGGCCACCCGATTGCCGCCGTCGCCACCAGGGCGGACCTCGCCGACCGTCTGGCGGCCGAGACGGAGTTCTTCAGCACCTTCGGCGGCAACCCGGTCGCCTGCGCGGCCCTCGCCGTCCTGGACGTGATCGAGGACGAGGAGCTGATCGAGAACGCGGCGACGACGGGCGGCGCTGCGCGACCGCCTGCGCGAGCTCGCGGCAAGATGGCGGTCCATTGGCGACGTGCGCGGGCGGGGCCTGATGACCGGCGTCGAGCTGGTCGACGCAGGACGCGACGCCGCCGCCCTCGCGGCGCGGGTCAGCGACGGGATGCGTGATCGCGGCGTGCTGATCGGCACGACCGGGCGCGAGGGCAACGTGCTGAAGATCCGGCCGCCGCTCTGCCTCGCGCGGGACGAGGCGGCGTGATCGTCGAGACGCTGGACGCGGTGCTGGACGAGATCGGGGCCTGAATCGGTCAGGCCGCGCGGACGTATTGACGGGCGCCATCGGTCCATGCACCCTTCGCGCCATGTATCCGTGGCAGAAGACGCCGACGATCCGGAGATCCTCCAGCGGATCCCGCCCGGGCAGGTCCTGACGGAGAAGTTCCCGGTCCTGCACTTCGGGCGCACACCCGAGTATCCGGACCTGTCCGGCTGGGACTTCCGGGTCTTCGGGGAGGTCGAGAGCCCGTTCACCCTGCGCTGGGCGGAGTTCCGGGCGCTCCCGGCCGTGCAGGTCACGCTGGACATCCACTGCGTGACCCGCTGGTCCAAGCTCGACACGACCTGGGAGGGCGTGCCGTTCACGCACCTCGCGGAGGTCGCGCAGCTGAAGCCCGCGGCGCGCTTCGTGATCTTCCACGCGGAGTAGGGCTTCACCTCGAACGTGCCGCTCGAGATCGCCATGGAACCGGGCTGCATGCTCGCCTGGCGCTACGACGGCAAGCCGCTGGAGCCGGATCATGGCTATCCGCTGCGCGCCATCGTGCCGGGGAAGTACTTCTGGAAGAGCGCGAAGTGGCTGCGCGGGGTCGAGTTCAGCGCGAAAGACCAGCTCGGGTTCTGGGAGCGCAACGGGTACAACAACTGCGCCGATCCGTGGAAGGAAGAGCGGTACGCGGACGGGTAGAATCCCGCCCGAGGCATGCACCCATTCCTCCGCAACGTGGTCATCGGCGTGGTCGGGCTGCTCGTCGCGGGCGGCCTGATGGCGATCGCCGTGTTCGGGACCGATTCGGGGAGCTCCGTGCTGGCCATGCTGGCGGCGGGGATCCTTGGCACCGTGGTCGGCGGCTTCCTCTTCGTGCAGGGCTGGATCTGGTCGCAGCGCGCCTGGCGGCGGGGGTACACCGGGCCGATCTGTGGCGATCGCGGTGGCCGGCGGAGTGATGATCCTGGTTGCCGCGCTCTCGCTGGCGGGGACGGTGATGGTGGTGGTGCTCTTCTACCTGGGCTGAGGCCCTGGGCCTGAGGCCGCCGGTCATCGGCTTGGTAGGATGACGCCGCGACGCGACCCGCCCCCATCGTCTAGAGGCCTAGGACGCCACCCTTTCAAGGTGGAGATCACCGGTTCGAATCCGGTTGGGGGCGCCAGCCCCTCAGATGTGGTTGATCTCGACGCGCTCGCCGCAATCGGGGCAGTAGAGAAGCAGGAGCGTGGGATCCTGGGGCGTCGGCCGGCGACTGTAGACGTCCTCCTCCGTCACCCGCTCGCCACAGTGCGGGCATTCGGCGCCGAGCTCCAGCCACTGGTCGCGGGGGACGTTCTGGCGGGCCATCAGCCCTCGCCAGGCTGCGGAATGGCGAGCTCGGGCTCGACCGCCTCGCCCCGCTCAGCCCGGCGAGCACCCGCGCACGATCGGGGCCGGCGGCGCCCATCCCGGCTTGCCCACCGGACTGGTCGGCGGCGGCGCCTGCTCCCCCTCCGCCGCGGCGATCGCCGCCCGCGCCGCCTCCCGGTGCTCCGGGGAAGCGAGGAGCGGGTAGGCCCGCGCCGCGTAGCCCGGCCACAGGCCGATCCCGCCGTCGCGAATCATGACCATCGACTTCGAGAAGCTGCTCGTCACGTCGCGCACCGAGCGATCCAGCACCTCGTAATCACGCCCCGTCACCTCCCGCAGCGCGGGCCGCAGGGTCTCGACGAGATAGGCGGGGTTCGGGTTGGTCGTCAGCGCGACCTCCAGCGCGGCCACGACCGCCTCATCGGGGAGGCCCTTGGGCAGCGGTCGGCTGATGTAGGCCATCTTCGGGTCGCGGGATGGACCGCGCAGGGTACGGATCAGTGACTTGAACATCGGGGACGCGATTGTAGCGCGCGACCCGGGGGCGTTCCGGCGGCCTCCACGGCGCCAGCGGGTATACTTGGCTCCCCGTGAGGCATCCTCGCAGCCGCGCAGATCGATCCTGAATCGACCCCCCTGCGCGGGCGTACCCCGCTCGACCAAAGGAGACACGTCATCACCGCGCGCGTCAGAAAGGCCGTCCTGCCGGCTGCCGGCTTCGGCACCCGATTCCTGCCGGCCACCAAGGCGATCCCCAAGGAGGTCATCCCGCTCGTCGACCGCCCGATCATCCAGTACGCGGTCGAGGAGGCGGTCTCCTCCGGGATCGAGCAGATCATCATCGTCATCGCCCCGGGCCATTCCGCGATCGAGGATCACTTCGACGCGAATCCCAATCTCGAGCGCTGGCTCGAGGAGCGCGGTGACATCGAGCTGCTCCGAGCCGTCCGACATGTCACGGAGGTGGGCACCATCGCCTTCGTGCATCAGAAGGAGCAGCTCGGATTGGGACACGCGGTGTTGATGGCCAAGGAGCTCGTGGGCGACGAGTCGTTCGCCGTCCTGCTCTCGGACGACGTGATGCTCAACCCCGGCGGCGAGGCGGTGACCCGCCAGCTGATCGACCAGCACGTCGCCCATCGTGGCAGCGTGATCGCGGTCCAGCGGGTGCCGCGCGAGGACGTGATCCGCTACGGGATCGTGGACCCGGTGCAGACCGAGGGCCGGCTGGTGGAGATCGGCAACCTCATTGAGAAACCATCGGTCGACGAGGCGCCGTCGAACCTTGCCGTGCTCGGCCGCTACGTGCTGACTCCGAAGATCTTCGACATCCTCGAGACGACGTCGCGCGGGGCTGGCGGGGAGATCCAGCTCACCGACGCGATCCGGGCCCTCATCCACGAGCAGCCGGTCTTCGGCTACCAGTTCACCGGCGAGCGACACGACGCCGGCACCCGGCTGGGCTGGATGAAGGCGAACGTGGCAATGGCCCTCCAATCGGACGAGGCCGACGAATTCCGCGCCTACGTGCGCGGCCTGGACCTGCGAGACTGATTCGACCGTGGAGATGATCGGACGGGAGATCGGCGGTCGCTATCGCCTGATCGCGCCGCTCGGCGAGGGCGGGATGGCCACGCTGTGGCGGGCGATCGACGAACAGCTGGATCGCGAGGTGGCGGTGAAGCTGCTCCGCGACCAGTACAGCCGCGACGCCGGGTTCTCGGCGCGCTTCCGGCAGGAGGCCCGTGCCGCGGGATCACTCGCCCATCCGAACATCGTGCCCGTCTACGACTACGGCAGCGACGAAGACGGCACGCAGTTCATCGTCATGCAGCTGGTGGACGGCGAGGACCTGTCAGCCCTGCTCCGCGAGCGAACCGTCCTGGGGGCCGATGACGCCGTTCGCGTGGCGCTCGGGGTGGCGTCCGCGCTCGAGGCGGCCCACCGGCGCGGCATCGTCCACCGCGACGTGAAGCCGGGGAACATCCTCATCACCGACGAGGGTGACGTGAAGGTCACCGACTTCGGCATCGCGCGGGCCGTGAGCGAGGCGTCGATGACGGTCACCGGAACCACGCTCGGGTCGGTGCACTACTTCAGCCCGGAGCAGGCCCGCGGCGACGAGGTCACCGGCCGCTCCGACGTCTACGCGCTGGGGATCGTCCTGTTCGAGATGCTCACCGGCCGCCGCCCCTTCGAGGGCGATTCGGCGGCCGGTGTGGCCCTGAAGCGCCTCCAGGAAGACCCGCCGCGGCCGAGCAGCATCCGCCCGGTGGCGCCGGCCCTCGAGGCGATCGTCATGCGGGCGCTCGAGCGGGACCCCGAGCGCCGCTACCCGGATGCCGGCTCCTTCGCCGAGGCGCTGCGCACCTGGCAGCGCGAGCCCGCCGCCGCGCCTTCGCCACCGGCAGCCGTCGTGCCTCCCCCGCCTCCGGTTGCGCCGACCGGGCCGGCTCCCACGCCGCCCCTGCCGCCCGCCGGCGAGCCGACGGTCTACGTGCCGCCGCCCGTCGCGCGGCCGTCGGACCGCGCTCCTCGCGCCATGGGCCCGCCGCCGCGCCGACCGCAGGCGGCCCGGCCCGACCCGGGGCAGCCGTGGTGGATCTGGCTGCTGGCACTGCTGGCGGTGATCCTGCTCGGCGCCATCGGCTTCCTTGGGGCGCAGGTCATGGGCAGCCTGGGACCGGGCGACTCCACGCCGTCCCCGTCCGGCGAGCAGGTCCAGGTCCCGAACTGGGTGGGCCAGACGATCACGAGCGTGCGCTTGGACGCCGATTCACGGCACATCCACCTCGATGAGCAGCGCCAGGCCTCCGACCAGGTCCAGGATGGCCACGTCATCTCCACCGATCCGGCCGCTGGGGGGTCGGTCGACTCAGGCGGTACGGTCACCGTCTTCGTCAGTACCGGGGCCGGCACGGTCGCGGTGCCACGCCTCGTCGGCCAGACCCAGGATGATGCCGTGGGCACCCTGAGGGCCGTCGGGCTGCAACCCGGGGTCGTGTCCCACGAGCCGTCGTCGGAGACTGCGGGGACCGTCATCCGCACCGATCCGGCCGCGGGGACCGACGTGCACCCGGGCGACCAGGTCGACATCGTCCTCTCCCTCGGGCCGACGCCATCGCCCACGCCGTCGCCAACCCCTGAGCCGACGGCGACCCCCACGCCGCTGCCGACGCCGCCTCCGACCCCGACGCCGACGCCGGCGCCCAGCCCAATCGGGTGGGCCATAGGTACGGCCTGCGCCCCCATCGGTCCGGTGCTAGGATCGCGCGCAGCCAACGAACCCAGCGGAGTGGAGGATCCCCTCGCAATCATGTCCGCCCCCATGACGGTCGATGACTCGACCTTCGATTCCCAGGTGCTCGGCGCCGAGAAGCCGGTGCTCGTCGACTTCTGGGCTCCGTGGTGCGGCCCCTGCCGGCTCGTCTCCCCGGTCGTCGAGAGCTTCGGCGACGCGCACGCCGAGCGGGTGGCGACCGCAAAGGTCAACACCGACGAGAACCAGCAGCTGGCCATGCGCTACAGCATCTTCAGCATCCCGACGCTCATCCTCTTCAAGGACGGCCGCGAGGCCGCACGCCTCGTCGGCTACATGCCGCAGGAGGCGATGGAGGAGCGGCTCCGCGAGCACATCGCCTAGGCGGCCCGGGGCACGCGCCGCGGCAGCCGTTACACTCGGGAGGCAGATCGAGGGAGGCTGCCCCGGACCGTGATCATCAAGACCGAGCGAAGAGTGGGCGTCGACCGGCGCCAGGGCGACCGTGCCGCCGCGACGGAACGCCGGCAGGGCGACCGCCGCACGATGTGCTGGGAGGTCGAGAATTGCTCGCTCACGATCCGCTACCGGTGCCCGGCCTTCATCCTGCGACGTCCGTGCTGGGAGCTGTGGGCGGTGGAGGGCGTCGGCCCGGCGCGCGCCTGCTGCCACAACGACACCGATTGCGAGCCGGGGCGCTGCGCGATCGCGGAGAAGCGTTTCGCCGGGACCGAGGAACCGCTGACCGTCCACGTCGGGCGGCGCGGCGTGCCGCTCGGCTACGGGCGGCCGCGCCGCCATTCCTGCCCGTACTTCTATCTCACCAACGGGACGAGGGGCCGCATCCCGATCGAGGCCCCGCAGGTCCTGCGCACCCTGGCGAAGCAGGACGGAACCGTGAGCCGATGCGAGCTGCGCGGCGGCGTCCACCTCGACTCCGGCTACGTGAACGACCTGTGCCTCACCGGCCAGTTCCACGACTGCGTCTTTTACGAGGACGACCAGGGCTGACCCGCCCATGAGGGCACCGGCGCTCGGCTACCCCGAGGCCGTCGCCGAGCTGCGCGCCCGCGGCCGGTTCGGCACCAGCCTGGGCCTCGAGCGGGTGGCAGCCGTCCTCGAGGCGCTCGGAAACCCGCAGCACCGGCTCCACGGCGCGCTGGTCGGCGGGACGAATGGCAAGGGCAGCGTGGTGGCGCTGGCTCGCAGCGTGCTGACCGGAGCGGGCTGGCGGGTCGGCAGCATGCCGAAGCCGCACCTCGTCAGGTATCGCGAGCGGATCGCGATCGACGGTGGACCGATCCCGGAGGCGGAGTTCGCGGACGCGATCGCCGCCGTCCTGCCGGCGGTCGACGAGGTTGCGCGGCGCCTCGGTCCACCCACCGAGTTCGAGGTGCTCACCGCCGCCGCCTTCGGGTGGCTCGCTGGGCGCGTCGACCTGGCCCTCGTCGAGGTGGGGCTCGGCGGCCGCCTCGACGCGACGAACGTCCTGGATCCGGGCGTGGCGGCGATCACCACCGTCCAGCACGACCACGAGCGGCACCTCGGCCACAGCCTGGCGGAGATCGGGACAGAGAAGGCGGCGATCATCAAGCCTGGCAACCTCGTGGTGACCGGGGCGCGCGGCCGGGGCCTGCGGCCGATCCTGGACCGATGCGCCGCGCTCGGCCTCTCGCCGCGACGCAGCGGACCCGGACAGCCGTACGCGGCGACCGTGCGCGAGATCGGCTGGAATGGGCTGGTCGTCGACCTGGGGACGCCGGACGGGTTGATGCGCGACGTCGAGATCGGGCTGCTGGGGCGCCACCAGGCGGCGAACGCCGCCACGGCGGTCGCCCTCCTCGACGCGCTCCGCGACGACGGGGAGCGCCGAGGGCGCCCGCTCGGGGTGACGGAGCCGCTGCTGCGCGCCGGCCTGGCCGCCGCTCGCTGGCCCGGGCGCCTCGAGCTGCTGCGCGCGACGCCGTACGGATCGGTGCTGCTCGACGGTGCCCACAACCCCGCCGGCGCGCGGGCGCTGGCCGCCGCGCTCCGCGACCTCGGCGTCCGGCGATTCCCGCTCGTCTTTGGCGCGACCCGCGGGAAGCGGGTGACCGCCATGCTCCGTGCGCTGGCCCCGCTCGAGCCGCGACCGGTCTTTGCCGAGGTGGCGGGCGGCACGGCCCTCCCCGGGGCTGCCCTTGGCCGACGGTGGGCCCGGCTCGGGCCGGCAGCCCTCGCACGCGTCGCCCCATCGCCCCGAGAGGCGATCGCCCTCGCCGCGAATCTCCGCACGTCGGCCGACGAACCGATCGTGGTCGCCGGCTCCCTCTACCTCGTCGGCGCCATCCGTGGGATGCTGCTCGGGCAGGAGGAGGAGCCATGAGCGTGCCGGCGCTCGCCTGGGGCGAGGAAACCCGGGTGATGGGGGTCATCAACGTGACCCCCGACTCGTTCAGCGGCGACGGGCTGGCGACGGCGCCCCGCGACGAGGGCGAGGTCGTGGCGGCGGCCGTTGCCCAGGCCGGCGCGTTCGTGGATGCCGGGGCCACGCTCCTTGACGTGGGTGCCGAGTCCTCCCGCCCGGCGCACTCGTACGGCGAGCACCCGGCGGTGGATGTCGAGACCGAGACGGCGCGCGCGATCCCCGTGGTGCGCGCCCTCGCGGAACGGTTCGGCGCGCGTGCCGTGGTGAGCATCGACACCAGCAAGGGCGCCGTGGCGCGAGCCGCGCTCGCCGCCGGGGCGGGGATGGTGAACGACGTGTGGGCCGCCCGCCGCGACCCGGACACCGCGCGCGCCGCCGCCGAGGCCGGTGCCTACCTCGTCCTCATGCACAACAAGGAGCGCGCCGAATACCCGGACGGCCTCTTCGCCGAGGTGATCGAGTGGATGCGCGCCGCGATCCGTGACGCGGAGGCGGCGGGCGTGCCGCGCGACCGGATCGTCGTGGACCCGGGCGCCGGCTTCGGCAAGACGCCGGCCCACACGATCGAGCTCCTTCATCGGCTCGCGGAGTTCAAGCGCGAGCTCGGCGGGCTCCCGCTCCTGGTGGGCACCAGCCGCAAGCGCTTCATCGGCGAGCTGCTGGGAGGCGCCCCGCCCGAGGATCGGCTGGAGGGAACCGCGGCGACCGTCGCGCTGGCGATCGCGTCCGGCGCGGACATCGTGCGCGTCCACGACGTCGGCTCGATCATGCGCACCGTGCGGGTCGCGGACGCCATCGTCCGCGCCGAGCCCAGGTTCGGGTAACGAAGCATGCCCGATGCCACCGACGACGCGATCAGCCTCCGCGGCATGCGCTTCCTGGGCCGCCACGGGGTGAGCCTCGAGGAGCGGATGGAGCCGCAGCCGATCGAGGTGGACGTGGTCCTGACCGCCGACCTGCGGGAGGCGGGAGCCACCGACGATCTCGAGCACACGATCGACTACGCCGCGGTCTTCGGTCGGGTCGCGGAGATCGTCGAGGGGCGCTCGTTCCGGCTGCTCGAGGCGCTGGCCACCGCGATCGCCGACGAGCTGCTGGCCGATCCGGCGATCTCCGCCGTCGAGGTGGCGGTCGGAAAGCCGAAGGCCCCGCTGCCCGGGGCCTTCGAGACCGTTGAGGTGCGGATTCGCCGGCGGCGGACCGCCGACTAGGACCGCGGACTAGGGGGTCGTCGCGGGGAACTCCCCCAGCGTGACGCTGATCTCCATCGACTTCCCGCTGCGCAGGACGGTCAGCGAGATCTTGTCGCCCGGCGCGTGCGGCAGGAGGAACGTCGACAGATCGTGGTCACGGTCGACCGTCTGCCCGTCGATGGCGGTCACGATGTCCCCGGCCTTGAGGCCGGCCTTGTCGGCCGGGCTGCCGGCGATCACCGCCGGATCGGTGTTCGTGTCGCTCGAGATCAGCGCGCCGGCATCGGTCGCCAGGTTCTGATCCTGCGCGAGCTGCTTCGTGATGCTCACGTAGCGGACGCCGATCCAGGGCCGTGCCAGCGGCTCGCCGGCGAGCGCTTCCTGGGCGATCGGCTTCGCGAAGTCGATCGGGATCGCGAACCCGATGCCCTGCGCGTCCTGGCTGACCGCGGTATTGATGCCGATGACCTGGCCCGCGCTGTTGAGGAGCGGCCCACCGGAGTTGCCCGGGTTGATGGCAGCATCGGTCTGGATGAGGTTGTTCAGCGATTCGCCGTTCTGCTGGGTGGCGTCCCCGGCGACGATCTGGCGACCGAGCCCCGAGATCACCCCGGTGGTCACCGTGTTCTCGAAGGTGCCGAGCGGGTTGCCAATGGCGATCGCGAGCTGGCCGGGCTCGAGGTTTGCGCTCGAGCCGAGCGGGATCGTCGGCAGGCCGGTGGCGTCGACCTTGACGATGGCCAGGTCGGTCACCGTGTCGATGCCGTAGACGGTCGCCGGCTTTGTGCTCGTGTCGTTGAAGACGACCTCGAGCTGGGTCGCGCCCTCCACGACGTGGCGGTTGGTGAGGATCCAGCCGTTCGAGTCGAAGATGAACCCTGAGCCGGAGCCCTGGCTGCCACCGAAGACCCCGCCGCCGGTCGTGGAGCGGATGGTGACGACCGCCGGCATGGCGTGATTGACGGCGTCGATGATCGCCGAGCTCTCGTCGATGTGGACGCTCGAGACGTTGTTGCCGGTGGCCGACTGGGTGGCCTGCGGCGTTGCCTGGCTCGGCGCCAGCAGGTTGCTGACGGCGGCCCCGGAGAGGGACCCCGACAGGATGCCGGCCACCACCGCCACCGCGATGAAGCCGCGCCCGCCGAGGCGACGGGGCTGGGGGGCCGATGGTTCCGGGGGTCGGGTCGAGTAGCCGCCACTGGCCCAGGCCGGCGGAGCGGCAGACTGCGAGGGCGGCGGTCCCCAGCTGCGCATCTCCACCTGCTCGGTGGGCTCGTCTGGCGCCGACTGCGCTGATTGCTGCGTTGGTTCCGTTGGTTGCTGATCTGGATCGTTCGTCATCTGCGTCTGTCTGTTCTGCGGGCGGGCATGCCACTGATCCTGCGCGCGGCGCGTTGCGGGCACGCCGAGGGCCGGTGAAGTTTCATTGACCTTGCTCGACCTCGCGGGGGAGGTGCACGGTGAACGTTGCGCCCCGCCCCGGCGCGCTCGTGACGAGGATCCGGCCGCCGTGCATGTCCGCGATCGAGCGCGCGATCGCCAGGCCAAGGCCGCTTCCCGAGGCGCGCGCCTCACCGACGTTCGTGCCCCTGAAGAACCGCTCGAAGACGTGCGGCAGCTCGTCCGAGCTGATGCCGGGGCCCGAGTCGCGGACCTCGAGCACCCCCTCGCCGTCGGTGTCGCCGAGCGAGACGATGACCTCTCCTCCGCGCGGCGTGAACTTCAGCGCGTTGCCGACGAGGTTGCTGAGCAGCTGGACGATCCGCTCGCGGTCGAAGCGGAGCATGACCGGGGCGGTCGGCACCTCGAAGCGCAGCGAGATGCCGCGCTGCTCGGCAAGCTCGGAATGAGCCTCCGCCACCGAGCGAACCGGGTCCCGCAGGTCGCCGTCCCGGATGTCCATCGGGAAGATCCCGGCATCGATCCGCGACAGGTCGAGGAGATTCGCGCTCATCCACTCGAGCCGCGCGATCTGCTCCCGGGAGCGCACCTGGAACTCGCGACGCTGCTCGTCGCCGAGGTCCGAGCCCTCCTGGAGCTCACTGAAGGTGCGGAGCGCGGCGATCGGCGTGCGCAGCTCGTGGCTGACGTCGGCGACGAACTCGCGGAGCCGGTCGCGGTCGGCCTCGAGCAGCCGGACCGACTCGGAGAGGCGATCGGCCATGACGTTGAACTGGTGCGCGAGGTCGTCGACCTCGAGGATCCCGAACCGCGGCGCGCGCTCGTCGAGCTGGCCATGCGAGAAACGGTTCGAGACGCGCCGCAGCCGCGCGAGCGGACGGGTCAGCGCCCGTGCGCCCACGAAGCCGATGAACAGCGAAACGAGGAGCGCGACCAGGCCGGCGCCGATCAGCGTGTCGCCGACGCGTTGGAGGGTGGTGACCCGGTTCGTGTACGGGTCGCGAATCTCGTAGATCAGCCCGATCTCGTACCCGAACGCGATCTGGACGCCGGGATCGATGCGCGGCTGCACGACGACGTCCGGATCCGGCCGCAGGCCCTCGTCGCGCAGGGCCGCCGCCGTCTCCGCGCTCGGCACTGCGAACGCCGCGGTCGTGCCGTCCCGCGCGTAGGTCACCTCGACCGTGCACTGGGCGTAGCGGTTCACCGCGCTCTGGACCACGGCCTGGATGATCTGGTTGCGGGTCTGAAGGTCGATCAGCTCCTCGTAGGAATGCGTCGAGAACGCGTCCTGCACGGCCTCGTCCACCGCGTACTGCACGGTCTTCGCCTGCTGCTCCGCCTGGTCGACGAAGTAGCCGGGCAGGATCTGGGAGATCGCGATCCCCGACACGAGGAGCGCGACGAGCGCGACGCCGGCCAGGATCAGGAAGAGGCGAACGTTGAGGCGGCCGAGCCACGTGAGCGGGAACCGGATCCGGGCCCTCAGCGAGCGGCGCGGCGCGGGCTCACTCCTCGCTGAATGCATAGCCGACGCCCCTCACCGTCTTGATGTAGCGCGGCTGGGCGGGATCCGGCTCGATCTTGTCGCGGATGTGGCTGATGTGGACGTTGATCGTCCGCTCATCGGCCTCGATCGCCTCGTAATCGCGAACGAGCTCCAGGAGCTGGGTTCGGGTGTAGACCCGGCCCGGGCGGCTGGCGAGGTGCCGGAGGAGGTCGAACTCGGTGGTCGTCAGGCCAATCCGCTCGCCGTCGCGCGTCACGCGGCGCCGTTCGAGGTCGATGACGAGCCCCCCACGACGCAGCGTCCGCCCGGTCTGGGTGTCTGCGAGCTCGCCGTAGGCGCGGCGCAGGAGCGCCTTCACCCGGCTCACGAGCTCGCGCACGCTGAACGGCTTCACGAGATAATCGTCCGCCCCGATCTCGAGGCCCACGACCTTGTCCACCTCGTCGGCGCGGGCGGTGAGGAAGAGGATCGGCGCACGGGTCTCGCGGCGCAGCTGGCGGCAGACCTCGAACCCGTCGATGCCAGGCAGCCGCACGTCGAGCAGGACGAGGTCCGGAGCGATGTCGGCGAAGCGGGCCAGCGCCTCCTCCCCGGTCGAGACGACCGCCACTTCGTACGCCTCGCGTTCCAGGGCGACCTGGACGCCACGCGCCACCGCGGGCTCGTCCTCGACGATCATGATCGTGCCGGCCATACGGCCAGTGATTCTAGCCGCCGGCGGCGGAGGACTCCCGGGAGCTCCCCTGGAGGTGCATGGGCTGGGATGCGAGGTCGGTGCCGGCGTTGGGAGTCGCTGAGCGACGATAACGGCGAAGGAGCGGGGCTGGGTGGGTTGCTCCCGAGCCGCTTCGTCGCTGAGCGCCTGCCGGGGCGAAGGAGCGGGCAGATCTTCGCCGATAGCGTCACGGGCTGACTGGCGGCTGGCTCCTTGCCGCCAACTCGGCGCGCTGGTACGATGCCGCCTCGCACACCGATGCCAACGCCGTTCGGCCGCGCCCGGACGCCCCAGCCGATTTCGAGGACTCCCGCACAGCCCATGGCCATCGAGATCGCCGTCGACGCGCGATCCGCGTCCGGCAAGAAGACGAAGCACCTGCGTGCCGCCGGCATCGTGCCGGGGGTCGTGTTCGGCAAGAAGGCCGGCTCGATCCCCGTGCAGCTCGGCGCCAAGGAGTTCGAGGCCCTGTATCGGGAGGCCGGCCGCACGAACATCATCGCGGTCTCGGTCGACGGTGGGCCCCCGACCAGCGTCGTCATCAAGAGCGTCCAGCGGGACCCGCTGAGCGGCCGAACCCTCCACGTCGACTTCTTCGCGCTCGACCTGGCCCACCAGATGACCGCCGAGGTGCCGCTCGTCTTCATTGGCGAGGCGCCGGGGGTCGCACTCACCGGCGGCTTCCTGCTCACGTCCGTCGATCGCCTGCGCGTTCGCGCGCTGCCCAGCGAGATGCCGCACGAGCTGACCGTCGACCTGTCCGGGCTCATCGACCTCGAGGCTGCGATCCACGTGCGGGACATCGGCGTCTCCCTCTCGGTCACCGTCCTCAACGACCCGGACGAGCTGGTCGCCAAGGTCAACCCGCCGCGGATCGAGGTCGAGGAGGAGCCGGTGCTCGCCGAGGAGGAGCTGCTCGAGGGCGAGGCAGGCGAGGGAGAGGCCCCGGCCGAGGGGGAGGCAGCGAGCGCCGACGCGGCAGATGGAGCGGGCGCCGGCCGAGCGGAGGGCTCGCCCGAGTCCTGAGCAGGTGCTGATCGTCGCCGTCCACGACGTCGCGCCATCGACCCTCGACCAGGTCGGCTGGTTGCTCGCCGAGCTGGACGCGATGGGCCTCTCGCGCCGCGTGCTGAAGGTGGTGCCGGCCGAGCCCGGAGCCTCCCACGCCGGACAGGCGGCGCTCGCCGAGCTCGTGGCCCGCGAGGCGGCGGCCGGCTCCGAGATCGTCCTCCACGGGTGGACCCACCGCGCCGATGGGCCGCTTCGCGGCTCGCCCGCCGACAGGTTGCGCGCGCGTCTGTTCGCCGGAGAGAGTGCCGAATTCCTCACGATCGACGAGGCGGAGATGCGGGTCCGGCTCGACGACGGCGTGGGGCGCCTGGCCGAGTGGGGCGCCGCGGCGGTCGGCTTCTGCCCGCCGGCCTGGCTGGCGGGGCGCGGTCTGATGGCGACCGCCCGGGACGCCGGATTGCGCTACGTGGTAACGATCCGCGGCCTCCGGGATCTCACCCGCGAGCGCTGGATCAGCCTGCCGCCAATCGGCTATATGGGCGCAGGCCCGACCCAGGAGGCGCTCGTCGGCCTTGGGGAGTCCCTCCTGTCTCGTCCCCTTCGCGCCCTCACCGGACGCGACGTGCACCGGATCTTCCTCCACCCGCAGGGAGCTCCAGGATCGGCGGCCTGCCACCGGATCCTGCGGCGCATCGGGGACCTCGCGCCGGACCACGCCGCCGGCACGTACCGGGAGCTGCTGCATGCCTGAGCCGTCGATCACCGTCGTCATCCCGGCCAGGAACGAGGCGTTGCTGATCCGCGGCGCGATGGAATCGGTGGCGCAGCAGCGGCCAGTCCCGGGGATCGTCGAGGCAATCCTCGTCAGCAACGGCTCGCACGATGGGACGGCCGATGCGGCGCGCGGGGCGGCCGACGAGCTCGAACGGCCCGACCTGGCGTTCATGATCATCGAGGAAGAGGCCCCCGGCGTCGCGCGGGCCAAGAACATCGGGGCCGCGGCCGGCGGCGGCGAGCTCATCGTGTTCATGGACGGCGACTCGCGGATGTCTCCCGGCCTGCTGGCCGCGGTGACGGAGCGCGCAGCCTCGGGCGAGCGCGCCGCGAGCATCCGCATCGTCGCCGACGGTCGAGACCCCGTCGACCACGCCTTCTTCTGGGTCGTCGAGAACGGGAAGCGCCTGGTGCGCACGCGCGCGAACATGTTCTGGTGCCACCGCGAGGTGTTCCGCCAGCTGGGCGGCTTCGACGAGAAGCTCAACCACGCGGAGGACCTCGACCTCCTCGTCCGCGCGAAGCGGGCAGGCGTCCGGGTGGGGCACCTCCACCGCGAGTTCATCGCCACCTCGCCGCGACGCCTGCACCGCGGCCCGCTTCGGCTCGGGATGTTCAGCATGCTCGGCCGATGGATGCTCGGCCACGTCGGGATCGGCCGTCGGTGGCCCTACTGATCGGATGCGGGCGCCGGTGCCCCGATCAGGAACCCCTGCGCATACGGCACGCCCAGGCCGATCAGCGCGCCGCGCTCCGCTTCGGTTTCGACTCCCTCGGCCACCAGCGCGCAGCGGATCGCGCTCGCAAAGTGGACCATCCCCGCGATGAGCGCCTGGCGCGCCGGGTCCTCCGCGATCCCGCGCACGAGCGCCATGTCGAGCTTCACGTAGCGGGGCCCGAGCTCGAGGATGTGCCGCAGGCTGGCGAAGCCGGCGCCCGCATCGTCGACCGCCAGCTCGACGCCCGGAGGACGCCGCCGCAGGACGCCGCGCAGCGCCGCGTAGTCTCCGACCTCGATCTGCTCGGTGATTTCGAGCACGGTCGGCCGTGACGAGCCCGCAAACAGGGCGAGGAGCTTCGGGTCCGCGATGAGCGCGGCGGGCGTCATGTTCACGCTCAGCCAGCGGTCCGCCGGCAGCGCGACGGAGGCGGCCAGCGCGGCCCGCGCGCATGCGTCCTCGAGCTCATGGACGATGCCGGCCGCGGTCGCTTCCGCAAACCGCACATCGGGGCGCTGGCCGTCGTCGAAGCGGGTCAGCGCTTCGTACCCCACCACGCTGCCGTCGGCGAGGCGCGCCACCGGCTGGAAGACCGTCCGCAGCGCGCCGTCCTCGATCACGCGGCGGATCTCGGCCCGCCGCGTCTCGATCTGCTCGAGCTCCCCGAGCTGCGGTCCCAGCAGCTGCCCGGCGACCGCCGCGAACTCCGCGAGCGCGGCGAGGCGCCGGGCGATCCGCTCGGTGGTGGCATCGGGAGCCGACGACCCGGCGACGAGCACGCCGAGGGTCGCGGTCGGCGTGTTGATCGGCGCGCAGGCGAGATAGCGCAGGCCCATCGCCGCCCAGGGGTCGTCCGCCTGGGGATCGGTGAGCTCCTCAACCCAGCCGCCGCCGGGCACGCGCTCGGCCAGATGTCTGGCGAGACGCGGCGACAGGCGGCGCGCCTGCGCGCTGGCGCCCTCGGGCCCACGATCCGCCAGCACCTCGGCTGCATCCGGCCCGGTGAATCGGACGACGGCCGCGTATGTCGCCTGGAAGTGACCGCTCACCGCGGCCACCACCGAGGCCGCGGTCGCGTCGACCGAGCCGCCGCCGTGCATCCGCACCAGGGCTTCGGCGACCTGCTGGCGATCGACGGCCTCCCGTGCCAGCTCGCTCGCGATCTCGCGTTCGGCAGTCACGTCGAACATCACGCCCAGGACGTAGCGCGCCGTTCCGGCGGAGTCGCGGATCAGCGAGGACCGATCACGGAGCCACACGACCCGCCCGTCTCGTGCGAGCATCCGGTATTCGATCGTCATCGGCTCGCCGGTCCGTTCCTGCTCCCGGGTGCCGGCCACGGCCCGATCTCGATCGGCGGGGTGCAGCCGATCGAGCCACAGCGTGTCCGTGGCGAGGTACTCCTCGGGTGAGTAGCCGAGGAGTACCTCGACCTGCGGGCTGATGTAGTAGGTCTCGCCCACCGCACCCAGACCATCGAGGTAGACGATCCCCGGAATGCCCTCCACGAGCGTCCGATAGCGCTCCTCCGCCTCGCCAAGCGCCGCATCGGCTTCCGAGCGCAGATTGAGCGTCGCGTTAATGGCCGAAGCCAGCTCCGCAATCTCCCCCGGCCCGCCCTCGGGGATCTGCACCGGGACGCCGCTGGCGGCCGCCGAGCGGGCGGCGTCCGTGAGCTCACGGACCGGCTCTTCGACCCGGCGCACGGCGATCCAGGCGAGTCCCGCTGCGACGATGAGCGACGCGGCCGCAGCCAGCAACGCAAGCCCCCGGCTATCGGGTCGCAGCAGGAGCACCGCACCCAGGACGATCGCGACGGGCAAGGCGGCCAGCAGGGCGATGGCAACCAGCAACGCCCGCAACGACGGGCGGCGCTCGACCCGCGGACGGTCACTCGGCGCGTCGGGCATGGGTGCTCCCTATGGCCGCGCGCGCTCACTCGCGCGGTCAAGACTCGGTTGTTGGCGAGACGAGGGCAGTATGACCGAGGGCCTGATCCGTTCGCGCGTGGTTCGGGCCGTGGAGCCGGACCAGCTCATCTCCGCTGATCCAGGTGCGGCGGGCGCGCATCGGCTGATGACCCAGCCCCAGGCGCCGGCGGCCGTCAGCCGCCCAGCGCACGAGGATCGACCGTAGGTACCAGTCCTCGAGCCGGGCCCACGGGGTGGCCGGCCGCTCGTGCACCTCGAAGCCCATCCGCCGCGTCAGCGACGCAAGCAGGGTCGTCCCCGTGTAGGCGATCGGGCGGCGGTCGGATGGCTCCGCTGCGTGCCACGCGGCGAGCGCGCGCAGGTCCTCGCGCGCCACCCGGAAGCCATCCGTCTGCCATCCCGCCGACGCCAGCTCCCGCAATCGGCGGTTCGAGAAGTGGATCACCCAGGCGGGATCGCCTGGGCGCACGGTCGTTCCGTCACGCAGCGTGACCGGCGCACCGTGATGCCGATGTCGCTCGATCGCCAGCAGACCGCCCGGGCGCACGGGCCGCATGCGCCGAATGATCCGATCCAGCTCCTCGACGACGCCGAGCACCGGATCCAGGAAACGCGGAGCGGCGCGGGACCAGCTCACCACGGACCCATCGTGAGGCGGAGAGCCGTCGCGGCGCAAGGGCGGCGTCGACCGCCGAGCTAGGAGACGAACTCCGCCCAGCGCAGGTTGACGATCACCACGTCGAACGCCTCGGGCTGCGCGCCGTCGAATCGCATGACCGTGGCCCCGGTGAGGGGCAGGAAGGGCTGGGTGGCCCGGGTATAGGCGTCGTGCTCCAGGCCCGGACGGAGGTGGGCGGTGCCGATGATCCCGTAGTCCCCGGCGCGCACCCGCACCTCCCGCTTGTCGCGCGCCTGGCGCAGCTCCGGCGGGCTGACGTGGGGAGGCGGAACGAGGAGCAGGCACTGCGCGGTCGGCATCCGGACCCAGGCCGCGGGATCGTCCGGATCGGCACCCTGGGGGAGCAGCGGGAAATCGGTGACGCGCTGGAGGATGTCCGTCATCCGCTCGCCCTGGGGCGTGACCCAGCCGTCAATGACCATCTCCGCGGTATAGACGCGGATCGGCTCAAGCGATTGCCGGGCCACCTCGTTGGGGTGACCCTCGGGTGCCATGCGCACGTTGATCCTCTCCCTGGGGTGGCGCCGTGCCACTGTACGCGCGGCACCTGCCGGGCCCATACGCGACGAAGGTCCCGTCGGGGCATGGGCCGTTCGACATGACCCTCAGTCGTCGACGACCAGCTCGGAGAGCGGCCTTCGCGCCTCGCCGGGGGCGGCCCGCGGGCGCAGCGCTTCCGGCGCGGGGTGGCCGATCGAGATGAGGCTGCGCACGTACGCCGGCGGCGCCAGGCCCAGGAATTCCGCCACGCTCCCGCGGTACTTCGACGTCACCCAGCCGATGCCTGCGCCGAGCCCGAGCGCCCCTGCGGCGACGAGGATCCGCTCCGCGACGCGGCCCTCGTCGTAGGACTCCCACTCCTCGTTCTCCCCGGGCATCTCGATGGCGATGGCGAGCGGCGCGCCGGCGACGTGCTTCGCGTTCGGTGCCAGCTCGGCGAGGCGAGCGCGACGCTGCGGGTCGCGGATGACGCGGAAGCGCCATGGCTGCCAGTTCGTGGAGCTCCCGGTCCAGCGCGCGACGTTGAGGATCGCGCGCAGATCCTCGTCGGAGACGGCCTCCGACGTGAACTGGCGCGTCTGGTGGGTCCGTCGCAGGCGGCGAAGGATCACCGCAGCCCGATCGCGATCGACGGTCCTGGCCTCCTCGTTCACGAACCGAGGATAGCGCGGGTGGCCGCTTGAGCGATTGGAGCCGAAGGTGGGATTCGAACCCACGACCGACGGTTTACGAAACCGTTGCTCTACCCCTGAGCTACTTCGGCCCGATGACGCCGCCTCGCGCGCCTGAGGCGAGGCCGGATTCTAGCAGCCGGCAGATGGGGTGGCCAGCGCAGGCGGGCTGACTCCTCAACCGCGCGTGGCCTGCACGCTATCTCCCGCAGCGGGCGCGAACTGAGAGTCGCTGAGCGTGACGCGTGCTCGCAATCGAGCCCCCGCGCGCGATCGAGCTGGATAGCGCTCCGGGGACGCGCGGTTGCAGAGTCGCGCGGCTCGGCGACCATCCCGGGGGCCAGGACGCCTACTCGGGGGGCCGCCAGCCGTGGATCAGCTCGTCGTGGTAGCGCGCCTCGCCGCCGGCCCGGGGCACGGCGCGGCACCGGCGCCACCGGTGCCCGGCCGCGGGCGACCTGCACGTGGTAGGCGCAGACATCGGTGAGGGGACAGAGGCCGCAGATCGGGCGCGGGGCGCGGCACGTATCGCGCCCGTGCCGGATGAGCTCAACGTGGAACGGGTACATCTCCTCCGGCTCCAGCATCTCCTCGAGCAGGTCGTGCGCGCGCTCGAGCGGGGTGCGGGGCGGCAGCATCCCGAGCCGGGTGGCGACCCGGTGGACGTGGGTGTCGACCGGCAGCGCCGGCCGCCCGAAGCCGAAGAGCAGGATGATGGCGGCGGTCTTGCGCCCGATGCCGGGGAGCGCCACGAGCCAGTCCCGCGCCTCGCTCAACGGGAGCGTGCCCAGGAAGCCCAGGTCCCAGGTCCCGCGCGTCGCATCGGCCACCTCGGCAAGGACGTGCTGGATGCGGGGCGCCTTCGTTGGCGCCAGGCCGCCCGGCCGGATCACTTCGGTCAGCTCGTCGGTCGGTGCTGCCAGCACGCCCTCCCATGACGGGTAGCGCTCGCGGAGGGCGGTGAAGGCGCGGAACGAATTCGTATCGGCGGTGTTCTGGGACAGGATCGTGAGCACCAGCTCACTGACCGGATCGAGGCGCGGGCCGGCCCAGCGCGGGTGGTCGTAGCGTTCTCCGAGCCGATCGAGCACGATCTCGGCGAGCTGCCGTCGCCGGCGTCTATCGGCCGCCAGCTTGCGGGGGCTCGGGCCTCGACGACGGCGCGGCCTCGCGACGCGGCTGGCTGGCGGCATCGGCGAGGTCAGGACGCGACGAGCAGCTGCCCGATCTCGAGGCTGCGGGCCAGACGCTCCGCGGCGTTCGTGAGCAGGCGCTCGGTGTCGGCCATCGCCTCCGCGAGGTCGCACGGATGGTCCAGGATCGGTTGGACCACCGCGAACGCGCCCGAGGCGTCCAGCGCGGCCGCGCCGGCGCCCAGCGATCCGCAGAGCAGCACGACCGGGGCGCTGCGGGTGCGAGCCAGGGTCGCGACACCCATCGCCGCCTTGCCGGAGAGTGTCTGCTCATCCGCCTGGCCCTCGCCGGTGATGACGAGCTGCGCCCGTTCGAGCAGGTCCGCGAGGCCGGTCAGCTCGGCCACGACCTCGACGCCCGGCCGCACGACGGCGGCGGTGAAGCCAAGCAGCGCGGCGGTCGTTCCGCCGGCGGCGCCGGCGCCGGGAATGTCGGCCACCAGGCGACCGACCGCCCGCTCGATCGCGTCCCCGTAGATGGCGAGCGCCGCGTCCAGCGCCGCGACGCCGGACTCGTCGAGGCCCTTCTGGGGTCCGTACGTGGCGGCCGCGCCGCGCGGGCCGCACAGCGGGTTCGTCACGTCAGAGGCGACGACGAGCTCGATCTCGGCGAGCCGCGGATCCAGCCCGCTCGCATCGATCCGATGGAGATTGGCCAGGGGGCCGCCGCCGGGCGCCAGGTCAGCTCCGCGCGCGTCGAGGAAGCGGACGCCGAGCGCCGACAGCATGCCGGTCCCGCCATCGGTCGTCGCCGAGCCGCCGAGACCCAGCGTGATGCGCCGCACACCGGCCTCGAGCGCGGCCCGCAGCAGGTCGCCGGTCCCGCGCGTCGTGGCCGCGCGAGCGTTGGCCGGCGTGCGCTCGGCCGCCCCGAGGTGGTGGAGCCCCGAGGCGGCGGCCATCTCGACGAACGCGCCGTGGCCGTCGTCGAGGAGGAGCCAGTCCGCAGTCACGGGCCGGCCGAGCGAGTCGACCGTCTCGACGCTGCGCGTCTCGGCGCGTTCGCCGAGCGCGGCCTGCAGCGCGGCCAGCGTCCCCTCCCCGCCATCGGCCATGGGCGCCTCCACGATCTCGTCGCCGGGGCGGGCGCGCCGCCAGCCGGCGGCGATCGCCTCCGCCACGCCGACGGAGTCGAGGGCACCGCCGAACGAGTCTGGTGCGATCACGAGCCGGATGGGTGGAATGCTCATGACCCGATGATAGGCACTGATCCACGAACTCCGGCTAGGAGCGGAGCGCCTTGCGCCGTTCGACGTAGGCCGGGATCAGCTTCATGGGCGGGCGAAGCTCGTCGCCGATCTCGCGCACCTCGAGGCTGAACGCGTCGCGATCCTGGTTGATGAGCTTCATCCCGCGCCCGACCTCGGTCAGCAGCTCGATCCGGTGTCGCTCCTCGAGCTTGCGGATCGCTCCCTGGAGGATGACGTACGCCATCTGCGACAGGTTCACGAGCGGCTGGTTGCGATGGATCCGGCGCTCGAGGTCGACCTGGCCGATGGCTTGCATGCCGGCTCCTTCCAGGATGTCGATGAGCAGGCCGATCTCCACGGCGTATCCGGTGAAGAACGGGAGCGACTCGAGGAGCTCGCGGCGCCCGGCGTACTCGCCGGCCAGCGGCTGGATGATCCCCGACAGCTCGGGGAAGAACAGGTTGATGAGCGGTCGCGCCATGAGCTCGGTGACCCGGCCGCCGCCCTCGGGGACGAGCTTGCTGCCCTCCTGGATCGGGCGCCGGTAGAAGCCCTTCACGTACCCGATCCGCGGCTCCCGGAGGAGCGGCCCGAGCAGGCCATAGACGAAGCGCGGCTGAATGTTGCGGATGTCGGTGTCGATCCAGCACACGATGTCGCCGTCGAGGACGTGGAGGCTCTTCCAGAGCGCCTCCCCCTTGCCGACGTAGCTTCCGACCTCGGGCAGGATCGCCGAGTGGCGCTCGACCGGTACACCGAGCTCGGTGGCGATCTCGACCGTGCGGTCGGTGCTGTCCGAGTCGATGACGAGCATCTGGTCGATGAGCGGCACGCGATCCATGAGCGCGGTCTTGATGCGCCGGATGACGAGGCCGATCGTCCGCTCCTCGTTGAGCGCCGGCAGCCCGACGCTGACCGTCAGCCCGGCCTTCTCCTTGAGGTCCACGAGCTTCCGGACGTCCTTGAACTCCGAGGCGTGGAAGCTGTTCTCGGCGAACCACTTGTCGACGATCGTGGGCAGCGAGCGGCTGCGCTCGACGTAGGCATCGGCTGCGGCGAGCGTGCCCTCCGCCTCGCGCAGCTCCTCGAAGGTGGCCTTTCCGAGCTGCTGCTTCGTCTTCACGACGATCACCGTGGGCTTCGCCTTCGAGGCGACGGTGTCGGCCACGGTGCCGAACAGGAAGCGGCCATCCGGCGTCGCGTTCGACGGATGGGCCGATGCGCCCATGACCACCAGCCCGTGGTGGGTCGCCTCGCGGATGATGGCCGCGCGAACCGACGCCGCCTCGCGGAGCATGCCCTCCGCGCGACGGCCGCCGTGCTCCTTCACGAAGCGATCGAGGGCGTCCTGCTCGTGCTCGAGCGCGCGCTCGCCGAGCCCCTTGGGGACGACGTGGAGCACGACCACGCGTGCCGAGAAACGCTTGCCGAGGTCGCGGGCCAGGCGCATCGCCAGCTCGGCGTGCGGGCCGCCGCGAACCGGGACGAGGATCGAGTCCACATTGTCGACACCGCGCTGCTTGACGACCGCGATGTCGCACGGCGACTCGCGAACGACGGCGTCGATCGTCGGAGAGAAGACGGCCGCGGCCGCCGACGGCGCGCTGCCGCCACGGCGTTGGGCCTCCCTGGCCTCCTCGGCGGCGCGCGCCGCCTGGCTGGGAGTGGGTGGCCCGCCCCAGCCGAAGATGACGAGGTCCGTGTTCTCCTCGCCGACCGCCTCGGTGACGCCGTCGTTCGCCCGCCGCCCGATGCGGACCATGGTCCGAATCTCGACCCCCTCCTCGTCGCCAAAGTCGAGGACGCGCTGGAGGAGTCGGCGAGCGGTCCGCGCCTGGGTCGCACCCTCCGAGAGCGAGACGCCCTCGGGCACCTCCACGATGCCGAGCGCCGTGATCTGGGTCTGGCGCCCGCCGGCCAGTCCTGAGCCGATGCGCACGAGGTCGCGCGCCGTGCGGGGGTTGGCGAGCGGCAGCAGGATCCGGTACGGCTGACGGCGGGAGGGCATCAGCCGCCGCTCTCCTCGGCGCGCATCTCGCGCCAGCGGCCCACGAGGTACGGCTTGAGCTCCTCGAACTCCTGCGCCTGTGCGTCCACGACCCGCTCTGCCTGGTCGGTCGTCATCTCCAGCGTCTCGCCAATGAACGCCGCGGTGCGGGCGAAGTAGAGCGGGGTGAGCGCGGCCAGCAGCCGATCGTGATCGGCGCCGGGATGATGGAAGGCGACGAGCGCGTCGTAGAGGCAGCGGACCCACAGCTCCGCGGGGAAGTGGAAGCTGGTGACGTCGGCCCAGGTCAGGCTCATCACCCGTTCGAGCTGCTCGGGAGCGAGCATCTCGGCCCACGCGTCGCGGTTCGTGAGGCGGCCATCCTCGAAGTTGTGGACGAGCTTCTCGTGGCTGACCTCGATCTTCTCCGGGGCGATGACCCGCTCGAAGCCGTACTCCGGGATCGCGTGCGAGCCGCGCACCCGGAGCCATCGGTCCTCGTAATGGCCGGCCAGGTTGAAGAGGGTGCCGACGACCTGCCGGAACATCGGCCCCAGGTCGGATGCCGGGTCCTTCGCGTCGTGGATCTTGGCCCCCAGACGCGCCTGGCAGACCGCGAAGCCCTCGTTGATGGCGGAGTGGGTCATCCACACGTCGATCCCGAAGCGGGCGATCAGCTCGTCGAACGTCTCGAGCTCGAGGTAGCGGGTGATGAGGTCGCCGGAGACCGCGAACTCGCCGCCGATCGGCTGCCGGATCCGCGCACCGTAGAGGGCCCTCGTCAGCGGGTAGGCGATGTTGTTCGTGATCGTGCCGTCGTACTTGTAGCGCGCGTACATGGGTGCCACGAAGTCGTAGCCGCCCTTGAGGATCGGGCCCACCAGGAGCTCGATCCACTCCGGGACGATGCTGCGCAGGTCGGAGTCGACCATCACGAAGGCCTTGACGTTCAGCTCGCGCGCCACCTCGAAGAGGGCCCGCACTGCGGTCCCCTTGCCGCTGATCCCCTGGTAGGTGAACGTGATCCGCTGGAGCTTGTGGCGGGGGCTGACGAGGATGATCTTCTCGATGTAGTCGGGGCTCTCGGTGCTGACCGCGACCCGCGGCGTGTCGTCCGGGGAGCCGCCATCGCTATTGACGAGGATCGGCTTGAGGTCGGGAAAGTACTGGACCATCCCTGCCGTTGCGGCGCGCACGACGTAGCCGATCGTCTCGGCGTTCGCGAAGCTTGGGATCCCCACCATCAGGTCGGCATCGCCGACCCGGCGGACCTCGGCGAGAGCCTGCTCGTCGAGCGCAGATCCCGGCGCTGCGGCTGGTTTGGACGTCAGAGCGAGCCTCCTCAGGTCGCGTCCGGCACCACGTGTGATCTCGGAGGGAAAGGGTAGCAGACCCCACGTCGTGGGCCGCCCGATGGCGGCGTTGGTCAGGGGCGCGACTGCCGCTCTTCGGGGATCGAGTCCACGATACGGACCGCCCGCTGGCCGCGGCCCCCGAACGGAAAGAGCCTGCCCAACGCGTTCCGTCCGCGGCGCGGCTGGGTGGGGATCTGGAGCCAGTCCGGAGCGGTCTCGCCCGGCAAGTAGCGTGAGTTCATGTGCTTGGCCAGGTAATCGGTGAAGCCTCCGGCGCGCCAGGCGACGAGCCAGGAGTCGACCGGAGCGCGGACCGCCGGCGTGATCCGCACCTGGACGCTCTCGTCGAACACCGACCCGAGGAGCCGTCGTCGCTCCTGGTAGGGAACGTCGTGGAGCGGCTGACGATCCACCTCCACGAGGTCGACCGCGATCAGCGCGCGTCGCATCTCGTTCTCGATCGGATCCGGCAGCTCATCGGTCAGCCCCTCGTCAGCGATCGCGCTGGCGAGGTTTCGGGCGGGGCTGCCCTCACCGACGAACGGCATGCTGGTCCAGATGCCGTCGATGAGGGCATCCGTCACGCGCAGGGCCCGCTCCGCGACCTCGATGAGCTCGCCGTAGGCCTCGTCCGCCGGCTCGCCGCCGTCATCGGTGATGCTCAGGCGGCCGTCCGCCACGCGCAGCATGAGGCGGTCGCCCCGCCAGCAGGGCTCGAAGAACCACTCCACCGAGTCGACGACCGCGCTCGTGCGGGTTGCCTGCTGGGGCAGGGGCGCGCGCCCGGGGTCCCCGGCTCCGCTCATCGTCTAACCCGGCCCGTAGAGCTCGAGCTCGCCGACCTCGACCTCGACGCCGACCTCGTTGCGGATCTGCTCCCAGGCATCGAGGTCCCATTCGCCGACGAAGGTGATGGCGGTCCCCTCTCGACCCGCGCGCGCCGTTCGGCCGATGCGGTGCACGTAGGTGTCGGCGTCCTCGGGGAGGTCGTAGCTCAGCACGAACGGCAGGTCGGTGATGTCGAGTCCCCGGCTGGCGACGTTCGTCGCGACGAGGAACTGGATCTTCCCCGAGCGGAAGTCGGCAAGGGTGCGGGTCCGATCCCGCTGGCTCATACCACCATGGAGGGCGGATACGTTCTGGCCGCGCCGCTTCAGGGTCGTCGCCAGCCGATCTACCCCGATCTGGGTGTGGCGGAAGACGAGCAGGCGATCGATCGTGAACCGCCCTGCCAGCTCGAGGAGGGCCCGCACCTTGTCCTGCTCGGCGACGAAGTAGACGAGCTGCCTTACCGTCTCGACGGTCTTCATCTCCGGCCGGACCGCGATGTGCTCCGCGTTGCGATCCATGAAGCGATCGCAGATGCGGAGGATGGCGTACGGCATCGTCGCGCTGAACAGCGCCGTCTGCCGCTGGCGCGGACAGCGCGACAGGATCGTCTCGACGTCGACGATGAAGCCCATGTCGAGCATGCGATCAGCCTCGTCGAGGATCACGGTGTGGACCCGGTCCAGGCGCAGCTCCCCGCGTCGGATGAGGTCGAGCACACGCCCGGGCGTGCCCACCACGACCGGCACCCCGCGCCGCAGGGCACTGATCTGCTTGTCCATGCTCGAGCCGCCGTAGATGGAGACGACATCGACACCGCGGAAGACGCCAATGCGGCGCATCTCCTCGGTTACCTGCAGGCAGAGCTCGCGCGTGGGCGTCAGGACGAGGGCCTGGACGTGGCTCGCGGCGGGATCCACCTTCTCGACGATCGGGATGCCAAATGCGGCCGTCTTCCCCGTCCCGGTCTGCGCCTGCCCGATGAGGTCCTTCCCGGCGCGGAGCGGACCGATGGCCCGCGCCTGCACCTCGGTCGGCGCGGTGAACCCCATCTTCTCGATCGCTCGCGCGATCGTGGGCGGCAGCTCGATCGCCCCGAAACGGTAGCTGCGCTGGGCGGCCAGGACGGCGGCGACGAGTGGCGAGGGTTCGGCATCCTCATCGGTGATGGGGGACGGCGCATCGGCGGAGACCGGCGCCTGACGGCTGCTCCGGGAAGGGCGGGCGCGTCGCCGACGCGACGCGGGAGATTCGGCTTCTGGCAAATGGGACTCCAGTGGTCTTATGGCGGCGTCAGCGCCGTGGGGCCGCGCTCGCGCGAAACGGCAGGCTGCGCGTGGCGCCGCGCCGTTCGGAGCCTACCACGAGATCGGGCCTCAGGCGGGTGCGGCCTACTCCGAAGCCGCGAATGACGCGGGCACCCGGCCCGCAGCCACGAGCCTGCTGACCAGGACGAGGACGAAGATGGCCGTCTCGACGAGGACGATCGTCGCGCCGCTCGCGGCATTCGTCCAGTAGCTCAGATAGAGCCCCACGACCGGTGCCGCGAGGCCAATCGAGACTGCCGCCAGCAGCAGGCGGCCGAACGTCCGGGTCAGGAGCTGTGCGGTCGCCGCGGGAGTGATGAGCATCGCGACGACGAGGATGATGCCGACCGCCTGGAGGCTCACGACGATCGTGATCGCAATGAGAGCCAGCAGCAGGTAGTCGAGGGCCGCCACCGGGAGGCCGGCCGCGCCCGCTCCGAGCGGATCGAAGGTCGCGTACAGCAGCTCCTTCCAGAGGAGGGTGACGACGGCCAGCACGGTGACCGAGAGGGCAACGAGCGCAATGAGGTCGACCACCCCGATGCCGAGGACCTCCCCGAACAGGAAGCCGAACAGGTCGCCGACGTAGTTCGGGATGAGGCTGAAGAGGAAGATGCCGAACGCGAACATCCCGGCGAACAGGACGCCGATCACGGTGTCCCCGCGCAGGAGGCCGCGCCGCGTGACCCAGCCGATCGCGAGCGCCGTTGCGACCGCGGCCACCACGGCGCCCACGTAGAACGTCGCATTCAGCAGGTAGGCGGCCACGACGCCGGGGAATGCCGCGTGGCTCAACGCGTCCCCCATGAACGCGAGGCCGCGGAGGACCATGAAGGACCCGACCACCGCGCAGACCACGCCGACCATGGCCGACGCGACGAGGGCCCGCACGAAGAAGTCGTAGCCGAGCGGGGAGAGGACGACGTCGATCATCGGCTGTGCCCGTCGCTCTCTTCGTGGAAGTGCTGCTCGCGGCCGCTCGCCGCGTCGTGGTGGTGCGCGTCGTCGAGCACGACGGCCCGGTTGCCGAGGACCAGGAGGTGACCGCCGTACGTCTCCGCCAGGACCTCGGGGTCGAGCACAAGCTCGGAGGGCCCCATCGCGATGAGGCGGCGGTTGAGCCCGAGGACCGTCGTGAAGTGCTCCGATGCGGCGGCGAGATCGTGCGTCGTGGCGATCACCGTGCGCCCGACGGCGGTCTCCGCGGTGAGCAGTGCCATGAGGTCCTCCTGGGTGGTGATGTCCACGCCGGTCACCGGCTCATCGAGGAGGTAGAGATCCGGCTGGGCGGCGATCGCCCGCGCCAGGAACGCACGACGCCGCTGACCGCCCGACAGGGCGCCGATCTGCGAGCCGCGGCGTTCGATCATGCCCACCCGCTCGAGCGCCAGGGCCACCGCGTCGGCATCGACCGCCCCGGGCCGGCGCCACAGCCCGAGTCCGGCGTAGCGTCCCATCATCGCGACGTCCCAGACGCTGACCGGGAACGACCAGTCGACGAGCTCCGCCTGTGGAACGTAGGCGATGCGGTGCGCCTCCTTCCCGGCGGGGGCCCCGAGCACCTCGACGACGCCGCTCCACGGCTGGAGGAGCCCGGCAATGAGCTTGAGCAGCGTTGTCTTCCCGCCGCCGTTCGGCCCGAAGATCGCGACGAGCGACCCGCGGTCGATCTGCAGCGAGATGTCCGCCAACGCCTTGCGGTGCTCGTAGCCGACCGTCACCCCCGCCAGGCGCACGGCGGCCGGCGCTGTCGCGTGCCCGGATTCGTGGTGACCGGGCCCGTGGTCGTGGCCGGCATGGTGTTCGTGGCCGGCAGCCTGCTCCTGGCTCATATGCTCACCTGAGGGCCGCGACGAGCTGCTCGGTGTCCCAGCGGATGACCGCTTCGTAGCTCGTGATCGGAGGATCGCCAAGCGAATCGTCGTAGAGGTTGGATACGACGCGAGCGCCCGTCTCCGCCGCCAGCTGGTCCACGAGCTTGGCGGGGAACTGGCGCTCGCTGAAGATGACCTTGACGCCTGCCTCGCGGATCGCATTCACCAGCTGTGCCGTATAGCCCGCGCTCGGGTCCTGCCCCGGCGCCTCGACCGCCACGCCCACGATCGTGATCCCGTACTCCCTCGCATAGTAGGGAAACGCATCGTGGAAGGTCACGAGCTTGCGCTCGGCGTCGGGGATCTGCGCAACCTGATCACGGACCCAGGTGTCGAGGTCATCGAGCCGCGCGCGGTACGCAGCGGCCTGGCGCTGGTATGCCGATGCATGCTCCGGATCCACCTCCCCGAGCGCCTGCGATATGCGGTCGACGTAGAGCTCCGCGTATTTCGGATCCATGAAGAGATGCGGGTTCTGGGTGTCGGGCTGATCGCCGGGCAGGAGCGTCACGCCGGGCAGGTCCTGCGCCAACTTCACGAGCGGGGTCCCCTCTCGGCTGGCATTCGTGATGGTCTTCTCCAGCCAGTCGTCGAGGCCCAGCCCGTTCATGACCAGCAGCCGGGCTTCCGCCACGCTCCGAATGTTGGCGGGCGTGGGAGCGAAGGTGTGGACGTCGCCGTTGGCCGGGACCAGGCTCGTCACCTGAACGAGGTCCCCGCCCACCTGCCGCACGAGGTCGGCGAAGACGGTCGTCGTCGTCACCACCCGCACGCCGGCGGTCCCGCTTCCCGCGCTGCCCGATGGTCCGGCGCATGCCGCCGTCAGCGCCGCGACCCCGAGGATGAGACTCAGTATCGGCATGTGGCGACCGGGGGCGCGGATCATCGGCTACTCGAGGACGTCAGCGGCCGCGGGCGGCCGGGGGAGCGGCCTGGCACCGCGCGCAGAGCCCGAACAGCTCGAGGCGGTGGGAGCCGATGCTGAACCCGGTGGCGGCCTCGATCCGCGCGAGCACCGGCGCGAGGCCAACCTCGCCCACCTCCGCGGATCGCCCGCATCGCGAGCAGACGACGTGGTGGTGATGCGCGGCGGGAGCGCACGCGACGTAGGCGTGCTCGCCGGTCGGCAGGTCCATCCGCTCCACGAGACCCATCTCGGTTAGGAGGTCGAGCGAGCGGAAGACGGTGGCTCGCCCGACCGACCGCCGCCCAACACGGGAGGTTGCCAGCACGTCTTCGGCGGTGAAGTGCCCGTCCCGGCGGCCGATCGCCTCGGCGACCGCACGCCGCGGCGCGGTCATCCGGACGCCGGCGCGATGGAGGGCGGTGAGGATGGCGTCGTTCGCAGGCACGCGTGGAGCGTACTTTACCTGAGACTGTGTCGCAACTGGGAGCCTCGGGCCGGAACCCTCAAGCCGATGAGATGGCCTGGCGCTGCAGATCGCTGCCGTCCCGCGATGCGACCCCCTCGCGCGGCGCGCGCCCGTAGCCGTTCGGGTGCGCGAGGCGCCAGGCCCACGCATCGGCCAGCATCTGCTCGAGCTTGCTGAACGCCGGCTGCCAGCCGAGCTCGCGGCGGGCGCGCCGGGAGCTGGCGACGAGCACCGGCGGATCACCCACCCGGCGCTTCACGATCCGGGCGGGGATCGCGCGGCCGGTCACCTTGCGAGCGGCATCCACGACCTCGCGGACGCTGAAGCCGGCGGCCGACCCCAGGTTGTAGACCTCGAGGCTCGAATCCCCCTCACCGGTCGCCTCGAGGGCCAGCTGGTGAGCGGTCGCCAGGTCGCGGACGTGAATGAAGTCCCGGATGCAGGTCCCGTCCGGGGTCTTGTAGTCCTGACCGAAGATCTGCACGTGGGTCGCCTCGCCGGCCGCGACGCGGAGCACGAGCGGGATGAGGTGGGTCTCCGGATCGTGGTCCTCGCCGTTGCGTTCGGTGGCGCCCGCCACGTTGAAGTAGCGCAGGCTGATGGCCCGGAAGTCGTGGCTCGCGGCGAACCAGCGCATGGCGCCTTCGAACGCGAGCTTCGTTGCGCCGTATGGGTTGATGGGCTCGGTCCGATCGGCCTCCGCGATCGGCACCCGCTTCGGCTCGCCGTACACCGCGGCCGTGGACGAGAACACGAGCCGGCTCACCTCGGCGTCGCGCATCGCCTCCAGCAGGGCCACGCCTCCGGCCACGTTGTGTCGGTAGTAGAGGCCCGGGTCCGCGAGGCTCTCCGCCACCAGCGACTTCGCGGCGCAGTGCAGGACCGCTTCGATCCCCGCTTCGCGCATGAGCGCGGCGAGGCGGCCCCGATCCTGGATCGAGCCGCGAACAAGGCGTGCGGGCGCCACGACGGCAGGCGCGTGCCCGGTCGAGAGGTCGTCGTAGACGAGCACGTCGTGCTTCGCCGCGACGAGCGCCTCGACGGTGGTGGACCCCACGAAGCCGGCGCCGCCGACGACCAGGACTCGCACTTCGTCAGCCCCCCCGCCCGTCGTGCGTCATCGTCCTCGTGCCCCGGCGGTCAGGTGATCCCCGCGAGCGGCGCCACCACGCGGCTGCGGCTCCTCCACGCCCTCGCTGAAGGCGGCGACGCCGGCGGCCGCCAGCTCGGCGCTGAACGGCGCCGAGATGCGGATTGCCCCCGCCGAGGCCGCGGCGCGCACGTCGGCGAGCGTCCGGAAGCGGCCGGCCGCCTTGACCTGCACGCGCGCGCCCACGCTGTCGCGGAGGAGCGACGCACGCGCGACCGCCTTGCGGGCGGTCGTCTCACCGCCCGAGGTGACGACGTAGTCCGCGCCCGAGCGTTCGGCGAGACGGCAGGCGTGGCGAACGAGCTCGTCCGGGAGCGGCTCCGGCTCGATGACCACCCCGGCCACACCCAGCGCCGAATGGACCATGTCGACGACGGCCAGCATGTCGTTGTAGACGATCTCGTCCTCTCCAGAGACGAGCGCCCCGGCATTCAGGCAGAAGTCCACCTGGCTGGCGCCCTGTTCCAGCGCCTTGGACGCCTCGAAGGCCTTCACTGCCAGCAGCTGTCCACCGTGGGGGTGGGCGACGATCGTGCCAAGGCGGATGCGGGAGCGGCCGAGGCCGCGGCGGGCGGCCTTGATCAGCCAGGGGTTGACCGTCAGCGCCGCGAGATCGTGCTCGAGGGCCAACTTCACGGCGGCCTCGAGGTCAGCGAGCGATGCGGCGGGCTTGGTCAGTCGATGTTCGAGACGCGCAACTCGTCGCCCGATTGCGGTCATTGCGGGACGGGTCCTCCGCTCCTGGGCCAGGGTCGGAAACGGCGCGTGGGGCACGCACTCCGGACCGCCGATTGTAGCAGCGACCTACGGCTCCGCCCCCTCGGCAGGCCGGCCCCGGTGGTGCATTTGGGCACCGGCATCGGCGTCGACCCCCAATTCGGCCGCCCATCTGCGTGCCAGTCCAAGGAGCATGGGCGCCTCGTTTCGCGATGGGTCGTCGAGCACGGCTTCGAGCAGCCGATCGAGAAGCACGCCGATCGCCGGCCCCGGTTGCAGGCCGAGCTCGCGGCACAGGTCATCGCCGTTGACGGCCAGCTGGCGCGCCTCGAGCGGGGCGCCGGCGACCGCAGCCTCCGAGCGATGCCTGAGCTCATCCGTGCCCCCCGAGGCCGGCTCCGGCACGCCGGATGCCGCGTTGTCCGCCGCCCGCAGCGCGAAGAGGTCCCCCAGCAGGTCGGCCCCCACCCGCCGGACGAAGCGACGCACGGCCGCGTCGCTCCACTCCGGCCCGTAGGCGAACATGTGGTGGCGGATCAGGCGCACGACGCGCGCCGATCGTGCGCGCGGCGCATGGAGGCGACGAAGGAGCGCGTCCGCGAGATCGGCCCCGACCTCCTCGTGCCCGATGAAGTGGCCATCCGCCAGCGTCGTCGCCTTCCCGAGGTCGTGCAGCAGCCCGGCCGTCCGGAGCCACGGGTCGGTCGCCGGCAGCGCGTCCGCGGCACGCAGCGAGTGGTCGAGCGCATCGCCGGCCAGCGGCTTGGCCTGGGGGATGCCGCGGAGCGCAGCGAGCTCGGGAAGTATGACCTCGAGGAGGCCAAGCTCCTCGAGCAGGAGCAGCGCGGCGGAGGGGGCGGCCCGGTCGGAGCCCAGGATCCGGAGCAGCTCCTCGCGTACGCGCTCGCCGGAGAGCGACGCGGCCGCCGCCGCGTGACGGCGAATGGCTGCTTCGGTGGCCGGCTCGATGCGGAGCCCGAACCGGGCCGCGAATCTCGCGGCACGGACGAGGCGCAGGGCGTCCTCCGCGATCCGCTCGTCGGGGTCGCCGACCGCGCGCAGGACCCCCCGATCGAGGTCACCGGCCCCGTCGTAGGGGTCGACGAGGCGACCCGCCCCGGCGTCGCCGGCCGGCCGCCAGGCCATCGCGTTGATCGTGAAGTCGCGGCGCCCCAGGTCCTCGGCCAGCGAGCTCCCCCAGCGCACCGCCTCCGGCCGGCGCCGGTCCCGGTAGCGGCTCTCGATCCGGAACGTCGTCACCTCGACCCGGATGCCCTCGCCACCCTGGACGGTCACCGTGCCGAACGGGTTCGTCCAAGTGGAGCCGGGGAACGCGGCCGCGACCTGCTCCGGCGGCGCGCTGGTCGCGACGTCCCAGTCGCCCGGCTCCTCGCCGAGCACGAGGTCCCGCACGCAGCCGCCGACGAGAACCGCATCGGCGTCGAGGCTCGTCAGGCGGGCGAGCACGGCGCCCACCTGCGGGGGGAGGGTCGCGCTCAGGACGGCGCCGTCGCGCATCGGCCCGGCCTCAGTCGGACGGTGCCGCTGAGGACTCCAGGAAGAGATATGCGCGCCACGGGTCGTTCGTCCGGTCGGACAGGTAGGAGCCGAACAGGTACCGCACGTCGGCCCGCGGCGCGCGCGGCTCGCGGAGGAGGTGCATCCGCGCCTCGGCCAGCGTCTTCGAGCCCTTGCGGTGGTTGCAGGCACGGCAGGCGGTCACCAGGTTCTCCCATTCGTGCCGGCCGCCGCGATGCTTGGGCATGACGTGATCGATCGTGAGGTCGCGGCTCGACTTCCCGCAGTACTGGCAGGTGTGCCGGTCCCGGGCGAACACCTCGCGCCGCGACAGCTTCACCCGCGGGCGCGGGCGCTTCACGAGGTAGACGAGGCGGATCACCGATGGCGCCGAGAGGGCGAGGGTCGGCGTGTGAATCATCTGGTGGTTCTTCTCGAGCAGCTCGGCCTTCTCCGCGCCGAGCAGGCGAAACGCACGCCTGATGTCGCAGACGTTCATCGGCTCGTAATTCTGGTTGAGCACCAGCACCGGCGCATTGATCACGGCTCGCCTCCAGGCGCCGATGATAGCCGACTCCGTGCTCAGGCTCGCGACGCCGCCTGGCCATATCAGCCCTGGTAATCCAACTGGGCGGATCCCAGCCCTGGTCGCGGGCAGCGTACAATCAGGCTCAGAATGACCACGATCGACCGATCGACCTGGGCCACGAAGGTCGGGCTGGCGCGGATGCTGTCCGGCGGCGTGATCATGGACGTCGTCACCGCTGAGCACGCGAAGATCGCCGAGGAGGCGGGCGCGGTGGCGGTGATGGCGCTCGAGCGCGTCCCGAGCGATATCCGCAAGTTCGGCGGCGTGGCACGCATGAGCGACCCGAAGCTGATCGAGGAGATCAAGGGCGCGGTCAGCATCCCGGTCATGGCCAAGTGCCGCATCGGCCACATCGCGGAGGCCCAGATCCTCCAGCAGCTCGAGGTCGATTTCATCGACGAGTCGGAGGTCCTGACCCCGGCTGACGAGGAGCACCACATCGACAAGCACGGGTTCGCCGTGCCATTCGTGTGCGGCTGCCGCGACCTCGGCGAGGCGCTGCGCCGGATCGGCGAGGGAGCGGCAATGATCCGCACCAAGGGCGAGGCCGGCACCGGCAACATCGTCGAAGCGGTTCGCCACATGCGGGCGGTCATGAAGGGGATCAGAGAGCTCTCCGGCATGCGGGAGGACGAGCTGTTCGCCGCCTCCAAGGAGCTGCGCGCCCCGCTCGACGTCGTGAAGCAGACCGCGGAGCTCGGTGAGCTGCCGGTCCCGAACTTCTCCGCCGGGGGTGTCGCCACCCCTGCCGACGCGAGCCTCATGCGGCAGCTCGGTGCGCAGGCCGTGTTCGTGGGGTCCGGCATCTTCAAGAGCGAACATCCCGAGCGCGTGGCGCGCGCGATCGTGATGGCCACGACCCACTACGACAACCCGGAGATCCTGGTCGAGGTCAGCACCGGCCTGGGCGAGCCGATGCGAGGTCTCGAGCTGTCCGAGATCCCGGTGGAGGAGCGCCTGGCCGTCCGCGGCTGGTAGGCGTGACCGAGAGACTCGTGGCGCAGCCCGCGCCGCCGGCCAGCCTGCGCACCCCGCGGATCGGGATCCTCGCCCTGCAGGGCGACGTCCGCGAGCACGCGGATGCGATCCGCGAGATCGGTGCCGAGCCGGTGTCGGTCCGTCTGCCCGGCGATCTCGAGGGCCTCGACGCGCTGATCCTGCCCGGCGGGGAGTCGACGGCCATGCGGCGCCTCATCGAACGCTACGGCCTTCGGGAGCCGATCCTCGCGCTCGCCCGACGCGGCGCGGCGATCCTCGGCACCTGCGCGGGGATGATCCTCCTCGCCGAGCGCCTGACCGGCGGCGAGGAGCCGGTGCTGCCGCTCCTCGACGCCACCGTCCAGCGGAACGCCTACGGACGCCAACTCGATTCGTACGAGGCGGACCTCGAGATGCCAGCGCTCGGCGAGGAGCCGGTGCACGGCGTCTTCATCCGCGCCCCGGTCGTCACCGACACCGGCCCGGGGGTCGAGGTGCTCGCACGCGACGAGGCGGGCCGGCCCATCGCCGTCCGGCAGGGGCGGGTGCTGGCCACCGCCTTCCACCCGGAGCTGACCGGCGACCGGCGGCTGCATCGGCTCCTGCTGGAGCTCATCTCCTCGTGAGCACGACGGCCGGGACGATTCGGCCCGCCCGCATCACCGATCGGCAGGCGCTCGTGGAGCTCTCGCGACGGGTCCACACCGCGTCGGACAGCTACCGCCGCTCGCTCGGCGTGCCGGCACCCACCACCACCCTGCCGAGCATCAGCCTCTCGAGCCTGATCCCGTCGTGGCTGCCACTGCGAGCACCATCGCTGCACCTCGTGGCCGAGGACGGCGGCGAGCTGGTGGGCAGCTGTCGCGCGATCGAGGAGCCGCGACGCGACGACTGGGTGATCACCGAGCTGGATGCGGCCGAGAGCCCGCTCGCCAACGAGGTGCGCTACGCGCTTCTGCGGGCGCTGGTCGACGAGGCTGCGCAGCACGACGTGGCCCGCTTCCACGCCGCGTGCAGCGACGTTCGCGAGAACCTCGAGCTGTTCGGACAGCTGAGCTTCATGGCCTACGCCCAGGAGGAGATCTACTACCGACCGCCGTCGGCGACGCGCGGGCCGCGCTCCTGGCTGCGGGCCTTTGGGCGCGATGGCTCGTCGAAGGCGGGGTCGGCGAGGTCGGCCGATGCGGATCTCCCGGCGCTCCAGCCTGCCGGCGCGCCCGATGCCTGGCACCTCTTCGACCTGTGGACCCACGCCACGCCACCGGCGATCGCCCGGCTGGAGGACTACGCCGCCACCGACTGGGAAGCCGTTGGCCACGAGGGCGTCGTGCCGCGGACGAGCCTCAATCCGCTCCTCCACTTCAGCGCCGTGGAGGCCTGGCTCATGCCGCATGATCAACGGGCCGGCGGGTTCGCCCAGCACGGCGCCTGCCGCGAGGGTCCGCACTACCTCCGCTACCTCGTCCGCGACGGCAGCGATGCCCCGGGCTTCCTCCGCGCGGTCATGGAGCAGATAGGCAGCGAGGCACAGGCAGCGGGCCTGCTGGCTCCGGTGCGAACATACGAGTCGACGGGCATGCGTGCCGCCGCGGCCGCCGGCTTCGAGCCGATCGGCCGGGTTACGCTCCTGGTCCGCGAGGTGCGCGCCCCCGTCCGGCAGCCGGCCATGGTGCCGGCAATCTGATAGGAAGAGAACGTGACGCGACTCGAGACGACCGACGACCTCGACGCCCTCCTGGATGCACTGCCGCCCGAGATCGTGGCTCGGCTGCGGACGTTCGCCAACCGCTCCGACCTGCTCGAGGTCGTCCTGGACCTCGGCCGGCGGCCGGAGGCACGTTTCACCCACGGGGAGGAGCAGCTTCTCGAGCGGGAGGTGACCGAGGTCGACATCAACCACGTCATCGAGCACATCGGCGCCTTCGGGGACGACAACCGCGCCGGTATCGAGCGGACCCTGCACCGGATCAGCGCCATCCGCAATCGGGCGGGCAAGGTGGTGGGCCTCACCTGCCGCATCGGGCGCGCGGTCTACGGCACCATCGACATCATCCGCGACATCGTGGAGGCGGGCCAGAGCGTCCTGCTCCTCGGGCGGCCGGGCGTGGGCAAGACGACGATGCTGCGCGAAGTCGCCCGCGTCCTCGCCGATGACCTCGGCAAGCGAGTGATCATCGTGGACACCAGCAACGAGATCGCGGGCGACGGCGACATCCCGCACCCGGGGATCGGCGAGGCGCGACGGATGCAGGTGCGCACCCCGACCGAGCAGCACGCGGTGATGATCGAGGCGGTCGAGAACCACATGCCGGAGGTGATCGTCATCGACGAGATCGGCACCGAGCTCGAGGCGCAGGCGGCGCGGACGATCGCCGAACGCGGCGTCCAGCTGGTTGGCACCGCGCACGGCAACACGCTCGACAACCTCATGGTCAACCCGACCCTCTCGGAT
Source organism: uncultured Chloroflexia bacterium (assembly GCA_963837425.1). GTDB lineage: Bacteria > Chloroflexota > Limnocylindria > QHBO01 > QHBO01 > CAWINH01. Next base: position 260,648 of record CAWINH010000006.1, read on the forward strand.
CTCGTCGGGGGGATCGCGCCGGTCACCCTCGGCGACGACGAGGCTCGCCGGCGCGGCACCCAGAAGACGGTCCTCGAGCGCAAGGCGCCGCCGACCTTCGACGTGCTCGTCGAGATCGTCGAGCGCGATCACGTCATCGTCCATCGCGACGTGGCCGAGACGGTGGACGCCATCCTGCGCGGGCACATGGTGCCCCCCGAGTCCCGCTGGCGCGAGGACGGCGAGGTCCGGGCGGCGACGAAGTACGACTATCGGATCAGCGAGACCGGGGCCGGCAACCCGGCCTTCGCGCCGCTCGAGCCGACCGGCGGCTACGGCGCCTTCAGCCGGGGGCGCGGTGGTGGTGGGCCGGGGCTGCGTCCGCTCCCCGGGCGCGGCGCGGCGCGGCGTCTCGGTGCCGAAGGCGACGCTTCCGATGCGGGCTCGTCCGTCGGCGCGACCTTCGAGGCCGATGAGGAGGAGCTCCTGAATCGACCGGTGGGCGCCGCCCGCCCGCGGGCCGGGCGGAATCATCGGCCCCTGAACCTGTTCGCCTTCGGGGTCAGCCGCAAGCGGCTGGAGCAGTCGGCCCGCGAGCTCGGCGTGCCGGTGACCGTGGCCCGCGAGCCGGATGAGGCCGATGCCGTCGTCACCCTCCGCAACTACTACCGGCGCAAGCCGTCGGCGCTCCGCAACGCGGAGTCGAACGGGGTACCGATCTACGTCCTGAAGACGAACACGGTCCTCCAGATGGAGAACCTGATGGCCAGCCTCTTCGACCTCGAGGCGGATCCGTCCGAGGCCGCGCTGCGCGAGACGGCCGAGGCGATCGGGCTCGTCCAGGCCTCCGGCCAGCCGATGGAGCTCACCCCGCAGAACGCCTACATCCGTCGCCTCCAGCACCAGATGGCGGAGCGCAACGCCCTCATGAGCCGATCCCGCGGCGCGGAGCCGAACCGCCGCGTCGAGCTGCTGCCCAACGAGGGCCGAGCGTGGCGCTGAGCCGGGGCCGGTTCATCACCCTCGAGGGGCCCGACGGCAGCGGCAAGACGACGGCGGCGCGCCACCTCGCCGAGTGGCTTCGAGCCCGGGGCGATCCAACGATCCTCACCGGCGAGCCGGGCGGCACGCCGCTCGGCGACGAGATCCGGCGCCTCCTGCTCCACGCCCGGTCGATCTCCGACGACCTCGACCCGCGTGCCGACGCGCTCCTGTTCGCCGCGGCGCGTGCCCAGCACACCGCGCGCCTGATCCTGCCGGCGCTGCGCAACGGCCAGCACGTCGTGTGTGCGCGCTACCTCGACAGCTCGCTCGCGTACCAGGGCGCGGCGTACGGGAACGACATCGCCGAGCTCCGTCGCCTCCAGGCGTTCGCGACCCACGGCACGCTGCCCGACCTCACGATCCTCGTCGACGTCCCGGTGGAAGTCGGGCTGGCGCGCAAACGGCGCGGCGAGTGGAACCGCTTCGAGGACACCGAGGGCGCCGCCTTCTTCGAGACGGTGCGCCGTGCGTATCTCGAGCTTGCCGCCGCTGAGCCGGCGCGCTTCCGGGTCGTCGACGGCTCGGGGTCCGTGGAGGAAACCGACGCGCTCGTCCGCGAGATCGTGGAACCCATGCTGGACGGGCTTTGAGCCGCTCGTATACTCGGCCCCACGGGCCCGGCGAGCCGGATCGGCTCAGCCCGCATGCAAGAAGCAGGAGACCATCGCATGCAACGACCAACGGGGATCACGATCCTCGCCATCCTGGCGGCGATCGGCGGTGTGCTGGGGCTCCTCGCCTCACTGGCCCTCCTGGGGCTCGGCACCTTGGTGGCCGCGACCACCGGGCTCGGCGGGTTCGCCGTGGTGGCCGGCCTCATCGGCCTCGTCTACTCGATCCTGAGCCTGATCCTGGCCTACGGGTTCTGGACCCTGAAGCCCTGGGCCTGGCCGCTCGGCGTCGCGGTCGAGGCGCTCGGGATTCTGGAGGCGCTGCTCTCGTTCGCGAACAACACGAACGGGGTGGCCAGCCTGATCATCAGCCTCGCGATCGCGGCCTTCATCCTCTGGTACCTCTTCCAGCCCCACGTCAAGACGGCGTTCGGGCGCGCCTGAGGAGATTCAGCCGGAGAGGCTCACGCGGAGCTGCCCGACTCCGCCGGACAGGTCGAGATCGGCGCGATTCTCGGCCTCGGCGTAGCCGGGCGACTCCCATCCGTCGGCGGAGCGCGGGATCCGGGGATCCACGACGGTGCTGCCCAGCGCCATCCGGCTCCGGATCCGGACCGCCACCCCGGCCGGCACCTCGAAGCTGAGTGACGCGGCGCCGGCCTCGGCGCGCACCTTCGTCTCCCCTCCGCTGCGCGGCAGGGCCACGCGAGTCTCGCTGGCCCCCGTCTGGAGGCGCAGCGACCGCACCTGCAGCTCCCCGAGGTCGAGCCGCGTTCGCGACGCGCCGCCCTCGATGTCGAGCTCGAGCGGGACCTCGCCGGTGACGCCCATCTCCCAGCGCGGCCAGGCCCGGAACCATGGGGCATTCCAGCCACCCGGCGGACGCAGCTCTACGCTGCCGCTGCCGCTGACGTGCTGGACCACGCCACCACCGAACTCGCCATCGACGAGGAGCCCCGCGGCGGCGCGCCCGACGGAGAGCTCCCCGCCACCGTGCCGGATCCGGACCGATGCCCGGCTCGCATCACCCAGCGGCACGGCCAGCCGCTCGGTCGAGCCCGCCCGGGACGGGATCGCGGCAGCCACCAGCAACCAGAGGCCCAGCACGATGACCGCCACCGGCCATCCACGATCGATGAGCCGGCCCGGCTCGACGCCGATGGTCCCGGTCGTGCTGAGGAGGAGCACCCCGCCGATCGCCGTGATCACCAGCGACCAGCCGGCTGACACGAAGAGGCCGGCGGCATCGCGTGGCTTGAACGGGAGGGTTGCCAGGCTCACGACCCCGACCAGGATCACGAAGAGCGGCCAGGCCTCCCCCCACGGACGGTCGATCCACTGCTGAACGAGGAAGACGGCGCCGATGCCGATGAGCCACAGCGCACCGATCGTCGTCCCGCTTCGAGCTTCACTGCGTCGGGCGCCGAACATGATCGGCACAGCCTAGCCCTTCGAGGCCCGCTGCGGCATAATCGCCGTCAACCATGAAGCTCGTCACCGCCATCGTGCATAACGAGGATGCCGGCAACCTCGTGGACGCCCTGCTCGAGAAGGAGTACCGGGCGACCCGCTTCAACTCGTCCGGCGGTTTCCTCAAGCAGGGGAACGCCACGATCCTGGTCGGCGTCGAAGACGAGCAGGTAGACGGCGTTCTCGAGGTGATCAAGGCCAACTGCCACTCGCGGAAGCAGTTCGTGAACCCCATGCCGCCGATCATGGAACCCGGCGAGTTCTACATGCCGTACCCGGTCGAGGTGGAGGTGGGCGGCGCCACCGTGTTCGTGCTGCCGGTCGACCGCTTCGAGCGCCTGTAGCCCGGCGACACCATGGCCAAGGCCGCCTGGGCCGATGCGCTCGCCGAGCGGGCGCCCGATATCGTCGCCGTCTGGCGCGCAATCGACGACGGGATGGTGGCCTGCCGCCGCGAGCTCCGCCGCCGCACCCCGGCCGGCAGCGCGCTGGAGATCCTGTCGCAGACCGACGCGGTGGCCGATGCGCTCGCCGAGGTCCTCGACGCCATGCCCGAGGCAGCGCTGCGGCTCCCGGGCGGCGAAGCGGACTGGAACGTGGCGCAGGCCTTCAGCCACACGACCGGCGCCCGCCGATACCTGGCCATGGTCGGTGCCGCGGCCGCCAGCGGAGCGTGGCCGGAGCGCCCGTTCGAGATCACGCCCGGCGTCCCGGGCCCCGCGGACGCAGACGTGGCGACGCTGCGCACTCTCCTCGCCAAGAGCCGACGCAGCATGGCCGCCTCGGCGAGCGCCATCGCCGGGCACGAGACCGACCCCTGCCCGGTCGACCACCCGCTGGTCGGGCACCGGCTGCGTTGCGGTGAGTGGCTCCTCTTCACCGGGGTCCACGACCTCATGCATCTCGAGCAGCTCCATCGCATCGCGCGCGGTGGCTGAGCGCCCGGCGCCGCTCGTCCTGCTCCCCGCCGGGGCGCCAACCGAGCCGTCCTTCGGTTCCCAAGCCGCGGTCCTCGAGACGGGGCGCCGGCTCCTGGCGGCGGAGCTGTCGCGACGGTTCTCGGCACTTGGCGCAGCCGTGCGGCCGCTCCCGCCGGACGAGTCCGCTGACGTGAAGACATTCCACTGGGGGCGCTGGTTCGTCGGCGCCGCCCGGCGTGAGCTGGCCGCTGCCTCCGCGTCCGACGGTGAGCCGGACGCGATCGGCTTCGCCGGCGCCGGGTCGCTCGCCCTGGCCGGGGACACCCTGCTGGACGAGCTGCTCTCGCCGATCCCGGGCGAGTTCGTGGCCAACAACCGCTACAGCGCGGACGCCTTCGTCGTCGCCGGCGACCTCGGCCGCGCCCTCGACGCGTTGGCCACCTGTCCCACCGACAACCTCGCTCCGCGCGTCCTGGCCGACGCGGGCTTCGCCATCCGCGACCTCTCGGGCTCGCCCTGGTCGCGGTTCGACGTCGACACGCCGCTCGACCTCGCGCTCCTCCGTCTCGCCTCCCGCCTCCCCGGAGTTCGCGCCCTCGATCCCACCCTGGCCGGTTTCCTCGAGATGGCCACCCTGCCCGGCGGCGGCCGGCTCGAGGTCCCCCGCCTCGGGGAGCTCGGCGAGGTGGTGCGGGATCGGGACGCGGAGCTCGTGCTCGCCGGACGGGTGCCGGCCAGCACGCTGGCCTGGCTCGAGACGGAGACGGCGTGCCGCGTGCGCGCCTTCGTCGAGGAGCGCGGGATGCGTGCGGCGCCGGGTGGCACCCCTCGCTCGCTCCTCGCGTACCTGCTGCGAGACGCCGGTCCGGGTCGGCTCGTGAACGAGCTGGCGCATCTTGGTGACGGGGTGATCCTCGACAGCCGGGTGCTGATGGCCGCGCGGGCGGGCTCCGCGGACGCCGCGGCCTGGCCGCCGGCCGAGGAGCGGTTCGCCTCGGACTTCGGGGACGCCGCGCGAGTCTCGACGTCGTGGCTCGCCGAGCTCACCCGCGCCGCGGCCGAGGCGCCGGTGCCCGTGCTGCTCGGCGGCCACGGGCTCGTCAGCGACGGGATCCGAATCCTCGTCGGAACGGCCTGGCTCGGCCACTGACCGCAGGGCCCGCGGCCGACGCGCCGCAGGTGGACTGCTAGACTGTCATCGAGGCGGAAACGCCTGAGAAACGCAACGTGAAGAAGCCGCCAGACGCGCGAGCCAGCGGCGGATGCCTCGGAGTGCGCCGCCCGCATCGGCCCGCCTGTCGAGCGCAACGGAGCTGACATGGACCAGACCGGGTTGATCTACGTCCTGGGATTTGGGTTCGCCGCGACCACCTTCGTCTTCGCGACGATCCTCTTCTCGTGGCTGATCACCCACCGGCGCCACCGACCGCAGAAGGGGCTGCCGTACGAGTGCGGGATCGACACGATCGGCGACACCTGGAGCCGGTTCGGTCTCGCGTTCTACCTGTACGCGCTCCTGTTCGTCGCCTTCGACGTGGAGATCATCTTCGTCTACCTGTGGGCGATCACGGTGCGTGCCGTGGCCGGGCAGGGGATCATCGCCATCGGCCTGTTCCTCGTCATCCTCCTGTTCGGTGAGCTCTACGCCTGGCGGAAGGGAGACCTGCGATGGCAGTAGAGGATCGAGAGCGGACCGGGCGCCACGTCGCCCATCGTCATTCCCGACCAGGCGGCGGGCGACGAGCTGCTCCGCGAGTTCGGGATGGAGGAGCATCCGAAGGGCGGCTTCCACGGCCTGCTCGAGGTGATCCCGACCCGCGCGGACTGGCTGCTGGACCTGATCCGGGCCAACTCCCTGTGGCCGCTCCTGTCGGGCCTGTCGTGCTGCGCCATCGAGATGATGAGCACGGCCACCGCCAAGAACGACATCGACCGATTCGGGATGTTCCCGTTCCGCGCCAGCCCGCGGCAGGCGGACGTCCTGATCGTGGCGGGAACCCTGACGACGAAGATGGCCGGGCCGCTCGTGCGCCTGTGGGAGCAGATGCCCGAGCCGAAGTGGTGCGTGGCGATGGGCACCTGCACGACGAGCGGCGGTCGCTTCAAGCGCAGCTACAGCGTCGTCCAGGGCGTGGATCGGGTCATGCCCGTGGACGTCTACGTCCCCGGCTGCCCGCCGCGACCGGAGGGCCTGATCTACGGCCTCGTGAAGCTCCAGGAGCTCGTGAAGCAACGCCGTGGCCAGTGGCCCACCTACGTCGACCGCGGCCCGCAGCGCATCGCGTGGGAAGGAGACGTGCGCTGACCGCCCCCGCAGCCGCCGGGGCGCTGGTCCGCGCCCTCACCGAACGCCATCCGGAGCTCGCCGCCGGCCTGTGGACGGACCCCGACACCGTCGAGATCACGGTGCCCGGGGACCGGAACGTCGAGCTGCTCCGCGAGCTCCGGGACGACCCGGACCTCCACTTCTGGTACCTGGCCGATGCCGCCGCCGTGGACTACGGTCCCGGCGAGCGCTTCGAGGTCGTCTACCACCTCTATTCCGATCGCCATCCGGCCTGGCTGCGCGTGCGGGCCACGGTCGACCGCGGCAGCCCGCACATCCCGACCATCACCGGTCTGTGGCCCGGCGCGATGTTCCACGAGCGCGAGATGTACGACATGATGGGGATCGTCTTCGACGGGAACCGGGACCTGCGGCGCATCTTCATGTCGCCCGACTACCGCAGCTTCCCGCAGCGCAGGGACTTCCTGCTCCCCGATGACGCGGCCGACTCGCCGGCGGCCGGCGTGAACCCGCTCGAACGGCCGGAGACCTGGGAGCTGTCGCAGGTCACCCGCGAGCTCGGCGACGAGAGCCCAGGGGGCGCAACGTGACGACGACCGATCGCGAGACGGAGATCCGCGACCCGATCGACCTCGACCGGGAAGAGGAGGCGCGCCTGCAGGCGGCCGCCGGCCTGGGCCCGCAACGTCCGGCATCGGTGGAGTACGCCGGCTTCGACACGGTCAGCGTCCCGGATCGGCCGCCCCAGACCGAGCGCGAGCGAGAGCTCTTCACCCTCGACGAGGGCGAGATGCTCATGAACATGGGGCCGCAGCACCCCTCCACGCACGGCGTCATGCGGCTGCTCCTCAAGGTCCGCGGCGAGATCGTCACCGACATCGACCCCGTGCTCGGCTACCTCCATCGCGGGATCGAAAAGCTCTGCGAGAACGCGACCTACACGACGGTCCTTACCTACGTCGATCCCATGGACTACATGTCCTCGATGCACAACGAGCACGCCCCGGCGATCGCCTTCGAGAAGCTGTACGGGATCCGCGCCCCGCGGCGGGCCGAGTACATCCGCGCCCTCGTCGTGGAGCTGAACCGCGTCTTCAGCCACGGCCTGATGGTGGGCTTCCTGGCCCTCGACATGGGCGGCATCACGCCGATCCTCTACGGCTTCATCAACCGCGACGAAACGGTCGAGCTGCTCGCGGCCATCAGCGGCCAGCGGATGCTCTTCAACTTCTTCCGGGTCGGCGGGGTGAACTGGGACGTCAACGACGAGTTCATCAACCGCCTCTCGCGCTGGCGCGTGAACATCGGCAAGGCGATCCGGGACAACGAGGCGCTCGTCACCCAGAACGAGATCTTCACCGCGCGGACCAGGGGGATGGGCAGGCTCTCAGCGGAGCAGGCCATTGGCCTCGGCGTCTCGGGGCCGAACCTCCGTGCGTCGGGGGTCCCGTTCGACGTGCGCAAAGCGCACCCCTACTCGATCTATTCGGAGCTCGAGTTCGAGGTCGTAACCCAGCAGGGGGGCGACGTGTACGCGCGTTACCTCCAGCGCATCGCCGAGCTCAAGCAGAGCCTGAGCCTGATCGACCAGATCGTGGATCGCATGCCGCACGGCCCGGTGCAGGCCCAGGTGCCGGGGATCATCCGACCGCGGCCGGGACGGGCGTACGCGGCGATCGAATCGCCGCGCGGCCTGTACTCCGTCTACGCCATCAGCGACGGCGGCCCGACTCCGTACCGCTTCCGGATGCGCGACCCGAGCTACGTGTCGCTGCAGGTGATGCCGGTCCTCATGCCCGGTCATCTCGTCGCCGACACGATGGCGATCATGGCCAGCCTGGACCCGATCATGGGCGGGGTGGACAAGTAGATGGATCTCAGCCTGCTGCTCGGGATCGGGCGCTTCATCCTGGCCACCACCCTGCTCCTGGTCCTCACCATCCCCACCGCGTTCGTCATCATCCAGATGGAGCTCAAGGTGATCGCCCTCATGCAGCTCCGCCTGGGTCCGAACCGGGTCGGCCCGCGCGGGATGTTCCAGAGCACGATCCACGGCTTCAAGGTGCTCGCCAAGGAGGACGTCACTCCCGACCAGGCCGACCGGCCGACCTTCACCATGGCTCCCTGGATCGTCTATATGGCGGCCGCCATGAGCCTGCTCGTCATTCCGTTCGCGCCCGGGCTGGTGGCGTTCGACTCGCAGATCAGCGTCGTCTACTTCTTCGCGGTGCTGGGACTCTCGGTGGTCGGACTGCTGGTGGCCGGCTGGGCGAGCTACAACAAGTACTCGCTCCTCGGCGGCCTGCGCAGCGCGGCGCAGATGGTGAGCTACGAGATTCCGCTCACGCTGTCGGTGGTGGGGATCGTCATCCTCACCGGGTCCCTCTCGTTCACCGAGATCATCGCCTGGCAGGCGCAGCACGGCTGGACGGTCCTGTGGCAGATCCCGACCCTGGCCTTCCCGGTCTTCTACATCGCCGCGCTGGCCGAGATCAACCGCACCCCGTTCGACATGGTCGAGGCCGACTCCGAGATCGTGGCCGGCTTCGCGACCGAGTACTCGGGGATGCGCTTCGGGTTCTTCTTCTTCGCCGAGTACGTCGCCCTCTTCATCATGAGCGCGGCCATGGTCACCCTCTTCTTCGGCGGGTGGCTCGCGCCGTGGCCCTTCCCCGCGCAGCTCGACGGCTTCATCGGGACGCTCTACGGCCTCGTCTGGTTCTTCGGCAAGAGCTACTTCTTCGTGTTCGTCGCGGTCTGGCTGCGGACGACACTGCCGCGCGCCCGCGTCGACCAGCTCATGGGGCTGGCCTGGAAGGTCCTCCTGCCGCTGGCGCTCGTGAACCTGTTCATCACCGCGGGGATCGTCCTGTGGTTCAACCTGTGAGAGGGGCGTAGCGAGATGGCAATCCCGGGCACCGGCATCGTCAAGGGGATGACCACCACCCTGCGCAACCTGTTCGCGCCCAAGGTGACGCGCCAGTACCCCGATGAGCGGCCGCAGATGCCGGAACGCTGGCGCGGACGGCTGGACCTCATCTACGACCCGTTCGGCGAGCACAAGTGCGAGGTCTGCTTCCAGTGCGCGCAGGTCTGCCCGGTCGAGGCCATCGACATGAGCGGCTTCGACGTGCAGGGCAACCGGATCCGGTATGGCATGCCGGAGATCTACGACGAGCGCAAGGACCCGAACGCCTATCGGCGGGCCGGGCTTGCCGCGGAGCCGATGCGCAACGCGGCGCGCTGGGAGGAGGAGGTCGACGGCGCGTGGCTCGCCGACGTCATCGAAGGCTTCGGCGCGCGACCCGAGTCGCTCGTCGCGATCTTCACCGCCATCGAGCAGCGCTACGGTTACCTACCCGAGCGCGCGCTGCGCCAGGTGAGCGACACGATGACGATCCACTGGGCGCAGGTCTTCGGCGCCGCCGGGCTCGGCGGGTTCCGGCTGCTGCCGGCCGAGGGGCACCTCGTCACCGTCTGCACCTGCCCGGCCTGTTACTTCGCCGGCGGCGGCGAGCTTCTGGAGGCGATCAGCGAGGAGCTCGGCATCCGGCCCGGTGAGTCGACGTCGGACGGCGCGTTCAGCCTCGAGACCTCCGAGGAGGTCGGGGCCGGGGCGCTGGCGCCCGCGATCCGCATCGACACGCTCGTCTACGGCCCGCTCGACGCCGAGCGGGCGCTCCACCTCATCTCCGAGCGTCGCCGCGCCCGTCGGCGCGCCGCGACGGCGGCGAGCTGAGGCGATGACCACCGGCGGCGGGCTCTCCCCGCAGATCCACATCCTCCCCGGAGGCGAGCAGCGGCTGCTCGCCGACATCGGGCGCGTCGACCCCGACAGCCTCGCCTCGTATCGGGAGCATGGCGGTTACGGAGGGCTGGCCCGCGCCGTCGAGCAGCTAGGGGCCGCGTCGGTCGTCACCGAGATCGGCGACGCCGGCCTGCGCGGGCGCGGCGGTGGCGGCTATCCGACCGCCGAGAAGTGGCGGGCGGCCCGCGCCGCAGAGGGCGACCGCAAGGTCGTGGTCGCCAACCTGATGGGCGCCGATCCGACCGCCCTCGGCGATCGAGCGCTCGCCGAGGGAAATCCCCACCTCGTCCTCGAGGGCGTCCTCATCGCGGCCTTCGCGACCGGCGCCTCGGAGGCGATCATCGCCGTGCGCCGCGACTGGGAGCTCGCGATCAAGCGACTCCGCCAGGCCGCCGCCGAGGCGGAGGCCGCGAACCTCGCCGGCTACCTGGTGCTGGGCACCGACTTCTCCTGCGCGGTCTCGGTCTGGGAGGGATCCGGCGCGCTCGTCGCCGGGGAGGAGACGGCGCTCCTGGCCGCGTTGGCCGGGGACCGCGGGATGCCGACGATCCGACCGCCGTATCCGACCGAGCGCGGCCTGCTCGGCGCGCCGACGACGGTGCACAACGCCGAGACGCTGGCCCACGCCGCCTGGATCCTGGGACACTCCGTCGAGGCCTTCGCCTCCGCCGGCGCGCACCACAGCGCCGGGACGCGGCTCGTCACGATTTACGGCAAGGTCGCCGAGCCCGGCCTGGTCGAGGTTCCGCTGGGGACGCCGATCCACCGCCTCATCGAGCTGGCCGGCGGCCCGACCGGCGAGACGAAGGCGGTCTTCGTGGGCGGCCCCGGTGGCGGCGCCCTCGGCGCGAACGAGCTCGAGATCGAGTACGACTACGAGCCGCTGCGTGCCGCGGGCGCCGGCCTCGGGATGGGGACGGTCCTCGTCACCGATGCCGACACCTGCATGGTCGACACGGCGCGATTCTTCCTCGACTGGTCGGCACGCGAGGCGTGTGGCAAGGCGGTCCCCTGCCGGATCGGCACCCGCCGCCTCGTCGAGGCCCTCGATCGCATCCTGGCCGCCACGCCGCGGCCGGGCGACTTCGACCTGCTGCGCGACCTGTCGCGGAAGATGGCCGACACCGCGCTCTGTCACCTCGAGGCAAGGGCGCCAGGACCGATGCTCTCGACCCTCGCCCGCTTCGGCGATGAGTACCGCGCCCATGCAGAGCGCGGTGAATGCCTGTCCGGCTCGTGCGAGGTGCCCCGCGTCTCGCCACTCATCGCGGTGCACACCGGCATCGGCCAATCGGGATCCTGATCACGGCTAGCATGGGGAGCAGATGAGCTTCGTCACCAGCGGCAACGGACACGGCAACGGCAACGGCGCCGGCAAGCCACTGCGTCCGGATGACTACGCGCCGATGTGGCCCATGGTGCCCGGGACCCGGAAGATCAGCGTCACGATCAACGGCGAGCAGGTGGAGGCCGAGGAAGGGCAGACGATCCTCCAGGCCTGCCGCGTGCTGGGGCTCGAGATCCCGACGCTCTGCTACGAGCCGAAGCTCGCCGCCTTCGGTGCCTGCCGGATCTGCGTCGTCGAGGTCGAGGGGCGCGACGACACTCCCATCAGCTGCGGGACCCAGATCGCGGATGGGATGGTCATCACCACCCACTCCCAGCGGCTCATCGAGAACCGCCGCATGGTCCTCGAGCTCATCTTCAGCGACCACGACGCGTACTGCCTGCCGCCCTGCCAGTTCAAGTGCCCGACCCGGGTCGACATTCCCGGCTACCTGAAGCAGAACACGCTCGGCAACTGGGAGGAGGCGACGCGCATCCTCAAGCGCTCGCTCCCGTTCCCCGCCATCCTGGGCCGCGTCTGCCCGGCGCCCTGCGAGACCCACTGCCGTCGCGAGGAGGTGGACACCGCCATCTCGATCCGTGACTCGCACCGCTACTGCGCGGACCGCGTCCTCGAGGTCGACGCCCCGGCTCCCATCCCGTGGCCGAAGGAGGCGGACACCGGGCGGCGGGTGGCGGTCATCGGCGCCGGCGCGGCCGGCATGGCGGCGGCCTACTACCTCCAGCTGCGGGGCCACCACTGCGACGTGCTCGAGGCGGAGCCCGAGCAGGGCGGCATGCTGCGCTACGGGATCCCCGAGTACCGCCTCCCGAAGGGCTGGATGGATCGCGAGCTCGACCACGTCTGGGAGCTGGGCGCGACGTTCAAGCCGAACATGCGCCTGGGGCGCGACTACCACCTCGCGGACCTGCTCGAGCAGGGCTACGACGCCGTCTACGTCAGCATCGGCTGCTACCGATCGAACGAGCTCGGCATCCCCGGCGAGGACGGCGACGGCGTGGTGAACGCGCTCGAGAACCTCTACAACTCGACCCGCGGCCTCCCGATCCCGGCGCTGAAGGACGCGCGGGTCGTCGTCATCGGCGGCGGCTTCACCGCCATCGACTGCACGCGCACCAGCGTCCGGCAGGGTGCCGGCGAGGTGACCCTCGTCTACCGCCGCGACCTGAAGGACATGCCGGCCCAGGACGAGGTCCACGAGGCGATCGAGGAGGGCGCGCGGGTCATCTTCCAGGCCGCCCCGACCCGGATCATCACCGACCGGCGCAACAAGGTGACCGGCGTCGAGTTCCAGCACATGCGCCTCGGCGAGCCGGACGAGAAGGGCCGCCGCCGCCCCGAGCCGATGCCAGGCACCGAGTTCGTCGTCGAGTGCGACACCGTACTGGGCGCCATCGGCCAGGGACCGGACCTTTCCTGGGTCGATTCCGAGCCCGAGGAGATCCGCTCCCAACTGGAGGTCACCCGCCGCGGCACCCTCGTCGCCGAGGAGGACATCTTCCGCACCGGCGTGCCCCGCGTCTTTGCCTCGGGCGACGTGCGGACCGGGGCCACGACCGTGGTCGAGGCGATCGGCGAGGCCCGTCGCGCGAGCTACGCGATCGACTACTGGCTGCGCGGCCACGACCTCGACGACCCCCAGGTGCGGCGCATCGTGTCCGAGCCGCAGCCGAACTTCCTGACGATCGTGCCCTTCACCGACGACGTGAAGGAACCGCGCGCGGTCATGGGCAAGAAGGGCGCCGAGGAACGCAAGGGCAGCTTCGCCGAGTACGAGTTCGGGTTCACCGGGGACCAGGCCATGGCCGAGGCGGGCCGCTGCCTGCAGTGCACCTGCGAGGCGATCGGCCACTGCGACCTCCGCGAGGCGGCGATCGAGTACGAGACGACGCTGAACATGGCGATCGACGAGCGCTCGATCCAGGACAACCCGTACGTCGGCGTCAACCACGGCTACGGCCGCGACGAGACGCACAGCTTCATCCTCCGCGACTACTCACGGTGCATCGACTGTGGCCGATGCGCCCAGGTCTGCAAGGACATCGTGGGCGCCGGCTGCTACGACTTCATCGGCAAGGGCTTCGACTCGCTCGTCACGACCGCGGATTTCGTCGTCGCTGAACGAGACGCCGTGCGTCTCCTGCGGACGCTGCGCGGAGACCTGTCCGGTGGGGGCGTTGATGCCGCGCCCGCGCACGCTCGAGACCTACCAGCTCGACGTGTCGCGCTGCATCTTCTGCGGCATCTGCGCCGATGCCTGCCCGTACGACGCCCTGCGCTGCGGCCCCGAGTTCGAGTTCAGCGAGTACCAGCGCGACCTGCCCATGCTCGACATCCTCGAGATGTCCGACCGGGAGCGCCCGACCCGCTGACCGATTTCGACGGTCTCTGAGGCGAACGCGCCAGCTCGTGTGCGCCAGGCGAACGCATCGGACACCGAGCGACCGCTTTGCGTCCTCGATGTGCACCCCGGCGCACATTCGGGTCAGGTTCGGGGTGAATCGGCGTGTTCAATGGCCGTTGTGCTCGCCTCGCGCACGCCGCGCCATGGACACCGCGCCATGGACGCCGCTCGCCGGCCCTTTCGCGCCACCGACTCCCCAACCGCGCATGAGCGGCACGCTAACTGCGTCCGTCAGGCGCGCCGGCCCGATGCGACGGCAACTCCGAGCTCACGGATGGCTGCCGCCGGGCTCGCTCCCTGCCCCCGACCTCGATACGGTGCCGGTGAGGAGCGTATGAAGACTCGGACCGTCGATGTGAGCGAACGAGGCGGTCCGCATCACCGGACGTTCACCGGTGCATTCATCTGGCGTACGTTTCGCCGGCATCGGTTCCATCCAGGTTTCGTCAGGCAGCGCCGACGCCGCGCCCCACCTCGGTTCCTTTACAAGGGAGCGGGTGGAAGCAGGATCACGCCCTGGTAGCTGTCGGTTCCGACCTCACGCTGGCCGATGCCCACCAGCCGATCGTCGGCGACGGCCAGCCGCTGCATCGTGATGTCGGGGTCAACCTGCGGACGGCCGATGACCTGCCACGTTCCGTCCGGGTGCCAGCGCACCAGGACGAGCTGCGTATCTCCGACGTCGGGACGGAACCAGCGGTAGACGCCAAGCACGCCGTCGTCGCGAGCGTAGAGGTCGACGAACTCGCCACAGCAGCCCTGCGCGAAGGCGAGCGACCACGACGATCCGTCCGCGGAGGTCCAGGCCGCGGGCCGCCGGAGGTTGCCGTTCGCATAGTCGACCTGGATGGAACCGCCCGCCAGGAGCTGGCCGTCGACCACGACCGCACGGGAGATGCCCGCGCCCGCGAGCGCCGGCGCCGTCGGCAGCAGATCCCACGCGAGGCCGTCGGCGGAAGACCACGCCAGCCCCTGCGACGGATCGTGCCCGGCGAGGCCAACCGCGATCCATCCGTCACCGAAGCGGACGAGGTCGAGCATCGCGGACTCCGGCGGTGCGGTCACCGCTGTTGACTCGGTCCAGGTGACTTCGTCGTTCGAGGTCCAGGCCATCGCCCCGTTGAGGTAGTCGAGCCCCGAGTGGGAGCCGATGGCCATGATGCCAGGCCCGCCCTCGGCGACGTCCAGCTGGAATGCGCCGGAGACCGCCGCCAGCTGGCGCCAGGCCGTGCCATCGGCCGATGCCCAGACCACCGATCCGTAGCCCTCGCTGTAGCGAGCTCCCCATCCGCCGAGCGCCAGGTACCCGCCACCGGCCAGGGCCAGGACCCGGCTCAGGCCCTTCGCATCGTCGGCGCCGATGGCCGGCACGCTGGTCACCGCCATCCACGTTTCAGCGTCGCGGCTCGTCCAGATCGCGCCGTTCCAGCCGTCTGCCCCCACCGCCAGGAGGCCCCCACCCGGCATCGCCACGACGTCCGAAATGGTCCCGGTGGTCGACACGGTAACCGCGCGCCAAGGCCCGGGGATCAGCGGGGGCGTCTCGGCGAACGCCGGCGAGGCGGAGGCGTTCGGTGGCGGGGTGGCGACCGGCGTCGGCGACGGCGGCGCGCTCGCGGGGAGCGTCGCGCTGGCTCCGGGCGTGGGCGAAGCGACCGTGGCGGCCGACTCGCTCACCGAGGCTCCGGGGCTCGCGCAGGACGCGGCGAGAAGCGAGGCCATCGACAGGCCTGCCAATCGCGCCAACCAGCTCCGCATCGGTCGAAATCCCTCCCAGACTGGACGCAGCATGAGGACGTCCAGCTCCCTCAGCGGTGTCACATCTTGGCCGCGGCCCCCGATGCTGACAAGAGCGCATCCGCCCGTCGTTCGTGCTCCGTCCATGCGCGGTTGACAGGTCCCGGTGCCGCGGGACCTCAGCCGGGCCGGTACGGTGCGTGCTCAGCGCGTCGCGAGCCGGGCGCCGGCGCGGCCGATCAGCCAGGCCAGCCCGACGCCGATCGCACAGCCGAGCGTGTTCACCCACACGTCGTCGATGTCCGCCATCCGGCCCGCGATGAACCGCCACTGCACGAGCTCGATGAGGATCGAGAGCGTCAGCCCGGCGCCGATCGTCGTCCACGGACCGACGCGCGGCAGGGCCGCACGGGCCAGCAGGCCGAGCGGCATCAGGAGGAGGAGGTTGCCGACCAGCTGGCCGATGGCGAAGGCCGTGCCGGCGTAGCGGAACGTGTACCGGATCCCCGCCAGCGGGACGAGATTCGGCGCCAGCGGCCCCTGCGAGGTGGGCGTCAGGGTCAGCACCAGCACGACCGCGAGGTAGGCCGCCAGCACGAGGCGGGTGAGGAGGAGGAGACCGCGGGCCATGAGTGCCATGGTGCTTCATTTCGCGCGCGGGCGGCGGTCGCGTCCCGTCGATCGGCGGGCGCGGTGCGCTAGAATCGAACCCGGCCTCGGCAATCCGCGAGGCCATTCGACCGAAGCGAACCCTCCAGCAGGAGCGTGAGCCCTGGACATCTCCGGCGTTCTCTTCGTGGTGCTCGCCATCGGTGTCATTGGTGGCGGGCTGGCCGTGGTCACCCTGCGCAACGTCATCCACTCGGCCATCGCGATGATGGTCTGCTTCGGGTCGCTGGCCGGGATGTATGCGCTGCTCGGCGCACCGATCATCGCCGCCGCCCAGGTGCTCATCTACCTCGGCGCCATCAGCGTCCTCATCCTGTTCGCGATCATGCTGACCCAGGCAGGGGACGCGAACCTGCCGGCCCCGTTCCACCGCCAGGGCCCGATTGCGGTCGTCGTGGCCGTCGTGCTCGTGGCCCTCGTCGGCTGGGCAGCGCTGGCGACCGACTGGGGAGCCGGCGCGTCTGTCGTCGCCATCGGCCTCCAGAAGGTTGCCGAGGCGATCTTCACCGACTACGCGCTGCCCTTCGAGATCATCAGCCTCCTGCTGCTGGCGGCGATCATCGGCGCCATCTACCTTGCGCGCCGCCCCGAAGAGGACGAGAGGGCCAACTGATGGGCCTGCCCGGCTACCTCGTCGTCTCCACCCTCCTGTTCGGGATCGGCGCCTTTGGCTTCATGGCGCGGCGCAACGCGATCCTCATGCTGATCAGCATCGAGCTGATGCTGAACTCGGTGAACCTCTCGCTCGTCGCCTTCAACGCGTACCTGCCGAGCGGCTCGAACGCCGGCGCGATCTTCGCGTTGATGGTGATGGCCGTGGCCGCAGCCGAGGCCACCGTGGGGCTGGCCCTGGTGATCGCCATCATCCGCACCCGGCAGACCGCGGAAGTCGACTCCTACTCGGACCTCAAGGAGTAGGGGCCGGCGCCGATGGACCTGCTGATCACCCTGATCCCGGCACTGCCGCTGGCGGGCTTCCTGTTCGCCGTGCTGGCCGGCTCCCGGCTCGACCGCATCCCCGCCCACGGCCACGCGGATCACGGCGAGCACGGGGACGACCACGCGGGCCACACCGGCCATGGGGCGGAGGATGCGCACGGGCCCGACGCGCACGCGCCCGTCGATGAGAGCGCGTTCCACACGGTCCCGTCCGAGGAGGAGCAGGCCGCCACCAGCCCGCACGCCGGCCACGCCGACGACCTCGCGAACAGCAACGGCGCCGACGGCGTGATCCCCGCCGACCTGAACGACGGGATCGGGCAGGCCGGGCACGTCGTCGAGGGTGGACCGCAGCCGCGCTACCGCTCGTGGATCGTGCCGGTGACGCTCGTGGCGGCCACCTGGGTCATCAGCATGGTCGTCTTCGTCAACGTCGTCTTCGGCGGCCACACATACCACGTGACGCTCTACGAGTGGATCGCCGCTGGCGATTTCCACGTGAACATCGCGTTCGCGGTGGACTCCCTGACCGCGATGCTGCTGCTCGTGGTCAGCACGGTCGGCCTGCTGGTCCACGTGTACTCGATCGGCTACATGAACGGCGACCGCGGGTTCTGGCGCTTCTTCGCCTACCTGAACCTGTTCATGTTCAGCATGCTGCTCCTGATCCTGGGCGACAACTTCCTGATGCTCTACGTCGGCTGGGAGGCGGTCGGCCTGTGCAGCTACGCGCTCATCGGCTTCTGGTACAAGAAGCCCTCGGCGGCGGGCGCGGCGAAGAAGGCGTTCATCGTCAACCGCATTGGCGACCTCGGATTCGGCCTCGGCATCATCGCCATCTGGGTGAGCCTGGGGACGCTCCAGTTCGACGAGGTCTTCGCGAAGATCGGAACCCTGGACCCGGGCCTGATCACGCTGATCGCGCTCCTCCTCTTCGCCGGGGCGGTCGGCAAGAGCGCCCAGTTCCCGCTCCACGTCTGGCTCCCCGACGCGATGGAGGGCCCCACTCCGGTGAGCGCCCTGATCCACGCCGCGACCATGGTGAACGCCGGTGTCTACATGGTCGCCCGCGCGAACCCGATCTTCGCGGCGAGCCCCACCGCGATGTGGGTCGTCGCGTCGATCGGGGTCTTCACCGCACTGCTCGCGGCGGCGATTGCCCTCACCCAGAACGACATCAAGAAGGTCCTCGCCTACTCGACGGTGAGCCAGCTGGCCTACATGTTCCTGGCGCTCGGGATCGGGGCCTGGGTGGCGGCGATCTTCCACCTCGTGGCCCACGGCTTCTTCAAGGGGCTGCTCTTCATGGGCTCGGGCTCGGTGATCCACGGCGCGAGCGGCGAGCAGGACATGCGCTTCCTGGGCGGCCTCCGGGACCGGATGAAATGGACGTACCGGACGATGGTCGTCGGCTCGCTGGCGCTGGCCGGGATCCCGATCTTCGCCGGGTTCTTCTCGAAGGACGAGATCATCGGCGAGGCGTTCAACCGGGGCTATTACCTCTTCTACGTCATCGGCGTGCTCGTGGCCTTCATGACCGCGTTCTACACGTTCCGCATGATCTACATGACCTTCCACGGGTCCTGGCGAGGGCCGCGGGAAGCGTGGCGCCACGTCCATGAATCGGCCCCGACCATGGTCTGGCCGCTCGTCATCCTCGCCATCCCCACGACCCTCGCCGGCCTCTTCCTGGGGATCCCGCCGGAGGGCGGGATCGTTCACTCCTGGATGGAGGATGTGTTCGGGGCGACCGAGTCGGCGGGGGTGCTGGCCGGCTCCATCGCGTCCGGCGCGGAGCACGGCTTCGCGCTGTTCGGCCTCGGCGGGCTGTTGCTGCTCATCGGCGCCTCGGTGGGGACCGCCGGGATCTGGCTCGCGCACAGCTGGTACGTCCGCGACCCGGAGGCGCCGAAGCGGTTCGTGGAGCGCATCCCGTTCGGGCTGGGACCGGGGATGTACGCCGCCAGCCTGAACAAGTACTACTTCGACGACATCTACGGGCTCGTCTTCGCGCGCGGCGGAGTGCTGCTCGGCAACCTGCTGTGGTGGTTTGACGCGAAGGTCATCGACGGGGCGGTGAACGGCGCCGGCTGGCTCGCGCAGCGAGGCGGCGGGCTGCTGCGCAGGGCGCAGACCGGCCGGGTCGAGAACTACGGGCTGGGGATGGCCGCCGGCCTCGTGCTCGTCCTCGTCGCGTACCTCGTGGTCCTGCGCTGATGAGCGGCCTGCCGATCCTCTCGCTCATCGTCTTCACGCCGGTCATCGGCGTCCTGGTGCTCCTCTTCGTGCCGGGTGGCAACCATCGGGCCATCCGCTGGATCGCGCTCGGCGCGGCGCTCGTCAGCTTTGGCTTCAGCCTGCTCCTGCTCGGGTACAGGATCGGCGGAGACGAATTCCAGTTCACCGAGAACGTCGACTGGATCCCGGCCTTCGGGATGGGCTACCGGATGGGCGTGGACGGCATCTCGGTCGTGCTGGTGATGCTCACCACGCTGCTCAGCGTGGTGGCCATCCTCTACTCCTGGGACCCGATTCAGAAGCGGGTCAAGGAGTACTACGCCTCGATGCTGCTCCTGATGGTGGGCATGCTCGGCGTGTTCGTGGCCCTGGACCTGTTCCTCTTCTACGTCTTCTGGGAGATCAGCCTGATCCCGATGTACCTGGTGATCGGGATCTGGGGCGGCCCGCGGCGGATCTACGCGACGGTCAAGTTCGTGATCTACACCCTGGCCGGCTCGCTGCTCATGCTGGTCGCCATCCTGGCGGTGGCCATCGCCCACGGGGCCGACACCGGCACGTTCACCTTCAGCTACCTCGCGCTGCGCGGCCATCCGTATGCGGACGGGCTCCAGGCGCTGGCGTTCATCGCCTTCTTCCTGGCGTTCGCCATCAAGGTGCCGATGTGGCCGTTCCACACCTGGCTGCCGGACGCGCACGTCGAGGCCCCGACCGCGGGCTCGATCATCCTGGCCGGGGTCCTGCTCAAGCTGGGCGGCTACGGTTTCCTGCGCTACTCGCTGCCGCTGCTCCCCGACGCGGCGAAGCAGTTCGCCCCGATCGTCATTGGCCTCGCGATCGTGGCGATCCTGTACGGGGCGCTGGTCAGCATGGTCCAGCCGGACCTCAAGAAGCTGATCGCGTACTCGAGCGTCAGCCACATGGGCTTCGTGATGCTCGGCGCATTCGTCTTCAACGTCCAGGGCCTCTCCGGCGCGGTCTTCCAGATGATCAGCCACGGGATCACGACCGGCGCCCTCTTCCTGCTGGTGGGCGTCATCTACGAGCGAACCCACGACCGCGCGATCGCCCACATGGGCGGGCTGAACGCGCGCCTCCCGCGCTATGCGGCGCTCTTCGGGCTCTTCACCTTCGCGAGCATCGGGTTACCGGGCCTCTCGGGCTTCGTCGGGGAGTTCCTCGTCGTCCTGGGCGCGTTCCGCTTCAACGGCTGGGTGGCGGCCGCCACGATGGTCGTCGTCATCCTCAGCGCCGTGTACATGCTCTGGATGTTCCAGCGCGTCTTCTTCGCGGTGCCCTCCGACTGGATGCGCCGGTTCTGGCCGGCGCTCACCGACCTGTCGCGCAACGAGTGGCTGAGCCTGGCCCCGCTCGTGATCCTGGTCGTGGCGCTCGGCGTCTATCCCGGTCCGGTGCTCCACGTGATCGCGGCGCCGGTGCAGCGCATCGTCGAGACGGTGAGCGCCTCGCACGGGCTCACCTCGCTGGCGCTCCCGTGGTGAAGGGCTAGCCGATGGATCCCGCCGTCGACCTGTTCCCGCTCATGCCGGAGCTGATCATGACCGCGCTCGTGCTGATCGTGATCACCGCCGACCTCTTCCTGCCACGCGCGGCCAAGCTGGCGCTGACCCCGATCACGATCGTCGGCCTGGCACTGGCCGGGATCGCGTGCGTCATCGTGTGGGGCGCGAACGACACCGTCGCGAACGAGACCGTGCTGTCGGGCTTCTACGTCGTGGACGACCTGTCGCTGTTCCTCAAGGGCGTGACGCTCCTCATCGGCGCGCTGGCGGTCCTCTTCGCCCCGAGCTACCTCCTCAGCCGGCGCCTGCCGCTCGGGGAGTTCCACGCGATCCTGCTCTTCAGCCTGATCGGGATGATGGTCCTGTCGAGCAGCAGCGACCTGATCACCCTCTTCCTGGGCCTCGAGCTGATGACGATGCCCAGCTACCTGCTGGCCGGCTTCGCGAAGACGGACCGCTACAGCAACGAGGGCGGCCTGAAGTACTTCCTGCTCGGCAGCTTCGCGAGCGCGATCTTCCTGTTCGGCATCAGCTGGACCCTGGGACTGACCGGGACGACCCGCATCAGCGAGATCGGACCCGGGCTGATCGATGCCGGGCCGGCCGGGATCGTGGCGGTCGGGATGCTGACGGTGGGCGGGACCTTCAAGGCGGCCGCGGTGCCGTTCCACTACTGGACGCCGGACGCCTACCAGGGCGCGCCGACCCCGATCACCGGGTTCCTCTCGGTGGGCCCCAAGCTCGGGGCATTCGCCCTCCTGGTGCGGGTCTTCGTCGGGGGACTGGGCCCGATACGGGCCGACTGGCTGGCGGTGATGGCCATCCTGGCGGTGATCACGATGACCGGCGGCAACATCGTGGCCCTGGTCCAGACGAACGTGAAGCGGATGCTCGCCTACTCGAGCATCGCGCACACCGGCTACATCCTGGTCGGGCTCGCCGCCTTCGCGAACGCCGCGACACCCGAGATCGCGCGAGAGGGGATATCGGCGATCCTTTTCTACGTCCTGGGCTACGGCGTCATGAACCTCGCCGCCTTCGCGGTGGTCGGCATGCTCCAGCGCGACCCGCGTCGATACGGCGGGCTGGCAAGCTTCGCCGGGCTGGCTGGGCGCGCGCCATGGCTGGCGGCCGCGATGGCGATCCTGCTGCTCAGCCTGACCGGCATTCCGCCCACCGTCGGGTTCTTCGCGAAGCTCTACGTCCTGCTCGCGGCCGTCGACGCGCACCTCGGCTGGCTGGCGGTGGCGATCGCCCTCAATGCGGCGCTCGCCGCGTTCTATTACCTGCGCGTGGTCGTCTACATGTACATGCGCGACCCCGAGGACGATCCGGCGCCCGTCGACCGCCACCCACTCGGCGCGTTGGCGCTGTTCCTGTCCGTCGCCGGCGTGCTCCTGCTCGGGCTCTTCCCGGAGCCGATCCTCACGCTGCTGCAGAAGTCAGCCGGCAGCCTGTTCTGAGCCATGGTCGCCGAGCACGCGCTCGGAGTCTCAGCCCAGCGACTGCTGGGCAACCGCCGGCTGCTCATCGCCACGAACCGCGGACCGGTGACCTTCAGCCCCCGGGCCGATGGGAGCCTCCGGCCACGCCGCGGCAGCGGCGGCCTGGTGACGGCGCTTGGCCAGGTCGGGCGACACGTGCCGGTGACCTGGATCGCGGCGGCCATGACCGCCGGGGACCGGCAGGCCGCGGACGACCCAAAGCTCATCGACCGGGCGCAGCCGAACGACGACCTCCGGTTGCGGTTCGCCGCGGTCGACCGCCGCGCGTACGAGCTCGCCTACAACGTGATCGCGAACCCGCTCCTCTGGTTCCTGCAGCACGAGATGTGGGACCTCACCGAGCGCCCGGTGATCGACACCGCCACGGTGCGCGCCTGGAAGCGCGGCTACCGGGTGGTGAACACGGCGTTCGCGGAGGCGCTGCTCCGCGAGTCGCGCCGCGATCCGGAGCCGCGGATCATGCTCCACGACTACCACCTCTACCTGGCCGCGGCCGATATTCGCCGCCGCCGGCCGGGAGCCGTCCTCAACCACTTCACCCACATCCCCTGGCCGCCGTCGTCGCTGTGGCAGACGATCAGCCCGCTGATCCGGACCGAGATCGTGGCCGGGCTGGCGGCGAATGACGTCGTGGGCTTCCAGACCGAGCGCTACGCGCACAACTACCTGCGCAGCGCCGAGTCGTTCCTGCCCGGCGCCCGGGTCGACTACCGGGCGCGGTCGGTCACGCTGCCCGATGGCCACGTCGCGCGGGTTCGGCACTACCCGATCAGCATCGACGTCGACGCCACCCGGCGAGTCGCGGCCTCCCGTGCCGCGCGGCGCCGCGCCGCCGAGCTGCAGGGGCTGGTCGCCGACCAGGTCATCGTTCGCGTCGACCGGCTCGAGCCATCGAAGAACATCCTCCGCGGCTTCCAGGCCTTCGAGCTGCTGCTCCAGCACGCGCCTCGCCTGCGGGGCAAGGTGACGCTCCTCGCATTCCTCGTGCCGTCGCGCACGAACCTGCGCGAGTACGGTGACTACGGCCGCAAGGTGCAGGACGCCGTCCAGCGGATCAACGCCCGATTCGCCCGGGCCGGCTCGGTGCCCGTCCGCGTCTTCTTCGAGAACAACTATGCGCAGGCGCTGGCCGGCCTGTCGATCGCGGATGTGGTGCTCGTCAACCCGCTCATCGACGGGATGAACCTCGTCGCCAAGGAGGCGGTGATGGTCAGTCAGCGTGACGCCGCGATCGTCCTCTCCGAGACTGCCGGCGCCTACGACCAGCTCGCCGACGGGGTGCTGCCCGTCGCGCCGGCCGACGTGCTCGGTACCGCCGAGGCGCTCGCCGCGGCCCTCGCCATGCCCCGCGCCGAACGCGCCGAGCGCCTGGCGCGCATGCGCCGCGTCGTCGAGCGCCAGGAGATCCGCTGGTGGCTGCAGCGCCAGCTCGACGACATGGCGCGCGTCGTCGCCCGCCGCTAGCCGCCCGTCGCCGGTCGGCCGCCCGTAACCTCGCCCAGCAGCCGCGTGAGCAACTCGACCACCGCGGCCGGTGACTCGAGCACCGCGTCCGCGGAGGCAGCCACCGCAGCGGGGACCTCGTGGCCACCGTGGACAGCGAGGCTCGCGGCCCCCAGGCGGCCGGCCGCCCGCAGCTCGGTGGCGGCGCGGAACATGTCGACGTCGGTAACGTCGTCGCCGAGCACGAGCAGGCCCCGGAGCCGGTAGCGCTCCGCGACGGCGCGCAGCGCGGTGCCCTTGTCGCCGGCCCCGAGCGGGCGAATCTCGAGTGACATGCGCCCGGACCGGACCTCGATCCCGGCCGGGGCGGCAGAAACGAGCGCGGCGCGCACACGCTCGCGGGCCGCCACCGGATCCGGGCAGCCGCGAACGTGCACCGTCGCCGACAGCCCCTTGCGCTCGATCGTCACGCACGGCTCGTGGGGAACCGCGCGCAGCGCCGCCTCCACGGCCTCCCCGAGTGCCGCGACGGCGTTCACGGCCTCGGGCTCGCGCGCGCCCGGCGCCAGCCACTCGAGCCCGTGGTTGCCGACCACCAGGAGGCCGTCGGTCCCCACGATGCGCCGCACGTCGGCCGCCGAGCGCCCGCTCACGATCCCCACCACCGCGAGGTGCCGGCCCAGGGCGGTCAGCGCGTCGATCGCGCCGACGGCGGGCCGCGCCGCCGCTGGATTGGCGACGATGGGCGCCAGGGTCCCGTCAAGGTCGGTCAGGATGCCCGCCGGCGTCTGCGCGAGCGCGGTGGCGGCGAGTACCAATGGCTTCTGCATCGGTCTCATTGGGGTGGGGTCGCCCAGGTTGCTAGACTCCGGCCCGTCATGCGTCGCGCTCCCGGCCTGCTCGTTCCGCTGCTGCTGGCGGTGGTTGGGGTGGCACTCATTATCGTGGGCCAGCTCCACCTCGATGTGCAGGCCGGGCCGAGCCTGCCACCGATTCCCGAGCCGTCCAGCCCGGTCGCCGTGGCCTCGCCCACGGCGTCGCCAACCGCCGCCGAATCGGCGGGCGAGACGCCGGCCCCCACCCCGAGCCCGACGCCGATTCCCGCAGACTGGGTCGCGACCCAGCTCTCGATCGAGTCGGTCGGCATCAACGTCCGCGTCGAGAAGGGCGCGCCGCCGAACTGCGGCTTCCCACTCCACGCGGGCGCATACATCGACTGCAACGGGACGGAGCCGGGTCGCGGCACGAACTCGTACATCGCGGCCCACGCCGAGCTGAACCTGTTCAAGCCGCTGTGGAACGTCCAGCTCGGCGCCGAGGTGAAGGTCCTCATGTCGGACGGCACGGTGCTGCGCTACATCGTGACCGAGATCCACCCGAACGTCAGCTGCCCGGACAGCGGCGCGCCGGTGCCGAACAAGCTGCCCTTGGCGCTGAAGTACGCGCCGCCGGCGCCGGCGTGCGCGGGCGCCGTCTGGCAGGATCCCACCGATCACGAGCGCCTCACCCTGCAGACCAGCCAGGGATTCAACCGCAACTACGGCGAGCTGGTCGTCATCGCCAGGCCCGGCTGATCACCGGCCGGCAGATGCCCGGACGGCAGCCCCACGCCAACCGACCAGCAGCGCCGGGATGACCGTCACGACGGCGACCCCCAGCGCGACGGTGAGCACGAGGCGCAGCACGTCGGCGGCCTCCGACCGCGACCACGTCTCGAGCAGATCCACGAGCGCGAGGCTGTTGCGAGGGTCGACGCCCACGAATTCGGGGTGGCCGAGCGAGGTCACCAGCGCGTCGCGGCGAGGCGGATCGTTGATGAGGGCCGTGAGCTCGTCAATCCGGTTCTGGCCGATGCTCGTCAGGAGCGCCAGCCCCACGCTCATGCCCAGGGTGCGGGTGATCTGGAGCATGGCGCTCGCCACGCCGTAGGCGCCGGCGCCCGCCGCCGCCACCGCTGCGGTGCCGCGCGGCGAGACCGTGAGCCCGAACCCCGCGCCGAAGAGGGCCAGGTCGCGGACGAGGCGGTCGAGGCCGGTCCCTGTCCCCCATCCGAGCGCCAGGATGAGAGCCACGATCGTGACGAGCACGCCGGCGACAGTCGGAAGGCGCTCGCCTACGAGCGCCGACAGCGCGCCGCCGGCGAGGGCCCCGACGGCGATCGCGACCGTGAGGGCCGTCAGGCTGGCGGCGGAGGCATCGGCCCCGGCGTTCAGCACGCGATTCACGAAGACCGGGCCGCCGATGATCGCGGTCGCCAGCGTGTAGCCGGTCAGCAGGCTCACCGCGTTCGCGGAGCTGAACCGGCGGTCGAGGAACAGGCGGGGATCGACGAGCGGCGAGCGCCTCCTCGACTCGATCCGGACGAAGGCGCCGAAGGCAGCGGCCGCGACCGCGAAGCCGGCCACGATCAGCGGGTCGGTCCACCCGCGCGCTCCCGCCAGGCTCAGCGCCCCGACGCCCGCCACCAGCCCTAGCGAGAGGACCACGAAGCCGCCCACGTCCACCCCGCCGTGCGCGCGCGGCGTCTCGATGCCCCCGGCCACGACGTAGATGAGCAGCAGGGTGATGATCGCGGCCGGCACGTTCAGGAAGAAGATCCACTGCCAGCCGGCGAGGTCGAGGCCGGGGACCGGCAGCGAGACGTTGAGGAGCACCCACGCCCCGTAGGCGGGCCCGATCGCCATCCCCACGAACGTGGCCGCCCCCTCGACGCCGAGCGCCGCGGCGCGGGCACGGCCCGCGAACAGGTGGCTGGCGAGCGTCATCGAGAGCGGGACCATGGCGCCGCCGCCGAGCCCCTGGATGACCCTGGCGCCGATGAGCCAGTCGATCCCACTCTGCTGGCCGGCGAGCCGCGAGAAACCCGCTCCGAGGCTGCCCACCGAGAAGAGAAGAAGAGCCACCACGTACAGGCGCCGGGCACCCCACAGGTCCGCGGCCCGTCCGGCGAGTGGCATCGCCACGATGAAGGCAAGCAGGTAGGCGTTCACGATCCACGAGGCGCGGGCCAGGTCGGTCCAGCCACCGAAGTCGGCGACGATCGAGGGCAGCGCGATCGCGACCACCATGAGCTCGGCGCCGCCCAGCAGGACACCGAGGGACGCGACGACCAGGACGGCCCACGCGGCGCCCGGCCGCATCTCGACGCCCGGCCGCTCCTCCGCAATCACAGGTCCCCGCGATCGAACGCCGCCGATGCGACGGTCAGAAGGGCGGAGGCCAGCGCCAGCGCCAGGCCGGCCGACACGAGGCTGGTCGCCACCGGGCGCCGCGCGACCTCGAGCCGGGCGAGCTCCGAGAGGCCGCCCAGCGGCTGTGGCACGGACCCCAGCCAGCCGGCGACGCTCGCAATCGACGTCGAGAGGACGACGATGACCGAGAGGAGCGTCGCGGCCCGCACGCTGAGCAGGCTGCCGGCCACGAGGCCGGTGACGACGGCCAGCAGTCCGGCGGCGGCCACCGCACCGGTCGCGGCCTCGAACCCGATCATCGGGATCGCGGCCCCGCGCGCGCTGCCGAGCGCGAACCACGCGAGTCCGGCGCCGGCGGACATTCCGAGCAGGACGACGCCGCCCACGGCCACGAACCAGGCCACGACCATGCTCGCTCGCGGGACGGCCCGCCCCGCGAGCCACGCTGCGGTGCCCCGGCGGCGCATCGTCGCGAGGGACCAGGCGGCGACGCCCGCGCAGCTCGCCAGCGCAGCGGCGGCCGCCAGCGCGTACCAGCTCATTGGCCCCGGCAGCGCTCCGACGACCGCCGGCGGCGCGGTCCGCGGCAGGAGGACGACCGGCAGCGCCGCCGCCGCCAGGAGGGTGAGGAGTCCGAGCAACCGGAAGCTGATCCACAGCTCGCGAACCGCGAGCCCGGCAAGCAGCGGGACGCGGCTCATCGCAGCGCGGCCCCCACAACCCGCCCGCGGTCCTTCGAGCGTGCCGAGCGCGGACAACCCACGCGAGCTGAGGTCCAGGCCTCGCTCTGCGAGCTCACGGAGGGAAAGGTCTGCAGCCACCCGCCCGGACCGCAGCAGGACGACGCGGTTCACGAGGCCGGCCTCCGTGGCCGGAAACCGGCTCGCGAGCAGGACCGTGCAACGCGAGTCGCCAATGCGCAGCAGCCGCGTCCGCTCCTCGGCGTCGACCGCGCGTAGCGGCTCGTCGAGGAGCAGCACCTCCGGCTCGCCGAGCGTTGCGGCGGCCATTGCGGTCAGCTGGGAGATCGCCGGACCCGAGCGGCGCATGCTGCGATCCATGACGCCGGCCAGCCGATACCGCTCCGCCGCCGCCTCGATCCGCCCCGCCCGCTCGGCGCGTCCCAGGCCCGCCAGGCGCCCGGCGAGGTCGAGCGCCTCGCGCGGCGAGAGCCACGGGTACACGCCCGCGTCGGGCGCCACGTACGCGACGCGCCGTGCCCAGCGCTCCGGCGTGGGCAGCCCGCTCAGCTCCATCGTGCCCTCGTCGGCGCGCACGAGGCCGGCCAGGACACGGAGCAGCAGCGACGCAGAGCGCTCCGGCTGCCCGTAGACGAGCACCCGGGCCCCCGGCGAGATCGCCAGGTCGACTCCGTCAAGGAGCCGCTGCCCAGCCACGGCGCGCCGCAAGCCCGTGCACGCGACCGCGCTCGGGCGCAGGAGGCGGACCGATCGGGACGACCACAGTGCGTCGGGTGTCGAGCTCGTCAGTCAGCACCTCCTCGGATCGCGTCGGGAGCAGCGGCGGCGAGTCTAGCACCGGGCTTGACGCAGGCCGGCCGCCCCCATATCATAAGGGTCCGCTTATATAAATCTGCGTTTGATAAAGATCTACTAGCCCATGGTCATGCCGAACGACACCACCTCATCGCACGAGATCCGCCGGCTGCGGATCCTCTACCGCGCCCTCGGCGACTCGACGCGGCTGCGGATGATCGGCCTGCTCGCGGAATTCGGGCCCATGGCCGTCGGCGAGCTGTCGACCCGGGTCGCCCTCTCCCAGCCGCTCATCAGCTGGCATCTCCGGATCCTCCGCCTGGCCGGCGTGATCGAGACACGGAAGAACGGCCGCGAGTCGATCTGCCGGCTCCGGACGGCCGCGTTCGAGGAGCTCCATGAGGCCGAGGGGCGCCTCATCTCGGGCAGCGCCAACCTCGGCAGCGCCGAGGTGGGCAGCGCCGCACCGACATCGGGCTCGGAGGTGGCGGATGTCCGCTAGCCACCCGAGCGCGCACGACCTGGCTCGAGGGGACTCGCTCTTCTCCGCGCGCGCCAAGGACGCGGGCAGGGCCCTGCTCAGCCCGCTCGTCCGCCTCGCCGTTCGGCTCCACCTGACGCCGAACACGGTGACCGTCATTGGCTTCGCGATCGTCGTTGGCGCTGCCGTCCTGATCGGCACGGGCAGCCTGCTCGCCGGCAGTGCGGTGCTCGTCGCCGGTTCCGTCCTCGACGCGGTGGACGGAGCGCTGGCGCGCGCCACCGGAGGGGTCACGTCGTTCGGCGGCTTCCTCGACTCCACCCTGGACCGCGCCGCGGAGGCGGTCCTCTTCGCCGGCATTGGCGTGTACTGGCTGAACGCCGCACGCGAGCCGGCGGTGCCGATCCTGCTCGCCTTCGTGGCACTCACCGCTTCGTTCCTGGTGAGCTACACCCGCGCCCGCGCCGAGGCGGCCGGCTACGCCGCCGAGGTCGGGATCGCGCCGCGCCCCGAGCGGCTGGTCATCGTGATCGTCGGCATCGCACTCGCCGGGCTCGGCTTCGAGATCGGGCTCATCGGCGCAATGATCCTGGTGGCCGCACTGGCGGTCGCCACCACCACCCAGCGAATCTGGCACGTCCATCGACAGGCCGGCCCACAGGGCTCCAGCAGCCCGCTGGGCTCCCCGTCCGATCAGCAGCACAAGGGAGAATGACGAGCGTGGCGAGCGGCAACGGCAAGAGCGCAACGAACGGCAAGCGGGCGGGCGACGGCAAGATCCGGGTCGCGATCGTGGGCGTCGGCAACTGTGCGTCCAGCCTGGTGCAGGGTCGCTACTACTACGAGGACGCGAAGGTAGGCGACTTCGTCCCGGGCCTCATGCACGTGAACCTGGGCGGCTACCACATCCGCGACATCGACTTCGTGGCCGCGTTCGACATCGACCGCACGAAGGTCGGCAAGGACCTCTCGGAGGCGATCTGGGAGGGCCAGAACAACACGTTCCGCTTCGCCGACGTGCCCCACACCGGCGTGACCGTCGAGCGTGGGATGACCCACGACGGGCTCGGCAAGTACCTCAGCCAGGTCATCGAGAAGGCGCCGGGCCCCACCGCCGACATCGTCGGGATCCTCAAGGAGCGCAACGTCGACGTCGTCGTCTCCTACCTGCCGGTCGGCAGCGAGCAGGCGACGAAGTGGTACGTCGAGCAGGCGCTGCAGGCCGGCGTCGGCTTCGTGAACGCCATCCCGGTCTTCATCGGCCGTGAGCCGTACTGGCAGCGCCGCTTCGCCGAGCGCGGCCTGCCGGTCATCGGCGACGACATCAAGAGCCAGGTGGGAGCCACGATCACGCATCGGGTCCTGACTCGCCTGTTCATGGACCGCGGGGTGCGGATCGACCGGACCTACCAGCTGAACTTCGGCGGCAACACCGACTTCCTGAACATGCTCGAGCGCGAACGGCTCGAGTCGAAGAAGATCAGCAAGACGAACGCGGTGACTTCGATGCTCGACTACGAGCTCGATCCGGACGACATCCACGTGGGGCCGTCCGACTACGTCCCGTGGCTCAAGGATCGCAAGTGGTGCCACATCCGGATGGAGGGCACGACCTACGGTGACGTGCCGCTCAACGCCGAGCTCAAGCTCGAGGTCTGGGACTCACCGAACTCCGCCGGGGTCATCACCGATGCGATCCGCTGCCTGAAGCTCGGCCTCGATCGCGGGCTCACCGGGACCCTGGTTGCGCCATCCGCCTACTTCATGAAGTCGCCGCCGCTGCAGATCCATGACGACGTCGCGCGCGAGCGGGTGGAGGCCTTCATCCGCGGCGACGACAACGAGACGCTGGTCGGCACCGAGAAGGGGACCAAGCGCCAGCTTCGAAAGCTGGCGGCGCCCCGCACGAAAGCCGCGGCGGGCTCACGCTGAGCGAGGCGACGACGGGCCTCCCGGCCCCCGCACCTGACGCCGGTGAGCGGCGGCGGGAGTTCCTCGCCTACGCCGGCTACCGCGCCGCGGAGGCGGTTCTCAACGTCCTGCCCCGCGGGGTCGTGCTGCCCGCCGGCGCGGCGGTCGGCAACCTCGCGTACGACCTCGCCGGCGACAAGGGGCGCCTCGTCCGCGAGAACCTGGGGCGGGTCATGGGGCTGCCGCCCGACGATCGACGCGTCGGCAGGGCCGCGCGGCGCGCGTTCCGCAACTACGCGAAATACCTCGCGGAGGTGATGCGCCTCGCGAGCCAGACGCCGGAGGCCGTCGCCCGGCTCGTCGACATCGAGGACATCAGCCCGCTCTGGGTGGCGCGCGCCCCCGGGAAGGGCGTCCTGCTGTGCACCGCACACGTCGGAGGCATGGACCTCATCGCCCCGGCCCTCGCCCTCCACGACCAGGAGCTGCACGTCGTGGCCGACGACACGACATACGGGCGGCTCTACGACCACCTCAAGGCGGTGCGCGCCCGCCACGGCCTGACCCTCATCGGTTGGCGGAACCTGCGCGGGCTCATTCGCGCGCTTCGCGCCGGGGGCAACCTCGTCCTCTTCTGCGACGGCGGCTATCGGGCCGGAGACGTGCCCGTCGAGTTCATGGGCGAGGCGACGACCTTCCCGGCGGGCCCGGCGACGCTGTCCGCGCGATCCGGAGCGCCCATGCTGCCGGTCGCCGCCCAGCGCAGCCGCGGCGACAGATTCGAGGCCCACGGGCTGCCCATGATCCACGCCGCCAGCGACGAGCCGGCGGACCTGTACCGGGCCACCCAGACCCTCGCGGATGAGCTGGCCAAGGTCATCGCCGCCGATCCAGGGCAGTGGTACATGTTCCGACCGGTCTGGCCCCAGACCGATGAGGAGCGCGAGCGGGCGCGCGCCGCCCTCGAGGCCGCACGCCGTGGCGAGGACTGGACCCGGATCGCGGGCTGAGCCATGCGAGGGCTGCCGCTCACGATCGTCCTGCGCGTTGCCGACCTCGTCGTTCGCTCCCTGCCGTCGCGCGCCGCGTACGCGATCGCCGATCTCGGGGGGCGGGCTTGGCATCGGTTCTCGCCGAGGCGCCGGCGCCTCGTGAGCGAGTCACTGCGCCGCGTCTGCGAGGCGACCGGGCGACCCACCGACGCGCGATCCATGCGGCGGCTCGTGCGTCGCGCCTACGTGGAGCACGCGCGCTACTACCTCGAGCTGCTCCGCGCGCCCCACTACCCCGCGAGCCGAATCGGCGAGATGGTGGTCGCCGAGGACTGGGAGCACTGGCAGGAGGTGCTGCGCGGTGGCGCGGTCGTCGCCAGCCTCCACCTCGGCAACTTCGAGCCGTACGGGCGGCTGCTCGCCGCGCACGGCCTCCACGCCGTGGCGCCGGTCGAGGAGATCGAGCCGAAGGCCCTCTTCGAGTTCATCCTCTCGCGTCGGGCGGGCGGGGCCCCTGAGAGCGAGATCGAGCTCGTCCCCCTTTCCCGGAGCCGGCGACGGATGATTGAAACGCTGCGTGCCGGCGGGGTCGCGGCGCTCATCGCCGATCGCGACCTTGCCGGCGACGGAATCGACGTGTCGATCTTCGGCCATCCCGCGACGCTGCCCGCAGGCCCGGCGGCGCTGGCCCTGATGACCGGCCGGCCGCTGCTGGCCGCCGCCTGCTTCCGCATCGGCCCGGATCGATTCCGCGGGCAGGCCTGGCCAATCGAGGTTGAGCGCACGGGCGACCGACGGGCCGATACCGAGGCGCTGACCCGCGAGCTGGCGCGTCACTACGAGGCGGCGATCGCATCGGCGCCCGAGCAGTGGTGGGGCGCCTTTCAGCCGTATTGGGGTGACCAGCGCGCGGCGGCGGACTCATGAGCGGAAACACCGGGGTACGCAGGCCGCGGGGTGGTGGCGATCGCGGCAAGGCGGACATGCATCTCCACACGCTCTACTCGGACGGCACGGTCGGGATCCTCGACCTGCTCGAGCACGTCGAGCGCGCGACCGACCTCGACCTCGTGGCGATCACCGACCACGAGCGGATCGACGGGGCACGCCGCGCGCGGGAGATCCATGCGGCGGGCGAATACTCGTTCGAGCTGGTGGTCGGCGAGGAGATCACGACGCGGCGGGGCCACCTCCTGGCGCTCTTCCTCCGCGAACGGGTGCCCGCCCTGCGCCCGCTCACCGAGACGCTGGAGCGGATCCATGACCAGGGCGGCCTGGCGATCGCCGCACACCCGATGGCGCCGCTCACCCCGAGCCTCGGCCGGCGCAGCCTCCTGAAGCTCCACGAGGCGGCCGACCCTCGCCATCATCTCGACGGGATCGAGGTGCTGAACCCGAGCGCCGCGGGCCGCACGCGACGAGTGGCCCGCCGCCAGCTCAACGACACGCTGCTCCACCTGCCCGGCGTCGGCAACAGCGACTCTCATGTCCTCGAGCACGTTGGATCGGCGTGGACCTGGTTCCGCGGGTTGAGCGCCGCCGACTACCGTGCCGCGCTGCTCGCGCACGAGGTCGCGGCGGACGGCGAGCACTGGAGCCATTGGCACAACGTCACGGTTTACGGCCGGCAGCTGGTCGCCAAGGCGCGCCACCTGCGGCATACTCTCCGTCCCACGGGAGAGTGGCGATGACTCAGACCCAGGCCAGGCCGCGCAGCAACGGCGTGCCGGACGCGTCCGTCCAGCCGCCGCCCGCGCGTGGGCGCCTCAAGGTTGGGATCGTGAGCCCGTATGGGTACCCACACCCCGGCGGCGTGAACGAGCACGTGCGCTACACGTACGAGGCCATGCGCCGGATGGGCCACGACGTGTGGATCATCACCAGCAGGTACGGCAAGGAGCGTGAGAACGAGGGGCACATCATCCGCCTCGGGACCGGGTATGCGTTCCCCGCGAACGGCTCCATGGGCCGCGTCACCCTCAGCTGGCGCTTCAAGCAGCGCGCGCGCGAGCTGCTGGCGGAGCATCGGTTCGACGTCCTGCACTTCCACGAGCCGCTCGTCCCGTTCCTTTCGCCGACGGTCCTCGACCAGTCGGACACCGTGAACATCGCGACCTTCCACGCGTTCGGCGGATTCAGTCCCTCGTACTGGGTCGGGAGGCGCTTCGCCGGGCAGCTCGCGAGCCAGCTCCACGGCCGGATCGCGGTGAGCAGCGCCGCCCGCCATTTCATCAGCCGCTACTTTCCGGGCGAGTACCAGATCATTCCGAACGGCGTCGACCTCGAACGGTTCACGGACGCCGACCCGTTCGAGGAGCTGCGGGACGGGACGATCAACATCCTGTTCGTGGGCCGCTTCGAGGAGCGCAAGGGCCTGATCCACCTGCTCAAGGCCTACCACCGGCTCCGAAAGCGTCACGTGGATGCCCGGCTGCTGGTCGTGGGCACCGGTCCCAAGGCGCGCGAGTACCGCCGCTTCGTTGGGCTGCGCAAGATCCGTGACGTCGAGTGGCTGGGGCCGGTCTCCGACGACGACAAGGCGCGCTACTTCGCCAGCGCCGACATCTTCTGCTCCCCGGCCACCGGCCAGGAGAGCTTCGGGATCGTGCTGCTCGAGGCCATGGCCGCGGGGGTGCCGATCGTCGCAAGCGACATCCACGGCTACAAGAACGTCCTGCAGCGCGGCGTCCAGGGGCTCCTCGTGGAGCCGCGCAACCAGCGTGCGCTGGCCGCGGCGCTCTACGCCATGGCCCAGGATCCGGAGCTCCGCAACCGGATGGGCGAGGCCGGCCGCCTCCGCGCACCCGAGTTCAGCTGGGACCGGGTGACGGAGCGGATCGTGGACTTCTACTACGAGGTCCGCGAGCGGGCGCTCGCCTCCGGCACCGTCGCCCCCCGCTGAGGCCACGGACTGGCGCCGCCGAGGATGCGCCGCCGAGGTGCGCCGCCGAGGTGCGCCGCCGAGCGGGGGGCCGACTGGGCGCCGCCGAGCGGGCGCCGACTGTCCAAGCGCGCCTGGTGTGCACGCTATCCCAGCCGATGAGCCGCCGGCGCGGTCCCTGGGCCCACGATCGAGCGTGAAATGGAGGCGCTCGGCGCCGCCAGACCCTGCGCGACCCGGATAGCGCTCCTCACCTGAGCGGTTGAGCCTTCGGACCCGCTCGACACGTCAACCGCGTGCCTGGTGAGCGCCAGGGGGCTCAGCCCAGCGGCTTGCGGTAGGCCTGGGAGCGCAGGTCCACGACGAACCCGCTCCGCTCGTAGACGCCCACCGCGCCGGTCGGGTTGTCGGCGTCGACGCCGAGCCCGGCGCTCGTCAACCCGCGAGCGCGGAAGACCTCGAGCGAGCGCAGGACGAGCGCCTTCGCGAGCCCCCGACGTCGCCAGGGACGCCGGACGAAGACGCTCGCCAGCCACCCCCGGCTCCGATGAAACGCCTCGTTCTCCGCAGCGTTGATCTCGTTGATCACCGCCCCCGCGATCTCGTCACCGTCCCAGGCCACGACGAAGAGCGTCGGGTCGAAGTACGGGCCGGTGCGCCACTGTTCATAACGGGCCTCCGAGCGGTCGAAGCCGCCCCAGTGATCCTCGAAGGCCTCGAGGTCCGCATCCCACAGCCGATGGAGGGCGGCGTCGGTGACCGGGCGCAGCTCGATGCCCGCCGGCAGGCTGGGCGCCTCGATCTCATCGAGGCTCGGTCGCAGCATGTCGTAGAAGGCGCGGACGCTCCGGTAGCCCGCCGCATGGAGCATCTTGACCCGCCCCACGGACCGATCCGGGGCCCAGGCGCCGAGCACCTTCGTATGCGCGGTCTCATGCGACTCGGCCAGTGCGCGGATCAACTCCTCGTTGTGGTCAAGGATCCAGCGCCCGATGCCGCGCCGCTGCCACTCGGGGTCGACCGCGCCGCCGTTTCGGTACTCCCGCAGCCCGTCGGTGGTGTCGACCCACTCGATCTCCCCGTAGCCGACCGCGCTGCCGTCGGCCTCGACGAGCGTGACGTCCCGCTCCGCGGTGAAGCTGTCGCTCGCATTCGACATCCACGACTCGACTTCGGCCGTTGCGACTCGCCAGTCGACGCCGTCGGCATCGTGGGCAAGGTTCGTGAGGCGGGCGATCGCCGCGGCGTCGCCGGGCCGGTACGGACGCGCGATGAGGCCGCCGAGCGGCAGCCCGGCGAGCGGCAGCCCGGTCATTTGCTCAGCTCCATGGGCTTGCGGTAGGCCGTCCCCCGCCCGGCCACCGCGAAGCCGGCGCGCTCGTAGAGGCGCAGCGCGCCATTCGGGTTGTCGGCGTCGACCCCCAGCCAGGCGCTCGTCATGCCACGGTCGCGGAGCAGCTGGAGCGAGCGGGCCACGAGCGCCGCACCGAGGCCGCGGCCGCGCCACCGACGGCGCACGAAGACACTGTCCAGCAGGCCGCGCGCGCGTCCCAGCTCCGCGTTCTCCTCCTCGCTGATGACGTTCTTCACCCCGCCCGCGACCTCGTCGCCGTCCCAGGCGACGACGAGCAGCTCGGGGACGAGCTCGGGGTCCGAGACCCATTCCTCGAACGCCTCGTCGGAGGCGTCGACGCCGCCCCAGTGATCGCGGAAGGCCTCGGCATCGGCGTCGAAGACCTTGCGCAGACCGTCGCGCCCGGAGGCGGCCCGGAACTCGATGCCAGCCGGCAGCTCCGGAACGCCGATGTCCTCCAGCGTGGGCCGAACCATCTCGAAGAACCAGCGCACGGGCGCGTAGCCCGATCCGGTCAGCAGGGCTACCGCGCCCAATCGGCTGTCCTGCACGAACGAACCGAGCTCCCGCGGCCGATCCGTGTCGTGAGAGTCTGCCAGGCGGCGGAGCCGCGCCTCGTTGTACGCGAGCATCGCGGTTCCCACGCCTTTTCTGCGCCACGCGGGGTGTACGTGCCCGCGGGTGACGTAGGCGCGGACACCGTCAGTGCTGTCCATCCAGAACGACCAGCCGTACCCGACCACCCGGCGCCCGACCTCGGCCACCACGACATCCTGCGCCGGATCGAACCCGGGAGTCGCGTGCTCGAGCCAATGGGCGAGCCACGCGCGGGAGATGCGCTCGTCCACGCCATCAGCCCGGCTGCCCTCGTTGTACGCGGCCAGCATCCCGTCCAGGTCCCCCTCGCCCCGGGTTGGGCGCAGGCGGAGGTCGAGGGCCTGCCCGCCCGCGCGCCGGCTCCGTATCGGTCTGGCGGCCATCGCTACCCCACCCGCTTCAGCTTGCCGGTCCGCTTCGCGTAGCGCTCGGCGCGACCGAATGCCCAGAGGCCCAGCGGGATCAGGACCACGCCCATGATCAGCAGCGGCCAGACATCGGCCAGCAGGGACCCGACGCCCGCCCCCTCGATGAGGCCGGCGCGCACCCCGTCGAGGACGTACGTCGCCGGGCTGAAGGCGCTGACCGCCTGCATCCAGCCGGGCAGGACGTCCACGCTGTAGTACACGCCCGACACGAGAAGCAGCACGGACTGGATGACGAACACCATCTGCGCGCCGCGCTCGACGTAAATGAGGGGCAGGATGCTGGCCGCGATCCCGATCCCGGCGAAGCTCACCGTTCCGAGCAGCGTGAACGCGGCCGCGGTCGCGAAGTTCGCGCCGGACAGGTTCAGCTCGAAGAACAGGGAGAGCACCACGAGGACGAACACGGTGTGCACCAGCCCGAAGACGACTGCGTAGGCGGCGGCGCCGAGCAGCTGCGCATAGCGCCGCACGGGCGCCATGAACGTGTACTCCAGCGTCCCCTCCCAGCGCTCCCACTGGACCGCCTCCGCAATGAATTCGAAGACGATCGAGAGGTAGCTCCAGAAGATGGCGCCGATGACGAGCGTGAGCAGCAGCCGGTCGTTTCCCTCCGCGCGGCCGATGAGGCTCACCGCCAGGGCGCCCGCCACGGAGTAGATGAGCCAGGCCAGCTCCCAGCCCCAGTATCGCTTTGTGAGATTGAAGTTCCGCTCCACGAAGGCGTACGAGGCCCTCAGCTCGCGGGTCAGTAGCGCCATGTCAGTTCACTCCTCGCCGTTGGCTTCCTCGTCGATGTCGTCGTCCAGGGATCGGCCGGTGAAGGTCATGAACACGCTGTTCATGGTCGGTGCCAGCCCGTGGCGCTCGGCCATCAGCGACTTCAGCGCGGCCGGCGTGTCGTCCGCCACGATCCGGCCGTCGTTGATCAGCGCGATCCGATCGCAGAGCCGATCCGCCTCGTCGAGGTCGTGCGTGGTCAGCACGATCGTCGCGTCTTGCGTGTCGCGCAGCTCCTCGATAAAGGCCTGGACGTCCAGCTTCGAGCGCGGGTCGAGACCGGTGGTCGGCTCGTCGAGCAGCATCAGCACCGGGCTCGTCAGCAGCGCGCGCGCAATGGCCACCTTCTGCTGCATGCCGCGGCTCATCTGCTCCACGGGTCGCCCCAGGCGCTTCTCGCCAATGCCCAGCCGCGCGCAGATCCGGATCGCATCGGCCCTCGCCTGGCGGGCATCCATCCCGTACAGGCGTGCCGCGTAGATCAGGTTCTCGTGCGGGCTGAGCTTCTTGAAGAAGGCCGCGTCCACGCTCACCCGGTTGATGAGCTGCTTGACGGCCATCTCGTCGCGCTCCACGTCGCGGCCGAAGACCTCGACCCGCCCGGCGTCGATGGTGAGCAGCGTGCTCACCAGCCGGATCAGCGTCGACTTGCCGCTGCCGTTGGCGCCCAGGATCCCCTGGATCTCGCCGCGCTCGATGCGCATCGAGATGTCGTTCACGGCAAGGACCGGCTTCTTGTTGCGGCCCATGCCGAATCGCTTCGTCACGTGGTCGATGAGCAGCGCGGGGACCGACCTGTCGCGCGTCGCCGAAGCGATCGCCGAAGTCGACTCCGGTCGCTGCTCGAGCGCCGGATGGCTCTTCACTTGTTCGGCGATGCCGGTCATGTCGTCTTCCTCGTCTGGGTGGTCTGCCATGTCATCTCCCGCGCGACACGGAACGAGCCGCGGGCTCCTCGTGGGTCCGCGGCTCGTGGGATGCCCCTGCGCGAGGCATCAAAAAACCGTGGACCCGATCCGGCCCACGGTCGTGGTGGTCGTCTGGCGGCATTGCCGCCGTTCGTTCCTCACGAAATGGGCACAGATCTCCCGTCAACAGCACCGACGGGCGGTGCGATCGTGTAGCGCACGAAGCGAGCGCTCCTCATGAGATCCATTGCCTGAATCGCTTCCTCGTTGCTCGTTGAATGGCCGGACGGCACACGGATACCCGCGATGGATATTCGGGCCGCCGCGGGAGTCTATCCGGCCGATGCCGCGCGTGTCAAGACGAGGCGGGGGTACACGCCTTGCCTGCTGGATCTCGACCAGAGCGGCTCGTCGTTCGGCTCGAGGACCGCCCAATCAAGCACGTGACGGAGACCTCCTCTCCCCGGGGTGGCATCCGCCGAACCGGCATGTCCTTCCAGTCCGGGGACGCCTGCGCCCCCGACCACCGCCAGCTTGACACGAGTCATATATTCACGAGATGACTCGCATCACCAATACGGAGCCTGCGACCCGCCCATACCGGAGTGATCTCCGGGCCGAGCGGGCGGAAGACACGAGCCGGCGAATCCTCGACGCGACCCTGCGAGTCATGGCCGGCGGTCTCGCGTCAGTCTCGATCCCGGCCGTGGCGCGCGCGGCGGGCGTATCGGTCCCCACCGTCTACCGCCACTTCGGCACGAAGCAGCGCCTCCTGGAGGCGGTCTATCCGCACGTCGTCCGGTTCCTGAGGCCGAATGAGTTCACGCCACCCTCGACAGTCGCCGGGGTTCGCCGCCTGGTACGGCAGGCGATGTCGCAGATCGGGTCAATCGACGACGTCGCCCTGGCGGCGCTCACCAGCCCCGCGGGCGAGGAGGCGCGACGGGCGAGCATGCCGATGCGGCTCCGGCTCAGTCGGGAGTTTGCAGACGCCGCCGCATCCGGCCTGGGCGAGGCCGATCGGGATCGGCTTGCGCGCCTGATGGTGGTCCTCACCTCGTCGTCCGCGTTGCGCGCGCTGCATCACCACCTCGGGCGCTCGACCGAAGAGGTAGCCGATGACATCGAGTGGGTGCTCCGCTCGGTCATCGACGGCAACCGGAGGGATGAACCATGACCAATGCCCCGACCGCGGTTCGCAGCCTCGCGGATGTACGCATGGCCGATGTCGACGAGGTCGGCGGCAAGGCGGCGGGCCTTGGCGAGCTCTTCGCACTCGGGGCCCGCGTGCCGGATGGGGTGGTGCTCGGCGCGAGCGCAACCGAGCTGACCGCCGACGATCGCGTGGCGCTGCTGGCTGAGATGCGCGCCAACCTGGGCATCGGCCCGTTCGCCGTCCGCTCCAGCGGCGTGTCCGAGGACGGAGCCGATCGATCCTTCGCCGGCATGTTCGAGACGGTGCTGAACGTCCCCGCCGACGAGCTGCCGGCGGCGGTTGACCGGGTCCTGGAGAGCGCCCGCGGCGTTCGTCTGGCCGGCTATCAGCCGACCGGCAACGGCCACATGGCGGTCATCATCCAGCGCATGGTGGCCCCGGCCGCGGCCGGGGTGGCCCTCACCGCGGACCCGATCGGCGGCGACCGCGCGACGATCATCGTCACCGCGGTCCGTGGCCTCGGGGAGCGGCTCGTCTCCGGCGAGGCGCTCGGCGACGAGTGGGTGATCCGTGACGGCACGGCCGCCCCGCGGCGCCGTCCCGAGTCGGCCATCGACGCCCGGCAGGCACGAGCGGTGGCCGGCGAGGCGCGGCGCATCGCGGAGCTGCGCGGCGCTCCGCAGGACATCGAGTGGGCGATCGACGGTGAGGGGGCGATCTGGATCCTCCAGGCCCGCCCAATGACCGCGCTGCCGCCCGACGTGTCATGGAAGCCACCGGCGCCCGGCGCCTACACGCGAACCCTGCGCTTCGGGGAGTGGATCTCGGAGCCGGTCACCCCGCTCTTCGAGTCCTGGCTGCTGAACACCCTCGAGGAGCGCCTCCACGCCAATATCCGCAACGAGATCGGGCAGCATGCGCCGTTGCCGCACCACGTGATCGTCAACGGCTGGTACTTCTACTCGATCAACTGGATCGCCCCCGGCAACATGCTCCGCAGCCTGCCGAGCATCCTCTGGCACGTCCTCCGCCAACCGCGCGCGGCCGCCGGGGTGATCCCGGCCACCGCACGGTTCAGCTACCCGATCATGGAGCGCAGGTGGCGCACCGATGTGCAGCCGCGCTACCGGGCGGCGGTGGCAGCGGCCGGGGAGCGGGTCGAGGGGCTGCCGGTCTCCGAGCTCCCGGCGCTGATCGACGAGATGGCCACACTGGCCGGTGACTACACGCTGTCGCTCGTGGCGCTGGCCGGCGCCGCGTACAAGATGGAGATCAACCTCGCCAAGTTCTACCGCGCCCACCTGGCACCAGGCCTGGGCGGCTCGCATCTGCCGCTCGTTTCGGGGATCAAGGCGCCCGAGGCGCCGGCTCCTCACGCGGTGGTCTCGCTGGACTGGATCTACCCGCCGGGACCGCAGCAGCCACCGCCAACCGGCCCCCAGGCGAATCACCGTGGCGCGGTGGAGGCCAGGCAGGCGGCCGAGGCGGCTGCCGAGGCCGTGCTCGCCGGGTCGCCAAAGCGGCTGCGGGCGTTCCGGCAGGTGCTGGCCGATGCCCAGCACCTGGTCCCCATCCGGGAGGAACAGACCGCCGAGTTCACCCTGCCCTGGCCGGTCATGCGCCGGGCCGTCCTGCGCATCGGGGAGGAGCTCGGCCGACGCGGCAGCCTGCCGGCGGCTGATGACGTCTTCTTCCTGACCCGCCGGGAAGTGCTCGCGGCGCTTGCCGGCGATGAGAAAGGTCAGCTTGCCGACCTGGTGCACGGCCGGCGGGCGCTGCGCGAGGAGCAGGCCCGCCTGGTGCCGCCGGTCTTCATCGGCCGTATCAACCGGTTCCTGCGCTCGTTCTGGGAGAACTATCCGACCCAGTTCGGCGCCGTCAGGTCCGACTCGGCCCTGGCCTCCGGGGTGCCGGCAGCGCCGGGCCGCGTGACCGGATTGGTGCGGGTCATTCGCGGACCCGGGGAGTGGGATCAGCTGCAGCCAGGCGAGATCCTGGTGGCCCCGCTCACCGCACCGGCGTGGACGCCTCTCTTCACGCTGGCCGCCGCGGTCGTCACCGATACCGGGAGCGCCGCTTCTCACGCGTCGATCATCGCCCGCGAGTACGGGATCCCGGCGGTGGTCGGCTGCGGCGACGCCACCGCCCGTCTGCGCACCGGGATGCGCGTCACGGTCGACGGCAGCACGGGGAACGTGGAGCCCGCCTGAGCTCCGCGAGGCTGCGGCCGCTCGCCCGCCTTGCGTGGCGCGACCCTCGTCGCGGAACCCGCATTGGGCCGGACGGCA
The DNA here is from genome assembly GCA_963837425.1 of uncultured Chloroflexia bacterium. Taxonomy (GTDB): domain Bacteria; phylum Chloroflexota; class Limnocylindria; order QHBO01; family QHBO01; genus CAWINH01. The sequence continues at coordinate 303,033 of CAWINH010000006.1, forward strand.
CTGGCGACATGGGCCGCAGCCTTTGCCACAATGTCCGCCTGCGCGGCCGCGCAATGGTCGCGAGCGGAGGAAGGGCCACTCGAGATGCATATCAACCGCGGGCTGCTCTTCTGGGGGCTGGCCCTGGTGACCGGCGGCGCCGTGGCGCTCGCGGTCCAGCTCGACTACGTCGACCGCGGCGTCGTGTCCGATGCATGGCGCCTGTGGCCGCTGATCCTGGTCGCCATTGGCCTTGCCATCGTCCTGTCGAGAACACCGTTCGCTGTGCTCGGGACGGTCGCCGCCGCACTCGTGGTCGGGGTCGCGGGGGGCGCGCTGCTGACGGTCGGCCCCGGCGTGGTCGCCTGCGGCAGCAGCGACCCGACGAGCCTCCAGCCGCACGACGGCAGCTTCAGCGCGGACGCGGTGACGACCCGTCTCGACTTCAACTGCGGGACGCTGCGCGTCGCCATGGCCCCGGGAAGCGACTGGTCGGCGAAGACCGGCTCCACCCGGAGCGGCGCGTCGGCCAATGTCTCCTCATCGGGGAACGCGCTCACGATCAGCTCGCCGCAGGGCAGCTTCGACTTTGCCGGGAACCGCCAGCGATGGGAGGTGACCCTCGGCTCGAACCCGACGTACGACCTCCAGGTCAGCCCGAACGCCGCCGATGCGAACCTTGACCTCGCGAGCGGTGCCTTCAGCCACCTTGGCCTGAGCCTGAACGCGGGCTCGGTAACGATGAACCTCGCCGGCGCCACGGTGGACGACATCGCGCTGAGCATGAACGCGGGCTCGTTCTCGATCAGCGTCGACGGCGACACGAGCCTCGACGGCGGCTGGGAGGCGAACGCCGGCAGCCTCGAGCTGTGCACGACAACCGAAACCGCCGTCCGGCTCACCGTCGATGCGAACTTCACGTTCAGCCACAACCTCGACGGCTCCGGACTGAGCCGCGACGGTGATACCTGGACGAGCGCGAACTACGCCGCGGCCACGAAGCGCGTCACGCTGACACTGTCGGGCAACGCGGCGAGCTTCTCACTGAACCCGAACGGAGGCTGCTCATGAGCCGACGACTGTACCGATCGCGGACCGATTCGATCCTGGGCGGTGTCGCCGGCGGGGTCGCCGAGTACCTCGACGTGGATCCGTCCCTGGTCCGCATCATCTGGGCGGTCCTTGCGGTCGTGACCGGGGGGATCTTCGTGATCCTCTACATCGTGATGTGGATCGTGGTGCCGTACGGCCCGACCTCGCCCGTCGCCGAGGGCGCACCGGGCAGCGATCCGGAGGGGGCAGCCGGTCCGGCGACCTCGACCACTCGGGCCGTCGGCCACCGCCACGGGTCAGGGAACGGGACCGTGATCTTCGGTCTGATCCTCATGGGCATCGGCGGCTGGTTCTTCGTGCGTCAGACGCTCGACATCAACGTCGACCGGCTCTGGCCGGTTGGGCTCGTCGCGGTCGGCGTCCTCCTCCTGCTCGTCTCGCTGCGGCGACCCACGTAGCACCTCGCGCCCCCAGAGCGCCCACGTCGCCGAACCGAGCGCCAGGACGGTGCCGACCGCCAGGGTCACGATGCTCGTGCTGATCAGTGCCGGGCGGACACCCTGCGGCGGGTTCGGGAACTGGAAGGCGTAGTTCCACGGCAGCAGCGTACGGGCCGCGTTGATGTACCAGTCGGGCATGGCGAGGGCCGATCCCATCGGGAAGACGAGGACCCCCGCGACCGCGGCCAGCACGATGAAGGCGATCCCGAACGGGCGCCAGCTCCAGCTGCGCAGCGCCTCGTCGAGGACGTACGCCACCGCGATCATCGCGAAGAGCACCGCAGTCAGGTAGTGGTACTGGAACGTCGCGCGCTCGATCCGGGTCCAGGGCAGGAACTGGAGCGCGAAGGCCGCCACGACGAGGACGAGGGCCGGCGAGCGGCGGCGCCAGGCCTGGAGGCTGCACCACAGGATCGCCGGCACCCCGGCCCAGAACAGGATTGGGTTCCCACCGTTGTAGACGACCGCGATCCGCCGGTCGATGAGGATCGGCCCCAGCTGGAGGCTGTCGAAGTCGTGGCCATAGAACCAGACCGGCTTGAGGTCGAGCGGCCAGCTCCACCACGGTGATGCGGCGGGATGGCCGGCCTGCAGCCCAAAGTGGTAGCCGAACATCTGGGCCTGCAGCTCGTCGAGCGACCAGCCGTAGCCCGGTCCCGCGCTCGCGCCGGCGATGTTGTGCCCTAGCTCGAGGTACGGGATATAGGCGAGGAAGTAGACGACGAGCGGGATCACGATCAGGCAGGCCCCGATCCACGGCCAGTTGAAGCCACCGAGCCCGCCGGGCTGCATCCAGCGCCGATCGCTCTCCGGCTTGCGCAGCGAGGCGACCGCCCGCATCACGAGCAGCAAGGCGCCGATGCCGAGCATGATCCAGGCCGGCCATGCGGCCTGGGCGCCGCCGGCGAGCACGCCAAAGATCAGCTCGACCGCACTCGTCGCCTTCCGGACATCGGGCACCTGCGAGTACCCGATCGTGAACGCCAGCGCCACCCCCGAGAAGATCGCCATCGTGGGCGCCAGTCCCAGCAGGTCGTTCGACGTGAGGCGGACGGGCCGTATCCAGGTCACGACCAGGGCGAGCGCCAGCGCCAGCACCGAAAACGCGAGGAACGGCCAGGGCGCGCCGGCACCGAGCACTGCGGTGGTCACCGCTGCGCCGGCCACCAGGAGGAAGCGGCCGAGGTGCGAGCGCGCCAGGACGAGGATCCAGAGCCCCATGAGGGCGTAGATCCCGACCCACTTGCTCGCGGCCGCCAGGCCGATGAGCACGCCGACCAGCGGCAGCGCCCACCATGCGCTGCGCGCCCAGCGACCGGACCAGATCTGCCAGAAGACGAGGTAGCCGCCGACGATGAAGGTCGCCACGAAGATGTCGTTCATGGCGATCCGGCTCATGACGTAGCTCATCCCGTCGACCGCCACGAAGATCGCGGCCAGGACCGCGATCCGGCGCCGGCGGAACATCGTCGCCGCCAGGAGGTAGACGAGGCCCACCAGCACGCTCCCGAACAGGACCCCGGCCAGCCGCCAGGCGAAGGCGTTGCTGCCGACGTCGACGCCGGTCAGCTCGCCGCCGGTGCCGGTCGCAACCGAGACGAGGAGGCGCTCGTGGTCGTCACCCTGGTCGTGGTCGCTCATGTCGAAGGCCATCGCCTGCGGATCGCCGGCCAGTGGCGTCGTGTCGTACGCCGCGAAGCCGACGCTCTGCGTGCCGCCGTTCCCGAGCGGCTGGACGGTCCACAGCTGGTAGGCGCCATCGGGCGCCTGGCCGGCGATGTAGATGATGTTCGCCACCGACTGCCAGCCGATGATCTCCGGCCGCCCGGGGAGCGGGGCGGTGTCGATGAGGCTGACGCTGTCGTTGAAGACGGTGATGCCGCCGTCCACCGCGGGGTGCTCGTTGTCCGCGGGGAGAGCGCCGACCGGCACCCAGACCTGGAGGTCCGTGCCGCTGCCTCGAACCTGGATCGGGCCGGCCGCAGTCGCCGGCAGGTCTCGCGTATCGGCAATGTCGCCGACCATCGACGGGGCGAGGGTCGCCGCGTCGAGGAGCAGGAGCTGGGTCCGATCGGCGCTCACCGCGACGACCCACGGCCCACCGCTGCCCTGGCTCGGGGACGGGACGTAGGCGACCGATGCGACAACGAGGTCGGTCGCCGCGAGGCTGGCGCCGGTCGTTCGCTCCAGCTCGGCAATGCCGTCCGGGCCGCGGGCCAGGATGACCGCCTGGTCGGCGGGGATCTCGATCTCCGAGACTGCGGCGAGGCCGGTGTCGATCGGAGCGGCACCGACCGGCGGAGCGCGCGTTCCATGGGCGGTCAGGAAGGTGCTGACGTCGAAGACGTTGATCTGCCCGGTATCGGTCCGCCCCACGAGGAGGCGGCCGGCGTCCTCATCGTAGGCGAGGGCGTCGACCGGCCCGGCGGCGTCCCAGGCCGCGAGCTGCTGCCCGCTGAGCGCGTCGCTGGCGATGATCTGCCGGCTGCCGTCCGCGGTGAAGACGACCGACTCGGGACGGTCGGACGCGGTCCGCTGGGGCGCGACGGCCACCGCCACCGGCACGCTGTCGAGCGGCCGGCGGGTGACGACCTGGTTCGGATCGGCGACGACGATGCCGGCCGCGATCAGGTACTTCGCCAGCATCGGGTGCGTCCACTCGTACGTGTCGCGCGTCCAGCCATGCTCCCAGTCGGCCAGCCACTCCGTCGCCGAGCGCGCGTGGTAGACCTCGTCGAAGATCATCGAGCGCGGCAGGTCCAGGCGCCAGAGCCGGAACGCGAGCGCCCCGATCACGAAGGCGACGACGAGCAGCAGGTCGCGCCGGTCGAGGCGTCGCCCCCGCTCGCGAAGGTACGGGTCGACGGGGGTCCGGCCGCATCCAGGCCCGCAGCCGGTCGAGGCGGCTCGGCGGGCCCGTCGGCCCCGTCGGGCCCGTCGGCCCCGTCGGCTCCGCGGGCAGGGTTGCCGAACTGCCGGCGACGAGCTGTGCATCATCGGCGGCCGGCTCGGGGCGAGTCGCAAGCGCCCTCCGCGGGACGCCCTCGACCGGTGAACGTGCCAGGACGATCGCGCGCCAGAGCAGGAAGCCAAGCGCCACGACGACCATCCAGCTCAGGGCGTAGATCGCCCAGTCCGAGTAGAGGACCGCCTGGAGCACCGGATCGCGAGCCATTGGCTCGCCGTTGACCCCCGGGTTGAGCGGGCCTCCGCTCCCCTGCGCGTACGACCAGTCGATCGTGTAGACGTAGTAGACGTTCGCGAAGACCGACAGCGAGAGGACGCCGTAGAGCGTCGCCCAGCGGCGCGAGCGGAGCACGAGCGGCGCCGCGAGGGCCAGCGCCGGGAACAGGTAGCGCTCGTGAACCCGGGTCGGCAGGGCGAAGAAGGCAACCGCCAGGGTCAGCGAGGAGACGAGCAGCCCGCGCGCGTCGTCGCGGCGGGCGACCTGCCAGTACGCGATGAGGGCCGCGATCCCGAACAGGACGAACCCGACGAGCTGCCAGGTGACGTTGAAGCTCCCGACCGAGAAGAAGATGCCCGCGCCGCCCGCGCACCCGGTACCGGGCACGTCGCAGCCCCACTGGTTGCCGACGTCGCCGAGCCCGCTGAACGGGTTGCGCCAGATGTTGAACGCGTTGATGGTGAGGCCCGCGTAGGTGTTCGCCGCCTCTGTGAACTTGTCGATCAGGCTGTGGCTGGGGTCGCCCGGGGCCCAGACCGCCATCCCGAATGGCCAGATCATGACCACCAGCGAGCCGAGGCCGGCGGCCAGCGAGGTGAGCACCCGTAGCGGATCGGGCCTCCCGGCCAGCCCGGGGTCGCTCGAGCGGCCGAGGAGGTGCCGCTTGATTCCCACGATCGCGACGATCGGGATGACGAATGCGTACTGGAACTTCACGAGCAGCGCGAGCACGGCTCCGACCGCGGAGAGCTCGGTCCTGCCCCGGGCCAGCCAGTAGAGGCTGGCCAGGATGGCGAGCGCCCCCACCGCGTCCACCTGTCCCCACACCGCGGAATCGAAGAGCGTCGCCGGGTTGAAGAGGTAGATCGCGGCGGCCACCAGCCCCACGCGCTCCCCGTTCCACGACCCGATCAGGCCGGCCCCGTACCGTCGGCCGATGATGAACAGCATCCACGCCACGCCGCCATCGGCCAGGATGGCCGGCACCTTGACGAGGCCGGCAGTGATGTCGACGCCGCCCAGGAGCGGCTTCAGCCAGGAGCCGATGCTGCCGAGCAGCCAGAGGACGTAGAGGTAGCCCGGCGGGTAGTCGCTGAAGTACCCGGGGTCGTAGAAGCCACCCGGTCCCACGCTCGCCAGCCGCTGCCCCCAGGCCGTGAAATCACCGACGTCGATCCGAAAGCCGCTGTACGGGAGCAGCACGCCGGCGATCAGGCCACGGAGGGCGAGCCCCAGGATGATGAGGCCGATCGCGATCGTGACCGGGTCGAGGGGCAGGCGGCCGTCGAATGGCCTCGCGCCCCGCTTCCGCACGGAGTCGCGGGTCATGGGGTCCGGCGCCAGGGTCATCGGCGCCGCGTCAGGCTCGCCAAGGTGGCCCGGAGTATACACACGCGGTCCCGGACGGCGCGGGCGGCCGATTCGTTCCCTCCAAGGCGTTCCCCATGATGGTGGGGTACGATCGGCGGCGACGTACGGGCCTTTCGGGCCGGCGACCCAGCCCGCGTCTCCGGTCACACTGTGCGCGACACGATGCGGTCCTCATGAGCAGCGACACACAGGGGAGCCACGTGAACGACGCCTCGCAGCCCCGCGCTTCCGCGCAGCCGCGCCTGACGTTCTTCTTCCCGGCCTACAACGAGGAGGAGAACGTCGAGCGGACCGTGGAGCTGGCGCTCGGCCAGATCGGCCCCATGGTGGACGGCTCCATCGAGGTGCTGATCGTCGACGACGGGTCGACCGATCGGACGCCGCAGCTCGCCGACGCGCTTGCCGCGGCCGATCCCCGGGTCCGGGTCCACCACCAGCCGAACCGAGGCTACGGCGGGGCGCTGCAGGCCGGCTTCGCGAATGCCCGCGGCGACCTGATCTGCTTCTCCGACGGCGACCTGCAGTTCGACCTGGCGGAGATGGAGCGCCTGCTGGATCGCCTCGACGATCCGGCGGGGCGGGTGGATGCCGTGGTCGGCTGGCGCATCCGGCGCCGCGACCCCTTCCATCGGCTGTTCATCGCGAAGACCTACAACACGATCGTGTCGCTCGCGTTCGGCCTGCGGGTGCGCGACATCGATTGCGCCATGAAGCTCTTCCGTCGCCGGGTGTTCGATGGGCTGCGGCTCGACGCCGAGGGGCCGTTCCTCTCCGCGGAGCTGCTCATCAAGCTCCGCGCCCGCGGCGTCCCGATCGCGCAGGTGGGCGTCACCCACTACCCCCGCGCGGCGGGCACGAACACCGGCGCCAGCTTCGGCAAGATCCTGCGCACCTTCCGCGACCTGGGTGCCCTGCGCTGGGCGCTCTGGACGCACCGCGACGAGGTCCTCGGCCGCGTCACCCCGGAGCGCGCCGCCTAGCGACCCGTGGCTCCCCGCGCTCCCCGCGCTTGATGTGAGCGGCCCGATCGTTCGCCGCGCGGTGATCGACGGGTGGCCCCCGGCTGCTCCCTCGCGCGGTCGCATCCGTCGGACCGGTCGGACCCGTCGGACCCGTCGTTCATCAGAACTTGTCATTTGCGAATGCCCGTAGCGTTAGGTGACATGGGGCGGGGGCGCGGTGGCTGGTGGAGTTGGGCGTGAGCGTGAAGAGGGACACCGACGGCTCTTCGGGGACCTCCTATCCTGAATAACGCTACGTCCATTCGCGCCTGGCGGAATGCGGCCTGCCTGCCCCCGATACCGCGATCTCCATTCGCATCTGACGAGACGGCGCGCGTGGTGACGGGCGTGGGCGCGGGCACGCGGAGCTAGCTGCCGAACTCCTCGGAGGGCGGCCCCTTCTCGCCGCCTTCCAGGTCGATCTCGAGCGAGTTGATGAACTCGCGGAAGACCTCGAGCCGCTCGTCGGAGATCCCCGACTCGTCCTCGTGGTCGGGCTCAACCCCCGCCTCGTCGAGCACCCGCTCGTCGACGTAGATCGTGGAGCCGGTCCGGACCGCGACGGCGATCGCGTCCGAGGTTCGCGAGTCGATCTCCGTCTCGCCGCCGTCGGCCGTCTCGAGGTAGAGGCGAGCATGGAAGGTGCCGTCGGTGACGTGGGTGACGACGACCCGGCTGACGCTCGAATGCATGGCGCCGAGCACGCTGACCAGCAGGTCATGGGTCAGCGGCCGCTCGGCGGTGAGCCCCTGGAGCTTCATTGCGATCGCGTTCGCCTCTGACGGGCCGATCCAGATCGGGAGGTATCGGTCCCGCTCGGTCTCCTTGAGGATCACGACGTGCTGGCTCGAGAGCATATGGACGCGGACGCTCTCCACCACCATCTCGATCAACCGCACGCTCCCGAATGGCTGCTCGCCCATGGACCGATTCTAGAGGCTACTCGAGGACGACGCGGACGACGCGATCGGGGGTCAGGAGGTAGGCAACCGGAGGCCCGTCGGCGACCGATGCGACGCTCATGGCCAGCACGTCGTCGAGCAGCCCGGACTCAGCCCCGCGGCGCGGCGCCAGCCACTGACGGACGAACGATCCGTCCGCGCGCTGGTAGCCGAGGATCCGCGCGTTTGCGGCGTCCCAGACGTAGAACATCTCGCGGTCCCCGATCGTCGCGCCGTCGAGGAGGCGGTAGTCGAGGTCGGGCCGCACCTCGGCGTCGGGTGGCGGATCGAGCCGGTAGTCGGCCTGCGCGAGCGGGCGGCCGAAGTTCACGCGCGTCAGCGTGTTCCGCTGGAGGAGCCAGAGGTTCGCGTCGACCAGCAGGTCGCGAGCGTCCACCACCGGGATGTCCGGGGCGTCAGTCAGGAACGAGGTCGGAGCCGACGGGTAGACGACCGGGACGTATCGGGCGTCGGGGGACCACTTGTCGATCGTTCCGCTGTCGCCGTCCACGAGGTACAGGTTGAAGATCTCCAGTGGAGGCCGATGCTGGAGCGCGGCGAGGAGGTGGCTCGCGCTGCCCACCGCGTCGAGGCCGGGCAGCGCCAGCGCCCGCGGCGTCTGCTCCCCGAGGTCGAAGCGCCAGGCCTGGTGCTGCCGATCGATGAGCACGACGTCGGTGGCGGCGGTGGCGATCATCCATGGCGCGCCGCCGGTCCCGCCCGAGAGGGCCTGCCCTGCGTGATAGACGACCGTCGCGGCGCCGGTGGCCGGATCGACGTGGATGACGCGACCACGGCCGGTGTCCGCGACCCACAGCGAGCCGTCGGTGGCGACCGCCATGTCGAGCGGGACGACGTCCTCGAAGGCGGACGACAGGTCCACGACCGTCGTCACCTCGCTGATGCGGGTGACCGCGTAGATCTCGTCGAGCCCGGCGTCGACGCGGACGCGGAGCGGCTCGAGATCGGAGGCCGCCACGCCGGCGTCGGTCGCCTGCCCGAGGGCGACGTACGCGTCGTTCAGCAGCTGCTTCGCGCGGTCGGGCGCGCGCGCGATCAGGTCGTTGCCACCCTGCGTCTGGCCTACCTGGGCCACGAGGTCCTGTGCCTGGGCGATCGCCGAGGCGGCAACCTGGGCGCGTGGGATGGCGATCGTGGGCGGCACGCTCGGGAGCCGCGCAACCGACCAGCCGAACGCGAAGACGAGGGCCACCACGACCATGCCGAGCAGCCCGAAGCGCCGACGGCGTCCCTCTTCGACGACCGCGGTGCGGAGGACCTGGCGCGGATACTCCGGGCGCCGTCGCGGGACGAAGGCGAGGACGACGTTGAACGCATAGAGGAGCGCTTGGCCGAGTGCCGCCTGCGCGCCGTCGATCGCGTCCGCGATGCGGTGCAGCCCGTGGCCGAGAGCATCCGCCAGCGGGACGGGGCTCTGGTCCGGGAGGCCGGCGAGGGGCTCGGCGGCGCGCACCGGCTCGAGCCGATGCGTGGTTGCGGTTGCCGGCAGCTCCACGATCTCGACGGCGAGAACCCCCTCCGAGCCGTGCCCCCCGCGGATCTCGAACAGGTGCTGGAGGTGCTCGATGGCCGCCGCCGGCCGAAGTGTGGCGAAGGCATGCTTCAGCTCCTCGACCCCGGCCATTTGCGCGAGGTTGCGGCTGACGAGCGCCAGGATATCGCCGGCCGCGAGGTCGCCCTGCCAGGCGTACGGCTCGATCTCGAGCGCCTCGCCGAGCGTCGCCGCCACCCGCCGCTGGCGGACCCGGGGGTCCTCCTCATCGACGGCCGGCGGTGGGGGGAGCTCGAACATGCGCCCGTCGCGCACGATGACGGCGGCGGCCGGCCCGAGCTTGGCGATGTGCGCCTGGCGGGCACGCACCACGAGCGCGATGATGCTGATACCGCCCCGCCGCGGGATCCCGAGCTTCGCGCGCTGGTGGAAGAGGCGTCGGTTCGCGATCCGCAGCGCATTCGTGAGCGCGCCGAGGGCGCCGGCCGACAGATCGTAGTAATAGTCGCGCTCGAGGGCCTCGAGAGCCTCTCGCGCCGCGCGGCCGAGCGCCGGATCCGCCCCGGTGATCTGTGCCAGCAGGAAGAGGCTGCCTTTCGTCCGCGCATCGGACCCGAGCTCGGGCTCGCGGAAGCGGACGACGTCGAGCGCGCCGGCAGGTCGCTCCTCCGGATCGGGGAGGCCAATGCGAGTTCCGAGACGGGTGCTCATGGGTTTCGCGTCCGGTTCGGGCAGCTCAGGTCCCGTCGATTATAGGGAGCCGGCCCTCCGGTCTCGACCAACCGATATGGCCACTGCACGGAGCTCGATGGTCGCCCCCGGCCGGTCGCGCATCCGTTCGTTGACCGCCGCCAGGAGGTGCGGGGAGCGCAACCGCAGCTCCTGGGCGAGGATCGGCTCTGAGGCCTCCACCTGCGCCGTCCCGTTCGCCACCCTGAGCAGCCGGCTGTGGAGCCCCCCGCGCTCGAGGCCCGCCTCGTCCACCGTCTCGGCCCACGCCAGCCGCGCCTGGGCAAGTGCCAGCTGTTCCGCCGCGCCAGGTCCCCCGCATGCCAGCAGCGCTCGCTGGACGGCCTCCGCCGCCTCTTCCGGACGGCCTGCCACGGCTCAGGCGACCCGCGGGGTGCGGGTCAGGGCGCCCTCGCCGACCTGCCAGATCGGCACGCCGCGGCGCCGCGTGGCCGGAAGGGCGGCCGGATCGGCCATCGTGACCAGCACCTGGCCGCGATCCAGGAGCAGGGCGAGGGCCCGCTCGGATCTCGCGGGGTCGAGCTCGCTGAAGATGTCGTCGAGCAGCACGATCGGTGGGGGGGCGCCATCGGCGGCGAGCAGCTCGCGCTCGGCGAGCTTGAGGGCCAGGATGATCGTCCGCTGCTGCCCGCGGCTGGCATGCGCGGCGACGTCCACCCCGTGCAGCGAGACGCTCAGGTCGTCCCGCTGCGGCCCGACCAGGCTCACCCCGTTCCACAGCTCCTTCTGGCGCAGGTCGACGAGCCGGCGAGCGAAGGCCTCCGCCAGCTCGTCGGCGAGCTCCGGCCCGGAGCCGATCCGTGTGGCGGCGGCGCGACGTTCCTCCGGCCACGCCGCCTTCAGCGTGTCGATGTACGAGAGCTCGACGTCGTGGCCCCGCTCGTCGGGCGGCGCCACCGCCTCGTGCAGCTCGCCGATCCGCTCGCCGAGATCGGCGATGAGCCGGAGCCGGGCGGCCATGACCCGCGACCCCACCTCGGCGAGCTGCTCGTCCCAGAAGGGGAGCCCGTCCACCGACGCCTCCTCGCGACGAATCGCGCGGAGCAGCGCGTTGCGCTGCGACAGGACGCGCGCCAGGCTCGCGAGGTCCCGCGCTGCGCGACGATCGCGCTGCGCGACGATCGCGTCGAGGAATCGGCGGCGCTCCCCGGGCGAGCCAACGAGCAGCAGCATCTCCTCCGGCCTGAAGAGGACGGTGCGCGCCGTCTCGGAGACCGACGCCGGGCGGCGTGCGAGGCCGTTGAGCTGGAGCCGCTTCCGCACCTCGGGCGGGGCGTCGACTCCCGGGAGCAGCAGCTCGATCTGCGCCGATTCGCGGCCGACGGCGTCGGCGAGGTCAAGGTGCACGCGGGCGAAGGGCCGACCGTGGCGCACCAGCTCCGCGTCGGACGCGGCCCGCGGCGAGCGGCCGGTGATCGCGACCTGCACCGCCTCGAGGAGGTTCGTCTTGCCGGCCCCGTTCGGGCCGGCAACGATCGTCAGCCCGGGATCAGGATGGAGCTCCGCCGCCGGATACGAGCGAAAGTCGCTGAGGGCCAGGCGGGTCAGGCGCACATCGGTCCATGCCCCGCTACGAGGCCGTCCGTACCGGCATGATGACGTGGACGTAGTCGTCCTTGCCGACGCCGCGCACCACGCCCGGCGCCAGGGGCCCGGAGAGCTCGAGCGCGGCTTCATCGGCCCCGAGGTTGGAGAGGACGTCGATGAGGTAGCGCGCGTTGAACGCGATCGCGGTCGGCTGGCCGTCGACGCTGGCCTCGAGCGTGTCCGCGTTGTCGCCGACGTCGGCCGCGTGGGCGGTGATCGCCACGCCGTCGCCGGCATCCCCCCCGAGCTCGATCTTGATGATGTTCGCCGAGTCACGGGCGAAGATGCTCGCCCGTCGCGCGCCGGCCAGGAATGCCTCGCGGTCGAGGACCGCCCGGCTCCCGTGCCCGGTCGGGATGACCGGCTCGTAGTTCGGGAACTGGCCCTCGATGAGCCGGCTCACGAGGTCGATCCCCTCGACGTGGAAGAGGACCTGGCTCTTGTTCGGGGTCACCGTGATCTCGATGGGTTCCTCGGCATCGGGCAGGATCCTCATCAGCTCCGCGTACGAGCGCGCCGGCACGACGATCGTCATCTCCGGGGCGACCGCCTTGCCCAGGGTCAGGGTCCGAACCGCGATCCGGTAGTTGTCCGCGGCGGCCAGGGTCATCTCGTCACCGCCGAACCTGGTGAGCACCCCGGTGAGGATCGGCCGGCTCTCGTCGGTGGCGGCGGCGAAGACGACCTCGCCGAGCGCGTCGCGCAGCGCCCGGGCGTCGACCGTGGTCGCCGGCGCGTCGCCGATCGCGGCCACGACCGGAAACTCGTCGGCATCGATTCCCTTGATGCTCGATCGGCTCCCGCCGCAGGTCACCTTCAGGGTGCGGTCCTTCGGAGAGAGCTCGAGTTCGATCTTCTGGTTCGGGAGCGAGGAGACAAGGTCGGTGATGAGCTTGGCCGGGACGGTGATGTCCCCCTCGGAATCGACCTTGCCGGGGACCCAGCAGTTGATCCCGATCTCGAGGTTCGTGGCGGTCAGCTTCAGCCCGCTGTTCTCCGTCTTGACCAGGACGTTGGCCAGCACCGGCAGCGTTGCCCTGCTGCTCACCGCCCGGCTCACGACACCGAGTCCGCGTGCCAGGTTCTCCTGCATGACGGATGCCTTCATTCCGACCTCACCTCCGGAGGATGTCCACGAGCGCACGCGGTACGAACGATCACAGAAAAGAATACTAAGTTCGTAGTCCCTCTCTCGTAGGGGTGTTGATGTTGTGGACGAACCGATGCCACGGAGCACGCTGGCCCTGGTTTGCCCTGCGGACAACCGGCGCCCGCCCGGTGGATTCGGCCGTCTTCAGTTCGGGTATATGGTGGATGGCCGCCCGCGTCCTGTGGATGGCCGACCGTTGGATTCCGCCGCCCCGGTGCCATATCTCCACCGCCGACCGCCGCCTGTCCACACTCCGGGCCGCGGTCTCGTCGTTCACTCCGAGTAGATCATCTCCCGCACCGCGCTGATCTCGCGGCGCATCTCGTCGTTCTCTGCCAGCTCGCGAGCGATCTTGTCGCACGCGTGGAGCACGGTGGAGTGGTCACGGCCGCCGAGCTCGGCGCCGATGCGCAGCAGGGAGATGTCCGTCTCCTCACGGATCAGGAACATCGCGATCTGGCGCGGCACGACGATCGCCTTGTCCCGCTTGGAGCTGCGCAGCTGATCGAGATTGACCCCGTAGTAGTCGGCCACCGCGCGCACGATGCGCTGCGGGGTGATCGACCGCTTCTTCGGGTTGTACATCACGTTCGAGAGGACCGCGCTGGCCAGCTCATTGTTGATGGGCATCCCGGACATGCTCGCGTAGGCGATGACCCGGTTCAGCGCGCCCTCGAGCTCGCGGACGTTGCTCACCACCTTGCGGGCGATGAACTCGATCACTTCGGCGGGAATCAGGTTCAGCTGGTCCTCCGCCTTCGAGCGCAGGATCGCGATCCGGGTCTCGAGGTCAGGCGGGGTGAGGTCGGCGATCAGCCCCCACTCGAAGCGGGAGCGGAGTCGCTCCTCGAGCGTCGTGATCGCCTTTGGCGGGCGGTCGGAGGAGAGGACGATCTGCTTGCCGGCCTCGTGGATCGCGTTGAAGGTGTGGAAGAACTCCTCCTGGGTCCGCTCCCGCTCGGCGATGAACTGGATGTCGTCGATGAGAAGGACGTCGATGCGCCGGTATCGGCTCCGGAAGTCCTCCATCTTCTGCTCGCGGATCGAGTTGATGAAGTCGTTCGTGAACTTCTCGCTCGTGGCGTACAGGATCCGCTTGCGCGGGAACTTGGCGGCCACCGCGTTGCCGAGCGCGTGCATGAGGTGCGTCTTGCCGAGGCCCACCCCGCCGTACAGGAAGAGCGGGTTGTAGGCGTGCCCCGGCCGCTCGGCGACCGAGAGGGCGGCCGCGTGCGCGAGGCGGTTCGCACTGCCCACGATGAAGTTGCTGAACGTGTAGCGGCTGTTGAGGTTGACGGTGTTCCCGCCGGCCGATGCGGGCGGCGGCGCCAGGCTGTCCTCGTCCGCCTGGTCGGGCGCCGGGCCGGGCGCATCGGTGACGACGAACTCGACCTGGACCGATCCGCCCACCACGCGAGCCAGGGTCTGGCTCACCAGGGTGCGGTAGCGGTTGTCCAGCCAGTCCCGCGCGAACGGGTTCGGGGCGGCGATGCGAAACCGGTGTTCGTCGATCTCGACGAGGGTGGTGTCCTTCAGCCAGGTCTCGAAGTTGGCGGGTGAGAGGCTGACCTGCAGCTCGCCGAGGACGGCACGCCATACCTGCTTCGCATCCATCAATCGCCGTCTCCGCATCCTGCCGGGTGGGCCTAATCGGGGTCGGATCAGTCCGCCTCCGGGCCGCACAATCCCGGCGATGTGGGAGTTGGCCTCGGGGGTCCCGGCAGTGTAGCAGCCCCCCTCCGGACCCGGCAACGGAAATCGCGAGTTGGGCGCCGTTCGCCTGTCCGATGTGCTCCCCTGGCGCACAGATCCGCCGGTTCTGCCCCGGCCAGGCACCAGGCAACGGCACCCTCCAGGTTTGACACCCCGAATCGGGCGTCTGGTAGAATCCCGCGCAGAGCGAGAAGGGCCGAGGAACGGCTATCGCGTGAGGCTGGCGCGAAACGCCAGCCGTTCGTGTGTTTTGCACCATGACAGGAATGGCCCGGATCGCCCTCGCTGAACGAGGTTGAGCACGCACCGATGAAGAGAACGTACCAGCCCAAGAAGCGCGCACGGAAGCGCGAACACGGCTTCCGGGCCCGCATGGCTTCGAAGGGCGGTCGGCGGGTGCTCGCCAGACGTCGCGCGAAGGGGCGCAAGCGGCTCACTGCCTGAGCGTGCGAGGCGCGAGGTGCCTGCCTTCCCGATCCTTCGGCGCAAGGCGGACTTCGACGCAATCGCGCGCGACGGAACCGCCCGCTCGACCCGGCTGCTGGTGCTGCGATCGCGGCGCACCGACCGGCCGGAGACGCGGATCGGCATGAGCACGCCTCGATCGCTCGGCGGGGCCGTCCAGCGGAATCGGGTCCGGCGCCGGCTGCGCGCGCTGATGCGCGAACGCGTCGACGAGATTGGAGCGGGATGGGACCTGCTCCTCATCGCGCGACCGGAGGCGGCGACGGCAGGCTACGCGGAACTCCGCGACGCAGTGCGATCGCTCCTGGAGCGATCAGGGATCGGTGGATGAAGCTCATCGGGATGGGAATGATCCGGGCGTACCAGAAGCTCACCTTCTGGATGCCGCCGTCCTGCCGCTACACGCCGAGCTGCTCCGAGTACACCTACACCGCCATCGCCCGCTTCGGGCTGCTGCGCGGCGCGTGGATGGGAGCCCGCCGCATCGGCCGATGCCACCCGCTCCACCCGGGCGGCTACGACCCGGTCCCCGAGCGCGAACGGGCCTGAGGGACACATGCACCCGATCGTCGCCGCCGGCTTCTGGGGGATCGAGCACTTCACGCCGCCCTGGGACGTCTTCTACCTCCCCCTCTTCAACCTGCTGATCCTCGCCTACAAGCTGCTCTTCAACGACTTCGCGCTCGCGATCATCGTCTTCACCATCGTGGTGCGCACCATCCTGGCGCCGCTCTTCGTGCGCCAGATCCGCTCGCAGAAGGAGATGCAGCGGATGCAGCCGCTGCTCCGCGAGGTGCAGCGCAAGCACAAGGGCAATCGGCAGAAGATCGCCGAGGAGCAGCAGGCGCTCTACCGCGAGCACGGCGTGAACCCGGCGGCCGGCTGCCTGCCGCTGGTGCTCCAGCTGCCGCTGCTGTTCGCCCTCTACCAGGCGCTGATCCGCGCGTCGAACCTCGTGACGCTGAGCGCGTCGGACGCTACATCGCAGGCTTTCGCCGATCTGCAGGCCAGCCTGCCGGGCATCACGAAGATAGACGCCACCCACTTCACGGCGCCGATCTCCGGACCGTGCACCCTGCCGCAATTCAGCACCGGGACGTTCTCGCACTTCCTCCCGCTGAACTGCCAGATCATCGATCCGCTGCACCTGGCTGCGACCATCAACACGAAGGTGAGCTGGCTCTTCGGGCTGGACCTGGCCCTGCCGGACCGCACCTTCGCGCTCGTGGTCGGTGGCTTCGGGATCTCGGCAATCGCGCTCATCGCCGCGGGGCTGCAGTTCGTGCAGGTCCGCATGACGAGCCCGCGGCCGAACCCGGACGACCCGACGGCGGCCACGTCGAGCACGATGACCTACCTGTTCCCGCTGATGACGATCTTCTGGGGCGGACTCTTCGCGAGTGGCCTGATCCTCTACTGGGCCATCTACACCGCCTTCCTGATCGGTCACCAGTACCTGATCATGGGCTGGGGCAACCTGTTCCCGCTCTTCGGATGGCAGCCCCGCTGGGCGCCTCCCCCGGACGATGCACTCCCGTCGAAGCGGCGCGCGGCCGAGACTCCGCGCGATGAGCCGCAGCGCTCGCGGGAACCGTCCCAGCCCTCAACCCCATCATCCGGCGGCGCGGGCGGAGGCCGCCCGAAGCAGCGCCCGCCGGGACAGAGAAGACGACGAGGCCGAAGAAGATGACTTTCCGCGAGTTCAGCGGCAGGAACGTCGAAGAGGCGATCCGCGCCGCAATGAAGGAGTTCGACGCCGACCTGTCGGACCTCGACATCGAGATCATGGCCCAGGGCAGCCGAGGGATCCTCGGCGTGGGCGGCGAGGAGGCCCGCATCCTGGCCGCGCCGAAGTCGGCGATCGCGGCCGCCGAGACGGTCCGCGTCCCGGAGACGCCCACCGAAGTGAAGCCGCCAGCCGGGGAGAAGACCCGCGCCGGCGACGTGGCCGAAGAAGTCGCCGAGGCCGCCGCGAAGACGACGGAGCGAGCCGCGCCGACGAGGCAACCGCCGACGAGGGCGTGAGCGGGGCGGACGACCAGGTCGTGGAGCTGACGCGCGCCGAGGAACACCGGGGCCGGACGCGAGGTGGGCGCGGGCGCGGCGGTCGGACACATGATCGCGCGCCGCGCGGGCCACGTCCGGAGCGTGAGCCCCGCACCGAGCGAGAGCCGGTTCCGTTCATCCCCGCCAAGCCGCTCGAGGAGCTCTCCGAGAAGGAGCGCGCTGTGCTCGAGGAGGCGAAGGCCGTGCTCGAGGAACTGCTCCGGCTCCTCGAGCTGAGCGGCACGGTGGAGATCGGGATCGGCACCGAGAGCGCCAAGCTCAATGTGAAGGGGGACGACCTGGGGGTCCTCATCGGGCGGCGCGGCGAGAAGCTCGCCAGCCTCCAGCACCTCGTCAACCTCATCGTGGCCAAGAGCCAGGGCCAGTGGAACCGGATCGTGGTGGACGTCGAGAACTATCGCGGCCGCCGCGAGGAGATGCTGCGTGACGTCGCCGAGCGCGCCGCCAAGCGCGTGTCACAGAGCGGCAAGATCCTCCAGCTGGAGCCGATGCCGGCGATCGAGCGTCGGATCATCCACCTCGCACTCGTCGAGAACCCCCGGGTGCGCACCCAGAGCGTGGGGGTCGAGCCCAGCCGCCGGGTCGTCATCCTTCCTGCCAGCAGGGTCGACTGAGGCACGGATCCCGAGTCTCGCTTCAGTGGGCGCCCCTGAGCCCGTGGCGGTGGGCGGCCTCCCCGATGGCGGCTGGGTGGGCCTGGTGGCGGGCGCCGATGGCTTCCGCCTCGTCGTGGGTGGCTCGCGAGCGACCGCCGTCGATCGCGGTCCGCTCGGTCGAGCGACGGTCGACGCTGACCGCGTTGGCCATCCTGCATTTCGAAGAGGCGCTCGACGCGCCATCGGCCCGAGTTGACGAGGCGACGCACCGCGAGATGGCCGACTTGCTGCGCTGGCTGGGCGAGACGGCGCCGAGCGCCGAGGAGCGCGAGCTGGTGGCCCTTGCCCTCGATTCCGTGGAGGACGGTCTCCCCGGCGACGCGGTCAGCCTGCGCCTGATGGCGCTCCTCGCGGCGATGGCGCGCGGAACGGGCACGACGACCACGCCCCCAGATGCGCTGGAGATCGTCCTCGGGCGCGCCCGCGAGATCGGCCGGGGTTAGCCGGCCGGGTTCTCCTCGGAACCACCGCCCTCGCACGGATGGCTCGGCCGGGGCCTGGGGCTCGGCGGGAGCCGGAGGCGCAGCAGCGGGCGCCGGAGGCGCAACGGGAGGTGCCGGTGCAGGCGGTGGCGGCGGGGCTGCCTGCTGGGGCGGCGCCGCGGGAGGCGCAGCGGGCGGCGCCGCGGGTGTTGCGCCTGCCGAGCCTGCCGGCATGCCGAGCACGAACTTGCCGCCCTCGGCCTGGAAGGCCTGCCAGCCGATCCAGCCCATCCACAGCGCGGCGGCAAAGCCAACGATGAAGAGCAGGGTGTCGATGTCGGTGAAGTAATTGAAGATGTAGCGGAGCTCGACGAGCGCGGCGAGCGCCCAGAACACCGCGGACACGCCGCCGGTCACGACCAGCAGGGTGCCTGTGGAACCGGGAAGCTTCGTGTTCGGCGACATCTGAGGCAGAAACACGACCGCCAGCATCCCGACCGCCGCGATCAGCGAGATCGCCACGAGCCCGCTCCATGCCTGGGAGAGCGCGACGATGCTCAGGACCACGACTGCCACCGATGCAAAGACGGCCATCCGCTCGCTGGAGCTGAGCTTGGAAAAGTCCATGAACCTGCTGCCTCCGTTCCCTCTGCGGCTGGGTGTGGCCCCCGACCACTGCGGGCGCACCGCGTGGCGCACCTTATCACAGGCCTGTCGCGCTTCATAGGGTGCGTGCCCTCGCTTGGAGTGGGTCAGCCCCGCTCGGCGAGCCGGTCGCCCAGGCCCCGGAAGACGCGGGCCCCGATCTGAGACCACGGCATCCGGACGAGCTGGTACCCGGCGACGGCGTAGATGGCGCCGGCCACCAGATCGATCACGTAGTGGTGCCCAAGGTAAACGGTCGCGAACCAGATCAGGCCCACGAACGGCGCCCACAGCCACGCGGCTCGGACCGATCGCTCACGAAGGAAGAGCAGGACGAGCACCGCGTAGGCGGCATGCATCGAGGGGAAGGCGGCCAGCGGGTTGCCGAGCATGTGGACGTACATCGACGAGAACCCGCCCCACCCGAAGCTGCGGCTGACCTCGGCCATGACGTCGGTCACCGGCAGCGGCACCCCGTTCACCACGGCGAACCGGGGCGGGGCGACCGGAACGAGCAGGAAGGTGAAGAACGCAGCGAAGCTCACCACCAGGAGGGTCACGCCGAAGCGATAGAAGCGGACTCGATCGCGCAGCCAGAGCGCCACCGCGAAGATGACCGGGTAGACGAAATGGGTCAGGTAGACGACGGACAGGCCGATGTCGAGCGGGCCCACCACACCCCGCTGCCGGACCGCCGCCTGCAGCTCGACGGTCGGCACGATCCCGCCCATCAGCGTCCGCTCGATGCCCACCACGAGGTCGGCGGGCAACGTCTGCCCGAAGCCGGCCGCGATCCCGCGCTGCGCCTCCCAGGCGAGGAGGATGATGAGGAACGGCCCCCAGTCGCGGGCGAGTGGCCAGCCACGGGCCAGGAAGAGCAGGCCGAGGGCGGTGATGAGCAGCAGCACGTCCATGCCCGGCATGATCCCCAGGGCCAGCATCGCGGTGACGACGAAGCCGATGTAGGCGCAGACCACCCAGGTGGTGACGCGCATGAGGACTGCCGCCCCTCCTGCCGCCTGGCCGGCGTCGAACTCGACGCCGGCCGCCGACTCCATCTCCGGCGTGGTCGATGCCATGCTCCCTCCCGCCCCGCACCTATCCGCACCAGACTGCATCAGCGCCGGGGCCCTGAGACTAGGTATGCGGCAGGGCCGCGTCAACTGCGGCCATCCGGCTGGGCGTGGAGGTTGGTGGAGATGGGGGAGAATCGAACTCCCCGTCCAGAACCGAGTCCCCGGAAACGTACTACAGGTGTGTCCGGCCTACTTGGAGCTTCGCTTGCGGGCCCCCGACCGGCGGGGTGCTCCGCTCGCTATCCGGCGTGCCTTTCGGCTCTTTGACGCCACTCACCGGAGTCGGTGACGCCGCACCTCCCCTGATGACATCTTCGCCGTCCGGGGAGGGGGGACGGAGTCGATGCTCACTGTCTAAGCAGCGAGAGCGAACTGACGGTTGCCAGTTAGCAGTTTGCCCGCTGATTTACGAGGCCTGCGGGCGACCTCGACCTGCAGTTCCCGGATCCTGAGCCCTGTCGAAACCTGACATCCCCACGGATCCGCTTGACCTCGCGATTCTAGCATGCGCCGCCGGTCGAAGCGAACGCCCGTTCTGTTCAGGGGACGAGGTGGACGGGATTGCCCCGGATCGTGACGCCCCAGGTGGTCGTGTCGTTGCCGCTGTTCACCGTGTAGCGGATCTTCCACCAGCCCGCCTCGTTGTTCGGGTTCTGGGGGTCAGGTGGCGTCAGGCCGGTCGTCCCGTAGGTCGCCGGGAGCTGGATCGAGATCGTGATCCACGAGTTCTGGTAGTACTGACCGCCGCTCGTGTTGTTCGGGCAGCCGGCCGGCGGTGAGATCGACGATCCATTGCCGTAGGTCTGGATGCAGGTCACGTTCGTCCCGCTGGTGTGGCCGGCCGAGGCGTTCGAATCGGCGGTATAGCTCATCGTCGCCGCCTTGTAGACGTTGCCGTCCGGGTCCAGGATCTGGAGCCAGGCCTTGTCGCCCACGTCGCCGGGGTCGAAGAGGGTGATCTCCACCGTCTTGCCGGCACCGGCGGCGCGGTCGATCTGCGCCAGGAAGAACTCCTGCTGACCGGACTGGATGTTCGCGTAGGACACCATGCGGCCGGATCCGTAGACCTTCGGGGTGCCGCCCGACACGACCTGGATCGACCACATGTTCTCGAACATCTGGTCCTGGTTGAGGGTCGCGTTGTTTGGATCGGTGGTCCGCACCTGCAGGCGGTAGATCCCCGCCGGCAGCCCGGTCGCCAGCGGCCACCAGCGGTTGTGCCAGTAGCCGCCCTGGTTCGTGCTCGCGATGGCGCCCTGCGCGCAGTTCGCCGGGGTCCCGGTCCCGTTCGTGCCCGGCGCGTTGCCATCGGCGTAGTTGTTGTCTGCGCCGCCGGCGCCCGCGGCCTTGCCGAACGCGTTGCTCTTGTCGACCTGGTACTCGTTCTTGAAGAGCGAGTCGTCGCTCGTCGGGTCGACGCGCGTGTCATCGGCGAGGCTCACCGAGCCCTTCGTGTCCCAGAGCTGGTAGTAGGTGGAGACCGGCACTGCGTTCACGCCGCCGCTGTTGATCCAGTGGTCACCGGCGCCAAGGTGGCCACCGCCGGGGCCGGAGGTCGTGGCACAGAAGGTCGGGTCGAAGATGTAGACCGTGCCGCCGTTCTGCGGCACGTCGACCTCGTAGCTGTACCCGGTCGGGTCGTAGTCGGCGTTGGCTGTCGGCCGATAGTTGTAGCCGGTGGCGAACCCGTCACCCGTCGAGCGGTTGCTGCCCTGGCCCTCGATGGCGCCGAAGAAGCCCTGCGAGGAGAGCGTTCCGCCGGTGGCACCGGTGATGTTCGGGCAGCTGATCGACGAGCCGGAGACCTGGCACAGCTTGTAGACCCCGTAGTACGCGAGCGGGCTGCCCATCGGAATGGGGCGGATGAACTCCGCGCTCGCGTTCCGCGTGATCTTCAGGGTGTTGAAGCCGAGCACCCGCATGAAGAAGGTGTCGATCTTCGTCGTGATCGTGACGTTCAGACGTCGCACGTTCCCCGAATCCTGCGATGGCGTCACCGTGATCGTGCCGCTGCCATCGGTGTACCCGTTCTTCGATGCCTCGGCGCGCGCGAGCGCATAGGCCTGCGGAACCTTGGTGGGAAGGTCCACGACGCCGGCCAGGGCGGCAGCATCGGCGGCACGCTGGACGCGAAGGACGTTGTCCTGGTACCAGCCCAGGTCGATCACGAGCCCGACGAGCGCGATGAGGATGACGAGAAGCCCCCCGGTCATCACCAGGATCTGGCCGCGTGCGGTTGGGAGATGGATTCGAGGCACGTCCTTCATCCTCGTCACTGGTTCGTTGGATTGAGGGCCATCACGGTGCGGTCCGAGAAGTCCATGGAGCTGAACCCGACCAGCGCCAGGAATGGCGTTCGGAACTGGTAGGTGTAGGTCACCCGCACGCCGAGCGAATCGGCAGGCTGCAGGTTGTTCCGCGAGCACGCCTTCCACGCGTCGGTCACGGGTGGTGAGAAGTCGAGGGTCGTCCCGTCAATGGTCGGTCCCGCACCGGGGGTGTAGGTCCAGACGTTGGCGTACGAGCCGATCTGCTTCCCGCTGGCATCGGCCTTGTAGATGCGGATCTCGTGGACCTTGTTGATGTCGATGGGCGAGCCGTTGCTGGTCAGCACGCGCTCGACGGCAGCCACGATCCGCTTGTCGACGTCCGTCCAGTTCGGGGACTGCCCGGCACTGCAGCCGAGGTCTCCGCCGCCGTTCACGAGCGCCGCGCCAACGCGCGCGCCCTCGCGCGACGCATATTCGAGCGTCAGGTGGTGGTTGAAGACGAACCCGAACTCGATCGCTCCCATGATCAGCAGCATGAGGAACGGGAGGATCATCGCGAACTCGACGAGGCTCTGTCCTCGCTCTTCCCGGGGAGCGCGTCGGCGCCTGGAGACGTTCATCACAGCACCGGCTCGATGCGCATCTGCTGCGCGGACTGCAGGGTGATCGTGGGGGACATCTGGAGGAAGACGGAGAGCGGTGTCTTCCAGCGATAGGCGTATGTGATCTGGACGCCGAGCGTGTCGACGGACGTGTGGGGTGGGGACATGGCGAGACAGCCGGCGACCACCGTGCAGCGGGAGGCCTCGGGATAGGTCGCGGAGACGAGGGTGTACGGCAGGGTCACCGTGTCGCCCTTCACCGTCGTGCAGGTCATGTTCCCCGTCCGGGTGTAGACGTTGACCGCGCTGTTCTTCACGTTGCCCTTGTCGTCCGACCAGTAGAACTCCACCCTCGAGATCCCCGAGCGGTCGGAGCTGGCGCCGAACGAGCGCTCCAGGCCCTCGAGCATGCTGCAGTCGGTGCCCAGGCGATCACCGCCCTCGACACCCACCCGCGCGACGTCGCGCGCGGCGAAGCTGAGCGCATTCAGGGTGCTGAAGGCGAACGCGAACTCGATGATCGCAATGAGCACAAAGAGGAAGATCGGGAGCACGAGCATGAACTCGACCGCGGCCTGGCCGCGTTGTCCCTTCTCGCCTCGTCGCCGGATCAGCTGCATGGACCGGTTGCCTCGAGCTCGATGTTCCATGTGGCGGTCGCCCGCCACGGTCGCATCTCGCTCCTCCGCACCAGACCTTACGGAACGAACCTTGCGAAGTCCATGACTATTCGACCCATGACGGATGGGACCCGACGGGTACTTTCGGGCCCCCGGGAGGACTTCAGAAGGGCCTCAGAGGCGGAGCCGAGCCGCCTTCGTCTCCCGCTCGAGCTCGCGCCGCATGTCCCGCTCGGCAATCGCCCTGCGCTTGTCGTGTCGCTTCTTCCCCCTCGCCAGGCCGAGCTCGAGCTTGGCGCGCCCGTCGCGGAGGTAGAGGCGCAGCGGGACGAGCGTCTCACCCTTGGCCTGGGTGCGGCCCGCCAGCTCCGCGATCTGGTCCCGATGCAGGAGCAGCTTCCGTGTGCGCGTCGGTTCATGGTTGTTTCGGTTGCCCTGCTCGTAGGGCGCGATGTGGGCCCCGATCAGCCATGCCTCTCCGTGGTCGATCCGTGCGTAGGCCTCCGCGAGGTTCGCGCGGCCGGCGCGGATCGACTTGATCTCGGTGCCGGTCAGCACGAGGCCCGCCTCGATGATCTCCTCGATCAGATAGTCGTGGCGGGCGCGGCGGTTGAGGGCGACGGTCTTCTCGGACATGCGGTGGGGGCATCCTAGTGCAGGCACCCTGGGGCGGCGAGCGCGGCGGGCATGGAACGAGCCGGCCGTTTCGGCCGGCTCGATTCCGACGCTACCACTCGAGTGGTGACTGCTAGCGCACCGCCTCGGTGGTGGCGTGACAGGAACTACTCACTGCACACCACCTCCTTTCGTTGCCGGCGATGCTAGCAGCAGACCCGGCGGCCTGCAATGCCCGGGCATCGGCCCGGTCAGTCGAATGCCAGGGCGAGCGCGGCGGCGTCGTAACTGACCGGTGACCACGACGGGTCGAGCGCACGCATCGGGATGGTTGCGGCACCGGCTCGCGCGCTCGGCTGGCCCTTGGCATGCGTGGCAAGGTACGTCTGCGCCGCCTGGAGATAGAGGTCCTGCCCGGCCGGCGGGTTGTCCGGCACCTGCACGCTCACGTCCGGCTGGATGCCGCCCGGCGCGACGCTGTTGTGGTTCGGGGTGAACCATCGCGAGATCGTGATCCGCACTCCGCCCCCGTTCCCCAGATCGCTCCAGATCTGGACCGTGTTCTTCCCGTACGTGTGCTGCCCGATCACGGTCGCCCGATCATGCTCCTTGAGGGCGGCGGTCACGATCTCCGACGCGGATGCCGAGCCGCCGTTCACGAGCACGACAACCGGGATCTTCGGATCGGTTGCCGCCCCGCCGCTCGAGGCGTCCCAATCCTTCACCTGGTCGCCGGAGGATTCCTGGCTGAAGATGAGCCCGGAGGCAACGAACTCGGAGGCGACCTTGCGCGCTGCATCGATGTAGCCGCCGGGGTTGTCCCGCAGGTCGAAGATGACGGCGGTTGCACCGGCGTCCATCAGCTTCGCGAGCTGATCGTGGAAATCGGTGGCTGCCGCGTCGGTGAAGCCGTGGAGCGCGATGTACCCCGTCTTGCCGTCGGGGAGCATGTGGCTCTCCACCTCGCTCTGCTTGATATTGGCCCGGGTCACGGTGATGTCGAGCGTTTGGGCGTCACGCCGCAGGGTCAGGGTGACGTCGGTGCCCGCCGGGCCGCGGATCTTGCCGACCTCGTCCTCGAGCGTCGAGCCGTTCACGCTCGTGCCGTCAACGGCGACGAGGATATCGCCCGTCTTCACCCCGGCCGCCTGCGCCGGCTGGCCGTCGAGCGGCGAGATCACCACCAGGACGCAGTTGTCCGACAGTGTGGAGCAGGCGTCGAGGTTGCCGGGGTCGGAGAGGTTCTTCACGCCCATCTCCGCCCCGATCCCACTGAAGGTGCCGGAGAGATCCTGCTTCGCGCTCTGGTACTGGTCGGGCGGCATGTAGGCGCTGAACGGATCGGCGACCCCGTTCTGGAACATGCCCTCGATGGCCCCCTCGGCCAGCTTCACGTCGTCGAGCGGGTCGACGTACTCCTTGTGGAGGAGGGTGTAGGCCTCGCAGAACGGCGCAAAGGCCTCGGTTGGTGCGGTGCAGGTCCCCGAACTCGCGCCTCCGCCCGCCAGGTAGCCGCCAACGAAGAGTGCGGCACCGACCACCGCGGCCAGCACGAGCGAGACGATCCAGATGAGTGGGGACGCCACCGCGCCCGGGCGGCTCGGTGCTCGCGTCGGAACCGGAGCCGACGGGGGCGTGGACGGGGGCGGAGTCGACGGGGGCGCGGCGCCCGCCGCGTCGGGTGCGTCGCCCGCCGGGCCGGGGGTGGCCGGCGACGGGGCAGGTTGATCGGTCATGAAGGGGGCCGAGTGTAGCAGGGGCGCAGCGAGGGACCGGTTAGGCGCCGGTTACGTTTCGCTTACCGGCGCGCGTCAGCTCACTGACGACAGGTTGGACCGTACGCTGATCCACGATCCGAGGGCTCCCACGCCAATCCCCACCCCGAGCAGGATGGCCGACAGGCTGGCGAGGAACTGGGAGCTCACCGAGGTCGGCATCTGGAAGACGCGCACCATGATCGGCTGGATCGGATCCCAGACGACGGCCACCAGGACGACCGTGATCACCGCCCCGATCAGGCCACTCAGCGTCCCCTCCAGGATGAAGGGCCAGCGGATGAACGAGTCGCTGGCTCCCACGAGCCGCATGATCTCGATCTCGTTCGCGCGCGAATAGACCGCGATCCGGATCGTGTTCACGATCATGAACAGCACCGTGAGGCCCACGAGCACGAGCGCCACGATGCCCACCGTGCGGAAGACGCCGATGATCCCCAGCAGCTTGTCGTAGTCGGCCTGCTTGGTCGTGATCCGCTCGACCTCGGTGCGGTCGCTGAGGGCGGCGGCCACGCTGCCGGACGCGCTCGGGTCGGTGAGCGAGATCTCGATGCTGGCGTAGAGGGTGATGTCCGCGCCGCCCAGATCGAGCTTCTGTCCCTGCTCGAGAAAGCTCTGCTTCAGCCGATCCATCGCCATCTCGGGGCTCACGTAGAGCACGCTCTTGACGCCGGGAAGCTGCTCCACGTCATGGATGAGGACGTTGCGCTGGCTCACAGGGAGGTGGTCGATCAGCTGCGCGGTGACCGCGACCTTGTTCTCGATGAATGCCAACCCGCTGTTCAGCCCGCCGAGCACGATGAACAGGCCGGCGAGGAGGACGAGCATGAGGATCACGGTGGCCGTGGCCGCCAGGCTCATCATCGCGTTCCGCCAGAACCCCTGCCAGGCGCGGACCACCGCGAAGCCGATGAAGCGGATGAATCCCATGCGCCTAGTACTCGCGCTCGTAGGCGGCGCCCGACTCGTCGCGGACCAGGATGCCGTGCTCGAGGGCCAGGACCCGACGCCGCATGGCGTTCACGATCTCCTGGTTGTGGGTCGCCATCAGAACCGTGGTGCCGAACCCGTTGATCTGGATCAGGAGCTGGAGGATCTCCCAGCTGGTGACCGGATCCAGGTTGCCGGTCGGCTCGTCGGCGATGAGCATCGCCGGATCATGAACGAGCGCCCGCGCGATCGCGACGCGCTGCTGCTCCCCGCCGGAGAGCTGCGTTGGCAGGTGCGCATCGTGCTCCTGGAGCCCCACCAGGTTGAGGAGCATCGGCACCCGGCGCCCGATCTCCGCGCGAGACGCGCCGGTCACCTCCAGGGCGAAGGCCACGTTCTCGTAGACGGTCTTGGCCGGCAGCAGCCGGAAGTCCTGGAACACGATCCCGATCCGCCGCCGCAGGCGCGGCACCTCGCGCCGCCGCATCCGCGACAGGTCGCGTCCGTCGACGATCACCCGACCGCTGGTGGGAAGCTGCTCGCGGATGAGGAGCCGGATGAAGGTCGTCTTGCCGGCGCCCGATGCACCGACCAGGAAGACGAAGTCGCCGGCGGGAATCGTGACGTTCACGTCGGCGAGCGCCACCTTGCCGTTGGGGTAGGTCACCCCGATGTCGACCATGGAGATCACCGGCTCGGCGGAGCTGGTATCGACGGAGGCGGCGCGAGTCAGCACGGCGGTCATCGGCCCGCAGGATGCGACATTGCAGCGTCGCGGGCAAACCGGGGGATCATGCGGCGCCATCCTGCCCGATTCGGGAGCGCAGGTAGCCGTCGATGAATGGATCGAGGTCGCCGTCCAGGACCGCGGTCGGGTTCGAGGTCTCGACGCCGGTGCGCAGGTCCTTCACCATCGTGTACGGCTGGAGCACGTAACTCCGGATCTGGTTGCCCCAACCGGCTTCCACGTGCTGGCCGCGGAGGCGGGCCATCTCCGCCTCGCGCTCCTGCTCGGCCCGTTCGACGAGCCGCGCCCGAAGGACGGCCATCGCGCGCTCCTTGTTCTGGGCCTGGCTGCGCTCGTTCTGGCAGGTGACGACGATGCCGGTCGGCAGGTGCGTGATGCGCACCGCCGAGTCGGTCTTGTTCACATGCTGGCCGCCGGCGCCGCTGGACCGATACGTGTCGACCCGCAGGTCGTCCTCACGGATCTCGACGGCGGCGGCCTCGTCCACCTCGGGCATGACCTCCACGAGCGCGAAGCTCGTATGTCGGCGCTTCTGCGAGTCGAAGGGGCTGATGCGGACGAGGCGATGGACGCCGCGCTCGCTCTTCAGGCGCCCATACGCCCATCGGCCGTCGACCGTGAAGGTGACCGACTTGAGGCCCGCCTCCTCCCCCTCGGTCTGGTCCAGGATCTCGGTCTTGAAGCGGTTGCGCTCCGCCCAGCGCAGGTACATGCGCAGGAGCATCTCGGCCCAGTCCTGGCTCTCGGTGCCGCCCGCACCGGCATGCACGGAGACGATCGCGGGGCGCGCGTCGTAGGGCTCGGAGAGGAGGAGCTGCGACTCCATCCGCTGCCAGTCGGACTGCAGAACCGCGAGGTCGCGTTCCAGGTCGGTCAGGATCGAGGCGCCGCCATCGTCCTCGGCGGCGGCCATCTCCGCCATCTCGGCCAGGCCGCCGGCGCGCTGCTCGAAGTCGTTCCAGGCGTCAGCTCGTCGCGCAGCTCGTCGGCACGCCGCAGCATCGCCTGTGCGGCGGCCTGGTCGTCCCACAGATTCGGATCAGTCGAGCGGGCGGTCAGCTCGGTGAGCTCGGCCTCCCTCGCAGACAGGTCAAAGACGCACCGCCGTGTCGGCAACGAGGCGCGCCAGGCGCTGCGCCTCGTCCTTAATTGCGTCCAAGTCCCGCCACCATGGGAAGCTCGACGTCGGGAACGCGGACGTTCTTGCTCCGCACCTTCGCCGGGTTGACGCAGGGGCAGTAGCTCTGCCTCGGGCAGGAGCCGCAGTTGCCGTCACAGTCGAGGGTCAGCGCGTAACTGCAGCGCATGCAGTCTCGTTCGCAGAGGATCAGGTCTTCGTAGGGAAGTTCCGGGTCGCGGAAGCGGGTGACCAGTGGAAGGGAGGCATTCGTCCTGGGGGCGGGAGTGGGGTGGATGGTGGTGTGGATGCCTCGACCGGGGGCGGTCAGCTGCTTCACAAAGACCCTCCAGTTGCAGCAAGCGGAACTCGAGATCAGCCCGTCTCGCGTTCCGTATTGGGCATGCTACCGCCTTCGGCCGCGTTCGCCAAGCCCGACGTTTTCTCAGGTCGTCAGGCCGGTCCAGGGGGCTTCTTGGCGGTTCGCGACGACCTTCGCGTAGCGCCGCAGCATCGTGCGCCAGGCGCCGGATCCGCGAACCCTCGCGGTATTCGGCACCGCCCTCGACGGCGGTCCCAGCCCTCGTGCCCCAGCAACACCCGGGTTTTCTCCTCGTAGAGGGCCTCGAAGCGCACCACGACCTCGCTGGCGTGCGCCGGGCTCGGCTCCGGTGTGCGATCGGGCCAGATCTGCCAGCTGAAGGCGAGCCGATGCGGAGGCTCCCAGCTCGAGACCCGACCCCAGTCGAGCCGCAACCCGTAGGGGCCGATCTCGTGGCAGAAGCCGCCGCGCCACGGCTCGATGACCATCCGCTCCAGGAGCTGCCCAGACCACGAGAACTCGTGCGGCCACCAGGCGTGGATGCCCTCGGTGAACGCGGCGAAGGCGTCGGCGGCCGGGGCGTCAACGGTGACGGATGGGCGGATCGGCGGCGGGGCGGCCGATCATGCGCCGTGACAGCGCTTGTACTTCTTGCCCGAGCCGCACCAGCACGGATCGTTGCGGCCCATCTTCGGCCCCGACCGCGCCTGCGGCGGCGTCCCGTTGCCATGCGGCCCCGCCGATCGCGGCCGCCCGCTGGCCGTGGCAGCCCCGGCCGCGCTGGCGGCCCCGCCGGCCGAGCCGGCCACGTCCGGCCGGCTTTCGGTCATGCGCTCGGGTTGCGCGGTCGCGGGCTCGCGGACCACGGTCACCTTGAAGATCGTATTCGTGATGTCGTGGCGGATGGTCGCCTTCAGCTCGTCGAACATCTGTAGGCCTCGACCTTGAACTCGTTCAGCGGGTCCCGCTGCGAGTACGCGCGCAGACCGATGCCGCGGCGCATGTCGTCCACCGCGGTGAGGTGCTCGATCCACAGCGAGTCGATGATCCGCAGCAGGACAGCCGCTCCAGGACCCTGATTCCCTCCGCGCCGGTCTCCTCGCGCTTGCGCTCGTAGGCCGCGAGCACCAGGTCCACCACGTCGTTGGCCAGCGCGGGCGAATCCGTCTCCTCGTCGATGAAGGCGAGCGCCGTGGGCTCGAGGGTGGGGACCATGGCCGCGAGCCGGACCTTCAGCCCTTCCCGGTTCCAGTCGCCGTGGTAGTCGGCCGCGGTGTGCTCGGCCGCGAGGCCACGCACCTCCTCCTCGAGCATCGCGTCGACCGTGGCCTTGAGGTCGGGGGAGCGCAGGATCCGCTCGCGCTCGTGGTAGATCGTCTCGCGCTGGCGGTTGATGACGTCGTCGTACTGGACGACGTGCTTCCGGGTGTCGAAGTTGTAGCCCTCCACCCGGGTCTGCGCGCCCTCGATGGTCCGGCTCACCATCCCCGACTCCAGCGCCGTGTCGTCGTCGAAGCCGAGCCGCTTCATGATGCCGCTCACCCGGTCGGAGGCGAAGCGTCGCATCAGGTCGTCCTCGAGGGACAGGTAGAAGCGGCTGCTCCCGGGGTCGCCCTGGCGGCCGGAGCGGCCACGCAGCTGGTTGTCGATGCGCCGCGCCTCGTGGCGCTCCGTGCCCAGGATGTGCAGCCCGCCCGCGGCGACGACCCGCTCGCGGTCCTCCGCGCAGACCTGGTCCGCCTCCGCCAGGGCCGCGGCGTACTCCTCCGGGCTCGCCTCCAGGACGTTGGTGCCCTGCTTGTGAAGCAGCTCGGCGGCGAGCACCTCCGGGTTGCCGCCCAGGATGATGTCGGTGCCGCGGCCGGCCATGTTGGTGGCGATCGTCACCGCCCCGGATCGGCCGGCCTGCGCCACGATCTCCGCCTCGCGCTCGTGGAACTTCGCATTCAGGGTCGCGTGCTTGATGCCGCGCCGCTTGAGCATCTCGCCCAGCATCTCGCTGACCGCCACGCTGATCGTGCCCACCAGGACCG
Source organism: uncultured Chloroflexia bacterium (assembly GCA_963837425.1). Taxonomy (GTDB): domain Bacteria; phylum Chloroflexota; class Limnocylindria; order QHBO01; family QHBO01; genus CAWINH01. The sequence goes on from CAWINH010000006.1 coordinate 334,138, forward strand.
GCCGGCCCTTCTCATGCTCCTCCACGATCTCGTCCGCCACCGCCTGCCACTTGCCCTGCTGGCTGCGGAAGACGAGATCCGCGAAGTCGTCGCGGACCATCGGCCGGTTGGTGGGGATGACGACCACCTCCAGCTCGTAGATCTTGGCGAACTCCTCCGCCTCGGTCTCGGCGGTGCCGGTCATGCCGGCCAGCTTCTCGTACATCCGGAAGTAGTTCTGGAAGGTGATGGTGGCCAGGGTCTGCGACTCGTGCTGGATGTTCACGCCCTCCTTGGCCTCCACCGCCTGGTGCAGCCCCTCGCTCCAGCGGCGGCCGGGCATCAGCCGGCCGGTGAACTCGTCGACGATGACCACCTCGCCGTCCTTCACCACGTAATCGCGGTCGCGGTGATAGAGGACCTCCGCCTTGAGCGCCTGCTCGAGGTGGCGGGCCATCGAGAAGTCGTTGTCGAACAGGTTGTCGACCCCGAGCCAGCGTTCCATCTTCTCGGTCCCGGCCTCGGTGATCGCGACCTGCTTGAACTTCTCGTCCAGGATGTAGTCCTCCTCGGCCCGGAGCCGGGGACGATCCGCGCGAACTGGACGTACTTGTCGACCGACTGCTCCGCCTGGCCGGAGATGATGAGCGGGGTGCGGGCCTCGTCGATGAGGATGTTGTCCACCTCGTCGACGATCGAGAAGAAGTGCCCTCGCTGCACGCGCTGGGCGAGATCGACCACGAGGTTGTCGCGGAGGTAGTCGAAGCCGAACTCGTTGTTCGTCCCGTAGGTGACGTCGGCGGCGTAGGCCTCCACCCGCGGCACCGGGCGCAGGTTGCGGAGGCGCTCATCGGTCTGCGGGAAGTCGGGATCGAAGCGGAATGCGGCCTCGTGCTGAATGGAGCCGACCGACATGCCCAGCAGGTGGAAGACCTCGCCGATCCACTGCGCGTCCCGCTTGGCGAGGTAGTCGTTGACGGTCACGACGTGGACGCCGCGCCCGGTCAGCCCGTTGAGATAGGCGGCCAGGGGGGCCACGAAGGTCTTGCCCTCGCCGGTCTTCATCTCCGCGATGGCCCCGCGATGCAGGACCATCCCGCCCATCAGCTGGACGTCGTAGTGGCGCTTGCCGAGCGACCGACGCATCGCCTCGCGGACCGCGGCAAAGGCCTCCGGCAGGAGCTCGTCGAGCGCGGCGTCGATCTGCCTGCGCTCACGCTTGCGGCGCTCGGTGCGCTCCTCGCGCAGCCGGTTGGGATCGGCGCCGGCGAGCTCCGAGTCCTCGAGCTCCTGCTCGGGGTCCGCGGGCCGCTCACGAAGTTCGTAGGGGATCAGCAGGTCGCCCAGCTCGTCGCTCAGGCGGGAGCGGTAGTTGTCGGTGCGCGCCCGCAGGTCGGCAGCGGAGAGGGCCTGGTATTCGGGCTCGAGCTCGTTGATCTCGGCCACCAACGGCTCCAGCCTGGACCTCCCGCTCGTTGGAGTCCACCAACCGGGTCAGGAATTTCATCATGGGAGAGCCGAGTATAGAACGGCTGTCCGCGAAAGGCCGATGCGAGCCTCGGCCGCCGCCCGGCGCCCCGACATCCGCCGCGCCCCGCCGTCCGCCCGCCGCCCCGACATCCGCCCGGCGCCCCCACTGCCCGTGCTCGAGCGGGAAGCCGACGCCCGCTCCTCCTCCCTCCAAGCTGTTTCCCCCCGCGCGCAACACCCGCCCGGCGGGACAGGCCGCGCCTGAGCGGGGGCACCCGCGTGAGACCTCCCGCCCCGCGCAACAAACCACGCACCAGCGCCTCTTCCTCCGCGAAACGCCCGGCCCGCGGGACAAACAAGCACCAGCGCATCTTCCTGGGCGAAACGTCTCGCCCGGCGGGACAGCGCCGCGTCGCGCGTCAGCCCTCCACGGGGATGGCGCTGCTCCCCGCCTCCTGAGTCCCTTGCCCCTCCGCGTCCCACAACTCATCTCCTCGACCAGCTGGACTTCGGAGCTGAAGAGCGCGCCCACGCTCTCGCCACGGTGGATCCGCTTGATCGCCTCCCCGAAGAGCGGCGCTATGGAGAGCACCGTAGCTCGCCGCGGTCCGCGTCCGGCGGCAGCGGGACGGTGTCGGTGACGATCACTTCCTGCAGCGGGCTGCCGGTGATGCGCGCCAGCGAGTCGCCGCTGAAGACGCCGTGCGTGGCGCAGCTGAAGACCTCGCGCGCGCCCTCCGCCACCAGGGCGCCGGCGGCCTCCATCAGGGAACCGGCGGTGTCGATCTCGTCGTCGATGATGACCGCGGTCTTGCCCTCGACCTCGCCGATGACGTTCATCAGCTCGGTCCGATCCTCGTTGCCGAGCCGCCGCTTCTCCACGATGGCCAGCGGCGCCTGCAGCGTCTCCGCGAAGTTGCGCGCCTTCTTGGAAGCCGAGCTCGGCCACGACCACCATGTCGTCCAGCTCCTTGGCCTTGAGGTAGCGGCTCAGGATGTTGACCGCCGTCAGCTCGTCCACCGGGATGCTGAAGAAGCCCTGGATCTGGCCCTGGTGAAGGTCCATGGTGAGGACTCGATCCGCGCCGGCCACGGTCAGCATGTCGGCCACCAGGCGGGCGGTGATGGGGACCCGGGCTGGTCCTTCTTGTCGGATCGGCCGTAGCTGTAGTACGGCATGACCGCCGTGATGCGGCCCGCGCTGGCCCGCTTGAAGGCGTCGATCATGATCAGCAGCTCCATGATCGCGTCGTTCACGGGGCGCGAGGTGGGCTGCACCAGGAAGACGTCCTGCTCGCGGACGTTTTCCATGACGCGCACGAAGATGTTGTCGTTGGCGAACTTGAAGACGTCAGCCCGGCCCATGTGCGTGCGCAGGTAGCGGCAGATCTTCTCCGCCAGCGGCTTGTTCGCGTTGCCGGTGTAGATGCTGAACTCGTCGGCGTACACGTCGATCTCCCCGATGGCGGCGCCCACCGATCGATTCTACCCGCTCGGCAGCGGCGGGCGGCCGCTCGCTCCGCCTCCGGGAGTGGCTCGGGGGTGCGGTCGTCCACGAAGACCGCGAGCGACACGATCCGGTCGCCTTCACCGGGCTTCATGACCGTCACGCCCCGCGAAGCTCGCCGTATCGCTTCACGCTGCTCACCACCGTGCGCAGGATGGTGCCCTCCTCGGTGATGAGCATCATCTCCTCGTCCTCCTGGCCCACCACCCGCACCGCCGCCACGTCTCCGGTCTCGGCGTTGAGCGAGTTGGCGATCACGCCACCGGTGGCCCGATGTTTCACGGGGAACTCGTCGAGCCGGTGCTTCCCGTACCCCTGCTCGGTGACGACCAGGAGCTCGCCGTGGGAATGATGATCTCCATCCCGATCACCTCGTCGCCCTTCCGCAGGCGGATGCCGGTCACCCCTCGGGTGTCGCGCCCCATGGGCCGCACCTCGTGCTCGTGGAAGCGCGCGGCCTGGCCCTTGCGGGTGGCGAGGACGATGTCGTCCTGGCCGTCGGTCAGGCCCACCCAGCGCAGCTCGTCGCCATCGACCAGGCTGATTGCGATCAGGCCGTTCGCCCGGACCTCGGCGTACTCGGCCAGCGAGGTCTTCTTGATCATCCCGCCCTTGGTGGCCATCACCATGTAGTTGTCCGGCTCGAACTGCGGGAGGGTGATGATCGCGCTCACGTACTCGCCGGAGTCGACCTGCACCCCGGGCAGGTTGATGATCGGCAGCACCTTCGCCTGGCGCGTCGCTTCCGGCAGCGCGTGGACCCGGGTGATGAAGACCCGCCCGCGGTTGGTGAAGAAGAGGATGTAGTCGTGGGTGTTGGCCACCAGCAGGTGGCGGACCGCGTCCTCCTCGCGGGTGATCATCGCCAGCTTGCCCTTGCCCACGGCGCTGCGAGCGGAAGGTGCCGATCTGCTGCCGCTTGATGTATCCGCGCTGGCTGAGGGTCACCACCACGTCCTCGGCCGCCACCAGGTCCTCGGCGGTCAGCTCGCGATTCACGTCGGCCTGGATCCGCGTCTTGCGGTCGTCCCCGTACTTGCGATCCAGCTCGCGGAGCCCTCCTGCGGGATGACGGTCAGGATCTTGCGCGGGTTTGGCGAGCAGGTCCTCGAGCTCGGAGATGAGACGGATGACCGATTCGTACTCGTCCTCGATCTTCTTGCGCTCGAGGGCGGCCAGGCGCCGCAGCTGCATCTCGAGGATCGCGTTGGCCTGCGCCTCGGAGAGCTTGAAGCGCGTCATCAGCGCTTCCCGCGCGGCATCCACGTCCGCCGCGGCGCGGATCGTCTTGATCACCTCGTCGAGGTTGTCGAGGGCGATCTTCAGGCCCTCGAGGATGTGGGCCCGCTCCTGGGCACGGGCGAGGTCGAACTCGGTCCGGCGGCGGACCACGTCGTGCCGGTAGTTGATGTAGTGCTGCAGCATCGCCCTTGAGGCCGAGCGTCTGCGGCTGTCCGTCGACCAGGCTGAGCATGTTGGCGCTGAAGCTGGTCTGCAGGGCGGTGTGCTTGAAGAGCTGCTGCATGACCGTGTGCGGCGAGCCGTCGCGCTTCACGTCGATGACGATCCGCATGCCGTCCCTGTCGCTTTCGTCGCGAATGTCGCTTACGTCGGTGATGCGCTTGTCGCCCACCAGCTCCGCCATCTTCTCGATGAGCGTGGTCTTGTTGACCTGGTAGGGGAGCTCGTTTACCACGACCGCCATCCGGCCGGGGCGCACCTCCTCGAAGATCACTTGTGCGCGGATGATCACCCGGCCGCGTCCGGTGGCGTACATGTGCCGGATGGCGTCGATCCGCTCCTTCTCACCGGTCAGCGCATTGCGCTGGACCTCGAAGCGGAAGATCGTGCCGCCGGTGGGAAAATCGGGGCCCTGCACGATCTCGGAGAGCTCTCCGACCGTCATATCCGGGTTGTCGATCAGCTGGCGAATGGCGGCAGATCTCCCGCAGGTTGTGCGGCGGGATGTTGGTCGCCATGCCGACCGCGATCCCCGAGCTGCCGTTGACCAGCAGGTTCGGCAGCCTCGACGGCAGCACGACCGGCTGGCGGAGCCTGCCGTCGTAGTTGTCGACGAAGTCGACGGTCTCCTTCTCGATGTCGGCGAGCATCTCGTCGCTGATCGAGGCCATGCGGGCCTCGGTGTAGCGCATGGCGGCAGGCGGGTCGCCGTCGATCGAGCGGAATTGCCCTGCCCGTTGACGAGGGGGTAGCGCAGGGAAAAGTCCTGTGCGATGCGGACCAGCGTCTAGTACAGCGCCAGGTCGCCGTGCGGGTGGTACTTGGCCATCGCCTCGCCGACCACGCCGGCGCACTTGCGGTAGGCGGCGGTGGAGCGCAGGCCCATCTCGCGCATCGTGTACAGGATCCGCCGAACACGGGCTTCAGGCCGTCTCGCACGTCCGGCAGCGCGCGGCTCACGATGACGCTCATCGCGTAGTCGAGATACGCGGTGCGCATTTCGTCCTCGATCGGCACTGGCCGGATGGTTCCGGTGCGCTCCATCTCCATGGTTGTGCTCGTCTACCTCGTGGTCAATGTCGCGTTTGTCGTCTATTGCGGCGGACCCGGCGGTACCCCGGCGGGTGCGGCCGGGGGTCTGCTAGCGGCCCTTGAGCTGGTCCTTCTCGGGGGGGGACGCTCCCGGAAGCGACCATCCGCCTCAGCGACCAGCCGCCCACCCCTGGCCGCGCACCTCGCCGTGCACGTCGTAGATCCGCCGCCGCCGGCCGGTGACCGTGCCGGTTGCGGTCAGCTGCTCGCCCGGGTTGGCGGGCGACCGATACCGCACCCGCATCGGCTGTCACCGCCCAGGCGTCGTAGCTGGACGGCGCCCAGGCCATCACCTCGTCCAGGAGCGTGGCCAGCAGCCCGCCGTGGACCTTGCCCTCCCAGCCACGAAGTCGTCGCGTCGGGAACCCAGTGTCGTGCGGGAGGTGCCCTGGTCGAGCTCGATCTCGAGGTGCATCCCCACCGGGTTGCTGTCGCCGCAGGCGAAGCAGTGATGATCGGCGAAGGCATAGCGACGGCCATCGCGGCCGATGATGGCGCGGCTCGAGCCGACGCTACCCGTGCTCCGCGCCGTGGCGCCGCGCCGCCGGCTCTCACCAGTCGGTCGTCCCCGTAAAAGTCGTCATCCCAGTAGCCGGGATCGAACTCGTCGTCGCGCGAGCGGCGCAGGCAGTGATCCGCGATGGCCAGGGCGAAGGCGTGGCTCACCGCGTATCCATCCCGCAGGAAATTGACGGCGTCCCGTCGATCGCCGACTCCGTTCGCCTCGAGCAGGTCGCACCACTCCTCGAGGCTGCGGCCCGTCTTGTTGGCGACCTGGCGGATGTCGGCGGCGTGTCTCGATGGCATCGGTCTGTTCTCCGAAGCTCAGATGTCCAGGTTGCGGACCTTGCGGGCCTCGCCACGGATGAAGTCGCGGCGAGGCTCCACGCGCTCGCCCATCAGGGTGCTGAAAACCTCGTCCGCGTCCGCGGCATCTCCGATCTCGATCCGGAGCAGGGTGCGGTATCGGGGTTCATCGTCGTCTCCCACAGCTGCTCGGGGTTCATCTCGCCCAGCCCCTTGAAGCGCTGGACGCTGACGTTCTTGGTGCGACCCTCGCGGCTCATCACCTTCACGATCCTGCTCGCGTTCCTTCTCGTTGGCCGCGTAGCGCGTCAACCTTGCCCGTGCTCACCCGGTAGAGGGGCGGCTGGCAGATGTACAGGTAGCCGTGCTCGATGATGTCCGGCATGTGCCGGTAGAAGAAGGTGAGCAGCAGGGTGCTGATGTGCGCGCCGTCGACGTCGGCGTCGGAGAGGAGGCAGATTGTGGTAGCGCAGCTTGGCGAGGTCGAACGTCTCGCCGATGCCGGCACCCGAGGGCGATCACCAGCGGCCGGATCTTGTCCGAGGGCAGCACGCGTCGATGCGCGCCTTCTCGACGTTCAGCATCTTGCCGAACATGGGCAGCACGGCCTGGGAGCGGCGGTCGCGGGCCTGCTTGGCCGAGCCGCCGGCGGAGTCGCCCTCGACGATGTAGAGCTCGCTCCGGGCGGGATCGCGCTCCTGGCAGTCGGCGAGCTTGCCGGGCAGCGCCATCCCCTCCAGGGCGCCCTTGCGGATGACGAGGTCGCGGGCCTTGCGGGCCGCCTCGCGGGCCCGCGCCGCGGTGAGGCACTTCTCGATGATCCGCCGGCCGTCGGCGGGGTTCTCCTCGAGGTGCTGGATGATGCCGTCGGCGAGCGACGGTCTGGACCGCGCCCTTCACGTCCGCGTTGCCGAGCTTGGCCTTGGTCTGGCCCTCGAACTGCGGATCGGTGAGCTTGACGCTGATGACCGCGGTGAGGCCCTCGCGTACGTCGTCGCCGGAGAGGTTGCCTCCTTCTCCGACAGGGTCCCGGACTTGCGGGCCCAGTCGTTGAGCGAGCCGGTGAGCGCGGCGCGGAAGCCGGTGACGTGGGTCCCGCCGTCGACGGTGTGGATGTTGTTGGCGAAGGCCAGCACGTTCTCGGCGAAGCCGTCGTTGTACTGCAGCGCGACCTCGACGCTCGTTGAATCGACCATGCGCTCGACGTAGATCGGCCGCGGATGAGCGTGTCGCGCGGCGGTTCAGGTGCCGCACGAAGCTGGTGACACCGCCCTCGAAGAAGAAGTTCTTCTCGCGGTCGATGCGCGCGTCGGTCAGGCGAATCCAGAGGCCCTTGTTGAGGTAGGCCGATTCCCGCAGGCGCGTGGCAATCATGTCCCAGGAGAAGTCGAGCGTCTCGAAGATGGTCGGGGTCGGCGTGAAGAACGTGCGCGTGCCGTGTTGCGCACCCACTCGGGGTCCAGGCCGCGATTGGCCTCCTCGGTGGTGCCCGACTGCCGGACCGGGCCTGGGCGCCCCGCCGCCGTGGTATTCCTGAACCCAGCGCTTGCTGTCGCGCAGGACCTCGACGCGCATCTCGGTCGCGAGCGCGTTCACCACGCTGACGCCAACGCCGTGGAGGCCACCCGACACCTTGTAGCCGCCGCCGCCGAACTTGCCGCCGGCGTGCAGCACGGTGTGGACCACCTCCAGGGCGTCCTTGCCCGATGCATGCTTGCCCACCGGGATGCCGCGACCGTCGTCCACCACCTCCACCTAGCCATCCGCGTGGATGGTGACGTCGATCCGGGTGGCGACACCGGCCATGGCCTCGTCGATGCTGTTGTCGACGACCTCCCAGACGAGCTGATGCAGGCCGCGCGCATCGGTCGAGCCGATGTACATGCCCGGCCGCTTGCGGACCGCCTGCAGCCCCTCCAGGACCTGGATGTTGGCGGCGGTGTAGCCGGAGACCGCCTTGGATCGGCGCGCGTGCGCGCGGGCTCGACGGTCATGCGCGCTCGGCCACCTGCTGCTCCTCCTCGTTGGCCGGCTTCGACGGCGATGGCCGAGGCGGTGGCCTGCCCGCCGCCCCGCGGGTGATGATCGAGTAGATGCGGTCCAGCTCCTCGTCCGAGTAGAAGTCGATGACCAGCCGGCCGCCGCGGCGGGTGCGGACGATGCCGACCTTGGTGGCCAGGACACCGCGGAGCTGGGCCTCGAGGTCCGCGAGATCGTCGCTGACCGGCGCCCGCCGGCGAGGTGGGGGCGCCGCGCTTGCGGCGCACGAGCTCCTCGGTCTGGCGGACGGAGAGCTGCCGTTCGAGCACGACCTGCAGGACGGCGCGCTGCAGCTCGGGGACGGTCAGGGCGGCAAGGGCACGGCCGTGGCCCTCGCTGATGCGGCCATCCACGATGGCCTGGCGCGTCTCGGGAGCCAGCTCCAGCAGGCGGAGCGCATTCGAGATCGCGACCCGGCTCTTCCCGACCTGGCGCGCGACGGCCTCGTGCGAGAGCCCGAAGCGGTCGATCAGCTCGCGGTAGGCGGCCGCTTCCTCGATGGGATTCAGGTCCGCGCGCTGGACGTTCTCGACCAGCGCCAGCTCCAGCATCGCGCGCCGCGGACTCGCGGATGACGGCCGGGACGCGTCAGCCCCGCCTGGCGGCCGCGCGCAGGCGGCGTTCGCCGGCGATCAGCTCGTAGTCGCCGTCAGCCGTCTCGCGAACGATGACCGGCTGCAGGATGCCGTGCGTCGAGATGACGCGGCAAGGGCCGCGAGCTCTCGTCGTCGAATGGTCGCGCGGCTGAAACGGGTTGCGCCGGATGCGCTCGATGGAAGCTCGCGACCCGGCGCGCCCGCTGCGCGGGATCAGGGCATCCAGGCCGCGCCCAAGGCCGGACGACTTAGCCACGGGCGGTCACCTCGCCTGCCAGCTGGCGTAGGCGGTCGCCCCGCGGGAGGCGGGGTCGTACAGCGCGATCGGCAGCCCGTGGCTGGGAGCCTCGGACAGCCGGACGCTGCGCGGCACGACCGTGTCGTAGACGGTGCCGTTCATGTACCGGCGCACCTCGGCGGCCACCTGCGCGGAGAGGTTCGTGCGCGCGTCGTACATCGTCAGCAGCACGCCGTCGATCTCGAGGCGAGGATTCAGGGCCTCGCGGACCCGTCGGATCGTATTCACCAGCTGGCTCAAGCCCTCCAGCGCGTAGTACTCGGTCTGGATCGGGATCAGGACCCCGTCCGCGGCGGTCAGGGCGTTGACCGTCAGCAGCCCCAGCGAGGGCGGACAGTCGATGAGCACCCGGTCGTATCGTCCATTCAGCTCGGCGAGGCTTGCGGACAGCCGTGCTCGCGCGACGAGATCCCCACCAGCTCCACCTCCGCCCCCGACAGCGCCGGCGCGGAGGCACGAGGTCGAGGCCGTCGACTGCGGTCCCCACCACGAGCTCGCCGATCGGATCGCGATCGAGGAGCGCGTCGTAGATGGAGCGATCGAGTGTGCGACGGTCGATTCCCAGTCCGCTCGTCGCGTTGCCCTGCGGGTCGAGGTCGACCACGAGCGTCGACGTTCCGGAGAGGGCCAGATAAGCCGCCAGGTTGATGACGGTCGTCGTCTTGCCGACGCCGCCCTTCTGGTTTGTGCAGGCCGTGACCCTGACCACGAGCACTCCGCAGCGAGTTCAGATGGGCCTCCATATTCTACCAGTCTGGGCCCTTGCCGACGGCTATTGGCGCGATTGTTCCACGTGTAACCTTACGGTGAAACAACATGCGGAGCCGTCGAGCGCATGGCCGAACGTCCCACCAGGCGAGCTCCCCGGCGGGCTCGCGCTCCGACCGACCTTCGAGATCGGAACCCTCATCGGCCTGCTGGTGGGTGAAGGACACTTCGGCGGGGATGGACGCAACCCGCAGATCACGCTGCGCATGCACGTGCGACACGAGCGGATCTTCCGGTGGCTGGTCGAGCCTTCGGTGGCCGGCCGCACGGCCCGCATCACCACTCGGGCGCAACTACTACCAGTGGATGGCGCGTGGCCCCTACCTGCGAGAGAGCTGGTGCCGCTGCTGGATGCCTACCTCGCCCCGGGTTGGATGCCCACGCCTGGGAGCGCTATCCGGCCATGAAGGAGCGCTACCGGCTGTGAGCGCGCGCTCGGTATACTGCCGTCCGCAGCGTTCGATCCGCGCAGCGGGCCGCCAGGGGGCATCTCATCACGTACACCAGCATCCTCATCGCCGTGGTCGTCGGCATCCTCCATGCTGGCCTCGCGCCGGTCATCGAGGTGGCCGGCGTGCACCCGAACCTGGTGCTCGTGGCGGTGGTGCTGGTCACCGCGATCCTCGGCTTCGGACCGGGCATCGTGTGGGCCTTCGTGGCCGGCCTGACCGCCAACCTGCTCGTGCAGGAACCGCTCGGCTCGCTGCCCTCTCTATGCTGCTGGGTGGGCGCCATGGTGGCCGGCGGCGACCGGCTCCTCGGGCGCCTGGTGTGGGTCTATCCGTTGCTGGCCGCGCTCGTCGGCAGCGTCCTGGCCGACATCGTGACGCTCGGCGTCTTCCGGCTGGTGGGCGACCCCTTCAGCTCCGCCTTCCCGCCGCTATCCTCCCTGCCGCCTTTCTGAACGCGGCGATCGCGGGTCTTCCTCTATCCCGCGCGCACCCTGGCCCCGCGACTGGCCCGGAGGAGAAGCCGGCATGGTGAAGCTCGGTGGCTGACCTGAACGAGGGCCGGCTCGACCTCCACCGATCGCGGCCGCGCTTCATCGCCTTCGGCGTGGCGGCCGCCATCATGCTCGGCATCCTGGGCGGTCGCCTCTTCCAGCTCCAGGTCCTCAACGGCGCGGAGTACGCGGCCCGGGCGGCCGCGGCGACACGGCGAGGTCCCGCTGCGCGCACCGCGCGGGCTCGTCTTCGACCGCGAGGGCCGCCCGGTGGTCGTCAACATGCCGTCGTGGACGGTGAAGGCGCGCCCGGCCGACCTGCCGGACGCCGAAGCGCCCGCGTCATCGCGCGCGTGGCGGAGCTGGTCGGCGGCGACGCGGCGACCCTCGTGCATCGCTACCACGCCTACAACGGCTCGCCGTACGACCTCGTGCCGCTGGAGCGCGGCGTCCCCCGCGACGCGGCGCTCCTCATCGGCGAGGAGTCGGAGAAGCTGCCCGGGATCGTGGTCGAGGTGGACCCGGTGCGGGAGTACCTCGACGAGAACGGCGAGGTCGACGGCAGCCTGCTGGCCCACATCCTGGGCTACACCGGCCCGGTCGACGCGAGGAGCTCGCCCAGCTGGCCGACGCTGGCTACCTGCCCGATGACGTCATCGGGCGGGACGGCATCGAGGCCAGCTTCGAGACCGAGCTGCGCGGGACCTACGGCAGCGAGCTGGTGGAGCGGGACGCCGCCGGGCGTCTGGGCAAGGTGATCCAGACCACGCAGGAGCCGGTGCCGGGCAAGGACCTGATGCTGACCATCGACGCGCGGCTCCAGCGGATGGCGGAGGACACGCTCCGCTGGGGCATGGAGGCCGCCGGGATGCAGCAGGGCGTGACGATCGTCATGAACCCGCAGACCGGCGAGATCCTGGCGATGGTCTCGCTGCCCGCCTACGACAACAACAAGTTCGCCACCGGGATCTCCCCACGGACTACCAGGCCTACCTCGACGACCCGGCCAAGCCGCTGCGGAACCACGCGATCGCCGACATCTACCCGCCCGGCTCGACGTTCAAGCTGGTCACCGGCCTCGCGGCCCTCAAGGAGGGCGTCACCAAGCCGACAAAGCGGTGGCCGACCTACGGCTGCTACCAGATCCCCGACGCCCCGGCCGGCCAGTGCCTCTTCGACTGGAACCACGCCGGTTTCGGGCCGCTGAACATCGTCCAGGCGTATGCCAAGAGCTCCGACACGTTCTTCTACCAGATGGCCGTCCACGTCGGGGTCGATCGGCTTGGCTACTGGGCGAACCAGCTCGGCTTCGGGCAACGCACCGGCATCCGGCTTCCCGGGGAGGCGTCGGGCATCGTGATCAGCCGCGAGTGGGCGCAGTCGCAGGGACGGCCTGACGTCTACACCGGCGAGCTGGCGCAGGCGGGCATCGGCCAGAACGTCATCGCGGTCACCCCGCTGCAGCTGCTGAACGCCTACTGCGCGCTCGCCAACGGCGGCAACCTCATGCAGCCCATGATCGTGAAGGGCGAGACCGATGCAGCGGGAGCTGGTGACCGAGTACCAGCCGGAGGTGCTCCGGCAGGTGGCCCCGGACCAGGCCAACCTGCAGGTCATGCGCATCGGCGCGCGCGAGGTGATCACCACCGGGCACGCCTACAACATCCGCGACCTGAAGCTGCCGGGCGCCCTCTCCGGCAAGACCGGCACCGCCGAGTTCGGCACGCCGACCGCCGAGGGCGTCCTGCCCTTCCACTCGTGGTTCGTGGCATGGCTGCCGTCGACGCCGGCGGCACCGACTCGCCGCTCGCGGTCCTGACCTTCAGCTACTCGGCCATCGTGCCCGGCAACGTCTCGCTGGAGGTCGTGAAGTACTTCCTGCAGCAGTATTACGAGCTGAACCAGGACCTCCGCCTGAACCCGCGGAACTTCAGCCTGGTGGCGGCCAACTGATGGCCGATGATGGGCGCGGCAAGCGTCACCGCCGGGCTGGTCGACAACGTCCGCGGCCGCCGCTGGCGGGCGTTCGACCTTCAGCTGTTCCTCTACGTGGCGCTGCTCATCGCCTTCGGCGTGGTGATGGGCTACTCGGCGAACTTCTCCGACGGGTCGACCCACGGGCTGTCGCAGACGGTGCGGACCCTGATCTGGGCCGCCATCGGGCTCGTCATCTTCTTCGTGGCGGCCAGCATCGACTACCACTGGCTGCAGACGCTGACGGTGCCGATCTACTTCGTGGTGATCGGTCTGCTGGTGCTCACCCTGCTGGCCGGAACCAGCGTCTTCGGTGCACAGCTCTCGATCAGCGTGGCGGGGCTCGACTTCCAGTTCAGCGAGGTCAGCAAGGTGCTGATGATCGTCGTCCTGGCCACCTTCCTGACCGGTCGTCGCGAGCGGGTCGGCAAGCTGTCGACGATCATCGGCGCCGGCGCTCTGACGGCCGTGCCGACCTTCCTCGTGTTTCGCCAGCCCGACCTCGGGACGGCGCTCGTGTTCGTGGCCATCCTGATCGGGATGCTCTTCATGTCCGGCGCGAGCATCGGCTGGATGGGCGTCTTCACCGGAGCCGCCATCGCCGCGGCCCCGATCGCGGTGAACGCGCTCGAGACGTACCAGCGAGACCGTCTCTTCTGCTTCCTGAACCCGTTCGCCGATCCGCAGGGCGCCTGCTACCAGCTCGTGCAGGCGCTGAACGCGGTGGGGTCGGGCGGGGTCGTTGGGCAGGGGCTGACCGCGGGCCGCCAGAACCAGCTCGGCTATCTGCCCGTGCAGTCCACGGATTTCATCTTCACGGTGGTGGCCGAGGAGCTGGGCCTCATCGGGGGCGTCATCCTGCTCGTCCTGTTCGGACTTCTCATCTGGCGGATCCTCGCGATCGGCTGGGGCGCCCGCGACGCGCTCGGGATGCTGGTCGCCACCGGGCTGGCCACGATGCTTCTCTTCCAGATCATGGTGAACATCGGCATGGTGACCGGGATCATGCCGGTCACCGGGATCCCGCTGCCGTTCATCACCTACGGCGGCTCATCCCTCATCTCGCTGATGTTCGGGATGGGCATCCTGCAGTCGGTGCGGATGCACTCGCGCAAGCCCACCTTCTGAGCCGTGTTTCGACCGCCGCGGACGCTCGGGCCGCGCTTGGCGCGGCTCGGGGCGTGGCTCGGAGCGTGATTTGGGCGCGGCTCGGGGCGCGGCCTGTCCCGCTCACCGGGACGTTTCGCGCAGGAGCCGCCCTCAGGCGTGGCTTGTCCCGCTCGGCGGGATGTTTCGCGCAGGAGCCGACCCTCAGGCGCGGTTTGTCCCGCTAGGCGAGACGTTTCGCGCAGGAGCCGGACCTCAGGCGTGGCCTGTCTCGCTCACCGGGACGTTTCGCGCAGGAGCCGACCCTCAGGCGCGGTTTGTCCCGCTGGGCGAGACGTTTCGCGCAGGAGCCAGCCCTCAGGCGCGGTTTGTCCCGCTGGGCGAGACGTTCGCGCAGGAGCCAGCCCTGAGGCGTGGTTTGTCCCGCTGGGCGAGACGCCCCGGCATGGCCCCGACATGGCGCCGGATCCGCTGCAGGGCGCCGAGCGGGTAGCATGACCGGTAGCCGATGAACGATCGAACCGCGGACCGGCCGCCGCGCCAACGGTGGCAGATCCTCTTCTCGCGCACCGAGCCGGCGCTTCGCATGAGGCAGGCGGAGCTGATGGCGGAGCTCGGCCGCGCCTTCGTGGAGGCGGGGCTCCCGCTGGCCCACACGAACGCGGCGCGGCCCCGGCCGCGGATGAAGCTGGCCGCAAACCTGCCGGTGGGTGTCGAGCTGCGCGGTGACGTGCTCGAGGTGTACTTCGATGAGCTGGTGCCGATGGATGGCATCAGGTCGGCTGCCGAGCTTTTCCCCGATGGCGTCGGCCTGGTCGACGCACGCGAGGTGTGGCACGGCTTTCCCTCCGCGGCGTCGCAGCTGCGTGGCGCGGAGTACGAGGTCGAGGTGCGCTCCCGTGGCGATGCACCGCTGAGCAGCGACGAGCTCCGTGGCGCAATCGTCCGCCTCCTGGCCGCGCCACGCCTGGTCGGAATGCGCCGCCGCGGCGAGAGCGAGCGGCGGGCGGACTCCGGCACACGTGATCTGCGGCCGCTCATCGAGGACGTCGAGCTGCTCGAGGTCGACGAGACCGCCGGCACCGCGCGCCTGCGGATGGCGCTCCGACTCGACGCCAGCGGCGCCGGTCGCCCGGAGGACGTGGTGGGCGCGCTCGACCTGCCGCTCAGCACCGTGCGATCGGTCCGCACGCGCCTGCTCTTCGTTGACACCCCCCCGATCGCCAGATAGACTCACCTCCCCGCGGGCCTTACGTTCGGCCCGCTTCGTTGTGCGCCCCCACCCGGCGCGCACGCCTCGATGAAGATCTCGGAGAAGTTCATGTACGCCGTGGTCAGCAGCGGCGGAAAGCAATACCGCGTCGAGCCGGGGAGCACGCTCATCGTCGAGCGGCTCGCCGCGGATCCCGGCGCCTCGATCACGTTCGATCGGGTCCTGCTCGTCGGAGACGGGGACCAGGTGAGGGTTGGCACGCCGGTCGTCGCCGGCGCGTCGGTGCGGGCCACGGTCCTCGGCGAGGAGCGGGGGCCGAAGCTCGTCGTCTTCAAGTTCAAGCAGAAGGTCAAGTACCGCCGCCGGACCGGGCATCGGCAGCGGCTGATGAAGGTCCGCATCGACGCGATCGATGCCGACGGTGCCGCGCCGAAGCAACGAGCGGCACGCCAGTCCCCAAGGCCGATGCGGGGGCACCCGCCACGGCTGCGGAGGCGGCGCCCGAGAAGACCCCGCCGGTGAAGGCGCCTCCCGCCAAGCGGGGCGCGTCCAGGGCCAAGGCGGCTCCCGCCAAGGCGGCGGCTGCCAAGCCGGCAACGGAGAAGAAGGCCCCGGAGAAGAAGGCCCCGAGAAGCCGGTCGCTGCCACCCGGACGGCGCGCAGCCGAACCACCTCGGCCCGCGGCGCGAAGGGCAAGGCCGGCGAGGCCAAGGCCGGCGAGGCCGGGGCGGACGACGCCGCGACCCCGAAGCCCGCCCCACGGAAGCGCTCGACCAGGCCGGCCGAGCCGAAGGAGTAATCGACAGATGGCACACAAGAAGGCCGGCAGCAGCAGCAAGAACGGTCGCGACTCGGCCGGCAAGCGGCTGGGCGTGAAGCGCGGGGACGGCCAGCAGGTGCTCGCCGGGACGATCATCGTCCGCCAGCGAGGCAGCACCTTCAATCCCGGCGAGAACGTCGGGATGGGGCGCGACTACACGCTGTTCGCGACCGCCGACGGCACGGTGAAGTTCACCCACGAGACCCGGGGGAAGAAGCGCGTCAGATCGTCGGCGCGGCGGAATCATGAAGCCCCAGATCCATCCGCAGTACCATCAGGCCGAGGTGCACTGCATCGGCTGCGGCACCACCTTCACCGTCGGATCGACCGCCGAGTCGATCCGCGTCGAGGTCTGCGCGAATTGCCATCCCTTCTACACCGGCACCCAGAACATCGTGGACACCGCCGGCCAGGTCGAGCGGTTCCAGCGCCGCATGGAGCGCGCGCAGCACTGAGCGTGCCATGCGTCGGCGCCTGACCGGGTGGCCGGCGCGGCTGGCCCCCCACCTGGTCTTCCTCATCCCCGAGCTGCTGATGGCGGCCGGGCCGTTCGTCATCACCTCCGTCGCGGGTGCCGATGGCCGGCGCCGCTTCCGGATGCCCGACTTCTTCTACGGCGGCCAGGCGCTGATCGAGGGGGTCATGATGCGCGGCCGGACCACGGTGGCCATGAGCGTGCGGCCGGCAACGGGCGAGATCCGGACCTTCTCGGAACCGCTGCCCGCGGCCCTGCGCCAGGTGCCGCTGGTGCGATTGCCGTTCGTCCGCGGCGTCTTCGTGCTGTACGAGACCCTGGTGCTCGGGACGCGGATGCTCATGCGCTCGGCCGCCATCGCCGCCGAGGGTGAGGACATCCAGATCAGCCGGGGCACGATGGTCGGCGCCATGGTCGTCTCGCTCGGCTTCGCGGTTGGCCTCTTCTTCGTGCTGCCGCTCTTCCTCTCGACGTTCGCCCACGCCGCCACCGAGAGCGATCTGCTGGCCAACCTGCCGGGGGGTCATCCGCCTCGCGATCTTCGTGGGGTACATCGGCCTCATCGGCCTGATGGCGGACATCCGCCGCGTCTTCGCCTACCACGGCGCCGAGCACAAGGCCATCAGCGCCCACGAGGCGGATCGCCCGTTGACCCCCGCCGAGGTGGATCGCTTCAGCACCGCCCACACCCGCTGCGGGACGACCTTCCTGCTCATCGTGGTCGTCATCAGCATCTTCTTCTTCAGCCTGATCCCGCGTGCCGGGGTGCCGCTCCCGCTCCTGTTCGTGTCGCGGATCGTGCTGGTGCCGGTCATCGCCTCGGTCGGCTACGAGCTCGTTCGCTTCGGGGCCAGCCACTACGGCAACCGGCTGGTCCGCGCGATCTACGCGCCGGGCCTGTGGCTCCAGTCGCTGACGACCCGGCCGCCGGACCACGGCATGCTCGAGGTGAGCATCGCCTCGCTCGCGTCCTGCCTGGCATCGGATCGCTCGGCGGCCGATGACTCGACGGCCGAGGCGGCGAGGCGGTCCGGGCCGGCCGCGCCATGATCGACCGCCTGCGCGCGGTCGAGGCCCGCTACGAGGAGGTGACGCGCGAGCTTTCCACCCCCGAGGCGGCCGCCGATCCGAACCGCCTCGCCGAGCTGGGCCGGGAGCTCTCCCGGCTGGAGCCGACGGTGACCGCGTTTCGCGCGCTGGAGGCCGTGCGCGGCGAGCTGGCGTCGACACGCGAGCTGGCTCGCGACCCGGACGAGGGAGTCCGCGAGCTGGCCCGCGAGGAGCTCGCGAGCCTCGAGGCGCGCGAGTCGGAGCTCGACGACGAGCTGCAGGCCCTGCTGGTGCCCAACGACCCGAACGACGACCGGGACGTGATCCTCGAGATCCGCGCCGGCGCCGGCGGCGACGAGGCGGCGCTGTTCGCCGCCGACCTGTTCCGGATGTACGCCCGCTACGCCGAGCGCCGCCGCTGGCAGCTGGAGCTGCTCTCGTCCAGCGAGAGCGACGCGGGCGGGTTCAAGGAGGCGATCGCCGAGGTGCACGGCGCCGGCGCGTTCTCGAGGCTGAAGTACGAGAGCGGCGTGCATCGCGTGCAGCGCGTGCCGGTCACCGAGGCGCAGGGCCGCATCCACACCTCGACCGCCACGGTCAGCGTGCTGCCCGAGGCGGAGGAGGTGGAGGTCGAGATCCCGGACAAGGACCTGCGCATCGACGTCTACCGCTCGAGCGGGCCGGGCGGCCAGAGCGTGAACACCACCGACAGGGCGGTGCGCGTCACGCACCTGCCCACCGGGCTGGTGGTGGCCATCCAGGACGAGAAGAGCCAGCACAAGAACAAGGCCAAGGCGATGGCCGTGCTGCGCGCCCGCCTGCTGGAAATCGAGCAGGCCGGCAGGCGGCGGAGCGCGGCGAGCAGCGCCGCTCGCAGGTGGGCACCGGCGAGCGCTCGGAGAAGATCCGCACCTACAACTTCCCGAGCGACCGGGTGACCGACCACCGCATCGGGCTCACCGTCCACAACCTGCCCGGCCTGCTCGAGGGCGACCTGGACCGGCTGGTCGAGCCGCTGGCGCGGCCGACCGCGCCGAGCGGCTGACGGGCGGGCCGATGATGCCGGCTGAGGCACTGCCGGCCGGCGCTCGCCTCGGCGAGCTGGTGGCGGCCGTCACGGCCCGCCTGCGCGAGGCCGGATCCCCGAGCCCCCGGCTGGACGCGGAGCTGCTGGTCAGCCACGTTCGGCCGCGATCGGGCCTGGCTCCACGCCCATCCGGACCAGCCCTTGGCGGCGGCCGACGGGCAGCGGCTGGCGGGCTGGATCGAGCGCCGGGCGGCGGGCGAGCCGATCGCCTACATCCGTGGCTTCAAGGAGTGGCTCAGCCTGCGCATCGCGACCGACTCTCGCGCGCTGATTCCTCGGCCTGAGACGGAGCTGCTGGCCGAGGCCGCCGTGGCCGAGCTGGCGGAGCGCCTGTCGCGCGACGACAGGACGGTGACCGCCTGGGAGGTGGGGACCGGCAGCGGCGCGATCGCCACCGCGCTGGCCGTGCGATTCCGGACCGCCCTGGCGCTGGGACGGGTGCGGCTGACGGCCAGCGACGTCTCCGCCGAGGCGCTCGAGCTGGCCGCCGAGAACCTGGCGGCGCACGGCGCGGCACGCCTCGTTGGACTGGCCTGCGGTGACCTGCTCGAACCATTGCCGCTCGCGGACCGGCCGGCCGTCGACGTCCTGATCGCCAACCTGCCGTACCTGACCAGCGACGAGGTCGCTCGCCGGGAGGGCAGCATCGGCCACGAGCCGGCGGTCGCCCTCGACGGCGGTGCCGACGGCCTGTCCGTCGTCCGCCGCCTGCTCGCTGAGCTTCCCCGGCACCTCGCTCCGGCGGGTGTTGCGCTGCTCGAGATCGGCGCCGGCCAGCTCTGCCGCCGTGGCCGATGAGGTGGAGGCCACCGGGCTGCGAGCCGCGGTCTCGATCCTGCCGGACCTGGCCGGCATCGGGCGCGTGGCCCGCATCGCGCGGCCGTGACCGACGTGCTGCCCGCGACGCCCGAGGGGATTGCGGCCGCCGCCGCCGTGCTGCAACGGGGTGGCCTCGTCGCCTTCCCGACCGACACCGTGTACGGCGTCGCCTGCGCCGCAAGCCGGCCGAAGAGGGTCGCGGCGCTCTTCGAGCTGAAGGGGCGGCCCACCGAACGGCGGATCCCGATGCTGGTCGCAGCTCTCGAGCGCCTGCCGTCGGGGTGGCGCGTCGACGACCGCGCCCGCGCCCTCGCAGCGCGCTTCTGGCCCGGGGCGCTGACCCTGGTGCTCGGCGCCGAGGAGGGCGTCGGGACCCAGGCCTTTCGCGTGCCGGATCATCCGATCGCCCAGGCGCTCATCGCCGCGGCCGGCCCGCTGCTGGCGACGAGCGCGAACGTCAGCGACCAGCCGGAGACGCTCGGGGCGGACGAGGTGCTCATTGCGTTCGCCATGCAGCAGGACCGGCTCGATGCGGTGCTCGACGGAGGCGCGGTGCCCGGCGGCGTCGCCTCGACGGTGGTCGACCTGTCGGTGCGCCCCGCGCGGCTCCTGCGTCCCGGGCCGGTCACCGCCGAGCGGCTCGCCGAGCTCGTCGAGCTGGAGGCAGGGTGACCACGGCGGCGTGGGGCTCGCCGCCGTAGACTGCTGAGGATGCGCGTCGCGATCGGCTCCGACCACGCCGGCTTCGCCCTGAAGGGTGAGCTCTGCACGCTGCTCGACGAGCGGCGGGTCGAGTACCGCGACTTCGGCACCTACTCGAACGAGACGGTCGACTACCCGGACTTCATCGCTCCGGTCGCGCGCGCGGTGGCGCGCGGCGAATACGAGCTGGGGATCGTGCTCGGCGGCAGCGGGACGGGAGAGGCGATCGTCGCGAACAAGGTGCGCGGCATCCGCTGCGTGGAGGCCGCGGACCCGGTCACCGCACGGCTGGGCCGCGAGCACAACGACGCGAACGTGCTCTCGCTCGGGGCGCGGATCGTGGGGATCGAGGTCGCGCGTGCTGCGTGAGCGCCTTCCTGGACGGCCGAATTCCAGGGTGGCCGCCACGTGCCGCGCATCGAGAAGATCTCCCGCATCGAGGCGGAGGAGTCGGGGCCCCGCTGACGGTGTCCGGCAGGTGACCCTCAGCCTCGATGGCTCGGAGCGGCCCTGCTCGCCGGAGCGCGGGGAGAGGGGCCGGCGCTCGCCATGCGGCTCGTGGTTCGGCGGCCGAGGTGCTCGGGGCGTCGCGCCTGATCCCGATCGTCGGCGCCCACGTCGATTCCTGCCTCTATCACGGGGAGGCGACGATCGACTTCGTCGAGCGCCTGGTGCGGGGCGGAGCCGGCGTCGCGGTCCCCACCACGCTGAACGTCGGCGCGCTCGACCTCCTGCACCCCGAGCTCTGGCACGGCGACGCGGAGGCCGCTGCACGCGGCCGGCTGCTCATGGACCGATACCGGCAGCTCGGCTGCCGGCCCACCTTCACCTGTGCCCCGTATCAGCTCGCCGATCGCGCCCCGGCACGGGCGACCAGGTGGCCTGGGGCGAGTCGAACGCGATCGTCTTCGCCAACTGCGTGCTCGGGGCACGCACCGAGCGCTACGGGGACTTCATCGACATCGCGGCCGCGATCATCGGCCGCGTCCCCGACGCCGGCCTGCATCGAGACCGAGCCGCGCGCGGGCGACGCCTCGTCCTGCGCCTGGCGGCCGACGTGCCCGATGCGCTCCGCGACGTGGACGAGCTGTACCCCGTTCTCGGCGCGGTCGCCGGAAGGCGCGCCGGCACGGCGGTCGCGGCACTCGTCGGGCTCCCGGCGGGGCAGGCCGAGGACCGGCTCAAGGCGCTCGGCGCGGCGGCCGCCTCGACCGGCGGCGTCGCGCTCCTGCACGTCGTGGGCTCCACTCCCGAGGCACCGACGCTGGCGGCCGCGCTGCAGGGAGGCGAGCCGGCGGCCGCCGTCGAGATCGGGCTGGGGGAGCTCCGAGCCGATGCGCGAGGCGCTGAGCATCGCCGCCGGGGCGAGCGACGGGATGCCGCTGGTCGCGGTGAGCATCGGGACCCCGCACGCCTCCCTGCGAGAGCTGCGGCGCGTCGGCGAGCTGCTGGACGGGCGGCGCGTGGCCGCGGGAGTCGAGTGCATCGTCTCGACCGGCCGCGAAACGCTGGCCGCGGCCGAGGAAGAGGGTCTGGCCGCGCCGCTGAGAGCGGCCGGGATTGAGCTGCTCGTCGACACCTGCAGCTACATCGCGCCGGTGCTCCGCGCCCGGGCCGGACCGGTGATGACCGACTCGGCCAAGTGGGCCTACTACGCGCCGGGAAACATCGGCGCCGGGGTCGTGCTGGGGAGCACCGCGGACTGCGTGCGCTCGGCGATCGCCGGGGTCGTGCAGCGCGATGCATCGGCCTGGGGGGAGGCCCGCGTGAGCGGCGGAGCGGCGCGCTTCGAGGGGCGCGTCCTGGTGGGCGGCGAGGCGGACGGCACCGCCGTCGTCCTCCACGAGCCGCTGAGCCTGTGGGGCGGGCTCGATCCCGCGAGCGGCGAGCTGATCGACGCGCACCACCCGCAGCGGGGGGCGGCCCTCGCCGGTCGGGTGCTCGTGATGCCCGCCTCCCGCGGCTCGTCGTCCTCGGCCTCGGTGCTCGCCGAGGCGGTCCGCGCGGGCACCGCGCCGGCCGCCATCCTGCTCGCGGAGCCGGACCTGATCCTCGCGATCGGCGCCGAGGTGGCGCGGGAGCTCTACGGCCGGAGCGTCCCAATCGTCGTGCTGGCTCCGGACGAGATGGCCGAGATCCCGGACGGCGCGCGGGTACGGGTGGCGGACGGTTCGGTGCGCGCATCCTGACCTTCGGCTCATGCGCTGCTGACCTTCGGGACTTGGCGCAGCCGGTGTGAAGGCCGATGCTGTAGCCGTGAGCCCGGTTTCCGTCCCGATCCTGACCCCGGCCGAGGCGTCGCAGCGCCTTGCCCGCCTGGGGTTCCTGGCGCTCGACCTCCTCGCGCGCGAGGGGCAGCCCGCCCACCTGGTGGTCGCCCTCCACGATCGGCCCACGCTCGAGCACTTCGACTCCGAGCGGATCACGTTCTGGCGAACCGGTGTGGACCGGCGGGGGCACCGCTTCGAGCTCACGCGAGAGACCCCCATGCCATTCACGGCCGACTACGCGTGGGGGAAGATCACGCTGCGCGACCGGGTCGGCGCCGAGAACGACTTCGTGAGCGTGGGTGGGACGGTGACGGGCGACGAGGTGGCTCCCGGACGCACGGTGGTCGTCTTCGCTTCTCCGGGGCCGATCCTGCGCCTCGGCGGTCATTCGCAGCCGGTCGACGCGCTCGGGTCGGAGCTCGGCGCCTTCTTCGCGCGAATGATGGTGCCGATCGACTTCGTGCCGGGCGCCGAGCAGGCGATCTCCGCGTCGAGCCCGCTCGATCGCTACGTGGCCTTCGTGGCCTTCAAGGACGGGCAATTCGCGCACCACGCCGCGCTCCGCGCCGACGAGGCGCGGGAGGCGACGTCGATCGCCGACGAGGCGATGCGGCTGCAGCGCAGCGAGCCGGCGGCCTGGGGACGCGGCGTCCAGCTCCTGGAGCAGCTCGGCCTGAGAGCCTGAGAATCCCGCGCCGCAGCCCGCGCTCGGGTCTTCGGGCTACACTTGCCCGCATGGACCCGTGGGCGCCGCTGGAGGTCGAGGATCCCGAGATCTACGCGATCGTGCGCGCCGAGGAGGAGCGCACCCGCTCGCACCTCGAGCTCATCGCCTCGGAGAGCTACCCGTCACTGGCCGTGCTGCAGGCCACCGGCTCGATCCTCACCGGGAAGTACGCGGAGGGCTATCCCGGGCGCCGCTACTACGGCGGCTGCGAGGTCGTCGACCAGTCCGAGGAGCTCGCCCGCGAGCGCGCGAAGGCGCTCTTCGGCGCGGAGCACGCCAACGTCCAGCCCCACTCCGGCGCGCAGGCCAACATGGCGATCTACCACGCGCTGCTCGAGCGCGACGACGTCGTCATGGGCCTGGCGCTCGACCAGGGCGGCCACCTGACCCACGGCTCGCCGGTGAACTTCTCCGGCCAGTACTACCACTTCGTGCCGTACCACGTGGACCGCGAGACGCATCGGATCGACATGGACGAGGTGCGCGACCTGGCCCGCGAGCATCGGCCGAAGATCATCGTCACCGGCGCCACCGCCTACCCGCGCTTCTGGGATTTCGCCGCCTTCCGCGAGATCGCCGACGAGGTCGGCGCCCTGCTGATGACCGATATGGCCCATTTCGCGGGCCTCGTGGCCGCCGGCGTCCATCCCTCGCCGATTCCCCACGCGCAGGTCGTGATGACGACGACCCACAAGACCCTGCGCGGGCCGCGCGGCGGGATGATCCTGTGCACCGCCGACCTCGCCAAGGCCATCGACCGCGCCGTCTTCCCCGCCATCCAGGGCGGCCCGCTGGAGCACGTCATCGCCGCCAAGGCGGTCGCCTTCCGCGAGGCTGCCTCGCCCGAGTTCCGCCGCGACATGGAGCAGACCGTGGCGAACGCCAAGGCCCTGGCCGCGGGCCTCGCCGAGCGGGGCGGCTCGATCGTCTCGGGTGGAACCGACAACCACCTCATGCTCGTCGACGTTCGGCCCTGGAAGCGTCACCGGCAAGGAGGCGGATGCCGCGCTCGGCGAGGTGCGAATCACCGTGAACACGAACACGATCCCGTACGATCCGCAGCCGCCGCGGATCGGGAGCGGGGTCCGGATCGGGACCCCGGCGGTCACCAGCCGCGGGATGCGCGAGGCGGAGATGGCGGAGATGGCGCGGCTCATCGTCGAGGGCATCGCCGCCCGCGGCGACGAGGCGGCCCAGGAGCGCGTCCGCGCGCGGGGTGGCGGAGATCGTCGACCGCTTCCCGGTCCCCGGCCTGCCGGAGACGCGCTCGGCCGCGCGTCGGCTGACCGCCTCGTCACGCCGACTCGGCCGGTCGCGAGCGCCTCGGCGAGTCGCCAGTACGGGAGCCTTCGGTATACTCCCCCGTCCGACCGCTGTGAGTCGATTGTGCCTATGACACGCGGTACCAGCCAGGGGCTCATCAGGATCCTGGGTCACGTATCGGCGATCATGGTGATTCCCATCCTGGGTGGCGCGGTGACCGGGATCGTCGTCGACCGGCTCCTGGGAACCTCGCCGCTCTTGCTGTTGAGCGGGTTCATCGGTGGCAACCTCGTGGCGGCCGCTGGCATGTGGGTCTACATTCGCATCCAGCAGGGACGGCTCGAGGAGGATCGACCGGACCGACCAGATGAGGGCTGAGCGGCGGAATGGAGGCGAACGTCGCGGCATCGGGTGGTCGGCGTGGCCCGCTCCGACCGGGCGTCGGACTGGCGTTCGACCTCGGGCTGCGGCTGGCGATCTCGGTCATCGTGGGGCTGGGCGCCGGCCTGCTGGCGGACGGCTGGCTGCACACGCAGCCCGCTCTTCACGTTGATCGGGATGCTGGTGGGAATCGGAGCGGCGATGTACACGATCTGGGACGTCGCCCGCGAGGGATTGAGGAGGGAGGGGTAGCCGCGGTGCCGAACGTCACGCTCTACGCGGAGCGCCTCTTCAGCATCGGCCCCTGGGAGGTCACGAACAGCCTGGTCGGCGCGGTGCTCGCCGGCATCCTGCTGGTGGCGGCCGCGATCTACGTCTCGCGGCACGCGAGCGTGGTCCCGGGCCGGGTTCAGAGCCTGATCGAGCTTCCCTTCGAGTTCATGCTCGGCGTCGTCCGCGACCAGGGCGGTCGCACCTGGCGCCAGATCCTGCCGCTCATCGCCACGATCTTCATCTTCCTGCTGGTCGCGAACTGGATGGGGATCCTGCCCGGGGTCGGCACGATCGGCTACTACGCGGAGGAGCACGGCGACCGGGTCCTGGTGCCTTACGTGCGCGCCGCGGCCGCCGACCTGAACTTCACGCTCGGCCTGGCGCTCGATCTCGTTCGTCGTCTTCGTCTACTTCGGGATCAAGGTCCAGGGCCTGCGCGGCTACCTCGGCGAGGTGCTGGCCCCGCAGCCGCGCTGGCTCGCGCCGCTGATGGGCCCGATCGAGGTGATCAGCAACCTGTCGCGGATCATCAGCCTCTCGATGCGGCTCTTCGGCAACGTCTTCGCCGGCGAGGTGCTCGTGCTGGTGCTGCTGGTGATCGGCCCGATGTTCGTCTTCGTGATCTCCGGCCTCGAGCTGCTCTTCGGGGCCGTCCAGGCGCTCGTCTTCGCGCTGCTCTCGATGACGTACGTCGTGCTCGCCACGATCGAGCACGAGGGAGAGGCGCACCACGACAACCTCGAGCCTGCCGTCGGGGACTGAACATGGGGCGCCCTCGCCCATTCGCGGAGGGCATACAGGAGGAACGCAACACGTGACCGGAGATGTAGCACTCTCGCCGCCGGGCTGGCGATCGGCCTCGGCGCTATCGGACCGGGCATCGGCCTGGGCATCGGCGTGTCGAAGGCGATGGAGGCGATCGGGCGCAACCCCGAGGCCTACAACACCCTCTTCGTGCCGTTCGTGCTGGGGATCGCGCTCACGGAGGCGGTCGCCATCTACGCGCTGGTCGTGGCGCTGATCATCAAGTTCGTCGTAGCCCGCTGGGGCCCCCAACGAGATGGAATTCTTCACCGCGTTCGGCGTCGACTGGTTCAAGCTCGGCGCGCAGATCGTCAACTTCCTCGTCATCCTCTACCTGCTGAACCGATTCGCGTTCAAGCCGCTGCTGCGCAGCATGGACGAGCGGAGCGCCCGGATCGCGAAGGGGCTGGAGGACGCGGAGTCGGCGGCTCGCGACCGGGAGTTGGCCCGCGCCGAGCGGGAGGCCGCACTCGCCGAGTCCCGACGCGAGGCGCAGGCCATGGTCGCCCGCGCTGAGAAGGTCGCCGCCGACACGCGCGAGGAGCTTGTGGCCAAGGCGAAGGCCGAGGCCGAGCAGGTGCTGACCCGCGCCCGTGACGAGATCACCGCGGAGAAGGAGCGCGCGATCGCAGAGCTTCGCGGCCAGGTCGCCGACCTGGCGCTCGACGCCGCGGCAAAGCTCGTGCGTGCCGAGATGACGAGCAAGACGCAGCGTCGGCTCGTCGAGGAGTTCCTCGCCGACGAGAAGCCGGCGGGATCCGGCGGGACGAGGAGCTGAGCGTGTCGCGACGGGAGACTGCGGCGCGTCGCTACGCCGAGGCCGCATTCGAGCTCGGGAGGCGCGAGGACTCCCTCGATGCCTGGGAACGCGACCTGGCCACGCTCCGCGACACGCTCCGCGAGCCGCAGCTGCGCGCCGTGGCCCAGCATCCCGCGATCCCCTACGCGGCGAAGGAGCGAGTGCTCCGTTCGCTCCTCGGGGAGCGGGTGGGCGCGGAGCCGCTCAACCTGATCCTGCTCATGATCCGCCGTGGCCGGCCGCGAGCCGTGGACCCCATGGTCGACCGCTTCGAGGAGCTGCTGCGACGCGATCGCGGGATCAGCCGCGCGGAGGTCCGCAGCGCACTGGCCCTCGACGACGAGCAGCGCGCCTGGCTGGGATCCCGGCTCGAGGCGCTCACCGGCTCACGGGTCGAGATGGAGGAGCACGTTGACGCGTCCCTGATCGGCGGCGTGGCGATCAGGGTCGGCGACACGCTGTATGACGCGAGCGTGCGGAGCCGTCTCGAACGGCTTCGGACGCGCCTGACCGCCGTCCCCGGCGGCAGATCCGGCGCCAGATAAGGAAAGGAAGCGAATGGCGATTCGATCCGACGAGATCACCTCGATCATCCGCAGCGAGATCTCCGGCTTCGACGAAGGGGCCGATGTCGCCGGTGTCGGCACCATCGTGGAGGTCGGCGACGGGATCGCCCAGATCTACGGTCTCTCGGGCGCGCTGGCCTCGGAGCTCCTCGAGTTCCCGGGCGGGGTCATGGGCATGGCCTTCAACCTCGAGGAGGAGACGGTCGGGGCGCTGATCCTCGGCGACTACACCCAGCTCAAGGAGGGCGACCAGGTCAAGACCACCGGTCGCGTCGTCGAGGTGCCGGTCGGCGACGCGCTGATCGGCCGCGTCGTGAACCCGCTCGGCGAGCCGATCGACGGCAAGGGCAAGATCGAGACGAAGCAGACCCGGCCGGTGGAGCGCATCGCCCCGGGCGTCATCGTCCGCCAGCCGGTCGACACCCCGGTCCAGACCGGGATCAAGGCCATCGACGCCATGATCCCGATCGGCCGTGGCCAGCGCGAGCTGATCATCGGCGACCGGCAGACGGGCAAGACCGCCATCGCCATCGACACGATCATCAACCAGAAGGGGCAGGACCTCATCTGCATCTACGTCGCCATTGGCCAGAAGCAGTCGACGGTGGCACAGGTCGTGGCGCAGCTCGAGGAGCACGGCGCCATGGAGCACACGATCGTGGTCCTCGCCGGGGCCAGCGACCCGGCCCCGCTCCAGTACCTGGCGCCCTACGCCGGCGTGGCCATGGGCGAGGAGTTCCTCGACAACGGCCGCGACGCGCTGTGCGTCTACGACGACCTCTCGAAGCACGCCTGGGCCTATCGCCAGGTCTCGCTCCTCATGCGGCGTCCTCCGGGGCGCGAGGCGTACCCGGGCGACATCTTCTACTCGCACTCGCGGCTCCTCGAGCGCGCGGCGCGGCTGAACAAGAAGGCCGGCGGCGGCTCCCTGACTGCGCTGCCGATCATCGAGACCCAGGCGGGTGACGTGTCCGCCTACATCCCGACGAACGTGATCAGCATCACCGACGGTCAGATCTTCCTCCAGACCGACCTCTTCAACCAGGGCCAGCGGCCGGCCGTCAACGCCGGCATCAGCGTCAGCCGGGTGGGTGGCAACGCCCAGATCAAGGCGATGCGCCAGGTGGCCGGCAAGCTGCGCCTCGACCTCGCGCAGTACCGCGAGCTGGCCGCGTTCGCGCAGTTCGCCTCCGACCTGGACAAGGCGACCCGCGACCAGCTGACGCGCGGCGAGAAGCTGACCTACTCGCTCCGCCAGCCGCAGTTCGCGCCGGTCCCGGTCGAGAAGCAGGTCGCGATCCTGTGGTGCGGCACGAACGGCTACCTCGACGACGTCGACTCGAACCGGATCGGCGAGTTCGAGGCCGGCCTCTACCGCTTCCTGGAGTCGACGTACCCGAAGCTGCTGCCCGCGATCGCCAAGGAGCGGGCGATCAGCGAGAAGACGACGGAGCTGCTGCGCAAGGCGGTGGACGAGTTCCGTGGCCAGGCTGGCTTTGGCGCCCCCGCGGCCGAAGCCGAGGCCGATGCGGAGGTGGACGGCTAGCCGATGCCGAGCCTGAAGGAGATCCGCGGGCGCATCGGGTCGGTTCGCAACATCGCCCAGATCACGCGAGCCATGGAGATGATGTCCGCCTCGCGGATGAAGCGGGCGCAGGACGCGATCCTCGCCGCGCGCCCGTACGCGGACGAGCTGCGCGAGGCCCTGAGCCGCGTGACGGCGGTGATCGACGAGGACGTCGACCCGCTGCTCGCACGGCGGCCGGTGGAGCGGATCGGCCTCATCGTGATGACGACGGACCGCGGGCTGGCCGGCGCCCTCGACTCGAACACGGTGCGCGCCGCGCTGCGCCACATCGCCGGGCTGGCGTCGAGCGAGGCGGCGGGCGCCGAGGTCGAGGCGATCACGATCGGTCGCAAGGGGCGCGATCAGCTGCGTCGTGCCGGGGTCCCGATCGCCGCCCATTTCGGGCGCTTCGGTGACAGGCCGACGTTCGGCGACGTGACGCCGGTGGCGCGGCTCGTGACGAACGACTTCCTGTCGGGGACCTACGACGAGATCAGCGTCGTCTACCCGGGCTTCATCAGCACGCTCGCCCAGGAGCCGTCCATCACCCGCCTGCTGCCGGTCCCGCGGCCCGAGGAGCTGACCGGGGAGGCCGCCGAGCGCAATGCCGACTACCTGTTCGAGCCCTCGCCGCAGGCCGTGCTCGGCCGGCTGCTGCCGCACTACGTGGCGGTGGACCTGTACCGTGCCGTGCTCGAGGCGAACGCGTCGGAGCAGTCGGCGCGGATGATCGCCATGCGGAGCGCGACCGACAATGCGAATGAGCTCATCGGGGACCTGACCCTCGTCTACAACAAGACCCGACAGGCCACCATCACCCGCGAGATGATCGAGATCGCCTCCGGGGCCGAAGCCCTCGGCGGCTGACCCGTCGGCGGCACACGAAGGAGAGACGGACAGACCCATGGCGACCGGAAAGGTGATCCAGATCACGGGGCCCGTGATCGACGTCGAGTTCCCGCCGGGCGAGCTGCCCGGCATCTACAACGCGCTCGAGATCAAGCGCCAGACGAAGGCGGCCGGCGCGGACGACACCCTGACCGTCGAGGTCCAGCAGCACCTCGGCAACAACTGGGTGCGGACGGTCGCGATGTCGACCACCGACGGCCTCTCGCGCGGGATGGATGCCAGGGACACCGGCGGGCCGATCAGCGTGCCGGTCGGCGAGGTGACCCTCGGTCGCGTCTTCGACGTCCTTGGGCGCCCGATCGACGGAAAGGGCGCGGTGAAGGCCAAGGAGACCCTCCCGATCCATCGCGAGGCGCCGGCCTTCGAGGAGATGGAGACCGAGTCGCAGGTCTTCGAGACGGGGATCAAGGTCATCGACCTCATTGCGCCGTTCAAGCGCGGTGGCAAGGTCGGCGTCTTCGGCGGTGCCGGCGTGGGCAAGACGGTCATCATCCAGGAGCTGATCCGCAACATCGCCCAGGAGCACGGCGGCTACTCCGTCTTCGCCGGCGTCGGCGAGCGCTCGCGCGAGGGGAACGACCTCATCGGGGAGATGACCGAATCGGGCGTCATCGCCAAGACGGTCATGGTCTTCGGCCAGATGAACGAGCCGCCCGGCGCCCGCCAGCGGGTGGGGCTGACCGGCCTGACGATGGCCGAGTACTTCCGCGACGTCGAGGGGCGGGACATCCTGCTCTTCATCGACAACATCTTCCGCTTCACCCAGGCCGGCTCTGAGGTATCGGCCCTGCTGGGTCGCATGCCATCGGCGGTCGGGTACCAGCCGACGCTGGCGACCGAGATGGGCGACCTCCAGGAGCGGATCACCTCCACGAAGAAGGGCTCGATCACGAGCCTGCAGGCGATCTTCGTCCCCGCAGACGACTACACCGATCCCGCGCCGGCCACGACCTTCGGGCACCTCGACTCCACGATCCGCCTCGAGCGCTCGATCGTCGAGATCGGGATCTACCCGGCGGTTGACCCGCTGACCTCGACCTCGACCGTGCTCGATCCAAGGGTCGTCGGCGAAGAGCACTTCGCCGTCGCGCGCGAGGTTCAGCGCGTCCTCCAGCGCTACAAGGACCTCCAGGACATCATCGCCATCCTCGGCATGGAGGAGCTCTCCGAGGAGGACAAGCTCACCGTGGGCCGGGCGCGCCGCATCCAGCGCTTCATGAGCCAGCCGATGTTCGTCGCCGAGCAGTTCACCGGCCGCGCCGGCAAGTACGTGGAGCGGATGGAGACGGTGCGCGGCACGAAGGAGATCCTCGACGGGCAGCACGACCAGCTCCCCGAGCAGGCCTTCCTCATGGCGGGGCCCATCGAGGACGTCGTCGAGAACGCGAAGGCGATGGGGTAGACCCATGGATGCCGCCCGAGAGGCTTCGGCTCGAGACAAGGCGCTCACTCGGCGCTGGTTCGACGAGGTGATCAACCAGCGGCGGGTCGACGCGATCGACGAGATCTACGCCTCGGACTACGTGCACCATGGGAGCGGGGGTCGAGATATCGATCGCAGCGAGACCCGGGTCGTCGCAGAGCAACTCCTCGGGGCGTCGACTGACCGCCGTGCCACCGTGCTGGACCAGCTCCGGGAGGGGGACCGCGTCGCCACCCGTTGGGAGAGTGTTGGGACCTTTGCGGGTGGTCGTCGGGCGACCATGCGCGGCATCATCATCAGCCGCGTGGCGGGCGACCGGATCGCGGAGGAGTGGGAGATCGCCGATCACTACAGCTTCCTTCGTGAGCTCGGCCAGCTGGCCGAGAAGGAGGGGTAATGCCGATTCAGCTGGAGATCGTCAGTCCCGAGCGACGCGCCTACGCGGACGAGGTCGACATGGTGATCGTGCCCGGCATCGACGGGGAGCTCGGGATCCTGCCGCATCACACGCGGCTGCTGACCGCCCTCGGCACCGGGGAGCTTCGGATCAAGAAGGCGGGGACGGAGCAGCTCATGTTCATCTCCGGCGGCTTCGTGGAGGTGCGGCCGGACCGGGTCGTCGTGATGGCCGACCTTGCCGAGCACTCCGATGAGATCGACGAGGCACGTGCCGTCGAGGCCCGCAAGCGAGCGGAGGCGGAGCTGGAGGCCACGAAGGACCCGGTCGACATCGCCCGCGTGCGCGCCGCGCTGCAGACC
Organism: uncultured Chloroflexia bacterium; assembly: GCA_963837425.1. Taxonomy (GTDB): domain Bacteria; phylum Chloroflexota; class Limnocylindria; order QHBO01; family QHBO01; genus CAWINH01. The sequence goes on from CAWINH010000006.1 coordinate 366,087, forward strand.
GCGCTGATGCGGGAGCGGATCGCCACTCGCCGCCGTCGCGGCTGACCCTGCCGCGGTTGACCCTGCCGCGGTTGACGCGCAACTTAGACTGCACCGACACGAACCCAACCTGCCCCCAGCGGACAACGCACCATGCCCTTCCGTGCTCAACTCATCGGATATCCACGCATCGGCCCCAATCGCGAGCTGAAGTGGGCGCTCGAGCGCGCCTGGTCCGGCCGTCTCGATCGCGCCGCCCTCGACGCCCGGGTTGCCGAGCTGCGGCGCGCACACCTCGCGGAGCAGCGCGCATTGGTCGGCAGTGCCGTCGACGATTTCGTGCTTTACGACCTCGTGCTCGAGACCGCGCTCATGCTGGGGATCGCGCCGGGGTGGGCCGGCGACCCGGGCGCTGATCCCTTCGGCGTGCTGAGCGCCGTGGCCCGCGGAACCCCGGAGCACGAGGCCTGGGAGATGACGAAGTGGTTCGACACGAACTACCACTATGTCGTGCCCGAGATCGCCGGTCCCGTCGAGAAGCTGACGCCCCTGCCCGTGGCGCGAGCCGACAGGCGAGGCCGAGACGAGCTGGGTCATCATCGGCCCATACAGCCTCGTGAAGCTCAGCCGCCTTGCGGACGGCCTGGAGCCGACCGAGGTGACGCGCAGCGTGGGCGATGCCCTCTGGTCATGGGCGCGGAGGCAGGCGGCCTCCGACCCCGGCTTCCGGCTGCAGCTCGACGAGCCATGCCTTGGGCTGGCCATGACGAATGCGGATCGGGAGCTCGCGGACGTGGCGTACGCCGGCGCCGCGGACCTGGGCCTGGCCGAGCGGCCATTGGTGACGGTCCAGTTTGGTCGCATCGGCATCAGGACGGCACGGGAGCTCGACGGGGCCGGGTTCGCCGTCCAGATTGGCCTGGACCGGCTCGCGGAGCTCGGCGACCTTGCCGAGCCGGCGATCAGCGTGATGGACGGTCGCAGCGTCTTCGCCGATCCCTTCGAGCCGGTGCGCGACGCGGTCGCCGGCCTGGCGACGGATCCTCGCGCCATCCACCTCGTCCCCTCCACCAGCTTCCTTTTCCTGCCCTACACGACGGAGGGAGAGGAGCTCCCGCGGGGATTCGCCTTCGCTCGTGAGAAGGCCCGTGCCCTTGCCGAATGGGCCGCCGCGCTGGCAGGCGGTCCGGCGCCCACCGCGGTCAGCGCGCCGGGCGCCGCCTGGCCCGCCGTGGGCGAGCTGGTGCCGCGGGCTTCGCGCGGGGAGCGTCGCGCGGCGCAGGCGGACCTGAACCTGCCCCCCTACCCGACCACCACGACCGGGTCGTTGCCGCAGACCGGCGACGTTCGGCACCTCCGCCAACAGCTCGGCCGCGGCGAGCTGGACCGCGCGGACTACGACGCGTCGATCGCGAAGCACATCACCGACGCCATCGGCTGGCAGGAGCGAATGGGCCTGGACGTCCTGGTCCACGGCGAGTTCGAGCGCAGCGACATGGTGGAGTACTTCGCACAGCAGATGGATGGCTTCCTCACCACGCGCGCCGGCTGGGTTCTCAGCTATGGAAGCCGATGCACCCGCCCGCCGATCCTGGCCGCCCCGCCCTCGATCTCGGCGCCGATGACCGTGGACGAGTGGCGCCTGGCCCAGGCCGCCACCGAGCGACCGGTGAAGGGCATGCTGACCGGCCCGGTGACGATCGTGAACTGGAGCTTCCGCCCGCCCGGCGTGCCGGATGACCGCCTCTTCTGGGCCGTCGCCCTGCCGATCGCCGAGGAGGTGGGCCACCTCGTGGAGGCCGGAGCCCGGATCATCCAGATCGACGAGCCCGCCGTCCGCGAGCGCTGGCCGCTGCCCACCGAGGACGCGCAGGAGCGTCGGGCGGTCTATGCCCGCGGCGTTCGCGCCGCCCTCAACCACGTCTTCGCCCAGCCTGCGGAGGTGCAGATGCACACCCACATGTGTTACGGCGACTTCGGGGACATCGTCCCGCTGTGGTCGGACGCGGGCGTGGACGTGGCCTCGATCGAGTTCTCGCGATCGAAGGACGATTCCTACATCAGGTCCTTCTACTCGCTCTTCGGCGACGGCCACCTCCAGATCGGGCCGGGGCTCTTCGACGTCCACTCCCCCTACTCGCCGGGTGAGGCGGTGATGGCCGAGCGCCTCGACCACTTCGAAGGCTTCATGGAGACCGCCGATATCTGGGTCAACCCCGACTGCGGGCTGAAGACGCGCGGCTGGGACGAGATCGAGCGGCAGCTGAGCGACATGGTGGCCGCCGCCCGGGAACGGCGTGACCGGGCCGGCTGAGCGGGAGATGCTCTCGGCGCCGACCGACTGGGTGGAGATGGTGGAGGTCAACCCGCCCCTCCTGCCGAGCATGCTCCACACCGAGCTCAACGGCCGATGGCGGCGGGTGCTGATCACCGACAACCCGTTCAAGCAGGTCCGCGTCTCGCCGTTCGCGTTCGCGGCCCGGATCACCCACGACGTGCCCGGGGTCCGGCCCACCGTCGTGTGCTCGACCCGGGACCGGAACATCCTCGCCATCGAGAGCGAGGTCCGCGGCGCGCTCGGCAACGGCGTCGAGTCGTTCCTGGTGGTCCAGGGGGACATGCTTCCCGAGGTCGAGCACTGGAGCAACAGCTACGAGATCGTCGAGCACCTGCGCGAGCTCCAGGAGATGGTCGGTCCCGTCCGCTTCGAGGTCGGGATGAGCACGCGATCACGCCGATGGGTCTTCCAGCGACGGATCCAGGTCGGCGGGCAGTTCTTCACGACCGGCCCGGTGCTCGATCCGGGAAGCGTCGAGGCGGTAGCGGCTCGCCTGCGCATGGACGGCACCGCGCCGCCGGTCTACCTCGAGCTCTCGCCACCGGTCTCGCTGCGCTGGATTCGCCGCCTCGAGAGCGTGGGAGCCATTCCCGTATCGGATCGGCTGCGGGAGCTCGTGACCGCAACGCCGGAGGGCCAGCGACGGGCGCTCGCCTGGCGGCTCGCGAAGGGGATCGCGGCCCGGGCGCGGACCGCGGGGTTCGCGGGCGTGGTGATCATGGGGCTCCGCTACGAGACGGCGGTCGGCGAGGCCTACGACACGTGGCACGACGATCGCGTGGAGGCGCTCGACCTCAACGAGGCGTGACGTCTCGGGCCCGTCTCCGGCCCCGGAGGCGCGGAGTGCGCGCCAGGCGTGCACATCGGACCTCGGGCGGCTGAAATCAGGGCCCCAGAGGCCGAAATGTGCACCAGATGCGACATCCGGGCCTCAAACCGAGGGTTCGGTGTCCGTTGCGTGCGGGTGGCGCACACGACGTCACCGGCGCAGGCCCGCCGGTGCGATACGATCCCCGCATGCCACACGAGACGGGCGAGGACGAGCCGATGACCTCGGAGGAGGCCGAGCGCGCCCACCTCCGCGGCCCGGAGGGCAAGACCGACCACGGATTCCGCCGCATGCAGGAGCTGCGCAAGGTGAGCCGCGACTACCCGTTCATCTGCCCGGTCGACTTCAAGCCACACAAGGGCTCGCCTCCGGGTGAGGACCCGAACCTCGACCCGGACTTCATCCCGAACCATCGCGAGGACGACGGGGCCCACTACCTCGGCTGATGCGTTCCTGCGACCACTGCGGCGCAAGGCCGCCCCAGCTTCCGGTGCGGATCGAGATCGTGCGCGAGGCGGGCCCCATCGGCCTGGCCGGTGACCCGGCGCCCGGCGCCGATCCTCACTTCACGAAGGGCTACGCGTTCTGCTCATCGGACCATGCCTACGCGTGGGCGCGCGAACGGAGATACATGCTCTGCAACCGGGCGCCCACCCCCTTCGAGGCGGGGATGCAGCCGTATCTGCCCAGCCGTCACATGGGCGGGCGGGTGGGGCTGTGCGACGGCCACCACACCGGCCCCCACGAGTGGAAGGAGGCATTCCCGGGCTGATCGGGGATGCCCCGCGGTAATGTGGGCCCCATGGCTGACGCGGAGAGGATCCCGGGCGCGAGATGGATGCCGTGGCGGCCGGATCGCCTCGAGAGCGCGCCCGACCCGCTCCCCGCCGTCATAGCAGATCAGTACGCGGCGGCGCTTGCGGCAGCCGAAAACGACTACCGACTCGGCCGACCCGATGAGGCGCTCAGACAGCTTTCGCTGGCCGCGAGTGTTGCCACCCGCCGAACCCTGCCGCACATCCTGTCGGCCGAGATCCATGGGGAGGCCGGCCGTCGCCGCCAGGCGCTGGATGCGTACCGCCTCGCGCTCGCGATTGCGCCGAGCAACGAAGCGGCCGTCGCTGGATACCGCTGGCTGATCACCCACGCGGACATCCCATCGGCGCCCCCGACCGATGCGGGCGCTGCCGTTGCGACGATGGACCCCTCGTCCCAACTCGTTGACGTCTCCCTCAACGCTCGCAGCGCCTTCCTCATCCTGGCGCCGTACCTCGTCTGGCTGGCGGTGGCGGAGTTCGCCGTCACGTACGTGAATCCACTGCTCGTCTTCCCACTGCACGGCGGGATGCTCGGCGTCGCGGCCGTCCATGTCGCCTTCCTCGAGCGCCGCGCAGCCACCGATCCGAGGGCTCGCTACCTCGCCGCGATGGTCATGGCCCTCATGCTCACCCCGTTGATCCGGATCATCAGCCTCACGCTGCCCCTGTCCCAGATCGACGCCCCCTATCGCTACCTGTTCGCCGGCATCCCCATGCTCATCGGCGCCGTCGCGGTAGCCCGCTACGTGGGGCTCCGGCCGAGCTGGATGGGGCTGATCTGGCGCGACACGAGGTGGCAGATCATCGCGGTCGCTGTCTCAATCTGCCTCGGCTTCATTGAGTGGGAGATCCTGCAGCCCAATGCACTCGGCGCGTTGCCGTGGACCGCGGCTGGCTGGTTGCCCGCACTCAGCGTCGCCGCGGCCACCGGCCTGCCGGAGGAGCTGATCTTCCGCGGCATCATGCAGACCGTGGCGCGTCCGCTGATCGGCAGGTTGAACGTGCTCTACGTGAGCCTCGTGTTCGCGGTGCTGCACATCGGCTACCAGAACGCGATCGATTTCGGGTTCGTCCTGGGGGTCGGCCTCTTCTACGGCGTGGTGTTCGAGCGAACTCGCTCGATCATCGGCATTTCGATTGGGCACGGCGTGGCGAATGCCGTCCTCTTCTTTGTGGTGCCCCAGTTGCTTCGTTAGTCGGCGGCGTAGCGGACCTCGAAGGTTCGGTCGAATTCCGTCGTTGTGTGGAAGGTAACCCTTCGTCCAAGCACGGATCCCCCGGTGCTCCAGCCGATCGGATGGGTTCCCTCCGGGACCGACACGGTGACCGTCAGCGTGTCGTGGTCGCGGCCCGGTTGCTTGAAGAAGCTGAGCCGATACGTCCCCTGGCGCGAGGGGTCGGTCGAATCAACGACCCGCGGAGCGAGATACGACGTCTCCAGGTGGGTCGCTCCCGGACGGATCAGCTGATAGCTGGCCACCGAGAGGCTCTCGGAGTCCTGCTCGATGCGCTCGGGACCGGTCAGTGGCGGCGCGCCATCGCTCGAGACCGATATGTTCGTCGCCCCCGGCACGAGATAGCGGCGCTCGTAGCTCCCCAGGTCGCCAGAACGGAACGCCTGGCTCACCGCCTGCAGCGCCGGCGGGAGATCCGGCCCGAACCGATTCGTGTAGGTGGTTACCAGATCCTCCTGGGCGTTGCCCTCGGGCGTGAGGCGTACGTCTAGGCTGTGGTCGAGGTCGAGCAGGACATCGAGCTTCGAGACCGGGGCCACGTTCGCCTCCATCACCGCCAGCCGATCACCGCCCGCCGGGAACACGAAACTCGTGTACCAGCCGAGCTGCTCGATCGCGGCCTGCGGAACCGCATCATCCAGGAAGATCTGCAGCTGACGCCGCTTGCCCGCCTCGTCGAGTGCGGCGACAACCTCGGGGTATCGGCTGGGCGGCAACGCGAGGAGACGCTTCAGGACTTCCGATGCGAGCTCTGCCAGGAACTGCTTGCGACCCGGGCCGCGGTTCAGGATCTCCGCCTGCTCGAGGCTGATCAGGTAGGTCTCCCCGGGGTGGACCGTGACGCCGGCGTCCGGGATCGTGACCGGACCCACGATCTTCAGCAGCGCGTCGACGAGGTCGGGTGTGAAGGCGATCGTGCCGTCCAGGTTCCCCTCGCCAGTCTCGATTCGGTACAGCCGGCGAACCTCGGCGGCACTGCGTTGGAAGTCCGGCCACCAACCAGCGTCGGCCACCTGCCAGGGAAGATCTCCAAGCAGGTGTCCGGCGAGCCCCGGGGGCGGCTGGACGTACTGGGCCTGGTCGGTCAAGTCGATGTCCAGCACGTCGCGGAACGTGAAGTCCTCGAGGAGGCCGTCGCGGAAGGTGGGAGTGGCAAAGGTCGCGATCAAACCTCCGACCGGCCGGATCTCCGCATTGTCGAGGGCGAGCACGATGTAGCGCTTCGTCCCGCCGACGCCGAATACGGACGGCACAACGTCCTGGGCCAGCTCCCAGGCCGCCACAAGCGGACGCGCGCGTTCGATCTGCTTCTCCATCAGTTCACGGACCTGCGCGAGGGGGCCCACCAGGTCTGCGGTCGGCGTCGCCTCGACCAGCCGGTCAGCCTCGTCGAAGGCGGCGAGCAGGTCATGTGTGCGTCCTTCGTTGTGAGCGACGAATCGAGCCAGCGCCGCCAGACGCTCCGGCCCTTGCCCCTCCGCCTGCGCCGCAACGTAGTCATCCATCAACGCCTGGAGGTCGGTGTGCCTGCTCGTGATCAGCCGGGCTGCCCGCACGAGGGTTGCGGCATGGTCGACCTGCCCGCCCAGACCGGGAATCCAGTGAACGATGACGATGACCGGGTCCCCCTCGAGAGCGGCAGCCACCCTGGCAAGTGATGTGTCGGCCCTGGCAATCTCGTCACCCACCTGCTGCGCGTCGTCCGCCGTCAGCTCGAAACCGTCAGCCTCGACGGTCGCGGCGGCGGCTTCGAGATGCCCCATGGCAGTGGCGGCGTCGCCGCGCAGCGCAAACGCCCTCGCCACCGCCGCGGCGGCGAGCAGCAGCAGGACCAGGAGCAGGAATCCGCCGATGCCGAGCCACGGGTGGCGACGGAGCCGATCCACTCCCCGATGCTACACTCGGCGCCCATGACCACGGCGCACCGCCGACCCGTCTGGCTCGCCGCCGGGTTCTCCGTCCTCCTCGTCGTTGGCCTGACGGTCGTCCTCGCATCGGGAATTCTCAGCCCGCCCCCGTCAAGCAGCCCGGTCGCCATCGCAACCGTGTCGCCCTCGGTTGCGGTGTCGCCCGGGATGTCGCCCGCGGTGACCCCGACCGCACCGGCGACCGCGTCTCCGTCGCCATCGCCCGAAGCAACCGGGACCGTGGCGACGCGAATCATCATCTCGCGGCTCGGCATAGACCTCCCCATCTACGAGGGCGACGGGACCACGGCGGAGGTCGGGAAGGCCGCCCACTACCCGACGACCGGATGGCCGGGAGGCGGGTCGCTCGTGTACCTGTACGCCCACGCCCGCGACGGCAACTTCATCGGCTTGTGGGATGCCGAAGTCGGGGACATGGTGGAGCTGGATCTCGAGGACGGATCCACGGCGACCTATGTCGTGTCGCGGATCGACCCCAAGGTGGCCTGGAACGATCTGAGCATGCTGGATCCGACGCCAAACGAGCTGCTGCGCCTCCAGACGTGCAACTCGTATCAAGAGACGGCGCCCCGGTTCATCGTGGAGGCGGTCCCGCCCGGGGAGCGTCAATAGCGGTAGCCGTTGCGGCCTGGCACCGAATTTCCGCGGCCAGTGCCCAGTTAGGTTCGGATTGGTGCGCAAGCGTAGGCCAATGGTCCTATACACGGGTCTCGGTCCCCCGTACGATTGGGGGGCTCTTTGGTAGGGGGCGAGGCTCGGGGGGTCTCCTTCGCCCTCAGGATCGGTGTCTGAACCGATCCTCCGGCGCGCCCTCGCCGCTGCCACCCGGCCTCCATGTAGCAGGTGCCGCCCGATGCTCTCTGGAGCAGCCGTCCGCCGACGTCGAATGAGGGGTCACGCGGCGCTGGGCGCTGGAATGTCGGCGACAGCGGCCAGTCGCCCTGGCGCTGGCCGCGGTGGGGCTGGTGTTCGGCTACGCGGGCGAGGTACCGGCGAATGTGACGGTCACGGCGCCCGGCGGCACGATCGCGCCGAACACGCCCATCCCGATCTCGGCGACCGTTGTTGGCTCTCCCACCGCGAGCGTCACCGGCGGAAGCGCGGCCTTCTCGCTGGGGTCCGCCATGGGGATCACCGGACTGATTGCGGACTTTTCGCAGGCACCCGCCACCGGCGTCCCCGGGGTGACCGTGACCTTCTCGATCACATGTTCGCCGGCTGGTGCAAAGGACGCCCTCTCCTCCTCGAGCGCCGTATCGGATGCCAATGGTGTCGCGACGGTGTACCTGACGCTCGGTGCAGTCGCCGGCCAGCGCTGCGTGACGGCGACGGCCGAGGGAGGCGTCGTCGGTTCGGTGGTGATCGATTTGACGGAGCAAGAGGTGGAGGCATCAACCGGGCTGCCGAATACGTCGACGCTCGCTCCGAGCTTCCCTGCGGATCCACTGCCTGCGGCCCTGACCCTCGTCGTGGCAGCCGCTGCCGGGCTTGGACTGCGGGCAACGCGCAGACGCCGGGCGGAGAGCCGAAGTTGATCACGAGCGTCACGTCAGCAACCATTGCCGCGTCGGCCATGGCATCCTGGGGCGTCGCTCTGGGTGCGGGCGGAGTGGTACTTGTGCTCGGCTTCCTGGTTGCCATCGAGCTAATCGGAGGCGCTGAGACCGTTTGGTGGGCCGGTTTGCGCGACGCACTGAAGGTCTGCATCCCGCCGCTCGTATTTGTTTTCGCGATTAGCGTCATCGCGAAGGCAATCACGAGCATCTAGGACCCACGGGCCTTCAGTGCAACCTCAGGTGATCGAGTCGCGCAGCTGCACCATTGGTTACCCTTAAGCCCTCTGACCGCAGCACGTCAACCTGGGGACCTCCGGGAAGGGAGTTGGTGAGAATCTGTTTGGTGTGCTCCCATGGTGGGCACCTGACGGAACTGCTCATGCTGCAGGACGCCTGGGCCGGAAACGAGGTCTTCTGGATTACCTACGACGCTCCGCGCACCAGAACCTTGAGCGCTGCATACCGGTTGCCGAACATTGGGCTGAACCCGCTCAAGATGTTCTGGGCGACCTGCCGGATTCTTGCAATCCTGGTCCGACAGCGCCCAAATCTCATAATCTCAACCGGTGCCGAGATCGCCATCCCCGCGTTCTATCTGGCGCACATTCTCGGGATCGCCACGATCTTCATCGAGGTCTGGACGAGGGTCCACCGGCCGACCAGGACGGGGCGGCTCGTCTACCCGGTGGCCGATCGCTTCTTCGTGCAGTGGCCGCAAATGCTTGAGGCGTATGGGCCAAAGGCTCAGTTCGATGGCGCCCTCCTGTGATCTTTGGAACGGTCGGTACGCACACAGCACCGTTTGACCGCCTCGTGCGGGCACTCGACGAATTCGCGGTGGGAACAGACGAGAGGATCTTGATTCAGATCGGTGTCAGCACGTACCAGCCGCGGCACGCCGAATGGTTCCGAATGACCGACGGCGAGTCATTCGCCCATCACCTCCGCGACGCGCGACTCGTGGTCACGCATGCTGCCGACTCGCTGCTGGAGGCCATCCGTGCGGGCCTGCCCGTGATCGCCGTGCCGAGGCAGCGACGGTTCGGTGAACATCTCGACGACCATCAGTTGGAGCTCGGGCGACAGCTTGCCCATTCGCTCGGGGTCCGCGTCGTCGAGGACATCACCCTGCTGGCCGCGGCGCTCCGGACCACGGCCCCTGCCCCTCGGGCCGCTGAATCGACCGCAGGAGATCGCTTGGTTCAGGCGCTTCACCAGGCAATACAGACCCTGGACCCGAGGAGGGGCTAGGTCTTGCAGCCAATCGGCGAGGTTCCCGTTTCGGTCGTGGTTTGCGTCCGGAACCGCGAGGGCACGATCGGACGATGTCTTCAATCGATTCTCGAAGCCCACCCCGCGGAAGTCATTGTGGTGGACGGAGACTCTCGGGACAGCACAGTCGGCATTGCCACGCGCTACACGGACAACGTCTTCGGGGATGGAGGGCGTGGCCTCGGGGCCGCGCGGCAGCTCGGCGCGGAGGCGGCGAGCCAGGACTACGTCGTATTCGTCGACAGCGACACAATCATTCCGCCGTCCTGCCTCGCCGATCTCCTGGTGGATGTTCGCGACGGGGATTACGGTGCGGTCCAGGCACAGCTGCTCCCACCGACGGCAGCGCTCAGCTACTGGCAGGCGGGGGAGCGTTGGAGGCGATCGGTGCAGGAGCCGGCCGGTCCCGCTGCGGCGATAGGGTGTCAGGCGACCGTTGTGAAGCGCTCCTTGGTGCTCGCCATCCGGTTCGATCCTCTCTTCGAGGGGGCGGCCGAAGACGGAGACTTCTTTTTTCGGGCTCGTCGAGAAGGCGCTCGTATCGGCCGCAGTGCCACGGCAGTTGCTTTTCACGAGGATCGTCGGACCCTGTTTGCATTCGTAGCCCAGCGAGTCTGGCATGGGCGTGGGCTTGCAAGGATGGCCTTTCGGCACCGGGCACGCTACTCGTCGGGGGCAGTTCGTCAGGCCGATGCAGTTCTCTCAAGCAACTCGCACGCCATCAAGTACGCACCCTTCATGGCGATCAGTGTCGCGGCGCTTGCTTGGGGCATGGCACTCGAAGTCGTGCGACTGCTCGCACGACCTGACCTCCGCCAACGCTTGCACGACGCGCGTCCTGGATCGCCAGTGCCTTAGCATCGCAGCCAGCGGACGCCCGATCTTATGGCGTCCCGGCCATCCCTTCTGAGCGCGGCAGACGCCAGCAGGCCACCGGCATACACGGCGGCGCCAAGCGGAATGGCAATGAGCGAGTTGCGGAACGGCCAGAGAGCGATCCCCATGATCAGGGTCGCAGGAGCCGCAAGGATCACGGCCGACCTCATCAGCCGCAGTGACACGTCCCTGGTCCAATACCCGATCAGGCTTACGACGACCAGTTCCGTGGCAATCGTGGCTGTTGCAGCTCCCAATACGCCGCTGGATGGAATGAGCAGGAGATTCAGGGCGACGTTCACGATTGCCCCCCCTAGCGATGCGAGCATGTATTGCCGATGTTGCCCACGGGCGATCATCAGATACCCGAATGGTGCGTTGGCGTACACGATGACGACGCTCCAAATCAGCATCGCCAGTGGCAATCCGGCGGGCCGGTACTGTGCGCCGAAGAGGAAGGTGACAAGCGGAGTTGCGAGGATCGCCGTGCCGGCCGCAGCTGGCAGACCAAAGGTCAGCAGACCCCAGGTCATGAGCTTCAGGACGCGAGCGACGCCATTCGCGTCTTCGACGAGAAGTCTGGAAATGGCCGGGAGCGCGACAGTCCCGACGATGACCGCGATGACGAGGAATGGCGTGACGATCCGGTACGCAATCGCGTAGTACGCAACTTCTGCGTCCGTTCTCATAAGGCCCAGCAGCAGCGCATCGATCGAGTAATAGATGCCAATCGCCAGTGCCGCGACGCCGAGGGGAGTGGCACGGCGGATGAGGGCGGCGGCGGCCCGCGAAAAGGATGGCCGCATGGCTCCAACCGGTCGCACGGCCATCCAGCTGCCGATGACAGCTCCCCACAGACTGACGCCAATCACCACCGCGCCCAGCACGAGGTCGGTCGGGCTGTGGACGAGCCAGATCGCAGCCATGAGTTGAGCGACGCCAGCGCCTGTTTCGACGACGCCAAGCGCCAGGAACCGCTCCGCTCCCTGCAGTACCCAGCCAAGGTTGAGAGATGCGGCCGCCACCCAGACAGCCAACCCGATGATCAACATCCGACCGGTCGTGCTGATGGGCAACGCGGCTGCGGCGATTCCGAGCGCTGGGATGACGAGAGCCGCGAGCATGAGCCGGGTGCCGAGGATCTGTCCCACGAGCCGAGGGTTGCGAGCATGGCTCGCGTAGTCGCGCGCCCCAAGGAGCGGCAGCCCGAGATCAACGGCAAACCCGATGTAGACGAAAGCCGCCAGCGCGAACTGGAGTGATCCCAGTGAGTTTGGTCCGAGCCTGCGTGCCAGAACCGTCAGCGAGAGGAACGAGAGAAGCAGCGCCGAAAACCGACCAACACCTAGATACAGCACATTGCGTGACAGTCGCGTCGGGCGCGGCCCGGGATCGCGGGCGGCTCGTGTCCCTATGTGCCTGCGCATAGGGACAGCGACCGATACGGCGTTGGATCTCCTGGAAGCCGCAGTTCGAATGTGACCTTGCCCGAGAGCGGACTCGTAGGCAGTGTCAGCGCGACTTGGGTGCTCTCCGTGGGCGTGAGGCGAATTGTCTTGATGTACTTCGCCTGCCCGCCTGATTGCTGCCACAACTCATAGGTAAGCGCCCGCTGCTCGTGGGACGTGATCGCAAGAATCACCTGCATGCCTTCGCAGCTGGCACCCATGAGAGACTCAGCTGTGCCATTCGGACCCACGGCGGAAAAGACGGTGAAGGGCGGTTCGGCGACCGGGTCACCCAACCGCCCAATCCAAATCGCTGCGAGCGTCCCTGCGACGAGCAGCAATGCAGCCCACAATGCGAGGCCGCCTCGTCTTCGAGACGAGCTCGGAAGGCTCGCGCGACCTAGCGAGGCGGTCACGGATATGACCAGACTCGCACCGGCGACGGTGGTCGGCACGGCCGGCCCGGCCAGAGAAACTCCGAGGAGGATGAGGACCAGCGCGCAGGTGCTCGTGACGGCCAGGCTCAATCCGGCCGAGATGGCGAGCACCATCCAGTACTCTGCTGCATGGAGCTCTGGCAACAGCGCATTGACAACCGCCGCGCCGGGTAGGATCAACAGCAGGATCAGCCCGGAAGCCGCGCGGACTGGGGATTCCGCGGGAAGAACGATTACGGCGAGCAGCGTCACGACGATAGCAGCAGGCACGATGGCGCCCACCAATCGCACCACGTGGTTCTCCTTCACCGACCGCCGCTCCATCCACGGGCGAGACCTCGGATGACACGGTCACCAGACGATGTCGCGATCATTGTCCTCAACTGGAATCAGCTCCAGGCCACCCGAGAGTGCATCTCCTCCCTGCCGGCGGAGGATCCGAATTGGCACGCATTCGTGGTGGACAACGGCTCCCGCCCGACCGAGCGCGCCGATGAGCGTTCAATTGTCCACACCAAGCTGACGTTCCTTCCCAGTCCCACGAATCTTGGGTTCGCGGCGGGTGTGAACGTCGGCCTGCGCGAAGCGCTCCGCGAGGGCTTCCAGAAGTTCTTGCTCCTCAACAACGACGCTTTGCTGCAGGGTGGAGCTCTCGATACCTTGCGTCGCTCGATGAAACCCGGGGTGGCAGCAGTCTGCCCGATGATAGTCGACTCAAGATCAGGCCGGGTATGGTCCGTCGGGGGCAGCATCCATTGGCGACTTGGTCTCACGAGCTCGCATTTCAACGGCGCGGCGACGTCCGAGGTGCCGTTGCAGGGGTGGGATTGCGACTTTGGAAGCGCAGCGTGCCTCCTTCTATCCGCAACCGCGGTCAGGATGGTTGGGTTGCTGGATGAGAGCTATTTCGCTTACTGGGAAGAGACGGACTGGTGCGTTCGAGCGAAGCGCGCGGGATTTCGCATTGTGACGAGCCCGGAGAGCAGAGCAACGCACCTTGGGGGCGCGTCGACGAGTGCCGAAGTCAGGCTCTACTTCATGGTGCGCAACTGCGTCCTGTTCATGCGTCGCCATGCCTCTCGCGCGCAACAGCTGACGTTCGTTCCGGTCCTTTGCTTGTGGACGATTCCCGTCTGGTCCGCTCGACCAGCAACAAGGAGGCCCCTGGCGACCTGCCGTGCCGTTGCCGGAGCCTTGGTCTGGCACCTGCGGCGACTGAGGCTTCCACCCCCGACCCAGTCTCAACGTCGCGAAGAGGGCGCGAGGTAAAGCACCTGCGTTCCCGAATCGAAGATCCGATCAAGGTCCGCCGTCTCGAGCGCGGCCATTGCCTGCGCTTCGGCCGGCACGGAGAGATAGACCGACGGGACGTCCAGGAGATTCCTGTCCACAGCGATACCGTCGAATTGCGAACTGAGAACAAGGGTGCGACCGGAATCCGCAAACAACGCGGTTTGATAGTCCGGAACCTTGCGGAGCCCACCGGCCCCCACCATCCACGTTAGCTGGTGCCAGTCGGCGGCGAGGTAGCGATCCTGGGAGACCGACGCGCGCACAAAATTCCCGAGCAGTTGGTATTGCTGTGGGGTGATCCCGATATCCTCAACGACCGTCGCGGGTGCGCGTGCGGAGAATACAGCCGGCCCTGGGGAACCATAGCTGAGCCAGAGGGTCACCGAGTTCGTAAGGATAGCGGCGCAGCCGATGAATAACGCCGGCGACCTCAGAATCGGAGGCCACTTTCGCCCAATCTCATGGAGCGCCATCCCGACGACTGGAGCGCAGAGCAGAAAGGCGGCCGCGAGTGGCCGCACTTTCCACTCCTTGAGATCGATGCCGCCAACGAATGCCAGCGGCGTCACGATCGCCCAGCCCACCAACGGAACGGCGAAGAGCGCAAGGACGACGGCGACGCCCATTGTCCGGCTGCGAGAGATGGCCCACGAGCTCACGGCGACGACCGCGATCAACCCAAAGGCCAATGCGGCGCTCCCGAGGATGACCAGCTGCGACGGTGAGAGAACGCCATTCAATGACGCACCCGGCGCTATTCCGCCGATGGCGAGAGAACTAATGAAGGCCTTGATGAGATCGGCGCTATCGGCCAGGTATCTGCCTGCGATGTACGTGAGCCATGCGGCAACCGCCGCCGCGGGAATGACGGAGGCCGCCAGTCCAGCCCTGAGAGCGGCTCTGAGCCGGTCTCGGATGGACGTCTGCTCCCGGCTGTCGAACAGCTCGACCGACATTCCGATCGCGAATCCGGTCAGCACGAGGAACAGGGCGGAGAAGAAGTGACTGCTGATCATTGCCGTGAGCATGACCAGGGCCAACAGTATTGATCTCACGCTGCGATTCCGTTGCCGCCTGACAATGGCGTATGCCCATAAGGGCAATAGCGCCAGGTTCAGGCCGTCGTAAATGGGCTGCGAGACGATCCATGGGTTTCCAACCGTTGCGAGCGTTGACAACGCTCCGACGCTGCGGTTTCCCGTCAACTCGCTGACAAACAGGAATGAGCCGACCACGGCGAGCGGGATGGCGATCATCCAGCCCCACTCGAGGAGCGTCTCGAGGCTGATGCCCGTGACGGAGTGCACGGTCGCCAGCCCGGCGAAACTGGTCGGATACAGTGTCAGGCGAGCATCCTCGGTGCCGAGTGGCAGTCCGGACCCCAACCATTGTGCGGCTCGCAGGAACTGAATGTCGGCGGCCGACAGACTTCCGGGGCCAACATAGCCGATCCCTGAGAGGATGCCGCGCGTCGCGAAGGGAAGGAGGATCGCTGCGAACAATAATGCTGGCACGCGACCGGTGCGCCCAGACGCGACCGAGACCGCCAACACGGCCGTCAGGAGCACGATGAGGCCGAGAGTTGCGACCACTGCGACCTCCCCGATCGCAAGGGGGATTGCCCGCGCTGCGCCGAGCAGGATCGCCAGCCCTGCCGGGAGGAAGAGTATCAGCCGGTCGCTTTGCGACGATTGGTGTCCGCCTGCCTGAGGTTCTCGGTCCGCCGCGGGCACGACCCCACGCCGAGCGAGGCTAGACCGCCCTGGATTCATAGACCCGGAGAACCGCATCCCGAGGCGATGGTAGTTCGTGAACGGACGTCTCGAAACCGAACTGCCGCAGGCGCTCGGGAAGGTCGTCTCCGAAGTCCGTGACGACCCTTATCCCCCCCGGACTGCGTGGGTCAATATGCAAGACTGGCGGCTTGCCCTCTCGGCTTGACGTGAGCGCGCCAGCCACATGAGGAACCGTGAATATGTGACGACCGCCTGCCCGGAGGGTCCGCCGAATCTCCGCAAATGCCGCCCAGGGCTCGTCCACGTGCTCGAGCACCTCGCTTGTGATGATCAAGTCGAACGATGAGTCGGGGAAGCTCAGACGCCGAAGGTCCTCATTCCGGTGACCCCCGATGAACGAGCCGGAGGGACTGCCCGGGTAAAACTCCGACGAGGTCCAGCTGGCGGCGCGAGCTCGTATGTTCTTGACGAATAGGCCAAACGCCGCGGGTTCGAACACGCGGGCGCCGTCCAGCCAACGTTGTGCAATCGCTGCGAGCCCTCGCATCCGGTAGTTCCGGCCACACCATAGGCAGTGGTAATTCTCTCGCGTCGCTTGGGCACGCAGCGTTCCCTCGCTGTACGGCCAAGCCGGCATGCGTCGCTCAAGCGTTCTGTTTACGTTGAGTACGAAGAGCGATGGTCTGCCACACGAGGCACACCTTCCGGCATGAGGCAATTGCATCACACTGGCGATGCGTCGCCGCGTCCTTAGCACGCGTACGCCGAAACTGATCATCGCAATTAGCTTCCCGCGGCGGTCATTGATGCTCTGCGCTGCGCGTCACACGGGCCGTCGGAAACCAGGTCCACCCCTTCCTTATGCGGGCTTGTGAGCAACGACGACGATGCTTCCTCCTGGGGTTGCCCTACGCGCGCGGTATTCGGCCCAGACGAGTGCAGTCACGAGGGGGTCAATGAGCCTGTCGTACAGCCCGAGGAATGCGTTGCGCACGAGACCTTGGCGATCCGCAACCACCAAAGCGTTGTCGTCAAGGTCGTCGGTTGTGACGATGCTGCTCCCCAATCTCCTGAGGGCCTCATCAATCAGGAACCCAATACGATGATAGCGAAAGTAGATGGGACCACCCAGAAGGCCAGCGCTGCGAATGGCCGCGGCGAGTTCGTTCCGCGTGTAGTGACGCACGTGGTGGGGCTTATCGGCGAGGCTTGCCTTCTCGGCGTTAGTGGTCGAAAGCAACAACGCTCCACCTGGGCGCAATACTCGTGCGACTTCGGCGAGCAGTTCTCGGTCCTTCCGGACATGTTCGATCACCTCAAGACACAGCACGACGTCAAAGTGGTGGTCTGGGTAAGGGATATGCTCGCCGTCGTAGATCGAGAAGTGATTCAAGGCTGTTGCGCACGCCTGTGCTGCTTTGACCGACCGCTGACCGATGTCAATGCCATGAATCTCCCGGCGCTGCCGCTCCCCAAGGAAGTTGGCAATCAGACCCGGACCGCAGCCAAGATCGAGCACGGGACCCTCCCCTGGTACGTCGCGAAGCAGGTCTAGCGCCAGCCGAGCCATCACCTTGCGCGCCGAGTCGTAGAGCGTCGCTCGCATGTCGATCAGTATGGCCTTCGTCCTGAAGCCAGCCACGTGACCGCCACGTGACCGTCCTGCTCACGGGAAGAACGTCATCCAGATTGGGGGCGGCACGACGGTCGGGATGTCACCACTGGCTCCCCACTGGGTACTGACCCCGTTCTGGATGTACCACACCCCGTCACTCGGGCGGAAGACGGCGATGTCGGTCGTCCCGTTCCCGTCGTAGTCACCGGGGACCGGGATGTCACCACTGGCTCCCCACTGGGTACTGACCCCGTTCTGGATGTACCACACCCCGTCACTCGGGCGGAAGACGGCGATGTCGGTCGTCCCGTTCCCGTCGTAGTCACCGGGGACCGGGATGTCACCACTGGCTCCCCACTGGGTACTGACCCCGTTCTGGATGTACCACACCCCGTCACTCGGGCGGAAGACGGCGATGTCGGTCGTCCCGTTCCCGTCGTAGTCACCGGGGACCGGGATGTCACCACTGGCTCCCCACTGGGTACTGACCCCGTTCTGGATGTACCACACCCCGTCACTCGGGCGGAAGACGGCGATGTCGGTCGTCCCGTTCCCGTCGTAGTCACCGGGGACCGGGATGTCACCACTGGCTCCCCACTGGGTACTGACCCCGTTCTGGATGTACCACACCCCGTCACTCGGGCGGAAGACGGCGATGTCGGTCGTCCCGTTCCCGTCGTAGTCACCGGGGACCGGGATGTCACCACTGGCTCCCCACTGGGTACTGACCCCGTTCTGGATGTACCACACCCCGTCACTCGGGCGGAAGACGGCGATGTCGGTCGTCGGCGCCGGGTTGGTGGAGAAGCTCCAGCTCACGGGGGCGCTCAGCGGGTTGCCGGCGGCGTCGGTGACGGCCGTGCTCAAGCTTGCGCTGAAGTCATGACCAAGCGCCAGGTCAGCCGACGGGGTGAAGGTGGCGCTCTGCGTGGGGCCGTCATAGCTGACGATGCCGGCAACCAGGCTCGTCGTGGAGATATCAGTCAAGCTGAAGCTCGTCGAGTCCAGGGTCGCGGGGTCAACGTCTTCGCTGAAGGTCGCGCTGACGATGGTCGAGGCCGGGAGATCGCTGGCGCCATCGATCGGATCGGTGCCGGTCACCATCGGCGGGGTGGTGTCGACCGTCCAGGCGCGGCTGGCCGGGGTCGAGTCGGTGACTCCGGCGGCGGTGGCGGCCACCTCGAAGGTGTGAGGCCCGTCGGCCAGGCCGGAGTAGGGCTGGGGTGACGTGCATGCTGCGGAAGGCGCCCCGTCGAGACTGCAGTCGAAGGTCGAGCCGCCGATCGTGGAGCTGAAGCTGAAGCTGGCACTGTCGCTGGTCACCACTCCGGACGGGCCTGCGGTGATCGTCGTGTCCGGCTCCGGGGGAGTTGGCGTCACCGCGTTCGACGGCGCCGACTCTGGCCCGTCGCCCGCTCCGGTGGTGGCGTGAACCGTGAAGGTGTAGCTCGTGCCGTTCGTGAGGCTGCTCACCGTGGTCGTCGTGACGGTGCCGGCCACGGTGGCGCTGCCGTCAGGAACTCCGGTGATCGTGTAGCCCATGACCGGGCTGCCGCCGTCGTTGAGGGGAGCCGTCCACGAGACCTGGGCCTCCCCCACGCCGGCACTGGCGGTCACGTTGGTCGGTGCATCTGGGATGGTGGGGCCGGCCGTCGTCACGATGAGCTGGGGCCGGTGCGTCGGGTCAGCGTCCTCGCGGCTGGCGAGGGCGAGTGCCGTCTGGCTTGTCGTCTCGAGGACGAGGCTGTAGACGTCCGGCACCGTGATGAGCGATGTCACGTCGACCGTCGTCCAGGTCCCGGCGGTGATGGGACCGGAAGAGCCGACCTTGGTGGACGAGATCGATCCGGATGGTTGGTTCGCGTACGTCAGGCCGGTCTCGCTCCAGCTCGTGTCGGCCACGCCATACACGTCATATCCGACGCTCTGGGCGCTGGTCGCCCAGATCTGCAACACGGCGCTCTGAATGGCATCCGTGAGGGACGAAGTGTCGAACATCAGGTAGCTGCGGACGTCCGGAGATCCGTCGACCCTGAGCGGCGACGTGGCGTAGTTCGTCGTGGCGGCAGAGGAGTCGACCTTCGCGTCCGCCACCGCGGTGAAGGGCGTCGTATCGCCGCCGGACCCTCCGCGCGTCGTCAGAGTGAAATCCTGCGACGCGTCTGGGAGGACGCCGTTCGCGGCCATGATCGTGATTGGGTAGCTCCCACGAGTCATCGCGCTGCCTGCCAGGGTTGCGGTGCCGTTGCCGTTGTCAGTGAACGTCACCCCGCTCGGAAGTCCGCCTGATTCGGTCAGCGTGGGCGGGGGAACACCTGACGCGGTGACCGTGAAGGTGCCATTGCTGCCCACATTGAACGTTGCGTTGTCCGCACTGGTGATGATTGGTGCCCCCGAATCGACGCTCAGGGTGAAGTTCTGAGACGCGTTCGGCAGGACGCCGTTGGCGGCATCGATGGTGATCGGGTAGGTCCCTGCGGTACCGGGGCCCGGTGTGCCAGCCAGGGTTGCGGTGCCGTTGCCGTTGTCGGTGAAGGTCACGCCGCTCGGCAGCGTCCCTGTCTTGGTGATGGTCGGGAGCGGTGACCCGGTTGCGGTGACGTTGAATGAGCCCGGGGTGCCGGC
Organism: uncultured Chloroflexia bacterium; assembly: GCA_963837425.1. Taxonomy (GTDB): domain Bacteria; phylum Chloroflexota; class Limnocylindria; order QHBO01; family QHBO01; genus CAWINH01. Next base: position 386,072 of record CAWINH010000006.1, read on the forward strand.
CGTGAAGTTGGAATGGTTCGCGCTCGTGATGGTGGGTGCGTTTCCACCACTCGTATGGCAGGTTCCCGATCCGGAATCGGTGAAGGTCTGACCCGCCTCCGGCACGAACTGCCAGTCGTAGCCGGTTGGATGGAGCGTGAGGGCCATCATGCCGAACGTCGAGGCATTCCGCACCTCGCTATTCGCGGCCGTGGTCGCCAGGCTGGTCAGGTTCGCACCACCGGTCCCCACGATGAACTCGCGGATCCCGTTCACCGGGTCGGGCGTGCCGTCCGGCGCCTGTGGCGCAAAGCGCTCGTAAATGTGGTCGTGCCCGTTGAGGACGAGGTCGGCATGGTGGGCGTAGAGGACCTGCCACATCCCGGTCGAGTTAGGGGATGCGCGCCCGCCCGAGCTGAAGAGCGGGATGTGGAAGAAGGCCAGGGTGCACTGGTTCGGATGGGCGTCGAGGTCGGCGGCCAGCCACTGGCCCTGCGGGCTGTTCGCCGAGCAGCCGCCGACCGACGAGCACTGCGTGTTCAATGCGACGAGGTGCCAGGTACCGATGTCGAAGCTGTAGTAACCCTTGGTCGGGTCGCCAGCGGCCGCGCCGAAGTACTGGTAATAGCCAGCGGCATTCGCGTTCGACGCGTCGCATCCGGTGCTCGCCCCCGAGCCCCCGTTGGTCAGGTACTCATGATTGCCGACGGAGGGGTAGGTCATCGACTTGACCCGACCCCAGCTGAGGTCGTAGGAGCCCACGAAGGCGTCATAGCTGCCGCAGTAGTACTGGTTGTCACCCAGCGCCAGCACGGCGCTGTAGCCGCCATTGACGATCAGGTCAGAGACGGCCTTCTGCCGGCAGCCATTCGAGACGCCGATGCCGCCGTTGAACTTCGAATCGGCCGGGTCGCAGGCGATATCGCCGGCCGCGGCGATGACCGGATCCCCGGCGCCGGCCACCGTGGTCGTGGAGGGCGCGACAGGAGCAACCGCAAAGCTCAACGCAAGGCTGAACGCCATGAGGACAACGACACCCAGTGCCGCGCCTCGGTGATGACGATTCGCCAATCCGATACGCGTCGCGCGACGCCGTCGATGGAAGCGTTGCCGGTTGATCATGGGCAGCCTGTTCGCAGGACATTATGAAGGGGCGACGGGCCAGACGCTCCCTCGTGGGTGGGGACCTTCGTGCTCGCCGGACATTTGTTGTGGTCCGGGAGGACGGAGGCTGATGAATGTTGCGCGCTGCGAGCGCCGAGCACGAGCGTTCGGGGTCACGCGACGGCCCCTACGATTCCATTCGCTCGCACCCAGCATGCATCCTCGGCCTCATGGCGAAACCAGCCACCTTCCGGGGACCGGGATGTCACCACTGGCTCCCCACTGGGTACTGACCCCGTTCTGGATGTACCACACCCCGTCACTCGGGCGGAAGACGGCGATGTCGGTCGTCCCGTTCCCGTCGTAGTCACCGGGGACCGGGATGTCACCACTGGCTCCCCACTGGGTACTGACCCCGTTCTGGATGTACCACACCCCGTCACTCGGGCGGAAGACGGCGATGTCGGTCGTCCCGTTCCCGTCGTAGTCACCGGGGACCGGGATGTCACCACTGGCTCCCCACTGGGTACTGACCCCGTTCTGGATGTACCACACCCCGTCACTCGGGCGGAAGACGGCGATGTCGGTCGTCCCGTTCCCGTCGTAGTCACCGGGGACCGGGATGTCACCACTGGCTCCCCACTGGGTACTGACCCCGTTCTGGATGTACCACACCCCGTCACTCGGGCGGAAGACGGCGATGTCGGTCGTCCCGTTCCCGTCGTAGTCACCGGGGACCGGGATGTCACCACTGGCTCCCCACTGGGTACTGACCCCGTTCTGGATGTACCACACCCCGTCACTCGGGCGGAAGACGGCGATGTCGGTCGTCCCGTTCCCGTCGTAGTCACCGGGGACCGGGATGTCACCACTGGCTCCCCACTGGGTACTGACCCCGTTCTGGATGTACCACACCCCGTCACTCGGGCGGAAGACGGCGATGTCGGTCGTCCCGTTGCTTGTCGGAGGCGCGCCGTGGACGGTGCCGGTGCCGGAATCGGTGAAGGTGTAGCCGTCGATCGGCAGGAAGACCCAGTCATACGACGTCGCGTGCAGGGTCAGCTTGAAGATGCCGAACGTGTCGTTGTTGCGGACGACGCTGGTGCCCAGGGTGGTGCCGAGGCTGTGGTGTTCCTCGCCGCCGGTCCCGACCGTGAACTGCTGAATGCCGTAGGTCGGGATCGGCAACCGGAGGATCGGATGGAGTCGCGCCCGACATCATCGGGACGAATCGCTCGTAGATGTGGTCGTGACCGTCGAGGAGGATGTCGACGCCTGCGGCGTAGAGATCGTCCCAGAAGGGCTGGAGCGCCTGGTAGTTCGTCTGGCCGGAGCTGTACCTGGGCTTGTGCCACAGGGCAATCACGTTCTTCGTGCTGTTCGCCGCGAGATCGGCCTTGAGCCAGAGCTCCTGCGGCGAGCCGACGTCGCAGCCGCCGGGCACCAGCTGGCACTCCGAATCGAGGTTGACGATGTGCCAGTCGCTGTTGATGTCGTAGCTGTAGTAGCTCGTGCCGCCTGCGTTGGCGTTCGCGCCAAAGAAGGCGAAGTAGTCGGCGAGGGTCTCCGGGCCGCCGGTGCCCCAGTCGTGGTTGCCGGGGATGGGGCGAGTGCGATTGAAGACAGATGGGTCACCCCACGGGGTGGGCGCGTAGCAGTCGCCGTACTCGGTAGCGGTCCCGAAATCGTAGACGTTGTCGCCGGTCGTGAAGACGTTGCCCTCGATACCCTGGATGATGTTGCCCGTTGCCGTGTCATCCGTGGTGGCGCACGAGGCGATGTCACCCACGCCCACGAAGACCGGATCGGCGCTCGGGGTGGTGTGGAAGGTCCAGGTCGGACCGGTGGTCGTCAGGTTGCCATCATCGAGGGTGACGTACCACTCGAACTCCTGGCCCTCGCCGAGGCTCGACCAGGTCGCGGTGTCGCTCGCCGCGGTCACGCCTGAGTGCTGGGCGATCTGGGCGAAGTTGCCGCTGGCGTACGGACGCCCGTAGTAGGTCACCGTCAGCGGATCGCCATCCGGGTCGGAGACGCCGACGTCGAGGGTCGGCGAGGTGCCGATGCCGGTGGCGCCATCCGATGGCGCGTTGAGGGTCGGTGCGTCAGGGGCGGTGTTGCCGGCGGCCGGTGGCACGAAGCCGGAGACCCACGTGGGTCCATTGATGGCGGTGCCGTTCGGGGACCCGGAAACCGAGTTGGTCACCGTGGTGCCCATGTTTTCGTTCATCCCCCAGCGGCCGAGGAGATCGGTCCCGGCAGTGAGCTCGAGGTCCCGGTTGTCATGGATCTGGAGGGGAGTGCGGACCACGCCCCACACCCGTGCCTCGTCGATGGCCCCGGCGAAGTAGCCGGAGCTGGCCGTCGGGCTCCCGCCGGAGGGCAGGCCGGTGGCGAGGGCAGCATGCTGGATGCTGGACGCCTCGGGGGTCGCGCCAGGACATGCCGTGCCGTGCAGGGCATCGGCCTCGCCGTCGAGGTAGAGCGTCCAGCACCCGGCGCCGTACGTCGCGGCGATGTGGTGCCATTCGTCGAGGGCGACGGGGGCCGTGCCCCAGGCGGGATGGTTCCCTCCCCCGGCGGTGTCCTCGAAATCAGCCCCGACCACGCCGGTCGATGTGATCCCGAGGAACCAGTTCGTGTTGATGTCGGCTGGAGATTCGCCCTCACCCATGCCCTTGGTCAGCACGGGGTAGATCCCGTTCGGTCGCCCGCCCGCACCGTCGAAGCCGTTCGTGCCGGTGGACATGGTCACGCCACCCGCGGCGCGCTTCACCCACGCTTCGAGGGTGAAGGTCGAGGTGCCGAGGGTGCTGGTCGCCTGACCGAACGTGACGTAGTCATTGACGCCATCGAAGTTGAGGGCCGCGTTGACGGTCGACGTTGGAATGAATTCGTAGGCGCCGCGATCGTCGTAGGTCCGCGTCCCAGCGCCCGTGTCAGTCGTCGCAGGGTCGTCGACCCGGGCGACACCATCAAGGTCGGTGAGCGCCTCGTTCGACGCTCCAGAATCCGCGCTGTCGATCGCGGGCGAACCGGCCGTCAGGTGGTAGTCGCCCAGGTTGACGGCAATGTTGAAAGGTGCCGCAGCCGGGCGCTCCGCGGCTGGTGCTGGCGCCACGAACGATGGGTCAGCCTCGACGCCGTGCGTCTCCTGCCCGGGGACGGCCGTTTGGAAGGCTGACAGCGACGAGTAAGTCGTGCCGTTCCACTGGATCAGGCGCGTGTCGCTGGTCAGATAGAGCAGGTCGTAGTCCAGCGTGGTCCCGCCGATCGACTGGGCGTCTACACGGATGTCGGTCCGTTGGCCGCTGGCGGTCCCACCACCAACCTGGAGGAGCAGGCCATTGTCGAAGGCGATGTTGTTCGCCAGTGTCGCGCCGCCCGAGCCAGGAGCAGTCCCGCCCTCGAGGTTGATCCCCGCGGTGACGTTTCCGTGGACGGTGTTCCCGACGATGACATTGCCGATGGCGGCGTTGTTGTCGATGCCGTGGTCGCCGTTGCCGTACGTCAAATTGCCGATGACGACGTTGTTCGCGGCGCCGCTGTAGAACTGCAGCCCCGAGTCCTCGTTGGCGTAGGTGGTGTTGTGGAGGATTGTGTTGTTGTCGCTACCAGCGCCGGTGACCTGGATGCCGGTCGCGTTGCGTTTCCCTTCCTCGGCATTCGCGAAGGCGACGTTGTCGCTGACGAGGTTGCCGGAGGAGCCGCCGCTGAGTCGGATGCCGTCCTGGCTGTTGTGATCGGAGACGTTGCCGCTGATCGTCGAGGCGGTCGTAGCAGTGAGCAGGATACCGACCCGTTGCGTGGTCGTACCGGGGCAGCTAGGCGCGCACGGTGAACCGGCGTAGCTGACGTGGTTGTTCGAGATCGTGATGTGATCCGCCGCGGAGGCGTAGATCCCGTAGTCGACGGTATCGGTGATCGTGAATCCGTCGATCACAATGTAGCTGTGCATTGAAGACCCGGTCATCCGGAATGCGTTGCCGGTGGCGGTTCCGTTACCGGTGACCGTCACGCCTGGCGCTGCCGAATAGGTGATCGGGTTGCCGGCCGTCCCGGAATTCGGTCCGTTGACGGTCTCCGCGTACGTGCCGGCGAGAACCCTTACGGTCTGGCCGGCCGTTACGAGGCCGGCTGCATGACCAATGGTGCAGAAGGGCGCAGCGAGGGTGCCGGCACCTGCGTCGCTGCAGCTGCCGTTGGTGTTATCCACGTAGTAATCAGCGGCCGGACCGCCGGGAGCGTCGTGGACCGATGCAGTGCCCGAATCGGTGAAGGTCTGGCCCGCGATGGGCAGGAAGACCCAGTCGTAGGTGGTGGGATGCAGGGTCAGCTTCAGCACGCCGTAGGTGCTGCCGCTGCCGGTGACGGTGGCCGGGAATGAGCCGCCGTAGGACTGCAGCGCCGCGCCGCCGGTGCCCACCGTGAACTGCCGAATGCCGTAGGTGGTATCCACCGCTCCTGTGGGATCAATCGGCTGCATGCGCTCGTAGATGTGGTCGTGGCCCTCGAGGAGGATGTCGACGCCGGCGTTGTAGATGTCATCGTAGAAGGCCTGCAGAGCCGTGTAGGTCGTCACCCCTGAACTGAACCGGGGCTTATGCCAGAGGGCGATCACATTCTTGGTGCTGTTCGCCGCCAGATCAGCCTGTAGCCAGAGCTCCTGCGGCGAGCCGGCAGCGCAGCCACCGGGCACCAGCTGACACTCGGAGTCGAGGTTGACGATGTGCCAGTTGCTGCTCGGGATGTCGTAGCTGTAGTAGCTGTTGCCGTCGCCATCGGTGGCGTTGGGCGCGAAGTAGGCGAAGTACTGGTCTAGGGTTTCCGAGCCCGGCGGGACCTGGCTGGTGCCCCAGTCATGATTGCCGGGGATGGGCCGCGTGCGCGCCTTGATGGCGCCCCCCCAACCTGACTCGTAGCAGGTCGTGTAGTTGCTGAGCGTCGTCCCGGTCGGATACGTGTTGTCCCCCGCCGTCCAGACGTTGCCGTCGATGGCACCAATGATGGCGCCCGTCGCCTCGTCCTGGGTGCGGCCACAGTCGGCGATGTCGCCCGCACCGACGAACACTGGATCAGAGCTTGGGGTCGTGTGGAAGGTCCAGGTCGGTCCGGTGGTGGTCAGGTTGCCGTCATCGAGGGTCACGTACCACTCGAAGGTCTGCCCTGCGCCGAGGCTGGGCCAAGTGGCGGTGTCGCTGGCCGCGCTCACGCTCGTGTGCTGCGCAATCTGCGCGAAGTTGCCGCTGGCATACGGTCGTCCGTAGTAGGTCACCGTCAGCGGATCGCCATCCGGGTCGGAGACGCCAAGGTTGAGGGTCGGCGAGGTGCCGATGCCGGTCGCGCCGTTCGAGGGCGCGTTCAGGGTCGGGGCATCCGGCGCGGCGTTGCCAGCGACGGGCGGCACGAAGCCACTCACCCATGCATAGCCGCTGCCGCTGACGGTTCCATCCGCTGCCGAAGGCGTGGTGATCGAGTCACCCACGTTCGTGCTGGAACCCTCGTTGAGGCCCCAGCGGGCAACCAGGCCGGTGCCCGAGGTGAGCTCGAGGTCGCGGTTGTCCTGGATCTCGGTCTGGTCCAGGGCTCGGTTCCATACCCGGGCTTCGTCGATGACGCCGTCGAAGCGGCCCACGTAGGACGGCATATTGCCGAAGTCATCGGTGGTGATCATGGTGCCCAGGCCCACGCCTTGCCGCGAGTCGTCGCGGGGGTGGAAGCCGGGCGTGTTGCTGGCCTCGAGGTTGCCGTCGAGGTAGACGGCAAAGGTGGTGCCGTCGAACGTCGCGGCCGCGTGGTGCCACTCGTTGTCACCGATGGGGGTCGTGCCCCAGATCGGGTTGTTCTGACCGGTTAGCGGGTCCGCGGGGTCGTCCTTGCCCTCGAAGTCGGCGGCGATGACATTGCCGTGACCGGTATCGATGCCCAGGATCCAGTTGGCGTCGACGTCCGAGCCCTCGGACTGTGGCGCCCCGTGGGTCAGCAGAGGCAGGATGGTGATGCCGCCGCCACCGGTCGTATTGGGCGTACCCGTCCCCGTCTTCTTGAACCAGGTCTCGATGGTGAAGGTGGCGAGATCCAGCTTGGCGGGGTCGCCGAAGGTGACGTACGAATTGGTGGTCAGCTGGAGGGCGGTGTTGCCCACCGCGACGGTGACCGTCGCCACATTCGAGTCATCGGTCCCGTCGTTAGCGTGATAGGTGAAGCTGTCGGGCCCGTTGTATCCGCCAGTCGGCGTGTAGTCGAAGCTCCCATCCGAGTTGAGAGTCAGCGACCCGTGGCTGACGTCCGTATCGAGGACTGCGATCAGTGGGTCAGCATCCGCGTCGGTGTCGTTGCCTAGGACGCCTGTCGCCGATACATTCAGGGTGGTGTCCTGCGGGGTGCTGTAGGCGTCATCAACGGCGACGGGCGCGTTGTTGGCTCCAGCAATCGGGAAGCCACTCACCCATGCATAGCCGCTGCCGCTGACGGTTCCATCCGCTGCCGAAGGCGTGGTGATCGAGTCACCCACGTTCGTGCTGGAACCCTCGTTGAGGCCCCAGCGGGCAACCAGGCCGGTGCCCGAGGTGAGCTCGAGGTCGCGGTTGTCCTGGATCTCGGTCTGGTCCAGGGCTCGGTTCCATACCCGGGCTTCGTCGATGACGCCGTCGAAGCGGCCCACGTAGGACGGCATATTGCCGAAGTCATCGGTGGTGATCATGGTGCCCAGGCCCACGCCTTGCCGCGAGTCGTCGCGGGGGTGGAAGCCGGGCGTGTTGCTGGCCTCGAGGTTGCCGTCGAGGTAGACGGCAAAGGTGGTGCCGTCGAACGTCGCGGCCGCGTGGTGCCACTCGTTGTCACCGATGGGGGTCGTGCCCCAGATCGGGTTGTTCTGACCGGTTAGCGGGTCCGCGGGGTCGTCCTTGCCCTCGAAGTCGGCGGCGATGACATTGCCGTGACCGGTATCGATGCCCAGGATCCAGTTGGCGTCGACGTCCGAGCCCTCGGACTGTGGCGCCCCGTGGGTCAGCAGAGGCAGGATGGTGATGCCGCCGCCACCGGTCGTATTGGGCGTACCCGTCCCCGTCTTCTTGAACCAGGTCTCGATGGTGAAGGTGGCGAGATCCAGCTTGGCGGGGTCGCCGAAGGTGACGTACGAATTGGTGGTCAGCTGGAGGGCGGTGTTGCCCACCGCGACTGCTTTCGGTGGCTGGGTGGTCGTGAGGCTGAAGACGAACGTGAGGACCAGGAATGATGCCGCGGCGCGAATGACGGCGGACGGCCGACTACCAGGGAGCATGTGGGCACCTGCTCATGGGAGGCCGTGTGGCAGCGGCGGGCACGCCAGAGGACCGATGCGTGGGGTCGATCCTGAGGGCGAGGCACCCCCGAGCCTCGACCTCCTACCGAAAACGCGCCGATGGTACGGGGGGCTGCGCCTGGCTGTCTAGTACCTCTGACCCCCCCAGGAGCCACGTTTTAGCCTCAATTGAGAGTGTTTTGTGCGGTCGTTGGCGGTTCCGTTGCACTCGCGCACCAAGGGCGGCCTCGCGCAGCCCATCCCTACGCTGGAAGAAGAATGGCGAACAGCCGATCAAGCACTCCACCGAGGCGACCGATCAAGGCGTTATTCGGGAAGAGGACGTGGTAGGGATGGGTCCGGGCCAGCACCGGGTAGAGCGCTGACGGATCGTCCGCCAGGAGCGGAGCCAGGCGCAGCCCCTTCCGTCCTGCCCGCCACTTCGCCTTCAGGTGAACCGCCCCGCGCGTCAGGGCATAGCACCACGCCATGAGCTCGGCCTGGAAGAGGAGCGGGTAGGTCCGGGCGTCGCGAGACCAGAATCTCCGCCACAGGGCGCGCCGGTTCCGCTCCATGAGTGCAAAGCGCTCAGGTCCCAGCGCAAGGCTCCAGTCGTGAACCGCAACGGCGTCGCAGGCCGCCAGGCACGTGCCGCCGGCCAGCCGCGCACGCAACGAGAGATCCACGTCCTCCATGTACATGAAGTAGCGCTCTTCGAGGCCGTCGAGATCCGCGAGGAAAGATGCGTGCGCCATGAACGCGGCTCCCGATATCGCGGTCACCTCCACCGTCCCGTGCCAGGCGTCGGCCGGCGAACCGAGTCCATGGCACCAGGCCACGCCGCTGACGTGCACGTCATTGCCGACCGCATTGACCCGCGTTGGATCCGATGCCAGGACGAGCTTGGGCGTTACGAGGGCGTCTCGGCCGGCTGTTGTGAGCGCCTCGCGCATCTTCTCGAGGCAGTCGGGCATGAGGACCAGGTCCTGGTTGAGGATGGCCACCAAGTCCGCGCTGGAAGCACGCCAGCCGACGTTCGCACCCGCGGCGTACCCCCGATTCGTCGATTCGCGGACGACTCGGACACGGTCGGCGTACTGGCCCTCCAGTCGTTCGATGGACCCATCCGTCGACGCGTTGTCGACCACGATGATCTCGAGATCGTCAACGCGCTGCCCGAGCAGTGACTCGACACATTTCTGCAGGGCGTCCCCGCCGTTGAAGGCGACGACCACGGCCGCAACCGCCGGCTCGCGGGTCATGCGGCAGTCGCGCGACGCCCCGGCGTCCGGGCGATCATCGTGGCCAGGACGGGTGTGGCAACCAGGAGCGGCAGACGCCACGGTCGCCGGATGGCGGTCATCCTGATCGTGCGCAAGAGGACCGAGACGCCGTGGGCGACCGGGCTGCGGCGGGCAGGGCCGGCATAGCGGATCGTGATCGGGATCTCGCCCGCCCGAAGCCCGGCCGCGGCTGCAACGAACTGCATCTCGGTCTCGATCGAGAACGCCCGCTCAGTCAGCTTCAACGCGTCGACTGCTCGCCTGGAGAGCGCTCGGTACCCGCTCTGCGAATCGGTCAGGCGGATCCCCGAGCCGAGCGCGGCCGAGGCGGACAGGACGTGGAGCCCGAACAGCCGGTACACCGGCGCGTTGTTCTCCCCCAGGAAGCGGCTGCCGACGACGATGTCGAGGTCGCGGTTCCGCCTCGCCTCCAGCAGCCGAGGGATGTCGGCGGGGTCGTGTTGGCCGTCGCCGTCCAGCAGGACCAGCTCGCCGAGGTCCGGTTGCTGACGGGCCCAGTCGAGGGCCGCCTGGAGTGCCTCACCCTTTCCCGAATTCCGTGCCAGACGAAGGACAGCGGCACCGGCTCGTCCGGCAACGTCCGCGCCGTCATCGGTCGAACCGTCGTCCACTACGACCACGCGATCCACCAGGGCCCGCGTGCGCTCCACCACGTCGCCGATGCTTGCTTCCTCGTTGTAGATGGGGATCGCCGCCGCGATCACTCAGGCACCGGGTAGCCAGGCGAGTGGGTAGCGTGGCCAGTGGAGCAGCTTCATGGCGAGCAACGGCTTCCGGATGCTCAGGAGCGCGACGAGGTGGGAAAGAAAGTCAATGTCCGCCGCGACGTCGACGACGCGGCGCGTTGACCTCTCGTCGAGGAGCTGCAGGAGGTCGAGAAGGTCCCGCCCGGTGAGCCGGGTGAAGGCCCGGTGCATGTCATGCTGCCGACGGAGCTCGCGACCGAACGATGCGTGCCACGCTCTCGGATAGGCCTCGAGCGAGCGCCTCGACAGGTCTCCGCTCCGCAGCGCGCGGTCGGCCGCATCGGCTGCCTGGCCGGCGGCTCGCAGCGCCGCGTAGATCCCACCTCCCGATGTCGGCTTCACCTGGCGCGCGGCATCGCCGACCAGCATCACGCCGTCACCGATCATGTCGGTCGGCTGCCAGAGCGGGATCAGGCCGCCGGAATGCGAGTGGACGCGCGCTGCTCCGATGCTCTCCGGGAAGCGCCTGCGCAATCGACGGAAACTCTCGCGGGGGCCGATCCCGTTCGCGCTCCCGGTCCCGAGCCGGGCGAGCCCACCGCCGAGCGGGATCGTCCACCCGAACCATCCCGGCGCGGACTCCGGATCAAGGAAGATCTCCACGTGGTCGCCCCTCGGATTCCGGTCGTACTCGGCCAGGGCCCCCAGGCCAACCACCATGCCGCCCGCTCGGGCTCCGCCAAGCTGGCGTGCCACGCGGCTCTGTGCGCCATCCGCACCGATCAGCAGCCGGGTCAGAAACGTCACATTCACCCCGTCGCGCACCGCCCGGACGCGGATCCCTCCGGGGGGACTGGCTCCTCCGCGTTCCGGGTGATCGAAGCTCACGAACCGCGTTGCGCCCAGGACCCGTGCGCCGGCCGCTCGTGCCTGCTCCGCCAGCCGCCGGTCCAGCTCCGTCCGGTCGATGACGAGCCCGTGCACGCGGTTGCCACCGACGATCGACGGGTCGCGGTCCCTGGTGTGGACCGCCGCTCCTCGGATGACGTTGCAGACGATGTCCTCACCGACATCGGCGAGCTCCAGGGTCCTGGGCGTGACGAATCCCGAGCAATGGCACGGCTCGCCAACCACCTGGTGCTCCTCGAGGACCACGACGTCATGTCCACGCCGCGCGAGATCGCGCGCCACGCGGCTGCCCGCCGGTCCAGCTCCGGCAATGACGACGTCGTGCCGCGGTTCAGGCATCGGGTGGGAGCCTCCCCTTTTTGCGGCGCGAGAGTACCACCCTCGTGGAGGACGGCCTTGAGATCATCCCCCGCGTTGTACGCTAGCTGGCATGCCACTCAAGGGCCTGGTGCTGGCCGGCGGCAGCGGGTCGCGCCTGTTCCCCCTCACCCTGGTCACGAACAAGCATCTCCTGCCCGTCTATGACCGGCCGATGATCTTCCACCCACTCGCCACGCTGCGGGAGATGGGCTGCCGCGAGGCGATGGTGGTAGTCGGTGGGCGCTCGGTCGGGGACATCCTCGAGCTCCTGCACGATGGCTCCGACATCGGCCTGGACCTCACCTTCCGCTATCAGCGAGGAGCCCTGGGCATTGCCCACGCGATTGGGCTGGCGGAGCAGTATGCCGGGGAAGACCCCATCGCGATCGTGCTGGGCGACAACGTGCTCCGCGGATCGCTTCGGACGTTTGCCGACGCCTTCGCCGCGGGTGATGCGGAAGCCGGCTGCGTCCTGAAGGAGGTCCCCGACCCGGAGCGCTTCGGCGTCGCGGAGCTCGACGCCTCCGGGAACCTCATTGGCTTCGAGGAGAAGCCGGTCCATCCGAAGAGCAACCTCGTTCCGATCGGGGTCTACTTCTTCCGGGCCTCGGTCTTCGACCTGATCCGCTCGCTGCGTCCATCGGCGCGAGGGGAGTTCGAGATCACCGACCTGCTGAACGCGTACCTCGGCCGGGGGCAGTTGATGCACGTCGTCTTCGATGGGCAGTGGCAGGATGCGGGCACTATCGAATCGCTTCTTGCTGCGAATGCCTTCGCCGCCGCGGATCCGGCTGAGCCGATGCGGATGGTATCCGGGCCGGACGCGGTGGAGGCCGAGCGGGTCGATCCGCGTGAGCTGCGGCCGTGACGCTCCCGGGCCGCATCCTGGTCACCGGCGGCGCGGGCTTCATCGGCTCGGCCTTCGTTCGCCACATGCTGAGCGTCCACCCGGATCTCACGATCACCGTCCTCGACAAGCTGACCTACGCCGGCAACCTCGCGAACCTGGCGGATGTGGCGGGCAACCCTCGCTACCGGTTCGTAAAGGGAGACATCAACGACGCCGAGCTGGTTGACGGGCTGGCGGGCGGCGTGGATGCCATCGTCAACTTCGCCGCCGAGTCCCACGTCGACCGCAGCATCGAGTCCGCTGACGCCTTCATCCAGACCGACGTGCACGGCACCTTCACCCTGCTCGAGGCCGCGCGCCGCCACGGCCACCGGACGTACCTGCAGGTGAGCACGGACGAGGTGTACGGCGACGTCGCCAGTGGGTCCGCAGCCGAACGGGATGGGCTGAGGCCCAGCAGCCCGTACGCCGCCAGCAAGGCATCCGGCGATCTCCTGGTGCTGGCCTACCACAGGACGCACGGGCTGCCGGGCTGTGTGACTCGAGGCAGCAACACCTTCGGTCCATACCAGTACCCCGAGAAGCTCATCCCGCTGTTCGTCACGAATGCCATCGACGACCTTCCGCTCCCGGTCTACGGCGACGGCCTCCAGGAGCGCGACTGGCTGTCCGTGGCCGACCATTGCGCGGGGATCGAGCTGGTGCTCGAGCGGGGCGAGCCAGGCGCGATCTACAACATCGGTGGGGGCAATCCCCGCAGCAACCTGCAGGTGACGCACGAGATCCTGCGCCTTCTTGACAAACCAACGTCACTCCTGCGGCACATCGGTGACCGCGCTGGACACGATCGCCGTTACGCGATCGATACGACGCGCATACGGGAGATGGGCTGGTCGCCCCGATCCGACTTTGAGACCGAGCTGGCCGAGACCGTTCGCTGGTACCAGGAGCGCGAGGATTGGTGGCGGCCCCTCAAGCTCGGCGAGTACGAGGCGTACTACCGACGCCAGTACGGCGACCGGCTCGCCGCCGAGGAATCCGCGGGCGCGGGATCATGACGCGAGTGGCGATTGCCGGGTCGACCGGGCGGCTGGGACGCCAGCTTGTCGCGGCCTGCGAACGAGCCGGCGACGAGGTCCTGGCGTTGCATCGGCCGTCCTTCGATCTCGCCCGAGCTGCTGACGATCGCGTGCTGCTGGATTGGCGCCCCGAGGTCCTGATCAATGCTGCCGCCTGGACCGATGTCGACGGCTGCGCGCGCGACCCGCAGCGTGCGATGCGCGTCAACGGTGAGGCGGCGGGCCAGCTTGCGCTGGCAGCCGACCGCCTCGACGCACTGGCGGTGCAGATCAGCACGAACGAGGTGTTCGATGGGGAGGCAGCCGAGGCCTACGTCGAGTCCGCGTCACCCGCACCGCGCAATGCGTATGGAGCGTCGAAGCTTCTCGGGGAGCAATCGGTGGCAGATACCGCGGAGCGCCACCTCATCATTCGCACGGCGTGGCTCTTCGGCCCGGATGGATCGAGCTTCATATCCCGGATTCTCACCGCGGCCCAGCGGGCGCACGAGGCCGGGACACCGTTGCGCGTGGTGGAGGACGAGTGGGGGAATCCGACCTGGATTCCGGTGCTTGCTGACGCAATTCTGGCGTCCGTCCGTCTCGCACCGGCCCGGAGGATCAATGTGCTCCACCTCGCGGGGGTGCCCGAGGCAACCCGCTTCGGATGGGCCGAAGTGGCCCTCGCCTCCCTCGGTCACGCCGCGCCGCGACTCGAGCGCATCACGTCTGCGGATTTCGTGCGGGCCAGTGCCGTCCCGTTGCGTGCCGTCCTCGACACCTCGGTATCTCGGTCGCTCGGAATCGAGCCCATCGAATGGCGAGAACCAAGCCGCCAGCTCGCGCGGGCGCTCGTTGCCGCAGCGGGTGCAACCTGATGCAGGTCCTGCCCTCAACGCTGGACGGGCCGGTGCTCATGGCCCCGACTGCGCACGAGGACGCGCGCGGGTTCTTCGTCGAGACGTTTCGCGCCGACGAGCTCGAGCGGCATGGCATCCGGGACACGTTCGTCCAGGACAACCACTCACGATCCGTGGGCGGCACGTTGCGTGGACTGCACTACCAGGCGGGACCCGGGCAGGCGAAGCTGCTGCGGGTCGCCCGTGGAGCGATCTGGGACGTCGTGGTGGATCTGCGGCCCGCCTCGGCCACGTACGGTCGCTGGGAGTCATTCACGCTCGACGACCACGAACACCACCTGCTCTACGTTCCCGTCGGGTTTGCGCACGGCTTTTGCGTCCTGAGCGACGAGGCGGACGTCCTGTACCGGGTGACGACCTACTACGATCCTGCGCTGGAGCGGGGACTGGCATGGGACGATCCGGACTTGGCGATTGCATGGCCCGTCTCGAGCCCCATCCTCTCGGATCGAGACCGGAGGAACCCGACGTTGCGCCAACTCGAACCGGGCACCGACACCGGCGGGCTTCGCGGGTAGACTCCAACGCGACCCATGGAGAAGTTCATCGTCACCGGCGGCAAAGCGCTGAACGGCGAGGTCCGCATCGCGGGCGCCAAGAACGCGGTCCTCAAGCTGATGGCCGCCGCGGTTCTCAGCGACGAGCCGTCGACGCTCCGCAACGTCCCGCAGATCAGCGACGTGACGATCATGCGCGAGACGATGGCCGACATCGGGCTTGGGGTCCGCACGCTCGAGCCCGATGGCCTCGAGATCAGCGCCGGGCGCGCGGACTGGCTGTTCGTGCCGCTCGAGGCGGCCGCCAAGATGCGCTCCTCCTTCATCCTGCTCGGCCCGCTGCTGACGAGGTTCGGGCGCGTCATCATCTCGAACCCGGGAGGCGATCGTATCGGCCGTCGCCCGGTCGACCTTCACGTGGAGGCCATGCGGGCCCTGGGTGCCGAGGTCGAGTACAAGAACGGCTACTACTTCGCGCAGGCGCCCGGCGGGCTGCGGGGGGCCCGGATCGCCTTTCCCTACGTGACGGTGATGGGGACCGAGAACGCGCTGCTGGCGGCGGTCCTGGCCCGCGGCAGCACGGTGATCGAGAACGCCGCCCAGGAGCCGGAGACGGACGACCTGGTGGCGATGCTGTGCGCCATGGGGGCGCGGATCGAGCGCACCGCGCCGCATCGGCTCGAGGTGGAGGGCGTCGACCGGCTCGGCGGCGTTGAGCACCGGGTCATCGGGGACCGGCTGGAGGCGGGCACCTTCGCGATCGCGGCGGCGGTCACCGGCGGGAACATCACAATCCACGGCGCGGATCCCGGCCACCTCGGTGCCTTCCTCGAGGTCCTCGCCGCGATGGGCGTCCCGTACGAGCTGACCGACGACGGTCTGGCGGTGCACGGAGCCGATGCGTACCGGGCCGTGAGCGTCGAGACGGCGCCCTACCCGGGCCTCGCCACCGACCTCCAGGCGCCGCTCGCGGTGCTGATGACCCAGGCGGAGGGCGACTCCACGATCCACGAGACGATCTACGAGGACCGGCTCGACTACACCGTGGAGCTCATGAAGATGGGTGCCGTGATCGAGGTGATCGACGAGCGCCACGCGCGGATTGCGGGACCCACTCAGCTCCACGGACGGGAGGTCACGATCGCCGACCTGCGCGCCGGCGCTACCTTGATCCTGGCCGCGCTCGCCGCGCCGGGAACGTCGGTGATCTCGGGCGTGGAGCACGTCGACCGCGGCTACGAGAAAATCGAGGCGAAGCTCGTGGGGCTGGGCGCGCGGATCGACCGTATCGACGCCTGACCCGCGTCGCATTGGCCCCCATGCCTCTTGCGTTGGTGCGCCTGCTGCTGTGATTCGCGTTATGCACGCTACGGAGAGCTGGCCCGTGCAGATGTCGCCTCCCCGTAGCGCTACGAGGATCTCACCGGCTGGGCGGGCAGGTGGGTGCTCGGGTCCGTGCGCGCGGCGGTGCGCTTCACCCTGACCCGCTGCCTCCCGACCGCCTTAGCGCTACGTCCATTCGCATATGAACGACTGGAGAAGATGAGCAGTCCGCCCGCAGCCGCCAGGGAGTGCGCATCCGGCGCGCGGAGCAGGCTGGTGGCCGCTCGTCCGCGGATGTCGAACCGCGCGAAGAGGGGGCCGAACCGCTCGATGCGGCGCCGAATCGTGGGCGAATCCGCGACGAAGAGGAGCGGCACCACGAACGCCACGGGGCCCAGGTTCAGCTGCCTGGCCACCTGACCCGCCACCCGGACCTTCACATCGAGCGGCCCCAGAAGCCCCTGGGCATCCACGATGTCGCTCTTCACCTCGCCCACGACCAGCAGGCGGACGCGTGGATGCCACGCGAGGACGTCGATCCGACCACGGTCGCCGTACCGATTGAAGCTGACCTCCACGAAGACCTGCCAGCCCCAGGCGCGCAGGCGGTCGACCAGGACCGCCTGCAGGCTGGCGTGCGCCGCATCGAGCAGACGGTCGAGATCGGCGCCTCGCCAGCGTGGGACGAGGTCGAGCCGGACTTCGAGCACGGCCAGGCATCGGTGCAGGGTACGGACCGCCAGCTGCCCGATCTGCCCTCGCTCGAGGTTGGACCAGGTGGACCGATGCACGCCGGCGCGCCCGGCGCAATCGACCTGACGCCAGCCACGCCGCCGGCGCAGCGCACGGACGACACGTCCCAGCTCCAGCTCCCGCATGCTCGCATGCTGCGCCAGACTCGCTTACCGGGCGGTTTGCGCACGCGTATCGCACGGTGCACAGTGCGCGGATGGGCGGCGAGCAGCGATTTCGGACGACGATCGAGGCGGCCCGCGCGGGCGGGGCCATTGCGCTCATTCCGCCCGACTGCGCGGCGACCCTCGGCGGCCTGCGCCAGATGCGCGTCACCGGAACGATCAACGGGATTCCCTTCCGCAGCAGCACCATGCCCTACGGCGGCCGCGGCCTCTTCCTGGGCGTCCACAAGGCGACGCGCGAGGCGGCTGGCGTCGACGTGGGCGAGGAGGTCGAGATCACGCTCGTTCGCGATGACTCGCCGCGCACGCTGGAGCTGGCACCGGAGCTGGAGGCTGCCCTCGTCGCTCACCCCGCGCTGCGAGAGCGGTTCGACACGCTCTCCTTCAGCCGGCGTCGCGAGCTCGCGGAACCGATTGCGGAAGCCAGGAAGCCAGAGACGCGCGCCGCGCGTCTCGAGAAGGCGCTCGCCAGGCTGGGCGAGCTCGGCTGACCCCGGGCTCAGGGAGGGGGTTGGCAGCGCGGGCACCAGTACGTCATCCGCGCCTGCTCGCCCTGGCGCCGCGCGAGGATCCGCGTGCCGCAGCGCCGACACGGGCGCCCGCCGCGCCCGTAGACCCAGAGCGACGCGCCGGGAACCGGGATGCCGGTCGTGACCCGCCTCCCGGAGCGTCCTGCGCCGGCATTCGCGACGCAGCAGCCGGCGGGCGGTGGAGAGCAGGTGCAGGAGCGCGGCGTCGGGCACGGCACTCACCGGCGCCCCGGGGTCGAGGCCCTCGAGAAAGCAGATCTCGGACTTGTAGACGTTGCCGATGCCGGCCACCGAGCGCTGGTCGAGCAGCGCCGGGCCGAGCTCCACCGATGACCGGGCGCGGAGCCGGCCGAGCGCCTCCGCCGCGTCGAAGCTGTCGCCGAGCAGATCCGGGCCAAGGGACCGCAGCGCCCGATGGCGGGCCAGGTCGGCATCGGTCAGGAGCTCGATGTCGGGAGTGCCGAAGCAGACGGCGACCGCGTGATCGGTGGTGAGCACGCAGCCGGCACGCGACCGCCGGCAGCCGCCACGCCTCGCCGGGACGGTACCGGTGCCAGGCGCCGCCCATCCGCAGGTGGCTGCGCAGGGTGAGGCCGCCCGAGCAGCGGATCAGGAGGTGCTTGCCGCGCGCCTCGACCGCGTCGATCCGGCGGCCGACGAGGCGCTCGACGCGCGGGACGCGAGCGGAGCCCGGCTGTGGTCTCGCCCGGGCCTCGCGCACGACGCCGCCGACCAGCACGCGACGGAGGTTCGTGGCGGTTCGGTGGATCGTGTCGCCCTCGGGCATGGGCCGATGGTAGACCGATCGTACGGGCCGGCTCGCCGGGCCGGATCGGTATACTGCGAGCGCCCCCGGAACGACCTCAGCAACCACCCCCGCAGCCGGCCGGAAGGACGACGCGCGCAGCCGCAGCATGAAGATCGGCATCGACCTCGGAACCGCCAACATCCTCGTCTACGTGAAGGGCAAGGGCGTGGTGCTCAACGAGCCCAGCGTCGTGGCCATCAGCGATGACGACAACCGGCTGGTCGCCGTCGGCGAGGAGGCGCGCGAGATGATCGGGCGCACCCCCGGCAACGTGCGGGCCATCCGGCCGATGCGCGACGGGGTGATCGCCGACTACCTGATCACCGAGGCGATGCTGCGCTACGTCATCAACAAGGTGGCGCGGGTCCGCATCTTCAAGCCGGACGTGATGATCAGCGTCCCCTCCGGGGTGACGAGCGTCGAGAAGCGCGCCGTGCGCGACGCGGCGCTCAAGGCGGGCGCGCGAGACGCCTTCCTCATCGAGGAGCCGCTGGCCGCGGCGATCGGGGCCAACGTCCCGATTGCCGGGCCGTCGGGAAACATGATCATCGACATCGGCGGCGGCACGAGCGAGATCGCGGTGATCGCCCTGGGCGGCATCGTCGTCTCCGAGTCGGTGCGCGTTGGCGGCAACCGCTTCGACGAGGCGATCACGAACTACATCCGGCGCAAGTACAACCTGATGATCGGCGACCGGACCGCTGAAGAGGTCAAGATCGCGATCGGCTCCGCGCTGCCGCTCGATGAGCCGATGACCATGGAGGTCAAGGGCCGCGACATGATCGCCGGCCTGCCACGCACCATCCCGGTGACCTCCACCGAGGTGACCGAGGCGATCGAGCTGCCGATGCAGCAGGTCATCACCGCGGTCCGCAGCGTGCTCGAGCAGACGCCGCCCGAGCTCTCGAGCGACATCATCGACAAGGGGATGGTGATGACCGGCGGCGGCTCGCTGCTCCGCAACCTCGACGCGCTGCTCACCCAGGTCACCGGCATCCCGTGCCACGTCGCGGAGAACGCGCTGAACTCGGTCGCGATCGGGACCGGCCTGGCGCTCGAGCACTTCACGACGTTCCGCAAGAGCCTGGTGAGCGCCTCGTGACGGCCACGGCACCGGCGGCTGCCCGCGCCGGCGTCGCCACCGAACCTCGCGAGGCGACCGGGGTCGCCCGCGATCGGGCGCTGGCCTTCGCCGATTTCCACATCCACACCCGCGCCTCGCGCGACTCGATCCTCACCGAGGAGCGGTTCATCCGGGTCGCCATCGAGCGCGGTCTCACCCACGTGGCGGTGACGAACCACAACAACGTCGAGGGGGCGCTCGCGGTGCGCGCCCGAGTGGCCGAGCTGGGCCTCGCCGAAGAGCTGACGGTGATCATCGGCGAGGAGGTCAGCACCGCCGACGGCGAGATCGTGGGCGTCTTCCTGGAGCGCACGATTCCGCGCGGCCTGTCGGCGGATGAGACGGCCGATGAGATCCACGCCCAGGGCGGCCTCGTCTCGATCCCGCACGCCTACGATCCGTTCCGCGCCTCCCACATCCGCGAGGCGCCGCTGGAGCGGCTGGCGGAGGCGGGGAAGGTGGACGCCATGGAGGTCTTCAATTCGCGGGTCACGTTCCAGCGGCACAACCTGCAGGCCGCCGAGCTCGCGGCCCGTTACGGCATCCCGGGGATCGCGTGCAGCGACAGCCACTCCGCGAGGGAGGTCGCCATGAGCTTCAACGCGCTGCCCGACTTCACGAACGCGTCCGAGCTCCGCTCCGCGCTCGAGGAGAACGAGTGGCACGGCAGCCGCTCGACCCTCTTCATCCACCTCACGACCCGCTACGCGGTCGTCAGCAAGGCGCTCCGGCGCCGCCTGGGCCGGGGAGCCCGTCGGGCGTGACTGAACAGCACGGCCACTCGCTGTACGAGCCGGAGGAGTTCCTGGGCGCCCCGCCGGACGAGGTGATTCCCGAGCGGGAGGTCAGCCTCGCCGCCCGGCTCCTCAACTTCCGGACGATCGGCTCCATCGTCTTCGGCCTGATCCTGGTGGTGCTCCTCTTTCGGGTCATCCTCAACGTTCAGTTCGGCCAGACCTTCGCGTACATCGGCGGGGCGAACATCTGGTTCCTCCTCATCGGCCTGTTCGCGTACTACCTGACCTTCCCGCTGCGCAGCCTCCGATGGAGCCTGATCCTGCGGCGGGTCGGAACGCCGGTCCCGTACCGGGATGCGACCGAGATCCTGTTCCTCTCCTGGTTCGTGAACTGCGTCGTCCCCGCCAAGCTCGGTGACCTGTATCGCGCCTACCTGCTGCGAGGGAACTTCGGCGCCTCGATCTCGCGTACGGTGGGGACGATCTTCCTGGAGCGGATCACCGACGTGGTCGTCATCTTCGGCCTGGCCCTGGCCGCCGGCTACTGGAGCTTCCGCGGGCGGAACCGGCCGGAGGTCGACGCTCTCTTCCTGGCCGGCTTCGTGTTCGCCTTCCTGCTCGTGCTGCTGATCGCCGCGCTCCGATTCGGGGGCCGGCGCCTCACCCGCCTCCTCCCGGAGCGGGTGGCGGACCTCTACGAGCGCTTCCACGAGGGGAGCACCGGGGCGCTGAAGCCGGGGACCCTGCTGACCGTCGTCTTCATCACCGGCACGGTCTGGATGCTCGAGGGCGTGCGGGTCTACTTCGTGATCCACGCGCTGGGCCTCCCGGAGCTCAGCACGCTCCGGATCAGCGCATCCGTCTTCGTGGCCCTGGCGGCGTCGCTGCTGACCGCCATCCCGCTGACGCCCGCCGGCATTGGCTTCGTGCAGGTCGGCATCGTGTGGGCGCTCGGGATCTACGGCGTGTCGAACGAGGCCGGCACGGCGGTCGCGTTCACCGATTTCGTGCTCAGCACGCTGAGCGTGATCGTCCTGGGCGGAATCCTCTACCTGTTCTCCACGAAGATCCGTCGCGCGCACGGTTTGCGCGGTGCCACGTCCGCCGGCTGACCGTTGCGCCGTGGGCCGTTTCGGGCCGCGCTCCTGACAGGTGGCGCCACGATCGGTACCTTTGTCCCATTGAGAGCGTTGCGGTCACTTGCGATGCTCCGGTTGCTCGCACGCACCACCCCCGGAGCGTATCCACCGGTGGTGGCAGCGGGCGACGAACAGACGAGAGGCGCATGACCCTTCAGACGCCGCGCTCATTCAACAGCTGGCTTCGAGGCCAGCTGAAAGAGAAGAAGATGAGCCAGCGCCAATTGGCGCTGCAGTCGGGCGTGGATCACTCGACGATCTCGAGGCTGATCAAGGGCGACCGCATGCCGTCGCTGGGCACCGCCACCAAGCTGGCGCGAGGGCTGCGCGAGATCCGCGACGATGCGGAGGGGCCCGCCTACTTCGCCAGCCTCGCCGCCCGCCAGCTGCTCCCGACGGCGCGGGTCGAGTACGCCCTGCGCGGCGATGACGCCCTCACGGAAGCCGATGTGCGCGAGCTGATGCAGCAGTACATCACCGCGCGCAACCGTCGCGTGCACGACGAGAACGGGCCGGCCGGCGGGCAGGAAGCGGGATCCGGGGGAGGCACGCGAACCGAGGGAGCCGAAGTCCGGGTCGGCGCCGGGTCGGGGTTCTCCCGAGCCTCCTAGTCCGAATCCGGGCGCGGAGCACCCCGCGGCGGGGTGCAGCGACGCACCGTTTTCACCGGCCTTCCACACACGCTCCCACCACAGGTCACCTGAGCCCACCACGGAGTGGGCCATCAGTACTTCCCAGACTTGGTACTTCTGGGGTACCGTCTCTTCAGACGGCATCGGTGACTTATCCGCACTGATCTATTTCACGCACCGATGAGGCTGCCTGCCCGACCCCGCCGTCAGGGATGGGCACTGTGAAGGGATGGGACATGTTGACCGACTCCGGGCGTGTGCTGGAGCATCGAGGGCGATCGTGGCTTGCCGTGGCGAGCGCCGCCCTCCTCCTCGCATCGCTGGTTCTCGCGTTCGCGGCCTCCACGGGCCGCGCCGTGACCGACCAGCAGAGCTGCGGCGTGCATCCGCTCGACGTCGAGCTGATCATCGACCGTTCCCGCAGCATGATCAATCAGACCTCGGGTGGACAGACGCGCCTGTACTGGGCCGAGCTCGCCGCGAACCAGCTGATCGACGACCTCGATGGCAACGGGGGCGTAGGTGCGAGTGGCATCCACCAGGTGGGCCTGACCACGTTCGGCGGGACGACGGCGTCGACGGCGGTCGCCCTCGGCGGAACGTCGGCCAGCGACCTCCATGACGCGGTGAACGCCATCTCGGTGAACAGCGGAACGCCGTTGAAGCTCGGGATGGCCGCGGGTGCCGCGGATATGTCCGCCAACCAGCGGTCGATGTCCGGCGGGTTGTCGGTGCTCCACGCCGTGGTCCTGCTGTCCGATGGCCGTCCCGACCCCGATCCCGACATGCGGCCGAGCGCCGGCGAGATCGCCAGCTACCTGGCGGCCGGTGACGTCGCGTACTCGATCGCCGTCGGCGAAGGAGGCAGCGGCGCGACCCAGGTCGACCCGGACCTCATGATGGCCCTCGCCTCGCCTGGCGCGAACTACCGGCACGTCATCGAGGCATCGGACCTGCCGGGCCTCTTCTCCGACATCTTCACGGAGCTCGAGTGCCCGACCCCGGCCGAGACGCCGGCTGAGACGCCGGCCGAGACGCCGGCTGAGACGCCGGCCGAGAGCGCTGAGACCCCGGTTGTGACCGCCACTCCGGAGCAGAGCGTCGAGGCGGCGACCGGGACCCCCGAGCCCAGCCTGCCGAACAGCGCGGCCTCGGCCCCGTCGGACGGCAACCCCGTCCCGGCGATCGCCTTTGGCATCCTGCTGATGGCCGGTCTCATTGGCCTGGCTCGGCTCAACCTCGCAGCGGTTCGTCGCCGCCGCTAGTCGGTCCGCGACGAGACCCGAGAACCCGAGAGGCCCCCACCCGAGCGGTGGGGGCCTCTCTTCACGCCCGGGACG
Source organism: uncultured Chloroflexia bacterium (assembly GCA_963837425.1). Taxonomy (GTDB): domain Bacteria; phylum Chloroflexota; class Limnocylindria; order QHBO01; family QHBO01; genus CAWINH01. The sequence goes on from CAWINH010000006.1 coordinate 409,570, forward strand.
CGGGATGGTACTTCTGGCGACCTCCTGGCGGCCCGTGGTTGCCCGGGCGCACCGCATTCGATGAGGCCGTGCGAACCCCCTCCAACCAGACACCCCCGGAGCCCACCCGATGACTTCACCATCGGTACTTCCCCCCTTAGTACTTCTGGGATACGTTCGAAACACGACGGAATCGGTGGTTCATCCGACTCATTAATTCGACCACCGATGAGGCTGCCGGCCCGATCCCACCGTCGGGGAGGGCGACCAGAAGGGAACGACAATGGGGACCACATCCAGGGGGCTGCTGGAGCGTCAAGGGCGAGCCTGGCTTGCCGTGACGACCGCCGCCTTCCTCCTCGCATCGCTCGTCCTCGCGTTCCGGGCCTCGGTGGGCCTGGCCGTGACCGACCAGCAGAGCTGCGGCGTCCATCCGCTCGATGTCGAGCTGATCATCGACCGCTCCGGAAGCATGCAGTCGGAGAAGTCCGACAACCAGACTCGCATCTATTGGGCCAAGCAGGCCGCGAACCAGCTGATAACCGACCTCGACGGCAACGGCGGCGTGGGCTCGGGCGGCATCCATGAGGTCGGGATCACGACCTTCGGCGGCGTCACCGCGACGACGAACGTCGCGCTCGGTGGCACGTCGGCCAGCGCCCTCCACACCGCGGTGAATGGCATCGCGGCCGCCGGAAACACACCGCTGAAGCTCGGACTGGCCACGGGTGCCGCCGACATGACCGCGAACCAGCGGTCCCTGTCGAACGGAATCCCGGTCACCCACGTCCTCGTCATGCTGTCGGACGGGCGGCCGAACCCCGACCCCGCACAGCGTCCGAGCTCGGGAGAGATCGCCAGCTACCTGGCGTCCGGTGACGTCGCCTACTCGATCGCCATCGGCGAAGGGGGCAGCGGCACGACCACCCAGGTCGACCTGACCCTGATGCAGGCACTCGCCTCGCCGAGCGCCAACTATCGGCACGTCGTCGAGGCCTCGGACCTGCCCGGCCTCTTCTCCGACATCTTCAGTGAGCTGGCCTGCCCGCAGATCGGGCTCGACAAGACCGCCAGCGACTCGTCCCTGCCCGCGGGCGGCGGCGAGGTGACCTACCACTACGCCGTGACGAACTCGGTTGCCGATGCACCCCTTTCCAACGTGGCGGTGACCGATGACAAGTGCTCGCCGGTGGACTACGTCTCCGGCGATACGAACCACGACGATCTCCTCCAGTCCAGCGAGACCTGGATGTTCGGCTGCACGATGACGCTGACCGAGACCACGACGAACACCGCCGTGGCCAGTGGTGAGTTCGACGGCCGAAGCTTCACGGCCAAGGACGACGAGACGGTGACCGTGGAGGAACCGACCCCGGTTCCGACCCCGGTCGAGACCCCGGTTCCGACTCCGGTCGAGACGCCGGTCGAGACGCCGGCTGAGACCCCGGCTGAGACCCCGGTCGAGACGCCGGCTGAGACGCCGGTCGAGACCCCGGTCGTGACCGCGAGCCCGACCCCCGAGAACAACGTGGAGGCTGCGACCGGAACCCCCGAGCCCAGCCTGCCGAACAGCGCGGCCTCGGCCCCGTCGGACGGCAACCCCGTCCCGGCGATCGCCTTTGGCCTCCTGCTGATGGCCGGTCTCATTGGCCTGGCTCGGCTCAACCTCGCAGCGGTCCGTCGCCGCCGCTAGTCGGTCCGCGACGAGACCCGAGAACCCGAGAGGCCCCCACCCGAGCGGTGGGGGCCTCTCTTCATGCCCGGGACGCCCGGCGATTGAGCCGGAAGGCTCCCGGCGGCAGGTCGGGCAGCCGCGTGGCTCCGTCGTAGAGCTGCCTCGCGCGGCGCATGTTCACCGAGTCATATCCGTCCTCGGACCCGGGCGTCTCGAGGATGGCCGTGACGCCGGGAGGAAGCCGCGGATCGCGAAGGAGGGCTCCCAGTCCATGGGGCCCAATGGCTCCGGCTCCGATGTGCTCGTGGCGGTCCGATCGTGAACCGCGCGCAGACCGCGAGTCATTGAAGTGGATGAGGGCCAGCCGCCCGATGCCCATCAGCTCGACGAAGCGGTCCACGACGGCCCGCGCGCCCTCCGGGGTGGAGAGGTCGTAGCCGGCACCCCACAGGTGCGCCGTGTCGAGGCAGAAGGCGAGCCCATTCGGGTTGGCGCCGGAGGCCGCGACGGCGTCGAGGATGCGCGCCAGCTCATCGATGCTGGAGCCCAGGTTGTCGCCGCCGCCCGCCGAGTTCTCGAGGACGAGGCGCACCCCGGGGGGCGTCTCCGCCAGCGCGGTGGAGACGTTCTTCGCAATCCGCTGCAGCCCCGTCTCCTCCCCGGTGCCGCGGTGTGAGCCGATGTGGGTGTTCACCAGCGAGGCCCCATACAGCGGGGCGCGTCCGAGCTCGTGGATCAGGCCCGCCAGGGATTGGCTGGCGAACGGCTGTGCCGAGCCGGCGAGGTTGATGAGGTAGGAGGCGTGGATCGCGATCGGCTGCAGGCCGTTGTCGCGGCAATAGCCGACGAAGGCTTCCGCATCGCGCGGGGGCAGGTCGCGACGGCGCCAGGCGGTGGGGTTGTCGCTGAAGATCTGGAGCGCGGTGGCCCCGATCTGGCGCGCGCGGCGCGCCGCCTTCAGCAGCCCGCTCGCGACTCCGAGGTGGATGCCGACACGGGGCGCTCCATCGGGCCAGGTGAGCCGCCGCCGCGGTTCGCGGCGTGCTACGGTCCGGGCCATGCGAGAGGCCCGGGATCCGCTGGCGATTGCGCTCCTCGTCTTCTTCCTGGCGCTGGTCCTGATCGTGGCGGCGATGCTGATCCTGCCCCCCGTGCTTGGCTGAGCGGGGGCGTCAGCTGGACCTCCTTCGCCCGCGGCGGGCCGGATGGAGCACCGGCTCGATCAGTCCGTAGGCGCCGTCCGCGCGGCGATAGACGACGCAGATCTCTTCGGACTCCGCGTTCAGGAAGACGAAGAAGGCGTGGCCGAGCTCCTCCATGCGGTCGATGGCATCCTCCTCGAACATCGGCACCATGTCGAAGCGCTTGATCTTCACGACCGATGGGCCGACCGTCGGACCCGAGCAGCTCCTCGTCACTGGCCAGGCTGCCCGTCGCCTCCCGCGTCAAGACCTGGGCGGTCTCCCCGGCCGTCCGGCTGCGGGCTGCCCGACGTTTCTCCTTCGTGCGGACGACCTGCCGCTCGAGCTTGTCGAGGAGTTCATCCACGGCGGCGATCAGCGTGGGGCCGGTCGCCACGGAGCGCGTGACGCTTCCGTTGTTGACGAGCGTGACCTCCACCTGGTGCGCCGCGTCGTTGGCGTGCGATGCGTTGGCGATGAGCTCAACTGTGGCCTCTGCGTCCGGATGCGAGATCCGGTCGAGCCGTCGGAGCTTGCGTTCGATTCGGTCCCGCAGCCGCTCGTCGAGCTCGAGATTCCGGGCCTTGACCGTGGTCTTCACGTCCCATGGCTCCGCTGCGGTTGTGAGCTAACGGTACCACCGCCGGGCGCCCGGGCCCGATGCAGGATGGGCCAATGGTCCTGGGACCCTCGGTGCGCGCGGACACCGCGGTTTTGAACGCCAGATTGCACCAGACCACGACCCACTCCACCGTCCCGCCCCGGGGTGGGGGTGACATCCGTACTAGTACTCGTTCTAATGATCCTGCTCGCTCGTCCCCTGCCCGGACCGATCGAGCAGCGGGGCCGCAATCGCGGGCCGGGCGCCAGGAAGTCCGGGCGGCCACTCCGAAACCGCAACCCAGGGGAGCAACCAACATGACACCTTCAGGACTCCGCAGCACTCGACCGGCGCGCATGGGCCTCGCCCTGGCTTCCGCCGCGACGCTGGCGCTGGCCGTGACGGTCGGCAGCGTCCTGGCCTGGTCGGCTCCGTCCCTCCAGGCGCTCTGTGCCTCGGACGAGAACCACTACTCGTGGCAGATCACCCTCCCGCATGAATCGGACTACCTGATCCAGTTCAGCTGGAGCTCCAGTTACAGCGTGACCTGGCTCGTCGACTTCAACAGCTCAGGGAGCCACCAGTTCGACACTGATCGCGGCGGCTCGACGCTCTACGCGCGGTGGAAGAGCGACACGTCGGTGAAGACCAGTGCCGATGCCAACCAGGAGCTGTGCAACCAGCCGACCCCGGCTGAGACCCCGGTCGAGACCCCGGTCGAGACCCCGGTCGAGACTCCGGTCGAGACGCCGGCAGAGACGCCCGTCGAGACCCCGGTCGAGACCCCGGTCGAGACGCCTGTCGAGACGCCTGAATCTAACGTCGAGGCTGCCACCGGCACGCCGGCAGCCACGATTCCGAACACCGCGGTCGGCGTGAACCAGGGCCAGTTCGCGACCCTGAGCCTGCCGCTCGTGATCCTGTTCATGGGGATCCTCCTCGCCAGCCTGGCGCTGGCGGCCCACACCCGGCGCCGGTAAGCGCCAACCGGGGAGATTGGCAACCTCGGTCAGCAGGAAGGGCCCCGCCATTTCGGCGGGGCCCTTCTTCGTTCGTCCTCGACCGACGAGAGGTCAGCGCACCAGCCCCAGGAAGTAGACAGAGTTGTCGTCCGTGGGATCCGGCGGGCCGCCGTAGCCGGCGCTGATGGACGGCAGCCCGTAGTAGCCGACGAACCGGCCGTCGATCTGGTCGACCGCCGGCTGGTCGTGCGCCGTGAGGACGAACGCGGCCAGGCCCACGACCCGGTACTGCGTGTTGTTGCCGTTGTTGTTGCCGGTGACCTGGTCCCACATCGGGATCAGCACCGTTGCGCCGTTGTCGATCCAGTAGTCGAGGCAGCTCCGCACGCTGCTCGAGTTCTTCTTGCCGGGGACGCCGGGGACCCACGCCGGAAAGTCGAGCTCCGGGTTGTCCGGTGTGCAGATCGAGTTGGCCAGCGTCCCCGCGCTGTTCGAGCCGTCCCAGGCGAGCCAGCCGAAGTTGCCGGGGCTGTTCGCTCCCTCCGTCAGCTGATAGGTGACGCCGGTGTCGTAGCCGCCGTCGGGGGGGAAGGCGGCGATCGGGAGTACCTGCCCCGGCGGCAGGACGTCCACCGTCGCGGTCAGGGCCGTTGCGCTGGTCGCGACCGTGATCGAGTTCAGCCCGATGATGCGCATGAAGAACGTCTCGGGGTGGCGGGTGACGTCCACGCGGACGCCCTGCGCGCCGGCCGGCATTGGACCGCCGGCGCTCACCTGGCCCAGGTCCTGCTCGGAGCCGACGCCATCTGGGCGTACGTATTCCGCGCTCCAGTCGCAGCCGCCGGCAGTGGTGCACCCGTTCGTAGCCAGGCTGTCGTCGATCGCCGTGTAGACGTCCGGCCCGCCGATCGACGTGTCCTTCACGTAGTGGTCGGCGACCATCTTCGTCCCAGCCATGGAGGCCAGGTCAGACATGTTCTGGTTCGCGCGACGGGTCATGAAGCCAATGCCGGTGTCGATGACCATGCCCACGGCCAGGATCAGCACCACGATGCCGCCGGCCACGATGACGAGGATCTGCCCGCGAGGGTTCAGCTCGCGGCGTTGAGTGTGCGCTGGCATCTGCCACGGGTCCTTTCTGAAGGCACTCACTGGTTCACCGCCACCTCCGCGGTGGCGCTCAGGTTGAAGGGTCCAAGGAAGCGGTTGAGAATCGGGGTCACGAGCTCGACGGTTGCCGAGACCTGGACGACGAGGGTGTCATTCGTATGGCAGCTGCTCACCGTGGAACCGTCGCGCTCGCAGCTCACCGCGACGGTCGGGTTCGGGACAGCGGTCATCTTGCCCGCCGCCTCGTTGGCGATCTGGGTCCGGCCCGCCGAGTCTGCGGATCGCGCCTGGACCGAGCCCCATCGGGCTCCGTCGCGCGCCGCCTCGGAGAGTGAGTTGTTGATGTAGACGACGCGGCCAAGGTCCAGGAGGCCGAAGACGAGCATCAGGAAGATCGGGAGCACGAGGGCGAACTCCACGAGGGCCTGCCCACGTGGTGCGCACGCCCGACGCCACTTGCCGGTCATCCGTAGGTCACCGTCACGCTGGCGTCCGGCGAGATGCACTGTCCGGGTGCTGACGACGGGTTCGTCACCTGGTTGGTGACCGTCTTCGTCCCGTGGCCGCTTGACGGGTTGAAGCCGCCGGTGAAGCCCGCGGCGGCCCACGCCGTGCGCGCGGCGCTCACCTTCATCCCCACCAGGTTCGGCACGACGAGGCAGCTCGGGGTGGGGGTGGGCGTGGCGTACGGCGTTGGTGTCGGTGTCGGGACAGGGGTACCAACCGGCGTCGGCGTCGCGGTCGGGGCCGGGCTGGGGGTCGGCGCCGAGCTGCTCACCGTGATGCCCGAGCTGCACGGCTGGGACGATCCGGGCGTGAGACTCTGGCTCTGGATCGTGAAGTTCCCGTTGCCGCTCTTCGTGACACTGCCGGTGAACCCCGCCACTGACCAGGTGCCGGCCGCGTTGTTCGCCTTGGTGCCGACGAGATTCGGGACGGTGCAGTTCCCCGGGATCGGCGTTGCGCTCGGCGACGGCGTGGTCGAAGACGTGGGCAGGGGTGTCGCTCCGGAGACGAAGGCCTCGTTGAGGACCACGGCACTGGCCGTCGCGTGGAGCTGGACGCTGCTGCCAAAGATCCCCGACAGGAGCGGCGTGGCGAGGTGGAACGCATAGCCCAGGCTGACGCGGTAGATGTCGTCCTCCACGCAGCTGCTCATGCTCACCGACGCGCCCGCGTGCAGGCATTCCACGGTGTAGCTCAGCGGCGTGAGGCCCGCCGTCTCCTGCTCGATGTGCCACGAGACGGTTCCAGGATCCACGCAGCCCGCCTTCGGCTGATCGCAGGTCGGATTCGAGGCGCCGAAGAATGCCCCTTCCTTCGCCGCGTTCGAGATCGCCACCTGTGCGTAGAAGAGCCGTCCCAGGTCGATCGCCCCGCCCAGCAGGAGCAGCAGCACCGGCAGGACGAGGGCGAACTCGACGAGGCTCTGGCCGCGCGGAAGCCGCGCGAGAAGGCTCTCATTGCGCGGGCGATTGGCATGCATTCAGACCTCGGACAGCGTGTGCTCCTACGGAGCCGGCGGGCGGCGCCGACCATCCCGCTGACGGGCGGTTGGCGACTGCGAGCACGCCTGCAATTGCGAGGTCACCGTAGTCCACGGGTGGCCTGAAGGGAGGGGGCCCATTCGTACCACCCAGGGCCATCGCAACGTCTCATGCGGCACCGGACCGCACCGGACCGCACCCAGGTCGGGTGGCCTTATGGGCGCTGATCCGATCCCCAGGTCCTACCCAGGCGGTCTCCCGGACGGAGGCCAGGACGGATCAGACTTCGCGGGCGATCGCGATCCCCGCCACCCGGCGTGCACCGGCCCGGCGGAGCACCGCAGCGCACGCTTCGAGGGTCGCCGAGGTCGTGAGAATGTCATCGACCAGGATGACCGCCGGCGGCGAACGCGATCCGTCCGCCATGAGGAAAGCGCCACGCAGGTTGCGAAGTCGGCCCGCGCGGTCGAGGTGATGCTGCCGGGCGGTGGCTCGCGGGCGCGTCAGAAGATCCGCCACCGGAAGTTGTCCCGCTCGACCAAGACCACGGGCCAGCAGCGCCGCCTGGTTGTAGCCGCGCTCGCGCCTGCGCTCCGGATGCACCGGGACGGGGACCAGGGCAGCTGGGCCGACGAGCGCCACCAGGCGGCGTAGGGCAGGCAGCGCCGCGTCCGCCAGCGGGGTGGCGACGTCGGCGACTCCCGCGTACTTCAGGCGTCCCAGCGCCCGGCGCAACGAGCCTTCGTAGGCGAACGCCGCGATGCCCACCTCGAGCGCGTCGCCCACGACGACCCCGGGATCGGGCGCCAGGAAGCGATCCTCCGGCCTGCCGGCCGGCTGCAGGCCGGCCAGGCAGCCACCGCACAATGCGGGGCCGAAGCGGCCGCAGGCCGCACAGGCGGGTGGCAGGAGGAGGTGCAGGAGCGACATTGATGGCAACCTAGCGGCCGCCGCTTACCGCCGGCTTGGCGTTCGCTTAGCGCGCCCTCCCAACGCTCGACCTGTCGACCGCTCACCCGAGGAGCGGTAACCGGGTTGATGTCGCTCCGGGACGGTGTCGGCTGACTGCGCGGAGCGTGCCGGCCATCCCCTGCGGTCGGCGTGCCGGCCCGCATCCTGGAGAGCGTGCCCCTCAAGCGCGGTTGGGGAACTTCGTTCGCCCCTGGATGGAGTGGATGCGCCCGGCGCGGCGCTACGGCAGCGCCGTGATCCGCAGCTCGTCTCCAGCCTCGGTCCCGCTCTCCGCTGTCGCTCCGGCGCGCAGCTCGATGCAGTCGCGCGCCCCCCGCGCCCACCACACGACCCGCCATGGGCGGAGGTCGGCGACGACCCGGCGCACGCGGCCTGATCGGTCTGTAAATACCGCGTCGATCGGGTATCGCATGAAGAACATGTGGATCGAGCTGGTGCGCTCGATGAGCAGCCCCTCGCCGGGCGCCACCTCCGGGGTGGCCAGGAGCCCCACGACCCGCGACCGAAGGCTGTGCGCCACGCGGCACCGCTCGGCGAGCACCGTGTCGCGGGTCAGGTTGTCAATGCGAACGTATCGGTCCATTGGCGCAGGCCGATCCTAGCCGATGCCGCGCCGTGGCCCACCGTCGCGCCGGGGGCTCCTAACGGACGAGCTGGACCCCAAGGCTGTGGGGCACGTCGCAGTCCGGCACACCGGCGGGGCAGATCGGTGTCGAGCTGACCGGGCCGGCGGTGAAGATCGTCCGCCACACGCCCTCGATGTCCTTTCCGCCGGAGCAGCCCGTGATCTGGAACCCCGTGAAGGCCACGATGTGATACCACGCATTCTGGCCGGTGCCGCCCGCGTTATCCCAGACCGGCACGGTGACGGTGATGTGGTTGTCGATGTAGTACGAGCAGTCGGCGCTCACCTTGTTGCCCGGAAGGCTGCCAATCCGGTCGAGGCTGCCGGGCAGATCGACCTCGGTGCAGCATCCGAAGCTCTTACCGGGGGGTCCGATCTCCTCCTGCAGGAACGGCTTGCTGTTCGAGCAGCCGCCCGCGTTCTGCGGCGGATCCTGTCCGAGGCCATACCCGGTGCACCCGAACTTCAGCCAGCCGAAGCCGCCCGGGACGTTCAGGTTGCCGGGGGTAAGGTGCTGGGGATAGCAGCTCGAGGTCGGAATGTTGCTGATAGGGCCGTCGCACGCCGAATAGGTCTGGAAGAACGCAAGCGCAACGCCTACGGGAAAGAGCGACCCGGGCAGCGGCGCGCCGTTCGAGTAGCCACCCTTCGCCGTCGCCTCCGCCTGGGTGGACCACTGGTCGACGCCGAACATGCCCAGGAAGAACGGCTTCCATTCCCGCCCGGACCTGACCTGCACGCCCACCGCGCAGTTATCGGGGTCCGTTCCACACGTCGGCCCGGGAATGGTTCCCGCGCCGACATAGCCCATGACGGCTCCCGAGGCACTGACGTACTGCGGTCCGTCGGGCGCGCCGAAGGTGATGGGCAGCCCACCGTTCAGCGCGACCTCGTTCGTGATCGCCGCCTGGACATTGGCGTCCGTGCCGCTCGTCGTGTCACCGCCGATGAGCTGGGCGATCACCCGTGCGCCGGCCATAGACGCGAAGTCGGAGGCGTTCGCCGCAGCTCGGCGCTGCGCGAGGCCGATACCGCCATCGATGACGAGCCCGATCGCGAAGACCACGAGGGCCATGACAAGGCCCACCACGACGATCATCTGGCCTCGTGGGGCACGTTGACGTGTCGGCGACATCGAGTGCTACTCCTCAGTTGATGACCATGGTGGCGGAGGCCACCTCGGTAAGGGATGAAAGGAATTGGCCGATGATCGGCGTGATCGGTTCGAATCTCAGCACGACCCGGACGGAGATGAGGTCTCCGGGATCTCGAGCGCTGCAGGTCTTCGCGGTCCAGTTCCCCGTCGGCGGTGTCGTCGCATCACAGCTCGTGTACAGGTCCGCGTCGACGATGGGGCCGAACGGCACCAGCATCCGGTTCGTCGACGCCAGGATGTCGGCGCGGAGCGCGGCGAGGTCAGCCGGGCAGACAGGCCCGCCTACGGTGTTGCAGCTCGGGTCGCTGCTGCCGATCCAGTAGGCCTCCACCGCGCCATTACGGGCCCCTTCTCGCGCGGCCTGCGAGAGCGTGCTGTGGCCATACACAAAGCGCGCGGTGTCGATGAGGCCGAAGACGATGAGCAGGAAGAGCGGCAGTGCCAGGGCGAACTCGACGAGCGCTTGGCCGCGGCGCCGTCGGCGGCGGCCGCGTGGCTCGGCTCCCGCGGTAATGCCGGTCATGAGTTGTGGGTCACCGATGAGGTTCCGCCTGCGTTTGTGACCTTGAGGGTCACCGGGTGGCCACTGTTGTTGCCGTAGGTTTGCGTCGGCGGGAACTGCGCGTTGGACTGGGTGCCGAGGTCGGTGAACGTCCATAGCCAGTTCGTGATCGGGCAGTTGACCGGATCTGCGACGGTCGACGTGTCGAAGTAGGTGCGATCCTTCCCGCTCGATGTCCAATAGAAGCTCGCGGTCGGCTTTGCGCAGGTTGGCGGCGGCGGTGCGTTGGTGACGGTTACGGACTTGGTGGTGGCGTTCGTGCCGCCCTGGTTCGTCACCGTGAGAGTGACCGAGTACGTTCCGGCGCTCGCGTAGGTGTGGGTGCTGCCGGTTGCGTTTCCAAGGTCATCGTCGCTGCTGTCTCCCCAATGCCACGTGTATCCCGAGATCGCACACGGCGGGGTCACCGGGGAGGAGCCGGAAGGATCGACGTCGATCGTCAGCAGGCTGTTCGACGTCACGGTGAAGGCCGCCGTGGGCGCCCCGCAGACAGGGGGAGGTGCGCCCGGTCCGGAGGCGACGTAGCCGAAGACCGTCGAGGTCGCCGCGGCGCTCATCACGAAGCTCGTCGGGAAGAAGTTGTTGATGAGCGGCGTCAGGAAGCTGAACTGCTCGGCGACCTTGACCGTGACGGTGTTGCCGGGTCCCGATCCGTTCTCCTTGGCGTCCGTGCAGTCGATGACCGTTCCCCCCGGGTCCTTGCAGACCGGGTCGATCAGCTGAAGCGGGGATTCGCCGTTCTGAGATTGCGCATCGGTCTCACGCACCGCCACGGCCAGGATCCCGGCGGTGTCGGTGGGATTGTTCGCCGCGAAATTCGCACCCTCTCGGGCCGCGTTGCGGACCTGGATGTACGAGAAGTAGACCCTCCCGAAGTCGATCGCCATGAGGGTCATGAACAAGAGGAGCGGCAGCACAAGGGCAAGCTCGACCAGAGCTTGCGCTGGGGTACGACGCGAACCGGACAGCATGGCTGCGAGTGGGTCTCCTCCCGAATATTGGCGAGGCCAAGGATATGGGGGCAACCTTGCAGGGCACCTTGCAGGACCATAGTCCGGTGCGGGCGCGCACCTCCTGGTACTTCAGGCGCCGCCCTGCTCCGCGACCTCCGCCGGCAGCGTGATCCGGAGGGTGCTTCCCGCCCCCGCCCGGCTCTCCGCGGAGATGTCCCCGCCCATTGCGCGCAGGAGCCCGCGGGCCGCGTAGAGCCCCACGCCACTGCCATCGGGGCTCAGGCGCCGAGCTTCATCGGCCCGGTAGAACTGGTCGAACGCGCGCGCGAGCGTGTCGGCGTCCATGCCAGCCCCCGCGTCGCTGATCGCGATCTCCGAGACGAGGCTGCCGTTGGGGCCGGATCGGCTCGAGATCGCAATCCGGATGGGCGAGCCGGCCGGGCTGTACTTCACCGCGTTGTCGAGGATCGCCCACAGCACCTGCTCGAGGCGGTCCGCGTCCCCGACCACGAGGTGATCCGCCCCGGCCGTGGCGACCTCCATGGGCCGGTTGGCGCGCAGCGCCTCCCACGTGCGGCGGACGACCGGCTCGGCACGGAAGACGTCCTGCGCCGGCGTCAGCGCTCCCGCCTCGAGGCGCGAGACGGCCAGCAGCTGCCCGACCATCCGCCGCAGCCGATCCGCCTGCTGGGCGATCGTCTCGAGGTCCGCCCGCCCGGCTGGGTCGAGCCCTGGCGACTCGTGGAGCTCGGCAGCCACCGCGCCGATGCTGGTCAGCGGCGTCTGGAGGTCGTGGGTCACGCCGCGGAGGAAGTCCGTCTGGAGCGCGGCCATCCGGTTCAGCTCGTCCGCCTGCTGCCGGAGCCGCGCGTAGAGCAGAGCGTGCTCGACGGCCGTGGCCGCGTGCTGGCCGAGCACGCCGAACAGGTCCAGCTCGGCCGGGGAGGGGGCGGCCCGGCCCTCCCAGGGGGCGACCAGGATCGCCCGCACCTCTTCGGGGGCGGTGACGTCCACGATCACGAACCCGCCCCATGGGCCGATGGCGTGGCGCGCCGATCTGGCGGCGTCGGGCGCCTCGACCGTCGAGGCCCAGCGGTGGACCTCTTCGAGCGGCGCGACGGATCCATCGGCGTCGTAGACGCCCGCCGGCAGCACCTCGCCGTGCGGTGAGTGGAGGACCGCCAGGTTCCAGGTGGGATCGCGCGTCATGGAGCGCGCCGCCCCGACCATGGCGTGTGCAACCGCCATCGCGTCCTCGGCGAACGGCGCCGCGCGGACCTGCGCCGCGAGCTCGGCGATCTGGCGGTTGCGCTCCTCGAGCGCATCGGCCAGCTGGCGAACGGCGCCGCTCATCTCCTCGGCTTCCGACCTGCGGCTCCCGTGCCGCGCGAGGTCCACCATCCGGCTCGCCTCCTCGGTGATGCCGCGCCGCCACACGACGGCCAGGATCCCGGACCACGCCAGCGCCGCCAGCGCACCAATGACCAGGACCGTCCCCTGGCCGGTGTTCGTCACCCAGTCCGGCGCCACGTAACCGAGTACTGCCCAGCCGACGAGCGGCGGCACGGCGGCGGCCGCCAGCAACCCCAGCAGCCTGAGGGACGAGCGGTCGAGATTCACGCGGTGGCGGACATCAGCCGGTATCCCACCCCGCGCTCGGTGAGCAGGTAGCGCGGGTTGTCGGGATCCACCTCGAGCTTCCGGCGCAGGCGGCGCATCGTCACCCACACGTAGGACGGATCCGCCCCGTCCACGAGCGACCAGACCCGATCGAGCAGGACCTCGGTTGGTACGGTGCGGTCGAGCGAGCCGATCATGACTTGCAGGACCCGCACCTCGGTCGGCGTCAATTGGTACGTGCCCGCGGGAGTGATGACCCGCCGGCTGGTGAGGTCGATCTCCAGCTCACCGTCCTCGATGACGATCTGGGCCCGGCCGCGTGGCGCCCGCCGCAGGACGCGGTGCACGCGCGCGACGAGCTCATCGGGATCGAACGGCTTCGTGACGTAGTCCTCCGCGTACTCCTCGAGCGCGCGGACCTTCGACTCGCCGGCGTCCACGGCGGACAGCACGATGATCGGCAGGTCGGCAATGCGCTTCACCCGGCGGCACAGCTCGAAGCCGTCCATACCCGGCATCATGAGGTCCACGACCAGGAGCGCCGGCCAGGCGCCCTCGAGGGCGCGGAGCGCATCGGCTCCGGACGGGGCGGTACGAACGTCCATCCCCTCGCGCGTCAGGCGGCGCGAGAGGATGGAGAGGAGCGCAGGGTCGTCGTCGACCAGCAGGATGGCCGGCCGGATCGCCGGCACCATCTCAGATGCCGACGCCGCCCATCACGGTGATGATTGCCGGGCCAAGGATCACGATGAAGATCGTGGGGAAGATGCATCCCACCATCGGGAACAGCATCTTCACCGGGGCCTTGGCGGCCGCCTCCTCGGCGCGCTGCCGGCGCTCGATGCGCAGCTGCTGCGACTGGATCTGCAGCACCTTCGCGATCGGGACACCAAGCTGCTCCGCCTGGACGATGGCACCGATGAAGTTGGCGACCGGCTGGGCGTCGGCCCGGGCCACGATGTCGCGCAGCGCCTCGCGGCGGGTGCGGCCCATCCGGATCTCGGCCAGGGCCTGCCGGAACTCGTTGACGAGCGGGCCCTCCATCTTCTCCACGACCTTGGCCAGCGCCGCGTCGAAGCCAAGGCCGGCCTCCACGCTGATCGTCAGCAGGTCGAGCGCATCGGGCAGCTGGAGGATCATTGCCATGCCACGGGCCTGGATCTTTCGCCCCAGCCAGAACTCGGGGAGGATGAAGCCGAGGGCGGCACCCACCATTGCGGCGAGGATGCCGACCGGCGCGCCCTTCAAGGCCAGGCCTGCGAAGAAGGTCAGGAGCGCGGTCACGATCGCCGCGAGCAGCTTCACGCCCAGCCAGTCGGGGCCGCGCAGGCCGCCTGGATAGCCGGCCTTCTCCAGCTTCGCGTCCGTCCGGGCGATGATGCCGCCCTGGTCGCTGCGCTGGCCGAGGCGCGAGAGGCGCTTCACGACGGGGCGGATGATCCGGTCGAAGAATGGCTGCTGGAGCTCGAACTCCTCGAGTGTCTTGGGCTGGACGACGAGCTGCTCCAGCCGGGCCTGCACCGCGTCGCGCGAGGGACTGGCAGCCACGCCGTACGTGACCAGCAGGACGGCGATCGCCGCCATGACGGCGATGGCGATGATGATCGGGGTATCCATGCCACTACACCTTGATATCGACGATGCGCCGGATCAGCAGGTACCCGACGAGCATGCTGATTCCGCCGAGAATGAAGAAGATGATGCCTGCCGGCAGCCCGAAGAGCGACGGGTTTGGCTGCAGCATCTTGCCGATGTACGAGGGGCTGATGAGGAACAGGATTCCCGCCAGGCCCACCGGCAGCAGGGTGATCACGTAGCCGGAATAGCGCTGCATCGAGGTCAGCGTCTTGATCTCGCCCACGATCCGGATCCGCTCGCGGATCGTGAATGCGATCGAATCCAGGACGGTGGCGAGATTGCCGCCGACCTGGCTCTGGATGTTGATGGCGGTGACCATCAGCTCCACGTCCTCGGACGCGACGCGCCGGACGAGGTTGTTCAGCGCCGGCTGGAGCGCGAGTCCCAGGCTCATCTCGCGGACGACCCGCTCGAACTCCTCCGAGATCGGCGGGCGCGCCTCGCGCGTCACGAGCTCGATGCCCTGCAGGAAGGACGACCCGGCACGCAGCGAGTTGGCGAGCAGGGTGATCGTGTCCGGCAGCTGATCGCCAAATGCCTTCAGCCGCTTGCCCTGCCGGTACTTCAGGTAGAAGCGAGGCGCGTAGGCGCCCGCCACGAACATGACTGCCAGCGTTACCGGGTTCCGCAATCCGGGGAAGATGTAGCCGCCCAGGAAGGAGACCGCCACGAACACGAATGGCGAGGCGAACCAGCCCGCCACGAACTCGGCCGGGCGGAGCTTCAGGTCGGCGCGGGCGATCTCAACGGCCAGGCGGGCAGCCAGCCCCTGCGACTCGAGTGCGCGCGACAGGCCGGCCGTGACCATCGATTGACGCTCCCCGTCTGGAGCATCTCCCTTCGGCTCGCGGCCCGCGGCATAGCGCTCGAGGCGCGACGAGATCCCGCCGGAGCCGCCGCTCATCGCGATGCCCACCACGACGAGCAGGACGGCCAGGCCGGCGAGGCCGGCGATCAGGTAGGGCAGCATGCCACCCATGGTCGGTCAGCTCCCTCTCACTAGAACGGTGAGCCGAAGACGTTCGGCGGCAGGTGGATGCCCGCCACTTCGAACTTCTCGACGAACTTCGGTCGGATCCCGGTCGGCTTCAGCCGGCCCTGGATCTTGCCTTCGAGGACGCCCGTCTGCTCGAACACGAAGATGTCCTGCATGACGATGACGTCGCCCTCCATCCCCTGCACCTCGGTGATGTTCACGATCTTCCGCGAACCATCCTTCAGGCGGTTCTGGTGGACGATGAGGTCCACGGCCGATGCGATCTGCTCACGGATGGCCCGCAGCGGCAGGTCCATGCCCGCCATGAGCACCATCGTCTCGAGTCGCGCGAGCATGTCGCGCGGCGCGTTGGCGTGACCGGTGGACATCGAGCCGTCGTGGCCCGTGTTCATGGCCTGCAGCATGTCGAGCGCCTCTGCCGATCGGCACTCCCCGACCACGATCCGGTCGGGCCGCATGCGCAGGGCGTTTCGCACCAGCTCCCGAATCGGGATGGCGCCCTTGCCCTCGATGTTTGCGGGGCGTGCCTCGAGGGTCACGACGTGCTCCTGGCGAAGCTGCAGTTCGGCGGCGTCCTCGATCGTCACGATCCGCTCGTCGTCGGGGATGAACGACGAGAGGATGTTCAGCATCGTCGTCTTGCCGGAGCCGGTGCCGCCGGAGACGAAGATGTTGAGCCGGGCCTTCACGCAGGCCTCCAGGAACTCGAACATCTCGGGGGTCGCCGTCCCGAAGCGGACGAGGTCCTCCACGGTGAACGGCGTGGCCGAGAACTTCCGGATCGTGACGACCGGTCCCACCAGCGAGAGCGGCGGGATGATCGCGTTCACGCGGGAGCCATCCGCCAGGCGGGCATCGACCATTGGCGAAGACTCATCGATGCGCCGCCCGATCGGGGCAATGATGCGCTGGATGATCTTCATGACGTGCTCGTCGTTCTGGAACGTGACGTTCGTCAGCTCCAGCATGCCCTCGCGCTCGATGTAGACCTGCTGCGGCCCGTTGACCATCACCTCGGTGACCGTCTCGTCACGGAGCAGCGGCTCGAGCGGGCCGAGGCCCAGGATCTCGTCCGTGATCTGCTCGAGCATCCGGACCCGCTCCGCGCGGGTCAGGGCCAGGCCCTCCTCGTCGGCGATCTTGCCGAAGAGCTCTTCGATCTGGCGCCGGACCTCGACCTGGTTGCTCAGGTCGAGCTTCGGATCCAGCTCGTTGATCAGGCGGTTCTGGACGCGGTACTTCGCCTCCCGGAACGACTCCCGCGCCGGCAGGGCGCCCAGGAACGGACGCCCTGCGGTCCCACCCGAAGGCGGTGCCGCGGCGGGCGTGCCCGGCTGCGGCGCCGGGACCGGAGTCTGCGGCGCATCCGCGGCTCCGGAGTCCCCGTCTGCGGCGGGTCGGGACCGCTCGATCCTCTTCAGCAATGACATATCGGCAGCTTTCCTTCCCCTATCGGCGTGCGAAGAGACCTCGCTTGCCGGGCTTGTCCTTCGCAGCGACGACGTCGCCGACAAGCGTGCGAGCGAGTTTGAGGATGTCGCGCGAGAGCGCACCATCCGGGTGGGATACGACGAAGGGAACCCCGCGGTTTACGGCCAGCACCGCCAGCCGCCCGTCGGAAACGATCTCCCCGTCGATGGGGCGACGGATGGAGGCCTCCACGTCGGAGATGCGGATTCCCTGGGCGGTGTCCGCCCTGTTGATCACGAGTCGGATCTTCCCCCGGTCGTACTCGAGCTGGTCCGCCACTTCCAGGAAGAGACGGACGTTCTTGATGGTGGTGATCTCGAGCGCCGACAGAACCACGATCTGATCCGCGGCGTCCATCACCGCCAGAGCATGGTCGTTCAGCGCCGCCGGCAAGTCAACGACGACGAAGTCGTGGGTCGCCTTCATGTACTCGATCATCTTGCGCAGGTGCGCGGTGGTAACGAGATCCGCGCCCTCGGGGGTCGGTGGCGCGAGCAGGACCCGGATCCCTGTCGAGTGGTCCACGACGACCGAGTCCACGATGTCCGCGTCCATCTCCCCACCCTCGACGGCGTCGAGCATGGACCGATTCTTGGGGTTCAGGTTGAGGAGGACGCCCACGTCACCGAACTGGAGGTTGGCGTCCACCAGGCAGACCCGGCCGCCGGTCTCCTTGGCCAGGGCCAGGGCCAGGTTGGTGGCGATCGTCGTGCGCCCGGAACCACCCTTCGGGGAGAAGACGGCAATGACCTGGTGGTCCGCGATCTCCTCCGCCGAGTAGGTGGGCAGCGTCGCACTTGGCATCGCGGCGGCGAGCTGCTCCTGGCGAGCGAGCTCGCGCTCGTGGACCCGCTTGATGGAGGTTCCGAATTCGTCGCCGGAGAACGGCTTCACGAGGAACTCCCGCGCGCCGGCGGTGAGCGATCGCTTCAGCTGCTCGGCCTCGCCGTGGACGCTCATCATGATGATCGGGCAGGTCGGCAGCCGCTGGGTGATGAGCTCCGCGGCTTCCACCCCGTCCATGCCCGGCATGTTGATGTCCATGACGATGACGTCAGGTCGGAGCTCCATCGCGACCCGCAGGGCCTCCTCGCCGGAGCCGGCGGTCCCGGCCACGTCGATCTCCTGCTCGAAGCCCAGCAGCCTCGAGAGGTGGTCGCGCGTCTCCGGGATGTCGTCGACGATGAGGACCTTGATCACGGATGGAGCTCCTGCCTGACTGAAAGCGATCGGATGCCGGTCGCCTGGCCTACGGGGCCGGGCTCGGGCTGGGTCCCAGGGCCTGGATGATGTTCGGCACCGGGATTCCGTACTGGCTGAAGAGGATGTCGATGGTGATGCCGGTCGTCGTCTCTTCGGTGACGCCCTCATCGGCATCGGCCGCACGCCTAAGGATCGCGGTCAGCGGACCAACCACGCTGAAGTCGTTCTGGGCGAACTTGACCACCTCGGCGTCCTGGTCGGATCCGGCGATCACGATGATCACCGAGTCGGACTGGATGTCCGCGCTCGCCGGCGCGGCGGTCTGCCCCGGCGAGGGCGAGGCCGGCACCGTGCGGTTCCGCGTGGCGCTCACGTACAGGACGCGCTTGTCGGTGAGGATCGTCTTCACCGTGCGAGAGGCCTCCAGGCCCTGGACGGGCTCGAAGCGCTGCTGGCCCGGCGAAGCGTTCGCGGTGTCCTGGGTCGGCTGCAGAACCTGCACCGTCTCGGCGAGCACCACGTCGACGTGGTCGCCGGGCTGGAGCAGGAAGTCGAGACCGGTGACCCGATCCACCTGGAAGGCGATCGCCTTCTCCCCCGGCTTCAGCTGGCATTCGATGCAGTATTGTCCGGCCGTCCCGATGCCGAGTGCCTCCTGCGGCACCTGGGTTCCCGCCGGGATGTCGTAGATGGCACGCTGGCCGGTGACCTGGGAGGCATCGGCGAACCGGGTGCCGACTACGGCCGCCGGATCCACCTGTGCTACCTCGACCTTGTCCGGAGTGACCGGATCGCCAATGGCGATATCCGCCTTCGCGACGAGGACAGCGACCTTCGGCGTTTCGGCATTGCTGCCCGTGGGTCCAGACCCACTGTTGCTGTTCAGGACGATGACGACGCCAACGAAGGCCAGGACGGCGAGCAGCACCCCGACCAGGATGACCAGGCGATTCGATCGCTTCACGGACGTTCCCCTTGCAACGAGATGTGGATTAGAACGGGGTCACGCAGTCGCACTATTGTGACTGCGGTCAACAGTCTACGTAACAGCCAGGGCGCGCATCGAGTGGACTTCCGGCCTAGGCCGATGGTGGTACTTGCGCTGCCAGCAGTGGCCCTGCGCAATGGCCCGGGAGAGCCGAATGCCCCCGTCCGCACGAGGCGGCGGGGGCATTCGGTAATACCTGAACGTTGGGCTCAGGTGTTCTGCAGGTTGGATGCGACGTTCTGGAAGATCTGGCTCACGATTGGGCCGAGGAAGATGAGAGCCACGATCACGATGATCGCGATGAGGGCCAGAAGCAGACCGTACTCGACGAGCGTCTGACCTTCCTCATCCTCGCGGCGGAACCGGGACAGAAGAGTGCTGATGATTTGAAGCATCATTCCTTCGCGATACCTCCTTTCCTGGGAGATTGGCCTCGGCAGCGTAGGTCATCGTATCGCGGTCAGTGTATGGCCCGATGGTCCCAATCTGTACCGGCCGGCCACGTACGTTGGGGGAGGCCGGTGCGTTCTGTCAAGTGCCGCTGGGCCGCACGCACGGCACCCGTTTGCCGGCAGCCGACGCTCCTACCGCTCACCCGGGGAGCGTTGAACGCCTCAACCCTTCTGCGTCGCCCCCCCACTCTTCAACCGCTCTCCACCGGAGCGCTAACGGCGTCGGAGGGGGTTTCCTTGGGCCGCTCGACGGCTGCCGGGAGCGTGGCCGTCGGCTCGTCAGCGACCAACCGGACCCGCAGACCCGAATAGGGTGCCGCCCACGAGCGGTTGAGGACTCGGACCTCGCCCGGCCCCCGTCGACAGCCACCACTCGATCAGCCGCCGCGTTGACGTGCCGCGTTGACGTGCCGCGTTGACAGGCGGCGTTGATAAGCCGCCGGTAATGCTGCGCGAATGATCGCGTCCCACGATGGACGAGATGCGGGACCTCGAGCTCGGCCGGGTGGTGCGCGTCCTCCGCCGACGCCGCGGATGGCGCCAGCAGGACTGCGCCGTGCGCGCGCGCGTGCATCGGTCCACTTGGTCGCGACTGGAGCGCGGACTCATTGATGGGTTGACGCTCCACTCGCTGCGCCAATGCCTGGCGGCCCTCGAGGTGCGTCTGGACGTCCTTCCCCGATGGCGCGGCGCGGACCTGGACCGCCTTCTCGACGCCGATCATGCCGACCTGCAGTCGGCATGGGCCGACCGCCTGCGGCGCTGGGGCTGGCTGGTCTGGGTCGAGGTCAGCTTCAACCGATACGGCGACCGCGGCCGGGTCGATCTCGTGGCCTGGCATGCGGCGCGTCGGGCGCTGCTGATCGGGGAGGTCAAGAGCGAGCTCGTCGACGCCCAGGGTCTCCTGGGCCCGCTCGACATCAAGCTGCGGGTGGGGCCCAGCCTCGCGGCATCTCTCGGATTGGGGCGGCCGCGGCTGGTGGTCCCGCTGCTCATCATCCGCGAGTCGGCCACCGTCCGGCGAAGGCTGGCACGCCTCGCGCCTCTCTTCAGCCGCTTCTCGCATCGGGGAAGGGTGGCGGGTGGCTGCCTCCGCCATCCCGATCGGCTCGAGCGCGGGGACGGGCTGCTCGTCCTCTCCGACTTGTCTACCGCGCCTGGCCGGCACCTTATCCGCGTCGGCGGCGAAAGGGTGCGCCGGCCGCGGCTCCCCGCGAGCGTGAACGGGGCTGGCACGGGGGTCGCTCGACGCGCTGGAGCCGGATAGGGCTCCCGCCACGAGCGGTTGGCGAGTCGGAGGCCCCCGCGTGCCCACCGCCCCCTGCGCGCCACCGGCTGCCCACGTGCTGCGGAGAAGCGCGCGTCGCGGGTCTGCACTCTTTGCGAGCTGCCGGGCCATGGGTCAGCCTGCTGTCCTCTCCGACTTGTCTACCGCGCCTGGCCGGCACCTTATCCGCGTCGGCGGCGACAGGGTGCGCCGGTCGCGGCTCCCTGCGAGCGTGAACGGGGCCGGCACGGGGGTCGCTCGACGCGCTGGAGCCGGATAGGGCTCCCGCCACGAGCGGTTGGCGAGTCGGAGCCCTCCCGCGCGCCGCGGACTGCCCACCTGCTGCGGAGAAGCGCGCGCGGCGGGTGCCCAGGCAGCGGCGTGCCAGGCAGCGGCGGCGTGCCAGGCAGCGGCGTGCCAGGCAGCGGCGGCGTGCAGGGCAATGGCGGGACGCCGGCGAAAATCGGGCACAAAGCGAGGGAGCCGCGCCTGCTGCAGCACGGCTCCCACACCGGAGGAGGAGACCCGAGGTCCCGGCTGGAGTGGCCGGAACCTCACGGATGAACGTCATCGTGGATACCCACGAGACGTGCCGGGAAGGCTAGAGAGCGATTACACGGTCCACCATGGCACCTCAGTACCAGACCGAAATGGGACCTCCGACGACGACTAACGACGACCGATGTCGCCCGATGTCGCCCGATGTCGCCCGAGGCGCACCCACACGGCGCTTCACACGACTCTGCTCAGTCGTCCGGAATCTTGATCCAGCCCTGGCGCATGGCGTACACGACCGCCTGCGTGCGGTCGTTGACCGCCAGCTTGCGGAGGATGCTCGACATGTGGTTCTTCACCGTCTGCTCGCTGATCGTCAGCGCGTAGGCGACCTGCTTGTTCGTCATCCCCTGGGCGATGTTGTCCAGGATCTCGACCTCGCGCGGCGAGAGCGGCGCGAAGATCGGCTGCGCGTCGTTGCCGTAGACGGCCAGCTCGCGGAACTCCTTGAGGACGCGGGTGGCCACTGCGGGCTTCGAGAAGACCTTGTCGTTGATGAGGTACTCGCCCGATCGGACGCGCCGAATGATGGCGATCAGGTCGGACGGGTCGATGTCCTTCAGCACGTAGGCCGCCGCTCCCGCCTTGATGGCGTCGAACAGCTGGTCCTCGTCGTCGTTCGAGGCCAGCACGATGACGCCGCAATGCGGCAGCTCGCGCTTGATGCGCTGCGTGGTCTCGATCCCGTTCGGAGCCGGCAGGGTGAGATCCATGAGGATCACGTCCGGCGTCAGCTCCTCGACGGTGGCGATCGCCTCGCGGCCGGTGCCGGCCTCACCCACGACCTCCATGTCGCTCTCGAGCTCGAGGATGTTGCGCACGCCACGGCGGAACAGGGTGTGCCCGTCCACGATGACGATGCGCGTCTTCGTCCCCTGGTTGCGTCGGTCGCCACCGCGGCGCCGTTCCTGGGCCGCTGGCTCCTGCTTGCCTTCCACGGTCTCCTCCTTGGGTTTGGTCATGGTACGTGTCGTCATGGCTGCGTTCCTCGCTCTCTCGTCAAGCTCTCTCGTCAAGCTCTCTTGTCAACGTGGTCCTGTCGCGCGGGGGAGCTGGAGCAGAATCCGCGTCCCCTCCCCCTGGCGTGATTCGATCTGGAGGGTTGAGCCCATCAGCTCGGCGCGCTCGCGCATGAACTGCAGGCCGAAGTTGCGGCCGCCGGATGCGAGGCGCATCACGTCGAAGCCGCGGCCGTTGTCGCCAATGACCAGGTGGCCGCGCTCCAGGTTGATCTCCACCTGGGTTGCGGCCGAATGCTTGCGGACGTTCTGGAGCGCCTCCTGGACGATCCGCAGGACGGACGCCTTCTGATCCGGCGCCATCCCCTCGTCGATGCCGTGGACGTTCACGGCAACCGCGAGGTCGTGATTCGCCAGGGTGGCCGCGTGGTCGGCAATCGCCTGGCCAAGCCCCACGTCCACCGCCGGTGGACGCAGCTGGGCAATGAATCCGCGCACTTCGTCGAGGCCCTCGCGCAGCATCGTGCGCAGGAAGGCCAGCTCGGCGTGGGCGGTCTCCGGTGAGTCGTCAAGGACCCGGTCCAGGTACTCGACCTGGAAGATCGCGTTGGTGAGGACCTGCGCCGGACCGTCGTGGATCTCCTCGGCCATCCGCTGGCGCTCCCCCTCCTGGGCCTGGATGATCCGGAGCGGGAGGGCGGCCGTCGACTCCGCATCGGTCAGAGTCGGTTCGGCAACCGTCGGGTCGGTGCTGGCCAGGTAGCTGGCCACCAGCCCGAGCTGGCGGGTCGTGACGTCCAGCCGCTTGAGGCGGGCCTGGATGGCGGCCAGCTCGCGCCCCATCTGCTCGTGCCGTTCCCGTAGGCGCTCCCCAGGGGCCGCGGTGGCCGTGGTTCGGCCGTCATCGAGCCGGGCGCGCATGCGCATCCACTCGCCGAGCTGCTCACGATAGAGAGCCCGATACGCCTCGGCGAGGTCTCGCACGCGGTTCGCGCCGCGCCGCACGGCGTCGGTCGCCTGCCCGCCGATCCGGTCGAAATCGGTGGCGCTGCTGCTGCTGGCGGTCTTCGGCAAGCCGATCCTTCCTGGCCTTGCGCCGGTGGTACGGGTCCGGGCTGGTACCCGGACGGGCGACCATCCTCCCGGTGCAGGGTGCGGAGGGTCAACAGTACTAAGGGCGCCAGAAGTACTACTCCGGATCGGCGATTGGGCTTCCGGGACGCCCGCGTAGACTTCGGGGCCCATGCGACTCCGACTTCCGAGCCCCGTTGCGATCTATGCCCTGACCGCGGCCGCCCTGTTCGGGATCGTGACCGCCGCCCGCGGTCTCGTGGACAGTGACTTTTACTGGCACCTCACCGCCGGACGACTGATCGCCGAGCGCGGCGGCGTGATGACCACGGATCCGTTCTCGTTCACCTGGGGCGGTCATCCGTGGGTCATGCACGAGTGGCTCGGCGAGCTGCTGATCTACTGGCTCGTGTCGCTGGTCGGGGTCGGGGTGGCGACCTTCGTCTTCGGCGTCATCAGCGTGAGCGGGCCACTCGTCGTGGCCGCCACATTGCGTCGCCGCGGGATCGCGATGCTCCCGCTGGCCCTCGTCACCTCGCTCGTCCTGTGGATCTACACGAACTACGCGACGATCCGGCCCCAGGCGATCACCTGGCTGTTTCTGGGCCTGCTGCTCGCGTGGCTCATCACCCTGCGCCCGGAGCAGCGCTGGCGCCCGTGGCTCGCCGTGCCGTTCTTCGTCCTGTGGGCGAACATCCACGGCCTCTACGTGGTCGGGGGCGGGATCCTGGCGGTCTACGTCGCCTTCACCCTCGCCGGGCGGACGGCCATGGCCCCGCGACGGGGCACCATGCTCGCCGTGCTGGTCGCGTCGTTCCTGGGCTCCATGCTCACCCCGGCAGGCCCGGCCGGGCTCCTCTATCCGCTCCGCTACGTGGATGCCGGCGACTGGGGCCTGGCGCACATCTCCGAGTGGCAGTCCCCGGACTTCCACAACCCCGCTCAGTGGGGGCTCCTCCTCCTGCTCCTCGCGGTCCTGGCAAACGGGATGCGCGCCACTCCTGGCTGGCAGGCGACGTTGGCGCTGGCGGGCGTGGTGGGGGCGCTGCTCGCGACCCGCAACGCGCCGCTCGCCGCGCTGCTCGCCATGCCCACCCTGGCGTCCGGCCTTGCCACGCGCCTACCCGCCCGGGAAGGACCGCGATCGCCCCGCGTGCAGCGCGCGCGGCGCCTCATGGAGCTGTCGCTGGGCGGCGCGATCGTCGTGTCGGCGGTGGTCATCGTGCCCGGCCTGCCCGGGGTCAGCGGCGCCCAGGTCATCCCGCGCAACTTCCCGGTCGCGGCGGTGGACCGGCTGGCCACGACCCAGCCCGCGGCTCACGTCCTGGCCGAGTACCAGTGGGGCGGCTACGTGATCGATCGGCTCTACGACTCCGGTGCGCGCGTCTTCGTGGACGGGCGCAACGACATGTATGACCAGCAGATCCTGGACGACTACGTCACGATCCGGAACGCGGAGGAAGGTTGGCAGGGACTCCTGGCGGCCTACGGGCCCGATGCGATCCTGCTTCCACCCGACGCGGCGCTCGTCGGAGGCCCAGCGCAGGCCGCCGGCTGGTGCGAGGTCTACCGCGACGACGTCGCGGTGCTCCTGCTTGCCGCCTGCCCCTGATCTCGTACCATGCGAGTGATGAGGCTCTGGCGATCGCCCCTCGCCACCACGTTCCTGCTGGGTGCCGCCGTCACGTTGCTCCTGCTGGCGCTTGCGGGGGTCCTCTCCCTGTCCGGCCAGTCCCTCCTGGGCCTGAAGATCGCCGTCTTCGTGGTGCTCTTTCCCGGCATTCCGATCCTGGCCGCCGGCCTCCTCGTGACCCTCCGGCTCCCCGGACGGGGGCGAACGTCGCGCGGGGTCTCCGCGGTCCTGGTGACCGCCGGCGGGCTGCTCGTCCTCGTGCCACTGCTGGCGTGGCTCCCCTTCTGGCCGGGACACCCGCACATAGGGCACCTCCCGCTCGTCCTGGCCGTCCCGTTCGTGATGGGCGTGGGGCTGCTGGCCGCCGGCGTCAGCTCGATCTTCCTCGAGAGCCTCGTGGAGGACTGGCGCGAGCACGCGTACCCGGAGGCGCTCGCGAACTTCGTGGCGATCCTCGGCGTGGTGTGGATCGCCTCGTGGCTCGTGTCGAACCGCCTCAACTGACGGTGCGGCGCACCCAGACCCCGGCGCGGCCGTCCGCGTAGACGCGCTGCCAGTCGGGGCTGGCGTCCAGCCAGCCCGCGAGTGGCTGCCCCACCGCGAACAGGACGTAGTCGATCCGATAGCGATCGAAGAGCTGCTGCGGATCTGTCTCGAGGGACACGGCCTCCGCGTACTCGCGAATCGGCCCGTCTCCGTAGATGTCCGATCGGCCGTCGATGTAGATCGGATCCTCCGGTCGTCGGAACCCCAGGTAGCCGCCCCACGAGTACCAGTTGAAGGGCCTAATCCCCGGGTCGTTGGCGACGATCCAGTCGACGGCGGCGACGGGCATGTTCTCCGCAATGGCCGCCTGCTGGGCGCTCGGCCCGGCCCGTCCCCAGACCAGGACGAAGCCGATGGCGACGGCGGCCAGCGCCACCCCGGCGTTCGCCGCCGCGGTCCCCGGACGGGCCCGCTCGAATTGCCGGAGAAGCGGCGCGACGCGGCGGCCGAGGCGACTCGCCGACAGCTCGGGGTCGAGTGAGAGCGCCACGATCGTCGCGACCAGCGGGCCCATGACGAGGAGGAAGCGCGCGGCGTCGGCCGCCAGCACCGTCAGCCCCACCACGATCAGCAGGTCGGCGGCCCGCAGCCGCCGGCGACCGAGGATCAGCGCGGGGGCCACGCCAATCAGCCCGAACCCGACGAACAGCTGGCCCGGCAGTGACCCGATGTCGGGCGGCGACCACTCGGCCAGGAAGTCGCGATGGGCCGCGATGGCGGCGGTGACGAACGGATACCGATACAGGTCGATCCCGTTCGGGTTGACGACGAGCGCGAGCGCCGCAATGACGAGCGCGACCGCGAGCCGACCGATGGCGGCCCAGGGGAGCGGCTCCGGATGGCGGCCACTCCGCCAGGTGCGGTCGGCCGCCTCACCCACGAGGACCGCTCCCCCGAGGAGGAAGAGGAGCACCCACCCCGCGTGGAGGTTGGCCCATGCCACGGCGATGAGCGGGAGCCATGCCAGCCGTCGCAGGCGCCGGTCGTCGAGGTACCGCCACAGCTGGAGCAGGACGAGGGCCGCGAGCGGCAGGTCAACGACCTGGACCCGGACCCCGAGGATCGGCCCGGCGACGGTCAGGCCCACGACGAGCCAGATCAGCGGGCCGAGCCATCCGGCCTGCGGGTCCCGTAGCCGGAGCGCCCGGAGCAGGATGAGGAGGGCGGCCGCGGCGAGCCCGGCGTAGACGATCGAGAGGAGCCACCATCCACCCGGACCGAGACGATCGCCGAGGGCCAGCACGACGTTGCTCAGCCAGTCCTGGCTGATCCAGCGCATGCCGGCACCCACGACGCTCCAGGCATCGACGTTCGGCACCCGTCCCGTGCTGAGCACCTCGTTCCCGGCGCGGATGTGCCACCACACGTCGCCGTCGATCAACGGTGCCGACGCCCGGGGGATGACGACGAGGGCGAACGTGGCGATGAAGGCGACGTCGCTCAGCGACAGGCGGCGCGAGAACACGTGCTGCAGCCTAGCGCTCCGGCACCCGCGGCCCCGCGGTACTTCCGTCCGGTAGCCGGTGCCGCGACGCACCGGCTAGACTCGCCGCGCCATGCCCGCCGCCGAACGCTGGCTCCCTCGCCTGCCCTCGCCGCTCGCCATCTTCGCGCTGGCCCTGGGCGGCGTCCTGGTGGGTATCACCGTCACGAAGGGCGTCTCCGATCCGGACTACTTCTGGCACGTCGTGACCGGGCAGCTCATTGCGCAGCACGCGTCGATTCCGACGACCGACCCCTACAGCTTCACGTGGTACGGCCAGCCCTGGACGCTCCACGAATGGCTCAGCGAGCTCCTGATGTACTGGATCGTGACCGGCCTGGGGCTCACCGCGGCGCTCGTCGTGTGGGGCCTCTTCCCGGCCGCCATCGTGGGGGCGCAGGCCGGGATGCTGAGCCGGATGGGAGTCGGGGTCCGGGCGTTCGCCGCGCCGGCGATCCTCATCGGGCTCGTCGTGAGCCCGCACGTCACGCTCCGGCCGCAGGCCGTCTCGTGGCTGCTGCTCAGCGTCCTCCTCCTCGTCCTGGCCGGGCTCCGCAGCGATCGGCCGCGGCGAGCGCTCCTGCTCGTGCCGCTCTTCGTGCTGTGGGCGAACCTCCACGGGGTCTACGTCATTGGCCTCGGCGTCGTGGCCGTCTATGTGCTGTTCACGCTGGCCGGCAGGACGCCAATGCGCGGGGCGGCGGGCTGGATGGTCGGCGCCGGGCTCGGCTGCGTGGCGGCCAGCATGCTGACCCCGGCAGGCCCCGTTGGCATCCTCTACCCCCTCCGCTACGTGGACGCCGGCGACTGGGGCCTGGCGAACATTCTCGAATGGCAATCTCCGAACTTCCACGACCCGGCGCAGTGGCCGTTCCTGCTCCTCATCCTGGCCGTCGCGGTGAACGGTGGCCGCGGGACACCGGGCTGGCTGACGACACTGAGCCTGGTCGGCGTTGCGCTCGGGCTGGCGGCCGACCGCAACGTGCCGATCGCGGCGGTCCTCTGCCTGCCGACCCTGGCGCTCGGCGTCAGCGAACGGCTGCGGGCGCGCGAGGCGGCTCGTCCCCCGAAGAGGCCAATGCGCGCGGACCGCGCGCTCGCGCGGCGCGTCCTCGAGCTCGGGACCGCCGCCATCGTCGTGGCCGGCGCCCTGCTGGCGCTCGTGCCGCGTGGCGTGGGCGCGGCGCTGGACGAGCACATCGCGGAACGCTACCCGGTCGCGGCCGTCGACGTCCTGGCGATGGTCGAGCCCAACGCGCGGGTGCTCGCCGAGTACGGCTGGGGCGGGTACGTCATCTATCGGCTCCACGCGACCGGGGGGCTCGTCTTCGTGGACGGCCGCAACGACATGTACGCCCAGTCGATCCTCGAGGAGTATTCGCACGTCCGCGCCGCGGACCCCGGCTGGCAGGAGATCGTGGATGACCGTCGGGTGAACGCCATGCTCTGGCCGCCCACGGTGAGGATCGCCGAGGGGCCGGCCCTCGAGGCGGGCTGGTGCGAGGCCCATCGCGACGCGGTGGCCGTCCTCTTCCTCCGGGAGTGTCCGGGTTGACCGCGGCGGTGCGGCCCCGCGGCCCGGTGTCGGATCTCGTCGCGCTCACCGCCCTGGCACTCGCCGCCCGCACGCTGGCTGCCCTCATCGTCCCGCAGGCGCCGTATACCGACCCCGCCTACTACACCCTGGTGGCCGAGCAGCTGGCTGCCGGGCACGGGTTCAGCGTCCCGGTCATCTGGAGCTTCCTCGAGGTGGGCAGCCGGATCCCCGACCCGAGCGTTCTCCCCGTGGCCAGCAACGGGCATTGGATGCCGCTGACCTCGATCGTGGCCGCCGGCTCCATGCTGCTGGGCGGCATTGGCTGGCGGGCCGGCCAGGTCCCGATGGTGCTGCTCAGCACGCTCCTCGTGCCGGGCACCTACCTCGTCGCGCGTGAGCTGGGCGCCCGGCGCTCGCTCGCGTGGGCCGCCGGCATCCTGGCGATCTTCGCCGGACCGCTCCTCATCTACTACCCGACGATCGACAATTTCGCGGTCTTTGGCGTGACCGGCGCCACGTGCCTGTACGCGAGCGTGCGCGCCGTCCGCTCGCAGCGCCCCGGGCCGTGGATCGCGGTCGCGGGGATCGCCGCCGGGCTCGCGACACTGGCACGGGTCGACGGGGTGCTGCTGACCGTGGCGCCCGCCGTCGCGTGGCTGACAGTTCGTGGCTGGCGCCGCCCGGCGCTCATCGGCTGGGGCTTCGCGAGCGCGGCCGGGTTCCTCCTCGTCCTGGGGCCGTGGCTCGTGCGGAACGCAGTGGTCTTCGGGAGCCCGCTGCCGAGCGCCGGCGGGCACACGCTGTGGATCACGAGCTACAACGAGCAGTTCTCGATTGGCCACCCGGTCGACCTCGCGCACTACCTCGCCTGGGGCTGGGCCAACATCATCGGCTCGAAGGTCGAAGCCTGGGGCACGATCCTGGCCCGCACCGGCGTGCTCCTGGGCGGCCTCTTCCTGTTCACGTTCCTCCCCGGCATGTGGATCCATCGCCGGCGCCGAGACCTGTGGCCCTTCTTCGCCTACTGGCTGACGATGTTCGCGGTCATGGGCCTGGTCTTCACGTTCCACGCGCCGAAGGGAGCCTTCTACCACTCGGCGCCGGCCTGGCTCCCATTCGCCATTGGGCTCTCGGTCGTCTCGCTGGGGCCAGTGGCGTCGTGGGTGGGGCGGGCGTGGCCGTTCCTTCGTCGTCCGCAGACGCACGCGTTCCTGCTCGTCGTTGGTGTCGCGGGCGCGATCGTGCTCTCGGTCGTGGGCTCCGCAACGATCTACGGCCAGTGGGACCGCTCGAGGAAGCTGGACGAGGCGGCCGCGGCCTACTTCGAGGAGCACGACCTCACGCACGACGTCGTGCTGTACGCGGATCCGGCGACGCTCGCCCTCCTGTCGGGCAACCCGGGCGTGGCCCCGCCGTTCGATCCGTACCCGGTCCTCCAGGAGGTGATCGACGCGTACCACGTGCGAATGGGTCGTCGTGCAGCTCGGCGAGGGAGCGACCCGGGACGCTCTCAACCTGTGGTCTGGTTCGGCCGGGGTCGACATCGACGGCAATCACGCCATCTTCCTGCCGGCGACGCCGGTCTTCGAGGTGCCGGGGGGGATCCGGATCTACCCGGTGATCCGCGCGCCATGAGCGCCGACTTCGTCCGACGCGGCGCAGCCGCGGCCGTCCTGGCGGTGCTCATTGGGCTCGCGGGCTGGACGGAGCTGAACCACGCCGCGAGCCAGTCCCTGGGCTCGGACATGGACGCCTACTGGAACGCCGCAATGCGGCTGCGTGATGGCCACGCGCTCTATGCCCCCGGACAGCCGACGGACTCGGACCTGTACCGCTACGCGCCGTGGTTCGCGTTCGCCTGGATCCCGCTCACCTACCTGCCCCGCGACCTCGTCCTGCTGGGCTGGATGGGACTGTGCCTGGGCGCCGCCGTCGCATCGGTGGCATTCCTCCTGTGGCGCGGCCCGGCGGGGTGGGCGACGATCGGGCTGCTCCTCCCGTTCCAGCTGGCGGGCGCCGCGTTCGGCAACGTGCAGCCGCTCCTCGTCCTCGCGCTGCTGTGGGGGGTCGAGCGCCGGAGCGGCCCGCTGTGGGTCGCGGCCTGCGCCTCGCTGAAGGCGACGCCCATCCTGCTCGCGCTCGTGTACGTCGGTCGCGGCGAGTGGCGGCGGGCGGCGGTCGCCGCCGGCCTCACCGCGCTCCTGGTGGGCCACATGCTGCTCTTCGACCTGGGCGGGTACTCGACCCGCATCGGTGGCGGGCAGATGAGCCTGCTGACGGTCTCGGTCTTCGTCTGGGTCCCGGTCGTCGCGATCGCGGCGCTCGGCACGCTGGCCCTGGCGCGGACCCGCTACGCGTGGACCTCAGCCGCGGTGGGCATGATGCTGGCGCTGCCGCGGATGCTGCCCTACGAGGTTGGCTTCACGCTCGTGGGCCTCGCCTCGGGACGCAGGACTGGCGAGCGATCATGACCGCGCGCGGCCTCATGCGACGCGACCACCTCCGGCGCGCCGTCCTGGGCGTCGTGGTTGCGCTCGCGGTCGTGGCGAACGGGGTGGGCCTCGTGACGATCGTCATCGACCACGCGCGTCCCTTCGACTGGGACAACTGGGTTGAGGCCGCCCGCCGCTTCCCGCTCGGCACCCTCTATGACTGGAGCCACCCCTACGCGTACCACTACGCGCCGCAGCTGGCACCGGTTTTCGGCGCGCTGACCTGGATCGGGATCGGCGCGTGGCGCGTCCTCCATCTCGCGGTACTGCCCTTCATGCCGTCGCGCTGGCTCGGCGCGCTCCTTCTCGTCTCGTACCCGTTCTGGGCCGATGTCGACAACGGCAACCTCATGGTCTTCATCGTGTTTGCCGCAGCGTGGGCGGTCCGCGGCAGCCGGGTCGCCTCGATCGCCTTCATCGCCATGGCGTTCCTCATGCCGCGCCCGATCATGCTGCCGCTCCTCGCCTGGCTCCTCTGGCGGCGGCCGAACCTGCGCTGGCCGGCGGTGGCCCTCGCCGCGGCCGTCCTCGTCACCGCGCTGCCGACCGGCTACCTCGGCGACTGGCTGTCGTCATTCGCGGGCTCGGCGGCGAAGGACGTCGCGAACACGCTGAACCTTTCGCCGTCGAGGTTCATCGGCTACTGGTGGCTCCTCATCGGGCTCCCGGCGGCTGCCTGGCTCACGGTGCGTGGCCGGCTTGGATGGGCCAGCCTGGCGGTCAGCCCCTACCTGCTCCCGTACTGGATTCAGATGCTGGGGCTCGAGCTCGTCGAAGCTCCAGAGCACGCGGCGCGCGGGGCTACGGCGTCCGCTCGGTGAGGATCAGCGGCTGGGTCCAGTCCGAGACCCAGGACCGATACGGCAGGTCCGGGTGGTCCTCGCCGAAGTAGGCGGTGAGGATCCGGCGGAAGACATTCACGAGCGCCACGTCGTCCCCGAAGAGGTTCGGCTGGCCAGGGGTCCGCGCCGCGAACAGGACGCGGAAGTGCTCGTCGAGGTCGTTCAGGCTGTACCGCGATCCGTGGTCGGAGTAGACGACGACGATCGCGGTCGGGTCCGAGCTCACGATCGTGCTCACCGCGTCCACGACGAGGCCGTTCAGCTCGTCGACCTGGGTCGTGATGAACGGGGTGTACTGATCCAGGGTGAGCCCGGTCTCGCCCAGGGTCAGGGCCCAGACTTTGCAGCCCCGCGGGAAGCAGCCGTTCAGGTAGCTTGGCTCCTCGCCGAGCACGAACGGCGGGTGCGGCGACATGAGGTGGGTGACGACGATCTTCGGGGAGCCCCTGCCCGACTCCGCCTCCTGCTGCAACGCCTTCAGCTGGCTGACCGCGGCGTCACGCAGGTCGTGCGCCAGGAAGTCGAGCGTCTGCTGCGGCGCGATCCACGAGACGATGGACGACGAGGCGAGCGCGATCTCGAAGCTCGAGAGGTGCCCGGCCGAGCGGACCTCGGCGTCCGCCAGGAGGTCGGTCGATTCGACCGGAGACGGGATCGAGATGAGCCGATACCCGCGCTGGCGGAGGTCGCTGAGCACCGCGCTGCTGTTCAGCAGGCTGTACAGGAGCCGATCCTGTGCCGGCGCGCCGGCTGGCGGGTTCGTGACCTCCGGGACGTCGAGGTACTGCCCGTCCAGGAGGGTCACCTGGGTGAGCCAGGTCTTGTTGTAGTCCGAGCGCGCCCGCGTCGCCACGGTGAGGCCCAGCTTGGCGAGCTCGGTCTCGAACCCGCTGTCGTCATAGCCGTAGGTCGTGGCCAGGGTGTCGGCGCGCGGGTAGCCGTCGAGCATGAGGAGGTAGATGTTCGGGCCGGCGGACGGCGTCACCCCCGCCGGGACGTCGAGCGTGGGGTACGCCTGCGGCGCGGGCTGGGTGACGAACCCGGACCAGATTCCGAACACGGCCAGCACGAGCCCGTAGACCGCGGCGAGCCGGACGGCCGGGTCGTTCGCGCGCAGCGGGCCACCGTGCCCGCGCCTTCGGCGGAGGAGGCCCAGGAAGAGCCGCCCCACGATGAGCCCGGCCAGGACCACGGCGGGGACCGGATCGATGATCAGGACGACCATGAGCAGGCTGCCCACCAGCGCCGCCCACGACACGTTGCGGAACGCCGCGAGCGCGAGCAGGAACCCCACGAGCCCCACGCCCACGAGCACGAGCAGGGGCCGGACGATCTCCGGCGGCGCGGCGGGCGTGAGCGCGTAGCGATTCAGCACGACCTGCGCGGCGAACAGCGGCGGGAGCAGCGCCGGCGCGAAGCGGGCGAGGGAGGCTAGGCGGTCGCGGGTCATCGGCTCGGGCAGTCTGGCACTCCGCATAGGCCCGAACAATCGCCGATTCTCCTATCCGCGGCCACGAGGGTTCGTGGTATCCCTCCGGGCATGTCGCGCCTGGCCCGCGTCCTCATCGGGCTCATCGTCCTCAGCCTGGCCGTCGCCACCTTCCTGTGGTGGAATGACGCGCAGCCGCTCATGGCCTGGAACCTGCCGTCACGCCCGGCCGAGCAGCCGGAGATGGGGATCGTCTCCCACGGCGGCGACACGCAGGATGCGCCGGAGGAGACCGCGGGGGCGATCTGGGCCGCCGCGGCGCTGCCCGCGAACGGGATCGAGTTCGATGTGCACCCCTCGGCCGACGGCACCTGGTGGGTGATCCACGACGCGACCGTGGACGCCGCGACGGACGGGACCGGCACCGTCGAAGAGATGTCAGACTCCGAGCTCGCCGCGCTCCACGTCGACGCGGGGCGCGGCTATCGCACCGCCATGGCCGGCACCATTCGCCTCGCGACGCTGACCGAGGTGCTGGACGGCCTCAACGACTACAACGGGATGCTGTTCGTGGACCTGCAGCACGCGGTCGGCGGGGACCCGGCGGCGCTCGCCGGCCTCCTCGGCAGACACTCCGCGACGATCATCGTCCGGACGATCGCCGACGCACAGGCCGTCAAGCAGGCGGACGGCGGGACGATCCAGACGATGATCCGCGTGAATCGCCCGCACGACGACCCGTCGGTGGACGAGCTCTTCTTCGAAGCGTGGACGGAGGCGACGGTCGACCGCGTCCGCGCGGCGGACCGCCCGGTGGGCACCTACCTCGACGAGCGATACGCGGGCCGCAGCGAGGAGAATCCGCTGCGCCGCGCGTGGGCGGCGGGCGTGGCATGGTTCATGAGCCGCGACGTGGTGGCGGCGACGGCCCTCCGGGACAGGCTGTCGGCGGAATGGCACCCGTGACCCGCCGGTGGCCGCTCCGCTCTTGGCCGATGCTGCTCGCGCTCCAGCTGGTGGTCGGCGCGCTCGGGGCGGTCGCGCTCTTCGCGACTCACACCTGGGCCCTGTCGGACGTCACGTACTACTTCGACTGGACCGGGCAGATCGTCCATCGCCT
This sequence comes from uncultured Chloroflexia bacterium, assembly GCA_963837425.1. Lineage (GTDB taxonomy): Bacteria > Chloroflexota > Limnocylindria > QHBO01 > QHBO01 > CAWINH01. The sequence continues at coordinate 444,135 of CAWINH010000006.1, forward strand.
GCTGCCGTACCGCGACTTCTTCTTCGACTACCCGCCCCTGGCCCTCCCCGTCCTCCTGGTCCCCCGGGCGCTCACCGCCTTCGCGGACATCACGTACGGGACCTACCTCGTGATCTTCGCCGCCTGCATGGCCGTGCTCGCCGCGATCCTGGGCGGCACGGTGCGGACGGTCGTGCGGCGGATGGGGGATGCGCTGCCCGCCGGGGGCCTGCGCCGATACACGCTGGCCATGCTCCTGAGCCTGCCCCTCCTCCTCGTCCGCTTTGACCTGTGGCCGATCCTGTTCACCGGCTGGGCCTATCTCGCTGCCCTCGATCGCCGGCCGGGCTTCTCGGGCGCGCTGCTCGGCATTGGCGCGGCGGCGAAGCTGTATCCGGCGCTCCTCGTCCCGATCTTCGCCGGCTACTGGTGGTACGTGGACGGCCGCCGGGCGAGCGCCAGTCATGTCTTCTGGGCGCTGGTGGCCGCGTTCCTGGCCCTGCTGCCCTTCATCCTCCTGGCTCCTGACGGGCTGCGCGAGACGCTCACCTTCCAGCAGGGGCGCGGGCTCCAGGTCGAGACGGCGGCGGCCGGCATCTTCCAGCTCGTTGCGGTGCTCGGGGGCACGCCGCTCGAGATCACCCACGTGACGACCTACGAGCTGGGGCCCGATGCGGTCGGCGGCTACCTGGCCGTCCAGCCGTTCCTGGCCGGTATCGTCCTGGTCGGCACCGTGGTCGCGGCGTGGCGGCGGTTCGGCCGCACCGCGCCGGCCTCCGCGCCGCTCGTCCTGGCCGCGACGAGCGCGGCCATCCTCATCGCCTTCATGCTCACGAACCGCGCGCTCTCACCGCAGCACGTCTTCTGGCTCGTGCCGTTCGCGGCGCTGATGGCCGGCTGGCGCTACGCACTGCTGGCGACGATCTTCGCGGCCACCCTCGTCATCTTCCCGCTCGCCTACGACGGGCTCCTGGCGCAGGATCTCCTTCCCGTGCTGCTCCTCAACCTCCGCAACCTCCTGCTTCTCGTCCTGGGCGCAGCCCTCCTCATCCGCCCCGCCCGCTTCGAGGCGCGGGCATGAGCCTCTTCATCGGCTCGGTGGGGCTGACGGCGCTCGTTTCGCTGCCCGGCCTGGTCGCCGGGCCTTCGCTGGATGCCGCGGTCTTTGGCGTTGTCGGCTGGAGGCTGAGCCAGGGCGCGACCCTGTATGCGGGGATCTGGGACCACAAGCCGCCCGGCGCCTACGTGCTGCCGACCCTCATCGAGCTGCTGCCCGGCAGGCCGGACCCGTGGCTCGTGACCTGGATCGCCTGGGCCGTCGCCTGGGGGCTCGTGGCAGTCGCCTGTGGGCGCCTGGCGGCGCGCATGGGCGGCGCCCGGCTGGCGCTCCCCATCGCACTCCTGACGGCCGCGGCCGGCGGCCAATACCTCCTCTCCCTGGGAGGCGGCCTCACCGAGCCGCTCGCCACCCTGGCCGCGGTGGCTGCCCTGCTCGTCGTCCTGCGCAGTGACTCATGGCCGGCCTGGGGCGGCGCCGGCGCGGTACTGGCACTCGGGGCCCTCGTCTCGATCCAGGTTGCGCCCGCCGCGCTGGCGCTCCTGGTCCTGGCGCTGATACCCGCGCGCCGCGGCGCGGCTGGCAGGCTGGCGGTGGCTGCGCTGGGTGGCGCGTCCATCGTGGCCGCCGCCCTGGCCGCGGTCCTCATCGGCTCCGGCTTCACGGCGGTGCGCGATGCCCTGCTGACCTACAACGCGGCATACCGATCAGCGGCGGGCGGCGCGGCCGCCTACAGCGTCGTGCCCTGGACCGTGCTCGCTCTCCTGGCCTACCTGGCCCTCGCCGCGGTCGGGATCCTGGCGTTGCGTCGAACCCGCGCCCCGCGCGCCCTGCCGCTGGCAGCCCTGGCCTGGCTGGCGGCGGGCCTGCTGATGGTGGTTGCGCAGGGCCGTTTCTACGCCCACTACGTCATCCCGCTCCTCGTCCCCCTCGCGATCCTGGGCGCCGTGGGCCTCGCCGACGTGTCGGAGCGCGCCCTGCACCTCCCCGCCGCGCGCCGCCTGGCGCTCACCGCCGGGACTGCGCTCCTGGCGATATCGGTCCTGGCCGGGGTGGCCGGCGGAGCCCAGGAATACCGCACCTGGTCCGCCGCGAACGATCGAGCTCGCGCGGTGGCCGCAGCCGCCCATGACCTGGCGCCCGCCGGGGAGAGCATGCTCGTCTGGGGTGATCGCCCCTACCTCTACCGTCTGGCCGACCGGTCGCCGGCCGTCCGTTACCCGTATCTCCTGCCCCTCACCACCCCCGGCTACGCCACGCCGGAGCTGATCGCCTCGCTGCGCGACCAGCTGGAGGCGGACCCGCCGGCGATCGTCGTCGACGCAGGATCAGCCGCGGTCGGCGAATCCGGGGCGCCACCGCTGCTCCTCGACCGGCCGACCGCAAGCGAGGGGCGCGACCTGGACCTCCTGGAGCCGCTGCGGCAGTTCGTGGCGGACCACTACCGGCTGGCGTCGATCGTCGACGGCTGGCCGGTCTACGCGCTGCAGCCGGGAGGAGCTCCATCGTGAAGACCGCTGTGCTCGGAGCCGGGGCGCTGGGCCTGACGACCGCGCTCCGCCTCGCCCAGCGCGGGGACGAGGTGATCGTCCTGGAACGCGAGCCGCTCCCCGGTGGACTGGCGGCTGGATTTGAACTCGAGCCCGGCACCTGGCTCGACAAGTTCTACCACCATCTCTTCACCGGTGACCGCCACGCCATTGGCCTCATCACCGAGCTCGGCCTCGGGGACGAGATTCTCTGGCGCCGACCGCTCACCGTCACGCTTCGCGACGGCAGGGTCCACCAGCTCGACTCGCCAGCCTCGCTCCTCCGCTTCTCGCCGCTCCCGATGGTGGATCGGCTCCGGATGGGCGCCGCGCTCGCCTACCTCCGCGCCCTGCCGAGCCCCGAGCGCCTCGAGGGGCAGACCGCCGCGGCGTGGATTCGGCGCCGGATGGGGGCGGCGGCCTACGAGGTCGTGTGGGGCCCGCTCCTGCGCGGAAAGTTCGGCGAGCTGGCGGAAGGGATCGCCATGCCCTGGTTCTGGGCCAGGGTCCACGACCGGACCGCGCGCCTGGGCTACCTGCGCGGGGGATTCCAGCGGCTGTACGACCGGCTCGCCGAGCGCACGAGCGAGCTCGGCGCCGAGGTGCGGCTGGGGACCGAGGTCCGCGAGGTGCGGACCCGGCCGGGCGGCGGCCTCGAGGTTGAGCTGGCGAGTGGCGATCGCCTGGAGGCGGATCGGGTCGTGAGCACCCTGGCCGTGCGCCTCACCTGCCGGCTGGTGCCGGAGCTGCCGGCCGAGTACCGCGCCCGTCACGAGTGGGGCCAGGCCTACGGCGCGCACTGCCTGATCCTGGCCCTGGATCGGCCCCTGACGGGCTCCTACTGGATGAACGTCAACGACCCCGGCTTCGGGTTCATGGCCCTTGTTGAGCACACGAACTACATGGATCCCGCCGACTACGGAGGGCGACGTCTCGTGTATCTGGCGAACTACCGGCCCATGAACGACCCGCTGATGGCGGCATCGACCGATACCGTCCTGGCCGATTTCACCCCGGCCCTGGCGCGCATCAACCGGGCTTTCGATCCGGCCTGGGTGACCCAGGCCTGGTCATTTGCCGCCCCCTTCGCCCAACCGATCGTGACCGTCGACTACCGTGAGCACATCCCGCCCTTCGAGACACCGGTCCCCGGCCTGTGGGTGGCCTCCATGTTCCAGGTCTACCCACACGATCGAGGTCAGAATCGCTCCATCGAGCTCGCGGAGCGACTGGTGGGGCGGCTCGCAGCGGGATGAGCCGGCGCTCCCCGGGATCTGCTACCCCGTCGGCTCGGTGGAGGTGTCCTGGCGAGGCACCGGGCAGGTCCGTCGCGCCGCGACCCGCCGGTAGACCGCGCGGCCCGCGGCACGGACCGGCGGCACCCGCAGGAGCGGCGCCCACAGGAACGCAAGCGGCACCACGGCGGCCACCCCGGCGACCGCATCGAACCCTCCACGCACCCGTCCAGGCGAGACGAGCTGGAGCGCGCGGACCGCTTCCTCTTCGCTGACCCCGACGTTCGCCTCGCCCAGCCGCGAGCGCGGGACGAAACGGAGGACCTGCAGCCAATCCAGCCGCCGGAACCACTTCACCCAGCCGCCACAGAATGCGCAGCCGTCGTCCCAGACGACGGTGAGGGACCCCGGGACCGCATCCAGGAACAGCAGGTAGAGGGGCAGCATCACGAGCGAGAAGATGACGAGCTGCTCGGTCGGCACCAGCCAGGCCGAGACTCCCACGTGGAGCGACAGGCCGCCGACCAGGGCCGCCGCACGCCAGCGTCGCGACCAGAGGCCCGCTGCCACGAGGAGTTCCAGGCAGATCGACAGCACGGCCAGCGCCATCATCGGCTGCTGCGAGCGCCAGCCCGCGGGGATGGCCAACGGTCCGGCCGTCCGCAGCGAAGCGGCGATCACCGAGCCGGACAGGTAGTTGGCATTGAGCTTCGAGAGCCCCGCGAACAGGTAGACCACGCTGACCTGGACCTGCAGGAGCCAGGTCGCCCACCCCGGTGCGGTTGCCGCACCCCGGCCCCCGCGCGCATCCAGCGAGATTGCGCCACCGGCGCTCGCGAGCAGCAGCAGCCCCGTCAACAAGAGCATGAGGTAGAGGTGGTTGCTGTAGAGCTGCTGGTCCAGGGCCAGGGTTGCGCCCATGGTCACGCCCAGAACGACGCCAGCCGCCCGCGTCTGCCAGCCAAGCAGGAATGCAAGCCCGCTGACCATCCACACGCAGATCAGCGTCCACGCCAGGCCCAACGTGATCTCCGGCGTCCAGCTCACGTACGGCGTCCGGATGACGAGCGGATCCGCGAGACGGAGCAGCCGGCCCGCGGTCAGGACCCCGTCTCCCAGGATCGCGAACGCCACGCCAATGCGGGCCACGGCGACCGGCCGCACCGGAGACCGCGAATCCAGCAGGTGGTTCATCAACCGCAGCTCACCCGCTCCTGCGCGTGGTCCGGCAGTACCAGGCGGATCGCGACGGCCGCGGTCACCCCGCAGAGACCCCGGCGGAGCGCATAGGCGTAGTCGATTTCGGCGCGCTTCGTGGCGAAGACTTGAGCGAGGTCCACCGGTTCCTCGTGGCCATCCGCGAAGACGAGCCACGCCTGGGGCAGCGAAGGGACCGCCGCGTACATCTGCCAGCCGAAGCGTGCCGGGCGGTGCGCGAACAGGGCCGCAGTGGGCACCGCCAGCTGGAATGCGAGCACCAGGCCGACAAAGGCGGCAAGGGCGGAGCGCCGGATGTCCATGCGGGTCAGGACCGATCGATCGAGCTCGCCGAACGGCTCGTGGAGCGGCTCTCCGAGCGGCTCGCGCCGCGAGCCCCGAGCACGCCGACCATCGCGTAGGTCACGTCGTAGACGAAGAAGCGGGGGAGGGCCAGGCAGACCGTCGTCGCCGATGCGAGCCAGCCCCACTTGCCCCGCGCCAGCCACAGGCTGACCAGCGCCAGGGCCACGACCACGACCGCGAACAGCGGCGGCCACTTCCAGAGCAGGACCGCCCCGCCGGCCTGGGTCACGTAGTGCGAGAGGTCGTAGAGGAGCATGGGCGCCACCAGGAGCGCGGTGATGACGGCGGTCGCCGCCGCCCGCCACCACTCGCGGCGGCCAAGGTAGGTGAGGACGTAGAGGAACGGCACGACCTTCAGCGAGGCGGTGGCCGCGATCCACAGCGGCCCGCTCCGCCGCTCGACGCCGAGCATGAGCGCCGCGATGAGCAGCGACTGGACGTTGCCGGTCGCCGAGATGCCAATCAGCAGCGGCCAGAAGAAGGCGAGCGCCACCCAGGCCCGGGTCCGCCACAGCGGGACGACCGCCGCGCAGCTGGCGGCCACCAGGACCGCGGACCACGCAACGTTCACGACGACGTGCGGCAGGTATGTGAGCGGCACCCAGAGCCAGGCGAACCACGGGGCGTAGCGGTACACCTCGGAGGCCTCGATGTTCGCGACGGCCGGGTACAGGTCGCCCGTCGTGCGCAGGCGGAGCGCCGCCTCCCAGTAGGCGCCGGCGTCCCGCAGGTGCCAATCGGTCACGGCCCAGAACAGGTTGTTGATGCCAATGCCAATGATGACCGCCAGCGCGACGATGCGCGCCAGGCGGAGGCCTCGCGACAGGACCATCAGGCGGTGGTGCGGGCAATCACGGCTGATAGCATGCCTGCCCAGTGACCACCTCCGCGACCTCCACACGCACAACCGCCACGACCGCCACGACCGCCGAGCCGGCGGAGCACACCGAACGCCGGCGGGTCAGCCGGGTCATGGCCGTCATCCTGGTGGGCTACGCGCTCGTGATCATTGGCCTCATGGTCATCCGCGGGGCGTACATGAGCCCGGACCTGTTCGTCGTGTTCGCCGGCGTCATCGCGGTCGTGCTGGGCCGAACGCGCCTCTTCCTCCGCGACTGGCTGCCGTTCATCGCCATCTTCCTGGGCTGGGAGCTCATGCGGGGCCTGGCGGACAACCTCGGCGCCACGGTCCACTCCGACTCGATGATCGCCGTGGAGCGCTTCTTCTTCTTCGGCAACGTCCCGACCGTCGTGCTCCAGGACTGGTTCCACGTGCCGGGCAGCGTCAACGCCGTCGACCTGGTCACGACCGGCATCTACATCGCGCACTTTGCGCTCCCCCTGAGCGTTGGCCTCCTGTTCTGGGTCTTCGAGAGGCCGATGTACTACCGCTACGTCCTGACTCTCATGCTCATGTCGTTCGTGGCCTTCGCGTTCTTCGTCCTCTACCCGGTGGCCCCGCCGCGCTTCGCCTTCGCGTACGGCCAGGCGCTGCCGCTCCACGACATCGCGAAGGAGACGTTCGAGCAGCTCCACTTCGCGCCGGTCACGACCTGGCTGTACGCGAACATCAGCGGGAACTCGGTGGCGGCCTTCCCCTCCATCCACTCCGCGTATCCGCTCCTCGCCTTCTACTTCGCCCGCGAGCGCTGGCCGCGGGCCGGCTGGATCCTCCTCGCCTACTCGGCGGCGGTCTGGTTCAGCGTCGTGTACCTGGGCCACCACTACGTCGTGGACGTGGCCGGCGGGATCCTCCTGGCCACCGGCGCCTACGCCGTCTCACGAATGGGGCTCATCGGGCGGATCGCCGGGCGCCTGAGCGGCAGCCTGCGCCGCGCCCCCGCCGCCGGCCAGACCTGACGGGCGGACGAGCTCGAGCGGGAGCAGGAGCGGCAACTCCACCTATCACCTCCGGCAAGGCGTCACGCGCAGGCCTTGCTTCCCCGCATGACGGCCAGTGAGCCGGCAGGATCGATGATCCATGCGCTTACGCCGTCGTCTGGCGACGGAAGCTTGACTCCTTCCGTAACGGCGATCGGCAGTCGCCCGTAGGCTGCCTCGTCGACGAGGGGGGCGGACAGCGGTGACCCCTCCTCGCGCACAGGGCTGCTGAGCATGACCAGAACGTCCAAGGAAGTGTCATCGTGTATTCCCGCCAGCCGGTCGGCGACCCAGCGTGCGAGCCAGAATTCGCGGTCTGTCGCGTTCGTGCGCTGAGCTCTTGCCAAGTCCGCCACCGCTTGCTCCACTCGACAGCCCATAAGCTCCGTGAGGGCAACCTGCGCTGCCGTGTAGGCGCCACTGGGGCGGTCGCCGACTGAGCCGCTGAACGCCTCAAGCCAACGTGTGTCCGTCCCTGCCAGGGGTGCGGATGCCGAGGCACGCGCTTCCGCGGCGGCCACTATTAACGGAGGGTTGACCGTCGGAAAAGCATCAACCCACGCCGGGTCTGCCGGTGTCCACGGCGAGAGCGTCACCATCAACTGGAGTGCTCCATCGCGGGTGGATTCGTCGCCCGTGGCGTTGGCCACGAAGGCGAGCGTTGCCAGGTTCAGCGACTCCGTTCGCTGCAGCTCGACCGCACTCCGGGCAGCATCCATCGCCTCCTGCGGGTCGTCTGCAGCCAGGGCGGCAAGCGCCAGCGCGCGCCAAATACTGTCGTCATACGGGTTCTCGCGCACCGCAACTTGCAGCTCTTCGTACGCGGCTTCAGCGTGGCCCTCTACGAGCAGAAGGGCACCTCGCTCTCGCCGGTAGAGCGGGAAGGTGGGATCCAGTTGGATCGCGTGCTCCACTGCGGTTAGCGCCGCTGGCATATCCCCGGCAGCTGCACGACTCCGCGCGGTGTCTTGCTGTATCGCCGCGAGCGTCACGAGTACGGCGGGTCCCCCAGCGACGACGAGGACAAGTCCAGCGGCCACGAATGGCCACTGACGTCGGCTCCTCCCGCCGTCTGACGCTGATTGAGGCAAGGGCACGGACATGCCACACCAGAACGCAACGAGCACGGCGCCGAAGCCTGGGATCACCGGATTCGAGGCGAGCCCAACGACCGCCGCGAAGGCCAGGGGCCAGACGACAACCGGCCGGGGCAGGGACGAGATCCAGGCACGACCTACCGCGGTCGCAAGGCCAAGGAGCGCCACCACCGGAAGGAGTCCCAGCTCCGCCAGCGTCTGAATGTAGAGGCTGTCCGCGTGCTTCGGAACATAGGTGGCGGCGTCGAAATATCCGGTCGGCTGCAGCAGAAAGGCGAAGGTGGCCGGGCCGGTGCCGAAAAGCGGATGGGCGACCCAGCTTGCGAGGGAGCTGGACCAGACATCGGCGCGGAGGCCCAGCGTCTCCGTGGTGAGCACTCTGCGCGCCAGTTGGCCGCCAAACAGCGCGAGGACAACGACGAGCACCAGCGCCGCCACGGCGGCAGCTGCAAGCAAGCGACGATCGTGCCGCAACGCGGCCAGATTCAATCGACGCCACTTGGTTGCGACCACCACCAGCGAGCGAGGGCGACCCCTGCCCACATCGCTCTACCACCGCTCATGACGATGACAAGCAGGCAGACGGCCACGGCAGCAACGGCCGCCACGCGCACCACGCGACTTCTGGCAGCTACACCCAATGCGCAGGCAGGCAGCAGGAGCCCAACGAGAATCGCGAAATCGTGCGGATGCCCAAACGGCGCACTCGGCAGTCTCAGCGCCAGCGATGGGAGAGTTCCGGTCAGGGAGATCCAGCGAAGCCACGTGGCTATCACAGGGACGCAAACACCACAGCGATCACGGCGCCGATAAGACCCAGCGCGCTCAGCGCGGCGCTCCTGGTCTTCTCGTCCAGGCGTCTGGTCAGGCCGAAGACAGCAGCGAACGCCCCTGCCGCGTAGAGACCTTCGGCCGACAGCCGAAAAAGGTCTGAGGCAAGGGTGGAACCGGCCACCGCGAGCAGGGCAACCACAATCAGACCGTCTATGAGATCCATGCGCCGTGCGAGGCTGCCCACCCACCAAGCAAGCAGGCCCGCCATGGCAACGACAGCAATCACGCGGACCGGAATCGTCAGCCAACCCGCTGCTGTGCCAGCGAATAGCCCGCTGAATGCGGCGGCAGCAAGGGCTATGTACAGCCGCCAACGGTTGGGCAGGGCGGTGCTGACCGTCAAAGTCACGACCATTGCACCTCAGGCTGTCCCGAAGGTACCGTGTGCCCCGCGCCAGCGAACGTGTATTGATTTGGTCATGTCTCACCGCCCACACGAGGGGAACGGATGACCAGACGGCATTTGGCGACACTCAGGCTGCTGCTGATGCTGGGCGACGCCGTTTCCGCGGTAGCCGTCTTCCTGGCTGTCTCCGTCATCCGCTTCCGCGATGGCGATCCCACGGCGGTCTGGTCGGTAGGGATCGATATCGGACCGGCGGCGCTGCTCTTTGCACTCCTGTGGGTTGCGGTGTTCTGGTCACTCGGCCAGTACCACCTCCGCGTGAGATGGAGTCTTTTCGCTGAAGCGCAGGACGTTGCCCGCGCCACCGTTGCGCTGGGTGTCATCACACTCGCAGGTCTCTTCGTCCTGCACCAGGACGACGTAAGCCGGGTCTTCCTTGTGCTGCTCTTCCTCGCGCAGTCCGCCGGTGCACTGGTTATCCGTGCTCTCCTGCGCACCTGGTTCGAGCACCTGCGCAGCGGGGGCCGAAATGCCACTTTCATGCTAATCGCCGGCACGGGAGAGCTGGCTCAGGCCTTCGCCGACGAGGTTGAATCCCACGCCAGTCTGGGTGTTCGCGTGATCGGTCACGTCTCGGTACCGGCGAACGGCGCGACCGCTAGGTTCCCGGGCGAACGCGGGCGCCCAAGCCCGGTGCTCGTAACGCGACCAATCCTTGGAAGCGTCGGCGAGATGCAGGAGTTGTACCGCGGTCGTGTCGTCGACGAAGTGGCCGTTTGCCTTCCCTGAGTCACTTCATCATCTCGACGAAATCATCTCAATCGCAGCCGACGAGGGAAAGACGGTGAGGGTCCCTCGGGCCATCGAAGAAGAGGCGCTGGCCGGGGCGTTGAGCGAGCCGTTCGGTGGATTCCTTGTTCGATCTCTGGTGCACGATGGGACGCGTAATCTCGAGCGAGTAATCAAACGCCTGGTCGATCTTATTGGAGCACTTGCTGCGCTCGCGATATTGAGTCCAGTCATCGGGATCACGGCTGCGGCCATATGGAGACGGGATGGCACCCCCGTGATCTTCCGGCAGACCCGCGTTGGCCTGCACGGACGGCCGTTTACCATCTACAAGTTCCGAACGATGACGCTGGATGCGGAGGATCGCTACGAAGAACTGGCGGCTGCCAGCCACACGTCGGGTCCAGCGTTCAAGATGGAGAACGATCCACGCGTCACACGACTAGGCCAGTTCCTCCGCAAGTGGGCCATCGACGAGCTTCCACAACTCTGGAACGTGGCGATTGGCGACATGAGCCTTGTCGGTCCTCGTCCAGCCCCATCGCGCGAGGTGGACTCCTACGACATATGGCACCGCAGACGCCTATCCGTCAGACCGGGACTGACCGGCCTTTGGCAAGTCAGCGCGCGATTTGATCAGCATTTCGATGACCGCGCGGAGTTGGACCTTCAATACATTGACTCATGGAGCCTATGGCTCGACCTGCAAATTCTGCTGAGGACGATTCCGGCGGTCCTGGCCGGCAGCGGACGGTGACTCTCCACCGGGCCTGCAGTTAGGACGACCGATCGGCCACAATGCGGAGGTCGACCTTGGGGAACACCGTCAGTTTCCCGCCGACAGTCGCATCTAGGATCCTCCGGCCAGCTGCAGTGAACCTGTCGTTGGCCAACCGATACGCACGCTCGGACACCTCAAGATCTGGAAGCTGCCACTGGACACCCGGCCCGAAGTAGTTGGGATCGAAGTGGTTCCTATCAGCCGTTGTGGCAGTCACCAATTGGTTGGGCTTGCCGGTGGACGTGAATGAGTGATCCACCCCGACCAGGACCACTTCCTGGAATCCCATGTGATAGGCCAGCTGCATCGCCAGATACGTCACCGTCGCGCCCTCCCATGCGCCGCGTGCGACATCCTCGGCGAATGTGAAGCGTCGTGCGCGTCTCACGAATGTGATCTCCGCGTTCCGTGGCACCTGATTCCGGGACTTCCAACTCATGAAGGTCTTCGTGTTTGCCTCGAGAAGTTCCGCGGAGAACTGGCGGATGACATGCAGGTTGACCGCCACCAGGAACGTCGACGGCCCCCCCAGGCGATCGAAAAGCAGATAGCCCCTGTTGAGCGCAAACGTAAGGTGGCCCTTCAGGCGATCCAGCTCAGTGCGCGCGAGGCTTGGCCCATTTCCGATGATGAAGCAGCGCTCACCGGAATACCGCCCAGCAATTTCCGACAACTGATCTCTTGACCGCTGCCCTCTCTGGTCGACTGCGTATGTGAGGCTCTCCATCGAAGGGAGGACCCGGTCGCGGTAGATGCCGGCCAAGCGATCCGCGCGGCGGTTGCCGAGGACGCGGGTGATGGCACCAAGGCCCATTTCCTCAAGGCGCGTCATTCCCGTTGCACCCCGTTTCCAGCTGGCCGCAGCGCGCTGATGGCTGCCAGCGCCTCTTCGCGGAGGGGACCCCAAGCGAACAGCGCTGTCACTGTGGCGGCGAGAAGAGCGGAGCGGACGGCGGCGGTGAGCGCGGGACCCGATACCGAAACGAACATCGCAACGGCGGTGATCCCAACGATCGCGCCAATGCCGACTGCGAGCTTGGTCCAATTCACCGGGATCCGAGGTATCCCCACCCGCGATGCGTAGAACAGCACTCCGGCGGCCAGTAGCCCGTAACCGATGCACGTGTTCACCGCGGCTGCCATGGCACCAAATCGCGGCACCAACGCCAGGTTGAGTGCCACGTTGACTGCCGCGGCAGTCACGGTGATCAGCCAAACGTCCCGGTTCGGCCGACCATGATCGTCACTGCGTTCATCGGGACAAGGTACAGGCCGAACAAGCACGCGCCGGCGGCTAGCCAGGGAAGAAAGGTGCCGACCTGCCCGTATTCAGCGGGAAGCACAAGTTGCGCAAGCGGCGGACCGAGAGCCGCCACGACACCACCCGCCAACACAACCCCCACCGCCTGCATGGTGATGACTTCGCCGAGTTCGTGGAGGTTCCGTTCAGATCGGCCTGCCTGGCTATGGAGTGGCTGAGTCGCCTGTGACAAGGCCACGCCGACAAGCGTTACCGGCAACGCCAGCAGGTAGGCAACGTAGTAGTTGCCGACGATCGACGCGCTCAGGAATGCTCCGAGCACCGCCCGGTCAGAAACGGCAAGACCCCAATGGCCCGCCGCGTGAGGCACCAACGGTAAGCCGAAGGACAAGGCGCCAACGAGGGACTTTCGATCGATCTCAGTGTTCCAAGCGTGGCGCAGAGTTAGCAGTCCGCGGCTCAGGAGCAATGCCGCGCTCAGGACGTTGGCCGCCATCCAGCCGTAGACGCCCCATCCAAGGCCACCCACGAAGAGCACCGAAAGGCCGGCATTGACGCCGATCTGAATCCATGTCAGTCCCAGATAGTCTCGTAGCCGTTCTTGAGCCCGGAGGACGGCCATTGGGACAACGGTGGCAGAGACGTTCAGAGCCGCAGCAAGGCAGCCAAGCACGAACGCGAAGGGGGGCACTCCAAAGACCTGCTCGATGAACGGGGCAGCCGCTGCCGAGATGGCCAACCCCAACAGCACCGGCGTTAGCCCCCCGAAGTACCCGAGCGTATTAACGAACCGGGCCTGGAGAAGCGGATCATCAGCCCGCTCTAAGTAGCCCCGAAATACCGCGGTCTCCAATCCAAGGCTGACGAGTGTGGCGAGCGCTGCCGCAAGGGTCAGAATGACGCCAATCTGGCCGAACTCCACCGGATCCAGAATTCGAGCGAACAACGGGAGCAGGAGCAGTGGTGCCGCGCGCTGGAGAACAGCTGCGGCCGCGTATGTCAGGGCCCCGCGGACGACCCGCTGCTTGGCGCCTTGACCGTCCGATGTCGGAACGCTTTGCCTGTCCAACCGGCTCAGATCCCTCGGACCGCTCCAGCCGAGAACTCGCACGGATTGACAGACAAATGGTGCCCGGTGGGGTGCGAGCCGTCCTGCCCGGTGATTCCAGTGATTAGGGCCTTCATGGGCGTGCTTCTCTCCGTTGGTCGGGCGCCAAGGTATTCGTGGTGGGTCAGGTTCCGTAACCGGACTTTCGATCAACCGCGTGCCTCAGGATGGTCTCGAACCTGTCAGCTATCTTGGCGAGGCCGAACGTATCGATGGCGTACTGCCGGGCCGAACTCCGCCAACTCCCGCGTTGCACGTCGTTGGCGAGCATCCTTCTGGCAGTGGACACGAGTTGGTCCGCTTCACCAGGTTCGACAACCATCCCGGCATCGGCGTGCAAGATCGTCTGTGCCGCTAGGTTCTCGCTGGGCATCGCCGCAAGGATAGGACGGCCCGCGGCGAGGTAGGTCTGGACCTTCGACGGAGCAGAGAAGAGCGAGGCATCCGCCTCAAGTACGGCGATCAATATGTCGGCGCTCGCCAGCATTGCGTCGACTTGTGCGAACGGTTGAAACGGCAGGACTCGCAGGTTCGGGAGGTCTGCGCCGTGTGCGATGAGCCAATCCGCGCCTGGCCCCTCCGAGACCACAACGACTGTTGCCTCGGGGACGCCCCGGGCTAGGGCCAAGAGCAACTTCGGATTGTGCTTCAGCGCAAGGGTGCCGGCGTAGAGCATCCGCGGCCCAGTGGGAAGGTTGTGCCCGCCCTCCCAACCTTCACGACTGTCCGCACTTGGAAGGGGCGCCCAATTCTCAACGACTGTGACGTTGTCGCTTCCGAGTCCCCAGCCATGCAAGACAGGCATGAAGTCATGGGAGGTGGGGATGACCCAGTCGGAGTCCGCCAGTAGCCTCCGCTCTAGCCTGACGAAACGGTGGCCGATTGCAGCGCCGAGCCAACGGGAGCGTCTGCCGATGATGCGCCTGATCGCGACGGAGTGCAGATCCTGGACCCAGAACACCGTGGCTGCGCCAACCGACCTTGCCGCGTGGAAGGCTGCCGCCTGCACGTCCAAGGGCGAGTTGGCAGAAACCACAACATCCGGCTGAAAGCGCGTTATCGGATCCGCGAGGAGCCGACCGTACCGCCGTTCCTGCAGAAGCCGCATAAGGCCGCCGCGACGGAAGGGCTCCATGAGGCGAACTGGCGCGAACCGCAGCGTACTGGAGTCGGTCGGCAAGACCTCCATCAAAGCCTTGGGTCGGCGGAAGCCATCCGCGTATAGATGGAGGACATCGTGTCGACGGCTTGCCAGTTCATGCGACAGCTGCCCGATGAATGGATAGCCGCCGTAGTCGTGTACGGCGATGCGCATTCGTCGGCCCGCTTCAGCTGCTGGGTGGCGCGTCATTGGCTCTCGGCGCATTCGCGAACGTTCCATCTCAATGGCACTGTCTCGCGAGCGCCGCAAGGCCAGATGTGCGTGCTGAGGGGCCAGGTTGCCGGTACCAAAGAGCCTGCCCGACCCATGGCGACGGCAAGTCCCATGGGGTCGGCTGCCACACCACAGCCGTTCTGCGATAGCCGGCCACATCGTTGTTGGACCCTCGTAGGCCGCTCGCGGACAAGGGGTTCAATTCTTCGCTCAATCCGGCGTAGAGGTTGTCCCCGGTCATCAACTGATGTATCCGCAGGTATTGGCCGACGCCGCCCTGGTGGTTCTCGGCAGCCATTCTGAGTACGAGGGCCCAATATGTCTCCTGGCGGACCTCGGACGCCGGCAGGGACGCAAGGCTGTCCTCCGCTGTGTCGTCGCAGCGAGTGGCGGAGATGAAAGCGTCTCGCAACCCCCCACTAAGTCGGCTCTCAGCAGAGCGTACGCGACTGCCGTTTTCGTCCGTCATGATGGCGAGGAGGAGGGGCTGCAGGTTCAGCGGCTCTGGGCTTGTTGCGCCACTCTGCCACCGGTCCCACGCCGCCCCAAGGAGTTCCTGGGTATCAAATGGACGGATGAATTCGCCCCAAGTCGGGTCGGCAACTATGAGTGGCCAGGCCTGAACCACTTCACTGAGAATAGCCTTTGCGCTCGATTCGTCGCCGACTGCGAGCAGAGTGCGTGCGTACAGTAGGAGATTGGACGGATCCGAACGCTGGATGGCCACCGCGCGCTCCAGGGAGCGAATAGAGTCGGCGCTATCACCCTGCTGAAATAGGACGATCCCGAGTTCTCGCCACGCTAGATCGTCTCTTGGGTTGGTTGCCACAGCCTTGTGGAGCGCATCACTGGCGCCTCGCAAGTCGTTAGCAAGCAGCCTCACAGTTCCCAACTGGCGAGGGTAGATTGCAAGCCCCGGGTCCAAGATCGCTGCTTCGCTGAGAAGCGAATCTGCCCTGACGGTGTCGCCGGCATATATCGCCTGGACTGCATTCGAATAGTCAACTGCGCCGACAACTGTTGCTCCGTAGGCAAGTCCAACGATCGTGGCAGCCACAACTGTCGTGAAGCGGACGACCCTTGAAGCCCGAGGCATCGCCAATGCCGGTGCCGCATCTGAGGACCGAGGTCTGGCCAAGGCGATCCAACCCACGCCAACAACCAGGATCGGCATGAATTCCGTCGGGCCGAGGCCGATCCCGGCGGTGATGACTACCGCTATTGCGAAGACAGCCCCCCGCGCCCTTCCTTTCCAGATCGCCGGCGCAAGCGTGTATGCAGCAAGAAGGAACGCAATGACGCCGACAATTCCCGCGCCGGCCAGCAACTGAACGTAACTGGAGTCAGGCTGATGTGGGGCATATGAGTTCGTGTCGAAGTAACCGGTCAGTTGCAGCAGCCACGGGAAGGATCCGGGCCCTTGCCCGAAGATCGGCCGATCCAGCCAGGCTGACAGAGCGGATGACCATGTCGCTGCGCGTTCCGTCAGGGGTGCCACCCGGATGGCTCGCTCGAGGGCGCTTCCGCCAATTACCGCCGCGACGAGCAGCCCTCCCGCGACCGCGAGAAGCACAACGGGGCGCTCCACGATGCGCGAGGCGCGCCAAGTGCGTCTCAGCACACCTAACAGCGCGACCGCGATGAGCCCGACAAGGACGGCGAGCCATATGTTTCGCGAGCCGACGACCAATGTCGCCGCAGCGAGGAGTGCGCCAACCGCGATTCCAGCGGCAACTCGGAGGCTCGATGCACGGCCCACCCACCAGGCGGGGTAGAGAAGCAGCAACAAGATGAGTGGCTCGTATCGCAGCGTCCAAGGCTGCGGCAAGCTCTTCAGATCGAGCGGAGGAAGCACCCGCCATCCGGTTCTCGCCCACCACTCAACATATGGGATCAGAACCTGGGCGGCAAAGACCACGGTAAGCAGCGCCGAAAGAACCATCATCCCCGCCAAGAAGAGGCGCCTCGCAGAGTCGTGAGACAAGACCTCCCTGGCCGTGAACAGACCCGCGAGCAAGACGAATATCGTCAGCGACGAGTGAAGTGACTCGCGAGGGAATCGTGAAAGGACACAAGGGATAAGGAACAGCACCGCAGCGATCAGCAGGTTCCGGTCGATGCGGTCCGCCTGCCCGGGCGCTCGGAGCAGATAGAGGCCGCACAGCACCGCAGCGAGGACACTGCTCGTGACGCGTTCGGCGGTCGAGGGATCCCGCAACGGAAAGCCTGTGAAGATGACGAAGTAAGCGAAGAGGGCAACCCAGAGGATGGCCCGGACGTTCCGGAGGGACCGCCCGCTGCTCAAGGTAGGGAAGCCTTCCTGCACGTGGCTTCCGCCGCGGGCGTCGCCGTCTTCAGCACGCCTCAATGCAGGTGCAGGTCAGGCTGCTGGATCTCCACCTTCGGGCCGAAGAAGAGCCCGCCGAATGGGTAGTCGATGACCGGGATCTTGGCGCCGGCCACCTTCATCCCGCCCCCGATCAGGAGGAGCACCACCAGGAAGAGCAGGAGCCATCGCATCGCGGATCAGGGTACCGGGGCCGCGCAACCTCCCGAGCCGTCCGGATCCGGCACCTCGGTGAAGTCGAACGGCCGGACGTCGGGGGACAGGTAGTGATGGGAGTCGCGCATCGGCATGCTGTCACCGAAGTAGCCGTCCAGCAGAGTGGCGAACATGTTGATGGGTTCGGTGTCGCACGAATACAGGTTCGGGTGGCCGGGGGTCAGGGCCGCCATGAAGTTGCTGAGTCGTTCGGGCACGTCCCCCTTGATGGGGTCGGAGAAGTTCAGGTGCGACTCCGAGCCGTGGTCTGAGAAGACGATGACCACCGGCTGGTCCGGGCGCTGTGCGAGCTGGCTGACGGCGAGCAGGGTCTGCGAGTTGAGGTACTCGATCTCCGAGGTGTAGGCCGCCTCGAACTCGGCATCGGTCACGTCCATGTCCGGGCGCGTCTTCCCGAAGAAGCGCAGGTCGGCCGCGCTGCCGGTCGCGGTGAACACGATGGGCAGGTGCGGGAGCGCCACGTGGATGTAGACGAACTTCGGCTGCTTCGTGGGTGCCAGGAGCGAATCCAGGCAGTCCCAGGCGTGGGTGACGTTCGAGCGGATGGCATCCGCCTCGATGCCGGGATCGATGACCCGGCTCAGCGCCCCGCCCAGGGTGAAGCTCGGGAACCACATCTCGAAGTCGTTCGAGCCGCCGTCACAGGAGACGTCCGCGTCCCGCTGCGAGTCCTGCTCCCAGTAGCCCTGGTTCGCGGCGATGACGTACCCGCGCGAGCGCAGCTCGTCCCAGACCGGGTTGTCGTTGATGAGCCGGCGCAGGCCGGGATACGAATCGGTGGCGCCCGGGAGCTCCTGGAGGTACTGCATCTGGTACATCGAGCTCATGGTCAGCGCGGTCCAGATGTAGTTCGAGTTGTTCAGATCCTCGACCTGGAAGCCCTGGTTCGCGAGCGCGCTGAGGAACGGGGTGTTGTCGTAGTTGAAGAGACGCGCAAGGGTATCGGCGCGCGGATAGCCGTCGAGCATGATCATGTAGATGTCAGGCATCGCCGATGGCTGGGCCGATGCGCTGGCGGGCGCGAGCGAGCCCGGCGGCTGACCCTGATGGGTGGCGATGCTGAACAGGATCCCGGACTGGGCGCCGCTCACGATCGTGAGCCCCAGCACGATGGCGGACAGGCCGTTGAGCCACGGGTTCGGCTGCCGGGGGAACGCCGCCCTGGGTCGCAACCGGCGCACCTGGAGGAAGGCGATGACCAGGAGGACGGCGAGGAGCGCGGCAAGGAGCCCGGCGCCGGGGTCGCCGCTCCGCGCGATGAGGACGAGCGCCGCCGCCAGGAAGGCGCCCCGCACCTGCCCCAGGAGGAGGACGCAGATCGCGGTGAGGAGGATGGCCCCCACCACCAGGATCACCATCACCCGGAGCGCGGCGTGGATGTTGATGTCCGCGTCCAGGAAGACCTTCAGAACCAGGGCGAGCGCTATCAGGACCGGGTAGAGCGGCCAGGAGCGCCAGGTCTTCAGCACGGCAGGGTCCGAGCGGGATTCAGGGGCCTAGCGTAGCCATCGGCACGTCGGACGGCCACGCTTCTTGCGCGAGTCTGTGTGGTACGAAAGTCCGCTGCGCGTCATTTGGGATCCCGGCGTACCATGCGCCGGTGATCCTCCTCTACATCGATCCTGGCGCGGGCAGCCTCGCGATCCAGGCACTGATCGCGGCCGCGGTCTCGGCGCCGTTCCTCTTCCGGAATTGGCTCCGCACAACGTGGCGCCGCATCCGCGGTCGCGGCCCCGAGGCCACGGAGGCATCGGCGTCGGATCCCGCGCCGGACCAGGCTCCGGACTCCACCCCGGAGTGACGCTGCGCACACTGTCACCAGCCCGTGGTGGTATCTGAGACGAATCGGCCGGATCCGCAGGATTTCATCAGCCGATGAGTGCAGGCGACCCACGAATCGGCCCGAAACGGCCCGCATCGGGCTCATCTCGTTCGTTTCCTGATCGATACCACCGCCCGCTGGTGACCAGGCGGCCGGTCCCCGGTGCATCCCGGAGTAGGCGACCGGGCTTGAGCTAAGACTCCTCGCCCGTCGGAAGCCGAGCCCGATTGAAGCCGAGCCAGGTACCAGCTGCCTGGCGCCGCGCGAGATCGTCGCCGATGTGTGCCAGCTCCTCGTCCGAGAGCTCTGGATAGAGGCGGCGCAGGATGAAGTCCGCGCGATCGAGCTCCGACATCGGGCCTGCGGCATTCGCCGCGTCGTTGACGAGGACCAGCGCAAGCTGCCGGAGGCGGTAGGCGTGCTCAGCGCGCTCGTCCGGCGACATGGCGCGGACCCGCTCGTCCAGCGCGAGCTGCCCCGGGTCAGGGCCGCGCAGCGCGAAGTCGAGCGAGGATCTCGTTGACGCCGAGGACATGGGCATAACGCTCCAGGTAGGTCCAGTCCACAGTATCGGCGTTCGTGCGAAGGAGGTTCGCGCAGTCTCGCAGCTGCAGCTCTGAGACGCCCTCCGACCACTCCAGCTTGGCCAGGATCAGGTCCTCCAGGCTCAGCACCCAGATCCTGCCCAGCCGCGGGTGGTCCCACTCGACCCGGCGGCGCATGGCGTCGCGGGCCCAGGCATCGGTCCGACCCAGGATGAGATCCGCCTTGCCCAGGCCCGTCTGGGCGATCACCGACGCCATGGTGCGACCGCCGGCGGTGACCGGGTCGTTGACGACGTAGTCCGCCTCGAAGGCCTGCCGGAGGCGTCCGAATTCCTCCGGCTGGAGCGCGAGCACCAGATCGATGTCCGCCGTCTGGCGCGGCTCGCCATATCGAGGCAGGGCCTCGGAGCCGGTGACCACGTACTGAATGCCGAGACGCTCGAGCCGCCGGATCACGTCGGCCGCGACATCCTCTTCCACGGCTCGGATGGTAGCGAGCCGGGCTACCATGCGCCCGTGACCGAGCGGCCCGTGATCGAACGCGACCCAGGCTCCTACCGGGATCCGAGCGGCTTCGTCTTCCGCTCGGGTGGCCGGCTGTATCGGCAGATCAATCGGTCCTTCGCTGACGACTGGGCGGCGTTCAACGAATCCGGTCTCGCCGGCGTCCTCATGAACGAGCGGATCCTGGTCCGCCACGAGGACGCGCCGCTGGACCTGGCACCCGACCCCGCCGACGCGCTGGCGGTCATTGCGCCTGAGGAGGTGCCGTTCATCTCCTACCCATACGAGTGGTCGTTCTCCCAGCTCCAGGACGCGGCGCTCCTCACGCTCCGCGCCCAGGAGGAGGCGGAGCGCTGCGGGATGACGCTCCGGGACGCGTCCGCGTACAACGTCCAGTTCACCGACGGCCGGCCGATCCTCATCGACACGCTCTCGTTCGAGAAGACGGACGGCAGCTCCCCGTGGAAGCCGTATCGGCAGTTCTGCGAGCACTTCGCGGCACCGCTGGCCCTCATGGCCCGCCGCGACCCGCGCCTCGGCGCGCTCCTGGCCCAGTTCGTGGACGGGATCCCGCTCGACCTCGCGGCCCGCCTGCTGCCGTGGCGGACGCGGTTCAACCCCGGCCTGGCCGCCCACGTCCATCTCCACGCGCGCGCCCAGCGCCGGCACGCCGCCGACGCGTCCGCATCGGCCTCCGCATCGGCTTCTGCATCCGCCGATGCACCAGCCCCCACCATGACCGCCTCCCGGCGCCAGGCCCTGCTCGACCACCTGCGCCGCACGGTTCGTGGGCTTTCGGTGGACCCGCGCGACACGACCTGGGCCGACTATGCCGATGCAACCTCCTACACGGACGCCGGCACCGCCTCGAAGGAGGCCCTCGTCCGCTCGTTCCTCTCCGAGGTTGCCGGCACGCTGGCGCTCGACGTTGGCGCGAACACGGGCCGATACAGCGCGATCGCCGTCGAGGCCGGCTACCGGGTCATTGCCCTCGACGGGGACTGGGCCGCCGTCGAGCGCCTGTCCCGCGACCTCCGCGGCCGCTCCGACGCCGCCTCGCGCGCGATCCTTCCGCTCCTCGCCGACGTCGCGAGCCTCTCGCCGGGGATCGGCTGGGGGAATGCCGAGCGCGCCCCGCTCCTCGAGCGCCTCGAACGCCTCGACGCGGACGTTGCGCTGGCGCTGGCCCTCGTCCATCACCTTGCGATCGGCCGCAACGTGCCCCTGCCGTTGATCGCCGAGCTGTTCGCGGGGATGGCGTCGCACCTCGTAATCGAGTGGGTCCCGAAGTCGGACCCCATGGTCGGGCGCCTCCTCGCCGCGCGCGAGGACGTGTTCGACGCGTACACACCGGACGGCTTCCGCGCCGCGTTCGAGGCGCGTTTCGAGACCCTGCGCTCCGAGCCGATCGCCGAGTCGGGGCGCGTGTTGCACCTGCTCCGGCGCCGCTGACCCGCGCCGCTGACCCCGCGCCGCTGACCCCGCGCCGGCCGGTCGCCGCGTCCCCGCGTCCGTGCTTCCAGCACTCGGCAGTCGCCCAGCGACGCTATCGGCGAAGATCCGACCGCTCCTTCGCCCTGGCAGCCGCCCAGTGACCAAGCGGCGCGCGGGAGCCGCGTTTGGGCCCACTCGCCGCCCCTCGTTCGCCTTTGTCGTCGCTCAGCGACGCCGGCGGTGAGGTGCGCCGCTGAGGTGCGCCGCTGAGGTGCGCCGGCCGGTCGCCGCGTCCCCGCGTCCGTGCTTCCAGCACTCGGCGGTCACCCAGTGACGCTATCGGCGAAGATCCGACCGCTCCTTCGCCCTGGCAGCCGCCCAGTGACCAAGCGGCGCGCGGGAGCCGCGTTTGAGCCCCCTCGCCGCCCCTCGTTCGCCTTTGTCGTCGCTCAGCGACGCCGGGCGGTGAGATGCGCCGCTGACCGCGCGCCGCTGGCCGCGCGCCGCTGACCCGCCCCGGCCGGACACGCTAGGCTGGCCCGCGCATGACCCCAGCATCCCCGCGACGCGCACCAAACGCATCCACGCAGCGCAACGCCCTCACGCAGCGCAACGCTCCCGCCACCGAACTTCCATGACCAGGCGACGCACGGCCGGCAGGCAGAAGCGCGCGCCACGCACCAAGACCCCCACTCCCAAGCGACGCGGCGCCAGCCGCCCGGAACCAAGACACAGCCGCGCCCCGGCGCTCGCGATCCTGGTCGTGGTGGGGCTGATCGCCATCGGCATCGGCCTTGGCATGCGCGCCCTGCGCGAGAACGCGCCAAAGGCAGTCGCAACCGGGCCGAACATCGTGGTCATCGTCCTCGACGACCTCGACACGTACACCTGGGACAAGCTCCCCGCGCTGAGCAGCCTCTTGGGCGGCCGCGACTTCACGAACGCCTTCACCGCGAACGGGTCGGGAAGCGCGTCGCGGATGGAGATGCTGACCGGGCAGTACGCCCACAACAACGGGGTCCTCTCGGACAAGGCCCCGATTGGCGGCTTCGCACGGTCGGTGCGCAACGGGTCGGAGAAGCTGACCGTGGCGGTGGCCCTCCAGCGGGCCGGCTACAAGACCGGGCTGGTCGGCGAGTACCTGGACGGCTACGGCGTGAGCTCCGCAGACACCGACGCGGGCGTCCAGGCGACGTACGTGCCACCCGGCTGGGACTCGTGGTACGCGATCTCCGGCGACCCCGCCTACACCGGCTTCACGATCAACGCGGACGGCACCGTGGCCCAGCCCGGCGGCTACCTGACAAGCGACCTCGCCAGCCGCTCAGTCGCCTTCCTGACCGATGGCGACCCCGCCCCCCACTTCCTGTGGCTGGCGCCGCTCTCGGTGCGGCTCCCTTCCGAGCCCGCCACCCAGTACGCGGATACCAAGGTCGACACGACGCTGCCCGCCGGGGAGAAGGACGTGACCGACAAGCCGGCGTTCCTCAGCTCGCTGAAGCCGGACGACCCAAAGCAGGTCGGGGCTCAGCAGACCGGTCGGCTGCGGACACTGCTCTCGATCGTGGACCTCGTCCGCCAGGTGCGGACCGCCGCCGGCCCGGACGCGGTGATCATCCTCACCTCGGACGGCGGCTTCCACCTGGGCCAGAACTCGCTGCCGGTCGGCAACGGCACTGCATACGATCCGGACATCCGGGTGCCGCTCGTCATCGCCGGGGCGGGACAGAAGCTCGGGCCCGATACCCGCCTGGCCGCGGGCCTGGACCTGGCGCCCACGATCGCCGCGCTGGCCGGCACGGACCTTCCCGCCCAGGCCGATGGCGCATCGCTCCTCACCGCCCCGGCGACCCCGCGCGACGCGCTGCTCATCGAGCACGAGGCGGCCGGGCTGCTCCCGGTCTACAACGCCATTCGCACCGCGGACGGCTGGTTGTACGTCGAATGGGACGACGGCACGCTCGAGCTCTACAACGTGCGGGCGGACGCAAAGGAGGAGACGAACCTCGCCGTGGACCCGGACGTCCAGACGAAGTACGGTGAGCGCATGGCACGCCTCGCATCCGAGCTCCACGACCTCATGACCTGCGCAGGGTCCACGTGTCCGTAGGGCCAGACGGGCGCGCGGGGGCGAGATGACGAACAGGCGGATGCTCCCCGTGTGGATCCTGGCGGCCGCCGTGGCGGTCCTCCTCGGGATCCTCGTCGTGGGCTGGCTGCGCTCTCCGGCAGCCTCGCCGACTCCGTCGCCCCAGGCCACCCCGCCGAGTGCCGCGTCGAGTGCCACGCCCAGCGCCTCGCTGGCGCCCGGCGCGGACGTGCTGCTGGCCGTGGGCGACACCGCGAACTGCGACAACACCCACGACGACAAGGTCGCCGCCCTCGCCGCATCGCTGCCCGGGGAGATCGCCCTCGTTGGCGACCTCGCATACGACAGCGGCAGCGCAGCCGAGTACACGAACTGCTTCGACCCGATCTGGGGCCCCGTGCGCGATCGCCTGCGCCCCGCGCCCGGCAACCACGACTATCGGACCTCGGGCGCATCGGCCTACTACGCCGAGTTCCCCAACGCCGGCACCCCGGGGATGGGGTGGTACGCCTACGACATCGGCTCCTGGAGGATCCTGGTCCTGAACTCGAACTGCGACGACGTGGACTGCGGCCAGGGATCGGCCCAGCTGGCGTGGCTTCGCACGGAGCTGGCGGGTGCATCGGGCTGCACGCTCGCCTACTGGCACCACCCGCGCTACTCGTCGGGGATGCACGGGGACAACGCGTTCATGGAGCCGATCTGGTCGACGGCCGCGGCCGGCGGCGTGGACGTCGTCCTGGGCGGGCACGATCACGACTACGAACGGCTCGTGGCGGACGGCGTCCGCGAGTTCGTGGTGGGGACCGGCGGGCGCTCGCTCTACAAGTGGCCGGACGGCGCGTCGTCGTTCACCGAGGTCCGGCAGAACACGACCTACGGACTGCTCCAACTCACCCTGGGCGAGGGCACCTACGCGTGGAAGTTCCTCCCCGCCGATGGCGACCTGACCTTCACCGATTCGGGCACCGGGGAGTGCGGCTGAACGCGGCGTCTCGCC
The DNA here is from genome assembly GCA_963837425.1 of uncultured Chloroflexia bacterium. GTDB lineage: Bacteria > Chloroflexota > Limnocylindria > QHBO01 > QHBO01 > CAWINH01. The sequence goes on from CAWINH010000006.1 coordinate 468,927, forward strand.
TCGACGGCGAGCACCAGTCGATGGTGGTAACGATCACGAAACGCGTGCTCGGGCCAGATTCGTGGGTCGGCAGCCCTCACCAGCTGGTGACACCTCGCATTTTCGACCGATTCGTGGCCGATACCACCACGGGCTGGTTACCGGCCAGACGCGACGGGCCCGTCACACGAAGATGAGGCCGCTGCCTCGAGGATCCCGCCCGAGTCGGAGGGCAGGGATGATGGCGCGACCGTCGAGGGGAAGCGCCGAGCGCAGGATGTTGCGCGCCTCACGCTCAGCCACGCGGTTCGCGCGAGTATCGGCCAGCACGAAGAGAAGGTGGTCGACCCGCCCGTCGCGCGCCTTCAGCTGTTCGCGCCGAAGGAGCGCCTGGGCGTCGCGAAGCCGGGTTTCGGCGGCCACCCCGACGCGGGAGCTCCCAAGGACAAGCAGCACATCCCAGGCGCGTTGATCCCGGTCCTGCGGGATCGGTGCCTCGAACTGTCGGGGCACGCGCGCCGAGACGAGCGCGATGAACCGCTCGATCAGCCGGACGTGGGCCTCGTCGCGGAGGGGTGCTCCGCCCGGGAAGACGTTCACCGCGAGCTGCAGGCCGAGCACGCTCATCCACTCCGCGGCACGTCGGACGTCCGGCAGCGGGGGCTGCCCGTGCTCCCATCGCTGCAGCTTGGATGGCGAGATGCGGAGCTCGCGAGCCACGACGCGGCGTGGCAGGCCGAGGTTCAGGCGCCCGTCCAGCCCCGCTCGGCTGAGCTCGGCCGACAGGCGGATGCCGCGCCGAATACCCGCGGCATGGCTGCGTTCGCGGCTTGACATGGCCCGATGGTGCACGGCCCGGCCTTACCGATCGCTTAGCGCGGGATCACACGTCGATGGTGGTCGGATCACACGTCGGTCATGGTCGGATCACACGTCGATGGTGGTAACGATCACGAAACGCGTCCTCCAGCCCGATTCGTGGGTCGGCAGCCCTCACCAGCTGGTGACATCTCACATTTTCGACCGATTCGTGGCCGATACCACCACGGGCTGGTTACCGGCCGCACGCCGCAGGCCCTGTGTGGTGACCGGCCGAGCCGCAGGCGGCGGGCCCTGTGTGGTGACCGGCCGCACGCGACGGGCGCGCCGTTGGGATGCGCTTTGACGAACAGAGCGCCCCCGCCTAGCATCGGGTCCGTGACTCCGATCCGCGCCCGCCAGCCATCCGGGCCTGCGCACGAGGCCGCCATCGCGGCCGCGCCGTACGGTCGGCATCGGCGGCTGCATCGGTCCAGGAGCCACCCGCGCCCGAGGGTCCTCCAGCTGCTGGCGACCGGCGGCAACGGCGGGGCGCAGGAGAGCTACACCGGGCTCCTCCTGGGCCTCGACCGCAGCGCATTCGAGGTGCGGGCGCTCAGTCTCTCCGCGGGGAGCGCGGTGCAGCGCCTGCGACGCCTGGGCGTCAACGTCACGGTGATCGAGGCCGGAGACGACGAGGTCGCCTGCGGCGAGCTGGCCGCCTACCTCCAGCGCGAGGAGATCGACCTCGTCCACGCCCACATGTTCCGCGCCGAGGTCGTCGGGACCCGGGCCGCACTCGCGGCGGGGACGCCGGTGATCGTCGCCACCGTCCACTCGAGCCGGGTCCGCTCCCCGGAGGATGTCGCCACGCTGGCGGCGCTCACCCCGGCGATGGATCGGCTCATTGTCCCGTCGGAGGCGATCGCCGAGAAGGTGCGCGCGGAGGGTCGGGGTGGCGCCCGGTTCAGCGTGATCCCGAACGGCGTTGACCTCGAGCGCTTCGAGGTGCCGGCGCCGCCCTGCACGTTGCGCGACGAGTACGGCATCCCCTGCGAGGATGCGCTCATCGGGGTCGTGGCTCGCCTCGAGGCGGAGAAGGGCCACGCCCACCTCATCGCGGCCATGCCCGAGGTGCTGGCCCGGGCCCCGCGGACGTGGCTGGCGATCGTCGGCGACGGCTCGCTTCGAGCCGAGCTCGAGGCGCAGGCCCGGGCCTTCCCCGCTCCGGCCCGGGACCGGATCGTGTTCACCGGCAGTCGCGACGACATCAGCGCCATCACCGCCGACCTCGATGTCGCGGTCCTCCCCTCCCTTCGCGAGGCGCAGGGCATCTCGATCCTCGAGGCCATGGCCCGCCGCAAGCCGGTCGTCGCGTCGGCGGTGGGCGGGATCCCCGAGGTCCTGACTCATGGCGTCGACGGATTCCTGGTTCCCCCCGCGGATCCATCCGCCCTGGCCGATGCACTGGCGGGCCTGGCGCGCTCCCCCTCGCTCCGCGAGCGCGTTGGCGAGGCCGGCTACGCGACGGTGCGCGAGCGGTTCAGCATCGAGGCGCAGGTCCGGCGCGTCGAGGATCTCTACGCCGAAGAGCTTCAGCGCGCCGGGGTGTCGATCGGCGCGCGCCGGTCACCACGTCGGCCCGCGGGGGAGCCCGGTGCGCCCGCCGGCCGCGCGGCCCTCGAGGTCCCCCCGCTCTAGCCAGGCGCCGCTCGCCAGTCGCTGCCCGCCCGCCGCTACTCCTCGAAGCCGAACTCCCCGACGAGCGGCACGAACATGACCGGCTCCCGCTCGCGGCTGATCACCTCGCCGTCCCGCCGCTCGACGACGGTCAGCCACTGCTGGTCGTGCTGGCCAATGGGCATCACGAGCCGGCCGCCGTCGGGGCGCAGCTGGTCGATGATCGGGCGAGGGACCCCCGGACCGGCGGCCGTGACGATCGCCGCGTCGTAGGGAGCGCCCTCCGGCCAGCCGCGGGTCCCGTCTCCGACGACGAGCTGGACGCGGTCCGCGTAGCCGCTGCCCGCCAGCCGCTCCCCGGCGTACCGGCTCAGGTCCGCAAACCGCTCGATCGAGGTGACCCGCGCCCCCAGCTCGGCGAGGATCGCCGCCTGGTAGCCGCTCCCGGTGCCGACCTCGAGCACGCGAGCTCCCCGGAAGCCGCCCGGCGGCCGGGCGGCATCGGTCATGACCGCCACGACGTAGGGCTGGGAGATCGTCTGCCCCTGGCTCAGCGGCAGGGCCCGATCCCCGTACGCGTCGGGCGCGTCAACGAACTCGTGGCGCGGAACGGTCCGAAAGGCGCGCAGCAGCTCCGGGTCGGTGAGCCCGCGACGTTCGAGCTGGTCGCGGACCATGCGCTCCCGCGCGACGATCTGGAGATCGTCATTGCCCTGCGGTTGCCGCCGCCAGCCGAGCGGCATAGTCGGCCGGGCCTAGGCCCCGGCTGCGCTCGTCGCTCGGTCGGGCGCGTTTCCGTTGCCGCCGTTCTCCAGCTCGGCGCCGTCGATCGGAGTCGGCGCAGCGTCGAGGGCACTCAGGGTGGCGGCATCCAGGAGGTCGTTCAGCAGCCGATCGGCTCGCTCGCGCACCATCCGTCGGGTCTCCCGACCAGAGCGCGGAGCGAGCAGCACACCGACCGCCAACCCCATGAAGAAGAAGCGGATCGCGATGCGTACGCGGCTGAGCATGGGCATCAAGGCCTCAACACGGTATCTGTAGCGTGAGCTGAGGATACCATCCGTTCCGCTCACCCACGAATCTCCGGCTGGCCCGATGCCGTGCTCGCGCCTGCTTGCCCAGCTCGCCCGGAGTCCCCAAGCGCTCACCACGCGCGCGCTTGAGCGGTGGACGACGCGTGACTGTTCATGCGCGCTTCAGGGGAGCGCTATCTCCTCCGCAGCTCGGAATCGGCCCCGCAGGCGCCGGATTCACGCTCGCGCCGCACGCCGGCATCGGCTCCGACACCGATAAGGTGCCTGCCAGGCGCGGTTGAGGAGTCGGGACGACCTCACTCCCCAAGCGCTCACCACGCGCGCGCTTGGAGGCTCGGGCGCTGCAACGGGGATGCTACGGACTGGCTGCCGCCGAGCCTGATGCGGCCACGGACGCGGATGGCGCCACGGACGCAGATGGCGCCACGGACGCGGATGGCGCCACGGACGCCGACGCGACGACACTCCCCGACGCGCTCGGCACGGGCGTGGGAGTCGAGGCGCCGCTGAAGAGGCGGCTCGGCACGTTCGCCGCCGCCAGGACGAACATCAGGATGAAGATAAGCAGCACGATCGCGATCCACGGGCGGGTCAGCGAGTCGTTGCGTGGCGGCAGCGCGCCGCGGTAGCCGGGTGTCTGCTGATCGGTCACTCGTTCTCCTCACCGCGGTCGGGAGCTCGCAGTCGCCGCTCGATGAGCGTCAGCTGGAGACGCGTCAGCAGGGCCTGCCGCCGGGCCCTGCCAATGGAGCGCACCCCGCTGACGCCAAGGGTCCAGGCGAGCAGAAGCAGCGTGCAGGTGACCAGGGTGGCGAGACCGATGACCGCCAGGTCGAGAAGCGATCCCACGGAGGCGGAAGCGTAGCAGGCTGACCCGCGTCGCGCCTAGCGCGCGCCGCGCATGGCCGGCACCAGGAGCCCGGACAGTCCGGCGACCACGGTCAGGCCGCCGGCGCCAATGAACACGACGTCGGAGCCGATGATCCCCGAGAGCCAGCCCGCGGCTGCGGTCGCGAGGGACATCGCGCCGTAGGTCAGCGCCTGGCGGGTCGACACCACGCGCCCGAAAAGCCGCTGCGGGGTGCGCTGCTGGAACAGGGTGATGGTCGGGATCAGGAACAGCATGTTCGCGACCCCGCCCGCGAAGAAGATCCCGATTGCCGCGTACGGGTTGCGGACGAGCCCAATGCCCACCAGCGAGGCGCCCACCCCCACGAAGCCTGCGATCGTCATGGGCCCCTTTGGTGCGCGGTTCGCCACCGCCCCAATGGCGACCCCGCCGATCACCGAGCCCAGCCCCAGGGCGCCCATCATCCAGCCGTAGTTCGTGGGGAAGGGGAGGACCGACTGGTCCACGACCTCCTTTGCGTAGATGATGCTGCACACGAGCTCGGCGCCAATCGCGACCTGGGCCACGGTGCTGACCACGGTGTTCGCGAACAGCTCCGCCTGGTGGCGGAGGAAGTGCAGCCCCTCGCGCATGTCGTGCCAGATCGCACGCACGCTGATCGGCTCGGCGGCCTCCAGCTCCTGGCGCGGCACGACCATCGTCCAGATGAGGACCGCGGAGACGACGTACGTCGCGGAGTCGAGGACGAAGGCCGCCGCGATCAGCCCGGTCAGCGCCCCCACGATCGTCGCGGCGACGGGCTGACCGATGTCGGCGAGCGTCTCGTTCAGGGTCGACGCCGAGTTCGCCGTCATCAGCTCGTCCTCCTCCACGATCGCCGGCAGGATGGCCGTCTTGGCCGGGCGGAAGAGGAGGCCCAGGGTCGCGACCCCGAAGGCGATGAGGACGACGAGCCAGATGTTCACGCCGATCGCCGCCGGGACCAGCAGCACCAGGCCGCCGCGCACCAGGTCGCAGACGATCATCGTCAGGCGCCGATTCCATCGGTCTACCAGGGCGCCGGCCAGCGGACCCAGCACGATGCTCGGCACCGCCGTGGCGGCCAGCACGAACCCGAGGTCCGCCTCCGTCCCGACCTGGAGGACCAGGAAGCCGAGCGCCACCTGGTGAATCCGATCGCCAAAGAAGCTGAACAGCTGGCCAATCCAGAGCAGGCTGAAGTTCCGGTTGCGGGCGAGCGCCATGTACGGCGACTGCGGCCGGGGGCCGCGGACCGCCGGCGCAGCGGCCCCGGCTGCGTCGCGCTGCGAGTCACCCGGGACGAGCCGGGAGACGACGGTGGCGGGCACGCGGGGCGCGGGGGCGAACACGTCCCCGCGGCGCGGGGCGGTGACGAGCCGCGAGCGGAGCGGCGCGTCCGGGCGGGTCATCGAGTACACGATCGCCCAGAAGATCCCGAGCGCGATCAACAGGTCGCCAATACTCACGACGTCGCGGATGTACGGCACCGGGAGCGGAACCACGTCCCCGAACAGCCCGCCGCGGGAAACGAAGTCGGCGGCCCTCCCCGCGGAGAGGATGAAGTGGAACGGGTCGTTGGCCAGGGTGATGTCCGTGAAGCCGGCTGCCTGGTAGGCGCCGGCCCAGATGGGCATCTGGCCGCTGTTGAGGACGACGGCCAGGGCGTTGAGCGCAATCCCCACCGACGCGACCTGCAGGCCGGGCACGCGCCAGTTGCCCCACAGCCAGATGAAGATCAGGAAGTAGGTGGCGACCCAGGCCCAGGAGAGGGGCTCATCGGGCCCAATCCCGTGCTGGCGCAGGTAGACGGCACCGAAGCGAACGACGAGCGCCAGGAGGAGGATGAAGATCCAGCGGAGCTTGAGGTCGGCCAGCCGAGGAATGCCTCCCCCCGCGAACGCGCCGACGATCAGCGCCAGGCCAATGGCGCTAAGAAACATCGTCCGTAGCGAGCATCGGTGCGGACTTGGACTGCCCTTCCTGTGCGTCCTGGGACGTCTCGGTGGTGGTGGCGGGCGGTGCGGCGGCTCCGTCGCCGGCGGTCCCGGAGGATGGTGGCAGGACGTCCCCGAGCTCGGGCCGCCAGTCGAGGGTCTCGCGATCCAGCGAGAGGAAGACGTCGACCATCTCGGGGTCGAACTGGATCCCTCGGTACTTCTGCAGCTCGCCAATCGCGATCTCGTGGCTCAACGCCTTCTTCCGATACGGCCGGGAGGAGGTCATGGCCTCGTAGGCATCGGCCACGCTGAGGAGGCGGGCGCCGCGGGGGATGTCGGTGGCCTCGATGCCGCCGGGGTAGCCGGAGCCGTTGAACCACTCGTGGTGGGCGAGGATGAGCGGAGACTCCTCGGACAGCTGGTGGACGGGGTTCACGATCCTGGCGCCCAGCCACGGGTGCTGGTTCATGAGGATCCGCTCCTCGCGGTCGAGCGGGCCCTCCTTGAGGAGGATATGGTCGCGGATGCCAATCTTCCCGACGTCGTGGAGCTGCCCCGCCCACTTGACGACCTCCACCTGGTGCTCGGGGAGCTTCAGCGCCCGGCACATCGCATCCGCGATGTGGCTCACCCGCGCGGAATGACCGGCGGTGTGCGGATCCCGCGCGTCGACCGCCATGGCCAGGGCGCCAATCGTCTGCTCGAACAGCTCGCGCGTCTCGACGTAGCGGTGGTACGCCAGCCGGGTCGTGAAGAGCGGGACGACGAAGAGTGGAGTCGCCCACCAGCCCACGCCGTTCGGCAGGAGGAAGATCTGGGCCATGAGCCAGGCGAGGGGTGCAAGGCCGATGAGGTTCGGCGCGATCGCCCGAACGTCCTGCCCCCAAACGCCACGGAACGCGACCCCGGTTCGCGAACTCACTGCCGCCACTGCGAGCGCGCCATTTACCAAGTAGTAAACAACGGCAGCGCCCATTAGGCCCACGAAAGAGATGATGCCCGCTAGGGCGCCGGGTGCGGAGGCCGCCAAGGCCACGGCGAGTTCGTAAACAAAGCCGCATAGGACGGCGGCTACGACGATGGCACTGTGGTTAAAGAGGGTGCCATACCAAGGGACTTCGCCGCGTAGTTCGCGGGAGTCCGTGGTGCCGAGCAAGCTGACGATGCCGCCTGCCATCGGTCCGCCCAGCGCGACAGTTGCAAGGACAGGGGCTACCCCGACGTTGGCCACGGTGCCTGTCGGGAGTCGGACAGGCAGCGCGCTTGCGATGAGCGTCAGCCCGGTCCAGAAGAGGATTCCGACCACCCCACCCACTTCTGCGTGGGGAGGTTGGAACTTCAGTAGCCGCCGCGAACAAGAGTATCGCGACGGCTACGGTTGCGGTTACGAGCCTGCGGACAGTTCGTGACACCGGTCATGTCACCCTTCGGTGAGCGTTCCGGAGTCTATCACGCCCGGAGGCTACCAACCCTTCAGTGAAGCTCCACCGGCGATCGCTAGCGTGGCTAGTGTCGCGAGGGAGGTGAGTAGAGCGGAGAGCCGTTGAACGTGGTTCTTCATGTGCCCTCCACGTCCAGGGCTACCAGCCCTTGAGGTTCTGTCGTGCCATCAGAAGGTGCCCTCTTCCGTGACTAGTTACACACAACCGACACACTCCGGTGACGGAACGGTCGGTTGCACTACATGCTCCCCGGCGGCCTAAGTGCCCACGTTCAGCCGGCGGATCTACGCACCCAAGATATTGCGCACTGGTACCAAAGTCCCAGTGCTCTGGGAGTACTGTAGGCGGAACGCCGTGCCAAAGTCAAGCACTTAGAGCGGAAACCGTAGCACCATGTCAAGTAGTCATTTACTAAGGTCGACCCCAAGAGCCGCGGCGGCCACGATAGTTTCGTCTGCCGGCTGAGCGCCAAGCTCGGCTCGCAGACGGTTCGCCAGTCGTCGCAAGACTGCGCGGCTTTGGGCTCGTCGACCTGAGTCCGCGAGAGTCCGAGCCATCGCGATGTGCGCGGTCTCATCGTATGGATCTAGCGATGTCATCGCGGCGCCGGCACGCACGGCCATCGGGGCGTCCACGCCGGGGATTCGAGCCTCGGCAATCGGCAACATTAGGTCTCGCAACTCGGCGTGAGTTGCGAACTGCATCTCAGTGACCCATTCCTCGTAACGGAGATCGTCCAAGTACTCGCCACGGATCAGATCCAAGAACCTGAGAATGGCGTCTCGACGGTCACCTCCCTGGGGCTCGTTCATCAGCCTGGCCAAGGAGCGGATCTCTGCCAGGTCGGTGGTAACCAGTGCTGGATCCAGCTGGACGATGTCGACGTTGCTGATGATGTAGGGCGGGCTCTCGCCTTCACGATATGTTGGCTCGATGAGCCGTCGCAGTTGGTAGACGGTCTGATTCAAGCTGTTGACGGCTGACTGAGGATCTGATTCCGGCCACAGCCGCTCCAGGACGGCCTCCCGTGTGAGGCCTCCGTCATAGTGGGCGGCCAGGAGGCCAAGAAGGGCTCGAATCCGCTTGCGACCGATCGTGATTGCCGGCCCGCTCCAGCCTCCGCGATGGATGACCAATGGACCAAGGGAGCGGAGAAATAGGCGCTCAGCGAAGCGTCGCGCAAGCTTCCGACGCAGGTCAACAATATGGGGTTCACTGCTGTTCCGCAGGGTTGCTGGGGTCTGCGGCGTCGCGGTCTTCTCGATTGTGCCGAGCAGGCTTGAACGCGCTTCGTCCGGCACTACCCGCAGGACGGGGAGCAACTCTGGGATCCAATGTTCGGGATCGTCTGCAATCAGTCCGCCGATTACGCTGCCCGCGTCCGGCCACTTCGCCATCGCGGGCACCGCGCGGAGTCGCCTGGTCCACCACCGTACGTGTGCTGTAATCCCGAGTCGGTGAAGTGCGATAAGCGTTTCTCGCAGCCTCTTCGGGGGCCGGCTGGCTCCATGATCAGGCGCAAGGACTAGCAGCTTAAGTCTGCCCACAAGAGCCGTAAGTCTGGCTCCCTGTGTCTCGCAGCGGTCCATGACTACTTCCGCCCGCCGGCATCGTCCGTCGCAGTTGCCGAGCCTGTGACCTGCGATCGCCGCCGCTACGGACGTGAGCGGCAATACGCGAGGGTCTGTCCCAGGGCGCTCCAGGTCTGCGAGGAGCGGCCCAAACTCAGCGGCTGGACTGTCGTTCAGGTAGAGACATTCAACGAGCAAGGCGGTCGCCTTCGGAGCAAGCGGCGCCAGAAACTCGGGCCCCTCCTGCTTTAGAGACCGCAGCGCCGAGATTGCAGGTGCCAAAAGTCCTCGCTCCGCAAGCACTAATGCCATGCCGTATCTCGCTTCCGCATGCGGTCGCGGCCACGGAGAGGTCCGCGCCAAAGCAGACGAGGCAACGGTGTGCGCTCGCTCGTGGTGACCGAGCAGAAGTAGCGTGTGCACCAATTCTGAGTTATCGGCGAAGGGGCTCCGGGGTGAAGCGTCCCAAAAGCGCGCCGCCCTCTCGAGATTCGCGAGCGACTCGACCAGTCGACCGGAATGCCGGAGCATCACTCCGAGGTTGTGATAAGCGATTGCCGCGTATTGCTCATATCCGCGTGCTATTGACTCGACAGCGACCCTCATGCATTCGCGTTCAGCATCGCTGGCGGATTTCAGCCAAGTCGTTGTCACTGAGAGGTTGCCGCGCAATCTGAGGCGAGTTGCGTGGTCGTCGTCTGGCACGAGGTCGAGACCCAATCGGGTGGCTTCCGCCGAGCCAGCCAAGTCACCAAGATTGTTGTAGACCGTACTCAACTTGAGATACGCAAGGGCCTGCATGCGGCGATCACCCTTGCGCGAGAAGTACGATTGCGCGCGTTGCAGGGACTCCGCCGCATTGTCCCAATCACCGCGAACCCCAGCTGCCTCCCCGAATAGGAGCGACAGTCGGGCATTCTCCCTAACCGCGCGTTCCGGCAGTTCCGACAGCCATTCGTCCAGCAGCGCGAGTCGTCCAGCGGCCGCCATGTCTTCGCCGTACTTCGCGATCAGTCGTGCGGCTTGTGGTCGCAGGCCTGCTCGCATGTAGTGATGGACCGCTTCAGGCCATCTAACGTTCGTCTCGAAGAAGGATGCCGCGTGGATGTGCAGGCCCGCCACCTCACCTTCTGTGCGTTCTGCACCTAGACGCCTTTCAAGGAAGTCTCTGAACAGGCCGTGATAGCGATACTGACCCAATCGATCGCTGAGTCTGAAGGTGAAGAGCCCGCGGCGCTCCAATTCTCCTAGCACCGCGGCTCCGTCGGTCACCCCAGCCAGTCTTCCAGCGAGTTCGGGGTCGATCTGTTGCAGAATCGACGTCGCAAGCAGGAAATTCCTCGTGCGCTCGTCCTGCTGGTCCAACACCTCCTCAGCAAGAAACTCGACCAGATCACTGTCGCCCGTGGCCACGATTGAGCCGATGAAGGCACGCCGCTCCTCAGGTGACTTCCTCTCCCGAAGTGAGACCTCGACGAGCTGCAGGCTCGCCGCCCAACCCTCTGTCCGGCGCTCGAGCTCGGCGAGCTCGGTGGGGTCCAGCGGATCCTGGTAGATCTCGCGGAAGAGCTCCTCGATCTCGCGGTCCGTGAAACGCAGCGCATCGGTCCGCATTTCCGCGTAGCCACCGTGCGTCTTGAACCGCGCGAACTGCAGATGCGGCTTGGCGCGCGACAGGAAAACGAACCGGCAGGTGGGCGGCGCGTCGCGCAGGATCTGGTTCCAGAGGCCACGCACCTCGGTGACCGATGCCACGAACTGCCAGTCGTCGATGATGAAGGTGCACGGCTCGGTCAGACGCTCGTGCATCTCCGCCAACAGGTAGGCGGCGACGCCCGGACGCGAGGACCCGGGTCCACCGAGCTGCTGCAGCATCGAATGCGCCCGCCGCCCGAACCCCTCGTGCCGCTGGCTGATCGCCTCGATCAGGTAGGAGATGTGGAGCGACCAGTCTCGATCGTTTCGGTCGAGCTTGTACCAGTAGCACGGGAACTTCGCTTCCTGCTCCCACTGCCAGAGCATGGTGGTCTTCCCGTACCCGGCGTCCGCGGCGATGACCACTGCCCGACAGGTGGCGTTCGCATTCAGCCAGTCCAGGAGCCGCGCGCGCCGCAACGTCGGGGTCACGTAATGGGGCGACGTGACCTTGTTGTGGATCAGCGGGTAGACGTACTTGATGTCTGACAATCCGCTCGGCTCCCTCCGCGCTGGGCGCCGTTGGACGACGCGGAAGCGGTCCCTCCTGCACCGAGGATACCGCGCCGCCGCTGTCGCCCGTGGCCACGATTGAGCCGATGAAGGCCCGCCGCTCCTCGGGCGACTTTCGCTCCCGAAGCGAGACCTCGACGAGCTGCAGGCTGGCCGCCCAACCCTCGGTCCGTCGCTCGAGCTCGGCGAGCTCGGTGGGATCCAGCGGATCCTGGTAGATCTCACGGAAGAGCTCCTCGATCTCGCGGTCGGTGAATCGCAGCGCATCGGTCCGCATTTCCGCGTAGCCGCCGTGCGTCTTGAAACGTGCGAACTGCAGATGCGGCTTCGCGCGCGACAGGAACACGAACCGGCAGGTGGGCGGCGCATCGCGGAGGATCTGGTTCCAGAGGCCGCGCACCTCCGTGACCGATGCGACGAACTGCCAGTCGTCGATGATGAAGGTGCACGGCTCGGTCAGGCGTTCGTGCATCTCGGCCAGCAGGTACGCGGCGACGCCCGGGCGCGATGAGCCTGGTCCACCAAGCTGCTGCAGCATCGAGTGGGCACGGCGACCGAATCCCTCGTGGCGCTGGCTGATCGCCTCGATCAGGTAGGAGATGTGGAGCGACCAGTCTCGATCGTTCCGGTCGAGCTTGTACCAGTAGCAGGGGAACTTTGCTTCCTGCTCCCACTGCCAGAGCATGGTCGTCTTCCCGTACCCGGCGTCCGCGGCGATGACCACTGCCCGACAGGTGGCGTTCGCATTCAGCCAGTCCAGCAACCGCGCGCGTCGCAACGTCGGGGTCACGTAATGGGGCGACGTGACCTTGTTGTGGATCAGCGGGTAGACGTACTGGATGTCTGACAATCCGCTCGGCTCCCTCCGCGCTGGGCGCCGCTGGACGACGCGGAAGCGGTCCCTCCTGCACCGAGGATACCGCGCCGCCGATTACCGGCCCATTATCAAGCGGCCGGGTCGTCCCGCGCGTGGCGCGCCAGCTTTCCAACTTCGAGACCCGCTTCTCCTGACCACGCTCAAGACGAACAACTGGCCACCGTAGTAGCCCCGTCTCGCTGACTTGCGGTGACTGGTCGGCAGCCCCAGGCCCTGTCCGTAACGCTGCGCACCTAGCGGCTGCTCCACGCCTTGTCCACGTATTACGTCATGGGGAAGTGGACAGCCGCGGACCAGAAACCTAGCCAGCGATGGCGTGCACCGTGATGGCCGCGAAGTAGAGCACGCCAAACAGGAGGACGAGGATCGCAAGGACGAATGGGAGCCGACGGACGATCCGAGCGGCGGCGTGCGCGAAGGCCATGGTGTCGACCCGGGTGCCGTCGTCGGTGATCCATGTCCTCCACACAAAACCGGCGGCCAGGAGCAGGCCGATGAACGGCAGAAGGACCAACACCGCCATCAGGGCACCTGCCGGGAGGGCTCCGAACCAGGTAACGATGGCGTCGAGCGTGCGGGCGGGTTCGTGATTGGTCGGCTGCAGCGTGCGGCCGATGGCCGAGAAGAAGAAGACAGCCGCAGGCGCGACCAGAATCACCGCGAATCCGGTGAGCATGAGCCGTCGAACATTCGTGTTCATCGAGCGACCTCCCTGTCGAACGTTAGCACCACGTTGAAGCAGCGCCGATCTCGTACTTAGCGGCCGATCCACGCCTTGACTAGTTATTGCGTGAACTCGGTGTTTCGGCCGTCAGCTCAGACACCCGTGCCAAAGAAGCCGCTAGGCTGACACACCGTGGGCGAGGCCCGGCTGATTCTCACCTGCGGACTGCCCGGTGCGGGCAAGACCGCACTCGCGAGGCAGCTCGCTGTGCACCGGGCCGCCGTCCGCCTCACGAAGGATGAATGGATGTGGGCCCTCGGCGCCACACCTTGGGACGCGCCTACCCAGGAGAAGGTCGAGCGCGAGCTCTGGCGCCTCGCCCAGGAGATCCTGCCCCTTGGCGTGAGCGTCGTTCTCGATTTCGGGCTCTGGGCCCGGACTGAACGTGACGAGATGCGGTCGGTGGCGCGTGGCCTCGGTGTCGGCGTCGAGCTGCACTACCTCGAGGTGCCTACCGAAGAACTCTGGCGGCGCATCGAGGCCAGGAACGCGGAGCCTCCCTGGGACAGCCACCCGATCCGCCGCGCTGACCTCGACGGGTGGCTGCGGCAATTCGAGGCGCCCGATACTGCCGAGCTGGCCTTGTTCGACCCGCCGCCAACGTCGCGTTGAGCCACGCCTCCTGGAGGCTCGGGCCCGCCCGGGGAATGGTGCGGCGATCTCGAACGCGGTCAGCCCCGCCAGCGATTCCAGATGAGGGCGCCGACATAGGCGATGCCGGCCACCGCGGCGACGATGGCGAAGTCCGAGCCCGATTCGCCGTTCGCGAGGGCCCACAGGAAGCCACCAATCGCCACCACGATGGCCGCGATCCCGGCAACGGCGGTGGCCCGGATGTTGAAGGCGGCGAGTCGTTCGTCAATGGGCCGGCCCGCGAGGATGCCTATGGTCTCGCTCCTCTCACTAAAGAACAGCAACACGCCGGAGTAGGTCGCCATCACGGCGAACATCGCGAGTCCGAGCACAGGCTGACCACCCACCGTCGAGGCGAGGAACATCGCCACGCCAAGCAAGACGCCTACAGCCGGGGTGGCCCACCTAGCGCCCATCATCGTCTCCATGGAACATCTCCTCCACCGGCTTGCCAAAGAACCGCGCCAGCGCAAAGGCCAGCGGGAGCGACGGGAGGTAGCGGCCGGTCTCGATAGCGTTGATCGTCTGGCGCGACACCTGCATCAATTTGGCCAGGTCCTCCTGGCGGAGGCCCTTCATCGTCCGCAGGTCTCGCACGTCGTTGCGCATGTGATGGAAAGGTACCTTGACATGCCCTTGATGTCAAGCCGGCTTGACATGGGTTGAGATACATGGCGTTCGTACTGGATTGCTGGCAATCCGCTCGGCCCCTCCGTCTACTGTGCGCTGCCGAGCCTCGAACCAGCCCGGCTCATGCGCCGGGAGCTGGACTCGCCGCGACCGTTCGCCTGGCCGCCGGCATGGGCGCCTCGAGGGCAGCCCCGCGCCAGGTAGCATCTTCCGCGCCGAAGAGCGCCAGGGCCAGGCGACGACGGTGGCCATCTGGCCGTCGGCGAACTCCAGGCCCACCATCGTTCGCCCGTCCGGCTGCGGCTCGCTGCGGCGCACGATGCCGCGCAGCCCCAGCCGCGTGCCGTCTACGTTCAGCGCCAGTCGGATCGGGGCACCGAGCTTCGGCCGCGTGGAAGCGATGAGCTGTGCGCCGGTCAGCGAGACATCCAGCGCGGTCGCGCGGCGGCCGCTGAGATGCGCCGCCAGGCGGACGCTGAAGCGAACGCTCGCCCGTCGCTCGCCGGCAAAGCGCGCGGCGCGGATCCGGCTGATGGCCGCCACCAGGAGTGCCAGGTTCACGGCGGCGAAGAAGCCGGCTGCCACCGCGGCGCCCGGTTCCGCGTAGCGGGTGGGGGTCAGCCCGAAGGCGGTGAGGGTGAACCAGGCGATGGCGGCCGTGGTCCCCACCGCGAGCACCACGAGCAGCCGCGGCACTCGCGCCCCGCGCCGGCTGGCCTGTCCCTTGGGGGTCACCCAGAAGGGCCGATGCACGTCGCGCCGCAGGAGCGTGAGCGTGGCGGGCAGGACGGCTGGCATGCGGAGCGTCTCGAAGAGCATGGACAGGACCGGCGGGTAGTGGCCGCGTGCCAGGAGCCGGAGCGCAATGAACTGGGCGCCAGGGTCGCGGCGAATGCCGGACCGAAGATGTAGCCCGGGGCGGAGATGGGCGACGCGGCGGTGGCGATGACCGCGACGGGCAGGACCATGTAGGCGAGCATCCGCCACGAGTCGAACCAGGCGAAGAGGGTGGCCAGGAACGCCGCCCGCTGCCCGAAGCTGAGGCCGCGCCCGAAGAGCGGGTTCTCGATGCGCAGCACCTGCATGGCGCCGGTCGCCCAGCGGTGGCGCTGCCCCAGGTAGGCGTTCGCATCGGCCGGGGCCAGTCCGTTGGCCAGGACCTCGTTGTGGTAGACGCCCGTCCATCCGCGGCGGTACATGCGGATCGTGGTCTGGATGTCCTCCGTCACCGATTCGGTGGCCACGCCGCCCACGTCTCGCAGCGCAGCGGTCCTGACCAGCGCGCAGGTTCCGCACCAGAACGGCGCCTGCCAGCGGTTCTTGGCCGGGGCGATGACGCGATAGAAGACGGACTCCTCGTTGAAGTACCCCTCCCCCCGTCGCTCGTGCTCGAACGACTCGAGGTTGTAGAAGGACTGCGGGGTCTGCACCAGCGCCACCCGCGGTTCGTCGAAGTAGCAGAGCGTGTTGACCAGGAAGTCACGGGTCGGGACGTGATCCGCGTCCAGGACGCCCACGACATCGGCCTTGACGACGCCGAGCGCATGGTTCAGGTTGCCTGCCTTGGCGTGCGCGTGTTCGTTGCGCGCCAGGTAGTTCGCGCCCAGCTCCTCCGCCAGCTCGCGGACCTCGGTCCGGTCGCCGTCGTCCAGCACCCACGTCTCGTGTGCCGGCTTGAGGGCGACAGCTGCGGCTACGGTGGGGAGCAGGACCTCCACAGACTCGTTGTAGGTCGGGATGAGGACCGCCACGCGCAGAGACGTCTCGCGAACCGCTCGCCACTGCGGTCGCTGTCCAATGTCCCACAGGGCAAAGGTGTAGAAGGCGAGCCCCAGCGCGTTGTGGACCTCCACCGCGAAGAGCGGGACGGCCAGCCACCAGACCTGCAGGTTGATGGTTCCGCCGACCAGCCGCCAGGCGAGGTAGCCAGCGGTGACGGCGAGGGCCAGCAGCGCCGCAGCGCGGATGAGCGCCGTGCGGCGCCGATCCTCGGACGGCCAGCCGCCCCCCGGAATCGCGGGCAGCGTGGAACGGGCAGCGGATCCCGTGGTCATACCCAGACGGTACGAGGATGCGGCCCCTGCCGGCAGCGAGCAGATGTGCCCCGACGCACCGGTACTTTCGACCCCCCAGCAGACGACAGGGGTCCGGTGGCATATGCTGCGGACAGGCGAATCGAAAAATATGCACACCCGACTCGTCCTCACCATCCTCCTCGTCGCCCAGCTGGGCGACGCTGTGACGTTCACGCTCGGCGAGGCGCTCCACGGCATTGGCCTGGAGTCCAACGGCATCGTGCGACTGGCGTACGACCAGGGCGGCCTGGCGGGTGTGCTCCTCCTGAAGTGCGCGACGATCGTCCTGGTCCTTGCCGCGCTCGCCGTCTCCGCGCCGCGCCGCCCGCGCTTCTTCATCTGGCTGGCTGCGGCGGGAACGGCCGTGGGATTGCTGGGAGTCATCGCCAATGTCTGGTCGCTCGTGCTGCTGGCCGGTTGAGCGGGTGCCGGATCGGCTAGAGTCCCCGCAACGTGCGCGCATTCATTGGGCTGGGCGGGAACCTGGGCGACCCGCCGGCGACGTTCGCAAGCGCGGTGGCCGAGCTGCGGGCCATTGGCCAGGTGGTCAGGGTCTCCAGCCTGTACGCATCGGCTCCGCGTGACATGACGGACCAGCCGGAGTTCACGAACGCCGTCCTCGAGCTGGAGACGGACTACGAGCCGGCCCAGCTCCTGTTCGAGCTGAAGCGGCTGGAGATCACGCTCGGCCGCGACCCGCAGGGTGCCCGATACGGCCCGCGGGTGATCGACCTGGACATCCTCTCGTTCGATGGCAAATGCGTGGAGGACCTGGAGCGCGACCTGATCGTGCCGCACCCGCGCCTCGTGGAGCGGCGGTTCGCGCTCGAGCCGCTCGCCGAGCTCGACCCGGGGTTGCGCCCCTGGCGCAACTGCGCGGACCTGCGGACCGATGTGACCGTCGCCGACCTCCTGCCCAGCGTCGCCGACCAGGACGTGCGACGGATCGCCGGACCGGAGTGGTCGGACTGAGGGCTGACCTCCTGGTCCTCCATGGATCCTTCATACGTGAACCCCGGTCGCGTTAAGCGAGATCCGACCCCTGACAGGAGCCGATGCGGACCTGATTCACGCTCGCGCGCCGCGCGGATCCAGGCGCATCCGTCGCCTGAACTCGCTTAGCGCGCCCACCATTCGCACCTGACGAAACGGCGCGCCCTTCGCGCCGCTAGCGCGCCCACCATTCGCGCCTGACGCAATGGCGCGCCCTTCGCGCCGCTAACGCGCCCACCATTCGCGCCTGACGAAATTCCGTGCGGCGCAGGCGGCGCAGACGGCGCAGGCGGCGCCGCCGCGCTGACGCTAGAGGCGGACCCGGGGCGGCGCGTTCCGGTCGAACGTGTGGACGGTGTCGATGAAGCGGACCGTGCTCCGCTTGTAGCTCATCGTCAGCGAATGCGTCCGCGCCCCGCCGCCGAAGAAGCGCACGCCGCGCAGGAGCTCCCCGTCGGTGACGCCGGTGGCGGAGAAGACGACCTCCTCCCCGGACGCGAGGTCCTTGGTGTGGAAGATCCGGCCCTCGGAGACGTCCACTCCCATCCCGCGCGCCCGCTCGCGATCCGCATCCGAGCGCCATTCGAACGAGCCCTGGATCTCGCCTCCCAGGCATTTCAGGGCCGCGGCGGTGAGCACCCCCTCGGGGGCGCCGCCGATCCCCATCACGGCGTGGACGCCGGTGCCGGAGACGGCCACGCTGATGCCGGCGGTCAGGTCGCCGTCGCCAATGAGCTTGATCCGCGCGCCGGCGGCGCGCACGTCGGCGATGAGCTGCTCGTGCCGCGGCCGATCCAGGATGACCACGGTGATGTCGTACGGCTCGCGGCCGAGCCGTTCGGCGATCGTCCGGATCGTCCGGTCAACCGGGTCGTTGAGATTGACGTGCCCGGCCACCTGGGGCCCCACGATCAGCTTGCGCAGGTACGTGTCCGGGGCGTGCATCAGGCCGCCCGGCTCGGCCGCGGCGAGCACCGCGGTCGCGTTGGCGGAGCCGGTCGCCACGAGGTTCGTGCCCTCCAGCGGGTCGACCGCGATGTCGATCTGGACCGCCGCGTCCGGGTTCCCGACCTTCTCGCCGATGTAGAGCATGGGCGCCTCGTCGCGCTCACCCTCGCCAATGACGATGGTGCCGCTGATCTCGGCCTCCTCCATGGCGCGGCGCATGGCCTCGGTCGGCGGCCTGGTCGGCCCCGTCCCGGTCGCCGCGGCCCATGAGCCGCGCGGCGGCGATGGCGCCGGACTCGGTGGCCGCAACGGCCTCGACGGTGATCAGCTTTTCCATGTGCCCCTCCTCCGCATCGGGCTCAGTGCCGGAAGTGACGGCGCCCGGTGAAGACCATTGCCAGGTGATGCCGATCCGCGACCTCGATGGCCATCTCGTCGCGGATGCTGCCGCCCGGCTGGATGATCGAGGTCACGCCCGGCCTGGGCTGCAATCTGGATCCCGTCCGGGAACGGGAAGTAGGCGTCGCGACGCCATGACGCACAACGGCGCCCGCTCTCCGGCCTTGCGCAGCGCGACCTCGACGCTCACGACCCGGGACGGCTGGCCGGCGCCCATCCCGACCATGGCGTGCTTCTTGGCGAGGACCACCGCGTTCGACTTCACGTGGCGCACCGCGCGCCAGGCGAAGAGGAGGTCGGTCAGCTCCTCGAGGGTCGGTCGCCGCTGGGTCACGACCTGGAGCTTGTTGCGGTCCTCCTCGAGCGAGTCGAAGGTCTGGACCAGGAGGCCGCCGCCGATCCGCTTGAAGTCGAAGTTCCCGATCCCGAGCTCCAGCTCGTCGTCCTCGTCGGGCGGCACCTCGATGATCTCGAAGCCCTTCTTGGTGCGGAGGATCTCGAGCGCCTCCGCGCGTGTAGCCGGGGGCCACGATGGCCTCGAAGAAGCCGGGGCGGATGGCGCGGGCGGTCGCCTCGTCGACGATCCGGTTGGCGCCGATGATCCCGCCGTAGGCGGAGACGCTGTCACCC
Organism: uncultured Chloroflexia bacterium; assembly: GCA_963837425.1. Lineage (GTDB taxonomy): Bacteria > Chloroflexota > Limnocylindria > QHBO01 > QHBO01 > CAWINH01. The sequence continues at coordinate 488,356 of CAWINH010000006.1, forward strand.
TCGAGCGCCAGCCGGAACGCCTCGGCGAGGTCCACCACGCTCGCCAGCCCGCACGGATTGCCGTGCTTCACGATGCAGACGGTGGGCGTCTTGAAGTCGCTCGCGATCTGCCAGGCGGCGTCGAGGTCCAGGAGGTTGTTGAAGCACAGGTCCTTGCCGGCGATCTGCCGCGCGCGGCTGATGCTGGTCCGATGCTGGGCCGGATCCGCGTAGAAGGCGCCGAGCTGGTGCGGGTTCTCGCCGTAGCGCAGATCGGCCTTCTTCTCGACGACCAGGGTGAGCCGGCTGGGGAACAGGGTTCCCGCCTGCTGGTTCAGGTAGCTCGCGATGTGGGCGTCGTAGCCGGCGGTCAGGGCGAACGCCTCCGCGGCGAGCTTCTGGCGGGTCTCGGGGCTCACCGCCGCCAATCGCCTTGAGGTCGCGCAGGACCGATGCGTACTGGGTCGGATTGCTGACTGCGGCCACGCCGGGGAAGTTCTTGGCCGCGGCCCGCAGGAGCGCCACTCCGCCGATGTCGATCTGCTCCAGGGCGTGGTCCAGGGTGGTATCGGCCTTGCGAACCTCCTCCGCGAAGGGGTAGAGGTTGACGACCACGATGTCGAGCTGCTCGATGCCGTGCTCGGCGAGCTGGGCGAGGTGGTCCGGCATGTCCCGCCGCGCGAGGAGGCCGGCGAAGATCGCGGGATGGAGGGTCTTGACCCGCCCGCCCAGGATCTCGGGCGCATCGGTCAGGTCGGAGACCGCGCGGACCTCGATCCCGTTCTCGGCGAGGTGCGCGCGCGTGCCATCGGTGGCGAAGCATTCGACCCCCGCCTCGCCAAGTCCTCGGGCCAGCTCAACGATCCCTTCGCGGTCCGAGACGGAGAGGAGTGCGCGCAACCGGGTACCTCAGGCGTGCGGCGATGCGGATGGACGGGTACGGACACGGGCATCCGGTGCCCGGCGCCTCAGTATAGCCGCGGCCGGGCCCGGCATTCCGCGGACGCGCCTCCGTCCGCCAGGTCACCCGCCTGGGCCGCTGCCCGCTCCCTGGATCAGCGCGGTTGCCAGGGCGAGCAGGTCGTCCTGCGAGCCGCCCGCCCATTCCAGGACGAGGAAGTCCGGCTCCAGGGAGATCGCGACCGACGGGTTGCAGCCGAACTGGTCGGTCTGGGGATCGCACCCATTGGAGAAGACCGGGTGTCCCGCGATCTCGACCGCGGTCGTGTTCTCGGAACCGAAGAGGCCGCGCGCGAGCGCCTCCGCCTGGTCGCCCGGGACCGCCTGCAGATCCACCAGCAGCGTTCCCTGCCGGTTGTCGTGCGGCCCTCCCATCCCGGGGCTCGTGTACTCGCTTCCGTAGATGCACCCGCTCCACCCATCCAGGCCGGCGTTCGTCCACGTCTGCGAGCTCGTCGCCAGCTTCGGGTCGCCCAGCACCTGTTGGGCGGCATCCGCCGACAGGAAGGCGCAGACGTCGGTCCCCGACGGCGCGGTCGTTGACGGTTCCTGCGGGGGAGACGGCGTGACGTCGGCCTGGGTTGGGCATTGGGCTCCGGGGAGCGTCGGCTCCACGATCACCGTCGCGTTGGCGAAGTCCCAGCTGCCCGCGTTGCCGGGCGCCTTGGGCGGCAGCTGCGCGAGCACGGCGTTCGCCGTCGCGGAGTCGACCATCGCGCATCGCGCGGACGCGACGCCGCGATCCTGCGCCGTGGGGTCGGCCTCCCCGGCCTGGAGCAGCGGCGTGCCGTCCGGGAGCTTCAGCGCGTCGGTCAGGAGGGGCCCCGGGCCGACGTCACCCGTCACGTCGACCGCAAGCTCCCAGGTCTGCGACACGTACGGTGTCCAGGAGGCATCGGCCCAGGCGGCAGGAGCCAGCCCGAGATCGGGACCCTGGAGCCTTCCCAGCAGGTCATTGATCGTGGCTGCCTGGGCCGGCGTGGTCAGGTGCGCCTCGAGCGGGTCGCCGGCGGGCAGGAGCTGCATGGTGTAGACGCCCTCTGACACCTGCACCGAAAGGATGAACGCTCGCGGCGTGGCGTCTCCGAGGTTGTACGGGCGGCAGCTCGGCAGGTCCGGCTGGACGAGCGCGTCCAGCAGCGCGTTCAACCCCGGCTCGGTGAGTCGGCGCTGTATCCAGGCCTGTTCCGGCGGGGCGTCCTCTGGAGCGATGAGGACCAGGCCGCCGTCGAGGACCGAGAACAACTTCAGACCGGTTCCCTGCGACCCCACGGGAACGGACGTCCAGAGGCTGGCCACCATCCCCTCGGGCATTTCGCCGGAGTAGTTGCAGCCCTCGATGGAGGCTGCCGTGGTGAAGGTGTGGGCGGTGAGGGCGTACGGTTCCGCCGACTCCGACGGTGACGGCAACAGGTTGACCGTTCGGGACAGATCGATCAGGCCGGTTCCCACGCCGATAGCAGTGCCCACCAGCAACGCCGCCAGCAGGGCCGCCGCGATCAGCAGCACCAGCCCGCGTCGACCCTGGAACGGCGAAGCGGGGACCGTTTCGGGAATCGCGGTGACGGTGGATCGAAGGAAGCCGGGTGCGCCATCGTCAGCCACCTCCAGGCGGTAGTAGTCGCGCAGCCGCAGCTCGAGTTCGTGCTCAGTCATGGGCCTTCTCCTCGGGCATCGCGTCGCCCAGCACCTCGCGCATGCGATGCAGGGCGTAATGGAGTCGGGACGAGACGGTGCCCTCGCGGATCCCGAGCAGCTCGGCGATCTGGCGCGTGCTCAGGTCGCGGTAGTAGCGCAGCGCCACCACCACGCGGTGGTCGGGCGAAAGTCCAGCCAGGGCGCTCCCGATCAGTTGCCGGTCATCGGCCTGCCGATACGGATTGACGCCGCTGAGGACGAGCTCCTCCGACAGGTCGTGCGAGCGCCGACGCGCCGTCCGGCGGAGGCGATCCCGACAGGTGTTGACCAGGATCCGGCCGAACCAAGCCTCGAAGCGCTCCGGCTGTCGGAGCGACGACCAGCTACGCCAGGCTCTGACGAAGGCATCGTGGGTGGCGTCCTCCGCCTCGGTGCGGTTGCCCAGGATGGCGTGGGCCATCCGGTAGTTCTGATCGAGGTGCTCGCTGGCCAGGCGGCGAAAGGCCTCGGCCTTCGTGGTCGCGCTGACGCCGGAGATCTCCCGGTCTACCACTGCACTCGCCCTGGTGTACCCATCTGTAATGAAACGACGCATGGCAACCGCGAAATCTTCAACATCGCCGCACGCCGCCTAGCTACCGGCCGCGCGGGGGTGATTCATGAAGAACTCCCAGGTGACGGCCCGATCGTCCGGGTAGTTGTCGTACCAGCTATGGCCCTTGCCCTTGGCCGTGATGAAGGTCACCGCCGTGCCGCCGTCGCAGTGACGTCCATGTCGTCTCGGACGTGTAGGTGTCCGCCGTGACTTGTCGGGTCGCCCGAGCAGCCGTCGATCTGGCGCCAGCGATCCATCGTGTCGGCGAGGGGCGGACATTGCATTGGCAGGCAGCCGGTCCCTCCGCCGTCGACCGGGGTCATCGTATCGGCCGCACCGTGGATGTCGATGACCGAGACGGGCTGGCCCGGATGGCAGTCAACCAGCAGGGCGCCGACCACGTCCGCGACTGCCGCCACGCGGTCCGGGTGTTCGCACGCGAATCGGTAGGCCATCTGGCCACCGTTGGAGCCGCCGAGGATGAAGACGCGGTTGGGATCGACAGGGTAGTCGGCCTCCATCAGGTCGATGAGCGCGGCGAGGAAGCCAACATCGTCGAAGCCCGTGTCGGTCTGGCCGGAGTTCCAGATATATCCCGCCCGCTGCGGGTCATCTGGATCTTTCTCGCCCTGCGGGTAGACCACAATGGCTCCGGGATCGAGGGCCATCATGTCGAAGCCGGTGAGGAGCTGGACGTCGTACATCGTCATCTCCGCCCCGTGCAGCACGAGCAGGAGCGGCAGCCGGTCGCGGTTCGCGACGTCGGGTGGCACTGCCAGCAGGTAGTCACGGGTCAGGGCACCCACCTCGATGTGCTGAGTCGTTACCGTGGGCGTCGCGGAGCTGGCAACCACCGAGGCCGCCACGGAGGCTGCCGGTGTCGGCGGCATCGCAGAGGCGGTCGACGAGAGCGTCGCAGGCGGCGCACCTCCGCCGCTGCATCCCACGAGCACGATGACGAGACACACCACCGCAATTCGACCCGGGCGCCGCATGTCACCCTCCTGCTCACTGACATGACGCCCCCGGCGCTCGTTTCCTTCACCCCACTCCTGAGCAGCGTCGATGGTCTGATAGACTCGGCGGCCGATGGCCCACCTCTTCGATCCGCTCACCCCGTTGAACTTCAAGGATCTGTTCACCCTGATGTGGGTCGGGTCGCTGGTGATCATCGCGGGCTCGATCGCGGTCTACACCTGGGCGCAGTCGCGGTACCGCCGCTACCCGGCGATCCTGGCGCTCCACGAGTGGGTCTTCTGGTCGATCATCGTGAGCTGGGGCGTCATCCCGCTCCTGGTCATCGTCCACGTGCCGCTGATGCTGCTGCTCCTGATCATCATCCCGGGGATCGGGGTCGCGGCCTGGGCCTCGTTCGTGAAGTTCCCGCCGATCATTGCCGATGCGAACGACGAGATCCGCCGCCAGCGATACGTGCCGCCCCCGCGGCGCTCGACCCGCGTGCGACCCAAGCCAACCCCCGCCGGGCGCCGGCGCCGCCATCGCTGAAGGTGGGGCGGGCCGGCGCTGTGCAGCGGCGGCGCCCCTCCGACTGCTCAACCGCGCATGCCCGGCACGCTAACCCGGTCGGGCGTGGCACCGCGCTCTGGCGCCACGCTCAGCGTCGGTCCAGCCGGCCGCGAGCAATCGTGCCGACCCGGATACGGTGCCGGTGAAGCGCGTATGAGCGGTCGGGCAGGCTGAGCGCGGTGAGCAGCGCCGGGACGGCCACCGCCCAGATCGACGCGATGCTGGCGGCACTCCCCGAAGACCAGCGAGCGGCGCTGCAGACCCTCCGCGAGACGATCGCGGCCGCCTCGCCGCAGGCAGAGGAGGCGATCAGCTACCGGATGCCAGCGTTCCGTTACCACCGGAAGGCGCTCGTCTCGTACGCCGGCTTCAAGGACCACTGCTCCTTCTTCCCGATGGGCTCCGAGATCCTCGACGCCCATGCCGCCGAGTTCGCCGAGTTCCGCATCTCGAAGGGAACGCTCCGCTTCACGCCCGACCATCCGATCCCCGCCGCGCTCGTCGAGCTGATCGTCCGGGAGCGGATGGCGCGCATCGACGCGCGGTGAGTCGGCCATCGCACCTGGTGTGTGCGCCAGGTGCACGCAACGGACACCGAGCGGCCGGTGGGTGACCCGTCTGTGCAGCCGGGCGCACATATCGGCCGATTTCAAGCCGATTCGAGCCGTTCGAGGCGTGGTTCGATCTCCGATGTGCACGCCTGACGCACACGCGTTGCGCCGGGCGCTGAGCTGCCGATCCCTGACCGGCCAGGCGCTGAGCGGCCGAGCGCTGACGGGCGCCTTGACGAGAGACGCGCATCGGCTTACCTTCACGCACGGCAACGTTCGTATCGGAGGCTCTGGCATGGCACCAACCGCAGGGACGGTCCTCGCCGCGTCGCGCCTCCGGACTGGACGCTGACCTCTCGCCTCACCCCTCGCGGTTGAGCTGAGCCGTCCCGCCGGGGACGGCCTTTTTCATGGCCTCGCGCGACGCGCCGTCGTTCCGTCTTCGTTCCGACAGACCGATGGGAGTCCCGCTTGAAGCGCTCGCGTTCCCGTGCTCCTTCCTTCCGCTGTGTCCACTGCCGGCTGGACGTCCCGAGTGACGCTCCAGGAACGGCGCATCGCAACCACTGTCCGGCCTGCCTCTGGTCGCGGCACGTCGACGCGCGCCCCGGAGACCGGCGGATGTCCGACGAGTGCGGCTCATCGATGGAGCCGATCGCGATCAGCGTCCGCGGCTCCGGCGAATGGGTGCTCATTCATCGGTGCACCGGCTGCGGTCAGCTGAAGGCGAACCGGTCCGCCGGCGACGACTCGCCCCTGCTCCTCCTCCGGCTGGCGGTGCGGCCGCTCGCGTTGCCGCCGTTCCCCCTCGACCTGCTGGCGAACCTGTGAGGGTCGCGAACGGATTGCGCGCAGATCGCCGCCCGTGTGCGCCAGGTGCACGCAACGGACACCGAGCCGCCGGCTAACTGCCGGTTTGTGTAGCCGGGCGCACATATCGGACGATTTCGAGCCGATTCGAGCCGTCTTTCGCGGTTCGATCTCCGATGTGCACGCCTGATGCACACGCGCTGCCTGATGCACACGCGCTGCCTGATGCACACGGGCTGCCTGATGCACACGCCTCCAGCCCGCCCGATTCCCGATGAGTCCATATGCCCCGGCCGATGAGTCCGGTTGACTCTGGTGCACTTCGGAGGGGAACCGGAAACTGATAAGCGACCCGGAGAAGTCGAAGGTCGAAGTCAAGCGAACGACCCGCAAGGGAAGGACGCAGGGAGGCGGCCCAAGGTCTCTCCGGGTCGCGCGCCTGTGCGAATCAGCAGCGGCGACCGCGATGGGCAGCCCCGGACGCGGTCGCCGCTTTCGTGTCGCTCAGCCGCCGACGCGGCCGCCGCCGACGCGGCCGCCGCCGACTCAGCCGCCGCCCACCGGGGTGGCCTCGGGCTCGGGGGTCGCGGCTGCATCGGTCCTGGCGAAGGTGAGCTCGTCACCGGTCAGGTCGATCCGCACCGTGGACCCGGCCGGGAACTCGCCGGCCAGGATGCGCTTCGCGAGCGGGTTCTCGATGAGGCGCTGGATCGCGCGACGCAGCGGCCGCGCGCCGTAGGTCGGGTCGTAGCCCTCGCGCGCCACGAAGGCGCGGGCCGCATCGGTCACCTCCAGGCTGATGCGCGACTCCGAGAGCCGCCGCTCGACGCCGGCCAGCAGCAGGGTCACGATCTCCGCGAGCTGCGCCTCGGAGAGCGGCTTGAAGACGATGATCTCGTCCACCCGGTTCAGGAATTCTGGGCGGAAGACCTCGCGTAGCTGGCTCCGCACGCGGTCGGAGGCCTCCGCGAAGGCCGCCTCGCCCTGCTCCCCGGCCTCGATGAGCGCGGCGGAGCCGACGTTCGAGGTCATGATCACGACGGTGTTCTTGAAGTCCACGGTGCGCCCCTGCGAGTCGGTCAGGCGCCCGTCGTCGAGGAGCTGGAGGAGGACGTTGAAGACGTCGGGATGCGCCTTCTCGATCTCGTCGAAGAGGACGACCTGGTACGGCCGGCGGCGGACCGCCTCGGTGAGCTGCCCGCCCTCGTCGTAGCCGACGTAGCCGGGCGGCGCCCCGACCAGCCGCGAGGTCGCGAACTTCTCCATGTACTCGCTCATGTCGATCCGGACGAGGGCGTTCTCGTCGTCGAACATGAACTCTGCGAGCGAGCGTGCCAGCTCCGTCTTCCCGACCCCGGTGGGGCCCAGGAAGATGAAGGAGCCAATGGGTCGCTTCGGGTCCTTCAGCCCGGCGCGCGCCCGGCGGATGGCATCTGAGACCGCGGTCACCGCCTCGTCCTGGCCGATGAGCCGCTCGTGGAGGCGCTCCTCCATGCGGAGCAGCTTCTCCGTCTCGCCCTCCATCAGGCGGGAGACGGGGATCCCGGTCCAGCGCGCGACGACCTCGGCGACGTCGTCCGCGTCGACCTCTTCCTTCAGCAGCAGCGAGCCCGATGCGCGCAGCCCCTTCAGGCGCGCCTCCGCCTCCTCGAGCTTGCGTGGTGAGCTCGGCGGTTCGCCCGTAGCGGAGCTCCGCGGCCTTCGCGTAGTCGGCGGCGCGCTCGGCTGCCTCGATCTCGGGAGTGAGCCGCTCGAGCGCCTCCCGCGTCTCGCGGATGGAGGAGACGACCTCCTTCTCGCGCTCCCACTCCGCCTTCATTCCGTCGCCGCGCTCGCGGAGGTCGGCGAGCTCGCGCTCGAGCGCCTCGAGGCGTGCCTTCGAGGCGTCGTCGCGCTCCTTGCGGAGGGCCTCGCGCTCGATCTCGAGCTGCATCCGCCGGCGCTCGACCTCGTCGAGCTCCGCGGGCATGGAGTCCATCTCCATCCGCAGCCGGGACGCGGCCTCGTCCACGAGGTCGATCGCCTTGTCCGGCAGGAAGCGCTCGGTGATGTAGCGGTTCGAGAGGACGGCCGCGGCGACGAGCGCGGAGTCGGTGATCCGCACCCCGTGGTGGACCTCGTAGCGCTCGCGCAGGCCGCGGAGGATGCTGATCGTGTCCTCGACGTTCGGCTGGTCCACGACGATCGGCTGGAAGCGGCGCTCGAGCGCCGCGTCCTTTTCGATGTTCTTGCGGTACTCGTCGAGGGTGGTGGCGCCGATGGCGTGCAGCTCGCCGCGGGCGAGCATGGGCTTCAGCATGTTCGCCGCGTCCATGGCGCCCTCGGCCGCGCCGGCCCCGATCACGGTGTGGAGCTCGTCGATGAACAGGATGACCTGGCCGGACGCCTCGGTGACCTCCTTGAGGACCGCCTTCAGGCGCTCCTCGAACTCCCCGCGGTACTTCGCACCGGCCACCATTGAGCCCAGGTCCAGGGCCACGATCCGCTTGTCGCGAAGGCCCTCCGGCACGTCCCCGCGCACGATGCGCTGCGCGAGCCCCTCGGCGATCGCGGTCTTGCCGACCCCCGGCTCCCCAATGAGGACCGGGTTGTTCTTCGTCCGCCGGGAGAGGACACCGATGACGCGACGGATCTCCTCGTCGCGGCCGATCACCGGGTCCAGCAGGCCGCGGCGCGCGGCATCGGTCAGGTCGCGTCCGTACTTTTCGAGGGCCTCGTAGGTCGCCTCGGGGTTCTCGCTCGTCACGCGCTGGTTCCCTCGGATGCTGCTCAGTGCCTCGAGGACGGCTGCCGCGGTCACGCCCCGATCGGTCAGCAGGCGGCCGGCCTCGCTGCCGGCGCCGTCCTCCACGATCGCCAGCAGCAGATGCTCGGTCGAGACGTACTCATCATGCATCCGCTCGGCAATCGGGTGCGCGTCGGAGAGGATCCGTCGCGCCTCGCCCGACAGCGCGAGCTGCTGCGCCGAGCCGGTCACCGTGGGCAGCCTGCCAAGCGCTGTCCGGGCCGCCTCCGCCAGCTCCGTGGGCGGGACGCCCAGCCGCTCGAGAACTGCCGGCACCACGCCATCGGGCTGGTCCACCAGGCTGAGCAGGAGGTGGGTGGCGGTCAGCTCCGGATGACCCTCGCCCTCGGCGAGCTGCTGGGCGGCGAGGATCGCCTCCTGGCTGCGGGTCGTGAATCGCTCGGTACGCATCAGTGGACCGACCGATCCGCGGCGCGCGGATTCGCCTGGGGGTGGCGGCCAAGGACCTTGGCAACCTCCTCGCGAGCGGCTTCGTCGAGCTCGGGCAGGACGACCCGCGCGCGAACGATGAGGTCGCCGCGCTCATTGCCCCTGGCCGCGTGTCGTGGGAGGCCGCGCCCGCGTACGTGGATCTCCTGCCCGTTCTGGGTGTTCGGTCGAATCCGGAGCTTCACGCTCCCGGTGGGGGTCGGGACCGGGACCTCCGTCCCAAGCAGCGCCTCGGCGAGGGTGAGCGGCACCTCCGTGACGAGGTCCGCCCCGCGTCGCTCGAATCGGGGATCCGGCTGCACCCGAACGGTGATCACGAGGTCGCCGGCGGTGCCGGCCCCTCCCTTCAGGCCGCCGCCGCGCAGCTTGATCCGTGCACCGTCGGCCACGCCGCGAGGGATCTTCACCTGCAGACGGCGCCCGTCGATCTCCACCATCCGCTCGGTGCCCCGCGCGACCTCGGCGATGCTCACGTCGGCGGTGGCCTGCGCCAACGGCGCCACCGCGCGCCCCCCGCGCGCCCCGGACGCGCTGCGCGCCCCGCTGCCGAGGTCTCCGAACTCGAAGATCTGCTCGAAGCCGGAGCCGGCTGCCCCGGCGGAGCCCGCCCCGCCGATCGGCCCGGGCGAGGCGCCAGCACCGAAGAACGTGCGGAAGAAGTCGCTGAAGCCCCCGAGATCCTCCGGGCTCACGCGGCGGTACTCCCAGCGCGTGCCGCCCGGCGCTCCGCCGAATCCGGCCCAGTCGGTGCTGCCGCCGCCGTAGCCGGCCTGCTCGTACGCCTGCCAGTTCGCGCCCAGCTCGTCGTAGCGCTTCCGCTTTTCCGGATCGGTGAGGACCGCCTGCGCCTCGTTCGCCTCCTTGAAGCGGCGCTCGGCGTCCGCGTCGCCCGGGTTGCGGTCAGGGTGCAGCTGGCGGGCGAGCCGCCGGTACGCCTTCTTGATCTCGGCCTGGGTCGCCGTCTTCGGGACGCCCAGGACCTCGTAGTAGTCCTTGTACTCCATCGGCCGGGCTCGCCCCGTGCGTTCCTAGATCGGCCGCGTGGTGGGTTGCTCGGTCGGCCGATCCGTCGTGGGCGCGATGGGCGGCTCCTCCTTGCCGGTCTTGCGACGGCGCGGGCGGCGGCTGACGCGCTGCTGGCGCTCGTCGCGCTCCGCCTTGATCCGGGCTGCCGACCGGGGCGCGTCGATGAGCGCCTCGGCCAGCACCTCGTCCATGTTCTCGACCGGCACGATGCGGAGCTGGTTGCGCACCTCATCGGGCACGTCAACGAGGTCCTTCTCGTTCCGGTTCGGAATGAGGACGGTCTTCACTCCGGCCAGGTGGGCCGCCAGCAGCTTCGACTTCAGCCCCCCGATCGGGAGCACGCGCCCGCGGAGCGTGATCTCGCCGGTCATGGCCAGGTCGCGCCGCACCGGACGCCCGGTCAGCAGGCTGGCCATGGCGGTCGCCATCGTGACCCCGGCGCTCGGCCCGTCCTTCGGGGTCGCACCCGCCGGCACGTGGATGTGGATCGTCGTCTTCTCGAAGCTCGACGGTTCGATCCCGAGCTCCTTCGTCCGGGCGCGGACGTAGCTCAGGCCGGCGCGCGCCGATTCCTGCATCACGTTCCCGAGCTGCCCGGTGAGGATCAGCTCGTCCTTGCCCTCCATGCGGGTCGCCTCGACCTGGACGATGTCGCCCCCGGCGTCACTCACCACCAGCCCGGTCACCATGCCCACCTGGTCCTCCGACTCGAGCTCGCCGTACTCGAAGCGTCCCGGACCCAGGTAGTCCTCGAGATCCGCCGCCTTGACGACCACCTTCGTCTTCGGGTCGTCGGCGACGCGCCGCGCGACCTTGCGCGCCAGGTTCGCGATCTCGCGCTCGAGGTTGCGGACGCCCGCCTCCCGGGTGAAGGCCTGGATGAGGCGCACGATCGCGCCCTCCTCGATCACGAGCTGCTTGTCCGTCAGCCCATGCGCCTCGAGCTGCTTCGGCACCAGGAAGTTCTGCGCAATGCGCAGGCGCTCCATCTGCGTGTAGCCCGGCAGCTGGATCACCTCCATCCGGTCGCGGAGGGCCGGCGGAATCGTGTCGAGCATGTTCGCGGTGGCGATGAAGAGGACCTTCGAGAGGTCGAACGGCACCTCGAGGTAGTTGTCCTGGAAGCTGAAGTTCTGCTCCGGATCGAGCACCTCGAGCAGGGCCGATGACGGGTCGCCGCGGAAGTCCATGCCGACCTTGTCGATCTCGTCGAGCATGAAGACCGGATTCGCGCTGCCCGCGGTCTTGATGTTCTGGATGACGCGTCCGGGCAGGGCGCCGATGTACGTGCGCCGATGGCCCCGGATCTCGGCCTCGTCGTGGATGCCGCCCAGGCTCATCCGCACGAACTTGCGGCCCATGGCCCGGGCGATGCTCTTGCCCAGGCTCGTCTTGCCCACGCCGGGAGGGCCCACGAACATGAGGATGGGGCTGCGGATCTTCTCGGCCAGCTTGCGGACGGCCATGTACTCGACGATCCGCTCCTTCGGCTTCTCGAGGCCGTAGTGATCCTCGTTCAGCACCTTCTCAGCCTCGGCGAGATTGAGGTTGTCCTCCGTCTCGACGCCCCACGGCAGGCTGACGAGCCAGTCGACGTAGGTGCGGATGACGCCCTGCTCGGGCGATGCGGAGGGGATCCGGCTCAGGCGGTCGACTTCCTTGAGCGCCTTCTCCTTCACCTCGTCGGGCATGGCCGAGGACTCGACCTTCTCGCGCAGCTCATTCGCCTCGGCGACGCCGGGGTCGTCCTCGCCAAGCTCCTTCTGGATCGCCTTCATCTGCTCGCGCAGGATGTACTCGCGCTGGGTCTTGTCCATCTCGGACTTGACCTCGCTCTGGATGCGCCCCTTCAGCTCGAGCACCTCGATCTGCTTTGCGAGGAAGGCGGAGACCTTCCGCAGCCGCTCGGGAACGTCGAGCGTCTCGAGCAGCTCCTGTCGCAGCTCGGTCGTCATCTCCGGGCTGTAGGCCACCATGTCGGCGAGCAGGCCACCGTCGCTGATGTTGCGAGCCGCGACCGCCACCTCCGGGGGCACCGATGCGCCCGAGCTCACGTACTGCTCGATCTGGGCCTGGACCGATGCCATCAGGGCCTCGACCTCGACCGTCTTCTCGTGCTCCTCGGCGACGAGCTCGATCCGTGCCTCGAGGTGCGGCTCGGTCTGCACGAGGTCGAGGAGCCGGATCCGCTTCTGGCCCTGGACGATCGCGCGGATCGTCCCGTCCTGGAGGCGGATCACCTGGGCGATCTTCGCCAGTGTTCCGATCCGGTACAGCTCGTCGAGCTCGTTCACCTCTTCGGTATCGGTGGAGCGCTGGGTGATCAGCGCGACGGGCTGGGAAGCGCGAACCGAGCGGTCCAGCGCCTTCACGCTGCGGTCGCGGCCGACGTTGAGCGGCACGATCATCTCCGGGAAGATCACCGTGTCGCGCAGGGCCACGAGTGGCAGGACCTGGATGCGGTCGGCTTCCGGCTCCTGGATCGGGTCGTTCGTCTCGTCGACCGGGTCTCGGGTCTCGTCGTTCATTTCGTATGCGGTCCCTCAGCTGAGGTGGGCGGCCGGCTCGTCCGGCTCGCCCTCCTCGACATAGCGTTCGACATCATCTTCATCGAACAGGTCAAAGACCCGGATCTTGCCGAGCTCCTCGAGCTGAAGGATGACCTTGACGCCTGCCAGGTTCACCCCCTGGCGTCGGGTGAGAAAGCGGATGATACGCACCCGCTCGATATCGGCCTCTGAGTAGAGGCGCAGGTTGTTGCGCCGATGCGGACAGACGAGGCCCTCCTCGTCGTAGATCCGCAGGGTACGCGGATGCACGCTCGCCAGCTCCGCCGCGATACTGATGAAGTAGCGCGGACGGTTCGGGTCGCGGAGCGAGCTCACGCCTTCGCTGCCGCCTTGACCTGGATCTGGCGCGGCTTGACCTCCTCCGCCTTCGGGATGGAGAGCGTGAGGACGCCGTCCTCGAACGAGGCGTCCGCGTGGTCGCCCTGGACCCGCGTCGGCAGCTGGAGCTGACGTCGGAAGCTGCCGTAGCGGCGCTCCCGGTAGATGTACTGATCGCGCTTGACCTCCTCGTCCGCCTTGAACTCGCCGCGGATCGAGAGGGTCTGGCCGGTGATCGTGATGTCGACGTCCTCGGCCTTCAGGCCCGGCAGGGCCGCCGTGACGACGATCGCATCATCGGTCTGGTGGACGTCGATGGCCGGCATTGCGGCCTCCCCGTCGTAGGTCCGCCACGTGAGCGGGCTCACGAACGAGTCCTCGACGAGCCGGTCCATCGCCTGGCGCAGCGTGACCATCTCGCCGAAGGGATCGAATCGAGTGATGTTTGCCATGGTTCCTTTCTTCTCAACCTCCAGTCACGTCGGTGGAATTGGAAGCGGCATTACCCTAATCTCTGACAATACCGTTGTCAAGAGTGCTATCGGATCCGCACCCGGGTGAAGGCACAGCCCGGGCGGAAAGCCGCGGGGGTCAGCCGGCGTCGGCGAGCGTGGTGGCCCCGGTGATCGTCCAGCGTTTCGAGCCGAGAGCGGCCGGCTCCGCGGTGAGCTCGAGCCTGAGGAGGTCGAGGATCGGGACCGGTTCGAGCTCGGACGCGTCGAAGATCCCGAGGAAGCTCGTCTGGTGGCGCTCGTAGGTGACGAGCTCGGCCACCGCCGTCGCTCGATCGGGCCCGACCGCGTCGAACCGGAGGCGGACGTTGCGCAGGAGCGCTGCCGGCGAGCTCGAGCAGTCCTCGGTGAGCTGGCCCGCGGCGCAGAGCTCGACGAGCCGCTCCAGGGCGTGGCCCGCAGCGGCGTCGAGCGCCGGCGGGTCCTGGCCCAGCTCCTCGAACGCTAACAATCGCTCGGCCTGGGCCCGCGGCCAGGCGGTCTCGAATCGGTCGAGCACCGCCTGCGGCGACCCGGCGCCGCCCGCCACGAGCCAGAAGCCGGTCCCCCAGATGAGGAGCGGCAGCGTGAGCCAGGCGATCGACGCTGCCGGAGAGCGGCGCGGGGTGGGCGCGTCGGTTGCGGCGTCGGCGAGTGCGTGGCGGTAGGCGAGGACCGCCTGGAGGGCCCACAGGATCATGAACCCCGCGCCGCACACGAAGGGGACGAGGTACCAGGTCGTGTCTGCGAGGAGCGCGGTCAGGGCGCCGGTCGTCGTCAGCGCAACGAGCTCGGCCGCCAGCCAGGCGGCGCCGATCCGGCGGCCGAGCGCCAGGTGGCCAAGGCCCCAGCCCGCGATCGCCAGCCGCAGCACGCGGCCGGGCGCCGCGCGGCTCACTCGGAGATCAGCAGGCTGCGCAGCTCCGACTCGGCCTCGGGCGACGTGACCACCAGCAGCTTGTCACCCTCGATGAGCCGCGTCTCCGGCCGGACCGCAATCGCTCGCTCGCCGCGGATGAGGACGGCCACGTGGCTGCCGTCGGGGAGCTGGAGCTCGCGCAGCTCGAGGCCGAGCGCAGGTGAGCTGGCATCCAGCTGCGCCTCGAGGATCTGCACTTCGCCGCGCTCGAGCTCCGCGAGGTGCAGGAGCTCGTGGACCGGGATCTCCTGCTCGATGGCACCCAGGATCGTTCGGGTGGGGCTCACCGTGTCGTCGATCGCCAGCGATCGGAACAGCTCTTCGTTCTTCGGATTGTTCACCCGCGCGATGGCGCGCGGCACGTTGTACCGCATCTTCGCCACCTGGCAGGCGACGAGGTTGTCCTCGTCGTCCCCGGTCACCGCGGCCACGATGTCGGCCCGGCCCATCCCGGCCTCGCCCTGGTAGCGCCCCTCGCATCCGTCGTTGGGGATGACGATGCTGCCCAGCTCGTCCGCGATGTACCGGGCGCGCGCCGGGTCCTTTTCGATCATCACCACCTCGTGGCCTGCGGCGAGCAGCTCCTTGGTGAGGTAGTAGCCGACGGTCCCGCCGCCGACGACCACGATGTACATCTACTGCTCCTCGCCTGCGCCGTCCGCCGGCGGGGCTGCCTCGGCCGGGGCGACCAGGAGTGGCTCCGCGGTCGGCGGCAGGACGCGGCCGTCGGTCGCCTCGGCGCCCTCGGCTGCGGCGAGGACCAGGGCATCGGCGAGCAGGACGGTCCGGCAGATCGTCTCAATGCCGAGCGATCGGTAGGCCTCGGCGCGAAGGGGGTCGTTGATCTTGGCGATCACCCGCGGCACATGAAAGACGTGCTTCCCGAGCTGCGCGGCCATCGCGTTGCGATTGTCACCCTCGGTGAGCGCCATCAGCAGGTCCGCCAGCTCGGCCCCGGCGCCGCGCAGGATGTCCTCGTCGGTCCCGCTGCCGCGTACGGTGGTGCCGCCGAACGTCGAAGGCAGGCGCACGAAGGCGCGCTGCTCGCTGTCGACCACGGTCACGTGGTCACCGTTGCGGTCCAGCTGCACGGCGGTCTCGGCGCCGACGCGGCCGCAGCCGATGATGATCACCCTCATGGCGTGTGTGCCAGGTCCTCCGTTTCGACGCGCAGGCACCAGACCGGCGCGGGCGAGTTGCGCATGACGTAGGGGACGGTTCGTCCGGCGTCCCAACCCCCTCCGGGCCGCTTCTTATAGCGTAGTCCCATCACGATCAGGTCGGCGCGCTGCTCGGCGGCGTCGTCCACGATCGCGGCCCCGGCCACGCGTGCCTGGGCGATGCCCGTCCGCACCTCGACCTCCTGCTCGGTGAGGAATGCTTCGGCGCGCCCCAGGACCTCGTCCGCGAAGGCGACCGCGGTCGGATCCTCGACGTCGAGCTGGCGTTCGAACGGGACCTCGATCACGTGGAGCAGCGACGCGCTGGCCTCGGTGCCGCCCAGGAGCAGGGCAGCCAGGCGCAGCGCGGGCTCATCGGCCTCCGTCCCGGCGAGGGGCACGAGGATGCGCTCGAAGGTGAGCAGCGGGGTTCGCTTATCCGGTCGTCGTCGGAAGACCATTGCTGGCCGATATCCTACGGCGGCGCGGGTCGCCCGGGCACGACGAAGCGCCCGAAGGTGTCGTCCGCGCGCACCGGCTAGCGCCCGTAGCTCAGCCGTTCGACAAGCCGGGCCGGGAGCTCGAGCTTCCGCATCAGCGCCTGCGTTCGGGCGATGTCGTAGCGCACGCGCCGAAACTCCGCCCGCCACGTCTCGGTGTCCAGGAGCAGGTACGAGGAGGCGGGGTTCCCGTCTCGCGGCTGGCCGACGCTGCCCGGGTTCACGAGCGCGCGGCCGAGATCCACTGAAACCGGGTTGCCGGGGATGGCTGGAATCGTCTCCATCCGTTCGTCGCCGGCCCGGAAGACGACCGGAACGTGCGTGTGGCCGTGGAGGCAGAGGCGGGTCTCGAAAGCGTCGAGGTTGGCGGCGGCGACGTCCGGCCCGGTGATGTACTCCCAGGTCGGGTCGCGCGGCGACCCATGGACGGCGGTCAGCTCCCCGTCCCGCCGAACCTGCGGGAGGCTGGCGAGGTAGGAGCGCGCGTTCGGGTCGATGACGTCGCCCGTCCACGCGATGGCGCGCGCCGCATCGGGGTTGAACCAGCCGACGTCCACGGTGCCGATCGCCGCGCCGTCGTGGTTGCCCATCACGCTCCGCGCGCCGAGCTCCTGGAGCGCCGAGATGACCTCGTTCGGCTGCGGGCCGTAGCCGACGATATCGCCGAGGACCCAGATCTCGTCGATGGGCGGCAGGTCCTCGCGCACCGCGTCGAGGGCAGCGAGGTTCGAATGGATGTCGGAGAGGATCGCCAGGCGCATGGAGGCCCGAGTATACCGACGGTCATCCGCCCCTCAGGCCAGCGGTCGGCGGCCCGGCTCGCCCGGTCGGCGCGGGTAGCGCGCCGGCGTGGCACGTTCCTTGACGACCACCACGAAGGTATGGCCGCCCAGCTCCGCGATGCCGCTCGCCCGAAGGTCCGGAGTGCCACCGCCGACCTGCGCTGCGGCCCGGGCGCCGCGAGCCAGCTCGTCGTCGGACGCGGTCAGCGGTCCCTTCCAGGCCAGCAGCCTGCCGCCGACGCGGAGCAACGGCATGGCCAGCTCCACGAGGACCGGCAGCGGCGCACAGGCCCGTGCCGCGACGAGGTCGTACCGCTCGCGATGGTCCGCTGCATGGCCGATCGTCTCCGCGCGCTCGTCGACGACCGCCACCGAACCGAGGCCCAGCGCCGCGACGAAGGACCGGAGCGCATCGGCCTTCTTGTGCACGCTGTCGACCAGCGTCCAGCGTTGAGCGGGGCGTGCCAGGGCGAGCGGGATGCCCGGCACGCCGCCCCCCGAGCCGAGGTCGACGGCCGCGGCCGGCTCCCATTCGTCGAGCAGCGGCAGCGCGGCGAGCGCGTCGAGGAGGTGCAGTCGGGCGACCGCCTCCGGCTCGGTGACCCGCGTCAGGTTGAGGCGGGCGTTCGCGGCGAGCAGCTCCCCGACGTAGCGCTGCGCGGCGTCGAGGTAGCCGTCCGGAACGAGCCGCGCGATCGACGGTGCGCCGGCCAGCAGTCGCTCGAGCGCGGCGCGCGAGGCGGCCGCCGCCGCGCCGGCATCGCCATCGGCATCGGGAACCAAACGAGAAATGCCTCCTCCGGTGGCGTTTCGGTCTTCCCGGGACGTGCGCGGTATTCGATGGCCGGCTCTCGCATCGGCCCCGCGCCCGCCCGGTTACCGTACTCGGCCGCCGGGGAAGCAGGACCGCGACGATACCGCCGCGGGCTGTGGACAACAAGGACGTTATCCACGAAAACGTACACCGAACCCAAGAATGTGGATAACCGGTCCGGATATACTCACCTCCGATGGCGACCAGCACCGGCGGGGCCGGTAGGATCGAGCACCAGGTGGCGTGACGCTGACCGGCGACCCGCCACCGCGCTTCGCTCACCAGAGCGAGGCGGAGCTGGCGAGGATTCTCGACTACTACCAGGTCGCATGGCGATACGAACCCGACACCTTCCCCATCTCCTGGAACGTCGACGGCGTGGTCGTCGAATCGTTTTCCCCGGATTTCTACCTGCCCGACATCGATCTCTACGTGGAGCTGACGACGCTCAAGCAGACGCTCGTCCGCAAGAAGAACCGCAAGCTCCGCTACCTCCGCCAGCTGTATCCGGAGATCCGGGTCAAGCTCTTCTACGCGCGCGACTTCAGGGCGCTGATGGTGAAGTACGGAAGGCTTGACTTCCTGGCGGATGTGGTGGCCATGAACGGCAGCGGCCCGTTGAACGATCGTTCGGGCGGCGAGGACTAGACCGATGCAGACGCAGCAGCCCCAGGCGGCCCCGATCCACGCGGACGTGGAGGAGGTCCTGCTGGCCGGCGACCAGATCCAGGCCCGCGTCGCGGAGCTCGGGGCGCAGCTCTCCGCCGACTACGTCGACCGCGATCCGGTGCTGGTCAGCGTCCTGAAGGGCTCGATCATCTTCCTGGCGGACCTCATCCGCCGGATGGAGATCCCCCTGAGCCTCGACCTCATGGAGGTCTCGAGCTACGGCGCGGGGACCGAGTCGAGCGGGCAGGTGCGGATCCTCAAGGACCTCTCGAAGCCCATCGAGGGGCGCAACGTCATCGTCGTCGAGGACATCATCGATACCGGGCTGACCCTGAACTACCTGCTGAAGTACCTGGCCGACAAGGGACCCGCCTCGGTGAGCATCGTGTGCCTCCTCGACAAGCCCGCCCGCCGCCTGGCGGAGATCCCGATTGACTACCGCGGCTTCACGATCCCGGACCGCTTCGTGATCGGCTACGGGCTCGACTACGACGAGCGCTACCGCAACCTGCCGTACATCGGCGTGCTGCGCCCGTCGGTGTACGGAGCCGCAGCGCCGGAGGGCTGAGTCGTGGCCGATGGGGGTCCGGCCCGCTACCGCTTCCCGATCCTGCTCGGCAGCCTGCTGATGGTCGTCGCCGGCTTCCTGCCGTGGTGGCGCGCGGGGGGCCAGTCGGTGAACGGGGTGCCGGTGCCCGCGGCGTCGGGGATCGGGCTCGAAGGCCCCGGCGTCGTGATCTTCGCCTCCGCGATCGTGGCCCTGCTCCTCCTCGACATCGGCTACATGCGCGGCAGGTGGGGATTCATGCTCGACTCGCCGTGGACCTACCTGCTGCTCGGCGTCATCGCCGGCGCGGCTCTCGGCTACCGATTCTGGGAGCTGTGGTCGGTGAACTTCCTGCCGCTGCCGCAGCAGTCTCCGGGCCTGGCGGCCGCGGCGGTCGGGGTCGCGCTCGTCCTGTACGGGGCGGGCAGCGGCTTCTCGGCCCGGCGTCCCGGCTGACGCGGGGGGTCGAGCGACCCGACTCTTCATCCGCGCACCTGGCGCGCGCTAAGGGAGCGTCGTGCCCGTTACCCGCGCCCGACTTCTCAACCGCGCCTCAGAGGCACGTTATCCGCGTCCGGCAGCCGCGAGCCGGCGCGGGGTAGCCGGTCATGCGCTCACGCGCCGCATCCGAGACTGGAGAATGGCGGCCCGGAGCCGCATAACGCTCCTGGCAGGCGCGGTTGAACATTCGCGCAGGCCCCGGGCAGCGGCTGGCCGAGATCGCCGACTCATGCCAGGGGACGGAGCACGACCACCTCGGTTGCCACCGTCTTGCCCTTGAGCTCCAGCGTTCGACGCTCGAGGTCGCCCGTCAGACGCGCGGCACGAGCGGCGTTCGTCGTCACCAGCACCTCGCCCGCGGACGCCGCCGATGCGAGACGGGCAGTCACGTTGACCGCGTCGCCCATGGCGGTGAGATCGGTCTGGTCACCCTCGCCGACGGCCCCGACGTAGGCAAGGTCAGTGTTGACGCCCACCCCGATGGGGACCCACCCTGAGGTCTTCTCGACGAGCGCGCGAGCGGCATCGATCGCGCGCCCCGCGTGGCCCTCGCCGGTCATGCCGGGGATGAAGACCGCCATCACCTCGTCCCCGACGAACTTGTCAACGACCGCGTCATGCGTGACGAGCGTGCGCGAAGCCACGGTGAAAAACCGGTTCATGAGCTCGCGGAACTGCGCCGGACGCATCGTCTCGGCCAGTGTTGTCGACCCGCGCACATCGGCGAAGAGCAGGCTGCACTCGATCTCGGCGCCCAGGCCGTTCGTGCTGAGGTCGCGGAAGCACTGGCTGCAGAACTTTGGGTTCTTCGGCCACGGAGCCTTGCCGGCGTGCCGCATGACGAAGCCGAACGGGCCTCCGAACGGGTTCGCGCACAGCTTGCAGCGCGGCTCGCTCGGCAGGTGGGCGAAGACCCTCCGGCCCATGCGCATCACCGGATGGGTGCCCATGAGGATCTGGCGGGCTTCCTCTTCCTGTTCGGGGGTCTGCTGCTTCGGTCGGTCGTCCACCGTCGGCCTAGCTGCGTGAGGGCCGATAGTGAGCCGAATTCAGGCTCCCGGCAAGATGAGGGCGCTCATCACGATCCAGGCCACGAGGATGAAGACCAGGAGTGCCGCGAGGATCAGCATCGGCCGCAGGTCGGGCCGGTAGTCGCGCGGCGAGCGCATCAGATCTCGCCGAGGTACGCCTGGCGAACCTGCTCGTTGGCGGCGAGGTTGGCCGCGGTGTCGGAGAGGATGATCTTCCCGGTCTGGATGACGTAGCCGCGATGCGCGACGTTCAGGGCCATGAGCGCGTTCTGCTCCACGAGCAGAACGGTCGTGCCCTGTCCGTTGATCTCGCGGATGATGCGGAAGATCTGCTCGGTGAGGATGGGCGAGAGCCCCATCGACGGCTCGTCGAGGAGCAGCAGCTTGGGGTGGGCCATCAGCGCGCGCCCGATGGCAAGCATCTGCTGCTCGCCGCCGGACATCGTCCCGGCCTTCTGGGTGCGCCGCTCCTGGAGGCGGGGGAACAGGTCGTAGACGCGCGCCACGTCATCGTCGATCTTCTCCCCGACGCGGCTGAAGGCGCCCATCTGCAGGTTCTCGTAGACGCTCATCCGGCTGAACACCTTGCGTCCCTCCGGCGCGTGCCCGATCCCGAGCTTCACGATCTCGTGCGGCGGCACCTGCTGGATCTCGTTGCCGTGCAGCCGGACCAGGCCGGTACGCGGCCGGAGCGTGCCGGAGATCGTCTTGAGGGTGGTGCTCTTGCCGGCGCCGTTCGAGCCGATGAGGGTCACGATTTCGCCGAGGTTGACGTGCATGGTGAGGCCCTTGAGGGCTTCGATGTTCCCGTAGAAGACGTGGAGCTCCTCGAGCTCGAGGAGGCGCTCGGCGGCGACGTCGGAGGGCATCGGCTCGGAGGGCATCGGCTCGGCTGCCGTCGGCTCGACGCTCATGAGCCGCTCGCCTGCTTGCCGAGGTAGGCCTCGATGACCCGCGGGTTGGCGCGGATCTCCTCGGGCGTCCCCTCCGCGATCTTCTCGCCGTAGTCGAGGACGGTGATCCGCTCGCTCACGCCCATCACCACCTTCATGTCGTGCTCGATGAGCAGCACCGAGAGCTGGAGCTGGTCGCGCAGCCGACCGATGAGGCGGGTCATCTCCGCGGTCTCCCCGGGATTCATGCCGGCAGTGGGCTCGTCGAGGAGCAGGAGCTTCGGCTCGCTGGCCAGCGCCCGTGCGATCTCGAGCCGGCGCTGGTCGCCGTAGGGCAGGTTTCGAGCCCACTCGCCCTCGTAGGCGCGGTCGAGGTTCACGATGTCGAGCAGCTCGCGCGCCCGCTCGGTCGTGAGCCGCTCCTCCTCGCGGACCCTCGGCAGGCGCAGGATGGATCCGACCCACGAGGCCGACATCCGGACGTGGTGGCCGACCATCACGTTGGCCAGCACGCTCATCTCGCTGAAGAGCCGGATGTTCTGGAACGTGCGGCCCACGCCGAGCTCCACGATCTGGTGCGGGCTGCGACCCACGATCGAGACCCCGTCCAGGCGAATGTCGCCCGAGGTCGGCGTCAGCATCCCGGTCAGCTGGTTGAAGAACGTCGTCTTGCCGGCCCCGTTCGGCCCGATGAGGCTCACGATCGCCTGTCGCGGGATGTCGAAATCGACGTCACGGTTGGCGACCAGACCGCCGAAGCGCATCGTCACCTTCGAGGCGTGCAGGACCAGATCCGGCTCGGCGGGCGTCGCGGTGCGCTCGGTCATGTGATCAACGGCTCCGCGCTCCCAGGTCCCTGTGCCGGCTCCGCGCCCTCCTGCTCACCGGGTCCCTCGATCTCGCCCCCGTGCAGCTCCGCGCGACGGCTCCGGTTCGGAAGCAGGCCCTCGGGCCGGATCAGCATCATCGCCACCAGCACCGCGCCATAGATGAGCAGCCGGTACTCGCTGAACTGGCGGAGCAGCTCGGGGAGGCCGACCAGGACCACGGCGCCGACGATCACGCCGGGAATGGAGCCGACGCCGCCCAGGATGATGAGCGCCAGGACGTTGATGCTGACCTGGAGGTTCAGCTGCTGGGGGAAGACGCTCCCGATGTTCGCGGCGTAGAAGGCCCCGCCGAGCCCGCCGAAGGTGGCACCCATGGCAAAGGCCATCAGCTTGTACTTCGTGGTGTTGATGCCGGTCGCCTCGGCGACGGATTCATCCTCGCGCATGGCGGTCCAGGCGCGACCCACGCGGGAGTTCGCGAGCGAGATCGCGACCAGCGCCGCCAGGACGCAGGCGATGAGGATCGGGTAGTAGAGGGTCTGGGGCTGGTTGAGGCTGAGGCCGAGCACCTTCGGTGGCGGAATCTGGAGGATGCCCTGGGCCCCGCCGAGGATGGGCGTCATGGCGTTCGACAGGAAGATGATCCGGGCGATCTCCCCGAAGCCGAGCGTCACGATCGCGAGGTAGTCGCCACGCAGGCGCAGGACCGGTGCGCCGATCGAGATGCCGATGATGGCGGTGATGCCCATCACCAGCGGCACCGCCAGCCAGAAGTTGAGGGCCGGGTTGAGCGCCGGCGAGACGGGCGAGGTCAGGACCGCGAGGGCATAGGCGCCAACCGCGTAGAAGGCCACGTAGCCGAGGTCCAGGAGGCCGGCGAAGCCCACGACGATGTTGAGCCCCAGGCCGAGCAGGATGTAGATGCCGATCGTGTCGAGCGTCTGCGACAGGAACGGACCGATGAACGAGGGGAGCAGGAGCAGCACGGCGACACCGACGAAAAGCGCCGTCCAGCTCGTGGTCCGCCGCGCGGCCGGGGCCATGCCGGAGTACCAGCCGCGCGCCTGGTGGCCCCGCTCGGCCCACAGGTAGCCGCCCACTCCGAAGACGACCGCTGAGGTCACCGCACCCGGGACGGTGAAGCCCTGGTGGGCGTACAGGAAGCTGTTGAGGCCCTTGAGCGGCAGGCCAATCAGGACCTGGGTGACGAACGTCTGCATGAGGACCATGACGAACACCGCCACGATCGCGGTCAGCACGCCGCGCTTCGGCGAGCGGGGCAGGATCTGGAGCAATGCGCCAAAGGCGCCGATGGCGGTGGCCGCGGCCGTGGTGAGGATCGTTCCGACCCACAGGTCCTGCTGCCAGAGCAGGATCGCGACGAGCTTGGGCGAGGCGTGGATCAGCATGCCCCGCGGCTGGACGAGGTCCACGAAGATCGTGAACAGTGCCACCACCACGCCCACCGTCAGGCCCGCGAGGGCGCCGCTGGCCAGGGCCACACCCGGTCGCGGCCGGACCATCTCCCCGACTCGCATCCGGCCGCCGGCTCGGTAGCCGGCAATGAGCGCCAGCAGGCCGGGGAGCAGCGATCCGACCGTCATGAGTTTCGTGACGATGTCGAGGCCGTCCATTGACTCCAACAGGCCCACGAGCGAGAGATGGATGACGGCGACGGCGACGATGAGGCCCGTGATGAACGCGCGGCGAAGGAAGAGACGGCTCATCTCACAGGTTCTCCTTGCGGCCCAGGAAGCCGGTCGGTCGGAAGATGAGCACCAGCACGAGGACGCTGAAGGCGATGACGTCCTTGAGCTGGTTCGGGGACGGGATGCCGAAGCCGGTGAGGATCAGGAACGGCGCGAGCGCCTCGAGGAGGCCGAGCGCCAGCCCGCCGAGCATGGCGCCCACGATATTGCCGATGCCGCCCAGCACCGCCGCGGTGAAGGCCTTCAGCCCCGGAAAGAAGCCCATGTTGAAGCTCACCTGGTTGAAGATGAGCGTGTAGAGGATGCCGGCTGCCCCGGCGAGCAGGCCGCCGATCGCGAAGGTGATGACGATCACGCGATCGACGTTGATCCCCATCATCGCCGCCACCTCCTTGTTCTCGCTCACCGCCCGCATGGCACGGCCGGTGCGGGTGCGCTCGACGAACAGGTAGAGGCCGATCATCAGGGCCACCGCGGCCAGGGAGACGACGACCTTGGCGACCGGCAGGCTGATGCCGAGCACATCCCAGTTGCCCTGGAACATCGAGAAGGTGGGATACGCGTGGACGCTCGCGCCGTATAGCCCCTGGAAGGTGTACTGGAGGAACAGGGAGGCGCCGATGGCGGTGATCAGCGGGACGAGGCGCGGGGCGTTCCGCAGCGGCCGGTACGCGACCCGCTCGAGGATCACCGCCACGGACATCGAGACGAGCATGGCGATGATCAGCACGACCGCGAAGGCGAGGAGGGGGTTCGACTCGACGATCCCGGCGTCCGCCATCGCCGACGCCGCGAAGAAGGCGGTATAGGCCCCCGACATGAAGACCTCGCCGTGGGCGAAGTTGATCATGAACAGGATCCCGTAGACCAGCGTGTAGCCGATCGCGATCAGTGCGTAAACAGCGCCGAGCGCGATTCCCGCCACGATGAACGTCTGCCAGGCCTCGATGTTGTACTTCCCGCTCGAGATCGTCAGCCACGAGCCGACGATCACGAACGCGGCCACCGCGATCGCGAGCAGCACCAGGATCACGTTGGACGCGGTGATCCGTTCCGGCCGGCGGAAGAGCCTCATGGTGTCGTGGGTTCCTCGCCTCCTGTCCGCTTAGGAGATGCGGGTGAGCCGGAAGTCCGGCTCACCCGCATCAAGGACGATCGATCAGAGAATCCGGAAGCTTACGGCCAGATCCTCACGTACGCGCCGCTCTGCACCTGGGACACGGAGATCTTCGCGTCTGCGCAGTCGCCGTTTGCGTCACAGGTCAGATTGCCGGTGATGCCCTGGTAGTTCGTCGTTGCGAAGAACGCGTCGCGGAGGGCGGTGCGCGGGATGTAGAGCGTCCCGTCGCTGCCCGTGATCGCGACACTCTTGATCGCGTCGAGAACCATGTTCACCGCATCGAAGGCGTGGGCATGGAAGACCGAGATCGGCTGCTGCTCGCCGGAGACCTTCGTGTACTCGGGCTTGAAGGTGTCCTCGTAGAACGAGCCGGAGAAGGCCAGGTCAGGCCCTGAGAGGTACATCCCCTCCGCCGCAGGAACCCGCAGCCGCCAGGAACGTGGGGCTGAAGAGCCCGTCCGCGCCCGCCAGCTTGGTGTCGGCCAGACCGCTGGTGGTCTTGGCCTGCTGGGTGATCAGCGCACCCTCGGCGGTGAAGATCGGGTAGTAGAGCAGCGCGGGGCTGCCGGCGGCGATGCTGGTCAGCACGGAGGTGAAGTCCTTCTGGCCGACGGTGATCGCTTCCTGGTCGGTGACGGTGCCGCCGTACTGGCTCGTGAACGTATCGGCGAACACCTGCTGCAGCTGATCAGCGTAGGGGCTGCCGTCGTTGATCGTGGCCGCGCTGGTCACGGCGAGCACGTCGTGGGCGAACTGCGCCATCGCCGCGCCCTGGATCTTGTCGTTGTGCGCGGTGCGCGCGTAGAACGCCTCGTGGGTGGCCGGATCCGTCAGTGACGGCGCGGTGTTCGACGGCGAGACGAGCAGGATGCCTGCCCCGCTGAGGATCTGCGCAGCCGGGATGCCGGCGCTCGAGCAGCTGGTGCCGATGACCGCGGCGATCTCGGGCTTGCTCTTCAGCAGGTTCGCAGCCGCGGTGCCGCCGTCGGCGGAGCAGCCGTCATCCTGGTTGTCGAGCTGGACGTCAAAGCCGTCGACCTGGCCGTACAGGTTGACCGCAACCTGCGCGCCGTACTGGCTGTCGAGGCCGAGGTCGGCGTTGTCGCCGGTGATGGCCAGTGCCGTGCCGAGCACGATCGGGTCACCCGCGGCGACCTGCACACAGCCGAACTCGTCGGCCGCGCAGACCGCGGTCGGATCCTCGGCCATGCTGGCGGCCGTGCTCGCGGCCATGCTCTCGGTCGCGCTCGCTGCAGTCTGTGATGCCGACGGGCTGGCGCCCGAGCACGCTGCGAGCGCGAGGAGCAGCACCGTGATGATGGCGCTCCATCGCATGTATTTGTGCATCCGTGTTCCTCCAATGGTCGGGGATGGCGACAGCGCCGCGTCCCTCGATAGGGTGGCCGGCATCATAAGGGCGCGATTACTCTTGACGCAAGGGACTTGTGTAGGCTGCGGGGCGGTGGTGGGGGGTGCGGCGCGGACCGTCGGCCCGCACGGTCGGGGGAGGATCCCCGGGCGTGGTATCCTTTGTGCGGGTACGTTTGCAGCCGATGCTGCGCAGCTCTCCCGAGAGGCGCCCGTGGAATTTCACGTCCGCAGCGCTCGCCTCACCGATGTCGAGCCCTCGATCCGCATCCTGTTGCGCGACGACCCCGACCCCGGCGAGCGGCGCGACGACGCCGACCGACTTCGAAGCCTGCTCTTCGTCCCGGCCGCCACCGTGGTGGTGGCCGAGTCCGAGCGCCGTGTCGTCGGAGTGGGAGTCCTCTCGATCCGCCCGTCGGTGCGAGCCGGCCCGTTCGTCGGAGTCATCGACGAGCTGGGGTTCACGGCGCGCGGCGGCGACGGTGAGCGGGCGGCATCTGGCGCAGGCGACCCGGACCGACGCGCGATCGGCAGCTCCATCCTGGAGCACCTGATCACGTCGGCCCGTAACAAGGGCTGTGTGCACGTGGAGGTCACCGATCCTCTCGCGGCCGCCGAGTCCGCGCTCCTCGAGAGCGCCGGCTTCGAGCGGCGAGGGGCGCTGCTGAGCCGCGCCACCGGTTGACGAAGGCTTCGTCGACGCGGAGGCGCGCCGGGCCGGGACCCACGCCCGCCAGTCACCATCCATTTATCAGGAGAACGCTCAGTTGAGCAAGAACGTGGCCCTCTTTGTTGATGTGGCCAACCTTTACTACTCGGCGCGTGGCCAGGACGTGGACGTCGATTACGTCGCGCTCCTCAAGTACGCGACCAAGGGGCGCGACCTCATTCGCGCGTATGCCTATTCCGGGCTCGACCCGGAGAACGAGAACCAGCGCAAGTTCATCGACTTCCTGGGGAAGAACGGCTACTCAGTCCTGACCAAGGACATTCGCAAGTTCGGGGACGGCCGCGTCAAGGCCAACCTGGACATCGAGCTCGTCGTGGACCTGTTTCGCGTCGCGCACCGCATGGACATCGCGGTCATCGTCTCGGGCGACGGGGACTTCGCACCGGCGATCGTAGCCCTCCAGCAGGTCGGCGTGCGCTGCGAGGTGATCAGCTTCCGCCCGAACACCTCGTCGGACCTGATGGCCGTCGCCGACGAGTTCGTCGACGTCATGAAGATCGCCGGCATCGGGCGTGGCAGCAAGGAGTCCGGCCGGTCCACGAAGACGATGAGCACACCGGAGATGCCGGCCAAGGAGGTCGTCCCCGAGTTCGGCTTCCGCGACGCGTCCCCGGGGGTGGCCGCGGCGGCGCTGGCCGCCATTCGGGAGGGGAAGGACGGTCGGAGTGGCACGACCCGGGGTCGTGGCGGCCGTGGCCGCGCGAGGCCGCCGGCGCGAGCTGCCGAGCCGGCAGCGCCCGCTGAGCCGGCTGCCGCGGTGAGCGAGGCCGAGCCAGCAGCGTCCGGCGAGCCACGCCGACGCCACCGCCGCCGTGGCGGCCGTGGCCGTGGCCGTGGCCGTGGGCGGGCAACCGAGGGCGCGACAGCCACGCCGGCGGGGGATGGCGAGATCGGCTGGACCGAGCTGGACGACGCGTCGCAGCTCGACGAGCTCGCCTTCAGCGAACGCGATGAGAACCGCGAGTACTCGTTCGAGGAGGCCGACGCGGCCACCCTGGCCGAGCTCGGGATCAGTGCCGATCAGGCGCCGGCGAGCGAGGCGCCCGCCGACGAGAAGCCGAAGCGAACCCGCCGCCCGCGGAGCACGAGCGCCGCGTCTGCGGCCGGAAGTGCCGAGGCGTCCGCCGACGAGAAGCCGAAGCGAACCCGCCGCCCGCGGAGCACGAGCGCCGCGTCTGCGGCCGGAAGTGCCGAGGCGTCCGCCGACGAGAAGCCGAAGCGAACCCGCCGCCCGCGGAGCACGAGCGCTGCGTCGACGGCCGGAAGTGCCGAGGCGTCCGCCGAGGAGAAGCCGAAGCGAACCCGCCGCCCGCGGAGCGCCGGCTCCTCAGCCGGCGAGCAGAGCAAGGCCGGGGAGGGCTCGCAGGAGGCGTCCGCCGACGATGAGGGCGGTCAGGGAATCTGGCAGCGGTTCCGGTCGGGCCGCACCGGCGCCCGTTGAGCTAGTCGGCGTCCGGCTCGGTCGCTTCGGCCGACTCAGCGTCGGAAGCAGCGCCCTCGCCCTCGTCGCGCTCGAAGAGCGGGACCCAATCGCCGGCGCCGCCGGCGGCTGACCTGGCGCGCTCGGCGGCCTTCTCGGCCGCCTCGCGGGCTTTCTCGGCCGCCTCGCGGGCGCTGACCGCCAGCTGGCCCCGCATCTGGCTCCCGGGCTTCGGTGTGGTCAGCATCGCGACGATGGCTCCCAGCGCGGCGCCGATCGCGACACCGAGCAGGAAGGAGGCCCAGTGTCGCTCCTGTCGCCGCCGCCGGATCCCCATCCTGACCGCGACGTCCTCGACGATCTCGCGTCCGGCGGGAACCGCCGCCGACGCGGCCCCGATGGCCAGCGTCCGTCGGCCCCACATTCCACGGAGCATTGGCGCGAGGTCTCGCTTCCAGGTCGCTCTGCCTCGTCGCGCGGCGTCCAGAGACGCGCGCTCCAGCGTTCTGCGGGCCTCGCGACGAGTATCCGCGGAGTCGGCCCACGCCTGGGCAGCACGCGCGGATACCGCTTCGGTTGCTTCGCCCACGGTGGTCGACAGCTCGCGACCACGCTGAGCGATCTGGTCCGTCACGTCTGCCTCGAGCACCTTCTCGACGACGGATCGGACCCGTGTCGTGGCGTCATCTGCCATTCAAGTTCACCTCGTTCAGACTCGGGCAGGATTCGGTGGGTCCAGTATGCCACTCGCCGCCGGCCCCCGCCGGGACCTCGCCCGGGCGCCCCCTATACTCGGCCGCGTGATCGGAACAGACCCAGTGCCAGGGTTTCACGGTGTGGGACAGCGGGTCGCCGAGACCGTGGTTCGGCGAGCGGCGGAGGACGATCGGCTGCATCGGACCCTCCTCGTCCACGGCCCGCCAGGCGCCGGCAAGGGTGCCTTCGTCGAGGACCTGCTGGCGCTCCTGTTCTGCACCGATGCCGACCCTGCGCGCCGTCCCTGCAACGCCTGTCGCGGCTGCCGCGAGGGACGCGCCCGCGCGCATCCGGACCTCGTGATCGGCTCGCCCGAGATCTGGCGGGAGGGCCGGTCCACCGGCGAGAGCATCGTGTCGTCCGCGCGCCGCTGGCTGCTCGAGAGCGCCGGGGCCCCGATCGCGGCTGCCCAGCGGGTGGTCCTCGTCGAAGAGGTCGACCGCGCGAACGAGCAGGCGCAGAACGCGCTCCTCAAGGTGCTCGAGGAGCCCGCGCCGCGCCAGATGTTCGTCCTCGTCGCCGACGAGGTTGACCGGCTTCTTCCCACGATCCGCTCGCGGAGCCTGCCGCTGCGGATCGGGCCCGTCCCGCGCGCTGACCTGGTCGCGCTGCTCATCGACCGTGAGCGGCTGCCGAGCGATCAGGCGGAGGCGTTGGCGCGCACGGCGGAAGGAATGGCGGGGCGCGCCATCGGGCTGGCCCGCGACCCGTCCATCGTCGCGTGGCGGCGCCAGACGCAGGCCGAGCTGCTGAGCCTGCTGGAGCGCGGCCGGGCGGACCGCTTCGCCTCGGTCGGGGATCTGCTCGCCGAGGCCGGGCGCCGCGCGCCGCGGATCGCGGACGATCCGGGGCCCGGTGACGACGAAGAGCCACGGCGCACGTCGAGCGCGGAGCAGAGGCAGGCGGCGCTGCTCGTCGTCGAGGCCTGGAGCGGCCTCGCTCGCGACCTGCTGGTCACGGCTGCCGGCCGCCCTGACCTCGCGGCCGGCGGTCACCTCCTCGACGGCCTCCCGGCGGCCGCCGCCCGCCTCGACCTCCTGGCCCTGCGCAGGTTCCTGGAGCTCCTCGAACGGATCCGGGAGGGCCTGCGGCAGAACGCGGCTCCGCGGCTTGCCCTCCAGGTCGCGATGCTGGCCTGGCCGTCGCACCCGCCGGGTCAATGAGCGCCGATGCGGCGGAGCGGTTGACCGCCACCGTCATCGGCGCCGTCCAGGGCGTGGGCTTCCGGTGGTGGGTCCGCGTCCAGGCATCCGAGCTGCAGCTGACGGGCTGGGTCCAGAACGACCCAGAGGAGCGCAGCGTGTCGCTCGTGGCAGAGGGTTCCCCCATCGACCTCGACGAGCTTGAGCGCCGCCTGTCGATCGGCCCGCGCAGCGCCCACGTAGACCGGCTCGAAGCGCGGCGGGGGCCGGCATCCGGTGAATACCATCGCTTCGAGATCACCCGGTGAACCGGCGCGCCGTCGGCTGCCTGGTCGCGGGAGTCGGGACCTTCCTGGCGGTGGGACTGTTCGGGATGTCACTGGCCCTCAACCGGCTCGATGGCTGTCCGCCCCAGCTGCAGTGGGCGGAGCGCACGTATCGATCCGCGGGCAGCCCCGCTCCGAGCCCGTCCCTCTCGGGCGGCGGGCAACCTGTCGAGCTGGGGTCGACCTTCCTGGGTCTTGCCACGCGCCGGGTCTACGGCCCACCCGGCAGCGCGCCGTCCACGGCCGCCGCGGACCGGCCGGACGAGATCGCACTCGACTGCGCGGACGGCACATTCCAGTCGTACCGATACTCGAGCGACCTGCCTGTCGCCTCCCCCTGACCGGGCGTCAGGAACTCATCCGCTCGAGCCCTGCCTCGCCGGAGATCGCGCGGTATGCGCTCAGCGCGTACCGATCCGTCATCCCCGCGACGTAGTCGGCGGCCTGGGTCACGAGGGGCGCCTCGTGCTCGCGGTAGGTGGACGGGATGAGGTCGGGGTGATCGAGATGGTGATCCATGAGTGTGCGGATCACCGTGATCGCCCGGACCTGCTCGCCGCGCTGTTCGCCGGACTCATAGACGCGATCGAACATGAATTCGCGCAGGCCGTTCATGACCGCCAGGGTGGCGTCGTCCATGCCGACCGTGCCGGTCGCCAGCGACTGGTCGATCACCGCGTCGATCATCTCGGCGATCCAGGCGCTCCCCGGCTGGCCGAACCGCTCGAGGGCGGCCGGCGGAAGCTGGTCGGGGGTCAGGACCCCGGCGCGCATCGCGTCGAGCGCGTCGTGGGAGAGGTACGCGATCCGGTCCGCATACCGGACGCAGACGGCCTCGGCGGTCGCCGGCGGTGGCTCGATCCGCCACGAGTGAGCGCGGATTCCGTCGCGAACTTCCCAGGTCAGGTTGAGATCCTCGAGGACCTCGTAGATCCGCACCGACTGCGCCGCGTGATGCCAGCCATCGGGCGCGAAGTACGGGCTCAGCGCCTCCTCACCGGTGTGGCCGAATGGCGTGTGGCCGACGTCGTGTCCGAGGCCGATCGCCTCCGCCAGCGGCTCGTTCAGGGTCAGCGCGGCCGCCAGGGCGCGCGCGATCTGGGCCACCTGCAGGGTATGGGTCAGGCGCGTGATGAAGTGGTCCCCGTCCGGGTGCAGGAAAACCTGCGTCTTGTGCTTGAGACGGCGAAAGGCCTTCGAGTGGATGATCCGGTCCCGATCGCGCTCGAAGGCCGTCCGGAACGGATCGGGGGGCTCCGGGCGAGCTCGGCCTCGACTCGCCGACGAGCGCGCGGCCGCGTTCGCCAGGCGCTCCTCCTCCGCCTCCCGGACGGCTCGGTCCCGGCGGATCAGGCCCTCGTTCCTCATGGCCCGATGATGACATCGACCCATCTGCTAAGGTGGCCGGCTTTGGAACCGCCCTCTCCTTCGGCCCGACCCGACGCGACCGACACGACGGATCGCGCGCGCCTCGTCGCCGTGGCGCAGGTCTTCTTCGTCACCTTCCTGTGGGCCACCTCCTGGGTCCTGATCCGGATCGGCCTCACCGATCTCGACCTCCGGCCGATCTCCTTCGCCGGGCTGCGCTACGCGCTGGCGGCGACACTCCTCGCGCCGCTCGGCTGGCGCGCGCTGCGCTCCGCCCGGGCGGCCGGCCACCCGCGGGTCGACGGACGCCTGTGGCTGCGGCTCGCGGTCCTGGGCGTCTTCCTCTACGCGGTGGCCCAGGGCGCCCAGTTCGCAGCGCTCGCGGTCCTGCCGGCCGCGACCGTGGGCCTCGTCCTGAACTCGATCCCGATCTGGGTCGCGGCGGGCGCCTGGCTGCGCGGCGAGGAGGGGGCGACGCGCGGGCAGCTGGCGGGTATCGGCCTCCTCGTGGTGGGTGCCGCGCTCTACTTCGGCCCGGTCTCGATCGGGCCATCCGGCTGGGTGGCCCTGGCGGCGGCCCTCGTCTGCGCGGCGGCGAGCACCCTCGGGCAGCACCTCTCGCGGGATCTGAACCGCGACGAGTCGGCACGCCTGGGCGGCGCGCTCGGCCTCACCGCGGCGACGATGGCGATGGGCGGCGGGCTGCTGCTGGCCGTCGGTCTCCTGCTCGAGGGCTGGCCGCCGCTCGACCTGCGGGGATGGGCGATCGTGGCCTGGCTGGCGGCGGTGAACACCGCCTTCGCCTTCACGCTCTTCAACCACACGCTGCGCGTGCTGACCGCGGTCGAGTCGAGCGTGATCCTCAACACGATGCTGATCATGGTGGCGGTGATGGCCTGGGTGATCCTCGGCGAGTCGCTCGAGGGCAGGCAGATCGCCGGCCTGCTGCTGGCCAGCGCGGGGGTCATGGTCGTCCAGGTCGCCCCGCGCCTCGGTCGACGGCGCTCGGGGCAGGTCAGCCGCTAGCCGCCCTGGTCCTCCATGTGGGCCCGCGTGTGCGGCTCGATCTCTCCGAGCTCCTGCTTGACGAACTCGCCCTGCACCCTCGCCTCGGCGCCCTCGATGATCCGCCGCCGCACGAAGCCCGAGGTCGTGTCGACCACGATCGTCACGCCGACGACGACCAGCACCGCCGTCCCGGTCAGCGGGAAACGGTGGAACGCGATCGTCTGCTGGACGAGGAAGCCGATCCCGCCGGCGCCCACCACGCCGAGCACCGCCGAGGCTCGGATGTTGATCTCGAAGCGGTAGAGCCAGAAGGCGATGATCTCGGGCAGGACCTGCGGCAGGACGCCCCAGCGCTGGACCTGGAGGGGTCTGGCGCCCGTCGCGCGCGCGGCCTCGACCGGACCCGGGTCGATCCCCTCGATGACCTCGGCGGTCAGCTTGCCGAGGGTGCCGACCGAGTGGAGCCCGATCGCGAGCGCCCCGGCCACCGGCCCGAGGCCGGCGATCGGGATGAAGATGACGACCGCCAGGACGAGCTCGGGAAACGCGCGAATGCCGTTCAGGAGCTGGCGCATGCCGTTCGCGACGAGGCCGCTCGACACGTTCTTCGCGCCGAAGAAGCCGAGCGGCAGGGAGATGACCGCGCCGATGACGGTGCCGATCCACGCCATCTCGAGCGACTGGATCATGGCGCTGAACGAGTCGCCCAGGTAGCTCCAGTCGGGACCGGATTTCAGGTACATCTCGTAGAAGACGCGGCCAACCCCTCCCGGGAGAGAGAGGATCTTGCCCGGGTTGTAGTTGAGGGTCACGAGCGCCCAACCAATGAGGATGGCGACGCCCACGAGCGCCACGTTGCGCTTCGCGGTCGAGGGGCGGCCCGGTCGGGCCATGGCCGCGGTCGCCGTCACACGAGCCTCCGACGCAGCGTCACCGAGACGAGCTCGATGAAGAAGACGAAGACGAACAGCTCGACGATGATGACCGAGACGTTGCTCCAGTTGAAGAACTTGTACTCGCGCAGGAGCAGCCGCCCGATCCCGCCGGCCCCCACGATGCCGAGCACGGTCGAGGCGCGGATGTTCAGCTCGAACGTGTAGAGGGAGTACGCGACGTAGTTCGGAAGCACCTGCGGGAGGACCGCCCAGCGGACGGTCTGCATCCGGGCTGCGCCCGTGGCCCGAGCGGCCTCGACGGGACCGACGTCAACGCCGTCGACCGTCTCGGACAGGAGCTTGGCGACGACGCCGATATTGAAGAAGACGAGTGCCGCGATCCCGGCCAGCGGGCCGATCCCCACCGCGGCCACGAAGATCAGCGCGTAGAGGAAGTCGGGGATGGCGCGCACCACGCTGAGGATGGCCCGGTCCCCGAAGAAGGTCGGCAGGTTCGGCGACGTGACCCGGGAGGCGAGGAAGGCGATGGGGAGCGCCACCGCGCACCCGATCGCCGAGGCGAGGACCGCCATGCGGAACGTCTCGAGCATGGGGTCGACGGTCTGCGGCAGAAAGCCCCACTTTGGGGTGATCAGCTCTCCGAGGATCTCGGACCCGCGCGCGATGTCGGCGATGAGGGCACCGACGTCGAGGCCGATGCCGAACTGCTCGCTGGTCGCGACCCAGGTGATGCCGAGGAAGGCGACGAGCCCGATCGGGATGATGATCGACGGCCGGGGCTTGGACGGCCGGGACAGGCCCTCGGCGGCCGGCGGACTCACAGCGCGACCGCGGCGGTGGCGGTGGCCTCCCCCATCACGTCGTCGGCCGTGAGGGAACGGCCGTAGATGTCGCGGAAGACGTTCTCGTCGGCCTCGGCGCCGCTGCCGTCGTAGACGAGCTCACCCGCGCGCAGGCCAATGATGCGCTCCCCGTAGACCTTCGCGAGGTCCAGAAAGTGGAGGTTGACGACGGTCGTGATTCCCAGCTCGCGGTTGATCCGCTGCAGGTCGCGCATGACGACGTGGCTCGTCGGGGGGTCGAGGCTCGCGACCGGCTCATCGGCGAGGAGGAACTTCGGATCCTGGGCGAGGGCCCTGGCGATCCCGACCCGCTGCTGCTGGCCACCCGAGAGGTTCGAGGCCCGGACATAGGCCTTCTCCACGATGTCGACGCGCTCGAGCGCGCGCATCGCGATCTCGACGTCCGCCGGCTTGTACCAGCCGGCGAGCGATCGCAGGGTCCCGGTGGCGTGCAGCCGTCCCATGAGGACGTTGTTGAGCACGGTCGTGCGCTTCACGAGGTTGAAGGTCTGGAAGATCATCCCGATCCGGCTTCGCAGCACGCGAAGCTGCCGGGAGCTCGCC
Source organism: uncultured Chloroflexia bacterium (assembly GCA_963837425.1). Classification (GTDB taxonomy): domain Bacteria; phylum Chloroflexota; class Limnocylindria; order QHBO01; family QHBO01; genus CAWINH01. Next base: position 523,951 of record CAWINH010000006.1, read on the forward strand.
TTGCGCACGCTGACGCCGTCGACGATGACGTCCCCCTCGGTCGGCGGCACGAGCCCGTTGATCGCGCGGATCAGTGTCGACTTGCCTGCGCCCGACAGGCCCACGACGATCATCAGCTGGCCATCGGGGATCTCGAGCGTCAGGTTCTTGAGCGCATGGACGCCCCCCGGGTAGGTGACGGAGGCGTTCTCGAAGCGAATCATGCTCGGGCGTGAATGAAGAAGGGGCGAGCCCTTGCGGACCCGCCCCTTCGTGAATCAGCCGGAGTATCCGAGCTTGTCGACCGCGTCCCGCACGAGCTGGAGCGCGTCGAGGTTCGGATCGGTGAAGGCGGTGATCTGGTAGATGTCGTTGAGGACCTTCGCGCCGTCATCGGTTCCGGCGTAGGCCTCCAGCGCTCCCTTGATCGCCAGCTTCAGCGTGTCGGGCAGGTCACCCGAGACAGCGATCCCGTCGTTCGGGATCTCTCCGCCGTAGGCGAAGACCACCGCGTTGTCGTGCATGTTGCAGTCGGTGGTCGTGCTGGGGCGGGCGTCGTCGAAACTGACGCCGATCTCTGCCGACCCGTCGCAGACCGCGATCACGGACGCGTTGTGGCTGCCGGCGAAGAGCGCGGCGCTGTTGATCGTATCGAGGTCGAACCCGGCGTTGACGAGGATCGTGGCCGGGAAGATGTAGCCGGACGACGAGCTCTCCTCCACGAACGAGATCGTGGTCCCCGGCTCGGTCAGTGCCGAGAGGGCGTCGAGTCCGATGGGGCCGACGGGGGTGTCGCTGTTGGCCCGGTCCGTGCCGTTGCAGTTCCGGAGCGACACGTCATTGCCATCGGCGTCGACGCGGGTGTTCTCGACCGGCGGCGAGATCGTGCAGTACTTGTCCGGGTTGTTCGTCATGAACTGGGTGTGGTAGGTCCCGCTGCCGAACCGCTCGGACTGCAGGATGACCTCGCCGCCGGCCTTGTCGACCGCCTGCACCAGCCCGTAGGGCGGGAGGGCGCCGATCTGGGCCTGGCCGGTCTGCATGGCCGTGACGAGGCCCGTGTAGTCATTCGAGACGAAGCCCTTGACCTCGATGCCGAGGGAGTTCGTCAGGTAGTCGGCGAGCGGCTGGATGCTCGTGACCAGGGCGTTGGCCTCGGTCGACGGCACGAAGCCGATCACGATGCTGTCCGGCCATTGAGCCGTCTGCGACGGCGCCATCGACTCGGGCGCCATCGACTCGGGCGCCATCGACTCGGCCGTTGACGCCGGCGCTGCCGATGGCGAACTTCCGCCGCAGGCGGACAGAACGAGGGCGATCGCGGCAAGCGCGACGAAGGAGCGGGAATACCTCATGAGCCTCCTCCAGTTTGCCGCGGCTCGTTGCGCGGCGGGACACAAGCCTCGGCCCACCTACGATGAGAGTTGGGCGTCGCGCGCATCGCGCACGACGGGCGGGGGCCGTTACTCCGGCGGGCATCATACCCGGTGACCATCCCGTCGAACAGGGGCCGTATGTCAGGAAACGCGGGTCTGGCGCGCCGGACAGGATTCGAACCTGCGACCTTCGGCTCCGGAGGCCGACGCTCTATCCACTGAGCTACCGGCGCCGCCGCGAGCGCTGATGATACCCCGAGGACGAGAGAAGGCCCCTCCGGAGAGGGGCCTTCCGTTGCTGCCGGATTCGCTAACCGCAAGGGCATCTTTCACGCGCGGTTTCCCGCACTACCCTTACCCAACCTACCCATGACCTTGCGACCAGTGGTGAATCGCTGTGCGAACAGCGTCGTTGAGGTTAGACCATCTGTTCGCTTACGGTCAATGGTCTGCGACTAAGATTCCTTTACATTTTGAAGCGGGCGTCGCCGCGCGTCAGCCACCGGCGGGTGGGCTCGTCGCCGCCGCGGCGAGGATGTCTATGCCGGTGATGATCGCCGCGTCAAGGGGCACGTCCCCCTCGTCGGTGGGCAATGCGCCGATGGCGTCAACCGTCGCCGTGCCGTCGGTCACGAGGCCGAAGATCGTGTAGCTGCGGTCGAGCCGGCCGTTGTTGTCGGCGAGGTCGATGAAGAACTGGCTGCCATTCGAATCTGGAACGCTCGGCGCGGCGTTGGCCATCGCCACGACGTAGCGGTCGTAGCCGAGCGACGCCGCCGGTGGCTCGATCGCGAACTGGTACCCGGGCCCGCCGGTCCCGATGCCCTCGAAATCCCCGCGGTTCGCCCGGGTCTGGGGGTCGCCGGCCTGGATGATGAACCCGGGGATCACCCGATGGAAGGTGATGTTCGCGTAGAAGCCGCAACGGGCGAGCGCAACGAAGTTCGCGGTCGCGATGGGCGCTGCGGTGCCGTAGAGATGCACCGTGAAGTCGCCCTTGTTCGTGTGGACCACGGCGCGGTCTGCACCGGCGAGGAGCTGCGTCGCCTGGCTGCTGCCGGGGGCGGCGCTCGGGCAGGCGATCGGGCTCGGAGTGGCCGTCGAACAGGCGGCGAGGCCGAGGGCCAGCGTCGCCCCGATCGCGAGCCTGCGCATCGGCGGAGCGAACCTCATCCGCCGAGTCCCCCGAGCTTCGAGTCGAAGAGCCTTCCAGCGAACGAGACGGGCAGGGTGCCACCCCCGAGCAGCGTGTCGTGGAAGAAGCGCAGCGTGAAGGCCGGCCCCATGCGACGCTCGACCCGGGCCTTCAGAGCGTCGAGCATGTGCCGCCCGTACAGGTAGCTCAGCTGGTAGGTCGGGGAGCCGGTGTAGCGCTTGACCTCGGCCAGCGCTGCCGGCCGCTCGAAGCCGGTGCGCTCGACGAGGAAGTCGACCGCATCGGCGAATCCGATCTCGCCGCGATGGAGGCGGACGTCGAGCAGAATACGGCAGGCGCGCCAGATGGCGTCGGTGTGCTGGATGTACCGATGGCGCGGTGTGTCATCGAACCCGAGCTCCTTCATGAGCCGCTCGCAGTAGAAGGCCCAGCCCTCCGCGAACTCGGCCGCCGAGTCGGCGAGCAGGCGCACCGGGCTCGGGTTCTCCATGGCGCTCGCGAGCTGGAGATGATGGCCGGGATACGCCTCGTGGACGCTCGTGTTGCTGATCGACGCGTAGTTGTGCTCGCGCATCATGGCCGGCGTCTCCGGCGGCGTGACGATGTAGATGCCGGTCGGCTCCGGATCGAAGGGGGCCGGCTCGTAGTAGGCCGCAAAGGGGTGGGTCGGACGCAGGTAGACCGGCGTCTCGACGACCTTCAGCCGGTCGTGCCGGGGGAACGTCGCGAGCTCGTGCTCGACGACGAACGCGCGCGCGCGGTCCATCGCCTGCCGATAGGTGTCGATCGCCTCGGCGAAGGTGGCGGGGTGGTCGTTCTTCACGACGTCCGCTACCTCGAGCGGATCGAGCGCCGGATCGATCTCGGCACAGACCTCGTCTCGTGCGGCCGTCTCGTCCGCCAGGATCCGCTCGCCGACGGCCAGGATCTCGTCCGCGTTCGCCTCCAGAGCCCGCAGCGCGAGGAGCTCCTCGAAGCGTTCCGGCCCGGTTCGCCACTCGCCCGCGGCGCGCGGCAACGCGTCCGAGCGCAGCCAGGCAGCGTGGTCGGCAAGCGCCGCGCGCGCGGCCGCCACCGCCGCGTCGAGACGATCCGCGAGCGCACCCGGGACCCGCTCGGCGCGCGCGGCGGCCAGGATGCTGTCGAGGAAGACGGGGAGCGCGTCGGTCGCCTCGATGTCGATCTCGACCCACACGCGGACCGGCGCCTCGACGCGCGAGCGCGTCGCGGAGAGGAAGCCGGGCACCGCCTCGATCCGTTCGGTGGCGGACGCGAGGCGCTCGGAGAGCGGTGCGAAGTCGTGGGTCATGAGGGGGAAGAGCGAATCCCCGATCTCCTCGGCGGCGTTGCTCCTCCCCGCCCAGCTGCGCCGCTCGGTGAGATCGTGGAGGATCAGGCGCGCCTCGTGGATGAGCAGATCCCGGTCCAGGGCCCGGTCCGCAGACAGCTCGGACGCGTCGAAGCGCTCCATCTCGGCGATCGCTGCGGCGTGGAACGCGGCACGCTCGTCAACGTGTTCGCGGGAGCCATCGGGCAGGCGACCGTCGTGCTCGTGCACCCCCAGCGAGGTCGCCCGGTCGGGTTCCATGGCCAGCCGGTCACCGAACCAGCGACGGATGGCCCGGTCGAAGCGGGAGTCGGCGTCGGATGGCGCGTCGATCACGTCCTGCGATTCCTGTTGGGAGCTCCGGAGTGGGGGCCGCGAACCGCTTCCGCGGGTCCGCGTGGCCGCGGTGGCCCTACGGCGCGAGGGTGCGGCCGAGGAAGCCTAGCACCCAGGTCCGATAGGCGTCTGCGCAGGTCGTGACCGCCCCATCGTGGGCCGCGGCGTCGCAGACCTCGAGCTCCGCCGGCGCGCCCGCTCCACGGGCCGCCATGAGTAGATCCTCCGCATCACCGCTCCCCACCTCGCGGTCCCGCCCGGCGGCGACGATGAGCACGGGGCGCCCGCTCGCCGAGTAGCGTGCGATGGTCTGGACGGGATCGACCGCGCTCATATCCTGCCCGGTGCGGACGAGGCCGCCGAAGAGAATCGACCACGCGCCCGGCAGCGCGAGTGGATACCCGGCGTGCTCGAGCCGGGCCTGGAGCGCGTTCGCCAGGGTGGCGTGGCTCGAATCGAGGATCAGCGCCGTGACGCGCGCGTCGTCAGCCGCTTCGTCGGCCGCCGCTGCGGCTCCCATCGAGACGCCCAGCAGCGCGACTACCCGCGGCCGCTTCGTGCTTTCCAGCCAGTCCATGACCGCACCCAGGTCGCGCCCCTCGTTCACGCCTGCCGTGGTCGCGGCCGCCCCGCTCTGCCCGTGGTTCCGGAAGTCGAACAGGACGAGGTTGTAGTCGTCGTGGAGGACGGCCGCCCATTCGAGCATGTCGCTCTTGTTCGCACCGTAGTCGTGGGCCAGGATCACGGTCGGCCCGGTGGCATCCGCGTGGTTGCCGGCCGCGACGTACCACGCCGCCAGCTGGACGCCGTCGGGCGCCGTCAGCTGATCCCCGGCCGCCGCCGCGAGGTGGCTGCAATGCATCCGATCGCCCTCGGCCGCCAGCTCGTCATCCGAGGTGCGATCGTAGTTGACCGCCTCGTAGTCCCAGCCGAACGCGCTGGCTGGCGTCCGGCAGTCCGAGCTGGGGTTGGATGGCCGCACCAGCGCTCCCGAGCCGGCGAACCCCAGGAAGGCGAGGTAGGCGAGAAGGGCCGCGAGCGCGACGACGATCGCGAACGACGCCCAGCGCAACAGCTGCGTTCGGCGCGCCTCGGACGGTGCCTCGGGCAACTCGAAGGCCACGGGCCGAGTATACGGTCGCGTCCGGCGCGATCGTCCCCTACAATCGGTGGCCGTTTGCCGGGACGTTTTGGGAGGTGCCGTGGCGGCCAAGGCCAGCAAAGTGAGCTCAGGATCAGCCGAGCGCGGGAGCGTGCCGGCCGCCGCCCGCCGCCGCTCGCGGGGCCACTCTCTGGCTCCCGGGCACCTCGGCGAGGCCGGGAGCGTCGCGATGCTGGCGCTCGCCATCCTTGGCCTCTCCGTCTTCATCGCCGGCGTGGCGATGGTCGCCGCCGGTCTCACGATGGCCGGACGCTACGCGGGCACCACGCCGCCTCCGAACATCACCGATCTCGGGCGCGGTCAGGTCTTCGGCGGGTTCGGCCTCGTCGGGCTGGCCGTCCTCCAGGTCGGCAGCGCGCTCGCGCTGCTGGGCGCGGTTCGAGGCGCCAGGCGCCTGGCGATGCTCGTCGCGGTGGCATCCGCGGTGCTCGGGGTCGCGGGCGTGGCGCTGGTAGTGTCGCAGGAGATCACGACGTCGCTGCTCGTCGGCGCGCTCGTCGTCGCGACGCTGATCTACGCCGCGTCAGCCATCGTCCTGGCCCGTCCGCGTCGGTAGGGCGCGTGAGGCGCGCCCCGGGCGTCGCGCTCCTCATGCTGGCCGCCGCCGGCGCCATCTTCGCGGTCGCCGCCGCCGGCCTCGTCTGGGCCGGGATCAACATCCCGGGTCTCATCCGCGCTCAGATCCCCCCTGAAGCGCCAATCGACGAGGCGCAGGTCGGGGGCGCCCTCGTCGCACTCGGAGCGCTGGCGGGCCTGGTCGGAGCCGCCCACCTCCTGATGATCCCCGTCCTCGTCCGCGCTCACCCGACGGCGGTGGTGGGTGGCATCGCCGGTTCGGCGACTCTGGCGACGCTTGCCGCGGCATCGTCGATCGGGGCGCTGGTGGCCCTGGCCTCGGGGTCGGCGAGCGCGGCAACCATGCTGCCCGCGGCCGGGGGCCTGGCACTGGTGGCGCTCGCCTACGCCTGGCTGGCGGCTCTCCTCGTCGGCCTCCGCAACCGGACGCGGAGCGCCGGGCCCCCTGACTGAAGTCCGAGGGCACGGCTGCTATACTCCGCCCCCGTCACCTCACGGGCCCGTGGTGTAGTGGCCAAACATGCCAGCCTGTCACGTTGGAGATCGCCGGTTCGAATCCGGTCGGGCCCGCCACGATCGCTCACCCCGCTTTCGTACCGCCGTCCTTCGCCGTGTCCGGTGGCCCGTCCGGGTCGCGGCGGCGATGGTCGCGGTGTGCCAGGATCGCCGCGCACGCCTCCTCGACGTTGTCGGTGATGGTGACGAGATCGAGGTCCTCGGGGCTGATCTTCTCCTCGTAGAGGGGGCGCTCCCGGATCCAGCTCAGCAGTCCGCTCCAGTAGTCCTTCCCGTACAGGACCACGGGGAAGTGCTCGACCTTGCCGGTCTGGATCAGCGTCAGCGATTCGAACAGCTCATCGAGCGTCCCGAAGCCGCCGGGAAAGATCACGAATCCCTCCGCGTACTTCACGAACATCACCTTGCGCACGAAGAAGTAGCGGAACTCCATGCCCAGGTCGACGTACTCGTTCAGCCCCTGCTCGAACGGCAGCTCGATATTGGCGCCAATGGAGAGGCCGCCCGCGTCGCGCGCGCCGCGGTTCGCCGCCTCCATGACCCCCGGGCCGCCGCCGGTGATGATCGCGTAGCCTTCCGCCACGAGCCGTGCCGCCAGGCGACGGGCGGCGCCGTAGTAGCGGTTGCGACGCCCAATGCGGGCCGAGCCGAAGATGCTGATCGCGGGACCGACCTCGGCGAGGGCGTCGAAGCCCTCAACGAACTCGCCCATGATGCGCAGCGTCCGCCAGGTGTCGGTCTCCCGAAAGAGCACCGAGGGCGCCGCACGGAGCAGCTCGTGGTCCTCCGTGTATCGCGCCCCGCCGCCGGTTCCGCGCACCACGACCGCGCCTCGCCGCCGTTCGGGCTCCTTCCTTACGCGTGCCATGCTTTCATCAGCTCCGATCTCAAACGTCCCCGCTGGGCCCGTACGTCGGTCCGGCTCGACATCCGGCCGGCCTCGATGGTAGGGTGATTCACGTCCCGTCTGACGGTCCGCTGCACGGCTACGGCCGAGGCTCCGGGACCTGGTGAGTACCCCACCTGCCGAGGATTCTATTGCTCGATCTCCTGCGGCGCGTCGCCGCACTGACGATCGCCAGCGCCGTGGGCATCGCCCTGCTCGCCCCGCTGGCCGTTCGCTCCGCCACGCCGCCGGATGCGGCGGCGAGCGGGCTGCTCGCTGTCGCGGACCGAAGCGCCGTGACGATCGACCGCGGCGGCGACGGGCGCGAGGGATCCGCCGCGCTGACCCTCTCCGGCCTCTTCCTGCCACTTGGTCCCGAAGCGCTCGCCGCCCCGCCCACCGCCGGCGCGCCCGGGACCGCCGCAATGCAGGCAACGCTCTACAGGCGTGCCGTCCCGGCGCCAGCAGCCGTCGTTGCCCCGGCCCCGACGAGCGGCACGGTGCGGGGCCTCGCGACCTGGTACTGCTGCACGCTCGGGTACCGTGGGCAGGCGGTCGTCGCCCTCCCCGGTGCGCTCGGCGGCCGCTACGACCCGGCGCCGTCAAGCCGCACCGTCACCGTCTGCGCGGATCGCTGCGTGAGCCTGCCGGTCGTCGACTACTGCGGCTGCCACTGGGGGACGACGGACCAGAAGGTCGCCGACCTCTCGCCCGAGGCATGGGCCGCGGTCAGCGATGCCCCGCAGACGCGGGGAGTCATCTCGGTGACGATCAGGCTCGCCGGCTGATCTCCCGCGGTAGCATCCTCAGGATGCTGCACCCGGTCCGCATCGGCCATGTCGTCCTCAAGGTCCGCGATCTCGACCGCTCGCTCGCCTTCTATCGCGACCTGCTCGGGTTCCGGGTCGCTGCCCAGATGAGCAACGTGATGATCTTCCTGACCGCGACCGGGGAGAACCATCACGACCTCGCGCTGCTGCGGATGGGGGACGAGGCGCCGTCACCGCTGCCGACCGCGGTCGGTCTCTACCACCTCGCGGTGCAGCTCGCCGACGAGCCCGCCCTGCGCGACGCCCACCGACTCCTCAGCGAGCGCGGCCTCCTCAATGGCGCCGTGGACCACGGCGTCAGCCATTCGCTGTACACGGCCGATCCCGACGGGAACGAGGTGGAGCTCTACTGCGATGCGCCGCGCTCCGAGTGGGAGGGGCGCGTCGAAGAGGCGATGAGTGTCCGGCCGCTCCAGATCGACTAGCGGGTAAAGGCCAGGATCGCGATCCCGGCGACCATGACGAACGCGATCGCCACGACGAGCAGCCGCGCACCCCAGTTGATGCGCCGCTCGGGGTAGGGTTGGTACGGGCGACGGCGCCTGCCGCTGCGCCGGCTCATCGGCCCCACTCCCTGCGGAGGAGAAACGGGGTGGTCAGCGCTTCCCGGGTGCTGACGCTGCGAAGCTGCTTGCGGACCCGCTTCAGGAGCTTGCCGTGGTATGAGCCGTCGCCGTACGGCTCATGGAGTCGCGCCACATCCCAATCATGGGTGCCGGCCACCGCGGTCTCCGGGAGGAATCGGTCCAGGACGCCCTTTGCCTCGTCGATCGCCACGAAGCGCCGGGCCCGCGACCCGTTGTCGAGCAGGGTGAGCAGGTCCCCGAAGCTCGCGGCGAGATCCGGGACGAGCGTCGAGAGACGCTCCATGGTGCCCGGCATCCGTTCCGGCCGAAAGAGGCCGCCGAGGAGCGCCCGGCGGTCCGCGTCGGAGGCGCCCGCCAGCGCGTCGTGGAGATTCGGGACGCCGGCCGCCGGGTCGGCGACCGGCACCTCGTAGTCGTAGAGGTGAACCATCATCGGTGCCTCAGGGTAGCCGGATCGCCGGCGAGGCGGGCTACAATCGGCAGACGCCGTGCCGGCGGCCGCATCGGTCCGGTCCAAGGAGGAGGTCTCCACCCGTGCTGCTCGATGGCAAGAAGCTGCTGATCACCGGCGTGCTCACCGACGACTCGATGGCGTTCGCGGTGGCCCGCGTCGCGCAGGAGGCGGGCGCCGAGATCCTGCTGACGAGCGTGGGCCGCGCGGTGCGCCTCACCGAGCGGGTGGCGCGCAAGCTCGATGTGGTGCCCGACGTCCTGGACATGGACGTGAACGACCCGATGCAGGTCCACGCGGTGCGAGCCGAGCTCATGCAGCGCTGGGGCAAGGTCGACGGCGTCCTCCACTCGATCGGCTTCATGCCCCAGTCGGGGTTGGGGGGCGGCTTCCTCGACACCCCCTGGGAGGACGTGGCGACCGGCTTCCGAACGTCGGCCTATTCGCTGCAGGCGCTGGCGCACGGGCTCCTGGAGCCGATGCGGGCGGCGGGCTCGGCGAGCCTCGTGAGCCTCACCTTCGACGGGCGCTTCGCCTGGCCGATCTACGACTGGATGGGGGTCGCGAAGGCCGGCCTCGAGTCGATCACCCGCTACCTGGCGCGCGACCTGGGGCCCGACAACATCCGGGTCAACACCGTCTCCGCGGGCCCGATCCGCACGATGGCCGGCAAGAGCATTCCCGGCTTCGACGAGATCGCCGGCGCCTGGCTGAACCGCTCACCCCTCCCCTGGTCGCTCACCGATGCGACCCCGGTCGGCCAGATGGTCTGCTTCCTGTTCAGTGACTGGGCCTCGAAGACGACCGGCGAGATGATCCACGTCGACGGCGGCTATCACGCCATGGGCACCGACATCCGCGTCGGCGACGGGGCGTAGGCGCGGCCATGGCACCAGCACGGGAGACGGTTGGCCAGCATTTCGACGCCTGGGCGGCCAACTACGACGAGGAGATCCGTGCCGTCGTCCCGCGCTACGAGGAGATCCACGACACGGTCGTCGCGCTCCTCAAGCTGCGCCCGCCGCATCGCGTGCTTGAGCTCGGCACCGGAACGGGGGCGACCGCGCTCCGCGTCCTCGAGGCCCTGCCGAAGTCCCAGCTGATGGGGCTCGACGTCTCGTCCGAGATGCTGGGCCGCGCGCGCCAACGGCTCCGTAAGCTGCGCGGCCGCTGGACGCTGCGCCAGTCCGACCTTGCCAGCCCGACCCTGGACGGGCTCTTCGACGCCATCGTCAGCGTGCTCGCCGTCCATCACCTGCGGGCCGATGAGAAGCGGCACCTGTTCAGCCGCCTCTGGGAGCACCTGGCCCCGGGCGGGATCCTGGTCCTGGCCGACGTCTTCACCCCCGCGACCGATCGAGCCCGGGAGCTGTTCGGCCGCAAGCGCGAGCCCGGCAAGCCCGGCAGCCATGACCACCCGGACACCGCCGCGGATCAGCTGCGCTGGCTGACCGCCGCCGGCTACGTGGCGGCGGAGGTTGCCTGGGCCGACGAGGGCGTTGGGGTGCTCGTGGCCTGGAAAGCCGAGCGCCGCTGAGGAATTCGCGCGCCGGCGCCGCCGACCATCGCCCGCTCGTGGGCCAGCAGCCACGCCTTTCGCCAGCGGCCTCCGCCGTAGTTCCCGACGTCGCCGTTCTTGCGGACGACCCGGTGGCAGGGAATCAGCAGCGAGAGCCGATTCGCGCCGTTCGCCGTCCCGGCCGCCCGCTGCGCTCCTGGCCTTCCCGCTCGCGACGCCAGCTCCTCGTAGGAGATCGTCTCCCCGGCCGGGATCGCGCGGAGGGCTCGCCAGGTCCGCTCCTGGAACGGGCTGCCCGGGGCGACCAGCGGGACGTCGAACGCGGGACGAGTGCCGGCGAAGTACGCGGCCAGCTCGCGGCGCACCGTCTCGAGGTGGGGGTGTCGCCCGGCGACGATCGGGCGGCGGAGCCTGCGCTCCAGGGTCGAGAGCTGGGTCGGCAGCATCGGGCGATCCGTGAACTCGAGAAGGCAGACACCGTCGTCGGTGGCACCGGCCAGCATCGGGCCCAGCGGCGTGTCGAGCATCGTCGTCACCACGGCGCCCCGTCCGCGACGCGAACGTCGCGATGAGCGCGCGGCTCGCAATAGCGGCCGCAGCACCTCGGCGCGCCGCAGCGCGGCCGGTGAGACGTCCCGGCCGTGGGTCTCGAGCGGCCGGCAGCGGAGGCAGGGTCGGTAGCCGCGGAACAGCGCCTCGCGGGCGGACGCCAGCCGTGCCACGTTCGACGGGCGGGGCGCGGGTGCCGGGCAGCCGGGTCGGCAGAAGACGTTCGTCGACGCGACGGCGGTGATCGGGTGTTGCTGATCGGTCGTCATGGAACTGAAACGCCCACCGGCTTCGGCGCGTGAGGCCGGCACCCCGCTACGCCTTGGCCGGGCGCTGGTCCTGCCACAGCAGGGTGACGGTGAACGGCGTGTTGCCCAGGACCCGGTCGCCCGCCCGCAGCTCGATCCGGTGCCTGCCGAGGGTCGTCAGCTGCAGCCCCTTGAGGTCGGCCACGATGTTCGCGGTCGTTGCGTTGGGCGGCACCTCCATCTGCATCTGCGGCGGGCGAGCGAGGAGCGGCGCACCCTCAGGATCGGTGACCTGCAGCGAGAGCTGGTGGGCTCCCGAGTCCGCCTCGAGGACGGCCACGATGAAGAGCCGCCCGTACGTGGTAGGGAGGCGGGTGACGTTGATCTGGCTGAAGAGGCCGATGGCGCTCACCTTGCCGTCCTGCGCGGTGATCGCGTAGTCGCAGAGCAGCAGGCTATGCAGCTCGATGCGTGGCGGGGGCATGGGTCCGAGTATAGGTGCAGCTCGCCGCGGTTCAATCGGCATACAGGTCGGGGTCGATGAGCCAGGCGAGCTCGCCCGTCCCCGGCTCGGGGGTTCCCGGGAACTCGACGCAGGCCAGGCCGCCCTTCCGCATCCTCACCGCCGTGGCACCGGTCAGCAGCTCGATCGCCGAGGAGAGGTCGGGCTCATGGCCGACGAACATCACCCGCCGCGCATCCGGGTGCGCGGCCAGCGCCTGGGCCAGCTCGCTCCACCCGGCGCCCGGGGAGAGTCGGTCATCGGGGACCAGCGCGTGGGTCCGCCCCTCGAGTGCCGCGACAAGGAGCTCGGCGGTCTCGAGCGCCCGGGGCAGCGGTGAGCTGATCACCACCTCCGGGCGCAGGTTGAGGTGTTGCCACACCGGGGAGGCGGCCCGCATGGCGGTGACGCCCTTGCGGCTCAGGCGTCGGGCGCCGTCACCGCCGGCACCCGCCGGGACGGCGTCGGCGTGGCGCAGGAAGTAGAGGATCACGCGGTCGCCGGTGCCATCGTCAGTCCGGGAACGCCTCGGGGCCGCGCTCGGCGAGCTCTGCCGCGTGCTGGCCGGCATCGTCGGGGGGAATCCAGGAGTAGGGATAGCGCTCGTCGTCGAGCTCCGCCGCCTGCCGCGTGAGGTGCAGGGGGTGGAACGTGTCGATCATGACCGCCAGCTCCTCGGTCGCCTCCTTGCCGATCGAGGCCTCCACCGACCCGGGGTGCGGCCCGTGCGGAATGCCGGCCGGGTGGAGGGTGAATGAGCTGATCTCCACCCCGCGACGGCTCATGAAGTTGCCCGCAACGTAGTAGATGACCTCGTCGCTGTTGATGTTCGAGTGGTTGTACGGCGCCGGGATGGCGAGCGGGTGGTAGTCGAACTTGCGCGGGACGAAGCTGCAGACCACGAAGTTCCGCGGCTGGAAGGTGAGGTGCACCGGCGGCGGCTGGTGGACCCGCCCGGTGATCGGCTCGAAGTCACCGATGTTGAAAGCGAATGGCCAGAGGTAGCCGTCCCAGCCGATGACGTCGAAGGGGTGGTGCCGATAGTGGTACGGGGTGATCCGATCGCGGCTCCGCACGTTGATCACGAAGTCGCCGCGCTCTTCGCTGGGTGCCATCTCGGCCGGGGGCCGGATGTCGCGCTGGTAGTACGGCGAGTGCTCGAGGAGCTGCCCGTAGTCGTTCCGGTAACGCGCCGGAGGCTCGATCTCCGACGGGCACTCGAGCCACAGCATGCGCTGGGCCGCCCCTGCATCGGGCACCAGCCGGAACGTCGTCCCGATCGGGATCACGAGGTAGTCGCCGGGGCCGTACGCGATAGGCCCGAAGATCGTTTCGAGGGTGCCGGTCCCGGCATGGACGTAGTACATCTCGTCCGCGACGCCGTTGCGGTAGCAGTCGCGCATCGGCTCGGCGGGCAGGACGACACCGAAGGTGACGTCCGCGTTCGTGAAGAGCGGGAGGCGGCCCGAGAGCCCGTCACCCGACGGCTCGAGCCCGGCACTGTTGATGAGATGGTGCCGATGCGGCCCGGTCCCCTCCGGATCGGCGAGCTCGATCCGCACCGGGGTCGGGTCGTCGATGCGGTGGGTCTGGGTGGGCGGCGTGGCGTGGTACAGCAGCGAGCTGCGGCCCGCGAACCCCTCGACGCCGAACAGCTCCTCCGCGTAGAGGGAGCCGTCCGGCTGCCGGAACTGGGTGTGGCGCTTGTGCGGCACCTGGCCGCGCTGCACGTAGAACACGTCGAACCCTCAGCGGTGGTGCACCGCCCATTGTAGGGTCGACCCCGATCGATGAGATATCGATGAGATCAGGCGGCGTCGGTCCCCGCTTCGCAGCAGACCTCGGCCGGCACTCGCTCCTGGGTCTCCGCCTCCCGTCCGGGCAGCAGGCGAGCCACGGGAGCCGTCGAGCCGCGTTCGGGCGACCGCGCGGAGAGCTCCATCTCGTCGAAATCCGCGCCCCGCCGACCGGCGGCGGGATCGGAGTCCGTCATCTTCATCAACTCGAGCATCTGTGCGGCGAGCATCGCGAGAACCTCAGCAACTCCTCGTCCGGACCCGTCCCGTTTGACGCAAAGACTCTTGAGGCCGAACTAGTTGGGCGAGTGTACAGAGCTGGTAGACCGATGTCAAGAGTCTTGACGTCGAGAGGTATCTGGACCGATACTGGCGCCATGAGCAAGGCCGATGCGCGGCCGACCGACCGTTTGGACGAGCGGCTCCAGGTCTGGCAGCGCGAGATACCGGACCTCGACCTCCCGACCGAGGGGATCGTCGAGCGGATCCACATCCTGGCCCATGACTTCGATCGTGCGATGGACGAGACGCTCGCCGAGCACGACCTCGATCGCCGTTCGTACTGGCTGCTGACGCACCTCCGCTCGTTCGGTCCCCCGTACCGGCTCTCGGCGGGTGAGCTCGCGGAGGGGCTGCACCTCTCGAGCGGCGCGATGACGAACCGCCTCGACCGGCTCGAGGAGGCCGGCCTCGTCCGCCGCCTCCCGGATCCGAGCGACCGCCGCGGCGTGCTCGTCGAGCCGACCAAGGCGGGAAACCTGGCCTGGGAGCGCTGCTCGGGGGCGGCCGCGCGGCGGGAGGCGCTCATCGCCTCCGCCCTCTCGGATCGGGAGAAGGAGGGGCTCCACGATCTGCTGCGGCAGCTGATGCGCGCCTTCCCCGAGGGCTACGAGGCCGCGAAGAAGCACCACCTCGACGATGCGTGACTGATCGTCCGCCGCCGGTCCCCGTCATTCGTTCGGATGCGCACCTCGCGCACACCGGCCTGGTCGAGCTGCTCGCCGGACGCGAGGTGCCCTGCTACGAGAGACCCGAGCGGGCCATCGAGATCGAGCGCGCTCTTCTCGCCGCGGGCGGCTACGCGCTCGCGGAGCCGAGTGCCTTCGGCGACGAACCGATCCTCGCCGTGCATGACGCCGCGCTGCTCGAGGTCGTGGATCGCGCCTGGCCCGATGCGCTGGCTGCGCCGGACGTGGACACCTCGCGTCCGCTCCTGCCCGACACGTTCAAGATCGCGGGCTACGCCGGACCGATGGACCTCGTTCAGTTGCCGACCGGCGCTCACCGGCGGCTCGGCGCGTTCTGCTTCGACACCGCGACGCCCATCGTGGCGGGCACGGCGGCCGCTGCTCGGGCGGCCGTCGACGTGGTGCTGACCGCCGCCGCGCGGGTCGCCGGTGGCGCTCCGCTGGCCTACGCGCTCTGCCGGCCCCCGGGCCATCACGCCGGGCGCTCCACGCTCGGTGGCTACTGCTTCTTCAACAATGCGGCGATCGCCGCCGAGTGGCTCAGGCGCCAGGCGGGCTTTGCGCGGGTCGCGATCCTGGACATCGACTATCACCACGGCAACGGGACACAGCAGCTCTTCTGGGAGCGCGGCGACGTGCTCTACGTCTCGCTCCATGGCGACCCGGCCCGCGCCTATCCGTACTACTCCGGCTACGCGGGCGAGCGCGGGAACGGCCCGGGTGCGGGGTGCACCGTGAACCTGCCCCTGCCGGCGGGGACCGCGGGGGACGCATACGCGGCCGCGCTGACCGTGGCCCTGGATCGGGTCGCGGCGTTCGAGCCCGATGCGCCGCTCGTCGTGTCGCTCGGTTTCGACACGTTCGACGGCGACCCGATCTGCGACCTGGGCCTGCGCACGGCCGACTACGAGTGGATCGGCGGCGCGATCGGTGGGCTCGGCCACCAGGTGCTTGCCGTCCAGGAGGGCGGCTACGCGATCGACGCGATCGGCGGGAATGCCGTGGCCTTCCTCGGGGGCCTGCGAGACGCTCTGGGCCGGCCAGGCTGAGGACCGGTCAGGCTGAGGCGAGGATCTCCGCCAGGCGCGCGGGGTCGATGTTGCCGCCACTGATGACGAGCACCCGCTGATCGTCACCGTCCGGCCGCGAGGCGGCTCCCGAAAGATGAGCCGCCAGGGTGGCTGCCCCGGATGGCTCGACCACGAGGTGGGCCCGCGTCGCGAGCTGTCGGATCGCATCGGTCATCTCGTCCTCGGTGACGGTCACGATCTCGTCGAGGAAGCGCCGCAGGTGGAGGAACGGGAGCCAGCCGAGGTGCTCGACGCGGAGGCCATCGGCCGCCGTCCGCGTCGTGAGCGAGGCGTCCCAGCGCACGATCTCGTCGCGCTGCAGCGACTCGCGGGCGTCCGCCGCCAGCTCGGGCTCGACGCCGATGATTCGGGCCCCGGGGGCGAGCGCGCGAATGGCGGTCGCGACCCCGGAGGACAGCCCTCCCCCGGAGACCGGGACGAGGACCGAGGTCACGCCCGGCAGGTCCTCGGCGATCTCGAGGCCACAGGTTCCCTGGCCGGCGATGATCCGGGCGTCGTCGTAGGGCTCGATCATCACCGAGCCTCTCTCCGCCACGAGGTCGAGCGCGACCCGGTGCCGCTCTTCCGAGGCGGGGCCGGTGAAGACGATCTCCGCCCCGTCGCGCCGCACGCCGGCGATCTTCACCTCCGGCGCCGACTCCGGCATGACGATCGTGGCGGTCGCACCGAGCAGGCGGGCGGCGCGAGCCACCGCCTGGGCGTGGTTCCCCGAGGAGTAGGTCACGACGCCCCGCGCGCGCTCCTCGTCGGTGAGCGAGGCGATCGCGTTGTACGCGCCGCGGATCTTGAACGCGCCGATCGGCTGCAGGCTCTCGGCCTTCAGCCAGGTATCGTCGTCCCAGCGGAGGAGCGGGGTGCGCAGCGCCGCTCCCCGAATTCGCGCCGCGGCCGCGCGGATCTCGTCGAGGGTCACGAGCTCCAGCCCGTCGAGCTGGTCGAGGTGCTCCTCGAGATGGTCGACGATGAATTCCTCGACGATCCGGCTGATCGTCATCTCGCCCATCGTCGGGTGCAGCCCGCGAGCCTCCCACCCGTCGGCCGAAAGGGCGCGAAGGGCCGCCGATGCCGCGGCGAGGTCGGCTCGCACGCGGCGCAGCAGCTCGGCAGGGTCGGTGTGGCGCTCGCGCTCGATGGCCGCGATGCGCTCCGCGTCGGCCTTCGTCCGCCCGAATGGGATCGGCTCCGGCTCGCCCGCGGCCCGCGCGGCGAGGATCGACTGCAGCTGTGCAAGCCAGTAGGCGGGAAATTCCGCGAGGTGGGCCCAAACCTGGCCGGCCTCCCAGCGCTCGATGCCGCCCGGATCCGGATCGGTCAGGCCCGATGGAATGGGACGCTCGGCGTGCTCGGCCAGGCGCCGCTCGGCGTGAGCCATACGCCCGGCGAAGCGATCCGGCGAGTCGGTGCGGGTCCCGCTCATCGGTCCCGCGGTCGGTCGATGATCGGGTTCGTCAGCTCGCCGAGCCGCTCGATGGCGAGGGTCACGGTGTCGCCCGGCTCGAGCCAGCGCCCGAGGCGCTCCTCGCCGACCTCGGCAAGGCATCCCGTGCCCACCGTGCCGCTGCCGAGGATGTCGCCGGACCGGAGGCGGACGTCCGCGGAGGCCCGCGCGACCATGGCCGCGAACGAGTGCTGGGCGGTCGACCAGCTCCCGCGGCTGATCTCGGTCTCGTTCACCCGCGCCGTCATCGCGAGATCGTATCCATGCCCGCGCCGAGCGTCGGCGAGCTCGTCCGGGGTGACCAGCCACGGCCCGATCGAGGTCGCGAAGTCCTTGCCCTTGGCCGGCCCCAGGCGGACCTGCGTCTCCTCGCGCTGCAGGTCGCGAGCGCTCCAGTCGTTGAGGATCATGTAGCCGCCGATGGCCTCGTCCCCGCGCTCCGGGCTCAGGTCGTGGACCGGCGTGTCGATGATGGCGGCGACCTCGAGCTCGTAGTCGAGCTCCTGCGAGCCGGCCGGGCTCCAGACCGCGTCGCCCGGTCCGCGCAGCTCGCTCACGTTGCTGAAATAGAAGATCGGGAGCCGATACCACGCCTCCGGCACCGGGGCATTCCGGCGCTTCCAGAAGGTCTGGACGTGCTGCTCGAACGCGTAGAAGTCGCGGATGCTCGGAGGCTGCAGGACCGGCGGACCGAAGACGAGGTCGGCCGCGTCGAGGATCGCTTCATCGTCGTTGCCCGCCGGCGCGTAGCCTTCCACGATCTCCGCCAGGGCCTCGATCCGGAGCCCGCGTCCAAGGTGCCCGTCGAGCGTGGTGACCGGCTGCCGGAAGAGCGGTGAGTTGTGTGCGCGCCGCGGGTCCTCGACGACGAGCCCCTGGCGGGCTTCCTCGAGATCGAGCCAGCGGGTCGGGGTCGGCCCCGTGTCACGGGCAGCGGCGAGCCGCCACGGCGTGCCGGCGGGGGCGTGGCGCTCGCGGACGTGGGCGATCTTCATCCGCCGCCGGGCTTACAGGTTGCCGCGGCGCTGCTGCTCGAGCTCGATCGCCTCGAAGAGGGCCTTGAAGTTCCCGACCCCGAAGCCACGCGAGCCGTGGCGCTCGATGATCTCGAAGAAGAACGTGGGCCGATCCTGGATCGGCCTGGTGAAGATCTGGAGCAGGTACCCTTCTTCGTCGCGATCGGCCTCGATCCCGAGCTCCTCGAGGGTTTCCATCGGCACGCCGACGTCGCCAACGCGCTCGGGGAGCGACTCGTAGTAGGCGTGCGGCATGCCCAGGAACTCGACCCCGCGCTCGCGGAGCGCGCGGACGGTGCCCACGATATCCTCGGTGCGCAGCGCGATGTGCTGGGTGCCGGCGTCGAGGTAGTAGTCCAGGAACTCCTGGATCTGGCTCTTCTTCTTGCCGGACGCCGGCTCGTTGATCGGGAACTTGACGCGCCCGTTCCCATTCGTCATGACCTTGCTCATCAGCGCCGAGTACTCGGTGTGGATCACCTTGTCGTCGTAGTGGATGAGCTGGGAGAAGCCCATCACCTCGCGGTAGAACTCCACGAAGCGGTCCATGTCGCCGAGCGCGACGTTTCCGACGCAGTGGTCGATCTCGAGCAGGCTCTGGCCGGTGGCCGCGGCCGCCGGCTTGCGGACCCTGTGGTAGCCGGGTGCGAACGTGCCGTGGTAGTCGTGACGGTCCACGAACGAGTGGATGACCTCGCCGTAGGCATGGATAGCGCTCCTGCGCAGGATGCCCTTCTGGCCCTCGAGGGTCGTCGGCTCGAGGGCCGATGCAGCGCCCCGGGAGGTCGTCTCGCGCCAGGCCGCTTCGGCATCGTCGACGGCGAAGGCGATGTCGTGCACCCCGTCCCCGTGCTTGCGGACGTGCTCGGCGATCTCTCCCTCCGGCGAGAGCGGGGCGGTGAACACGAAGCGGATGTCGTTCTGGACCATTACATAGCTGGCCCGATCGCGCAGCCCGGTCTCGAGCCCCGCGTAGGCAACCGGGGTGAAGCCCCACAGGGCGCGATAGTAGGCGGACGCCTGTCTTGCGTTCCCGACCCAGAACTCGACGGCATCGATGCCCTTCAGGGGCAAGAAGTCCTTCGCTTCGGCGGCGGCGTTCGGATTGACGACGGCGCCCGCCTGGTTCGCGGCGCCCATCGGGAGCGTCTCGGTCATGACCCTAAGTCTACTCGCGAACCGGCGGCGCCCCGCTGAGGGCGATATCGATCATGCGGTCGACCGCGGCCGCCAGTGCATCGGGCGCCAGGTAGGTCTCCTCGGAGGAGACCTCTTCGGACAGCACGTCGCTGACGGTCAACAGGCACGCCGCCTGGACCCCGGCGCGAGCGGCGAGCAGGAACAGGACCGATGCCTCCATCTCGAAGGCGAGCACTCCGCGGTCGCGCCACTTCGACGTGTAGTCGGGATCGGCGTTGTAGAACACGTCGACCGACGCCACGAGCCCCACGTGCGCCGGGACCCCGGCCCCTTCCGCCGCGTGGTACATCGCGTGAGTGAGCTCGAAGTCCGCGGTCGGTGCGTACGGGTCGCCGTGCAGGTAGGTCCGCGTGGCGCCATCAACCGCGCATGCGGCAGCGGCGATGACGAGGTCGCCGGTCCGGATGCCGCGGGCGATCCCGCCGCAGGTTCCGACCCGGACCAGCTGGCG
The DNA here is from genome assembly GCA_963837425.1 of uncultured Chloroflexia bacterium. Lineage (GTDB taxonomy): Bacteria > Chloroflexota > Limnocylindria > QHBO01 > QHBO01 > CAWINH01. The sequence goes on from CAWINH010000006.1 coordinate 543,911, forward strand.
GGCGCCCAGCCGCAGCAGCTCCTCGGCGACGATCGCGAACGAGGGCGTCCCCATCCCGCTGGTCTGCACGCTGACCGCGCGCCCCTTGTACGTGCCCGTCCAGCCCAGCAGGCCGCGGTTCTCGTTCACCAGGCGCGCCTGCTCGAGGCCCCCGTCGAACCTGGCAGCGACGCTCCGCGCACGATTCGGATCTCCGGGAAGCAGCACAAGGGGTGCGTAGTCGCCCGGCTCGGCGTGGAGGTGGATCTGCGGCATGCTGCGTAGCGTACGCAGCCGGTGCCCGTGGCGCCAGCGGGAGGTCAGGGACCGGACCGATGACCGCTCTCGATCTCAGCGATGCGTCGCGCCGCCCGGCGAGCGCGCGATGGAGCGTGGGCGTCGATGGCGTCGACCAGTTCGAAGTGGAGCTGCTCGAGGTCGGGATTCGCGGCGAGGTCTCCGGCGATCACGCGCATCCACCTCCTGCTGAAGACATCCCCCAACCGATGCGTCGCCACGCCGAGGGCGTTTCGCCCGGCCTGCGCGAGCGCGGTGTGGAAATCGAGGTCGGTCGCGATGAATCTGTCGGGGCTTCCGCTGCGGCGTCCCAGCCTCCGCTCCCAGAGCCGATGCCGGAGCTCGACGAGTTGGCGGTCCGTGGCGCGCCTTGCAGCGCGCTCGGCGAGGACTGGCTCGAGCGCCGAGCGGAGCTCCCGGGCATCAGCCGCGGTGAGGCGGCGCCGCGCGGCTCGAACGCTGCGTGCTGCCCGCGGTCGGCGGGCGACGAAGGTGCCCACGCCCTGGCGGACCGTCACGAGGCCTTCGGCGCGGAGCTGAGCCACGGCCTCGCGTACCACCGACAGGCTGACTCCGGCCTGCGCCGATACCTCCCGCATCGGCTCGAGACGTTGGCCGGCCTTGACGTCTCCGAACAGGATCCTGCGACGAATCGCGCTCGACAGTCTGTCGGACAGTGTTCCGCGCCGGAGCGTGGGCACGTTCAATGGGCGGGAGGACCACGTATGCCTCTTCGCTCGCCCACTCTTGGGTGTGCTCCTGTTCCCCATCGTACCCATCCCGCGCGGCAGTGTTCTGATCACCGGAACTATCCGACGGGGGGCTTACCACGGGATGCGGGTCGGGTTACCGGCGGGATCCGGGCGCCGTGGTCGGCGCGGCGACCGATCCCGCATCGGCTCCGGATGCCCGGCTAGCATGTGCCGCATGCCCGACGCTGCTGATCTCAGGTTCGCGGTGGAGGTTGCCCGCGCCGCCGGCGCGCTGCTCGCCGATCGGTATGAGCGGGTTGGCCGGATCAGTCGCAAGAGCAAGCGCGACGTCGTGACCGAGGTCGACTACGCGTCCGAGAAGCTCGTACTTGACGCAATTCGGGCGACCTATCCGCACGACGCCATCCTCGCCGAGGAGTCGGGCCGGCATCACGGCAGCGGGCCTCGGTCGGATCGTGCGTCGAGGATGTGGGTCGTCGATCCCCTGGACGGCACGGTGAACTACGCGAACGGGTTGCCCTACTTCTGCGTTTCGGTGGCGCTCGTCGAGAAGGATCGGCCGTCGGTGGGCGTCGTATTCGATCCCCTTCGTGACGACCTCTACGCGGCGTCCGCCACCGGGCCGGCCACCCTGAACGGACTGACGGTGCACGCGTCACGGAAGGCAGCGCTCGGCGATTTCGTGGTCAGCCTGGCGATCATCGGGCGCGGCGGCATCGGGCGCGAACGTAGGGTGGCCCGCGAGATCCGGATCCCGCGGCGCATGGGAAGCGCGGCACTGTCGCTCGCGTACGTCGCGTCCGGGCGATTCGACGCCTTTCTCCAGAACGGCGGGCTCTCCCGATGGGACGTCGCCGCGGCCGGACTGATCGCAGAACGGGCGGGGGCGACGGTGACGGACCTGCGCGGCGCACCGTGGTGGAGACCCGACGGGAGAAGTGCAACGTTGAGCGTCGTCGCCGCCCCGCCGGCTCACCACGCAAACCTGGTCGGGCTCCTGGCATCGGTCCACACCGCCGTCCGGACGAGGCGCTAGTCGAGGCGCAGGACGAAGGCGAACATCGACAGCGTGCGTGCCGTCGCGCCCCAGATGCGCTGGCCCCCGTACCGATAGACGCCTGCCCGCAGGCGCCATCCCTCGCCCTCGATGAGCTCCACGGTCAGGCTCGACTCCGAGACGAGATGAGGCAGCGGCAGCTCGACGATCGAGGCGACCTCAGCGTCGTGCGGCCGCATGGGTGGACGCTCGGCCGCGACGCCCACGAACGGGCGCAGCTCGTAGTTGCTGACCGGGATCCAGATGCTGTCAAGCGCGCCGATGATGCGGATCCGCGCGGGATCGACCCCGATCTCCTCCCTCGCCTCTCGCAGGGCCGCGGCCTCGTCCGTCGGGTCGTCCGGGTCCACCGAACCACCAGGAAGCGACACCTCGCCCGCGTGGGAGCGGAGGTCGGCGTGCCGCACCGTAAGCGGCACGGTCAGCGTGCCTTCGGGGTTGGGATAGACGAGGAGCAGGGTGCTCGCCGGCCGCGCCGGTGGAAACGCGGCACGATCCCAGCTGGGACGGCCGGTCTCTTCGTCGCCCGCCGCTTCCCTCGGGGAGAGGCGCGGGTCGACCGGGATCGGGCGCGGCGCGCGGCGGAGGGCATCGGCCAGCGCTTCCTGCCAGGGACCCTCACCGCGTAAGATTCGACCCATGACCTCCCAGTCCCCGGCGCCCGACAGTCGTGACGAGCGGGCACGCGCCGCGCTGTACCGGACTCGGCTGCTCGTCAACCGTACGCCGCACTTCACCACGAGGACGCGCAAGGAGGCAAATCGCGGACTTGACCTGCTCGAGGGTCAGCTCGGGCTGAACCAGGTGAATGTGCCCGAGGCGGCCCGCGGCATCGAGCTCCTGATCCGGGCGCACAGCTCACTGGCGTTCGGGCTGCTGCGGGATCCCGGATTCGCCGACCGCTTCGGGACCGCCCTGAGCGACCTTGGCCTGCGCGGTATCGAGCAGCGGCTCGACGAAGTCCCGGGCTCGGTCATGGCGCTCCCCATCCCGGGGCCCACCGGGGGACGGCAGCATCGCGATGACCTGCCGGCCGCGGAGCGCCTCGACGCGGAGGGCAACCCGCTCCCGCCGCCGCCGGGCTATTACGGCTAGGGGGAACACGCGGAGGGAACGGAATGTCCTGGCTGTCTGGTCAGTTCACGACTCGCGTCATCGCCCTCATCCCGGTGGCGATCGCCATCAACATCGTGCTCGGCTACACGGTGCAGACGGTACTGAAGCTGCCGATCTACCTCGACTCGATCGGCACGATCCTGGTCGGCGTCCTGGCCGGGCCGATCGCCGGTGCCGTCACCGGAGCGGCGTCGAACATCATCTGGCAGTACGCGCCCGGAATCGGCGGCGGCACGATCGGGCCGTTCGCGATCACCGCCGCCGTCATTGGCCTGCTGGCCGGGCTGTGGGGGTACCTCGGCGTCTTTCGCACGCGGCCGGTCAGCGGCATGACCCTGTGGCTGTCGGTCCTCGTCGGGGTTGCGATCATCGTGCTCCTCGCGTCGCGCATCTACGACAACCCGGCGTACACGGACCCGGACATCGGCGGCTATCCGGGCTGGGTGTTCGCGGCGATCATCGTCATCGCCGTCGTTGCCGCGGCATCGGTCGCGAGCTTCATCATCGTCCGCAAGGATGCCGCCGGCGCGTGGGTGGCGACCGCCGGCGCGCTGACCGGGGTCGTGGCCGCGGTCGTCTCGGCCCCGATCGCCGCGGTGCTCTTCGAGGGCGTCACCGGGAGCGGGACCGATCTCATCGTCGCAGCTCTGCGCACCGGTGGACAGGACGTCTACAACGCCTCGCTCGGACAGGGGCTCTTCAGCGACCCGATCGACAAGACGATCACCAGCTTCGTGGTCTTCCTCATCCTCGCCAGCCTGTCGCCGCGCGTGATCGCCCGGTTCCCGCTGGGTGAGAGGACCGTCGGCCGCCACGAATAGTCCTGGGCCACGCGTGGCGGCGGACCGGCCTCCGGCGTTCGTGGGGCGGGCGCAGCCCGGGCCGTACCGCAGCCTGAACCCGGCCACGAAGCTCGTCATCGCGGTGGCCGAGGCGATCATCGCCTTCGGGATCCGCGGCTGGACCGGACCCCTCGTGGTGCTCGGCATCCTCATCGTCACCGGGACCCGGGCACGGGTCGGGCGCTCGTTCGTCCCCTTTCTCGTCGCCACCATCCCCCTCATCGCCTCGATCCTGCTGATCAACACCCTGCTCTACCCGGGGGCCACCGATCGGATCTTCAGCGCCGGCCCCATCGCCCCGACCTGGACCGGGCTCACGGCGGCCACGCAGGCCGCCCTGCGGGTCATCGCCTTCGCGATGTCGGTGGCGCTCCTGGGGCTCACGACATCGGCCGATGATCTCGTGGACGATCTCGAGCGACGGGGCCTCGGGCGACGCAGCGTCTTCGTGGTGGGCGCCACGATCCGCGCGGTCCCCCGGATGGTCGTTCGCGCCGGGGAGATCATCGACGCACAACGGTCCCGCGGCCTCGACACCGAGGGCCGGATCTGGCGCCGCCTGAGGGGAATCCTGCCGCTGGCCGGCCCGATGCTGGTCGGGGCGCTCGGCGACGTCGAGGCCCAGTCCGTGGCGCTCGAGGCTCGCGGATTCACGGCTCCCGGGCGGCGGACCGTCCTGCACTCCTCGCCCGACAGCGGGGGCCAGCGCGCACTGCGCTGGTCGATCGGCCTCGTGACCGCGGCCGCGCTCGTCGCGTCCATCACCGGAAGCCTGGGCCTGCTGCCGTGAGCCTGCTGCTGCGCGGGGTCTCGTACCGGTACGCCGGTGCCGCGACCGCCGCGCTCCGCGGGATCGACCTGGAGATCGCGCGCGGCGAGGTGCTCGGGGTCGTGGGCGCCAACGAGTCCGGAAAGTCGACGCTGTGCGCGGTGGCCGCCGGCCTCGCGCCGGCCGCGATCGGCGGCCACCTCGAGGGGCTCGTCAGCGCCGATGGGCTCGACACCCGGACGGCTCGATCGTGGGAGCTCGCGCAGGTGTGCGGGTGCCTCTTCCAGAATCCCGCGTCCGGGCTGTCGGGTACGGCCCCCACGGTCTGGGAGGAGGTCGCGTTCGGGCCGCGCAACCTCGGCCTGCCCCTCGCCGACATCGTCGATCGCGTCGAGGCGGCGCTCGCCGCGGTGGCGGTCACCGCGCTCGCGGCGCGCGACCCGGCGCGGCTCTCGGGTGGGGAGGCGCAGCTCGTCGCGCTCGCCGGCGTGCTCGCCCTGCGGCCCGCCTATCTCGTGCTCGACGAACCGACGAGTGAGCTCGATCCGCGCGGCACGGGCATGGTGGCCGACGCCATCGCCGAGCTGGCAGGCACGACGGACACCGGCGTGGTCATCGTCGAGCACAAGACCGAGATCCTCGAACGCGTGGCGGATCGGGTGGCGGTGCTCGACGACGGCGCGCTGCGACTGGTGGGCGGCATCCGAACCGTGTTCGAGGACCCCGATCTCGTCGGCTGGGGCATCAACCCGCCGCCCCGCGTCGAGCTGGAGGCCGCGGTGGCCGCGGCCGGGCTGATCCTCCCGGAAGAGCCCGATGCAGGCTGACGCTCTCGGTGAGCTCGGCGGCATCGGCCTCGCCGCACGCGCGGCGCGGTTCACGTACCCCGACGGCACCGAGGCGCTGCGGGGGATCGACCTCGAGATCGCGCCGGGCGAGGTGATCGGGATCATCGGCCAGAACGGCTCCGGCAAGTCGACGCTGGTTCGGCACTTCAACGGGCTCCTGCGGGCGAGCGGCGGCGAGATCCTCGTCGGCGGTGCGCCGGTCACGACCCGGCACGTCGCCGAGCTGTCGAGGAGGGTCGGCATCGCGTTTCAGAATCCGGACCGCCAGATCTTCGCCGGCAGCGTCGGGGCCGAGGCGACCTTCGGCGCCCACAACGCAGGGCTGCGGGGCGCCACGCTTCGCGAACGGGTCAGCGCCAGCCTCGAGCTGGTGGGGCTCGACGGGGTGGCGGACCTCAACCCCTACGACCTCGGCCATTCGCGTCGGAAGCTGCTGACCACCGCGTCGGTGGTAGCGATGGGAACGCCGGCGATCGTGCTCGACGAGCCGACGACCGGCCTCGATGCGCGCGGAGCGGGCCGCATCCGCTCCCTCGTCGAACGGCTTCGGGATCTCGGCCGCACGGTCGTCATCATCAGCCACGACATGCGTTTCGTGGCCACCACTTGCACGCGAATCACGGTCATGCACGCCGGCCGCGTCATCGGTGACGGAACGCCGGCAGAGGCCTTCTCCGAGCCGAACTGGCCGGCGTTGCTGACAACCCACCTCGAGCCCCCGGTCGCGGCGAGGGTCGGCGCGCGGCTCGGGCTGGGGCCAACACCGACGGTCGGCTCCCTCGTCGACGCCCTTCGACGCGCCGGGGGCGCGGCGAGCTCCTAGCCGACTGCGACTGCGCGCGCGAGCCGCTCGAGGAGCTCGGCCTTCATGCCGTCGGGGTCGATCGCCATCGCAACCTCCACGGCTGGTCTTTCGCCCTGCTCGGACCGATACAGGCTCCCCGCCATCCGGGGGTCGCCACCGGTGTCGCACGCGAGTCGCTCGCTCGCCGTCTCGGTCACGAGATCGGGGCGCAGGAGTGCCCCGATCAGGGTCACGGGGTCGTGGAGGTAGCAGCCGTCGATGCCATCCGCCTGGCGGTGGAAGCCGACGTAGAAGCGGATCGCGTCGCGCACGACGCTGGCGAGGTGGGTGTCCGGCAGCCCGCGCAGGTCGTCCATGGTGAAGATGACGTCCTGCGTCGCGTCGAGGGGGAAGATGCGGTCGATCGACCCGGCGGCGAGGCAGATCTCGGCGGCCTCGGGGTCAACGCACGCGTTCCACTCCCCGGTCTCTGTCGTGTTCCCGCGCTCCTCGAGCGTGCCGCCCATCCAGCTCACCGAGGCGCCCCCGGCAAGGTCGATGCCGTTCAGGGTCGCGGCGGCCAGGTTCGTGAGCGGCCCGAGGGCCACGATCTCGACGTTCCCCGGGTGACGCTTGATGTGTGCGCCGATATAGCGACTGGCCGGCACCGCGGTGTAATCGGTGGTGCCCAGCCCACGATCCTCGCCGCGCAGCTCGACGTAGCCGGTGCCGGTTGGGCCGTGGGTGTCGGGGGCGGTTCGCAACCGCCTCTGCAGCGGCCGCGCGGCGCCGATGCTGACCGGCACGTCCGGCCGGCCCACCATCTGGAGCACCTTGCCGGTGTTGCGGGCCACGTGGTGGATCTCGACGTTGCCCGCCACGCAGGTCACGCCGCGCAGCGTGAGCTCCGGCGCGGTGGCCGCGATGAGCAGCGCGACCATGTCGTCGATCCCGGTGTCGACGTCCAGGATCAGCGGGCGCCCTTCCTCCATCGCCGTCATCCTACCGCGCCCGCGCCACGCGCCCGCGGCCAGCCGCCGGCGCGTCCGACCCGGCTCGTGAGCTCGCGCCCGAGGCCGTCCGCCGCGAAGCGGGCCGCCGTCAGGACGGCGTCGAGGTCGACGCCGTGCCGCAGCCCCTCACGGTCGAGGAGATAGACGAGGTCCTCGGTCGCGAGGTTGCCGGCCGAGCCCGGCGCGAACGGCGATCCACCCGTTCCGCCTGCCGAGGCGTCGAAGGCCCGCACCCCGAGCGTCAGTCCGGCCATCACGTTGGCGAGCGCGGTGCCGCGCGTGTCGTGGAGGTGGAGGGCGAGCGCATCGGGTCCGATCCCGGCGCCGAGGAGGGCCCCGATCACCCGCCGCACGTCGGCCGGACCGGCCACGCCCACCGTGTCGCTGATCGACAGCTCGTCGACGCCCATTCGCAGCAGCCGCTCCGAGACCGAGACGACGGCGCGCTCGTCGACCTCGCCGGAGTACGGGCAGCCGAAGGCGGTCGAGACGTAGGCGCGCACCCACCAGCCGCGCGTGCGCGCATCGCCGACGAGGGGCTCGAACGCGGCGAGCGACTCGTCGACGGTCATCCTGATGTTGTGCCGCGCGTAATCGTCGGTCGCGGCGGTGAAGACGCAGATCGCATCGGCTCCGGCGTCGATCGCGCGCTGCAGCCCGCGTCGGTTCGGGACGAGCACCGGGTAGCGGACCCCGGGGCGTCGCTCGAGGCGGGCCAGGAGCTCGTCCGCATCGGCGAGCTGCGGGATCGCGCTCGGCGAGACGAAGCTGGTGGCCTCGATCTCCCGCAGCCCCGCGTCCGCGAGCAGCCCGATCAGGCGCAGTTTCGCGTCGGTGGCCAGCACCGCAGCCTCGGCCTGCAGCCCGTCGCGGGGTCCCACCTCGTAGATCCGGACGTCGACCGCGGTCATCGGGCGCTCATGTTAGGCCGATACCTCGGCCAGCAGGTCCCCACGCTGAACCTGCTGGCCCTCGGTGACGTGGAGGCGGGACAGGGTGCCGTCCAGCGGGCTCACCACGGCGTGCTCCATCTTCATCGCCTCGATCACCACCACGACCTGGTGGGCGCGCACGTGCGCCCCCTCGGCGGCGCGCACCGCGATGACGCGGCCCGGCATCGGCGCGGTGAGCGCGGCATGTCCGGCCGCGTGGGTGACGGCGTGGCGCACCGCCTCCTCGACGCTCGGCGGCGGGGCCAACTCGAGCTCGAGCGATTGCCCCTCGACATCGACGAAGGCGGTGCCACCGGCCACGACCGTGGCGGGCTCGACGTCGGGGCTCACCGCCACGCGGCGTTCCTCCGTGCCGAAGCGGAGCCGGACCGATGCCGGCGCGTTCGCGCGCCAGCCACCACTCCACGCCCCTCGCGGTTCCGCCGCGAGCAGCCCGGCCGCCGCCGCCGCCCAGTCGCGCTCCGTTGGCTGCGGCGGTGGAGGGAGGGCAACGTCGGCGAGGCTGTCGGTCCGCACCTCCCCGTCGCGGACGAGGGGATCGGCGATGAGCCGCCGCAGGAATCGCAGGTTCGTCCGCACCCCGAGCACCTCGGTTTCGCCAAGGGCGATCCCCAGCCGATCGAGCGCCTGGGCGCGGGTCTGCCCGTGGGCGATGATCTTGGCGAGCAGCGGGTCATAGCGGTCGGAGACCGCGTCATTTGCCTCGTAGCCGGCATCCACCCTCACGCCGCGCGGCCAGCGCACGCTCCGCAGGCGACCGGTCGCCGGGAGGAATCCGGCGTCGGGGTCCTCGGCATAGAGACGCGCCTCGATCGCATGGCCGTGCCACGCCACGCGCTCCTGCGCGATGGCCAGGGCCTCGCCGGCCGCGATCCGCAGCTGATCGGCGACGAGATCACGCCCGGTCACCAGCTCGGTGACCGGGTGCTCGACCTGCAGCCGCGTGTTCATCTCGAGGAACGAGAAGCCGCCCGCATCGTCGAGCAGGAACTCGACGGTCCCGGCGTTCACGTAGCCGGCGGCCCCCGCGATCGCCAGCGCCGCCGCGCCCATTCGTTCGCGGAGCTCCGGGGTGACGGCCGGTCCGGGCGCCTCCTCGACGATCTTCTGGTTGCGACGCTGGACGGAGCAGTCGCGCTCCCCGAGATGGACGCCTGCGCCGCTTCCGTCGAAGAGGACCTGGATCTCGACGTGCCGCGGCCCGACCAGCATGCGCTCGAGGATCAGGCGCTCGTCACCAAAGGAGCGCTTCGCCTCCCGGCGGCTGGCGGCCAGCGCCTCGTCGAGGGAGTCCCCGGAGCGGACGACCCGCATCCCCTTGCCACCCCCTCCCCCCGACGGCTTGATGAGGAGCGGCAGGCCCACGCGCTGCGCCTCTGCGCGGAGCGTCGCGTCGTCCTGGGCATCTCCGTCGTAGCCGGGCAGGACCGGCACCCCGAGCGCGGCCGCGGAGCGCCTCGCGGCCGCCTTGTCGCCCATCGCGGCCATCGCCTCCGGCGGAGGCCCGACCCAGATGAGCCCGGCGCGCAGGGTGGCGGCCGCGAACTCCGGATTCTCCGCACCGAAGCCGTACCCCGGATGAATGGCATCGGCCGCGACCCGGTGCGCGGCATCGACGAGCGCGTCGATGTCGAGGTAGCCGGGCACCGGCACGAGCTCGTCCACGTCACGCGGTGGATGGTCGTCGGGGGCGACGACGCCGACGACGCGCATCCCGAGCCGTCGGGCCGTCCGCGCGATCCGGCCGGCGATCTCGCCGCGGTTCGCGATGAGCAGGGTCCGGATCGGGTGCGCGGGGCCGCCCTCGGCGGCGGTCGTGGCCCGCGTCGTGGCCCGAATCGACGAGAGCGACGAGCGTGAGATGCGGAGGCGTCCGCCGACCCGATCAGCGGAGAGCCGGCCGGCGGCGATCCAGCGCTGGACCGTCCGCACCGTCACGCCCAGCTCCTCCGCGACCTCGCGCGGGGTGCGGGCGTCGTCCGTCATGTCGCGATTGTCGCAGACGGCTACTCCGGCCAGCGGGCCGAACGCTTGTCCAGGAACGCGGTCAGGCCTTCCTGGCCCTCCGCCGAGATACGTTGCCGGGCGGCGATGCGCACGCTGTGGCCCCGGAACTCGGCCTCGCTCATCGAGCGGTGCTCGCGGATCAGTCGCTTCGCGGTGCGGACCGCTGTCGGGCCGGCGGTCAGCAGCTCGTCGAGGATCGCGGCCAGGCGGGCGTCGAGCGCCGCCTCATCGGGCAGCGCTTCGCTCACCAGGCCGATCCGGATCGCGCGCTGAGCGTCGAACCGCTCCCCGCTCGTGAACAGGGCACGCGCGTTCGCCTCCCCGATGCGGGGCAGCACGAAGGGGCTGATCACCGCCGGCAGGATGCCGAGCTTCGACTCGGTGAAGCCGAACCGCGCGTCGGCCGTGGCCAGCACGATGTCGGCCACCGAGCAGAGGCCCATTCCACCGCCCAGCGCCGCCCCCTGGACGCGGGCCACGACCGGCGCCGGACACTCGTCGATCGCGCGCAGCATCTCCTGCAGGCGGGCCGCATCGGCCTCGTTCTCCTCCATCGAGAGCGAGAGGGCCGCGCGCTGCCAGGCGATGTCGGCGCCGGCGCTGAACGTGGACCCATCTCCCGCGAGCACCACGGCCCGCAGTCGCCTCGGCGGTTCGACTGCGAGCGCGGCAAAGGCGGCGTGGAGGGCGGCGATCAGCTCGGCGTTGAACGCGTTGCGGACGTCGGGCCGCCCGAGCGTGACGCGTGCCACGACGCCGTCGGGGCGCTCGCGCTCGACCCGCAGCAGATCGGTCACGTCAGCGCCCGGCCCGTCGGTAGAACGGCTCGCTCACCGCGCGAACCGATGAGAGCAACGGCTCCTCGAGCCAGACGACGTCGGTGTCGTCGGGGACGTCGACCGTCGCCGCCGCGCCGTCGGCACCGAGCAAACCGAGCAGCAGGCGGCGCCGACCGTCGCCCTCGGACTCGACGAGCCAGGCGGCGTCGACTGCCGTGCCGGCCAGCGCTCCCCGCAGCGCCTCCTCCAGTGGTACCGCCTCGGGGCCCGGCAGGCGCAGGCGCAGCGCGCGGGCCGGTGGCGTGGCCCACAGCGGGGCGTCGCTGCCCGGGAGGTGGCCCTCGGCGATCGCGGCCAGCTCTTCGCGCTCGAAGCGGTAGGGGATCGGTCCGGCGGGGTCGAGGATGGCCGGCAGCTGCGCGGCGGCAAGATTGGCGATCGCGATCCGCCCCGGGATCGGCAGGCTCGCCGTCCCGCGCGGGGACCACGCAGAGAGTGCGGCGAGCGAGCCGAAGGCGACGCTCACCGCTGCGCCGTCCGCGTCGGTGGCGAGCAGCACGTTGATCTCGACCTCGTCGTCGTCGGTCACCGCCCGCTCGAGGGCCGAGCGCGCCTCGTCGCCGTGCTCGGGGGGGACGGGCAGGATCAGCGTGCCTGAGAGGAGCGTCCGGTAGAAGGCGAGCATCGTCCGATCGGTCTCGGCCGGATCCGTCGCGTCCCGCGCGGCGATCATCGCCTCGAACAGGTTGGCGGCCGATTCCTCGATCGTGCCGGTGGGGGTGCTCCGGTCGTGGGATCCCGGCTCCGGGCGATCCAGCGTCATCGCCGGCCAGCCTACCACCGGCCGCCGGGCGCGACGGGTAGCATGGGATCATGCCCTCCGCCATCGACCACCTGGTGATCGCCGTCGCAGACCCGGACGCCGCTGCCACCGAGCTCGCCGACCGGGTGGGAGTGGCCGCGGCGGGCGGCGGTGAGCATCCGGGCGGAGGCACGTTCAACCGGGTCGTTTTCCTTGCCGCTGGTGCCTACCTCGAGCTCATCGGCATCACCGATCCCGAGGCGGCCGCCGGCAACCCGGTGGGCAGCGCCGCACTGGCGGCCCTCGAGGGCGGCGGCGGGCTCGCCACCTTCGCCCTGCTCGACGACGAGCTTCCGCAGACCGTCGCGACGTTGCAGGCGAACGACAGCTCGATCGGCCAGGTCATCGCGGGATCGCGCCATCGTCCGGACGGCGAGCTCGTCGAGTGGTGGACGGCGGCGCCACCGAACCTCGGCCCGGACCGACCCCCGTTCCTCATCCGCCATCGCTATATCGGGGCCGAGTGGGGTGAGGAGGCCGTGGCTGCTCGCCGCCACGAGGTGCACCCGATCGGGTCGCCCGTGCGGCTCGTGCGCCTCGACATCGCCACTCCCGACCCGCCGGGCCTGGCCGCCGCGTACGCGTCGACCCTGGGCGTGGAGTTCTGGGCCGTCGCCGATCTCGCGGTCTGCACGCTCGGGCCGCACGTGATTCGCCTCGTGCCATCCCGCGAGATGCCGGTACCGGCCGTCGTCGTCCTCGGCGCCGGCGTTGCCGAACCGCGCTCACACGAGGTTTTCGGCATGCGCTTCGACCTCGAGCCCACGCTCGAGCCCACGGAAGCTACATCCTGAAGACGCCGAACCGGGTCTCGGGTATCGGCGCGTTCAGCGCGGCGCTGATCCCGAGCGCGAGCACCCTTCGGGTGTCAAGCGGGTCGATGACACCGTCGTCCCACAGGCGCGCAGTCGAGTAGTACGGGGACCCCTCGCGCTCGTAGGTGTCGAGGATCGGCGCCTCGAAGGCGTCGCGCTCGGCATCGGTCTCGAACCCGCCGCGGACCGTGGACAGGACCCGTGCCGCCTGAGCGCCGCCCATCACGCTGATCCGGGCGTTCGGCCACATCCACAGGAAGCGCGGCGAGTAGGCGCGGCCCGCCATCCCGTAATTGCCGGCGCCGAAGCTGCCACCAATGATGACCGTGAACTTCGGCACCGACGTCGTGGCGACCGCGGTCACCAGCTTGGCCCCGTCCTTGGCGATGCCACCCGCCTCGTAGTCGCGACCGACCATGAAGCCGGTGATGTTCTGGAGGAAGACGAGGGGGATCCGACGCTGGCTCGCGAGCTCCACGAAGTGCGCGCCCTTCAGCGAGGAGCTGCTGAACAGGATCCCGTTGTTCGCGATGATCCCGACCGGGTTGCCCTCGATCCGGGCGAAGCCGGTAACGAGCGTCTCGCCGTAGCGCTCCTTGAACTCCGCGAATTCGGATCCATCGACGAGCCGCGCGATCACCTCGCGGACGTCGTAGCCCTGCCGCGCATCGGCCGGGATGACCCCGTACAGCTCGGCGGGATTGACCGATGGAGCGGTCGGCTCCGTTGCGTTCCAGGGCGGTTCGGGCTTGCGCCAGGCGAGGCTGCGCACGATCTGGCGCCCGATGGCGATCGCGTGCTCGTCATCGAGAGCGAAGTGATCTGCCACGCCGCTCCTCACGGTGTGCACCTCCGCTCCCCCCAGCTCTTCGGCGCTCACCTCCTCACCGGTGGCGGCCTGGACCAGCGGTGGACCGCCGAGGAAGATCGTACCCGTGCCCTTCACGATCACCGTCTCATCCGACATCGCTGGCACGTACGCGCCACCGGCGGTCGATGAGCCCATCACCAGCGAGATCTGCGGGATCCCGCGCGCCGAGAGCTGCGCCTGGTTGTAGAAGATCCGGCCGAAGTGCTCGCGATCCGGGAACACGTCGGCCTGGAGCGGTAGGAATGCCCCGCCGGAATCGACGAGGTAGAGGCAGGGCAGGCGATTCTCGATGGCGATCTCCTGGGCGCGCAGGTGCTTCTTCACGGTCATCGGGTAGTAGGTCCCGCCCTTGACCGTAGCGTCGTTGGCGACGATGACGCACTCGACTCCCTCCACCCGCCCGACACCGGTCACGATGCCGGCCGAGGGGGCATCGCCGTCGTACATCCCGGTCGCAGCGAGTGCCGAGAGCTCGAGGAACGCGCTGCCGGGATCGGTGAGCAGATCGATTCGCTCCCGTACCGGCAGCTTGCCGCGCTCCCGATGTCGCGCGATCGCCCGCTCGTCTCCGCCCGCCCCGTGAGCACTCACCCCGTCCGTGCGTTCGCGAAGATCATCGACGAGGCTGCGCATGGCGGCGACGTTGGCGCGCGCGTCCGGGGAGGCGAGGTCGAGCGCGCTGCGCAGGATGGCCATGACCGACCGATTATCCCGTGCGCTCCCCCGCGGATGTCATCCCATCCGGACCGCAGGCTCGGGTGGGAGGAAGTGTTCTGATGACCAGAACACTCAGCGGAATCGTCGTCCGCGCAGCCTGCGGCTCTAGGCCATGGAGGCTCAGGCCAGGGTGATGAGCGGCACCAGCTGCGTGACATGGGCGGTGTTGACGATCACGACGCTGACGACGTGCTCGAACGGCGGCTCGGCACTGTGGAGCAGATAGGCCTCGGTCAGAGGCAGGTAGCGCGGCCCGCTGGTCAGCAGCTCCGGTCCCGGCTCGCTGCCGGGCGCCAGGTGGAGGTTGCCGGTCACGCTGAACGGCCCGGCGACAAGCGCCACCCGTCGCAGCTTGCGGTGCAGCCGGAGCTGGCGGGCTGCCCGCCATTCCGGGGGCATGGCCAGGATGACCTGCGCGGTGGCAAGTGACTGCCAGTCGCCGTTTCCCTCGGCGGTCGGCTCGACGTCGCGGGCGCCGCTCTGCTCGCTGCCGGCCTCGGAGAGTCCTGGGCTCGGATGCCAGAGGCGGAGCTCGTCCTGCTCGTTCAGGAGGTCGGTGACCCGTCGTCCATTGACGGCGATCCACGCGACGATGCGGGCGTCGGCGGTGTAGAGCTCGATCGGCGCAAGGTCGGTCGTCAGCGCCACGGCGGCGGTGCCGGCGGTCGCCGTGCTTCCCGTGCCATGACGCCAGTTCCAGAACGTCACGTAGCGCTCTCCCTCTTCGATGAACGGCCGCGGGCAGCCTGCGGCTCGCGTGCTCCACACTACGGGGGTCGGGGCGTCTCACCAAGGGCACGAGAGTACTAGGCCGGCCCGGTGCGTCACGGCACCGAACAGGACCATTTGCCTGCAACGTGGGCCGTGATCCTGCGTTAGAAGTGACATCATGCACCGATATCTGCGAACGATCGTCGCGGCGCTCGCGCTGCTCCTCCTCGTCGCCGGCGCAGCGCTCGCCGCTCCCGGCAAGAACGTCGAGCATCAGTCGGACGAGGCGGCCTCCCATCAGCCGTCGTCCGAGGCGCCTGAATCCGAGGCGCCCGAATCCGAGGCGCCCGAGGTGAAGGACCAGGCCGACCAGGCCGATACGCCCGACGCAGCTGACGGGGCGGATCCGTCCAGCCAGCTCCTGGATCGGATCGTCCTGAACCTCGGCGACGCAGGGATCGTCACCGATGCCGACACGGTCAAGGCGCTGGCCGCCGACTACGGCGTGGGCGGCGCGGTTCGGATCCTCGCGTGGGCCGATGCCGCCGGCGTCGATCCGTCGGAGATCACCGACCTGTTCGACGCGGGCATGGGGTGGGGCCAGATCGCAAAGCAGCTGAATGCCGCGGACGACACCCTGAACCTCTCGCCGGGAATCGGCCACGTGATGAGCGGTGGCCACGGCAATGGCGGCGAGCACGGCAATTCGGCGAACGCGCCGGGCCATAACAAGTAGCCCGCACCCGGCGGCACCGTGCGCTGCTAGGGTGCCGCCATGATCGACTTCGACGATTTTGCGGCGGTCGACATGCGCGTCGGGCGTGTCGTCGAGGCACTGCCGTTTCCCGAGGCGCGCAAGCCCTCGTACCGCCTGCGCATCGACTTTGGTCCCCAGCTCGGGGAGCGCGTCAGCTCGGCACAGCTGACGGTGACCTACCCCGATCCGGCCACGCTCGTCGGTCGCCAGGTCGTGGCGGTCGTGAATTTCCCGCCGCGCCGGATCGCCGGGTTCGCGAGCGAGGTGCTGGTGCTGGGAGCCATGGGTCCGGCAGGGGAGGTCTGGCTCCTCGAGCCGATGCCGGCCGCTCCCGACGGGGCGCGCATCGGCTGACGTTCGCGTTCCGCCCGGCCGACGGGCACACTACGGGCATGAGCGCCGATCCGATCGCCGGACCGCCACCGGACGGAATGCCGGACCCGAACCTGGTCCCGCCCCAGATCGGGCGCGCCGGCGACCCCTTCACACGGGCCAGGATCCTCCACTTCAGCGCGCGGGTGCGTCGCAACGTCACCCATCAGCTGCGGGACGTGGCGGCGGCCTTGAACGCCGCCTACCTCGACTGGTATTTCAGCGAGAAGGTCCTGCTCGCGGAGCTCGTCCAGCTCCAGGCCGACTGGGCCATCAGCTTCCACGGCGACGACCGGATCATCCTCGACCGCAACGAACGAGGCCACACCCTGCTCGTCGTGGACTCCGCGAAGATGACCTCGTTCCTCATCGCCGAGACGCAGCGCGCCGTGGATGCCTGCGTGGAGGAGCAGCGGGCGTTCACCCTCGGGGAGGCCGGCACCCCGGACTGGTGAGGGTCTAGACCCGGTCCGAGCCTCCGGCCTGGCCGATCGCCGCCTCCGGGGCCTCGTCCGACATCGGCACCGGAATCCGGCGGGGCCGCGGGCGGAACGGGGAGGTCTCGGGGACGACCGGCCCCTCGGTCTCGGCCAGGTCGCCGGCGCGGTACGCCTCCCAGACGGCCATGACCGTGTCGCGGTGGGGCCGGATGCGGCAGTGCTCGTCACGATTCCCCATCTCGTCGCAGTAGCCGAGCGGCACGCACTTCGGGGCCAGGAAGGACCCGAAGAAGGGGCTGACGCGGAAGATCTCGTGGCGAATCTGCTTGAAGAGCTGGCGGATCTCCCACTGCGCCATCGTGCACAGGCGCAGCCCGGACATGTGGATCAGCTGGCGGAGGTTCACCGTCATGATCAGGTTCGTCTGCATCGCGTTCGGGAAGATGAAGCGCGCGTCCTCGGCGGGGACCTCCGCCTGCAGCAGCTGGCCGTAGAGCTCGAGATTGTCATCGATCGCCTGCCCGAAGCGCCCCGCGAGGTCGTCCGGCAGGTCACCCTTCGTGATCGAATCGGGGACGGTGTAGTTGTCCCGCTTCTTGAAGCTGACGTAGCGCTGCGACTGCTGGTCGAAGGCGGTCCCGGCCCGGTGCCGCACGAGCTGGTGGGAGAGGGTGCGGGTCACGCCGCTGATCGCGAAGGTGAAGTTCACATGCTCGATCGTGGAGCCGTGGCCGGACTCCATGACCTTGCGGACGAGGTTCTGCTGCTTTTCGTCCGCCACGCTGCGGCTCACCGCCTTGTCCCAGATCTGGTCGGGAAGCTGCTCGGAATAGCACGTCCGGCAAGCGGTGTAGATGATCGGGAGGTAGTACTCCTCGACGATCTCGCGAGTGGGGAAGATCAACTTGGCTGAGAGGGCAGGTGCGGTCGCCATGGGTCCGGCGAGGATAGCACCCGGGGTCGCTCGAGATCAGGCTGTTGTCCACAAGATCTGGGGCCATCAGGTGCTGTGATGTGCATATGTTGTGCACAACCTCCCCCGTCGAGATGACGTCACCTGGCTCGCGCTTCCGCATCTGCCGACGCCGATGCAGGTCGGCATCAGCACCCGCTACTGGCAGATGAGCACGCCCGATGATCCGCGCCTGACGATCGAGCCGCAGATCGGCGTGCAATTCTCGCCGCGGCGCCCGGATCCTGATCAGGTCCGCCGGTCGTCGATCCGCGCCAGCCCGTGGAGCCGATCGAAGGCGATGCGGTTTCCGCCGGCGGCGCGCGCGGAGCGAACCGCCTCCTCCGCCGACGCGAGCAGCCCCTCGTCGCGCAGGTCCATGCCGGGTCGGATGAGGGCGACCCCCACCGAGACCGAGACGGTGAGCTCGCCGACCTCGGTCGGGATCGGCCGGTCCGTCAGGCGGCGCAGCAGGGTTCGCACGAACGTGGCGGCGCCCCCCTCGTCGGTGTGCGGCAGGATGGCCAGGAAGCTGTCCTCCCCCGCACGACCGAGGGCGTCGGCGGCACGTACGCGAAGCCGAATGCGGAGCGACAGCTCGCGGAGGACCGCGTCGCCGATCGCCAGCCCGTGCGCGGTGTTGAGGGCACCGAGGCCGTCGACGTCGAGCAGCGCGATCGCCACCGGGTGGCTGTAGCGGCGCGCCTCGGCGACCTCGAGCCGGAGCCGTTCGAGGATCGAGCTCCGGTTCGGGAGGCCGGTGAGCGGATCGGTCGTGGCCGCACGCGCGATCTCCTCGCGCTGGAGCTCGACGATGCGGCGCGCCTGCAGCAGCTCCTCGATCGTGCCGCGGAGCTCCCGGGCGAGCCGCTGCTCGGCGGCGTGGCTTTCAGCTCGATCCCGCTCGAGGCCGGCTGTCGGCGGCTCCTGATCGGGCACCAGGGTCAGCGGCGGCGGTTCGGGCAATGGCTCCGCGACGTCGGCCGCCTGCGCGGCGTCGTCCCTGGATTGCTCGATGAACGCCGTGTCTGCCGCCAGCACACCGGCCAGGAGGAGGCCCAGGAGGCCGGGAACGGCGTCGAGCGTGCCGGGACGGGCAAGCGCCAGCGCCGCGAGGCTTCCCGCAACGAGGAACAGCCAGGAGGGCGCCGGCCGGAGGCGGGTGACGGCTGTCCGCCCGATGAGCGTCGCGGATGCGGCGCCGGCAGCAACGACGAGCAGCCAGGCAGCGACCGGGGTGGCCCAGCCACGACCGAGCAGGGCAGCGCCCAGCAGGGTCTCGAGCAGGAGGAACAGGCCAACGGTGGCCGCCACGAGGCCGCTCCGGCCCCCAACGGGCAGGTCGCGCAGCGCGAGGCCCGCCAGGAGCACAAGGCCGCCGACCGCCGATGTGATCGCGAGCTCCGGGCCCGGGAGCCGTGCCGGATCGCCGACCGCGGCGAGCGCGGCCAGGGTCAGCCCCACGGTCAGGGCGCCGAGACTGCCGGCCTCGACCAGCGCCGCGACGCCACGTCGCGGCAGCGAGCTGCCCAGCAGCGCAATGCTGCCCGCGCCGGTGGCGATCCCGGCGGCAGCGGGAGCCGCGACCGCCGCCCAGCCGAGCGACCCGAGGTCGGCAAGCCGCCCCGGGGCCAGGAGGTGCATGGCAGCGGCGACCGCCGGCGGCAGGAGTCCCGCCACCAGGCTGGCGCTCGGCTGGGCGTTCGTCCGGAAGGTCTGCATCGGCCCTGGTGCGCTACTGCACCGGCCAGTAAGCCAAGGATCGGGGTCCGGCGGCAATAGTACGAACGCGGAACGTGGGATATCCTCGCCGCATGTCGCGCTCACTCCCACGCGACGCGACGCGCCGGCCCGCCATGTCGCGCCGCAGGTTCCTGGAGCTCACGGATGCCCTCATCGCGTCCGGGGAACGGCTGCTCGACGATCCCGACTGGAACCTCTTTCGCGCCTGGCTGCTGAACAGCGACGAGTTGCTCGAGCGGGTCTGGGGCCGGATGGAGCGCTACCACCTCGCGTGGCTGAACGTCGGTCGCGGCGCCGAACCCCCCGGATCGACGATGGACGAATCCGCACAGCGCCGATTCGTGGCCGACGTGGCTCGCGCCAAGCTCGCGGTTCTGCGTACGATGAGGCATGCCGTCGTGCAGCGAGGCTGGCGGCAGCTCACCGATGAAGCGGAGAGCGAGGAGGAGCCGTGACGGAACGACCCGATGAGAAGCGCGGCGGCCTGGCCGCCATCCTCGCGCACCCCGACGACGAGAGCTTCACGTGCGCGGGCGCCCTGGCCCTGGCCCACGACGCGGGACGACCGACGCGCCTGCTGATCGCGACCCGCGGCGAGGCGGGGACCGAGGACGGCACGCCCGACGACCGCGTCGGTGACGCCCGCGAGGAGGAGCTGCGCTGTGCCGCCGAGGTCATCGGCCTCGACGAGGTGACCGTCCTCGAGGGCTACCCGGATGGCGCCCTCGTGGAGCAGCCCTTCGCGGCCCTCGTCGGCGAGATCGCGGCGTGGCTGTCCGACCGACGCCCGGACGCGGTGATCACCTTCGGCCCGCATGGGGTCACCCAGAACCCGGATCACGTGGTGATCGGCAGCGCCGCGCGCTGGGCGATCGAGCGGCTCGCAGAGTCCGGGGTGGCGCCGCACGCGCTCTACGTCGTCGCGCCGGTCTTCGCCCCGCCCGGCCGTCGTTTCGACCTCTCACCGGAGGAGGGCGCAGCCACGCATCGCATCGACGTGACGGCCGTGGCCGGCCGGCGCCTCGCGGCGCTCGCCTGTCATGCCAGCCAGGGAGACGCAGCGGCAGAGGCGGCAGATCTGCGGTCGTTGCTGGATCGCGACGGGGCGCTCTTCGAGGGCTACACGCGGGTGCGCCCGATCGTCCCCGCCCCGCATCCGAATTTCGACACGCGCCTCGTCTGACGGGGCGAATCGGGAATCACTGGTATTCTGGTCGGGATATGGCCATTGATTCGAACCTCGCCAAGGTCGACGAGGTGATGACCGCGCTCTACGACATCTTCGATCCCGAGATCGGGATGAGCATCGTGGACCTCGACCTCATCAAGCACGTGGAGATCGGGGACGAGGGCACGCCCACCGAGATCAAGATGGTGCTCACCACGCCGTTCTGCCCGTGGGCCGGCGAGCTGATCCAGACGGTGAAGCAGAAGACGGAGGAGGTCGTCGGCACGACCGTCAAGGTCACGCTGCTGGCCGACCGCTGGGAGCCGCCACCGGGCCTCTTCTAGGCTTACCGCCCGCCCCCCCGGGCGCTACCATCGGCTTCCGATGCGCATCTATACCCGCAAGGGCGACACCGGGACGACCGGCCTGCTGTACGGCGGCGCCCGGGTCAGCAAGGCCGATCCGCGGACCGATGCCTACGGGACGACCGACGAGGCGGTCTCGGCGCTGGGGGTCGCGAGGGCCGCGCTCGGCGCCGCCACCGACCGCACCGAGGCCCGCCTGGCGGCCCTCACCATCCGCCTCCAGCGAGAGCTGTTCGTGGTGGGGGCCGAGCTCGCGACCCATCCCGACCGACGCCCGCGCCTGGAGGCGAGCACGACGCTGGTCACCACAGAGATGGTCGCCGCCCTTGAGGCGGAGATCGACGCTCTCGAGGAGGCGCAGTCGCTGCCTGCGGAATTCGTCCTGCCCGGCGAGTCGCAGGCGGGGGCGAGCTACGACCTGGCGCGGAGCATCGTGCGCCGCGCCGAACGACGCGCGGTTGACCTCGCCGACGCGGGTGGCCTGCCGGACTCGCAGGTGGTTCCGTACCTCAACCGGCTCGCCGACCTGCTGTTCGTGATGGCGCGCGCGGCGGACGGCGGCTACCGGCCGGCCCGCCTCGAGCCCTGACCGCTCCGGGTCTGCGCACAGCCTGCGCTCGCAGGGCGGGTTGCGGAATCGGCCCTCCGAGGCCATCGAGATTCACGATTCCGTTGCCGGCAGCGGTAGAATCTGCTGAAACCGGAGATCCTCGAGGTTAGCCATGACGCTCTCGGCAACCACGTATCGAATGTTCATCGACGGCGATTGGGCGGTGGCCCAGACGGGCGAGACGAGCGAGGTCATCAATCCCGCGACCGAGGAGATCATCGCCGAGGTGCCCAGGGGCGCCGAGGCCGATGTCGACCGCGCCGTCGCCGGCGCGCGCAGGGCGTTCGACACGTGGTCGATGACGACGCCGGCGGAGCGCTCGACGCTGCTGCATCGGTTCGCAGACGCAATCGCCGCAGATGCGGAGCAGCTGTCCGCGCTCGAGACGGCCAACGTCGGCAAGCCGAAGGGGACCGCCGACTTCGACGTCGAGTTCACGATCGACAACGTCCGCTTCTTCGCGGGCGCGGCTCGCGTGGTCGAGGGCAAGGCAGCCGGCGAGTACGTCAGCACGCACACGAGCATGATCCGCCGCGAGCCGGTGGGTGTGGTCGGTCAGGTGGCGCCCTGGAACTACCCGCTCATGATGGCGATCTGGAAGATGTGCCCGGCGCTCGCCGCGGGCTGCACCGTCGTCCTGAAGCCGGCGTCGGCGACGCCACTCTCGGCGATTCGCCTCGCCGAGCTGGCCGCCGACATCTTCCCGAAGGGCGTCTTCAACGTGATCACCGGTCCGGGCGCAACCGCCGGGATGCGGCTGGTGACGCATCCCGACGTGGACATGATCAGCCTGACCGGGGACACCGCGACCGGCAAGGAGATCGCGGCGGCCGCGGCGCAGACGGTGAAGCGGGTGCATCTCGAGCTCGGCGGCAAGGCACCGGTGCTCGTCTTCGACGACGCAGATCCCGCCGCCGTGGCGGAGACGGTGAAGATGGCCGGCTTCTTCAACGCCGGACAGGACTGCACGGCCGCCACGCGGGTGATTGCCGGCTCGAAGATCTACGACAATCTCCTCTCCGAGCTGGTGCCGGCGGTCGAGTCGGTGAAGGTCGGGAACCCGGCCGACGATCCGGAGCTCGACATGGGACCGCTCGTCAACAAGGCGCAGCGGGAGCGGGTGTCGGGGTTCGTGGATCGCGCGCGGGGCTACGGTGCGGCGATCGCGACCGGCGGCGCGACCGACGGGGATCGGGGCTTCTTCTATCGGCCCACGGTCGTGACCGACATCGGGCAGGATTCGGAGATCATCCAGCAGGAGGTCTTCGGGCCGGTTGTCACCGTCCAGCATTTCGCCGACGACGAGGAGGGGATCGCCTGGGCCAACGGCGTCAACTATGGCCTGGCCTCGAGCGTCTGGACCCGGGACGTGAAGCGCGCCCTGAATGCCGCTCGCCGGCTGCGCTACGGGACCGTCTGGATCAACGATCACCTGACGATCGCATCCGAGATGCCGCATGGCGGGTTCGGCCGCTCCGGCTATGGCAAGGACATGAGCCTGTACAGCATCGAGGACTACACGATCGTCAAGCACGTGATGGCCAAGATCGCCGACTGACCCGGGGGAGCCTGGCGCGAGTCGCCGTGAGCCGGTGCTAGGATCGGCCCGATGGAGACCGCGTTGGACCCGCGCGAGGTGGCCCGGCTCTTCCGCGAGGGAGTGGCCCTGTTCAACGGTTCGCGCTACTGGCATGCGCACGAGGCGTGGGAGACGCTGTGGCGCGCCGCCCCCGATGAGGAGCGCGATTTCTACCAGGGCCTGATCCAGATCGCCGCCGGCCTGCTTCACCTGCAACGACGAAACGCCCGCGGAGCGCGCAACAAGCTCGGCGAGGGCGTGGACCGGCTGCGCCGGTACGGACCGGCCCACGGCGGGATCATCGTCGACGAGCTGATCGGTGAGGCGGAGCGCCTCCTCGTCGATCTCCGCGCGGGCGGGCTGCCGTACCTGATCCCGCCGGTCATTCGCTTCAGCGAGCTCGAGACCCCGGCGTTGGCGTGATGAGCGAAGACTCGACGGCGTACCGGATGGAGCACGATTCGATGGGCGAAGTCCGCGTGCCGGCCGACGCACGGTGGGGCGCCCAGACGCAGCGCGCGGTCGAGAATTTCCCGGTCAGCGGCCTGCGCCTCGAACGCGCCCATATCGAGGCGCTGGCCCGCATCAAGGCCGCCGCCGCCGTCGTGAACGCCGAGCTGGGCATTCTCGACGCGAAGAAGGCGCAGGCGATCCGTGCGGCCGCGGACGAGGTTGCCGCCGGCGAATGGGACGAGCAGTTCCCGATCGACATCTTCCAGACCGGCTCGGGCACGAGCAGCAACATGAACGCCAACGAGGTGATCGCGCGCCTCGCCGCCGAGCGGCTCGGCGCGGCCGTGCACCCGAACGACGACGTCAACGCCAGCCAGTCGAGCAACGACGTGTTTCCGTCGAGCATCCACATCGCGGCCACGAGCGCCGTCACGAAGGATCTCATTCCGGCCCTCGAGCACCTCGCCTCGTCGCTCGACCGCAAGCGCGGCGAGTTCGCAGCGGTCGTGAAGTCGGGCCGGACCCATCTGATGGACGCCACACCGGTCACCCTCGGCCAGGAGTTCGGCGGCTACACCGCGCAGGTTCGGGCCGGGATCGAGCGGCTGCGGGCGGCATTGCCTCGCCTCGCCGAGCTGCCGCTGGGCGGTACGGCGGTCGGCACCGGCATCAACATGCCGCCCGGGTTCGCGAAGCGGGTGATCGCCGCCGTGGCGGCGGAGACCGGCCTGCCCCTCACCGAGGCGCCCGATCACTTCGAGGCCCAGGGCGCACGGGACGGGCTGGTCGAGGCATCGGGCGCCCTGCGCACGATCGCCGTCAGCCTGTACAAGATCAGCAACGACCTGCGCTGGATGTCGTCCGGTCCGCGCACCGGCCTGACCGAGATCAACCTGCCGGACCTCCAGCCGGGCAGCAGCATCATGCCCGGCAAGGTGAACCCGGTCATCCCCGAGGCGACCTGCATGGTCTGCGCCCAGGTGATCGGCAACGACGCGACGCTGGCCTTCGCCGGCGCAGCGGGCAACTTCGAGCTCAACGTCATGCTCCCCGTCATGGCGCGCGCGATCCTCGAGTCGATTCGGCTGCTGGCGAGCATCTCGCGCCTGCTCGCCGATCGATGCATCGACGGCATCACCGCGAACGTGGAGCGCGCCCGGGAATTCGCCGAGAGCTCGCCCTCGATCGTGACCTCCCTGAACCGCTACATCGGCTACGAGGAGGCGGCCAAGGTGGCGAAGCAGGCCATGGCCGAGCGCAAGACGATCCGCCAGGTCGTCCTGGAGCGGGGCTACGTCGAGCAGGGCAGGCTCACCGTCGCGCAGCTCGACGAGGCGCTCGACGTCCTGTCGATGACCCGTCCCCCCGAGGCGTGAACGATTGCGCCGGCCCGTTTCCGGACCGGCGCTCTCGCAAGTCCGTCACGGCAGGTGTGCCACTACTTCAGCCCCGTTACGTACGTAACTGGTAACGCCCACCGCGACGGCTGTTCACTTGTGCTCGGATCGTCGCCGCTGCGGGGACCGGGTCGCTAGGGGCGAATGTCCCGCACCCCCCGGGAATCGGCGCCGAGCGCCCACGGGTACAATCGAGCTCCCCCGGATCCCACCTCTCGGAGGCAAGAGCTGTGAGCAATCGCAACCTGATCGGTGACCACTGGGTGCCGGCCGCGTCCGGAGCCACGTTCACCAGCGTCAGCCCCGCGAACCACGACGACGTGATCGGGGAGTTCCCGGCGTCCGGCCCGCAGGACGTCGACGCGGCGGTCGAGGCGGCGAAGGCTGCATACCCGGCCTGGTCGCTGATGCCCGCCCCGAAGCGCGGCGAGATCCTGTTCAAGGTCGCGCGGCTGCTCGCCGAGCACAAGGAGGAGCTGTCGCGGCTCATGACCCGCGAGATGGGCAAGGTGCTGGCCGAGGCGCGCGGCGACGTGCAGGAGGCGATCGACGTCGCGTACTACATGGCCGGCGAGGGACGCCGGCTGTTCGGCCAGACCGTCCCGTCGGAGATGCCCGACAAGTTCGCAATGGCCATCCGCCGGTCGATCGGGGTGGTGGGCATCATCACCCCCTGGAACTTCCCGGTCGCGATCCCCGGCTGGAAGCTCTTCCCGGCCCTGATCTGCGGGAACACGGCGGTCATCAAGCCGGCGTCCGATACCCCGGCCTGCCTCGTCCGTTTCGTCGAGCTGCTGATGGAGGGCGGCATCCCGGCCGGAGTGGTCAACCTCGTGACCGGCAGCGGGGCGGAGGTCGGGAACGCGATCGTCGACCACCCCGACGTGCGGGTCATCAGCTTCACCGGCCACACCGAGACCGGCGTCGAGATCAGCCGCCGTGCCGCCGAAACCCTCAAGCGCGTGAGCCTTGAGCTGGGCGGGAAGAATCCGATCGTGATCTGGGAGGATGCGGACCTCGATCTGGCCCTCGATTCGGTCGTGTGGTCCGCGTTCGGCACATCGGGGCAGCGCTGCACGGCGGCCTCGCGGATCGTCGTCCATCGTTCGATCCATGACACCTTCACCGAGATGCTGCGCAAGCGGGTGGCGACACTCGTGCTCGGCGACGGGCTGGACCCCAAGACCGACGTGGGCCCGGTGATCAACGACACGGCCGTCGACAAGATCGCGGCCTATGCCGTCATCGGCCGCAACGAGGGGGAGCTGGTGATCGGCGGCGAGCCGGCGCGCGACGGCGATCTGGCCCGGGGCTCGTTCTTCCAGCCCACGATCTTCGCCGAGGTGCGCGCGGAGGCGCGGATCGCGCAGGAGGAGATCTTCGGGCCGGTCACCTCGATCATCCCGGTCGACACCTGGGAGGAAGCGGTCAGCGTGGTGAACGGCGTGAAGTACGGCCTCTCGTCCTCGCTCTTCACGCGGGACGTGAACCTCGCCTTCCGCTCGATCCGGGACTTCGAGTCCGGGCTCGGGTACGTGAATCACGGCACGATCGGCGCCGAGGCGCACCTGCCGTTCGGCGGCACAAAGGCGACCGGCAACGGCCACCGGGAGGTGGGGCAGGCGGCGCTCGACTTCTTCAGCGAGTGGAAGAGCGTCTATATCGACTATTCCGGGAAGCTGCAGCGGGCCCAGATCGACATGACGTTCGTCGACCAGGAGTAGCGCCCGTCCTTTGCGCAACGGCCGGCGCCATGGGACGATCGATGCGACATGCGCCTGCCGTACTTCCCGCTGCACACGGTGCTCTTCCCGCACCTGCCGCTGCCGCTCCACATCTTCGAGGACCGGTATCGCGCGATGACCCGGGACGTCCTGGCCGCGGGCTCCCCGTATGCGGGCCGGTTCATGGTCAGCCTGATCACCGACGGCGCCGAGGTGGGCGGCCAGCAGATGGGTCCACCGCGCAGCCGCGCGGTCGGGACGATCGCCGAGGTACGGAGCGCCGACCGGCTGAGCGACGGGCGATGGGTGCTGCTCGCGGTGGGCGTCGCCCGCGCCCGGCTCGAGGTGGTGGAGCGCGGGGTTGAGTACGCGATCGCGGAGCTCACGCCCCTCGATGAGCGAGAGGGCGACACCGAGCGGGCTGCGGGCCTCCTCACCGAGGTCCAATCGGCCCTCGACGCATACCTCGCGGTCGTGAAACGATTCGTGAGGTCCACCGCGTCCAGGGAAACGAATGAACGAGAGGCGCGCGACATCGCAACCTCCCTCGATCGGGTGCTGAAGCCGATTCGGCTGCCGGGCGACCCCGCGGCGGCCAGCTACGCGGTGGCCGGGGTGCTGCAGATCGAGCTGGTTCGCAAGCAGGGGCTCCTGGAGCTCCCCGATGCGACCGCACGCCTGGCGGCCGAGCTCGACCTCCTTCGCCGGGAGGTGGAGCTGCTCTCGAGCGGAGCACTGCCCTCGGTGACCAGCGGTGACCTCCATTACCACCCGAACTGAGGCATTCGCGCGACCGTTCACCGCCGCCATCGGGCTGATCCTGGTGCTTGCCGCGTGCAGCTCGGGGCCCACGAGCTCGGTGAGCGCCAGCGTCGGTCTCAGTGCCGAGCCGGCGAGCTCCGTCAGCCCGCGGCCGAGCGCCTCGCAACCCGGCCCGTCGGCGACCGATCCGCGCCCGAGCCCTTCGGTCACCGTGCCGACCTACCGGGTGCAGCCCGGGGACACGCTCTCATCGATCTCCCGAGCGTGGGGCACCACCGTCGCCGAGCTGCTGGCCTGGAACGGAGAGCGGTACCCGTCGCTTGCCACTCAGCCGGACCTGCTCGAGGCGGGCTGGGAGCTGATCGTGGCCGGCGACCCGAACGCCACGCCGCTTCCGACCCCGGCATCCACGCCGGTTCCCGCCACCCCGCGACCCAGCATCCCGCCGGTCGCCTCGGGATGCCGCGCGGGCAACCGCGTGGCGGCCGGCGCGCAGCAGCTGTTCACCGTCATCCCCGACGCGGGCCACTCGGTTGCGTTGACCCTTGACATGGGCGGCCGGCTCGACCCCGGGCTCGACATCCTGAACCTGCTCATCGCGCACGGGGTGTGCGTGACGATCTTCCCGACCGGAGCGATGGCCCAGACGGGCGAAGGGAAGCAGGTCATGGCCGTCATCCGGGCGCACCCCGAGCTGTTCGAGGTCGGCAACCACACGATGCACCATTGCGACCTCGTCCACGGCGGCGGCGGCTCCCCGACGTCGGCGCCCTGTGCGGGCGTCACGCCGACCGCGGACTTCATCCGCACCGAGCTGACCGATGCGGAGGCGATCATCGCCCAGTATTCGGCGCAGAACCCGCAGCCCTACTGGCGGGCGCCGTACGGCACGCTGAACGCGGCGGTTCGCGACGCGGCGGCATCGGTCGGGTACACGAAGACGATCGGCTGGGACATCGACACCGTCGATTGGAACCCGATGAGCGATGGCGGGCCAAGCGCCGAGCAGATCGCGAGCAAGGTGATCACGAACGCCCGCGACGGTTCGATCGTGCTCATGCACCTCGGCGGCTACGAGACGCTGGACGCCCTGAAGCTCGTGATCCCGGGGCTGCGCGATCGCGGGTTCCTGCTCACCTCGGTCAGCGACATGCTCCAATGAGCGGCCGCTCGGCGCGCTCGGGGGCGGCGGGCTGGTTGGCCCGTGGCGACGCGCCCAATGGCCCTTCGCGGCGCTCGACGGTGAACGTACGGTCGTGAGCGGCCAGCCCGCAGGAGGTCTCCTCGCCATGCCGCGACGCGTCATCATCATGGGAGCCGCCGGCCGTGACTTCCACAACTTCAACGTCGTGTACCGCGATGATCCGGAGACCGAGGTCGTTGCCTTCACCGCCACCCAGATCCCGGGCATCGCCGACCGTCGCTACCCGCCCGAGCTGGCCGGGGACCGCTACCCGGAGGGCATCCCGATCCATCCCGAGGCGGAGCTCGAGGCGCTCATTGCGGACCTCGCGGCGGACACCGTCGTCTTCGCCTACAGCGACGTGGCGCACGAGACGGTGATGCATGCGGCTTCGCGGGCGCTCGCCGCCGGGGCGGACTTCCTCCTCCTCGGCCCGGATCGCACGATGCTGCCCAGCCACCGCCCGGTGATCGCGGTGTGCGCGGTGCGGACGGGCGCCGGGAAGAGCCAGACGACGCGTCGCGTGGCAGAGCTGATCGAGGGCCTCGGCATGCGACCGGCGCTCGTTCGACACCCGATGCCCTACGGCGACCTCGTGCGGCAGCGAGTCCAGCGCTTCGGCAGCCTCGAGGACCTCGACGAACAGGAGACAACGATCGAGGAGCGCGAGGAATACGAGCCGCACGTCGCTGCCGGTCGCGCGATCTTCGCCGGTGTCGACTATGGCGAGATCCTGCAACGGGCCGAGGCGGAGGGCGAGGTCGTCCTCTGGGATGGCGGAAACAACGACATGCCGTTCTATCGCCCCGACCTGCTCATCGTGGTGGCCGATCCGCTCCGCGTCGGCGACGAGACTCGGTACCACCCGGGCGAGGCGAACCTCCGTCGAGCGGATGTCGTGATCATCAACAAGATCGACTCCGCCGAGCCAGCCGACCTCGCCCGGCTCCACGAGACGATCGGACGGGTCAATCCGCGAGCCATCGTGCTCGAGGCGCGCAGCGAGCTGCGACTCGACGGTGGCGAGATCTCGGGGCGCAGCGTGGTGGTCGTGGAGGACGGCCCAACCCTCACCCATGGTGAGATGGGGTTCGGCGCCGGGATCGTGGCGGCTCGACGTTGGGGCGCCACGCCGGTCGACCCGCGCCCGTATGCCGCTGGCAGCCTGCACGAGCTGTTTGCCCGCTGGCCGCGCCTTGAGAATCTCGTCCCGGCCATGGGGTATGACGCGGAGCAGGTCGAGGAGCTGCGCGCCACGCTCGACGCGGTGCCCGCGGACCTCGTCCTCTCCGCGACCCCCATCGACCTCACTCGGATCATGAACCTCGCCAAGCCGGTCGTGCGCGTGCGCTACGACCTGGCCGAGACGGATCCGTCAGCGCTGCGGCGCGTCCTGGCGGCCGCGCTGACGCGGCCTCGTGAGCTGTCGGGGACCAGGCCCGGCTAGCCGATCGGGATGGCGGCGCCGGTCAGCGGCGCGGATTCGGGCGAGGCGAGAAAGCGGATCAGCTCTCCGAGCTGACGCGGCGGGACCCAGCTCCCGCGCCGCGTCTCCGGCATCGAGGCCCGATTGCTCGGCGTGTCGAGCGTCCCCGGCAGCACGCAGTTGAGGCGGACGCCGCGGGGCCGGAGTGCTGCGGCAGCCGATGCGCTGAAGGCCACCACCGCGGCCTTGGCGGCACCATGGCCGGCCGCGCGCGGCCCCGGCGAAACGGCCACCCTGGCCCCGATCGTGACGATCGAGCTCCCATCGCCGAGGTGCGGGAGACAGGCCAGCACGCTTACCACGGTCGGCTGGTAGCTGAGCTCCATGAGCCGCGCGAAATCGTCCCAGCCCGACTCATCGAGCGTCGTCAGGCCGAACCCACCGGCCAGGCACACGAGGGCGTCCAGCCCGCCGAGCGCGTCGGCCGCCCGGCCCACGGCGGCGGCTGTCTCGGCCGGGTCGGTGAGCTCGGCGTGCACCCAGTGCACCCCGGCCGGCCGATTCTGGTGGGTCGCGTCGCGTGATGCCGGCGACCTGCCATCCGACGTCCAGGAAGGCCTCCATCACCCCGCCCGCGGCCTCGCCGCCGGCGCCGGTGACCAGGACCCCGCTCATCCGCCGGTCTCGTCGATCCCCGGTAGCGGACACCCGACGGCTGCCAGTGCCTCACCGAAGAGCCGCACCGCGCGGTCGACCGCGGCCTCGTCCACGATGAGCGGCGGGCACAGCCGCAGCGTGGACTCCCCGCACTCGAGGACCAGCAGTCCGCTCAGGAAGGCCGCCTGCTCGACGGCGTTCGCCTGCTCATGGCTCGTGAACTCGACACCGGTCATCAGGCCCATCCCACGGACGTCGCGCACCGCAGGGCACTCCGACGCCACGTATCCGAGGCCCGCTCGCAGGCGCTCGCCCATGCGCGCCGCATTCTCGACGAGGCCGTCGCTCAGCAGGTCGAACGTGGCGATGCCGGCCGCGGCGCAGACGGGGTTGCCGGCGAACGTCGAGCCGTGCGCGCCGGCCGGCCATGTCCAGACAGACTCGCGCGCCAGGAAGGCACCGATCGGCATCCCCGACGCGATCCCCTTCGCGGTCGTCACGATGTCGGGTTCGACGCCCGCATGCTCGATCGCCCACCAGCGACCGGTGCGCCCCATCCCCGACTGGATCTCGTCGGCGATGAGCAGGATGCCGTGCTCGTCGCAGATCTCGCGCAGGCCACGGAGGAACGCCGCCGGCGCGGGGAAGTAGCCACCCTCGCCCTGCACGGGCTCGACGACGATGGCCGCCACGTCGCTCGGCGCGATGAGTCGACCGAGGATCGATCGTCGCAACGCTTCGAGCTCTGCCGTCCCGTCGCCGCCCGACCCCTCCCGCCAG
This sequence comes from uncultured Chloroflexia bacterium, assembly GCA_963837425.1. GTDB lineage: Bacteria > Chloroflexota > Limnocylindria > QHBO01 > QHBO01 > CAWINH01. Next base: position 575,412 of record CAWINH010000006.1, read on the forward strand.
GCTCGCACCCGCGGGAACGGGGCGTGGTGCACCATCGGCAGCAGGGGTCCGAATCCGGCGCGCTGCTTGAGCTTCGAATTCGTCAGGCTCAACGCCCCGAGGGTTCGGCCGTGGAAGGCGCCGTCAAACGCGATCAGCCCGGGCCGATGGGTGTGGTACCGCGCCAGCTTGATGGCGCCCTCCACCGCCTCGGTCCCCGAGTTCGTGAGAAAGACGCGGGCCTGCTCACGGAACGGGGCGACGGACGCCAGGCGCTCGCTGAATTCGACGTAGCGAGGCTCGTAGAAATCGGTCGCGGCGACGTGCAGCAGCCGCTCCGCCTGCTCCTTGATGGCGGCCACCACCTGCGGGTGAGCATGGCCCGTCGAGGCGACGGCGATGCCGGCAGCGAAGTCGAGGAAGCGGTTGCCGTCCACGTCGATGACAACGGCCCCGCGGCCCGATTCGGCCACGAGCGAGTAGGCACGCGTCAGGCTGGGGCTGGCGACCGCCGCGTCACGAGCAATGATCTCCCGGGCGCGCGGCCCGGGCAGCTCGGTGATGATGTGCGGCGCGTCCAGCGAGCGGGCAGCCGCCGCTGAGGTGGTGGCGTCGATGGACATCGGTACCAACAGCTCCGAGAGCGGAGTGGCGCGTCCTGCCCGCGCCCCTGGCTAGATGCAGCCATCATCGTATCAGGCCGCGGCGACCGCCTCGCCGATCAGACCGGGGCCGCGGAAGATCAGGCCGGTCCACAGCTGGACGAGGTCGGCGCCCGCCTCGCGCAGGATGGCCACGTCTTCCGCACAGCGGATCCCGCCGGACGCCACGATCGCGACCCGTCCGCCGACGATCTCGGCGGCGCGGCGCACCGCGGCGAGCGTCATCGGCAGCAGGGGAGCGCCGGAGAGCCCACCCTCCTGGCTCGTGATCGCGGCCGGCGATCGGAGTCCGTCGCGCCGCAGCGTGGTGTTGGCCAGGATCACGCCAGCCACCTCGAGCTCCACGAGAAGGCCGAACAGCCGATCGAGCGCCCCAGGCTCGAGGTCGGGTGCCAGCTTCACGAAGAGCGGGCGCTGCTCCCCTGCTCGAGCTCCGGCCTCGTGGAGCGCGGTGAGCAGGTCGCGAAGCCGCTCCGGGTCCTGGAGGTCGCGCAGGCCGGGCGTGTTCGGGGAGCTGACGTTCACCGCGAGGTAGTCGGCGATCGGGGCGACGAGACGGCGCGTTGCCAGGTAGTCGTCAACCGCCCGTTCCGGCGGGGTCGCGCGATTGCGGCCGAGGTTCACGCCGATGCGGAATCCCGGCGGCAGATGGCGACGGGCGAGCATGACGTTGCGTGCCACGGCGGCCGCGCCGGCGTTGTTGAATCCCATCCGGTTGATGAGCGCGCCGTCCTCGCTCAATCGGAAGAGGCGCGGCCGCTCGTTCCCGGGCTGCGAGAGCGGCGTGACGGTACCGACCTCGGCGAAGCCGAGCCCCAGCGCGGCCCACCCGGGGAGTGCCAGCCCGTCCTTGTCGAACCCCGCCCCCACGCCGACCCGGTTGCGGAGCCGCATGCCGGCGACCTCGACCGGCGTCTGGCGCCGAACCCCGCCCAGGACGGCCGCCACCGACCGTCCGAGCGGATTGCCGCCCGCCAGGCGGAGCGCGTGGATCGTCAGGTGGTGGATCCGCTCCGGTTCGAAGCGGAAGAGGATGGGCCGAACAGGTCGGTAGGCGGCGACCCGCCATCCCATCGCCGGGACGCCCCTTACTCGTCGTGGGCGCGCGGGAACGCCATCTCGATCGGACGCAGCGCCGGGAGCGGTTCGCCGTCCGCATCGGCCTCGACGCCGGGTGGCGCCATGAACTCGTGCCACACCTCGGTGCCGGCCGCCGGCGGATCGTCGAGCTCCTTGAGCGCCACGATCCCCTCGAAGCGGATCAGGCCGCGCTCGCCGCTCTCCGTCTCGAAGTCGTCCTCGTACTCCGCGGCGATCTCGACCGCGCGGCCCAGGGCGGCCTCCTCGTCGTCGCCGTCCACGAGAACCACCCGATCCTCGAACAGCGCCGCACCCCGCGACTCCCCGACGACGTACGCGTAGCGCAGCTGCGCGCTGAACCAGCCGCTGGGGTCGACGAGCGGCCCGAGCTCTTCGAGCTCGTCGAGCTCGTCGAGTCTGCCGGCGCCGTTGCCCGGGCGGTCGTCGCCGGTGTGGCTCACGCTTCGGGCGGCTCCTGCCCGATCACGGTCTGCGACTGCTCCCGCATGAACTGCTGCACGTAGTAGGGGCCGAGCCCGCTCTTCCCGGATGAGCCAGAGCCCTTCCAGCCCCCGAAGCTCTGGATCCCGGGCCATGCGCCGGTCGTCGCGCCGGCCCGCCGGTTCACGTAGACCACCCCGGCCGCGATGCCGTTGAGGAATTGCCGGATCTCGGCGTCATCGTGGCTGAAGATTCCGGCGGTCAGCCCGTAGGGTGTCGCGTTCGACTCGGCGAGCGCCTCGTCGAGCGAGTCGACCGCTCCGACCACCAGGAGCGGGACGAAGAGCTCATCGTGGAAGAGCCGATGGCCAAGCGGCAGGCCGGTGACGACCGTCGGGGTTGGGTAGTAGCCGCGCGCCGCATCCCCGTCGCTCCGCACCTCGCCGCCGACGACCACCTGACCCCCATCCCGGCGCGCCTCTGCCACCGCGTCGGTGAACTTGCTGAGCGCGCGCTCGTTGATCACCGGGCCCATCCAGTTCTCGCGGCGGGTCGGGTCGCCCACCTGGATTGTCCGGGTGCGGTCGACGAGCTTCTCGACGAACGCGTCCGCCACGCCGCGCTCCACGTAGACACGGCTGTTCGCGCTGCACTTCTGGCCGTCGTACCCGAAGGCGGAGCGCATGACGCCCTCCGCCGCCTCCTCGAGGTCGGCGCTGGCCATGACGATGGCCGGGTTCTTACCGCCCATCTCGGTGATGATCGGTCGCGGATAGTCGCGGGTGAAGTGCCGGTAGAGCTCCATGCCCACCGCGTAGCTGCCAGTGAAGACGAGCCCATCGATGTGGGGGCTCTCCTGCAGCGCCCTCCCCACCGTCTCGCCGGGGCCGGTGACCAGGTTGACCGCGCCGGCCGGGACGCCCGCGTCGCGGAGCGCCTCGCAAAACTTGTAGGCGAGCAGCGGGGCGTCCGAGGACGGCTTGATGACCACCGTGTTGCCGGCGACCAGGGCACCGGCGGCGGGCCCGCCGGCCAGCGCCATCGGGAAGTTGAATGGACTGATCACGGCCCACACGCCGTGCGGCTTCAGGGTGCTGCGAGTGTGCTCCGATTCGGAGAGCGAGCCCATCGGCTCGACGAAGCCGGAATGACGCTCCATCTGATCGCTGTAGTAGCGAAGCAGGTCGGCCGTCTCCTCGACGTCGCCGAGCGCCTCGAGGCGGTTCTTGCCGACCTCGATCGCCATGAGGGCTGCGTACTCGAATCCGCGCTCCGTGATGAGGTCGGCGGCTCGCCGCAGGATCTCGATCCGCCGCTGCCAGCCGAGGTCGCGCCAGGGTACGAAGGCGGAACGCGCGGCTGCGATCGCGTCGGAGACGTCCCGTTCGGTGCCGACCGGGAAGCGGCTGACGACGAGGTCGCGATCGATCGGCGAGCGATCCTCGAACCACTCCGACCCCGCACGCTCCTCGGCACCGATGATCATCGGGTATGTGCGGCCGAGGTCGGACCGGGCCTTCGCGACTGCGGCATCGAAGGCCGATTGCAGTTCCTCGTTGTCCGCCGACAGGGTGGCGTATGTGATCTTCATTCGCGGCGTGGTGCTGGCCATCGAGAGCCTCCTCACGGTCATCCGGAGCGCCCCGTGCGGCACGCATGGGCGACCTGCGTCATCTCATCATGGGTCTCCGGTCATTATCGCACCGGGTGCGCCGCACGCCGAAGGCCAGGCTCCGGGGGGAGAAGAGCCTGGCCTTCGACGACCCGCATCATAAGTGGCGAGTTCCGCGGCTGCAAGGCATTTCTAGCACGGATTCCGCAAAATGAGTCCGCACGGTTGTTGCGGTTTCATCCGTCTTGACCGGGGGGCCGTCCTGCACTGGACTTCAGGTCTTCGCCCGGTGGTAGAGCCCCAGCTTCACCGTCAGCGTGTCGGGGTGCGGGGCCATCAGGAACGCGCGCCCGCGGTCCCCGTACAGGAGGGGCAGCAGCTCCGCTGCGGCGGCGCGGTCGCTGAGGTCGAACCGGGTATGGACGACCTTGATCTTGAACCCGTGGCGCAGCCACCACCCCGACCGCCGCTGCGTCGCCGACAACGCGTGGGCCACCACCTCGGGTTCGAGCAGCAGGGCAAGGTCGTCGCGGCCGTAGTAGCCGATCACGACGAGGCGTCCGCCGGGCCGCAGCACCCGCAGCGCCTCGGCAATCGCCGAGCCGGACGCGTCGTCCGGCTCGATACCACCCGACAGCACGACATCGACCGCCCCATCGCGGAGTGGCAGCCGGTCGCGCGATCCCTCGACGATGCGAATGTTCGGCTGATGGGCCGCTGCGGCCCTCGCCCTCGCCACCTCCAACAGCTCCGGATCGGACTCGATCCCGTAGGTGCGGCCGGTGCGCCGCGCCAGCAGGAACGGGTAGCTGCCAATGCCGGTGCCCACGTCCGCGATCCGCTTCCCGGAGAGCGGGACGATCCGCTCGAGCGCGGCGAGGACCCGTCGATCGGGGTCGAACAGGTCCCCGACGCGGAACCGAAGCGCCGCGTCGAGCTCCGGAAACGCGGGCAGGATGACATGCATGTGCTGATCAGCCTAGGACGGAACGTCCACCCGGAGTGCGGCCGGGAAGCCATCCTCGAGCATGAGGATCGCCTCGCCGGCGAGAACCTGCAGGTCGAATGCGACCGGGCCTGGGGCCATGCGGGTCACCACGATCGGGATCGTCAACGTGACGCCGGCGTCGAGCGGGCCCCACCCCAGGGATGTCGTCCCCGCTGGCTCGCCCGATTCACCCGGGCCCTCCACCCATTTCGTCCAGTCCTGGTACAGGGCGGGGCCGCCCTCGGCGATCCGCGCCCCGGCCGGCTTGAACGGGGCCAGGAAGAGCGTGTCGCGCAGGTCGGTGTTCCAGCGCAGGACGAGCTCGTCGATTCGCCCGTTCGACAGGTTCGTGACCTCGACCGTGATCGTTCCGTTCGCATCGGCCGGCACCTTGGGAGTGACCGCCACTCGCACGATTCGTTCGTCCCGGTCGGCCGGCAGGGCCAGCGACAGTGGCGGCTCCGGGGTGGCGGTGGCGGGTGGGGTGGCGGTCGCGGTCGGCCGGGCCGTGTGCGATGGGCCGGCGGTCGGCACGGGCGTCGCGATCGGTGTTGCGCTGGGCGTCGTGGTGCAGGCGGCGACGAGCACGAGCAGCGGCAGCCCCGCCCATCCGCGCCGGAGGTCAGGCATGCGGCTCCAGCTCCAGCTCGGAGAGGCGGTTGCGGATCGCGAATGCTGCGGCCTGCGCGCGACTCGCCAACCCGAGCTTGGAGAGGATGCTGCTCACGTAGTTGCGTACTGTCTTCTCGGCGAGCTCCATCGCGTCGGCGATCTCGCGGTTCGACGATCCATTCGCGAGGTGGGCGAGGACCCGCCGCTCCTGCTCGGTCAACTCGCTGAATGCCCCCGACTCCTCGGCGTGTGCCGCGCTGCGCAAACGATCGAGGACGGCGGCGGTCACCGCCGGGTCGAGGAGCGAACGACCTTCGGCGACGGTCCGCACCGCGTTGACGAGCTCGTCGGAGCCGATGCGCTTGAGGACGTACCCGGATGCCCCCGCCGCGATAGCCTCGAAGAGGGCCTCCTCGTCGGCGTAGCTGGTCAGCATGACGACCGGGGTGTCCGGCAGCTCGGCGGTGATCACGCGACACGCATCGGTGCCCGAACCGTCGGGCATTCGGATGTCCATGACGACCACGTCAGGGCGGAGCGTTCGCGCCAGCCGCACCGCCTCGTTCCCGGAGCCCGCTTCGCCGACGACGCGGAAGCCGCGCTGGCGATCGAGCAGCGCCGCGAGGCCGATGCGCACGACCTCGTGGTCATCGGCGATGAGGATGCGAATGGCGGGCTCGACGATGGTCGTGGTCACGATGTATGGGCTGAAGCGGGGCGGCGGCGGGTCGCCACCGGCATGGTAAGCGAGAGGGCCGTTCCCTGCCCGGGCGAGCTCCCGATCTCGAGGGTGGCGCCCAGCAGCTGCGCCCGGCGGCGGAGGTTGTCGAGGCCCTGGGCTCGGGCCGCCCGCCTTGGTCCCCCGATGCGACGCGCGTCGAAGCCGACGCCATCGTCGCGAATGTCGAGCCGCAGCTGGCGGCGGCTGCCGCTGAGGCGCACCTCGACGCGGGTGGCCCGGGCGTGGCGAAGCACGTTGCTGAACGCCTCGTGCACGATCTGGTGCAGCTCCTCGGCCTGGTCGGGGGTGAGCCGCGGCCGCCACTCACCGTCCACCCGGAGGTCCAGCGTGACGAGCGTGTTTGCGCGCAGCTCCTCGGCCACGCTGCGCACGATCTCCTCGGCGTCGCGCGTCTCGAGGCTGGCGGAGCGCAGGTCGAAGATCGTGCGGCGGATGTCGCCGCTGATCCGTTCGAGCTCGGAGAGGACGGTCCGCAGCCGGCTCCGCGGCCCCTCCTGCGCCGGTTCCAGCGTGGCCATCGCCTCCTCGAGATGGAGTCCGGCGGCATAGATCGACTGGATGATGCCGTCGTGCAGGTCGCGGCCGATCCGCTCGCGTTCGCGAGCGAGCAGCTCGCGCCGGCCAGCCTCCGCCAGGCGGCGGTCGGTCTCCTGCTCGAAGAGGTCGAGCGCCGCGATGGTGGCCACCACGATCGCCAGCCCGGTCGCCGAGCGCAGCACCTCGATCGGGATCCGGATGGCGTCGAGGACCGACGACCCATTCAGGAGCGACGCGGGCGGGAAGGGCGCCGGCTGCCCGATCAGGCCACCGACAACCGCATAGACCGCGAAGGCGGCGGCACCGGTCCGCAGGCCAACGAGCACGCCGCGTCGGGCCATGGGCTGGACCGCCGCCGCGCTCGCCAGCAGCCCTCGGGCCGCGAGCAGCGCCCCGGGGATCGCCAGCATCCAGCGCGCGAGGACGTCGCCGATCGCGAGGGGAGCGCCGACCGCGGACAACGCTTCACCGATGCGGCCCTGGTTGAGCCACGCCCCGGCGTCGGGTCGCGCGTCGGCGGCCAGCGTCGAGACGACGAGGGTGGCGGCGCCCCACGCGACGAAGAGGCCCACCGCGACGAGGCGCAGGCGGGGGGCCGGTGCGCGCGGTGCGACCGTGACGGCCAGCTCGATGCCGAACTGGAGCAGGAGCGCGAACGAGAGCCCCTTGATCAGGAGCTGGAGGACGAGCAGCGTCTCGGTGAGCGGCAGTGGCAGGTAGCCGGACTGGATGGGGATGAAGAGGTATCCCCACTCGTGGAAGCCGTGCACGATCCCGAATCCGGCAAGCCACGGGAGCGCGCGGGCCAGCGGCAATGAGCTGCGCTTCAGCGACTGCAGCGCGATCGCCAGGCCGAGCACGAAGAAGACCTGGCCGTAGACGGTCAGGACGATGACCCGGTTCGTCGCAAACAGCTCGGCGATGGCGTCCATGACCGCAGCCTAACCGCGAACCACGACGGCGCTGCGCGGTCCGAGGCGGACCGTCCGGTCCGCGTCGCCACGCCCGATCCGGGCGGCAGGGCCGACCGAGAGCAGCACCTCGTCGCCGGATGCGGGGAGCGGCAGCGCGAGGGTGGCGGAACGGTCGCCGGCGTTCATCGCCACCCACACCGCACCCGCCCCGGCGCCACGGCGAAAGGCGCACGCTGACCCGTCGCTGGCAAGGGCCTCGACGTGCGGCCCGCGCAGCGCCGGACACTCGCGTCGCATGGCGATCGCCGCCCGGACGAAGGCCCGCATCTCGTCGTCCCGATCCGGCGAGTCCCACGGGTAGCCGGCGCGACAGCCCGGGTCCGCGTGCCCGCCCATTCCCACCTCGTCGCCGTAATAGACGACCGGCGCGCCGGGGAGGGTCATGAGCAGCAGGAACGCGAGCCTTGCCGCCGTCGCATCGGCGCCGCACACCGTTCGCAGCCGCGGGGTGTCGTGGCTGCCCAGCAGGTTGAGGTGAACGGGTGACGGATCGGTCGAGTACCCGGAGACGTTGCGGTCGAGCCCCGCCAGGAATTCGGCCCCGCTGAGCCAGTGCAGCTGCGCCCGCATCTCCGCCTGCTCGGAGGCCACGGCCCGGTCGAGATGCTCGCCCGCGGCGAATCCGATGATCGTCCAGGCCAACGGGTAGTTCATGAGCCCGTCGAATGGTCCGTCCGGGGCGACCCACCGCGGGGCGGGGTGCCAGATCTCGCCGGTCAGGTACGCGTCGGGGTTTACGCTCCGAACGCGCTCGCGGACCGCGTGCCAGAAGTCGAGCGCAATCTCTTCGGGCACGTCGAACCGCCAGCCGTCCGCGCCGAAGCGCGTCCAGTGCTCGGCGACGTCGAGCAGGTAGCTGCGAACCTGCGGGTTCTCGACGTTGAGCTTCGGCAGCGCGGGGAGGTCCCACCAGGCCCGGTAGCCAAGCGCTGCGAGGGAGCGCCGGCCCGGCCGGTGGCGGTCCCCCCACGTCGGGTCGAGCGCCGTTGCGAGCGTTGGCTGCGGGTAGGCGGCCAGCTGCCGCCCCTCAGCCAGGCGGGCCGCGTCGAGGTGGAACCAGTCGACGTAGGGCGAGTGCCGCCCTGTCTCGAGGACATGGTGGAACGGCCAGAAGCCGCGTCCCGCATGGTTGAAGACGCCGTCGAGGATCACCCGCATGCCGCGCGCGTGTGCCGCGTCGAGCAGCTCGCGGAGGGCCGCGTCCCCACCGAGCAGGGGATCCACCCGCAGGTAGTCGTACGTGTGATAGCGATGGTTGGAGGCCGATGCGAAGACCGGGTTCAGGTAGAGCGCCGTGATCCCGAGGTTGGCGAGCTCGTCGAGGCGTTCGGTGAGTCCCGGCAGGTTCCCGCCCTTGAAGCCGTGGACGGTGGGCGGCGCGTCCCACGCCTCGAACGGACCCGGGGCGGGCACGCGGGGACTGCGCGCGTAGCGGTCGGGGAAGACCTGGTAGAAGACCGCGTCGGCGACCCACGCGGGCGGTCCCATGCGCACCATGGCCGATAGCCTAGCGCCGAGCTCGCGCTGCCTATACTGGCCGACGTGAAGCTGGTGGCCTGGGTGCCGCGAGTCGAGAGCGCTGCACCGGTGAAGCCTCGTCCGGGTCTGCTTGCCGGCTCGGAGGTTTGGGACCTCGGGGGCCGCGGATGGCCGGACGTGGGCGCCCTGCTGACCGCGGACGGGCCGCTCGAGCCGGCCGGCGAGCCGCACCCGATCGCCGACGTGCGCCTCACCGCACCCCTGCGGCGACCCGGGAAGATCGTGTGCGTCGGGATGAACTACCACGACCATTGCCGCGAGCAGTCGGTCGATCCGCCGGCCTACCCGCTGCTGTTTTCGAAGTTCGCGAACGCGATAACCGACCCCGGCGCCCCGGTGATGCGGCCGCGGGCGACCGAGAAGCTCGACCTCGAGTGCGAGCTGGCGGTGGTCATCGGTCGAGAGGTGAGCCATGTCGGACGCGAGGCGGCGCTCGATGCCGTCTTCGGCTACACGATCATCAATGACGTGACGATGCGCGACCTGCAGCACGAGGACCGCCAGTGGCTTCGCGCGAAGGGCTCGGACGGCTTCGCCCCCATCGGCCCGGTCCTCGTCACCCGTGACGAGCTCGATGATGGCCGGGGCGTCGCGGATCCGCTCCAGCGTGAACGGCGAGACCTGGCAGGACTCGTCGACCGACGAGATGGTCTTCGACGTTCCGACGCTCGTCGCGTTCATCAGCCGCACGATCGCCCTCGAGCCGGGCGACCTGATCGCGACCGGGACGCCCGCCGGCGTGGGACACTTCCAGCGTCCGCCGCGCTACCTCCACGGCGGGGACGTCATGCGTTGCGAGATCGAGGGGATTGGGGTGCTGGAGAATCCAGTGAGCGACGAGCTGCCGCGCGCAAGCGATCACGAACGTGCGGCCGGGGTCGCGGAGCTGATGGAGGAACCGAGATGACCGCCGCTGCGCCGGCTCGGACGATGCGCGCCCTGGCGAAGACCCGACCCGGGCCCGGCGTCGAGCTCATCGAGCGGCCGGTCCCCAGCCCCGGGCCGAACGAGGTGCTCCTCGAGATGGAGGCGGCCTCGATCTGCGGGACCGACATTCACCTCTACCGCTGGGACCCGTGGGCCGCCGACATCCTCAAGCCGCCGATCATCCTCGGCCACGAGCTTGCCGGGCGGGTGGTCGCCACCGGCGCCGGCGTCACCCGCGTCGGCGAGGGCGACCTCGTCGGCGTCGAGAGCCATGTCGTGTGCTGGGAGTGCGCCCAGTGCCGGGACGGCGACATGCACCTGTGCCACGACCTCAAGGTCATCGGCGCCCACATCGACGGCGGCTTCGCGGAGTACGTCGTCATCCCGGAGGCGAATGCGATCGAGTCAAACGGCCTGGAGCCCGCGGTCGTCGCCCTCCAGGAGCCGATGGGCAACGCGGTGCACGCGGCGTTCGTGGAGCCGATCGAGGGACGGAGCGTGGCGGTCACCGGATGCGGACCGATCGGCGCACTCTCGGTCGCGATCGCGAAGGCCTCGGGGGCGACGCTCGTCGTCGCGACCGATGTCGAGGAGTATCGGCTCGAGATCGCGCGCCAGATGGGTGCCGACCTGGCACTGGACGCGCGCGCGCCGGACACCGCCGAGCGCATCGTCGAGCTGACGGGGGGCGACGGGATCGATGTCGTGCTCGAGATGAGCGGATCGCAGAACGCCCTCGACCAGGCGCTCGAATTCGTTACCCGCGGCGGGCGGATCAGCCTTCTCGGCATCTTCGCGAGCCCGGTGCAGATGCACCTCTCCGACCTCGTGATCCAGAAGGGCCTGCGGCTGTACGGGGTCTACGGCCGGAAGATCTACGAGACCTGGGACCGGACCCAGGCACTGCTCCGTTCCGGCGCGGTGGACCCGACTCCATTGATCACCCACCGGTTCGACCTCGCCGATTGGGAGCAGGCCTTCGACCTCGTCGGCTCGCGCCACGCCGGCAAGGTCGTGCTCCTGCCGTAGGGCGCGATAATGGTCGGCATGAAGGCCACGACCGCTCGTTCCCGAAACCCCCTCGCCTTTCTCGATGCGGAGATCGAGGATCTGAAGGCGAAGGGCCTCTTCCGCCGGCTGCGGGTCGTGCAGAGCGAGCAGCGCAGCCGCTGCACGATCGATGGGCAGGAGGTGATCACCCTCTCCAGCAACAACTACCTGGGTCTCAACACGCACCCGCGGCTGCGGGAGGCTGCGCTCGACGCGGTGCGCCGCTTCGGCGCCGGATCGGGAGCGGTGCGCACGATCGCGGGCACGATGAGCCTTCACGAGGAGCTCGAGGCGCGCCTCGCGACCTTCAAGCACACCGAGGCGGTGCTCACCTTCCAGTCGGGCTTCACCGCGAACACGGGCGTCATCCCGGTCGTGGCTCCGGAAGGCGCGGTGATCGTCTCCGACGCCCTGAACCATGCGTCGATCATCGACGGCATCCGACTCACGAAGGCCGAGCGCAAGATCTTTCCACATGCCGACATGGATGGTCTGCGCGGGGCGCTCCGCGAGGTGCGCGATGCTCCCGGCGGAGCCGATCGCACGGTCGTGGTGATGACCGATGGCGTCTTCAGCATGGATGGCGACATCGCACGCCTGCCGGAGATCACCGACGCCGCGGAGGAGGCCGATGCCGCGGTCTACGTCGATGACGCCCACGCCTCCGGCGTCCTCGGTCGCAACGGGCGCGGAACGGTCGACCACTTCGACCTCCATGGCCGGGTGGCGGTCCAGGTCGGCACCCTGTCGAAGGCGATCGGCGTGCTCGGCGGCTACGTCGCGGGGTCGGCCACGCTGCGCACCGTCCTCGAGCACAGGGCTCGGCCGTTCCTGTTCTCGACCTCCCATCCGCCGGCCGTGGCCGCCGCCTGCATCGCGGCGGTGGACGTGCTCGAATCGGAGCCCGAGCTCATCGAGCGACTCTGGGAGAACACGCGCTTCTTCAAGGCCGGCCTGGCGCGGCTCGGCTTCGACATCGGCCATTCCGAGACACCAATCACCCCGGTGATCGCCGGCAGCGGGGCGCTCGCCATGAAGCTCTCGGACCGGCTCTTCGAGGAGGGGGTGTTCGCCCAGGGGATTGGCTATCCGACCGTCGCGGAGAATGCCTCCCGGGTGCGGACCATCGTCACCGCCGAGCACACCCGCGATGAGCTGGAGGAGTGCCTCGCCGCATTCGAGACCGTGGGCCGCGAGCTCGCGCTGATCTGAGCGGCCACGGCCAGCCGCTGGCCTCGAAGGGACCGGTGCGGACCAGCACCGGACGACTGGTTTACGACGTGGCGTGGGTGGTACGGTCATTTGGCAAGTGCCCGTCGCTGCCCGCATACGACCACAACGGGGTGCCCACCAACCACATGCGCGAACGACCGATGAATGCCGCGCTGGCGCGCGCCCTCTCCGATGCCGAGCTCCGGCGCCGGAGCGGCGGAGCGGCGGGGGCTGCGGCCCGCACCGCCGCGCAAGAGCTGGTGACTGCCGCAGTCGCGGGTGACGTCGAGGCGGTCGCGTTGCTCTACGACCAGCTGGTGGGGCCGATCTACCGCTATGTAGCGATCCGGGTCAGCCGCCGCGAGGACGCCGAGGACCTCACGCAGGTCGTGTTCGAGCGGATCGTTGCCAGCCTGCCGCGCTACCGACAGAACGGACGGCCGTTCGAGGCGTGGGCGTTCCGGATCGCTCGCAATGCGGTGATCGATCATCGGCGGCGCCAGCGCCCGATCGAGCGCCTGGACGATGAGGTCGAGCCGGCGCACGGCGAGGGCCTTGAGGCGATCACGGTGCGGGGTGAGGAGATCCGTGAGCTGCGTCGAGCCATCGCCGGGCTGACCGGCGACCAGCAGGAGGCGCTGGCCCTGCGGTATGGGGCCGGGCTGTCGGCCGAGGAGGCGGCCCAGGTCATGGGACGCAGGGCAGGCACCGTCCGCGGCCTGACGTTCCGCGCCATCAACGCGTTGCGCCGCCGCCTGGCCGCGTACGAGGGAGGGGGCTCATGAGCCTGGCCCACGCCCCGCTCGCTCTCATCGATCGGCTCCGTGGTCGCCGCCCGAACTCGCCCGACGATCCGCTCGTTCGTCGGCTGACCGAGACGCTTGGCCGTGTTCAGCCCGACCCGCTCTTCCGGCGGCGGCTGCGTGCGGACGTGGTGAACCGATTCCTGGCCGTGAACGAGGCCCGGGCCACTCGGTCGCGGCGTCGGCGCGGCGAGATGGGCCGCCTTGGCCGCGCGGTGCTGTACGCGTCCTTCGCACTCGTGCTGAGCGTCACCGCGGTGGGGGCCGCGGCGCAGCAGAGCCTGCCCGGAGATGCGCTGTATGGCGTCAAGCTGCGGCTCGAAGCGCTGCGCGTCCAGATCGCCCCGTCATCGATGCGGCCTCAGCTGGCGGCGATGGCCCTCGAGCAGCGCCTCGAGGAGGTGGAGCAGCTTGCGGCGCGCGGCGACTGGAGCGGCGTGCAGGCGGCCAGCGGACTGGTCAACGAGGCCGCGAGCGAGCTTGCCGCATACGATCCTGGCCCGGGCGTCAGCGGCCTGCTGGACGTAGAACGCCATACCGCGGTCCTTGACCGTCTGGCTGCCGACGCGCCCCCCGCCGCCCGGCAAGGGCTGGAGCAGGCGATCAAGGCGTCGAGCGCCGCCACGGACCATGCCAAGGGCAACGGCAACGGGACCGGCAACGGCAAGGGCAACGGGAACGGCAACGAAAGCGGCAATGGGAATGGCAACGGGAATGGCAACGGGACTCCCGCTGCCGGGTCACCGGTGCCCGCTGCCACGGATGCTGTCGACCACCCCGGGAACGCCGGCGGTCAGTCGGCGAACCATGCGCCGACGACCCATCCATCCCACGGGACGCCGGCCAAACCCTGACGCGTCATCGCCCGAGATCAGAAGACGGGGTAGAGGCGAACCCCTACCCCGTCCCTGCCAGGGGGGCTGGATCATTGACCGCTGGACCTGCGAGGTCGCCCCACCCGGACCCTGTCGACGACAGGAAGGCGAGTGTCTCATCCGGTCCATGACTTTGGTACCTCACCAAACCGCCCAGGGCGGCAGTCGTGTGCGGTCTGGTGTCGTTGTCCCGTACCGATGCGTTGACGTCGGTCACCAGGGTCCTGGGAGGCAGACATGAAGACGAGCCCCCGGATCGACCGGGGGCTCGTCTCCTTCTTCTTGACCGGGCCGCGTGTACCGATCAGCTCCGGTTGCGGACCGTCCGAACGTTCACGTAGGCGAGCGTTCCGAGCGAGAACAGGAGGATCAGGGCGAAGAGCACGGCAGGGATTACCGAAGAGCCCTTGTCGAGTCCCATCGCACCGTTCGGCAGCGTCGGTTCCGGCGTGCCGGTCGCGGCTTCGACGGACTGCTCCGGGGTTCCCGTGGCTCCGGCGACCGTCTGCTCCGGGGTCTGAACCGGGGTCTCGACCGGGGTCTGAACCGGGGTCTGAACCGGGGTCTCGACCGGGGTCTGAACCGGGGTCTGAACCGGGGTCTGAACCGGGGTCTCGACCGGGGTCTGAACCGGGGTCTGAACCGGGGTCTCGAACCGGGGTCTGAACCGGGGTCGGCGCCGGCGTTCCGGATGCCTCGGTGCAGTTCAACGAGTTCGTCTTGCCGGTCCACGACTGGCCGTTCTGCTCCTCGGCGAAGACACCGAGGGCGCCGCCGGTGACGAGCTGGAACGGATGAGTCACGTTGAGCGCCACCGGCAGTGATCCCGAGCCGGAAAGGCCGGCCACGGGAATGACGATGTAGTTCGATTCCACGGTGGCGATGTAGCCGGACTCGTCACCACCGGCGTTGCCGTTGATCGCGCCCTGGTTCGGGCTGAGGTACACGACGAGCGTCGCACCCGCGGGCAGGGTGCCCGTGACGGTGTAGTCGACCTCGAAGCTGAAGCCGAAGGCGCTGTCGTCCTTCGTGCAGCTGAGGGTGGCGTCCTGTTCGAACGAGAAGGTTGCCGTGCCGCCCTTGAGGTCGGAGTAGGGACCCGAGGTCGGGTGGCCATTGTCGCCGGCGGTGAACGCCGCGACGGTTGCTGGGCTGATGAGATAGGCGAGTGACAGTGCGACCGCCGCAATGGTTGCGAGCAGCAAGGTCGGTCGGGCCGCCGATCGACTCACCGTCGTGACGCGAGACATGGACCGGTCTCCTTCGATGTTGCCAATCTCCCGGATCTTCGGCACCACGCCTGGGCAGGCGGCGGCTGGTGTGGGCTCCCTGGGATTGCTGAGTTTACGGCCTCGGTCCTGCCCTGCCTAGTACCGATGGACCCCGCCGATGGGCGAATGTGTGCGGTCAGGAGGGGTGCAGCGCTACGGACGCCGTCGGATGCGTTGTCCTGCGGCACCGAACCTGGTACGGGGCTAGGACCATCGGCGTGGGGGGGCTCAGCCGGTGCGGCCGCGAGCCTCGAGCATCACGAGCTGCGTTTCGTCGGGGAGGGTGCTGGGATGGACGACCGCCTTCGGCTGACGGACCGGCTCACCGCTCGCCATCTCCTGGATGAAACGCTCCGGTCCGAGCAGGTCCGCGGACCCGCCATCCGTGGCGTAGTGCATGGGGATGACGATCTTGGGGCTGACCTGGGCGACCACCTCCGCGGCCTCCGCGGGTGAGATCGTGAATTGGCCACCGGCCGGAACCAGCAGGACGTCGATCGGGCCCAGCTCGGTGAGCTGCTCCTCGCTCAGCAGGTGGCCGAGGTCGCCGAGATGGCCGACGTGCACGCCGTCGATCTCGACACACGAAGACGATGTTCGTCCCTCGCTCCGCGCCCCCCTGCCCGTCGTGGAACGTCCGGAGGGCGGTGACCAGCACGCCGTGATACTCGTACTCACCGGGTCGGCGCAGGGTGAGGCCCGCGGTGATCGAGCGGGTGTAGGCGTGGTCCGCGTGGTCGTGGGAGATCGTCAGCAGGTCGACATCGTGCTTGCCCGCCACGAATCCAGTCGACGGCGGGCATGGGTCGGTGATGACCGTCGCCTCGCGGCCCTTCAGTCGAAAGCAGGCGCGTCCGTACCAGGTGATCTCCATCGGGGATGCATGGTAGCCCAGACAACACGAGCGCCGGTGCCCGCCCAATGACACCGGCGCTCGAAGGAGGGAGGGTGGAGGTAGAAACCCATCTGGATCTCCAACTCGCAGGATGAAATCTACGGCCCCTGCGTGAATCCCAAAGACCCCTACCGCTTAAGAAACCTGAACCTTCGAGCGGGACTCGAACGGCCCCGCGCGAATGCGACAATGCGCCCCCGATGTCGACACTCCTCAAGGGCCTCGTCGCGGGGTCCACCCTCCCGCTCGGCCCGGCGAGAATGGGTCTGGGGCTCTCGGGGGCGCGAAGGAACGGGAGGGGGGAGAGGGTCGTCGCGGTTCTCGTCCCGCACGTGGCGGCTTCGGTTGCGACCCCGTAGGGCCAGGTGGGTGGCGGCCATCGCTGCCATCGGCGGCGGTGCGGTGCTCGCCGCGCTCCTCCTGCCCGGGGAGCTCCCCTGGGCGAGCTCCCCGACACCGACCGGCGCGCCGAGCGTGTCGGCCAGTCCGACCGTGCTGCCAATCTCGAGCGCGCCGACCACCGCGGTCCCCTCGGCGACGCCTTCGGACCCGCACGGCCTGGTGACCCCGACCGGCGTCCCGGTCACCGTCCTCGGCCGCACGGCGGACGGCAGGTTCACGGTGACGACGCCCTGTGGACGGATCGCGACGATCGGCGGCGGAGTGCCGATCTACGGCGCCACCGTGGTCATCGATCCGGGGCATGGCGGGGCAATCGACACCGGGGCCGTGGAGAACGGCATCATCGAGCGCGACCTGAACATGGCGGTCGCCAGCGCAACTGCCGCCGATCTACGAGCGCACGGCATCACCGTGGTCCTGACCCGAACCTCCGATTACGGAACGATCCTGCCGGTGCGTGCCGAGCTCGCGGACGCGCTCGGGGCACGGCTGATGGTGTCGATCCACCACAACTCGGCGCCGTCACGCCCGCCGACATCGAGCGAGCCGGGAACCGAGGTCTTCGTCCAGGCGTCGGCGGCCTCGCAGCGGCTTGGCGGGCTCCTGTACGCCGCCGTGACCGCCGCGCTCGCTTCGTCCTACGACCTGACCTGGTACCGCAGCCCGGACGCCGGCGTGCTTCGGGTGCTGCAGACCGATGGGCAGGAGACGTACGGGATGATCAGGAACCCCCGCACGACCACCGCGCTCATCGAGATGGGCTGGATCCTCAATCCCGCGGAGGTCGCTGACGTGTATTCGGCCCCCTCGTACGTGCCGGTTGCCGCCGCCGCGCTGGCCGCTGCGGTCGAGCGGTATCTCTCCGGCGCCCCGAGCAACGTGCCCGTCGGCGGCCGCACCTTCAACGCTCGCCTGGCGCTGGGCACCGACCAGTGCACCGACCCCGCGCTCGAGGCGCCCAGCGTCCCGTAGCGCCTACATCGAGTCCGGCGCGGAGATCCCCATCAGGCCCAGCCCGTTGGCGAGTACCTGGCGCGCCGCATCGGTGAGGGCCAGCCGCGCGCGGGAGAGGGCGGCCTCGGCAGGGTCATCGGTCAGGACCCGACAGTCGCGGTAGAACGCGCTGAAGAGCTGGGACGTCTCGAGGCAGAACCGCGTCAGCTCGTGCGTCTCGCGACGCTCCGCCGAGTCGGTCACGACCTCGGGGAGGGCCACCATCCGGCGCAGCAGCGCCAGCTCTGCGGGATGGCGCAGCAGGTCGACCGCGGCCGCGTCATCGGGCGCCAGGCCGGCCTCGATCCCGTTCCGCAGGATCGAGCTGCAGCGCGCGTGCGCGTACTGGGCGTAGTAGACCGGGTTCTCGGCCGACTGGCTCTTCGCCAGCTCGATGTCGAAGTCGATCCCGCTGCTCGCCGCGCGGGAGCCGAAGAACCAGCGCGCGGCATCCGCGCCGATCTCGGCGAGCAGCTCGTCGAGCGAGACGAACTCACCGGAGCGCTTCGACATCGAGTCGAGCTGGCCGCCGCGCACGAATCGGACCCAGGCGATGAGGATCATCTGCACCGCGTCGCGATCGTGGCCGAGCGCCTGGGCGGCGTTTCGGACCCGCGCCACCGTGCCGTGGTGGTCCTCGCCCCAGACGTAGATGAGGTCGTCGAACCCGCGGCTGAACTTCTCGGCGACGTACCCGATGTCCGAGGCGAAGTAGGTCGGCTCGCCGTTCGAGCGGAAGATCACGCGGTCCTTGTCGTCCCCGTACGCGGTGGAGCGGAACCAGGTGGCGCCGTCCTGCTCGTAGACGTGGCGCCGTGCGCGGAGCGCCTCGATCGGCGGCTCACCCAGCCATCGTCATGGAGCGACTCCTCGCCCTTCCACACGTCGAAATGGACGCCGAGCCGGGCGAGGCTCGCCTCGATCCCGGCCCGCACCCGCTCGGACGCCCAGCGGCCGAGCACCCGCCCGGGTCGGCGTCCGGCGCCTGGCGCGGCGGCCCAGACCGCTCGGGGACCGCGGTCGCCAGGTCGGCGACGTAGTCGCCGTGATAGCCGTCCTCGGGGATCGGCTCGCCGCGGCGACGCGCGAGCACCGAGAGGCCGAGGTTGCGGACCTGGGCGCCGAAGTCGTTGAAGTAGTACTCGCGCGTGACGTCGTGGCCGGCCGCGCTCGAGCACCCGGCACAGCAGGTCGCCGACGAATGCGCCGCGCGCGTTGCCGACGGTGAGCGGGCCGGTCGGGTTGGCGGAGACGAACTCGACGTTGATCCCGGCGTGGTGCTGCGGCGTGGCTCGAGGGTTCCGAACGGATCGCCCGCGCGATCGCGGATGGCCGCCACCTGTCCGGCGAGCCAGGCCTCGGGAGCCGCAGGTTGATGAAGCCGGGCGGGGCGACGACCACCTCGGCGACGCCTGGCGGGGTGCCGAGCTCGCGCGCAGCGCATCGGCGATCTCGCATCGGGGCGCGCGCGCACGATCGGGCGCCAGCTGGAGCGCCGCGTTCGTCGCGAAGTCGCCGTGCTCGGCGCGGGCCGGCCGCTCGATCGCGACCGCCGGCAGGCGGCGGCTCCAGGCGGCGGCGGGTCAAGCGCCGAGTCGGCGACCGCGCGCTCGATCGCTGCGTCGACAGGCGTCGCGCAGCTCGTCGCGGATGCCCGCTCACCGTTCGCGGGCCAGCCGCAGCTCCAGCGCCTGGTCGGGGGAGAAGCTCGCGCAGGCCAAGGGCATCGGCGGCAACCTCGAGCAGGGCCCCGGTCGGCGCCAGGCCGATGAGCTCGCAGTGGTCGATATCGGTCCCTGCTTCGCGCGCCAGGCGCCGGATCTCGCGGACGACGGCCGGCGATCCCGGTCCGCTCCCAGTCGACGAGGTTCATGCTGACCTGCGCGTAGGGCCGCTCGCCCGGATTCTCGAGAAGCAGGCCCATCGCCTGGACCGCCGGCAATCCGCCCGACGATTCGCGGATCGTCTGCGCGATCACTTCGCGACGCCGATGTCGTCCGTGGCGAGGTTGACGTTGAACGCGATGAGCGGCTTGCGCGCCCCGACCGCCACCGCGCCGCCGCGAGGGTGCATGCGCGGGGGCCAAAGTCGGGGTCGCGGTCCGGGTTGACGCCGATCTCCTCCTTGAGCCCCTCGTACTGGCCGCGGCGAACGTCGGCCAGGCGGCGGCGGTCGGGGCGCAGAGCGGCCTCCCCATAGAGGTAGACCGGGATCTCGTAGAGCTTGGCGATGAGCTCGCCGAAGCGCCGGGCGAGGTCGACGCACTCCTGATCCGGGTGTGGCCCAGCGGACGAAGGGGATGACGTCGACGGCGCCGATGCGCGGATGGGCCCCGTGTGCTGGCTCATGTCGATGAGCTCCAGCGCGCGTCCGACCGCGGCGGTCGCCGCCTTGACGACGGCTCGGCGTTCCCCGCGAAGGTGACGACGCTGCGGTTGTGCGTCTCGTCGCGGGAGTGGTCGAGGAGGGTGACGCCGTCGATCTGGCCGATGGCGTGGACGATCTCCTCGAGGACCTCGGGCCGCCTGCCCTCGGAGAAGTTCGGGACGCATTCGATCAGGCTCGGCACGCTCCTCAGGCCTCGGCCGCAGCGGCCTGCCGCGGGTCCTCGCGACCCATGGTGTCCGGGTTCACGCCACGAGCTCGCGCCACGCGTTCGGCAAGCAGCTGCAGCGGAATGGCGGACGCCAGCGCGCAACCGGAGAGGCGGGGCAGCCGCCCGCTGAGCGGCACGCCAGCCCGTCCGGCCGGCGTCAGCTCGAGCGGAGGTCGTCACCGAGGTCCGCGGCAAGGATGGCCGCCGCCGGCATGCCCAGCGCCCTCGCCGAGCGGAGGACCGCCCGGGCGCGGTCGAGGAGCGCGGCCCCGCCGACTCGCCATCGGTCAGGAGCAGGACCAGCCCGGTGTGCTCATCGCCGCGGCGAGGTGGCCGTGGAGGACCGTCTCGAGCTCGAGCGCCAGCGTCGGCAGGTGTGCGCCCTCCGCGATCTTCAGGGCGAGCTCGCGTGCGCTCGCGAAATCGATCCCGGAGCCCCGACATCAGTCGGTCGAGCCGGAGGGCGGCCGCGACGTCGGCCGCGGGCCGCGCGTCTCGCTGCGGCCAGCAGCGATCGGATCGCGGCGGCGTCGGGCTTCTTGCCCTTCAACCGGGTCGCGAGCGCCACCCGGCGACGACCGGTGAGACATAGCCGATCGTGTGGCACCAGCTCTGGTCCTGCTCGCCCGTCTGGAGGATGAGCTCCGCTGCCTCGGCGCCTGGCGACCCCTTGCCGACGGTGATGAGCACGGTCGTCGCGCCCGCCGCACGCGCCGCGCGGATCGCCTCGTTCGTCGCCTTCGTGCCGCCCTCATGCGAGATCGCGATGAGCACCCCATCCGCGAGCGGCCGCCGGATCGCCTCGAGCGCCGGAATGGCGCGGGGCTCCCGGCCCGGCGCCAGCTCGAGGGCCTCGGGTCAGCAGGGTCACGATGGCCATCGCCGCGTGCTCCGAGGTCCCGCAGCCGGTGACGTGGATCGGCTGGGCCGCCTCGACCGCGGCTCGGACCGCGCTGGCGACGGTCTCGAGGACCTCGTCCTCGGCGAGTCGATGCAGCAGCCGCTCGGAGTGGGCCGGCTCGGCCGCGATCATCTCGCTCATCACGTACGGCGGCTTGCCCCTGAATGCGGGCACCGATGACGGCGCCCATGGGTCCGGAGGACCGGGAAGGACCGAGTCGGGCGCGCGCGTCACGCGCGCATCATGCCCCAACCGGGTGCACGCTCAGCGCTCCATCGGGATCCGGGATGCCCGCGCTCGCGGGCGACCTCGATCGCCCGCTCGTAGCCCGCGTCGGCGTGGCGCAGGACGCCCATGCCGGGGTCGGTCGTCAGGACGCGCTCCAGCCTGCGCGGCGGCCTCGGGGGTCCCATCGGCGACGACGACCATGCCGGCGTGGAGCGAGTAGCCGATGCCGACGCCGCCGCCGTGGTGGAAGCTGACCCAGGTCGCGCCGGCAGCCGTATTGACGAGCGCGTTGAGGATCGGCCAGTCGGCGATGGCGTCCGACCCGTCGCGCATCGCCCTCGGTCTCGCGGTACGGGCTTGCGACCGAGCCGGCGTCGAGATGGTCCCGCCCGATGACGATCGGCGCTTCGATCTCGCCCGACGCACCAGC
Source organism: uncultured Chloroflexia bacterium (assembly GCA_963837425.1). GTDB lineage: Bacteria > Chloroflexota > Limnocylindria > QHBO01 > QHBO01 > CAWINH01. The sequence continues at coordinate 597,161 of CAWINH010000006.1, forward strand.
TCGTTGAACCGCAGGCCGGCCTTGGCCCGCTCGCCATAGCCGAGCCAGCAGATCCGCGCCGGAAGGCCCTGGAACGGCACCTTCTCCTCGGCCAGGCCCAGCCAGCGGTGGAGGCTGGCATCGTGGGAAACAGCTCCATCAGCGCGGCTCGGTGGCGGCGATGTCTCGGGGTCTCCGGAGAGTGCCACCCAGCGGAAGGGCCCCTTGCCCTCGCAGAAGAGCGGGCGGATGAAGGCGGGCACGAAGCCGGGGAAGTCGAACGCGTTCGTCACGCCAGCCTCGGCGCCTGAGGCGCGGATGTTGTTGCCGTAGTCGAAGGTGACCGAGCCCGTGCGCCTGAAGGCGAGCATCGCGCGGACGTGCTCGGCCATGGCGGCCATCGGCGCGCGGACGTAGCTCGTCGGGATCGCTGTCGCGCAGCGCCAGCGCCTCGGCGAACGAAAAGCCCGTTCGGGACGTAGCCGTTGAGCGGGTCGTGCGCGCTGGTCTGGTCGGTGACGAGCGTCGGGCTGCCAGCCGTCGGCGGACGAGCTCGGGCAGGACATCGGCGGCGTTCGCGACCAGCGCGACCGATGGTGCGCGCCACGCCGTCGGCCCGCCAGCGTCGACCAGCGCCAGCGCCTCGTCGAGCCGGTCAGTGAGCTCGTCGACGTAGCGCGACCTCGAGGCGCCGCTGGGCACGCGCCTGGTCGACCTCGACGCCGAGCGCGACGCCCTCGTTCATCGTGATCGCCAGCGGCTGCGCGCCGCCCATCCCGCCCAGGCCGGCGGTGATCGTGACTGTCCCGCGCAGCGAGCCGCCGAAGTGCTGGCGCGCCGCCTCGGCGAAGGTCTCGTACGTGCCCTGGATGATTCCCTGGGTCGCGATGTAGATCCAGGAGCCCGCGGTCATCTGGCCGTACATCGTCAGGCCCGGCGCGTTCCAGCTCGCGGAACTGCTCCCAGGTCGCCCAATGCGGCACGAGGTTCGCGTTCGCGATCAGGACGCGCGGCGCGTCGGGGGTCGTGCGGAAGACGCCGACCGGCTTGCCCGATCTGGATCAGCAGCGTCTCGTCGTTCTCGAGCCGCCGCAGCTCGGCGACGATCGCGTCGAAGCCTCCCAGCTGCGCGCCGCGCGGCCGGTGCCGCCATAGACGACGAGGTGGTCGGGGTCCTCGGCCACCTCCGGGTCGAGGTTGTTCATGAGCATCCGCAGCGCGGCCTCCTGCTGCCAGCCCTTGCAGGACAGGCTGGTGCCGCGTGGCGCTCGGATCGTGCGCGGGCCGGAGGCGCGGGCGGTCGTCGTCATGGCCCGGATGGTACGCCGGGCTCGCACCGCATCGGCCACCGGTGTCTTCGGCCCACGGCTCATTAGCCCACGGCGTATTAGGCGGAGTAATGCAACGGACCGGAAAGGCCCGTATCGGCTGCTTCGGTGGCGCTCCGATATCCCGCGGGTAATCAACCGGCCCCGAATCGGCGGTCCAGGCGCCGGTGCATTCCCCGGCCTGATACCGGCGCCCGCTGCCGCCGTTCAGGAGCCGAGGATCGGGCCCTCGATCAGCACGGGGACCTGGCGCGTCGCATCGGCCCCGAGGACGCCGCTGGCGATGATCACCAGCTTGCCGTCGGGGTCCAGGCTGGCGCCGGTCACGAGCATCCTGCTCTTCGCGGCATACGCGACCCGCGGTCCGTCCCAGGTCCGACCGTCGGTCGAGGTCCACACTTCGACCGTGTCGGCGAGCGGCTGGCCTCCCTGGTCGGGCGTCCATGCCGACGACGGGAACTGGCCGCCGACCGCCACGATCCGGTCGGCCACATCGATCAGTCCCTTGATGCTGTGCGTTGGGTCGCCGCGGTACGCGAGGTCCCAGGCCAGGCCGTCGGTGGAGACCCAGATCGCCGGATCGGATGCCGCGGCGATGTTCGCGTCCCCGATGGATCCGGCAGCCACGTAGAGGCCGGAGTGGAAGGCGATCGAAACGATGCCGCTGAGTGGCGTGCCGAGAGCCGCGCTCTGCCAGGTGCCTCCCCCGTCAAACGAGACGGCCGTCGCCGCTCCGGTGCCGTCGGGCGCGCCGCCGGCGGCAACCACGCGGTCGGGTCCTCGCGCCACGTCGCTCGCGGCGGTCAGGCCGGGGATCGGCACCTCCGACCATTGCGTCCCGTCGGCCGAGGTCCACGCCGCCGCGGCGCCCGCCTCGCCGGTCGCGCCGCGCGGGCAGCCGACGGCGACCCATCCCGAGTCGGTCTCGGTGGCGGCGGTGATCAAGCCGCATTCGCCGACGGCGGGGTTCGACGGTCCGAAGGCCATCATGCAATGCATGTCGCCATGCGTGAACGAGATCCGGGGCGTGCCGAACTCGGAGTCGGCAAGGAACCAGTACCCGACCGCAACCGCTCCGCCCTTGCCGATGGCGAGGTCGGTGAAGGCATACCCGCCGTTGACGCCTGCCGGGAGCGGTTCGAGGTCACCGACCTGGTACCAGCTCTCGCCCGTCTGCTGGACCCAGAGACCAAGTCCGTCCGCCGCCCGTCCGACCGCGAGCAGCCGGTCGCCGAGAGTACCCAGCGCTACCACGCGGTCGCCGGGCGAGCGGCGCGTTCCCATCGGGATCGCCGTGACCTCGGTCAGCACTGACGGGGCCGGTGACGCGCCGATCACCGCGATGTCGTCGGGGCAGGCGGCCCACTCGCCGTCCGCGACCTCCCCTCCGCCGATATGCAGGTGATCGCCCTCGACGGCCACGACCTGCCCCGTCGCGTCGAGGAGCTGACGACCCGCGCTCGACTCGCGCGCGACATAGCCGTACGGCCAGATGACCCGCTCCCGGTGACGGGACGGGTCCTCCACCGCCAGCCCGTCGGTCTCGTCGACGACGAGCGTCCCGGTCAGGAGGGCATCCATGCAGGCTTGCGGCGTTGCGCCCGTGTACGGTGCCTGGGTCGGGATCGCGATGAGGACGGCCGGGCTGCCGGACGGGGACGGATACGGAGACGAGGACGTGGACGGCGCCGGGGTCCCCTCGCCGGCCGGTGGCCGGGAGGGCTGGACCAGGAGCGCGACCAGCACCGCCCCGGCCGCGAGCGTGGTGGCCCCCACCAGGGCGATTGGCGCCCAGGGTCGGCTGCGGCGGTGGGCGGCGAGGTCGGGCGGCATGCCCCCCGGGGCGCGATTCTCGTGGGCGCGCAGCCGCGCCGAGAGGTCGCCGTCGAACCGGTTCGATCGTCAGTCATCGATCAGTGCCTCGCGGAGGTGTGCCTTCGCCCGGGAGATCCAGCTCGCAACGGTGCCTGGCGAGATCTCGAGCATCGATGCGATCTCGGCCTGCGTAAATCCGTCAACCACGTTGAGGAGGAGCGCCGCGCGGTGCTGCGGCGCAGGCCGGCGAGCGCCCGCAGAGCCCGATGTCCGGCGTGACCCACGGGTCCCGCCGGTGCCGCCCGAAGAGGCCCGAACCGTCGCCGGCGCAGGCGGTTGAAGGCCAGGCGGAGGCCGATGGTGTGGAGCCAGGCCCGTGCATCGGTCCCGTCGAAGGATCCCAAGCCCTGAAGGCCCGCAGGTAGGCCTCCTGTGCCACGTCCTTCGCCTCCTCCGTCGTGCAGCACGAGCGTCAGCCGCCGGACAGGCCCGGGTAGTGGCGATCCACGGCGTCGCGAAGTCGCCGGTCTCGATCGTGGTTGGGCTCCCTTGTCACCTGCCCTCTCACCTCGTACAACACGCCGCTCGGCGAATCCTTGCAGGACGATGCTAAGGCCTGTTTTGAGTGGCGACTGCCAGGAGGTGGGCTTCCGGTCGAACGCCTCAGCCGAACCCGCGCAAGTCTCAGCTGCTGAGGGCAATCTGTCGGCGGGCGGGAAGCGAGGACCGAGGTCGCGACTACCTCTCAGTCTGTGCGAAATATGGCGCGCGCAGCGGCCGAAGCGGGGCAATCCCGAGGTAGGCCTCGCCCGTGAGAATTGTCCACGGTTGGCGCTCACCAAGCCCAACAGCGCACGACGTCCCCAGGGGGCATCAGTCGTCGCCGAACGGGTTCGGGCGCTTCGGCTTCTCGGGGATCCGGAACAGATCGTCCTCGCTGGGCCCCGTGGGCAGCGGGAGGGGCCACTCCTCCCCCTCATCCGGTGGCGCGGTGCGGGACAGGAGGTCGCCCCAGCCGACCTCCACGGATTCGCTCAGCTCGCGGCGCACCACCGGGTACCGGTCGTCCCCGGCCACGCGCTGGAAGCCGCCGGAGCGGTAGATCGCCTCCGGTCCCGCGGATGGGTCCCACGGATCGGGCAGGCCCTCGGGGTAGGCCTCGACGGCGGTGATTCCCCGCCGGTCGAGCTCGGCGCAGGTCGCCGCCAGCAGGGCCGATGCGGTCGCCTCCCGATCTTCGACCTCGACGGGAACCTGGAGGCAGGTGATGACCCAGGGCGCCGGCGAGTCTGGGAGCTCGGGGTATCGGTCGCGGATGACCTGGGCCCGAGGGTAAACGGAGATCGGGCCGAACTGCGCCCATCCCACCGCCACGCGATCTCCGGCGGCATCGGTCCGGAAGGCGAGCAGGCCATAGGCGCCGGCCAGGCGTGTACCCGCCAGCAGCCGCGACCGCTTCAGCTCGCGCGCTGCGCCCGATTCCGAAGCCTCGCGGCGCCCGTCGAGCCGCTCCCAGTAGTCGCAGGTCTGACAGCGCGCTCCTGCCTGGGCGGGGGCCGGGATGGCGTCGAACGACTCCGGGTCGACGAGCTCGAAGGTCAGCGCGTCCGGCCCGGCCATCAGATGGCGAGCACACCGGAGCGCAGCAGCTCGCGGACCGTCTCGATGTCGGGCGCCGGCGGGCGGTCTGCGCCGAGGTGCGGCACGCGGGCACGTACCCGCTCATGCGCCTGGGCCACGCCGGCACCGGGCCGCATCGGGCTCCGGAAGTCGAGCCCCTGGGCAGCGCACAGCGCCTCGATGGCAAGCACCGCCTCGGTGCGATCGACGACCTCGCGGAGATGGAGGGCCCCGGTGGCCCCCATGCTCACGTGGTCCTCCTGGTTCGCGCTGGTCGGGATGCTGTCGACGCTCGACGGATGGGTCAGCGTCTGGAGCTCGTTCACGAGCGCCGCGGCCGTGTACTGCGTGATCATCAGGCCGTTCTCGACGCCGGGCGACTCGGAAAGGAATGCGGGCAGGCCGGAGAGGTGGGCGTCGACCAGGCGGGCGGTGCGCCGCTCGGAGATCGAGGCCAGCTCCGCGACCGCCGCCTTCGCGTAGTCGATCGCCAGCGCCAGCGGCTCGCCGTGGAAATTGCCGCCCGACACGATGCGTCCGTCCGGAAAGACGAGCGGGTTGTCGGTGGCTGCGTTCATCTCGACAGCCAGGGCGCGGTCGAGCTGGTCGAGCGCGTCGCGGACCGCGCCGTGCACCTGCGGCATGCAGCGCAGCGAGTAGGCGTCCTGCACCCGGTGTGGGCTCTCGGCGTGTGAGGCTCCGATCTCCGACCCGTCCAGCAGCGCGCGGAGGTGAGCCGCCACCTTGACCTGGCCGGGGTGCGGCCGCGCCGCGATGAGGTTCTCGTCGAACGCGGCGGCCGTGCCGAGCATGGCCTCCAGGCTCATGGACCCGATCGCGTCGGCCGAGGAGGCCAGGCGCCGCGCGTCGTGGAGTGCCAGGGTCGCCAGGGCCCCCATCAGCTGCGTCCCGTTGAGGAGCGCCAACCCCTCCTTGGCCTCGAGTTCGATCGGCGCCAGGCCCGCGCGATGGAGGACCTCCCCGCCGTCCCCGGGGCCGGCGTCGTCGAGCATCGCCTCCCCCTCGCCGATGACGACGAGCGCCAGGTGGGCGAGCGGCGCGAGGTCCCCGCTGGCGCCCACGCTCCCCCGGGAGGGGACGACCGGATGGACCTCGGCGTTCAGCATCCCGACGAGGAGCTCCACGATCTCGGGGCGAATGCCCGAGAGGCCCACGGCCAGCGCGTTGGCGCGCAGCAGCAGCATGGCTCGCACGACCTCGGTGGGGAGCGGCGGCCCGACGCCCGCGGCGTGCGACCGCACGAGGTTGCGCTGCAGCTCCGCGCCGCGCGCCGGGTCGATCCGAACGTCGGAAAGATCACCGAAGCCGGTCGTGACTCCGTACACCGTCTCGCCCGCGGCGACCACCCGCTCCACGACCGCCCGCGACGCGCGCATGCGCTCCGCGGCGTCGTCGGCGAGCGCCACCGGGCGAGCCTCGCGCGCCACCGCCACGACGTCCGCGACGGTGAGGTTGCGACCGGTGAGCTGGAGCGGATGAGGCTCGGAGGCGGACGTCGCGCGGCTCCTTTCGACGCTCCCGGCCAATCCTTCCGGCCGGTGAGGCGACCCTATACTACGGACGTGCGACGCCTGCCGGACCCCACCAGCCGCCTGCTCGTCGCCGCGGATGGCAGGGATCGACTGGGCGGCGCGGTGCCGAGTCCCGCCGCAGCGTTCCTGCTCACGCTGATCGCCCTCCCGACCCTCTTCTGGCTCGTCACCTTCAAGCGGACGACCGAGTACACGGTGCCCGAGGAGTGGCTGATGTCGACGGTCGTGCCGCCCGTCCACTCCTGGGTTCAGACGAACCTGCCACCGCTCGATGCGTTGCTGATCGGCATCTCGGGACTCGGCTCGGGCTGGTTCGTGGCCCTCGGCTTTGCGGCGCTCGGACTGCTGGCGCTCGCGAAGCGCCGGACGGACCTGGCGCTGCTGCTCGCGGCGGGGACCCTGGCGTTCCCGATCGAGTGGGCGCTGAAGTACTTCACCGCCATCCCGCCCATCAGCCCTGCGCAGCTGGGGAACTCCCTCTTCGACGTCAACGGCATTGGGCTCGACAACATCGCCGACTTCCCGGCAGGGCACGCGCTGCGGGCCACCGTCTTCTACGGGCTCGCGGCGTTCTGCGTCGCGCGCCTGGCGCCCGACCGGCGCCAGGGATTCATCGCCTACGGTGTAGCGGTGGTGCTCATCGGCTCAATCAGCCTCACCCGCATCTACCTTGGCGCCCACTACCCGATGGACATCCTCGGCGGCTGGATGGCCGGGGCCGCGCTCCTGTCGGTCATCGTGGCGGTCCACGTCCTCGGCGTTGACGAGCGCGCCCGTGCGCGGGCCGCAGCGGAAGCGGCGGCCGCCGACGCGGCCGGCCACCCGGCGGTGCCCATGCGCAGCCAGCACGACCCGTAGCCCGGGCCGCCTCGAATGCTGGAGTTCATCGACAGCGTCCTCATCCCCTTCTTCCTCTCGCTCTACGACAAGGTCGGCTACCTCGGGGTGGCGGTCGCCATTGGCCTCGAGACCTTCGTCCCGATCATCCCTTCCGAGGTGATCGTCCCCATGGCGGGCTGGAAGGTGAGCCAGTCGGCGGCCGACCCATCGGTCCTCGAGCCGCTCACCGACGCGCCGTGGAACTGGCTGGCGGTGCTCCTCATCGCCACCACCGGTGCGGTGCTCGGCTCGCTGATCGGCTACCTGATCGGTGCCTGGGGCGGCCGACCGCTGCTGGATCGCTACGGGCGCTACGTGCACATCCGGCCCGACGACCTCGACCGGGCCGATGCGTGGTTCGCGCGCTACGGGGACTGGGCAGTCTTCTTCGGGCGGCTCGTCCCGTTGGTCCGTGCCCTCATCAACTACCCCGCCGGGGTGGCGCGGATGTCGGTCTGGCGCTTCATCCTGTTCTCCGCGCTTGGCTCCCTGCCCTGGAACGCGGCGCTCCTTCTCGGCGGCTACCTGCTCGGCGAGAACTACCGGAGCCTGTATGACGCGGTCCGGCCCTACGAGTACCCGATCTACGGGGTCGTGGCGATCGGGACCGTCTACCTCATCTACCGCTGGCTGCGCGGGCCCCGGGGCGAGCGCGTGAGCGGCTAGGCGCTCAGCCTCCGAGCAGGGCGGCGGGCGATGGCGTCGGCTGCGCGCACTGGTAGAACGGCTCGAGCAGCGACGGGCACGCGTTGGCTGACCCGAAGATCGGGACCGCGGCGATCATCGCAACCACCACGAACAGGACGAGCAGGAGGATCGGCGAGACCCGACGCCGGGCCAGCAGCCACCAGGTGAGCAGGATGAAGGCGAGCGGCAGGATGCCCGGCATGATCTTGTTGAGCACGTCGCGAGCCACGTCGAGGCGCGTCTGGTCAATGTCGATCGTCCAGGTCAGGTAGACGTGGACGTACTGGTAGGTCAGGGCGCCCATCACCATGTTGCCGAGCACCCCGGCGCCGAGGATCACGCGATCCAGGACGCCCGAGCGCAGCACCCCGGTCACTCCCTCGCGCCCGCGATCGTAGCCCTGCATCCAGGCGAAGTAGGCGAGGCCGGTGAGGATCCCGACCTCGAGGACGAAGTAGAGGATCGGTCCCAGGATCGAGCCCGCCTGGGTGAGCCCGATGCCGATCGCCAGCAGGATCGGCGTGACGGTACCCTGGCTGATGACATCGCCGATGCCGGCCAGCGGCCCCATGAGCCCGGTCTTCACCGCATTGATCGCGTCGTCGTCGATCTCGGCGCCGTTCGCCCGCTGCTCCTCCATGGCGATGACCGCGCCGTGGATCATCCCGCCCAGGTTCGGGTCGGTGTTGAAGAAGACGAGGTGCCGCTTCAGCGCCGCGCGGATCTCCTCGGGGGTCCGATACAGCTTGCGGATGATCGGAGTCATGGCGTGGGCGAAGGCGGTGCCCTGCAGCCGCTCGTAGTTGTAGTTGGCGTGGGCGAAGAAGGTCCACAGCCAGAACGCCCGGCGGACGTCGCCGCGGGTCAGCTCGACGCGACGCTCGGGCTGCTCGCTCATCGGTCCGCCCCGGTGGCGGCTGGGCGCCGGTCACCGAGCAGGGTCACGTGGAGCACCGCCAGCGCGGCGCCGACGACCCCCACCACGACGATGTTCACGTTCGCGCCGCCGATCATGGCGAGCAGGTAGCCCAGGAAGAAGTAGGGGATCACCGAGCCGCGGAAGATGAAGCGCATCGTCATCGCGATGCCGATGGCCGGCAGCAGGCCGCCGGAGACCTGGAGGCCGCGGAGCACCCATGGGGCGTTGTCGTTCAGCCAGGTGATCGCGTCGGAGACGCCCTGGGCGCCGAAGTAGACGGCGCTCACGGCCGGGATGACGGTGATAGCGAACAGGAAGATCTGGGGTGGGAGCCAGTTCGCGCGGGCGACCCCGCCGATGTCCGCCGCCTCGGCGCGCGCATCGGCCCAGTGGGCGAAGGCGGCGTCGACGCTCATCCGGGAGAAGAAGATCAACGTCCCGAGCGCCCCGAGTGCCGCACCCAGCGCGATCGCCTGCTGCGCGTCGAGGCCGCTGCCCAGCGCGATGGCGGTTCCGACCCAGCCGGCGACCGACGGGTCGGCGGGGGGCGCGCCGCCGGCGGAGATGAAGGCGATGTAGAGGACGTTGATGGCGGCCCCGATCTGGGCGCCGGCGAGCGGGTCGCCGAGGATGATGCCGACCAGGAATCCGGCCACCAGGGGTCGGTAGAGGCCCAAGAAGGTCCCGTTGCCGGTCAGCCACGGGCTGTTCGAGAGGTAGTAGCCGAAGCCGATGAGGAGCGCCTGGACGAGGCTGATCCCGGTGCCCGCGCCACCGTCTGCGGCATGGGCCGGCGCGGCCACGAGGAGGAGCGCGAAGAGTGCGGCGCTGGCCACCCCCGCGACGATGACCGCCCTTCGTGCGGTCATGTCCGCTGGGCCGGGGATGCGGCGGGCGCGACGCTCGCCAGGGTCAGCGGGTGATCGCCGGGGACCGCCTGGATCTCGACCCGCGTCCCGAGCTGCTCGAGCTGGCGGAGCGCATCGAGCTCCTCCGCGGAGGCGGAGATGCTGCGGTGCAGTGGCCGCCGGTTGGCCGCCGCGCCCAGGCCTCCGAGGTTGAGCACCGGGAAGTCGATCCCCGCGCGTCGCAGCGCGAGAGCGGTCTGCGGCGTGCGCACCAGGACGAGGACTCGCTCATCGGAGTCGCTTGCCTCCGCGAGCCGCTGCGTGCCCGCCGCCAGGCCGACGACTTCGACCGGCGTTCCCGATGGAGCGGCCAGCTCGACGACCTCGCGGAGGAATGGGTCGTCCGCAGTCGCGTCGTCGACGACGATGACGCGTCGGGCGTCGAGGGTGGTCAGCCACAGGGCCACGACCTGGCCATGGATCAGCCGGTCGTCGACCCGCACCATCTCGAGGCCCATCTTGCCGATTCAGACCGGACCGGGAGCGCGCGCGCCGGCGGCCACGATGCCGCCGCGAGCGGCATCGACCAGCGTGGCGATCAGGGCGTCGCCGAGCGAATCCCTGGCCGTGACCGCCTCGAGCACCAGGCCCAGGTTCACGCCGGCAACACAGCGGACGAGCGAGTTCGATGCTTGCAGAGCGGAGGCGACGTTGTGCGGAGTCCCGCCGGCGAGGTCGGCGAGGACGAGGGTCGGGCGTCCCGGAGCGATGGCGCGGTCCAGGCGTTCACGGAAGGACTCGGGCGTCTCGGTGGGCTCCAGGGTCACCGCCGTCACCCCGGGCAGATCACCGGCGATCACCGACGCGGCGGATGCCATGCCGGTCGCCAGCGGGCCGTGGGCCGCGATGATCACGTCGAAGGGTCGCACAGGCTCGCCAGAGTACCGCATCGGGAGCGCGCCGAGCAGCGGGCGTCCTATCCGCGCCGACCGATCCGCGCCTCGCCGTGCGCAGGCACGAATCGGGCGAGGATCGGATCGCCACCCCGTGCCATCCGCTCTGCCGAGCTGATCGTCTGCTCGAGGAGCATCATCGTCGTGACCGGGCCGACGCCGCCGGGGACCGGCGTGATGGCAGTGACCACCGGCCGCACCGTCGCGAAGTCGACGTCCCCGGTGATGCCCCCTGGCGTCGTGTTGATCCCGCAGTCGATGACGACCGCGGAGCGGTTCACCATCTCGGCCCGAATGAGGCCCGGCTGTCCGGCGGCAACCACCAGGACCTCCGCGCGTCGGGTCTCGCGCGCGAGGTTCCGCGTCGAGCGATGGCACACGACGACCGTGGCGTCCGCAGCGAGGAGCAGCGCCGCCACCGGCCGGCCGACGACCGCCGAGCGCCCGACCACCACTGCGCGCCGACCGGCGAGCGGGATCTCGTAGCTGCGCAGGATGGCCATCACGGCCAGTGCAGTGGCGGGGATGAAGGCGCCCTCGCCGCGGGCGACGCGGCCGGCATTCAGGGGGGTGGCGCCGTCAACGTCCTTGCCCGGATCGATGAGCGCCAGGACCGCGGCGGGATCCAGGTGATCAGGAACCGGCTGCGCAACGACGACGCCTGCGACCTGCGGATCGCGGTTCAGCGCCCCCACCCGCGCCGCCAGGTCGGAGAGCGCAACGCCCTCTGGCGGGCGCACCTCGTGCGGCTCGACGCCCACGCTGCGCGCCGCGCGGCTGAGGCTGGCGGCGTAGACGGCCGCGGGCCCCGCATCCTCGGGGAATCGGACGATCGCCAGGCGTGGCGCCGGGGCTCCAGCCGCGCGCAGCTCGGCGACACGGTCCGACAGGTCCCTCCAGAGGCGGGAGGCGACGGCTCGTCCGTCGAGGATGCGGCCGGTCATTAACCCTCCATCCGCGCGGCCACCGTGGCGGCCACGCGATCCTCGGCCGCCGCCACGTCCGCCTCGATGCGACGCGCACTACCGGGCAGCGATGCGCGCAGCGGCTCCCCGGCATCGAGGTAGGGAAGGTTGATCCGGACGTTGAGGAGGGCGCCGCGCGCGGCCGCCGCGGCGAGCTGGCCCGCGACCCCCACGTCGCTCACCGCGTTCACGTTGCCGATCGGTGCCAGGCGCTCCGCGAGGTCCAGGACCTCCAGGGCGGCCTCCGCGGTACGGAGCGGCGTGCCGGCAGCCTCGGCCATCGCTGAGCGCAACGCCAGGGTCCGGGCCGTGCGCTCGGCGTCGGTCTGGCGGGGCAGGCGTCGGGCGGTCACCACCGCGCCATACGCATCGGCATCGGCCTGTGCCAGGTGGCCGAGACGCGCGACGAGGTCGCGGGCCGGCGACCCAAGCTGGCTGGCGGCCGGATCGTCCGGCGTGAGCTCCGCCACCATGGCGACGAGGGCGGCCGCCAGGGCGCCTGTCAGCGCGGACGCGCTCCCGCCGCCGGGCACCGGCTCCCGGCTGGCGAGCCGGCTCGCCAGATCCTCGAACGTCAGCTGGGTGAGGGTTTCCGCGTCTCCCAAGACCGTATTCCTGCAGCGGGCGGAGATGCCGCGGCGATTGTACGGGCTTGGTCAGGCTGCCTGTTCGGTGACCTCCACGGACCAGCGCCGATGGCGGAGGTCGAAGACCAACGAGGCGGGCCCCTGATCGGTCTCGACGTGGAACGTTACCCGCGGGCCTCGATCGGCTCGGTAGGCGGCGGCCTCCTCGCGGACCGCGTCAAGGGCGGTCACCCGCAGCTGTCGCGACCCGATGCGCACGTCGCGCGGCCGATGATTGTGGGCGTCCCAGCTGACCCGCACGGGCGCCGGGGGATCGTGGTCGAGCGTCATCGTCATCACTCCTGTGCTCGCCAGTCCAGGCACAGAACAGGCGTTCGGTTTGGAATTGAGATGTTACGAACATACGTTCGAAATGTCAAGGCTCTGGGGGCTCGTCCGGCGGATCGGGCCGCTGCCCCCAGTTCGGGCGGCGGCGGTCGCCGTGGCCGATCAGCGCACCGCGGGTGATGGCGGCGTCGCCGAACCGCTCGCGGACGACGTCGATCGAGTGGGTCAGCCGGTCCGAGCGCTCGGGCTCACCGAACAGGGTCAGCTGCTGGGTGGGGGTGAGGTTGATGGCGGTGAGGCCGATGAGGCGGACGGCACGGTCGCGGTTCCACGCCCGGCGCAGGAGCTCCACCCCGGCCGCGTGCAGGGGTCCGGACTCGCGCGCCTGGTGATCGAGGGCCACCTGGCGGGTGAGCGTGTCGAAGCCCTCGTAGCGGAGCTTGAGCTGGACCGCGCCGGCCGCGAGCTGGTGCCGGCGCAATCGGGAGGCGACCGACTCCGCCAGGTCGAGCAGCGTGCGCTCGAGCCGCGCGGCCTCGGTGACGTCATGGTGGAACGTCAGCTCATGGCCGACGCTCTTGGGCGCCGCCGGCGGAGCGACCGGGGACGGGTCGATTCCTCGTGCCCGCCGGGCGAGCTCGACGCCATGCGACCCGAAACGGCGGCGGAGGGTTCGCTCCCCGATGGCCGCCAGCTGCCCGATGGTGTTCACCCGGTAGTCGGCGAGCGCCCGCTGGGCCCGGGGTCCGACCCCCCACAGACGGCTCACCGGGAGCGGCGCGAGGAACGCCTCCTCCCCGCCTGGGGGAACGACGACCAGGGCATCGGGCTTGCGGAGGTCGGAGGCGACCTTCGCACACAGCTTGTTCGTCGCGACCCCGACGCTCACCACGAGGCCGACCTCGGCCAGGACCCGCTCCTTGATCCGGCGCGCGATTGCCTCACCGTCACCGAAGGCCGCCCGACTGGCGGTCACGTCGAGGAACGCCTCGTCGAGGCTGATCGGCTCGACGAGCGGGGTGAACGAGGCGAATATCGACATCACCGCGCGGCTCAGCTCGCGGTAACGGTCGAAGCGGCCGGGCAGGAAGACGCCGTTGGGGCAGAGTCGCGCGGCGGTCCGCAGCGGCATCGCCGAGTGGACGCCGAACCGCCGCGCCTCGTACGAGGCGGCGCTCACGACGCCGCGCCCGCCGGGATCACCGCCGACGATGACCGGCTTCCCGCGGAGGTCGGGATTGTCGAGGACCTCCACGCTGGCGTAGTACGCGTCGAGGTCGGCGTGGACGATGGTGCGCTGGGTCGCCACGACCGCGGGCCGGCGTCGGGCGCCGGCGTCAGGCCAGCTTGCGGATGACGCCGACGACCTTGCCCTGGACCTGGACGTCGGTGGCGTAGATCGGCTCCATCTCCGCGTTCGCCGGCTGGAGGCGGATTCGATCCTTCTCGCGGTAGTAGCGCTTGAGGGTCACGCCGTTGTCCTCCAGGAGCGCGACGACGATGTCGCCGTCCCGGGCGGTCGCCTGCGGCTGCACGACGACGTAGTCACCGTCGTCGATGAGCGCGTCGATCATGCTCTTGCCGCGCACGCGGAGGACGTACGCGTCGTCCCGTGCCGGCATGGATCGCGGGACCTCGAGCGTCTCGGCGCCGTCCGCCAGCGCCTCGATGGGCTGCCCGGCGGCGATCTCCCCGAGCACCGGGAGCGTGAGCACATCGTGGTCCACGGGCATCCGGAACGGGGTCACCCGGCCACCGATGTGCGGGCGCTCACGCACCTCGCCGGCTTCCGATGCCAGCTCGCGCTCGCCACGCCGCGTCAGGCGCAGTGCGCGCGACGAATGGGTCCCGCGCTCCAGCAGGCCGCCGCGCTCCAGGGCGATGAGGTGGTGGTGGACGGCCGAGGTCGAAGCCAGACCCACGGAATCCGCGATCTCGCGGACCGATGGCGGGTACCCGTGGTCGGCAACCGCCTGGGCGATGCATTCGAGGATCTTCTGCTTGCGCTCGGCGTCATGCCGTGTCACACGGCCGCTCCTGCTGTGGACGTCTGGGCGGACCCTAGCAGAACATGCGTTCTATTGTCAAACGCGCCCGCGGCGGCTTGGTATCATCGTCGCCCACTTCGATCGTCCGGAGAACCCCCGAGTGAACATCACCGGCCGCTGGCGGTATCTCCGCCTGGCCCGCCTCGTGTGGACCCTGCCCAGTTATGCCCGCATCATCTGGGGCCTGCTGCGAGACCCCCGCACACCGGTCGCGCTGAAGGGGCTGCTGGTGGCGGGCCTCACCTATGTCGTGGTGCCGCTGGATGTCATCCCCGACGCGATACCGATCCTCGGCCAGGCTGACGACCTCACGGTGCTGCTGCTCGTCCTGGACCTGTTCATCGCAAACGCCCCGGCCGAAGTGCGAGCGGAGCACGTCGCGCGGGCACGGAACGGCACCGCGGACCTGGATCGCGACCTGGCGAAGCTCCGCCTCCTGCTCGGCGACCGGTACGACGAGCTTCGCGATCGGCTGCCCGATCTCCTCGAGAAGTACGGGCGCCTCCGCGATCCGAGCAGCGTGAAGCGCATGCTGGGCGCGTGGCGTGTCCAGCGGCTGCGGCGCGCGGCGGGTGATGGGCATTGAACCGAATCGGGGCGACCGACGCCCTGTCGACCGAGTGAGAAAGGACGTTTGGCGAGCACGCCCATGAAAGTGATCCTCAAGCACGACGTGAAGGGCCTTGGCCGCGAGGGCGACCTCAAGGACGTCAAGGACGGGTACGCGCGCAACTACCTTTTCCCGAGCGGCGCGGCCGTGAGAGCCGACTCCGGCGCGGTGAAGAACTGGGAGCGCCACCGCAGCGAGCGGGAAGAGCGGGACCGCGCCGAACGAGCCGCGGCCGAGGCGACGGCGGAGAAGCTCGCCGGCCTGGCGCTGCAGGTCGCCGTCAAGGCCGGCGAACGCAACCGCCTCTTCGGGTCGGTGACGAACCGCGAGATTGCGGAGCTCCTGGCCCGGGAGGGGGTCGAGATCGACCGCCACTCGATCCATCTGAAGGAGCCGATCAAGACCGTCGGCGACCACCGTGTCGACGTGCACCTCATGCCGGGCGTGGACGCGCAGGTAACGGTGACCGTGGTGCCTGCCGCCTCCTGACCCGGGAGTGCGGCGGTCGCGTCCGCCGCTAACCGGCCGTCGCGACACCCAACCTGTCGCGGGTCGGGAGTTTCATCGGCTCGTGAGGACGCGTCCACAGGCCTATCCACAGCCGCCTCGGCCTTATCCCCATTCCGCGCCGGGAGTCCGCGCATGTTGTGCCTAACCCCATTGCGGGAGCGGGCGTTCGGCCCGTACCGTCAGATGCCTCCATGAGCATCGACAAGCTGGCGCCACAGGCCATCGAGGCGGAGCAGAGCGTCCTCGGCTCCATCCTCATCGACGCGGATGCGATCCTGCGCGTCGCGGACTTCCTGCGGCCCGCCGACTTTTATCGACAGCAGCACGCCGACATCTACGAGGCGATGCTCGCGCTCCATGGGCAGCGAGAACCGATCGATCTTGTGACGCTCGGCGACGAGCTCGCGCGCCGCGAGCGACTGGACGGGGTCGGAGGGCCGGCCTACCTCGCCGGCCTGATGGACTCGGTCCCGACCGCGGTCCACGTCGAGCACTACGGCCGGATCGTCGAGCGCAAGGCGGTCCTCCGCAACCTGATCGGTGCCGCCGGCCGCATTGCCGCGGTGGGGTACGAAGAGGCGAACGACGCGGCGCTGGCCATCGATCGTGCGGAGGGGATCCTCTTCGAGATCAGCCAGCGCCGGACCGCGGGGGGCTTCGAGTCGTTGGCGACGTTGCTCGGCGAGGCGTACGACCGACTCGAGTACCTGCACGAGCATCGGGGTCAGATTCTCGGGATCCCGTCCGGCCTCTCGCAGCTCGACACGCTGCTCGGCGGATTCCAGCCGTCGGACCTCATCATCCTCGCCGCGCGCCCGAGCGTGGGAAAGACGAGCCTCGCGCTGAACATCGCGCAGCATGCGTCCGTGCACGAGGTGAAGCGCGTCGGCGTCTTCAGCCTCGAGATGAGCAAGGAACAGCTGGCGCTGCGGCTGCTCTCCGCGGAGTCCGGGATCAACCCGCGGCCGCTGCAGACCGGGTTCGTGGACGAGACCGACTGGTCGAAGATCGCGCAGGTGATGAACGCCATGCACGGCGCGCCGATGTGGATCGACGACTCACCGATCCTCAGCGTCCTGGAGCTCCGCACCAAGGCCCGCCGCCTCGAGGCCGAGCAGCACGGCCTCGACCTGATCATCGTCGACTACCTCCAGCTCATGCAGGGTTCCACGGTCGCCAGGGAGCCGAACCGGGTGCAGGAGGTGAGCGAGATCAGCCGCGGGCTCAAGGCACTGGCCCGCGAGCTGCGGGTCCCGGTCATCGCGCTCTCGCAGCTGTCGCGAAACGTGGAGCAGCGCGGGACGCAGGAGCCGCGCCTCTCCGACCTGCGGGAGAGTGGCAGCCTCGAGCAGGACGCGGACGTCGTGATCTTTCTGTATCGGGAGGGCGAGCAGAACGCGGAGAGCGAGGTCGAGCTCGTAAAGGCCAAGGTCGCGAAGCATCGCAACGGCCCGATCGGGGAGGTGCCGCTCCAGTTCCGCAAGTCGAACACGCGGTTCTACACGATGGCGACCCGCGACACGGAGGTCGCCGCCTACTAGTCGCCCCGCTCCAAGCACCCTCGGAGCTCCGGGCAGCCCCTGTACAGGCGTGCGGGAGCGCGTGTATAGTCGGGCGCTGAACGCCCGGTCCACTGCGCCGGCGTCCGACCGACCGCAGCCCGAGTCGCGCGATCAGCCCGGAGCCCCAGGCGCAGCACCGTCCAGAACCGGCCCGGGCGCGCGACACAGGAGGCAAGGGAAGGGTGTACGCCGACAAGACCATCCGCTGTCGAGACTGCGGGATGGACTTCGTCTTTTCAGCCGGAGAGCAGCAGTTCTACGCGGAGAAGGGGCTGATGAATGAGCCCCAGCGCTGCCAGAGCTGCCGCGCGATCGCCAAGCAGAATCGCGCCCTGGGCATCGGAAATGGCGGGGGTGGGGGCCAGCGCGAAATGCATGCCGCGGTGTGCGCCGAGTGCGGCGGGCAGGCCCTGGTGCCATTCCTGCCACGCAACGATCGCCCCGTCTACTGCAGCAGCTGCTTCGACAAGGTGCGGGCCACGCAGGCCTGATCGGCGCATCCGACCCGCGCGCCGAGCGCCGCCTTCGGGCGGCGCTCACCGTGTGTGCGTCGCGCTACCATGGAGCGGCCCAACGGCCCCACCCAACACCACCGCAGCGCGAGGTCCCGCCGCACGCCTATGTCCGTCACCGCCGTGGTTGGTGCCCAGTGGGGCGACGAGGGCAAGGGTCGTGTCGTGGACTACCTCGCCGCGGACGCGAACCTCGTGGTTCGCTACGGCGGCGGCAACAACGCCGGACACACCGTCGTCAACCCGCACGGCCACTTCAAGCTGCACCTGATCCCGTCGGGGATCTTCTATCCGTCGACCCGCAACCTGCTCGGCAACGGCGTGGTCGTCAACCCACCCGCACTTGTCGCGGAGCTCGACGCCCTGGGCAGCGCGGGATTCGACTGCGCGAACCTGTTCATCAGCGATCGGGCGCATCTCGTCATGCCCTACCACGTGCTCATCGACCTGCTCGAGGAGCGCGAGCGAGGCGCGTCACGGCTGGGGACCACCAGTCGAGGGATCGGGCCCGCGTACGTCGACAAGGTCGCCCGGCGCGGGATCCGGGTCGTCGACCTTATCGACGCCGATGGCTTTCGGTCGCTGCTGCAGGCGGCGCTGAAGCGCGTCCGCCGCTTGGTGGCCGGCTATTACGGTGCGGGCGGCGCGGACGACGAGCTCCGCGAAGCGATCGCCGAAGCGACCGACGAGGGAAGAATCGCCGATGACTACCTTGCTGCCGCCGAGCGCCTGCGATCCCACGTCATCGACGGGCAGGAGCTTGTCGATGAGGCGCTGGCCGCGAACGCCCGGATCCTTCTCGAGGGCCAGCTGGGCACGATGCGGGACATCGACTGGGGGACCTACCCGTACGTCACCAGCTCTTCCCCGATCCCGGGTGGGGCGAGCATTGGCGCCGGCATCCCGGGCGTGAGGATCGATCGAGTGCTCGGCGTCGCGAAGGCCTACACGACTGCGGTCGGCGCCGGCCCGCTGCCGACCGAGCTGCACGACGCCGATGGCGACCGGCTCCGCGAGCGAGGCGTCGAGTACGGCACCTCGACCGGCCGTGCCCGGCGCTGCGGCTGGTACGACGCCGTCGCGGTCCGATTCAGCGCCCGCCTGGCCGGCTACTCCGCGATTGCACTGACCAAGCTCGATGTCCTCGATCGGTTCGAGCGGCTCCGGATCTGCATCGGGTACCGGGACCCCGGCGGCGGCGACGCGCTGGAAACGATCCCCGCCTCGACATCGGCCTATGCGCGCATGGCACCCATCTACGAGGAGCTGCCGGGCTGGGGCGGCGACACCACCGGCTGTCGAGCCTGGGACGAGCTGCCGACCGCGGCGCGCAGCTACGTCGAACGGCTGGAAGCGCTTGCCGGGGTGCCGGTCACGCATGTCAGCGTGGGTCCCGAGCGCGAGCAGATGATCCTCCGCGGTGCTGCATGAAGGTCGGCGTCATCGTTCCCCAGGGATGGACCGGCGAGTACGACGGGTGGGATCCGACGATCGCCTGGCAGCGAACCGTGGGCGTTGCGCGGCAGGCGGAGCGACTCGGGTTCGACTCGATCTGGCTGTTCGACCACTTCACGACGGTGCCACGCCCGACCGACGAGATCACCTTCGAGTCGTTCACGGTCCTCAGCGCGCTCGCCGCGCTCACCGAGCGCGTGCGGCTGGGACAGATCGTCATCTGCAACGGCTTCCGCAACCCGGCGCTCACCGCGAAGATGGCGGGCACCCTCGACGTCATCTCCGGGGGCCGCTACGAGCTCGGCATCGGCGCCGGCTGGAAGCGCGACGAGTGGAATGCGTACGGCTACGGCTTCCCGGACACGCGCGAGCGGCTGGCGATGCTGGGCGACGCCCTCGAGGTCATCACCCGCATGCTGCGCGGCGGGCCCCATGACCACGCCACGTACGCCGGCGAGCTGGCCGCGGTGACGAACGCCATCAACCTGCCGAAGGGTCTGCAGACGCCGCGCATCCCGGTCATGGTCGGGGGCAACGGCCCGCAGGTCACCTGGCGGCTGGCGGCGCGCTTCGCGGACGAGCTGAACGTGGACGGGCTCACCGCCGACGAGCTGCGCGAGGCTCTGCCGGTGATCCGTTCGCGATGCGAGGAGATCGGGCGGGATCCCGCCACCCTCCGGGTGAGCCTCCACGCCTGGTGGGGCGATCCGGCCTGGTCGGAGCCGGGGCCGGCCCGGGTCGCGTATCTGGGCGAGCTGGCCGAGCTCGGCCTGGCGCGGGTCATCGGGCTCATTCAGGCATCCGCGGACACCGATGAGACGCTCGACGCGCTGGCCGCCGACGTTCGGGCCGCGGGCCTCGAGCTCGAATGAGGGGCTGCTTTTAGGACCATTGGACCGTTGGGGTGCGTTGACGCACCGGTCTAGACTCGTCAGTCCAATGGCCGGACCGTTCAGCCAGACCGTGATCGCCATCGTCTGGGATTTCGACAAGACGCTCATTCCCGGCAACATGGAGTCGCCGCTGTTCGCCCATTACGGGGTGAACGAGCGCGACTTCTGGTCCGAGGTGGACGGGCTGCACGACTTCTACCTGTCGAACGGGGCGGAGCGCGTGAACGACGACACCCTGTACCTGAACCACATCCTCGAATACGTGCATGCCGGGCGCTTCAAGGGGCTGAACAACGCGCTCCTCCATCGGCTCGGCGCCGAGCTCACCTACCACCCGGGCATGCCCGAGTTCCTGGCCAGCTCGCGCGAGGCTATCGAGGCCGATCCCGTCTACTCGAAGCTCGACATCAGCCTGGAGCACTACATCGTCTCGACCGGGCTGCGCCCGATGATCGAGGGCAGCGCCATCCGACCGTACGTCGAGGACGTGTGGGCCTGCGAGTTCATCGAGGCGCGACACCCACCCGGGTACGCGGGTCCGCGCCAGGAGCAGCTGTTCACCGACCGGGAGATCCACTCCCTGGCCTACGTCATCGACAATACGAGCAAGACCCGCGCGCTGTTCGAGATCAACAAGGGCACGAACAGGGCGCCGGAGATCCACGTGAACTCGGCGATCCCGCGCGAGCTGCGGCGCGTCCCGTTCGCGAACATGATCTACGTGGCCGACGGCCCCTCGGACGTGCCGGCCTGGAGCGTGGTGCGCAGCGAGGGCGGTCGAACGCTGGGCGTCTACCAGCGCGGCTCACGGGCGCAGTTCGAGCAGATCTCGCAACTCCAGCGCGACGGGCGCATCCACACCTTCGCGGAGGCCGACTACCGGCCCGAGTCGACCGCCTGGCTGTGGCTGATGACCGAGGTCCGGCGCATGGCGGACCGTATCGTCGAGGAGCGGGAGGGGGCGCTGCGACGCGCGGTCCGGCCCCCGGCACGCCACGTGAGCGATGCGCCGGTCGCCGATGCACCGGTCGAGCCACCGCTCGAGGCGGCGACCAGGTCTCGCGCCGAAGTGGTCCGCGACGCGGTGCGCGCGGGCCTCGAGGCGGGCGATGCCGACGCGATCGATGCCGATGAGACGGAGCTCGCCAACGAGGCGCTCTGGCCCGGGTAGCGGGACGCTATACTCGGCCGACAGGCACGCAGCACCTGAGGATCAGTGCACCCGATCCGAGCAGTGACATCTCGCGATCCATCCAGCCCGCGACGGCGAAAGCCGACCGCGGGCGTTTTCGTACCCGGAAGGAGTCGACCTTGATCGATCAGCCCACGGAACGCGCCGAGAGGGCAGCGACGCGCCTCCGGCGCGCCTACGGGTTCGAGGAGGTTGCGCTCGTGCCCGGTGCGGTGACCGTCGACCCCGCCGAGGTCGACCTCGCCACCGAGATCGGTGGCCGGCGGCTGGAGATCCCGTTCATCGCCGCGGCGATGGACGCCGTCGCGAACGCGGACTTCGCGGTCCGCATGAGCCTCCATGGTGGGCTGGCTTTCATCAATCTCGAGGGGCTGTACACCCGTTACGAGGACGCCGCCGCCGTCATCGAAAGGGTCGCCGCCGCACCCGACGCACGTGCGGCCGCCCGCGTCCTGGCCGATGCCTACGCGGCGCCGGTGCGCGATGAGCTGATCGCCGCGCTGATCGCCCGCGTGAAGGCGCAGGGTGGGATCGCCGCGGTGGCCACCACCCCGGCGTCCGCGTGGCACCACGCCGAGGTCGCGGCATCGGCGGGCGCGGACCTGCTCCTCGTCCAGTCCCAGGTGAGCAGCGCCCGCCATCTCTCGACAAGCGGGCGGGTGCTCTCGCTCGCGGACCTCACCGGCGGGCTGCACATGCCGGTCCTCGTCGGCAACACGGTGAGCGGTGCGGCCGCGTACCAGCTCATGCACCAGGGCGCGGCGGCGGTGCTCGTCGGAGTCGGGCCCGGAGCCGCGTGCACGACGCGCGAGGTGCTTGGCATCGGGGTTCCGCAAGTGAGCGCCACCCTCGAGGTCGCCGAGGCACGCGACCGGTACGAGCGGGAGACGGGCAGGTACGTGCCGATCGTCACCGACGGCGGGATGAGGACCGGCGGCGACGTCGCGAAGGCGATCGCGTCCGGGGCGGACGCGGTGATGCTCGGATCGCCGTTCGCCGCAGCAACCGAGGCGCCCGGCCGCGGCTTCAACTGGGGCATGGCGGCGCCGTCGCCAACGCTGCCGCGCGGGACGCGCATCCGGATCGGCGAACGAGTCGGGCTCGAGCAGCTCCTCTTCGGCCCGGCGGAGACGACCCACGGGACCCAGAACCTGGTGGGTGCCCTGCGCCAGAGCATGGCCGCACTCGGCGCGCGGACGATCCGCGAGATGCACGAGGTCGAGATGGTGATCGCACCAGCTATCGCCACGGAAGGCAAGTCCTGGCAGCTCGCCGGACGGGAGTAGCGCGATGGATCACAGCAGCGTTCAGGTGTGGCTCGATCGCTACGTGCAGGCGTGGCGCGCGAACCAGCCGGAGCCGATCGGCGCACTCTTCAGCGAGGATGCGACGTACCGCTTCCGGCCGTATGGCAGCGACGCGGATACCGTCCGCGGACGGGCGGCCATCGTTGACGCCTGGCTCGACGAGCCGGACGACCCGGAGAACTGGGACGCGGAGTACGAGCCGTACGCCGTCGAGGGCGACCGGGCCGTCGCCGTCGGCCGCAGCCACTACGTCGCGGTGGGCGACACGCCCGAGCGCACGTACCACAACGTCTTCCTGCTGCGATTTGCGGCGGACGGGCGCTGCGCGGAATTCACCGAGCTGTTCATGCTCGAAAAAGGGCGCCAGTGACCGACGCCTGGCACGAGGTCGCGGACCGCGTCTTCGTGCGCCGCTACACGACCTGGAACGGCGAGCCGTTCGATCAGAACGTCGGGGCCGTCATCGGCGCTGACGGCGTACTCGTCGTCGACACGCGTGCCTCGCATCGGCTGGCCGATGAGCTGCGGAACGAGCTCCGCGGGCTGACGGCGGAACCCGTGGCGGCGGTCGTCAACACCCACCATCACTGGGACCATACGTGGGGCAACGCGCGCTTCGACGGCGTGCCGATCTGGGGCCACGCGCGCGCGGCCGACCGCGTCGTGGCCGACTCCGAGGCGATCCGCCGCGAGATCGTCGAAGAGGAGCCGGGGCTGGCCGCCGAGCTCGACGAGGTCGAGTTCGTCCCGCCGGATCGAACGTTCACCGAACGGACCACGCTCGACCTCGGCGATCGCCAGGTGGAGCTCCGCTACCTCGGCCGCGGCCACACCGACAACGACATCGTGGTCATCGTGCACGACGCGGACGCCCTCTTCGCCGGGGACCTGCTGGAGAACGACGCGGCTCCGTCGTACGGCGACGCCTTTCCGTCGGCCTGGGCGCGGACCGTCGCGGAGGGGTTGCTGCCGCTCGTCTCCGGCGTCGTCATTCCGGGCCACGGTGCCACCGGCGGTCTCGCATTCGTGCGGCGCCAGGCCGGTGAGCTGGCGACGATGGCCGACCTCGCGCGTCGCGTCGCGCGCGGCGACCTCTCTGCCGACGAGGCGGTGCGGACAGCCCCGTTCCCGGCGGGCGTGGCGGAGGTCGCCGTCCGGCGCGGACGGGAGGAGCTGGCCGCCGCGACGACCGGCGCGCACACCGCCGTGACGGACCCGGATTGACCGATCCCGGACGGCGGCAGCGCGGACGGACGGTTCACGGCGAGCCCGCGAACGCCGGCCACCGGGTCCTGGCACCGGACGACGCAGAGGTCGAGGCATACCTCGAGCAGGCGCTGCATGCGCCGCCGCCCGATCGCGCCGAGGCCGCGGGCGAGGCGCCGGACACCGTGATCGTCCTCGACTTCGGCAGCCAGTTCGCGCAGCTCATCGCCCGCCGCGTTCGCGAGCTCAACGTCTACTCCGAGCTGCTCCCGCACGACACGCCGTGGGCCGAGATCGAGCGGCGGGCGCCGAAGGCGCTGATCCTCTCCGGTGGGCCGTCATCCGTCTACGACCCGGACGCGCCACGGGCCGACCCTGCCATCTGGTCCGGGCGGATACCTGTCCTCGGCATCTGCTACGGGCTGCAGCTCATGGCCCACGAGCTCGGGGGCGAGGTGATGCCGAGCGAGCGGCGTGAGTACGGTCCCGCCTCGATCCAGATCACGAGCGAGGACGGGCTGTTCGCGGGGATCGAGCGCGAGCAGCCGGTCTGGATGAGCCACGGCGACGAGATCGTCCGGCCCCCCGAGGGCTTCGTCGCCACCGCCCAGACAGACTCGACCGCCTTTGCGGGGCTCGTCGCCCCGGAGCGCAACCTGTACGGGATCCAGTTCCACCCCGAGGTCGTCCACACGCCCCGCGGTCGTGACATCCTTCGCAACTTCGTGGTCGACATCGCGGGCGCCAGCCAGACCTGGACGCCCGCCGGATTCGTGGAGACGACGGTGGCCCGGGTGCGCGAGCTGGTCGGCAACGGCCGCGTCATCTGCGCGCTGTCGGGCGGGGTCGACTCCGCGGTGGCGGCGACCCTCGTGCATCGGGCCATTGGCGATCAGCTGACCTGCATCTACGTCGACCACGGGCTCATGCGCAAGCGCGAGTCGGCGCTGCTGCGCAGCACGTTTGCCGAGCACCTCGGCATGCAGCTGATCATGGTCGACGCCCGCGACCGCTTCCTCCGCAGGCTTGCCGGCGTGGAGGATCCGGAGGAGAAGCGCCGCATCATCGGCGACGAGTTCATTCGGGTCTTCGAAGAGGAGGCGGGCAGGCTCGGCGAGATCGACTTCCTCGTCCAGGGCACGCTCTACCCCGACGTCATCGAGTCGACGACGCCCGAGACGAAGGCGGCGGCGAAGATCAAGACCCACCACAACGTCGGGGGGCTCCCGCCGGACCTCCGCTTCCGCCTCATCGAACCACTCCGCTACCTCTTCAAGGACGAGGTGCGGCGGGTCGGCAATGAACTCGGCCTGCCCGAGGCGATGGTGCTGCGCCAGCCGTTCCCGGGTCCGGGGCTCGCGATCCGGATCATTGGCGAGGTGACCGCCGAGCGGCTCGAGACGCTCCGGGAGGCGGACTGGATCGTGATCGACGAGATCAAGACGGCTGGCCTGTATCGGTCCCTGTGGCAGTCGTTCGCCATCCTGACCCCGGTTCGCAGCGTGGGCGTCATGGGCGACGGGAGGACGTATGCGAACGTCGTCGCCGTCCGAGCGGTGACGTCCGACGACGGGATGACCGCCGACTGGGCGCGCCTGCCGTACGACGTGCTGGCGAAGATCAGCTCACGGATCGTGAACGAAGTCTCCGGCGTGAACCGGGTCGTCTATGACATCAGCTCGAAGCCGCCGGCGACGATCGAGTGGGAGTAACCGGGTCGCCGACGCGGACGGTGCCGCCCTCGATCACGCGGCAGTTGACGCCGCGCAGGCGGCGGTCGCGCCAGTGGCGCCAGTTGACCCAGCGAAGCGCGTCCTGGCCGAAGCGGCCCGCGAACTTGCTGCAGCCTGTATGGGGGGTGGCCGTCACCTCCAGCGTCGCATCCCCGATCGCGATGCGGCTTCCCACCGGCAGGTTCTCGGCGCCGATGTCGAAGTCGACGTAGATGTTGTCGCCGGCCTCGGAGATCGGGACGCGACCGGCCGCGACGAGCTCGGCCGCGGTGGCGTTCATCAACGTGACCTGGTAGTCGCGCTCGAGGTCCTCGTCCGCGATGCGCGCCCAGAGGTCACCGACGATGCCGACCTCCGGGGAGAGCTCGATCGCTTCGGGGGAGTCGTGGACGCCATGCTCACGGCGAATGCAGAGGAGGCGAACGGTTCCCCGATCGCGCGGCGCCGGGGCCACCCTGGCCCAGAGTGCCTCGAGTTCGTCGAAGCTGCGCATCGGCGCGGAGCGTACACCGGCGCGGCCGTTCCCGGTTGGGTCACCCACCCGCCTGATCGGGCGGGTAGCATCTACGCTGCACATGTCCAGCTGGTTCGACAAGCTCCTCGAGGATCTGCAGCGGCGCCAGGCCGAGCAGGACGCGCGTCGCGAGGGACGCCCACGACCGCGCGCGCGACCGCGCGCGCCTCGCACGAACGGCAGCGGAGGATCCGGCGACGACGGGCCTCCCGGCCGTGACCGGCCCGTCCGCTTTCCGGGGCGCCGCGGCGGCAGCGCCGGCGGTCCGGCCGTCCGGCGCTGGGTGATCATCAGCGCCGTCGCGATCGCGATCCTCCTCGTGCTCACCTTTGCCGGCCGGCTCGTCAGCCTCATCACCGACATCATGTGGTACGACGCGCTCGGTCAGACGAGCGTGCTCTTCACCCGGCTCTGGTCGCAGCTCGGCTTCTTCGCGGTCGGCTTCGTGGCCTTCGCCGTCCCCGCGATCGTCAGCATCTGGGTCGCACGACGGATCGCGCCGCAGGTGCCGATCCGTCGCATCGGCCAGTTCGAGATCCCGGACGCCTCGCGCGCGATCACCTGGATCCTCCTCGTGGCGGTCCTGCTCCTGGCCCTCGTCTCGGCGGGCGCCTGGAGCGGCAGCTGGCAGACGATCCTCCTCTTCCTCAACGGCGGCTCGTTCGGGACCAGCGACCCGAACTTCAACCGGGACGTCGGCTTCTACATCTTCGACCTCCCCTTCTGGCGCTTCCTCCAGGGCTGGGCGGTCATCAGCCTGATCGGGATCATCGTCCTCAGCCTGGGAGCCTATGCGGCGGGTGCCATGCGCTGGCAATTCCGCCTCACGGCACCGGTTCGCGCGCACCTCTCGATCCTCGGCGCGCTGCTGCTCGTCGCGATCGCCGCGGGCTACCAGTTCGACATTGCCGAGCTGAGCTACTCGACCCGCGGCCTGTCGGGAAACATCCAGGCCGCCGCCTACACCGACATGCACGCGCAGGTGCCGGCCTACGTGATCCTCACCGTCGTGGCGCTTGGCGCCGCCGGGCTGCTCCTGCTGAACATCTGGTTCCGGACGCTGTGGGCGATCGTCCTCGGCGTCGGCCGGCTGGATCGCGATCTCGATCGTGGTGGGCGGGATCTACCCCGCGTTCGTCCAGACCTTCCAGGTCACCCCCAACGAACGGAACGTGGAGCTTCCCTACATTCGCAACCACATCGCATCCACGCGGGCCGCCTTCGACCTGGATGCCATCCAGCAACGCGACTTCACCGCGGAGCAGCCGCTGACCAGCCAGGTGTTCAGCGCCGACCAGGCCACCGTCGACAACCTCCGGCTCTGGGACTACAAGCCGCTCCTTACGACCTTCGGCCAGCAGCAGATCCTGCGCTTCTACTACGACTTCAATGACGTGGACATCGACCGCTACCAGATCGACGGGGCCGAGCGGCAGATCATGCTCAGCGCGCGGGAGCTCGACGTCACGAAGCTGGCCGATGCGGCGCAGACCTGGACGAACGAGCACCTCGTTTACACCCACGGGTACGGGATCACCGCGGTGCCGGTCAACGCGGTGACCCCGCAGGGACAACCCGACTACCTCGTGAGCGGCATCAACACCGCGACGAAGCTGCCGGTCGGCGAGCCCCGGATCTACTTCGGCGAGTCGACCGACACCTACGTCGTCACCGGGACGAACACCGACGAGTTCGACTACCCGCTCGAGCAGTCGTCCGACGTCGGCGCGACCACCGCCTGGACCGGGTCGACCGGGGTGAGCATCGGCAACCCGATCAGCCGCCTGCTCTTCGCGCTGCGCTTCGGCGACTTCAACCTCTTGATCAGCAATCAGCTGACGAGCAATTCGCAGATCCTCTTCAACCGCTCGCTACGGGAGCGCGTCCAGCAGCTGGCCCCGTTCCTGACCTACGACCACGACCCGTACATCGTCAGCGCCGATGGCCGGCTGCTGTGGGTGTGGGACGCCTACGTCACCAGCAATCGCTACCCCGACGCGCAGCCGCTCGCGGCCGACAGCCCGTTCCCCGGGGCGAACTACGTGCGGAACAGCGTGAAGGTCGTCATCGACGCCTACGACGGCAGCGTGCACTTCTACGTCGTGGATCCGACCGAGCCGATCACCGCCGCCTACGCGAAGATCTTCCCGACCCTCTTCGAGCCGATGTCGGCGATGCCGCCGGATCTGGTTCCGCACCTCCGCTTCCCGGAGGACCTGTTCAGCGCCCAGGCCAGCGCGTATCGGCTCTACCACCTGCAGCCGACCGACGGCGGGGCGACGACGTTCTACACCCAGGACGACCGCTGGGCGATCCCGCAGGACGTCGTGTCGGGCACCGGCAAGCCCATGGAGCCCTACTACGTGATCATGCGTCTCCCGGGCGAGGACAAGGCCGAGTTCGTCATGATCCAGCCCCTCGTGCCCGAGGGTCGTCCGAACATGATCGCCTGGCTCGCCGCGCGCATGGACCCGAACGTCTACGGCCAGCGGATCGCGTTCCGCTTCCCGAGCAGCACGACGACGAACGGGCCTGCCCAGGTCGAGGCCCGGATCGACCAGGACGCCACGATCAGCGCCCAGTTCACGCTCTGGAACCAGTCCGGCTCGTCGGTGATCCGCGGCAACCTGCTCGTCCTGCCGATCGGCGAGGACGCGCTCATCTACGTGGAGCCGATATTCCTCCAGGCGGAGGGCACCCCCTTCCCGCAGTTCCAGCGGGTGATCATGGTCAGCCAGGATCGCGTCGCGTTCGCCGAGAACATCCCCGACGCGATCAACCAGCTGCTGGGAGCGGCCCAGCCACCGCCGCCGAGCGGCGGTGGAGGCCTGCCGAGTGACGTGCAGGGCCTGGTGAGCGAGGCCCAACGGCTGTATGGCGAGGCGCAGGCTGCGCTGGCGGCCGGCGACCTGGGCGCGTACCAGGCCCGCATCAATGACCTGCAGGCCGTGCTCGATCGGCTTGCGCAGGTGACCGGCGTGACGAGCCCCAGCCCCGCACCCTCCGCCGCTCCGTCCCCGTAGCGGCCGATGCGGGTCCTCGTCCTCGGCGGCGGCGCCCGCGAGCACGCGCTCGCCTGGCGCCTGGCCCGCGACGACGGGGTTGGCCTGGTGCGGATCGCTCCGGGCAACGGCGGGACGCCGGCCGTCGCCGAGACGGTCACCGACCTGAACATCGATGACCCGATCGCGGTCGTCAGGCATGCTGCGCGCGAGCGCTACGACCTCGTCGTCATCGGCCCCGAAGACCCGCTCGCGGCGGGGGTCGCCGATGCCCTCGAGCAGGCGGCGATCCCCGTCTTCGGCCCGACCCGGACCGCGGCCCGCCTCGAGTCCTCGAAGGCGTGGGCCAAGGAGCAGATGCGTCGCGCCGGGGTGCCGACCGCAGACGGCGCGGCGTTCACCGATCCGGATGCGGCGCTGCGGCACGCGGCCGCCCTCGGCGAGCCGCCGGTGGTGAAGGCGGACTGGCTGGCGGCGGGCAAGGGAGTCGTCGTGCCCGAGTCGCTCGAGGAGGCCGAGGCCGCGATCCGCGCCCTCTTCGCCGCCGCCTCGCGGGGCGCCCGGATCGTCCTCGAGGAGCGGCTCGTCGGGCGCGAGGTCTCGGCCTTCGCGCTCGTGAGCGCCGAGACGGTGGTTCCGTTCGCCGCGGCGTGTGACTACAAGCGGCTCGGTGACGGCGATACGGGCCCGAACACCGGCGGCATGGGCGCCTACTCGCCCGTTCCCTGGTTCGGACCCCGGCAGCTCGAGGAGGTGGCGGCGTCGGTCTTCGAGCCGATCGCATGGCGTCTCGCACGCGACGGGATCCCCTATCGCGGGGTGCTGTACGCGGGGCTGATGGTCACCGACCGCGGACCGACCGTGCTGGAGTTCAATGCGCGGTTCGGCGACCCCGAGGCCCAGGTCCTGCTGCCGCTGCTCGACGGCGAGCTGTCCGCCGCACTGCTCGGTGTTGCGACCGGGGATGTGTCGGCGATGTCGAGCTCGATCGGGTTTCGCTCCGCGGCTGCGGTCGCGGTGGTCGTCGCCTCGGAGGGCTACCCCGATCGCCCGCTCGTCGATCGCCCGCTGACCGGTGCCGAGCCCGCTTCGGCCGCGGACGGTGGCCCGCTCCTCTGCTTCCACGCCGCGACCCGGGCGACCGCCAGCGGCTATGTCTCGAGCGGAGGCCGGGTCGTCACATTCGTCGGGCTCGGACCGGACCTCGCGGCGGCCCGGGCTACGGCACACGCCGGCGTCGATGACTGCACGCTGCCGGGATCGCAGCATCGGGGGGACATCGGCGCCGGGGAGTCCCCCGGCTGAACACGGTGCCTCAGCGGCGGTGCCTCAGCGGCCGGGCTCGGCCCCCTCGTCGTTCCGCAGTCCGGCGATGATGCGCTTCTCCATGTCCAGGATCCGCTCCTCGAGGGCCTGCACATGCTCGAGGATCTCGCGGTTGCCGCGCAGCAGGTCCTCGTTCTGGCCCTCCTCGACGTCGGCCTCGGCCGCCGCGTGCTCCAGCGTGAGCCGGTCGCGCTGCGCGGACCGGTTCCCGGCCAGCAGGATGAGGGGCGCCGCGTAGGCGGCCTGCGTAGAGAAGGCGAGGTTGAGCAGGATGAACGGGTACGGGTCGAAGTGGAAGAGCAGCCAGACGTTGCCGCTGACCCAGACAATGACGATCGCGGTCTGGATGACGATGAAGCGCCAGCTGCCCATGAAGCCGGTCACCCGGTCTGCGACCCGGGCGCCGAGCGGTGCGTCGTCGAGCAGCTTCTGGTTCACCGGGTGGCGATGACGATGGGCCCGGTGCGATGGCTGTGCCATCCGCGTCTCCTCAGCTCATGGCTCCGGCCAAACCTGGCGGGCGGGCGCCGGCGCGGCCACATCCTAGCCCTCGGCGGACCTGCCTGCCCCGCGGCTATCCTGTAGTCACTCATGGAGAACCTCAGGCCGGTGGCCGTCATCTGCGGTTCGCGCTCCGACCTGCCCGCGCTCAAGGGCTGCTTCGACGTCCTCGACGCGTACGGAATCGGCTGGGAGGCATCGGTCATCAGCGCGCACCGCCAGCCGGAGCGCCTCCGCGACTACGTGCGCGAGGCCGAGGGACGCGGGGTGGCCGTCTTCATCGGCGCCGCGGGCCTGGCGGCCCATCTGCCGGGCGTCCTGGCCAGCCTGACCGCGCACCCGGTCATCGGGATCCCGCTCGACGCCGGCGCCCTGGGTGGCGCCGACGCCCTGTACGCGATCGTCCAGATGCCACCCGGCGTTCCGGTCGCGACGGTGGCGATCGGCTCGGCCGGCGCGAAGAACGCGGCGCACCTCGCGGCGCGCATCCTGGCCCTCGCAGACGGCGAGCTCGCCGAGCGGGTTGCCGCCTTTCGCGACGAGCAGGCATCGAAGGCCGAGATCGGGATCGACCCCCGGTGATCGACCGGTACGCGCTCCCCGAGCTGCGGGAGCTCTTCGGCGAGCGGCGGAAGCTCGACCTCTGGCTGCGGATCGAGCTGTTGGCCGTCGAGGCGCTGCACGCCGAGGGCGTGGTCCCCGAAGACGACTGGCAGCGGATCCGCTCGGCAGCGACCGATGTCGACCCGGCGAGGGCCCACGAGATCGAGCGCGAGTCGCAGCACGACGTGCTCGCCTTCCTGCGCTCGGTCACCGAACGGCTCGGCCCCGAGGGGCGCTGGCTGCACCATGGACTGACGAGCTCGGACGTGCTCGACACCGCCAGCGCCGTCGTCCTCCGCGACGCAACCGCGATCGTCGAGGGCGAGCTCGAGCGCCTCGCGGAGGTCGTGCGCCGCCTCGCCATCCAGTATCGCTCGACGCCAATGGTCGGCCGCAGCCACGGGATTCACGCCGAGCCCATCACGTTCGGGTTCAAGGTCGCCGGCTGGTACGCCGAGATCGGGCGCGACGCGGAGCGCCTCGCGCACGCGCGCCACGCGATCGGCGTTGGCAAGGTCTCGGGGGCGGTGGGCAGCCATGCCAACGTGAGCGCGGCAGTCGAGCGGCGGGTATGCGAAGCGCTCGGCCTCGAGCCGGACCCGGCCGCCACCCAGGTCGTCAGCCGCGACCGCCACGCCGAGCTGCTCAGCGCGCTCGCCATCCTGGGCGGCACGCTGGAGCGGATGGCCGTGGAGCTCCGGCACCTGCAGCGCACCGAGGTGGGCGAGGCGTTCGAACCGTTCGGCGCCGGCCAGCAGGGAAGCAGCGCCATGCCTCACAAGCGGAACCCGATCCTCGCCGAGCGAGTGAGCGGGATGGCGCGCCTCCTTCGCGCCGATGCCCTGGTGGGGTTCGAGAACATGGCGCTCTGGCACGAGCGCGACATCAGCCACTCGTCCGCGGAGCGATTCGTCTTCGAGCGCGCGCTCGGGGTGGCCGCCTACGCGACCCGGACGATGGCCGACATCCTCGACGGCCTCGAGGTGGATGCGGAAGCGATGGCCCGCAATCTCGAGCGACTCGACGGGATGGTCTACTCGGAAGCATTGCTCTTGGCCCTCGTGGTCCGCGGCGCCGATCGGCAGGAGGCCTACCGGCTGATCCAGGGCGCCGCGCGCCGAGCGTGGCATGGCGAGCGCTCCTTCCACGGTGAGCTTCTCGCCGACGAGGGCGTCGCCGAGTGGCTGAGCTCCGACGAGATCGAGCGGGCGATGGACCTCGAGCACCACCTCGCCGGCATTTCCGAAACGTATCGCGCGCTGGGCCTCGACGACGCCGCGGCGGCGGCCACGCCGGGAGACTGAGCCGGTGCGCGGCTGGCTGTCCCACGCTGCGGGCGCGGCGCGACTGGTCGGTGAACGCCCCGAGCTGTGGCTCGCCGGCGCCCTGGCCTACGTCGTGTACCTCGGGTGGGCCCCCTTGATCATCGCCGTCACCCCCGCCCCGAACGCCGGCGACCTCACCTACCTGGCGGTCCAGCTCCTCTCGTCCGCGATCTTCCCGTGGAACCTGGTGGCGATCGGGTTCCTGGCCGCCATGCTCGTCCTCCTCGCCGCCGGACTCGCCGCGTTCGCCGAGCTCGTGCTGATCTCCGCGGTCCGCGGACCGGCTCCGCGGGGCGTGGGCGGGCGGACCGGCGCGTCAGTGGCGATCATCGTGATCGGAGCGCTCCCGGCGGTGTTCGTCGCCATCGTCGTGGCGCTCAACGTCGTCGCGCTGGCGCCCGACCGGTTCTCCTCGACTGCCGGCCTGGGGGAGATCGTCGCAGGCCTGGCGCGCGACCTCTGGCCCCTCCTCGCCGTGGGGCTGGCTGCCCTGTGCGCGGGGCAGGCCATCGGCGCGATCGGCATCCGCGCGCTTCGTCGCGGCGGCCCGGGCGCCGTCGCAGGAGCGCTGGGCGCGGCGGGGCGCGAGCTCGCGCGCCACCCGTTGCGTGTCATCGGCAACGCCGCGATCGGGATGGCCGTCGATCTCGCGGTCGTGCTCAGCACGGTGGCCATGCTGCGGGTCCTGTGGGCTCCGATCGCCCTCGCCCTCGACGCCGGGCGCTTCTCGAGCCCGGGCACCCTGCTCCTGCTGCTAGGCTTCGTGGCGATCTGGCTGGCCCTCCTGCTGGCCGCCGGCGCGGCGCGAGCCTGGCTCTCCGCCTGGTGGTCGCTCGAGGTCAGCCCGGAGGCATAGCCGGAGGCGTCGATGGAAGCAGATCTCTCCGCCGGGACCCAGATCGAGCTCGGCCTTCGGCTCACCGTCGGTCTGCTCCTTGGCGCGGCGATCGGATTCGAACGCGAGCTTCACCGCCAGCCGGCGGGATTCCGAACGCACAGCCTGGTGGCGCTCGGGGCGGCGCTCTTCACGATCATCTCGGCGTACGGGTTCGTCGGTGCGAACGTCGATCCGACCCGGATCGCCGCCCAGATCGTCTCCGGCATCGGCTTCATAGGCGCGGGGACGATACTGCAGCACCGCGGCAACATCCGCGGACTGACGACCGCGGCATCGCTCTGGGCAGTGGCCGCCATCGGCACCGCCGCCGGTGCCGGCATGCTGGTGATGGCCGTCGTCGGCACGGCGCTCATCCTGGTCGTGCTCGCCGTCCTCGACCGCATCGAGGCGTTCACCGCCCGGCGCCTGGACCTGCCGCCGCGCGCGGAGCCGGCAATCCCCGACGAGCACGAAGGACGCACGGAGGACATGCCATGACATTGCTGCGCAGCGAGATCGAGGCGCTGCCGCTCCTGTACCGCGGCAAGGTGCGGGAGACCTACGAGGTGGACGACGCGACGCTGCTGCTGGTGGCCACCGACCGGCTCTCGGCATTCGACGTCATCTTCGACCAGCCGATCCCGGACAAGGGTCGCGTGCTGACCGGCCTCTCGACCTGGTGGTTCCGGCGCCTCGACGGCGCGCTGCCCACCCACTTCATCTCGAGCGATACATCCGACCTGCCGGCCGCGGCTCGGACCCCGGAGCTGGCCGGACGCTCGATGCTCGTGCGACGCGCGCAGCGCGTCGACGCCGAGTGCGTCGTGCGCGGCTACCTGGCGGGGTCGGGCTGGGCCGAGTATCGACGCAGCGGCATGGTCTGCGGCCACCGCCTGCCGGAAGGGCTGCGCGAGGCCGATCGTCTGCCGCAGCCGATCTTCACGCCGTCCACCAAGGCGGAGGTCGGGCACGACGAGAACATCACCCGCGGGCAGCTGGCCGAGATGGTCGGCGCCGAGCTGGCGGCCGACCTGGAGCGACTCTCGCTGGAGGTCTACCGCACCGGGGCGGCCCGCGCCGAGGAGGTCGGGCTGATCCTCGCCGATACGAAGTTCGAATTCGGCTGGATCGACGGCCGGCTCGCGCTCATCGACGAGGTGCTGACGCCGGACTCCAGCCGATTCTGGGACGCGGCCAGCCACGAGCCCGGCTCGAGCCCGCCGAGCTTCGACAAGCAGTTTGTCCGCGACTATGCGGCAGCGACCGGCTGGAACAAGGAGCCGCCGGCCCCGCATCTACCCGACGAGGTGATCGCCGGCACGCGCGACCGCTACGTCACCGCCTTCGAGCGGCTGACCGGAGAAGCGTGGCGGGGCGACGGGGCATCGGCCTAGTGCGCTGGGTGGCAGAGGTCCACGTCCGCCTGCGACCCGAGATCGCCGACCCGGAGGGGCAGACGATCGCCGGCGGTCTCCGCTCGCTCGGATTCGAGATCGGGGAGGTCCGGGCCGGGAAGCTGTTGCGCGTCGCCCTGACCGCCACGGATCGCGCGGCCGCCGAGTCGACCGTCGCCGACATGTGTCGCCGCCTGCTCGCCAACCCGGTAATGGAGACCGCGGACTGGGAGCTGCGCGGCGAGGACCCCGCATGAGCGCACCCCGGGTGGCGGTGGTCGTCTTTCCCGGCACCTGGAGCGACCGCGACTTCCTTCACGTGGCGGACATCATCGGCTGGGAAGCCCACCCGGTGTGGCACGCCGATGCGAGCCTGGGTCCGGCGGATGCGGTGGTGCTGCCCGGCGGCTTTGCCCACGGCGACCACCTACGGACGGGGGCGATCGCGCGCTTCTCGCCGATCATGCGAGCCGTCGAGGACTTCGCCGCGCGGGGTGGCCCGGTGCTCGGCTCGTGCAACGGGTTCCAGATCCTCTGCGAGGCGGGGATGCTGCCCGGGGCGCTGCTCCGCAACGACCACCTCCAGTTCCGGTGTGACTGGCAATGGCTGCGGGCCGAGTCGTCCGCGGGCCCCTGGCTCGGCGAGCTCGTCCCGGGCGAGGTCGTGCGGCTGCCCATCTCACATGGCGAGGGGCGGTTCTACGCGGATCCCGAAACGCTCGATGCGCTCGAGGCGTCGGGAGCCGTCGCCTTGCGCTACGCGGACGCGGACGGCGCCGTGACCGACGCTGCGAACCCGAACGGGTCGGCGGGGGGGATCGCCGGCCTGACGAATGGGCGCGGCAACGTGCTGGGGCTGATGCCGCATCCGGAACGGGCCGCCGAAGCGGAGGTCGGCGGCGCCGACGGCTTGCGGATCCTCGGTGCGCTCGATGCATGGCTGGCCAGCCAGCCCGCCCGCGTGGAGCGCAGCGCCTAGGAGCGGGCGAGCCGGAAGGGTCGGCTATCATGCAGGCTGTCCTTCCCGGGCACCGATGGAGGCAGAACGCCCGATGCACAACGACGAGCGTGACCCGCAGGACCCGACGCCCTCCGATGAGCCGCGCCCCACCGACGAGCCGCGCCGCTCGGACGACGCGGATCGCGCCGCCGAGGAGGAGTTCGAGAACGCCTCCTGGCCCTCCCAGGATTCAGCGGCGGCCGCGCAGGATGCGGATTCGCACCTCGCCCCACCGAGCGAGGTGGAGGCTCACCTGCCCACGGACGCAGGCCCCGAGGGCCGCGGAACGATGCCGGCGCACACCGTTCCGGCCACCGAGCCCGGCGAGAGCACGCAGTGCCCGCGCTGCGGCACGGAGAATCGGCCGGGGATCGCCTTCTGCCGAAACTGCGGGCAGCGCCTCGTGGCGGCCGGCATTTCGACGAACGTGGCGCGACCGGCCGCCCCCGAGGGCACCCAGGCGTGCCCGCGCTGCGGAACGCACAACCGGGCGGGAGTCGCCTTCTGCCAGAACTGTGGCGCGAATCTGCGCGCCGCCGGCCCCGGCTACGTCCCACCCGCGGTGGGAGCCGAACCGACGCCCGCACCACCCGAGCACCCGCCGAGGGGTGGGGCGCTGCTCGGTCCGATTGTGCTGCTGGTCGGGGCGGTGGGCATCGCCGTGGCATGGCTGCTGCCCTTCCCCTACGCGGGCGGCAACTCGCTCTTCGACCGCGCCTTCGGTGCGCCCGGCGGATACGGCATCGGGTTCTGGAACGGCTACCAGCAGGTCGACGGGCTCTCCGCGCAGACGTATTTCGGCTTCGCGGCACCGGCGCCCCTCCTCGTGCTGCTGCTGATCGTCCTGGCCGGCGCCGGCTTTCTGCGCGCGCGCCCGGGCGCGGTCCAGGTCGGGGGCCTGGCGGTCGCGCTGGCCTGGTCGATCGGCCTGGCGGCGCTCTTCATCATCGACGAGCTGATCGGGGGACCGGGGGGCGGCCTGATCGAGATCATGCGGGCCCTCACGCCGGCGGGGATCATCTTCCTGCTTGCGTCGCTGATCGTGCTCATTGGCGCATTGACGCGATTCGGCCGCAGCTGAGGCCCCATGGCTGAGCGCTACTGCCCGACCTGTGGCACCGAGGTCGATGAGGACGCCCGCTTCTGCCCGAGTTGTGGCACAACCCTCGGCGTCGATCAGCCGGAGCTGCCGCCGGCGCCGACGTGGCCCGAGCCCGAGCCGGCGCACGAGGCTCCCCGAGGAGCTGACGCGATCGACGACGTCGAGCCTCAAGCCGCCGCGGAGCCCGAGCCTGAGGAGCAGCTGAAGCAGGAAGCAGGGTCGGGTGCCGTCGGAGAACCGCCCCCGCCGCCCCCTTCACCGGCGCCCGGTTCCCGCGCGGAGCTCCCATGGAGCTGGCCGACGCTGCTATCCGGTTGGTTGATCGGAGGTGGAGGGGCCGTCGGTGCACTCGCGCTGATTCCGTCGCTTGCCAACCCGGTCAGCCTGCTGCTCTTTCTGGCACTGATTGGCGTCGCGGCCACCGTCTTCGAAGCCGATCGGCTACCGGAGATCCCGAGGTTGCGGCTGCTCGTCCTGTCCGTGAGCCTCGTGGGCCTCGGGATCGCGCTCGAGCGTGCCGGGTTCCGGGCCAGCGGCGTCGACTCGCTGCTGCTGGTGGCGATGATCGCCGCTGCCGGCGGCGCGCTCCTCGTCGAGCTGGATCGCGACCGGCCAGTGCCGCCCCCCGCGCGGTGACCGCGGCACCGCCCGTGGAGCGCCACGGGCTCACCGAGGAGGAGTTCCGCGGCGTGGTGCGCCTGCTCGGCCGCGAGCCGAACCCGGTCGAGCTCGGCATGTTCGGGGCGATGTGGTCGGAGCACTGCGCGTACAAGCATTCGCGGCCCCTGCTCGCGGAGCTCCCGACCGATGGCCGGCGGGTGTTGGTCGGTCCGGGTGAGAACGCCGGCGCACTCGACATCGGCGACGGGCTGGCCGTCGTCTTCAAGGTCGAGTCCCACAACCACCCGAGCGCCGTCGAGCCCTACCAGGGTGCCGCCACCGGGGTCGGCGGCATCATCCGCGACATCTTCACGATGGGAGCGCGACCCATCGCGCTCCTGAACTCGCTCCGATTCGGGCCGCTCGATCCGGGTGACGACCCGACCGGCCGGACCGATGCGGCCGCCGCGACGCGCAATCGCTACCTGATGGAGGGCGTGGTGGCGGGCATCGCCGGGCTACGGCAACTGCATCGGCATCCCGGACGTCGGCGGTGAGATCGGCTTCGATCCCTCGTACAACGGCAACCCACTCGTGAACGCGATGTGCCTGGGCGTGGCCCGGCACGACGAGATCACCCTGGCCCGGGCCGCCGGCCCCGGCAACGCGCTGATGCTGGTCGGAGCCGCCACCGGCCGCGACGGCATCCAGGGCGCGAGTTTTGCCTCCGCCACCCTCGGCGAGGATCGGGAGCATCGGCGGCCGGCCGTCCAGGTCGGGAACCCGTTTCTCGAAAAGCTCCTCATGGAGGCCTGCGGCGAGCTCACGGCACTCGAATCGGTGGTCGCCATGCAGGACCTCGGCGCGGCGGGGCTGACCTGCGCCCTGGCCGAGCTCTCGGCCCGCGGCGGTTGCGGCGCCGAGGTGGACCTCGACCTCGTGCCGACCCGCGAGCCGGACCTCGGCGCCTACGAGCTGCTGCTGTCCGAATCCCAGGAGCGGATGCTCATCGTCGTCCGTGCCGGGTCCGAGGAGGAGGTCCGCGCGGCCTTCGCCCGATACGAGCTGCACGCGGTCACCATCGGCCGGGTCATCGCCGAGCCTGTCGTGCGCGCCACGCTGCGGGGCGTCACGGTCTGCAATGTGCCCGGGCACGCCCTCGCCGAAGACGCGCCGCGCTACGTTCCGCCGGCCGCCCCACCCGTCGACCTCGAGTCGCGACGCGGCGCGTCGCTCGACGCGCTCGCAGCCGAGGCGCCGACGGCCGACACGCTGCTCGAGCTGCTCGCGAGTCCCGGGCTTCGCTCACGCAAGCCGATCTGGCGCCAGTACGACCACATGAACGGCACGAACACGATGATCGGCCCGGGTGCCGGGGACGCGGCCGTCCTGCGCATCAAGGGGACCGACCGGGCGATTGCAGTCGCGCTCGACGGGCCCGGGCGCCTCGGCGCCCTCGATCCGCGGCTGGCCGGCAGCGCGGCGGTCGTGGAGGGTGCGCTCAACCTCGCCTGCTCGGGGGCCGTTCCGATTGGCATCACGAACTGCCTGAACTTCGGGTCGCCGGAGACGAAGGTCGGCTACTGGGAGCTGCGCGAGGCGGTGTCGGGGATGGCAGACGCATGCCGTGCGCTGCAGCTCCCGATCGTGTCGGGCAACGTGAGCCTGTACAACGAGACCGCGGATGGCCCGATCCTCCCCACGCCGGTGATCGGCTCGGTCG
The DNA here is from genome assembly GCA_963837425.1 of uncultured Chloroflexia bacterium. Classification (GTDB taxonomy): domain Bacteria; phylum Chloroflexota; class Limnocylindria; order QHBO01; family QHBO01; genus CAWINH01. Next base: position 636,616 of record CAWINH010000006.1, read on the forward strand.
GGCTGCTCGAGGATCGCTCGGCCGTCGTCCGCCTGACGTGGACTGCCGGCGACGCCATCCTCCTGCTCGGTGATCCCGGATTCGAGGTGAGCGCGCTCGCCGCATCCGAGGTTGCCTGGCGCCGAGGGGTGACGGCGGGCTCCCCGGCCCTGGACCTCGACGCGGCCGCGCGGCTCGTCGAGCTGCTGCCCCGCCTGGCGCGCGACGGGCTCCTGCACGGCGCCCACGATTCCTCGGTCGGGGGCCTCGCGGTGGCGCTGGCCCGGATGGCGATCGCGTCGGGTGTCGGGGCCAAGGTCGACGTCCCGGCCACTGCCGCCCTGGCGACCGCTGCGCTCTTCGGGGAACGCGGTGGCCGGGTGCTGGCGGCGGTCCCCGAGGCGCTTGTGGGACGGGCCGAGTCGATTGCTGCGGCCGCCGGCGTCGCGGTCATGCGGCTGGGCCGCGCCGGCGGCACTGAGCTGACGGTGGCGTGGAGCACCGGCTCGCTTCGGGCGAGCGTCGATGAGATGGTCGGGGCATGGAGCACCGGCTTCTGAGGTCTTCTGAGGCGAGCCGCTCAGCCTTGCTGCTGCGTCTCCTCGTCGAGCTGCATGGCATCCACCAGGAGGTCGCCCCCGGATCTGGTGCGTGCATTGCGCACCATCCGCTCCTCGACGACCTCCCGCGCCCGTGCGTCCGCCGCCGCGGCCTCGCGAGCGCGCGCAGCGCGCGCGCTGCGCATCGCGGTCAGCCAACCGGCGGCGATCCCGAGCCCGAGTGCGAGGCCGATGCCCCCGGCCACGAGGTACGCCTCGCCGTGCATTACCCGGCGACCTCCCGGAGATCGTCGCGCGCCGGCGCTGCCGGGGGCGGAACCGGAGCCACCGCCGGCCGCTTGCGGCCCTTGGCGGATGCGGCCGCACCGCGTGCGGCGTGGCCGTTGCCGTTGCCGTGCGAGCCTGTCGGTGCGTGGATGCCGGCCGCGCCCGGATCGATCCGGGCCAGGCCGTCGCGCGCGCGCTCGTGGAGCCGATAGACCTCGTTGAGGCCGTCCGCCGGGACCGCGTCAGCGAAGATCGAGGAGAACACCGCGACCACCTCGGGGTCGAACTGGGTCCCGGCATTGCCGCGGAGCTCCGCGAGTGCCTGGGCATGTGACAGGGCGGCACTGTACGGGCGGTCGTGGACCATGGCGTGGTAGGCGTCGGCGACGGCCACGATGCGGGCGCCAATCGGGATCTCCGCGCCCCGCAGGCCATGCGGGTAGCCACCCCCGTTGTACCGCTCGTGATGGTGGAGGACGACGGGGATCGCGTCGCGCAGGCTGGTCGCCTGCTCGAGGATGACCTGGCCGACCCGTGGGTGCTCGCCGATCGCCTGCCATTCGCCGTCGGTGAGCGAGCTTGGCTTATCGAGGATCTCCGGCGGGACGGCGAGCTTCCCGAGATCGTGGAGCAGGCTCGCGATCCGGATCCGCTCGATCTCTTCGTGCGGCAGGCCCATCTCCCGGCCGATGCCGGTTGCCAGCGCCGCGATCATGTCCGAGGGCTGGCCGCGATGGTGGGGGTGCGGTGCCAGCACCGAGGCAAGCGCCTCGGTCGCGGTGTCGTTCGCCCAGCGGCCGATCATGGTGGCCGCCGCTCGCCGCTCCGCGGAGATCGGGGCCCGCCGCACCGGGGCGCCCTCGTCGAGCGCGCGGAACTGATACGTCCGGTTGCGCCCAAGCTGCTTGGCCGCGTACATCGCCGCGTCCGCCTGATCCACGAGCGCGTCGATCTGGAGCTGGGAGCCGACCTCGCCGGCAACGCCGACGCTGATCGTTACCAGCAGCGTCCCCTCGCCGGGGATCACGAGCTGCTGCTGCCCGACCAGGCTCCTGAGCTTCTCGGCCAGGACTGCCGCCTCGTCGGGCGCTGTCTCGGGGAGGATCAGCATGAACTCCTCGCCGCCGTAGCGGCCGAACAGGTCGGAGGCGCGGATGCTGTCGGCGATGATCGCGGCCACCTGGCGCAGGACCGCGTCACCCGCCTTGTGGCCGTAGGTGTCGTTCACGGGCTTGAAGCGGTCGATGTCGATAAAGGCGACCGAGAGCCATTTGTGATGGCGGGTGGCCCGATCGATCTCGGCCTGCAGGGTCGTGAGCAACGTCTCGCGATTCGCGACGCCGGTGAGGCGGTCGTGCGTCGCGCGCGCTTCGACCTGGAGGAAGGCGCCCGAGGCGGCGTTGAATGCCCGCGCCAGCCGCCGCTCGGCCGGGACCCCGGTCTCCGCGAGGCGAATCGGCTCATCCGCCTCCAGCGTCCGCTCGAGGGCGAGGGCAATCCGGCCCAGCCGCCAGCTCGTGGTGCCCCAGGAGACGAGTGCCATCACGGTGATTCCGGCGGCGAACGCGAGCAGCGAAACCACCAGCAACGGCGTTCGCGTTGACCCGCTCGCGTGCGAGGCAATGGTCGCGACCGCGCTGGCGAACAGCAGCACGGCCGCTGGTGCCAGGAACCCGAAGAGGCGGACGATCCGTAGCATGAGTGCTCCGCTGCGGTTGAATGGGCGACCCCGAACCGGAGCATGATCGGGAGCGTGGCCCATCACCATGGGCCGATGGTCAGAGGTGCGCGTCGGCACCGAGGCCGGAGGGGCGGATTCGCCGGATGGGCGGTGCGATGCAGTACGGCGCCGGTACCTTCGTTGGGCTGCGGGTATGATCAGCGCGGTGGCCCCCCTCCCCGTCTACGAACCCCACGGACCGCGCGAGGAGTGCGGCGTGGTGGGCGTGTACGCCCCGGATCAACCCGTGGCGCGCCTCACCTACCTCGGGCTCCATGCGCTCCAGCATCGCGGGCAGGAGTCGGCGGGCATCGCGACCAGCGACGGGACGCGCCTGGCCCTGCACAAGCGCCTGGGCCTCGTGAGCCAGGTGTTCGACGAGGAGACGCTCGTGCGCCTCGAGCGTGAGCATGCCGATGGCGAGGGCTCGGCGGCGCACATCGCGATCGGTCACACGCGCTACTCGACGACCGGGAGCAACAGCCTGCCCAACGTGCAGCCTGTATATGCCGGCTCGGATCTTGGCGAGCTGATGCTGGGGCATAACGGAAACCTTACGAACGCCACCTGGCTGCGCGACGCGCTGACCGAGCAGGGCGTCGAGTTCGTGACAGCCTCCGATACCGAGGTGCTGGCCAAGCTGATCGCCCACGCGCCCGGACGCTCGTGGGCCAGTCGCGTTGAGCAGGCATTTCACCGGGCGATGGGCGCATTCACGTTCACGATGCTCACGCCGGACGCCCTGGTCGCCGCCCGGGACCCGGTCGGCTTCCGGCCGCTGGCGCTCGGTCGTCTCATGGATGCCGACGGCCATCCGGCCGGCTGGGCGATCGCATCGGAGAGCGCCGCGCTCGACGCGATGGGGGCGTCCTTCGTGCGCGAGGTGGCGGCCGGCGAGGTGCTGACCATCGACGCCGATGGCGTCCACTCGCACCGGCCGGCGTTGAACGGGAGGCAGGAGCGGCTGTGCGTGTTCGAGTTCGTCTACCTGGCGCGCCCGGACAGCGTCATCGGGGGGCAGCTCCTGTACGAGGCGCGCCTGCGGATGGGACGCCGGCTGGCGATCGAGCAGCCGGCCGACGCCGACGTCGTGATCCCGGTCCCGGACTCGGCGATTCCGGCGGCCATCGGCTATGCCGAGGAGTCGGGCCTTCCCTTCCGTGAGGGGCTGATCAAGAACCGATATGTGGGACGGACCTTCATCCAGCCGCATCAACCCTCGCGTGAGGCGGCGGTCCGACTGAAGTTCAACCCGCTCCCCGAGGTGCTGGCCGGGAAGCGGGTGGTGGTGGTGGACGACTCGATCGTGCGCGGGACGACTACCGGGCCTATCGTCGGCATGCTGCGACGCGCCGGCGCTCGAGAGGTGCACGTCCGGATTCACTCCCCGCAGATGCGCTTCCCGTGCTACATGGGCGTCGATACCGGCCGGCGCGGGGAGCTCATCGCGGCCACGCACGACCTCGATGAGATCAGGCAGCTGATCGGCGCCGACAGCCTCGGCTACCTGTCCGAGGCCGGACTGCTCGAGGCGGTGGGCAGCGGGACCGACGAGCGACGCGGCCACTGCACGGCCTGCTTCAACGGGCGCTACCCGGTCGACGTGCCGCTCGACGTGGACAAGCTCGTCCTGGAGCGTGGGTAGGAGCCCGGTGCGCAGCCGCTATGCCGGCGCCGGCGTCGACATCACCGAGGCGCGGCGCGCGGTGGATCTCATCGCTCGCGCGGCCTCGTCGACCTCGACACCCCAGGTGCTCGGTGGGGTCGGCGGCTTCGGCAGCCTCTTCCGCTTCGAGGTCGGCCCCTATCCCGAGCCCGTCCTCGTGGCTTCGACCGATGGCGTCGGCACCAAGCTCAAGGTCGCGATCGGCCTGGGGCGTCACGACACGATCGGCGTGGACCTCGTCAACCACTGCATCAACGACATCGCGGTGACCGGCGCCCGCCCGCTCTTCTTCCTGGACTATCTCGCCACCGGGCACCTCCGAGCGGAGGTCGCTGCCGAGATCGTGGCCGGCATCGCGCGGGCCTGCGCGGCGGCGGGCGTTCCGCTGGTCGGTGGCGAAACGGCGGAGCTCCCGGACCTCTACCGCGGCGAGGACTACGATCTCGCCGGCTTCATCGTGGGGGTCGTGGCCCGTGAGCAGATCGTCGACGGCTCACGGGTCCGGCCCGGTGACGCGCTCATCGGCATCCCGTCATCGGGGCTCCACACGAACGGGTACTCGCTCGTGCGGCAGATCCTGCCCCCGGAGACCTGGGAGCGGCGGGCGTCGGGCCTCGAGCGCACGATCGGCGAAGAGCTCCTCGAGCCACACCGATCGTATCTCGACGAGATCGGGATCCTGCGACGCGCGCTGCGCCGGTCCGGGGGCGACGTGCTGGCCTTCGCGCACCTCACCGGCGGCGGCTGGATCGACAACATCCCGCGGACGCTGCCCGCCGGGCTGGGGGTCGAGGTGGACGCCGGTTCGTGGCGGGTGCCCCGGATCTTCAGCCTGATCCAGGAGCGCGGCGACATCGGCGACGAGGAGATGGTGCACACCTTCAACCTGGGAATCGGGCTGACGGCCGTCGTGCGGGCCGAGTTCGTGGAGGTCACCCGCGCTGCGCTCCCGGAGGCGGTCCGGGTCGGCACCGTGGTGGCGGTCCCCGAGGGCGGCGCGCGGGTCGCGTTTCCATGAGGATCGGCATCCTCGTCTCGGGCCGCGGCTCGAACCTGGCGGCCATTCTCGGTGCTGTCGCCAGCGGGCGGCTGCCCGGGGTGGAGCCCGCGCTCGTCATCTCCAACCGGGCCGGCGCGCAGGCTCTGCGGATCGCCGAGCGGCACGGGGTGCCGGTCGCGGTGCTGCGCCGCTCGGGCTTCCCGACCGCAGCTGCGCGAGACGCGGCGATCGGCAGGGAGCTCACGGCGGCCGGCGTGGACCTCGCGATTCTCGCGGGCTACGACCGCCTGCTGCTGGGCTCCTACTTCGCCGCGTTCGGCGGCCGGACGGTCAACATCCACCCCAGCCTCCTTCCACGGCACGGGGGACGCGGGATGCTCGGACCGGCGGTGCATGCCGCCGTGCTCGCAGCGGGCGAGAGCGAGACCGGGGTGACGATCCACGAAGTGACCGCTGAGCTCGATGCGGGGCCGATCCTGCGACAGGTTCGGGTCCCGGTGCGTCCCCGAGACGGTGTCGAGCAGCTGGCCGCGCGGGTGCTGGCGGTCGAGCACGAGACGCTCGTCGAGATGCTGGCCGACCTGGCGCCTCGGACGACCGATGCGGAGGCATCTGCTAGCATGACCCGCGCCTCCGCCCCCCGGACGTTGGGCAGAGCCGAAGCCAGGTAGGGACATGGACGCAATCTTTCAACCGATCGGGCAGTTCTGGGATGACTTCATCCACAACCCGATCGTGGGACTCACGCTGCAGCTGATCGTCATCTACGCCGTGCTGCTGTGGCTCGGCACCGCGTACTGGGCGTTCCGCGACATGCAGGCGCGCACCGAGAATCCGATCCTGCCCTATTTCGCCGCGGCCCTGATCATCTTCTTCACGCCGCTCCTCTTCGTGTTTGCGGTGGTCCTGTACCTCATCGTCCGCCCTCGCGAATCGCTCGCGGAGGTCTACGAGCGCTCGCTGGCGGAGGAGTCCCTGCTCGCCGAGGTAGAGAAGAACCAGCTCTGTCCCGTCTGCCGGGATCGGGTCCAGGCGGATTGGCTCGTCTGCCCGAACTGCCGAACCCGTCTGCACCGCGTCTGCCCGGAGTGCAACCGGCTGGCAGAGCCCGCTTGGCCGCTGTGCGCGTACTGCGGGCACGAGTTCCAGCGCCCGCCGGCCCGTCAGCAGGCGCCGGAATGGGGAGCGGCCCCCGCCCCGGCGCCCGCCGAGGGTGGTCGCGCCGCCGAGGTGACCGCCGAGCCCGGCGGACTGCGCCGCCCGGCCAGCAGCTAACCACTCCCCCGTGGAGGGCCAGGCGAGCTCCACGATCGCCGCCGCGCCGGATCCACTCGCCCGCTACCGCGGTCTGCAGATCGCGTCGATCCTGCTGATCGTCGTGTCCGGCGCCCTCCTCCTCGGCGCATCGACCGTCGACGTCGGGCTGCTCGAGAACGGAACCCTGCCCGACTCGACGGATCGCGCGGTGGCCCTGCTGATCGTCGTCATCCTCGGAGGGCTGGGACTGGTGGTGGGGCTGGTCATGAACGCCGTCCGTGCGCTCGTGGCCCGGGAGGGGCTGGGAGTGGGGCGCTACCGCGGCCCATCGATTCTGGTCCTGACGGCCCTGGCCCTGGTGATGGGAGGGGTCGCCTCGGTCGGGCTCAGCGGAGAGGCGCTCGCGCTGCTGGACAGCTCAGGACAGGTCACGATCCTCGGCTCGCTCCTGCTCCTCACGGTGACCCAGCTCGGCCTGCTCGGCGCGGCCGGCCTCTTCGTCCTCGCCCCAGGTGCGCTGCGCGGGCTGCGCCTGCTGCCGGAGCGCGGCGTGCTGCGGACGATCCTCATCGGCGTCGGGCTCGGCGTGCCGGCCTGGCTGGGCGCCCAGGCCCTCGGGGTGGCGATCGACGATCTGCTCCAGCGCATCGGCCTCCAGCCCGGCTTCGACGTTACCCAGGCGGCGCTCGACCGCGTGGACCCGTTCGTGCTGGTGGGCGCGGTCGTGATCTTCGCGCCGCTGGCGGAGGAGCTCTTCTTTCGCGGGATCGTCTTCAACGCCTGGGAGCGGGAGTACGGGACCCGCCGCGCGGTCTACGGGAGCGCCGGGCTGTTCGCGCTCATTCACGGGTCGATCTTCGCCCTGATCCCGATCCTCGCGCTGGGGATCGTCCTGGCCAGCGTCTATCGCCGCACTCGGAGCCTGCCGGCCACGATCGCGCTCCACGCGACGTTCAACGGCATCTCGGTGCTGCTCACGCTGCTCGTCCGCTTCAACGTCGTGAGCCTGCCGCTCCCGACCTGAGGCATCGCGCCGACGCGCCGGTAAGGGACTGGTAAGCGGACGATCATCGGGCCGCCGTAGCCTGTCGACGTGCCCACCCGACTCGCTGACGCCCGGCTGCGGCTGCGGCGCCTCGGCCCCGAGCTGCTCGACGATGCGTCACTCCTCGCGGTGGCGCTCGGCGGGGGTTCGCGCGGGCTGACCCGCGCCCGCCGCCTGCTCTCCGAGGGTGGCGGGCTCAGGGGGCTGGGACGCTGGACGGTCGGCGAGCTGGTGGCGCGTCATGCGATCGCGGAGACGAGAGCCGCGGCCCTCGTCGCCGCCGGGGAGCTGACCCGTCGTGCGGCGGCGGCCAGCTGGCCGGCGGAGGACTGGGTCGTGCGGGTGCCGGGAGACGTCGGCGATCGGCTGGTGCCGATGATGGCTGACCTCGAACGTGAGGAGCTGCGGGTGCTGCTCCTGAACACGCGGAACGTCGTGCAGGCGATGGTCACAGTCTACGTGGGCAACCTCTCCGGCTCATCGGTCCGCGTGGCTGAGGTGTTCCGCGACGCGGTTCGCGCCCTGGCGGCCGGTATCGTCGTCGCGCACAACCATCCCTCCGGCGACCCCACGCCGTCCGGCGACGACCTGCGCATCACCCGCGAGCTGACGGATGCCGGTCGCCTGCTCGATATCGCCGTCCTCGACCACCTCGTCATCGGCCGTGGACGCTGGATCTCGCTGCGCGCGGTGGGCGCGCTCTGAATCAGCCGGGGGCGAGGTGATAGATTCCGCCCCCGGCCAGATCGGCGACGTAGATCTCGCCGGCCTCGTCGACGCCGAAGCTGCTGATCGCGAGGCCGCTGTCGAGGACCGGCCTCGGCATCGTGGTCCCGGGGACCTCGAGGGTGAATATCGTCCCCGAGCAGTAGTCGCCGAAGATGTAGACGCCCTGCATCGCGGGGTAGCGGGCTCCGCGATACACGTAGCCACCGCTCACCGAGCACTCCGGATCGTGCCCGTACTCGGCAATCGGCTGCACGTAGCCGTCGGGGTCGCATCCCGATTGGTAGCAGTGGAGCCCCTCCATCACGTTCCAGCCGTAGTCCTCACCGCCCGCCGAGCCGGCGGGCTGGCGGTCGACCTCCTCCCAGGCGCTCTGACCGACGTCGCCGATGTAGAGGTCGCCGTTCGCCGGATCGAAGCTGAAGCGCCACGGGTTGCGGAGGCCGTAGGCCCAGATCTCGGGCAGCCCCCCGTTCGGCCGAATGCCGCCGGGCGCGAAAGGGTTGTCCGCCGGGATCGCGTACGCGCGCCCGCCAACGGCTGGACGATCGACGTCGATGCGCAGGATCTTGCCCAGCAGCACCCCGGTGTTCTGCCCATTGCCAAGTGGATCGCCACCGGATCCGCCGTCTCCGAGCCCGATGTAGAGGTAGCCGTCCGGACCGAAGGCCAGCTGCCCACCATTGTGGTTGCTGTACGGCTGGGGCACGGTCAGCAGCACGCGCTCACTGCCCGCGTCGGCGTGCAGGTGGTCGGGGCTCGCCGCCAGCTCCGAGACGACCGTCGCGCCGTCGTCCGCCCTCGTGTAGTCGACGAAGAGCCGCCCGTTGGCGGCGAAGTCGGGATGGAAGGCGAGGCCTAGCAGGCCGCGTTCGGCGCCCGCTCGGACGCGCCCCGTCAGGTCAACGAACGGCGCGTCGAGGAGCGTTCCATCGGCTTCGATGACGCGGATTGCCCCCGAGCGCTCGTTCACGAACAGCCTCCCGCTGTCGTCGCCGGCGGCGGTGATGCCGACCGGATCGCGTAAGCCGGATGCCACGAGCGCCATGCCCAACCGCTCGGGCGGGGTCGGCGCCGGAGTGGCTGGCGCCGTCGATGGGCTCGGGCTCGGAGGTTCGCTGGGGCTCGGGACGATCGACGTGGCGGGGCTCGCCGCGGCGCTCGTCGCTGGGGAGGCACTCGACGACGGCGAGCTGCAGGCGGCGACCAGGCAGGCGACGAGGCAGGCGACGCTGAGAGGGCCCGTTCGAGATCCTGAGCGCGGCATGGTGGCCACAGCGTACCCGGAGCGGACCGCACGGTCGCGGCGGGCCGGCCCCATCGGGTAGGGTGTAGCCGCATTCCATGACCACCTCCCGATCAAGCCTGCGACGCGCGGGACGATCGGCCGCCGTCGGCGGCCCGGTCGCCGCTGCGCGCCGCGAGCGCCGGATCTCCGAGCCCGGCGCGGGCGAGGCGGGGAGCCGCCGCAGCATCGTCATCGAGCGCGTCGAGCCACAGGTCGAGGGGGGACGCTACCCGGTGAAGCGGGTGGTCGGCGACACGCTGCTGGTGACCGCGGACATCTACGCGGACGGGCACGACCAGCTGGCGGCCGCGCTGCTCCTCCGAGGGGACGACGAGCGACGCTGGCACGAGGCTCCGATGCGTCACGTCGACAACGATCGCTGGGCCGGCTCGCTGCCGCTCACCCGCAACGCCCGCCACCGGTACACGATCGAGGCGTGGCGGGACGCCTATGGATCGCTCCACGAAGCGCTGGGCAAGAAGCTGGACGCCGGAGCGCCGATCGCCACCGAGGTCGAGGAGGCGCGGGTCCTGCTGAACGCCGCGCTTTCCCGCGCGGAGCGCGCCGGTGCGGACGGCGACGCGGACGCGCTGCGGACCGCCCTCGATCGGCTGCGCCGCGCTCGGAGCGCCGCCCGCCGCGGCGCAATCCTGCTGGCGGCGCCACTCCTCGAGGTCGCGCGTCGGCACCCGGATCGCGGCGGCGCCTCGCGACATGACCTCGAGCTGCCGCTCATGGTCGACCGCCCCCTTGCGCGCACCGGCGCGTGGTACGAGCTGTTTCCGCGGTCGCAGGGTCGCGACCCGGTGGCGCCGAGCGCCACGACCCTCCTCGAGGCGACGTGGCGGCTGCCCGACATCGCGGGCATGGGCTTCGACGTCGTCTACCTGCCGCCGATCCATCCCATCGGTCGCACAAACCGGAAGGGCCCGAACAACGCCCTGGTCGCGAAGGCGAACGACGTGGGCAGCCCGTACGCGATCGGCTCGGCCGATGGCGGTCACGAGGCGGTGGCGCGCGAGCTTGGCGGGCTGGCCGGGCTCGAGCGGTTCCGCACGGCGGTGGAGGAGCACGGCATGGAGCTGGCGCTCGACATCGCGATCCAGACCTCGCCGGACCATCCGTGGGTCCGGGAGCACCCGGAGTTCTTCCGCCACGCCCCGGATGGCACGATCAAGTTCGCCGAGAACCCGCCGAAGAAGTACCAGGACATCTACCCGATCGAATTCGGGAACCCCGACCCCGCGGCGCGCAGGGCCCTGTGGCAGGCGTGGCTCGACGTGTTCCTGGCGTGGATCGGGCGCGGCATCCGCATCTTCCGCGTCGACAACCCGCATACCAAGCCGATCCCGTTCTGGCGCTGGCTGATCGCCGAGGTCCAGCGTGATCACCCCGACGTCATCTTCCTGGCTGAGGCGTTCACCCGCCCGAAGCTCATGCAGATGCTGGCCAAGGTCGGCTTCAGCCAGAGCTACACGTACTTCACCTGGCGCGAGACCCGCGACGAGCTGCGGGACTACCTCACCGAGCTGACGGCCGGCGAGATGCGCGACTATTTCCGGGGCAACCTGTTCACGAACACCCCGGACATCAACCCGCACCACATCGATCACGGGCGGCCCGCGTTCGTGATCCGCACCGTCCTGGCCGCCACACTCTCTTCGAGCTACGGGATCTACTCCGGCTGGGAGCTGTGCGAGAACGCACGGCTCGACGATCGGGAGGAGTACCTCGATAGCGAGAAGTACGAGATCCGGGCCCGCGACTGGGACGCGCCCGGCAACATCAAGGACCTGATCCGGGGGCTGAACCGCCTCCGCCACGAGCTGCCGGCCCTGCAGCTCTACGACAACCTGCGCTTCCAGTACACGACGAGCGCGCACACCCTCTTCTATCGGAAGGCGCTGCCCGCACGGGGAGGTCGATCCGCTGACCGGGCACCCGAACCGCTGGCGCGACCCGGTCTTCGTGGCGGTGAACACCGACCCGCGCCGGGCGGAGCGCGCGATCCTCCACCCGGACCTGCCGGCGGTCGGGATCGGGTGGGACGAGCCCTACCGGGTCACCGACCTGCTCACCGACGTCTCGCGTCGGGAGCGCGGCGCGGACATACCGGTCGACCTCGACCCGGCAGGCACGCCGTACCGGATCTTCAGCGTCTCAGCGCTCGACGCATGACGCGCTCCGCACCGGCTACTCTTCGCCGATGACTCGCACCGATCGGCGCTCGCCCAGGGTTGCCACCCTCCCCGACGATCCGACCTGGTACAAGGACGCGATCATCTACGAGCTGCACGTGAAGGCCTTCTCCGACTCGACCGGCGACGGCATCGGCGACTTCGCCGGACTGACGGGCAAGCTCGACTACATCTCGAGCCTGGGCGTGACCTGCATCTGGCTGCTGCCGTTCTACCCGTCACCGCTGCGCGACGATGGATACGACATCGCCGACTTCACGAACGTCCACCCCGACTACGGGACGCGGCGCGACTTCCGCGCCTTCGTTCGCGAGGCGCATCGACGGGGGATGCGGGTCATCACCGAGCTGGTCGTGAATCACACGAGCGATCAGCATCCGTGGTTCCTCGAGTCACGGTCGAGCCGCTCGAACCCGCGCCGCGACTGGTACGTGTGGTCCGACACGGACCAGGTGTACGGCGACGCGCGGATCATCTTCACCGATACCGAGGCCAGCAACTGGGCGTGGGACAACCCGACCCAGGCCTACTACTGGCACCGCTTCTTCAGCCACCAGCCGGACCTCAACTACGACAACCCGCAGGTCACCAAGGCCATGGTGCGGGTCATGCGCTTCTGGCTCGACCTCGGTGTCGACGGGCTCCGGCTCGACGCGGTGCCGTACCTCGTCGAGCGTGACGGGACGAGCTGCGAGAACCTGCCGGAGACCCACGAGATCCTTCGGCAGCTGCGGAGCGCGATGGAGGCCCGGTATCAGAACCGGATGTTCCTCGCCGAGGCGAACCAGTGGCCGCCCGACGTGCGCCCCTACTTCGGTGACGGCGACGAGTGCCACATGGCCTTCCACTTTCCGCTCATGCCCCGCGTCTGGATCGCGCTGCGCAAGGAAGATCGGACGCCGATCGTCGAGATCATGGAGTCGACGCCCGACATCCCGGCCGACTGCCAGTGGGCCCTCTTCCTGCGGAACCACGACGAGCTGACGCTCGAGATGGTGACCGACGAGGAGCGCGACTACATGTGGACCGAGTACGCCGCCGATCGTCGCGCGCGGCTGAACCTCGGCATCCGCCGCCGGCTGGCGCCGCTCGTCGACAACAGCCGGCGCCGGGTAGAGCTGCTGAACACGCTGCTGCTCTCGATGCCGGGGACGCCGGTCCTCTACTACGGCGACGAGATCGGGATGGGGGACAACGTATTCCTGGGCGATCGGAACGGCGTTCGCACCCCGATGCAGTGGAACGGCGACCGGAACGCCGGGTTCTCGACCGCCGACAGCGCCGCGCTCTATGCACCGATCGTCGTGGACCCGGTCTACGGGTACCAGGCGGTGAGCGTCGAGGCCCAGGAGCGGACCCCGGGGTCGCTGCTGCACTGGATGCGCCGCATCATCCGCGTCCGACGCGAGTTCCCCGCCTTCGGGCGCGGATCGCTCCGCTTCCTCCACCCGGACAACCACCGGGTGCTCGCCTATCTGCGCGAATACGATGGGACGACGATCCTGTGCGTCGCCAACCTGTCGCGCTTTGCACAGTACGTCGAGCTCGACATGCACGAGTTCGCCGGCCGCATGCCGGTCGAGATGATCGGCCGCGTCCACTTCCCAAGGATCGGCGAGCTCCCGTACCTGCTCACCTTCGGCCCGCATGGCTGGCTCTGGTTCGAGCTGACCGATCACGACGATGCAGACGGCTGAGGTCCTCCGCGAGCGACTGGCCGCCAGCCTCGATCCGGCGTGGCTGATCGCGCAGCGCTGGTTCCGCGCCAAGCAGCGGAGCGTCGTCGGCATCGAGCCGTACGATCTCGTCCCGCTGGACGCCAGCGAGGAGCGCTGGCTGGCGGTCGTGACGGTGAGCTACGCGGACGGTGGCGAGCAGCGCTACCTGCTGCCCATGACACGCGAGGAGCGGGAGCTTCGCGAACCGCGGGACGGCGACGGTGTCTGGCGCCTGCTGGCGCTCCTCATCGTCTCCGGCGGCGAGCTCGCCGGCCGCCACGGCGCGTTCGTCTTCAGTCCGGCGCGGTCGGCGGCCGACCTGCTGCCGGGGGGCACCGACGAGCTCGCGGCCATGCCCGAGCGCCGCCTCGGGGTCGAGCAGTCCAACACGTCGGCGGCGCTCGGCGATCGCCTCATCGTCAAGCTCTACCGACTCCTCGAGGCGGGTGAGAACCCGGACGTCGAGGTCGGCGCCTTCCTCACCGCGGCGGGGTTCCACCACACCCCCCCGCTCGCCGGTTTCGCCTCCTACCTCGCCGATGACGCCGTCTCCTCTGCGGCGGCCATGCTCAGCGCGTTCGTGCCCAGCCACGGGGACGGCTGGGGCTGGGCGCTCGAGCGCCTCTCCCGCGGCCCCGCGGACGCCGAGCTGGCGGCGGGCCTGTCGACGATCGGCGAGATCAGCGCCGAGATGCATGCCGCCCTCGCGTCACGACCCGGGGATCCCGCGTTCCCGGCGCGACCGGCGACGAGCGGCGAGCGCGCCGCCTGGCACGCCGAGGCCCGGGCGCAGCTCGGCGCCGCGCTGGCCGCGGCGGGTCCCGACGGCCGGCCGCGCCTCGAGGTGATCGCGCCGGCGATCGGCAACCGCCTGGCGGCCCTGGAGGGGAGCGGCGATGCGGCGGTCAGCCGGATCCACGGCGACTACCACCTCGGGCAACTGCTGCGCACCGACGACGGGTTTGCGGTCATCGACTTCGAGGGCGAGCCGGCGCGCCCGCTCGTCGAGCGGCGTCGACCGTCCTGCCCGCTGCGCGACGTGGCCGGCATGCTGCGGTCGCTCGACTACGCGGCCCGCACGCGCGCCGCGGCGGGCGACGCGTTCGACGCCGACGCCTGGCTCCGCGACGCCCGCGCCGCGTTCCTCGCCGGATACGGCGGCATCGGCCCCGCGGAGCAGCCGCTACTCACCGCGTTCGAGATCGAGAAGGCCTGCTACGAGGTGCGTTACGAGGCGAACCATCGGCCCGAGTGGCTCTGGCTGCCGATCGCGGCGCTGGAGCGCCTCGCCGCGTGAGCTACCGAATGTGGCGCGGCGCTCCGTACCCGCTGGGCGCGACCTGGGACGGTGGCGGCGTGAACTTCGCGCTCTTCAGCGAGAACGCGACCGCGGTCGACCTGTGCCTGTTCGATGCCGAGGATGTCGAGCACCGGATCCGGATGGCGGAGCAGACCGACCTCGTCTGGCACTGCTACCTCCCCGACGTGCGGCCGGGCCAGCGCTATGGCTACCGGGTCTGGGGTCCGTACGACCCGGCGAACGGGCACAGGTTCAATCCCAACAAGCTGCTGATCGATCCGTACGCGAAGCGGGTCGAGGGCGGGATCGAGTGGAACGATCGCGTCTTCGGGTACCGGATCGGCCCCGACGGGGATGACTCGGAGGCAGACGACCGCGACTCGGTCGCGCACGTTCCGCGCTGCGTAGTCGTGAATACCGCGTTCGTGTGGGGCACCGATCGCCAGCTGAACACGTCGTGGGAGCGGACGCTCATCTACGAGGTGCACGTCAAGGGCTTCACCCAGCGGCACCCCGAGGTCCCCGAGGGGCTGCGCGGGACGTATGCCGGGCTCGCCTCGTACCCGGCGGTCGAGTACCTCCAGTCGCTGGGCGTCTCGGCGGTCGAGCTGCTGCCGGTCCATCACCACGTGAACGACCGGCGACTCGTCGAGCAGGGGCTCACGAACTACTGGGGCTACAACACGATCGGCTTCTTCGCGCCGGACAGCCGCTATTCGGCCACCGGCGAGCCCGTCAGTGAGTTCAAGACGATGGTGAAGCGTCTCCACGATGCGGGCATCGAGGTGATCCTCGACGTCGTCTACAACCACACCGGTGAGGGGAACCACCTGGGTCCCACGTTGAGCTTCCGCGGGATCGACAACGCTGCCTACTACCGCCTCTCGCCGGAGGATCCTCGCTTCTACGTGGACTACACCGGCACCGGCAACACGCTGAACGTCACGCACCCGCGGACGCTGCAGCTGATCATGGACAGCCTGCGCTACTGGATCAACGAGCTGCACGTCGACGGCTTCCGCTTCGACCTGGCCTCGACCCTGGCTCGCGAGCTCCACGACGTGGACAAGCTGGGCAGCTTCTTCGACATCGTCCACCAGGACCCGCGTATCAGCCAGGTGAAGCTCATTGCCGAGCCGTGGGACCTCGGCGAGGGTGGCTACCAGGTCGGAAACTTTCCGGTCGGCTGGGCGGAATGGAACGGCAAGTACCGCGACACGGTGCGCCGCTTCTGGCGCGGGATCGGCGGTCAGACGGCGGAGCTCGCGTACCGCCTCTCGGGCTCGTCGGATCTCTACGCGCAGTCGGGACGTCAGCCGCACGCCTCGATCAACTTCGTGACCGCGCACGACGGTTTCACCCTCAACGACCTCGTGAGTTACGCCGAGAAGCACAACGATGCGAACGGGGAGAACAACCAGGACGGCGAGTCGAACAACGAGAGCATGAACTTCGGCGCGGAGGGTCCCACCGACGACGAGACCATCCGTGCCGCCCGCGCCCAGCAGAAGCGCAATTTCCTGGCCACGCTGATCCTGAGCCAGGGGGTGCCCATGCTCCTCGGCGGTGACGAGATGGGCCGCACGCAGCGCGGCAACAACAACGGGTACGCGCAGGACAACGAGATCAGTTGGTACGACTGGGACCTGACCGATGACGACCGCGCGCTGCTCGACTTCACGCGCTCCCTGATCGGGATCTTCCGTGCCCACCCGGTGCTCCGCCGCCGGAGCTTCTTCCAGGGGCGCCGCATCCGCGGTTCGAGCGTGAAGGACCTGACCTGGTATGGGCCCGATGGCGGCGAGATGACCGACGAGCAGTGGCAGGCCTCCGGTCTCCACACGATCGGGCTGCGGATGGCGGGCGACGCGATCGCCGAGCCGGGCCCCCACGGCGAGCGGATCATCGACGACACCGTGCTCCTGCATCCTCAACGCCGATGAGCAGGCCCAGACCTTCCGGCTCCCGAACAAGGCTCGGCACGGCTGGGAGCTCGTGTTCGATACGTCGCGGCCCCACGATCCCCCCGCGGCGGCTCGCTTCCGGGGCGGTTCGGACTACCCGCTGGCGCCTCGCTCCACGGTCCTTCTCCGCCAACCGAGATCGTGAGCGGCGCCCCGGGCACGGCGCTGCGCCGGGTCCCGAGCGCCGTGTATCGGGTCCAGCTCCACGCCGGTTTCGACTTTGCCGCCGCTGCGGCCATCGTGCCGTACCTGGCGCGACTCGGGATCAGCCACCTCTACACCTCGCCAATCCTCCAGGCGGCGCCGGGCAGCACCCACGGCTACGACGTGGTCGACCATGGCCGGCTTTCCGCTGAGCTGGGCGGCGAGGCGGGCTTCGATCGCCTGGTGGCAGCGCTCGGAGCCGCCGGCATGGGGCTGGTGGTGGACCTGGTCCCGAACCACATGGCCATCTCCGGGCGCGCCAACCGCTGGTGGTGGGACGTCCTGCAGCACGGGCCGGCCAGCCGTTACGCCGCCTACTTCGACGTGGACTGGGATCCGTCGGAGAGCCGCCTCCGCACCGCGATCCTGCTCCCCGTCCTCGACGATCAATACGGCCGGGTCCTCGAGGCGGGCAGGATCCGCATCGTGCGGCAGGGGGAGCAGCTCGAGGTGGCGGTGGGAGGGCAGCGTTTCCCGCTCGATCCTGCCATCGGTGCCGAGCGCGGAGCAGGGGGATCGGTCGGACGACGCGGCCCTGGCCGCCCTGAACGCCGACGTCGAGGCGCTGGATCGCCTGCTCGTGGCCCAGCACTACCGGCTGGCCCATTGGCGCAGCGCCAGCCGCGACCTCGGCTATCGGCGCTTCTTCGACATCAACTCGCTGATCGGGTTGCGCGTGGAGCTCGAGGAGGTCTTCGAGGCGACCCATCGGCTCGTCCTCGAACGCGTGGTGGCGGGTCAGATCCAGGGGTTGCGGATCGACCACGTCGACGGCCTGCGTGATCCGCAGGCCTACCTCAAGCGGCTGCGGGCGGCGGCGCCGGAGGCCTGGATCGTGGTCGAGAAGATCCTGGAGCCCGGGGAGCGGCTGCCGGCGAGCTGGCCGGTGGACGGCACGACCGGATACGAGTTCGCGGCCCTGGTCAATCGTCTCCTCGCCGACCCGGGCGGCATCCCGCGCCTCGATGCCGCCTGGCGCACCCTCGCGCCTCAGCTCGCCGACTGGGAGGAGGTGGCCCATGCGGCCCGGCTGGACGCCATCGCCGGGGGGTTGGGCAGCGATCTCAACCGGCTGACGGAGCGGCTGCTGGCGATCTGCGAGGCGCATCGTCGCTACCGCGACTTCACCCGCCACGAGCTCCACGAGGCGCTGCGGGAGCTGATGGCCGCCATGGACGTGTATCGCACCTACGTGGCTCCGGGGCGCGTCAGCGACGCGGATCGGGCGGTGATCGGGCGGGCGGAGCGCCGGGCGACGGAGCGCCGGCCTGACGTTGACCCGGACCTCTTCGCCTTCATCGGCGGCATCGGGCGCCTGGAGGTCGGCGGCCCGGACGGTCTTGAGCTGGCGATGCGCCTCCAGCAGCTGACCCCAGCGGCGATGGCCAAGGGGATCGAGGACACCGCCCTGTACCGATACCTGCGCCTGACCGCCGTCAACGAGGTTGGCGCCGACCCCTCCGCGCTCGGCCTCACGACCGATGCCTTTCACGCGGCGATGCAGGCGGTGGCGAAGGAGCACCCCGCCACGATGCAGGCCACCTCGACCCACGACACGAAGCGATCCGAGGACGTGCGCGCCCGGATCCTGCAGCTCACCGGCGCCGCGGAACGGTACGAGGAGGTGGCCACCGGCCTGCGTCGCCGCCTTGCGGCCCACTGGCCTGCCGGGGTCGCCCCCGACCCGGCCCTGGCCGAGCTCCTGGTCCAGACCCTGGTCGGCGCCTGGCCCATCGACCGAGAGCGCTTGACCGCCTATCTGCGCAAGGCGGCGCGGGAGGCCAAGCTGCGTACCAGCTGGGCCGAGCCCGATTCCGCTTATGAGTCGGCGATCGCGGCGCTCGTCGACAGGGCGCTCGCCGACCCGGAGGTGACCCGACCGACGACGGAGCTGGTGGGGGAGCTGCTGCCGGCGGCCCGCGCCGCGTCGCTGGCGCAAGTGCTCCTGCGCCTCACCGTGCCAGGCGTCCCTGACACCTACCAGGGGACGGAGCTGTGGGACGGGTCCCTGGTGGACCCGGACAACCGTCGCCCGGTGGACTTCGACCAGCGCGCAGCCCTGCTGGACGCGGCAGCGGAGCCGCCGGACTGGGGGGACCTGGCGCGGGATGACGCGGGGGCAAACAAAGCCTGGCTGATCTGGCGAGCGCTGGCCGTCCGCCGGCGTCACTCGGATGCCTTCGGGCCGGGTGGGACGTATCGGCCCCTGCCGGCGAGCGGTCCTGCGGCGGACGGACTGGTCGCCTTCCTTCGCGGCGAGGCGGTGGTGACCACGGTCGCGCGCTGGCCGCTGCGGGCCGTCCATGGATGGGAAGGAACCTCGCTGCCCCTGCCCGCCGGCCACTGGCGGGACGTGCTGGGCGGCGGCGAGGCAGATGGGGGTCGGGTTGGCGTGGCGCGGCTCCTCGAGCGGCTCCCCGTGGCACTCCTGGAGCGCGTGACATGACGACCGATGCCACCGAGGGCTGGCTGGTCGTGGCCTGCGGTCCGCTGCGCGTATGTGCCAACCTCGGCTCGGAAGCGGTACGCCTGGGTCAGGGGGGCGACCTGCTCCTCGCGTCGCGCCCCGACGTAGCGGTCGGCGCCGAGGGGCTGCACCTGCCTCCCACCTCGGTCGCGATCCTGGAGGCGCCGGCGTGAGCCGTGCGCCGCGCACCCCGGTGGAGGAGACGTACGTCGACGCCTTTCGTCGGAAGCGCACGATCCAACCCGAGCACCGCCGCGCCGTCCTCGCCGCGATGGGGATCGATCCCGATGCGCCGCCCGGCGAGGCGACACTTGATCCGGTCCGGCTGCTCCACCGCCCGGGTGAGCGGGTGGCGCCGGAGGCGGAGCTCGTGCTTGAGGACGGGAGCGACTGCGGCAGGGTGCGGCGCCTGCCGGCCGACCTACCCGACGGCTTCCACCGGCTGCGGTTCGACGCGGGCGAGCAGCTCCTCATCGCCGCCCCGCGCACCGCATGGCTGCCGCGTGGACGGACCTGGGGCTGGGCCGCCCAGCTGTACGCGATCCGCTCCGCGGGGAGCTGGGGAATCGGCGACTTGGCCGACCTGCGCGAGCTGGCGACGTGGGCCGCGGGATTGGGAGCCTCCTCGATCCTCGTCAACCCGCTGAACGCGCCGAACCCGGGCCCCGACCCGGATCCGAGTCCGTACTACCCCAGCACGCGCCGTTTCCGAGATCCGGCCTACCTGCGCGTCGACGAGGTACCCGGCGCCGAGCGCGTCGGCGCCGGGATGGCGCTGCTGGAGGCCACGGGCCGCTCCCTGAACGTCGAGCGCCGCATCCGCCGTCGCGAGGTGCTGGCCATCAAGCTCGAGGCGTTGGAGCGGATCTGGCGCAGCGGCGCGGGCGACGAGCCCGGATACCGCGCATTCCGCGCCGCGCAGGGGGTCCCGCTGCGCCGCTGGGCGACCTTCGCCGCCCTCAGCGAGCGCCTGGGACCGGGCTGGCAGTCCTGGCCGGCCGCGCTGCGCGACCCGGAGTCGGAGGAGGTAGCCGACTTCGCCCGCGGCGCCGCCGATCGGCTTGCATTCCACGCGTGGGTGCAGTGGCAGCTGGACGAGCAGCTGGCGCGCGCCGGCAGCGGCGGGGCGGGCCTCGTCAACGACCTGCCGGTCGGGTTCGATCCCGGCGGCTTCGACGCGTGGGACTGGCAGTCGGAGCTGACCCGCGAGGCGACCATCGGCTCGCCACCGGATCGCTTCAACCCGGCTGGGCAGGACTGGGGCCTGCTCCCCTTCATCCCGCATCGGCTCCGCGCAGCGCACTACCGCCCGTTCATCGAGACCCTGCGCGCCACGTTCCGTCACGCGGCCGGGATCCGGATCGATCATGCGCTGGGGCTGTTCCGGACCTGGTGGGTTCCGCGCGGCTCATCCGCGGACGCCGGCGCCTACGTGACCTCGCCCAGCGACGAGCTGCTGGCCATCATCGCCCTGGAGAGCGAGCGGGCCGGCGCAGTGGTCATCGGCGAAGACCTCGGCACAGTGGGCGCGGGGGTCCGCGCCGCACTGGCCCGGCGGGGCGTGCTCTCTACCCGCGTCGCCTACTTCGAGCGACGGCTCAGCGCGGTGCCGGCCCTCGCCCAGGTCTCGGTCACCACCCACGACCTCCCCACTGTGGCCGGCGTCTGGAGCGGCGCGGACCTGGCCGAGCTGAAGGCCATCGGCGCAGCGCACGACCCGGCGGCCGAGCGCGGCCTGCGCCGGCGCCTGCGCGAGATCAGCGGGCTCGCCCCCGACGCAGCACCGGAGGCGGTCATCGAGGCAGTCCACGCGGCTGCGGCGGCGACCCCCGCGGCCCTCGTAACCGCGACGCTCGAGGACGCCCTGGCCGTCCGGGAACGCCCGAACGTTCCCGGCACCGGGCAGGCGCAGCGGCCGAACTGGTCGCTCGCCCTCCCGATCCCGCTGGAGGCGATCCGGGAGGTCCCAGGCGTTCGGGCCCTCGCGGCACGGCTCGCCTCAGAGCGCCCGCTCGCGCACGATGCGGGCGATGTCGATCCGCCGCACCGCGCGCAGGATCGGTAGCTGGGAGACGAGCGCGGCCGCGATCACCCCGAGCGCGGTGAACAGGAATGTCGTGGGCCGGACGTGAAGATCGAAGCTGAACAGGTCGCTGCTGAACGACGCCATGAACGCCGCGGCGCCGAAGTAGCCGACGATGAGCCCCGGCACGATACCGACGAGCGTGAGCAGGACGTTCTCCCCGGTGATCACAGCCGAGAGCTCCGGCCCGCTCATCCCCGAGGCGCGCAACGAGGCGAGCTCGGTGATCCGCTCGGAGATGTTCGCCGACATCAGGTTGTAGAGCAGGGCGAAGGCCATGACCGCCCCGAGGGCCAGCATGACGCCGACGAAGGCATAGAAGAAGCTCATCAGCGAGTTGGCGGCCCGCTGCAGGCCACGCGCGTCGACGACGGCCGCGACGCCGGTCACCGCCTCCAGCCGACCGAATGTCGCGGTCCGATCCGCGCCCGCCGCCAACCGCACGTTGGCAGAGGTCGTGACGGCGTTCGCGGCGTCCGCGCCGACGAGCCCGGAGAGGACATCGCTGCTCGCGTAGGCGAAGGTTCCAAACGGCTCGTCCACGAAGCCGGCCACCTGCGTGGTCACCGTGCTCCCCAGCTCATCGAAGATCAGCGTGACCTCGTCGCCGGCCGCGAGGTTCAGCGTCTTCTGCAGCGCGGTGCCGACGAGCACCCCGTCGCCGGGGAGCGACTCGCTCCCGCTCGTGGTCAGGAATCGGTGCATCGACGTGTCGGCGGGAAAGACCTCGAGCGCGGTCGTGTACCGGGCGCCGCCGTGGTCGATCGTGAGCGGAAGCTGCGCGAGCGGCTCGACCGCCGCCACGCCGGTCACCGCGCCGAGTGCCGCGAGCTGCTGATCAGTCGCGCCTCCCGGCAGGTAGACGACGGCATCCTGGCCCTCGGCCTGGTTGAACTGGCGGTCGAGCAGGACCTGGACGGTGTCGAGCATCCCCCAGGAGACGAGCACCAGCGTTACCGCGATCATCACCCCCACGACGGTGGAGATGCTGCGCACCCGCGACCGGCCGATGCCGCGCACAACCATCTTCCAGCGCGCCGGCAGGCGACGCAGCGGCGCGATGAGGCGTTCGAGGAGCGATTCGGTGCCGACGCCCGCAGCCTCCTGGCCGGACATCGCCGCGGCCGGGCTGAGCCGCGCGGCACGGATCGCCGGCGCCAGCGCCGCGAGTGCGCCCGCCACGGCGCCAAATGCGAGGCCGAGCCCCACGGTCAGCGGCCGCAGCGAGATGACGACCACCTGCGGCGGAATGGCGATGACGCCGGTATAGATCCGCGTGGTGAGCGTGGCCAGCAGCAGCCCGAGGAGGGCGCCGAGCACGGCGGCCCCGAGTCCGGTCAGCAGCCCGAATCCGAGATAGTGGCCGAAGACCCGGCGCCGGGGGAAGCCGACCGCCAGCAGCAGCCCGATCTGCGGGCGCTGCGCGTGGATCATGCGGCTCAGCAGGACGTAGGTCGCCAGCCCGGCCGCGGTCAGGAACATGATCGGGAACAGGAATGACATCTCGCCGAAGCCGTTGATGTCCTCTGCGAGCGCGGCGTTCGACGGCTGATCGGCCTGGGTGAAGGCGTCGGATGCTCCCGCGCTGCGAGCCCGGTCCACGAGCTTCGCGGTGAGGGCCGGATCGTCGGCCGCCCCCGAGTACGAGACGAGCACCTGGGAGGTGGTGACCTGCGCCGGCAGCGCGTCGAGCAGGGCCTGCGGCGCGAAGACGACACCGAATTCGTCCGGCAGGGTGAGGACCTCCTGGCGGCTGCGGGCGGGCCAGATGTACTCCGCCGAGGCCACGATGCCGCGGACCGTGAGCTGCTCCCAGCCGTTCGCGCCGAAGAACGAAAGCTCATCGCCGGGGTGGAGCGCGAAGTGGTCGGCCATGTGCCGCTCGACGAGGACGCCGTGCGGATCGGCCGGGTCGAGGTAGCTGCCCTCGAGCAGCAGGACGTCGTCGACCGCCGGCCGCGAGTCCGCGGGGAGCCCGATCAGCCGCCCCACCAGCCGGGTGTCGCCGACCGAGACCGGCAGGTCGGCGGTCGTGCGCGTCGCGACCGCCGCCACGCCATCCTGGCCGCTGACCGCGGCGGAAACGGCTGCGCGGTCCCCGCCCGAGATGGTGAGCGCGGCGAAATGCGTCTCGTCGAAGAGCTTCGAATAGGAGGCCAGCAGGTTCTGGTACGCGTCGTACGAGGCGCCGAACAGGGCGACCCCCAGCAGCACCGTGATGATGATCGCGATGAACTGCGTTCGCCGCCTGGCGATGTCACGGAGAAGTTTGCGTTCGAGGAGGCTCACCAGCTGACCTCCCCCGCCGCGATCGGGCTCGCGACCCTTTCGTCCGACACGACCTGCCCCGAACCCATGCGGATCACACGGTCCGCGATGCGGGCAATCGCCCCGTTGTGGGTGACCGTCAGCACCGTGCGCCCGTCTGCCGTCGCGCGCTGCAGGAGCTCGAGCACCTGCCGCCCCATGACGAGGTCGAGCGAGCCGGTCGGCTCGTCGCAGAGGAGAAGCGGCGGCTGCTTCACGAGCGCCCGGGCGATCGCCACCCGCTGCTGCTGTCCGCCCGACAGGGCACCGGGGAAGTGGTCCATCCGATCCCCGAGGCCAACCGACCGCAGGGCTGCCGCGCTGCGACCCGCCGCCCCGTCATCCGAGAGCTCGGCGATCAGCTGCACGTTCTCCTCGGCGGTCAGGGTCGGGACGAGGTTGAAGAACTGGAAGACGAATCCAACGGTCTCGCGGCGATACTCGGTGAGCGCGGCGTCGTCGAGGCTGCCGAGCTCGCGGCCGTCGACCTCGAGGCGTCCGCCGCTCGCCGGCTCGATTCCACCAATGAGGTTGAGCAGGGTGGTCTTGCCGGATCCGGACGGTCCCAGCACGACCACCAGCTCGCCGCGGCCGATGGAGAGCGTCACGTCCTTCAGGGCGTCGACAGCCACCTCGCCGCTCCCATACCGCTTGCTGACGTGCTCGAGTCGCACGAGCGGGCTTGCCTCGGACAAGGGTCGTTCCTCCTAGCTCTTCGGTGGCCGGGCGTCCGGCCGATGCAACAGGGTCTGTACCGCGGCCGCGGTGCGGTCCACGTCGATGCGGCGATCCACCAGCAGGTGAAGCCCCAGGCCGTCGAACAGCGCTCCCAGCGCCGTTGCGGTCCCAACCGGGTCGAGATCTGCTCGGAGCTCCCCCGCGCGCTGGGCGGCCTCGATCCGCTCGGCCATGACGGCGCGCAGCTCGGCGAGCAGGTTGGCCATGGCGCTCCGAATCCGCTCGTCGCGGGCCGAGCGTGAGAGGGCCTCGACCCCGAACAGGACCTCGGGGACCGATTCGTCCCTCTCGCGCAGGGCCAGGATCAGCGCCGTCACTCCCTCGGCGAAGGTCGGCGCCGCAATCATGGCCTCGACCGGCTGAGCGAACATGCCGCGCATGGCCATCTCGAACGCGGTGTGGAGCAGCCGCTCCTTGGAGCCGAAGTGGTAGTGGATGAGCGCCTGGTTGACCCCGGCCCGCTCGGCGATCTGCCGCGTCGTGACGGCGTCCCAGCCGCGCTCGGCGACGAGCTCGGTGGCGGCGGCCGCGATCCGCCGACGCGTTTCTTCGCCGCGCGGCTCTGCTGACTGGTCGCCTGACTTAGTCATGCGCCCAAACTATAGCATGAACCGATGCGCCGGGTGGTCGGTGCCTAGCGGGCGCGGAGGATCAGGGCCGCCAGCGGTGGGAGGCTGAGGCGCGCCGACGCCGGCTGTCCATGCCACGAGGTCTCCTCGGCGCGGATCGCGCCGAGGTTGCCGAGGTTGGACCCGCCGTAGTGCTCGGAGTCGGAGTTCAGCGCCTCCTCCCAGTCGCCCGCGGCGGGGAGTCCCAGTCGGTAGTCATGGCGGGGGATGGGAGTCAGGTTGAGGACGACGACCGCCACCTGCTCGCCGGCGCGTCGGACGTATGAGTAGACCGACGACTCGACATCGGATGCGTCAATCCAGGAGAAGCCCTGGGGGTCGGGATCGGCGGCCCACAGCGCCGGGGTGTCCCGGTATAGCGCCCCGAGGTCGGCGAGATAGCGGCCGAAGGCGGCCCGCATCGGCTCATCGGCGATCTCCCACGGAAGTGGGCGGTCATGGCTCCAGTCGCCCCATGGCGCGAGCTCGGTTCCCATGAAGAGCAGCTTCTTGCCCGGCTGGGTGTACATGTTCGCCAGCAGGGCCCGCAGGTTCGCGAAGCGCCGCCACTCGTCGCCGGGCATCTTGTCGAGGAGGGATCCCTTGCCGTGCACGACCTCGTCGTGCGAGAGCGGCAGCACGAAGTGCTCGGTCCCCATGTAGAGGCCCCGGAACGTCAGCTTGTTATGGTGGTAGCGCCGATGGACGGGGTCCTCGTGGAAATAGGCGAGCGTGTCGTGCATCCATCCCATGTCCCACTTGAAGCCGAAGCCAAGGCCGCCGAGGTACGTGGGACGGCTGACCCCGGGAAAGGCGGTCGACTCCTCGGCGACGGTGAAGACGCCGGGATGACGACCGTAGACGCGTTCGTTCATCTCGCGCAGGAAGGCGATCGCCTCGAGATTCTCGTTGCCGCCGTACTGGTTCGGGAGCCACTCCCCGGGCTTTCGCGAGTAGTCGAGGTAGAGCATCGAGGCCACTGCGTCCACCCGCAGCCCGTCGATGTGGTAGCGGTCCAGCCAGAACAGCGCGTTCGCGACGAGGAAGTTGCGAACCTCCGGCCGGCCGTAGTCGAAGATCAGCGTCCCCCAGTCGGGGTGCTGGCCGCGGCGCGGATCGGAGTGCTCGTAGAGCGCGGTGCCGTCGAAACGGCGGAGGGCGAAGTCATCGGTCGGGAAATGGGCCGGCACCCAGTCGAGGATCACCCCCACGCCCGCGTTGTGGAGGGTGTCGACCATGGCGCGGAAGTCGTCGGGCGACCCGAACCGCGCGGTCGGCGCGTAGTAGCCGGTCACCTGGTACCCCCACGATCCGTCGAACGGGTGCTCCGCCACCGGCAGCAGCTCGACGTGGGTGAAGCCGAAGCGCCGGCAATGCTCCGCGAGCCGCTCGCCGGCCTGCCGGTAGCCGAGCCAGGATCCATCCGGGTTCCGCATCCACGAGCCGAGGTGGACCTCGTAGACGGCCACCGGCGACCGGTACGCGTCGCGCGTCGCGCGCTCGGCCATCCAGGCATCGTCCGTCCATCCGTCGTCGTTGCCGACCTCCCACACGCGTGACGCGGTCTCCGGCCGGTACTGCATGCTGAAGGCGAGCGGATCGGCCTTCAGCCGCAGGCTCCCATCACGTCCGGCGACCTCGTACTTGTAGAGCTCTCCGGAGCCGATGCCCGGCACGAACAGCTCCCACACCCCCGAGCTGCCGAGCGAGCGCATTTGGAAGAGTCGGCCGTCCCAGCGACAGAAGTCGCCGACCACCCGCACGCTGCGCGCGTTCGGCGCCCAGACCGCGAACGCGACGCCGCTCACCCCGTCCACGATGCGCGGGTGGGCACCGAGCACCTCCCACAGGCGCTCATGGGTCCCCTCGCCGATGAGGTGGAGGTCGAGCTCACCGAGGGTTGGGAGGAACCGGTACGGGTCGGCGTGCTCCCAGGTCGCGCCGTCGGGGAATTCGAAGCGGATCCGGTACTCGAACGATCCAGGCGCGGCACCCTTCCGGAATGCGGCCCACAGACCGCCGCCCAGGCTGCTCATCGGCTCGGGGGTCCCGTCGACGACGATCGCCGCCGAGCTGGCATCGGGATGGAAGGCGCGGATCACCGAGCCGCCGTCGGCGGCATGCGTCCCGAGGAGCGCATGCGGGTCGTGTTGCTCACCGCGTGCCAGGCGCTCCGCGTCGTCGGGGTGCGGTGCCAGGCGCTCGGCGTCGAGCGTGGGCTTCGGCATCGGTCCCCTAACCATACCGGACGCGAGCCGGCGCGGCTCGTCCGGGTTCGGGAGTCGTCCCGGCGTGTGCTAGGGTTTCAGCGGCGTCGGGCGTGCCCGGACGCACCACTGCAGACAACCCGAGCGCCGTACCGAGTGCCACGACGGCGCGCGCCAGCCCCGGGAGGCAACTTGGGACTCTTCGATGGCCTGCTCGGCCTCCTCAGCCATGACGTTGGCATCGACCTCGGCACGGCCAACACCCTCGTCACGGTGCGGCATCGGGGCATCGTCATCAGCGAGCCGTCGGTGGTGGCCATGGACACCCGGACGAAGCGCGTGCTGGCGATCGGCGCCGAGGCAAAGCGGATGGTGGGACGCACCCCGGCCAACATCGTCGCCATCCGGCCCCTGCGCGACGGCGTCATCAGCGACTTCGACGTCACCGAGCAGATGATCCGGTACTTCATCCAGAAGGTCCACGACCGGTACGCCCGCATCCCCCGTCCCCGGGTCCTGGTCGGCATCCCGTCGGGTGTGACCGAGGTCGAAAAGCGCGCCGTCCGGGATGCCACGATCAACGCCGGGGCCCGCTGGGCACGTCTCATCGAGGAGCCGATGGCGGCGGCCATCGGTGCCGGGCTCCCCGTCTCGGAGCCATCCGGGTCCCTGATCGTCGACATCGGTGGCGGCACCACCGAGGTGGCGGTCATCAGCCTCGGCGGGATCGTGGTGGCCCAGTCGATCCGGATCGGCGGCGACGAGATGGACACGGACATCGTCAGCTTCGCGCGCCGCGAGTACAACCTGCTCATGGGCGAGCGCACGGCGGAGGAGATCAAGATCGCGGTCGGCTCCGCCTACCCGACCGAGACGACCCGGACGGTCACCTTCCGAGGTCGCGACCTGCTCACCGGGCTGCCGCGCAGCGTCGAGGTCGGCGGCGACCAGATTCGCGAGGCGCTCGAGCCGTCCGTGGCCCAGATCATCGACGCCATCAAGGAGACGATCGAGGAGACACCGCCCGAGCTGGTCGCCGACATCATGGACCAGGGGATCGTGCTGGCCGGTGGCGGGGCGCTGCTCGCCGGACTCGACAAGCGCGTGGCCGAGTCGACCCAGATGCCGGTCCACATCGCCGACGATCCGCTCACCTGCGTGGTGCGCGGGACCGGGAGGGTGCTCGAGGATCTCGACACCCTGGAGCGCGTCCTGGTCAGCGAGCAGTTCACGCGCGCGCCGCGCTGACCGAGCGCGGCGCCATGGGTCCGTCACCGTGATCGGGAGCCCGAACCGCCGGAATCGCAGCGGGCTGTGGTTCGCGGCGTTCACCGTCGTCTCGCTGCTCCTCCTGCTCGCGTCGCAGACGGATCCGGCCCTGACCCTGCAGCGGGTCAGCGCCCGGGCCCTCGACCCGGTGCGCTCGGCGGTCGCCGGGCTCGGCAACGGCGTGGCCGGCATCTTCGGCACGATCGGGGAGATCGACCGCCTCCGCACGGAGAATGACGACCTGCATCGCCAGCTGGCCGGGGCGCAGCAGCGGATCGCCGAGCTCGGTGAGGCGGCCGCCGAGAATGCGTCACTCCGCGACCTGCTGGGGCTGACCCGCTCGCTGAACATGGACCTGCTGCCGGTCCGCATCATCAGCCGCGACCCGAGCAACTTCACCTGGGATCTCGGCATCGACGCGGGCACCCTCGAGGGCCTCGCGGTGGGGATGCCGGTCGTCGGCTCGGCCGAGGGCGCCGGAGCGCTGGCGGGGACGATCGTTTCGATCGGCGCAGACACCGCCACTGTGCGCCTCATCGTGGATACTCGATCGACCGTGGTGGCCGTGGACCAGCAGAGTCGGGCGCTCGGTCTCATCCGCGGCCAGCTCGGCGGCCAGCTGGTGATGGTCCAGATCGACATCACCGACGAGGTCGCGGTCGGGGATACCGTCGTCACCGCCGGCCTCGAGCTGTCGAGCGGCGTGGCCCGCAGCCCGTACCCGCGCGGCCTGCTCATCGGCGTGGTGCAGGCGGTGCAGCCCGATGCGAATGCGCTGACGCAGACCGCCTTCGTGCGACCGGCCATCGACATCGGTGGCGTTGAGCGCCTCCTCGTCGTCCGGAGCTTCACACAGGATTGACGTCCAGACCGGGGTGCGTCCGGGCACATGGCCCCATCGTTGCGGGCCTGAACGGACCATCGAGGCATGTGCGCCGCGGCGACCGCCGACTACCGTCGACCGTGGACTCATCCCGAGGGCTACCCATTGCGAATCCGAACCCGGGCGTTCTTCGCCTCGGCCGTCGCCATCGCCCTGACCTGGGCCATGGTCGCCATCGCGCCGGTGGCCGCCACCGTCGCCCCCAAGGTCGTGATCATCGTGGGCCCCACCGGCGCGCAGACCGATAGCTACCGCTCCAGCGGTGACGGCATCGCATCGGCTGCCGAGGCGGCGGGCGCGAATGTCGTCAAGGTCTATTCCCCGAACGCGACCTATGCGAACGTTCGCGCCGCAGTCGAGGGGGCGAACGTGATCGTCTACCTCGGCCACGGGAACGGATTCCCGAATCCATACGGGTACTCGGGATGCCCCGCAGGCACGACGAATCAATCATGCATGCTCACCGACCGTGACAACGGCTGGGGCCTGAACGAGGTTGCCGGTGGCGGTGGCGGCGGCGATGACGAGTCGAACATGGTCTACTGCGGTGGTGATGCGCTGCGTGGGACGCTGAGCTCGAGCAACTCGCGGTACCCGTATTGCGCGGGCGCGATCCACCCCGCTCCGGGCTTCGTGATGATCTACTCCAAGGCCTGCTACACGCCCGGAGCCGGCGAGGGATTCGACGTCCAGGCGACCGAGTCCGTCGCTGTCCAGCGCGTGCGCAACTTCAGCTATCCCGTGCTCGCCCTTGGCGCGGGCGCCTACTTCGCGACCGACCTCTACCAGGGCGCCACCAGCCTGGTCCAGTCGATCGTTCAGAACCCGAGCATGACGTTCGGCGAGATCGCACAGAGCACGCCCGGCTATGACGCCGCCGCCCACCGTAGCTTCGCGCACCCTGACATTCCTGGCGCGACGATCTGGGTGCAGCAGACTGGCAATCACGGTGGGGACCTGGACTACTGGTACGCGTACGCCGGCGATCCAACGGCGACGCCGTCGAGCGGCGCGGCCGCGCTGCCATTCAACGACATCGCCTCGTCGCCGTTCCGCAATGACATCCTGTGGCTCGCCGACTCCGGCATTACCAGCGGCTGCGCCGCCTACCGGTTCTGCCCAACGACAACGGTGACCCGCGGGCAGATGGCCGCTTTCCTGGTCCGTGCCCTGAACCTCACCGCCGGGAGCGGCGCGAACCTTTTCGACGATGACAACGGCAGCATGTTCGAGAAGGACATCGACCGCCTTGCCACGGCGGGCATCACGAATGGCTGCGCCTCGGGTCGCTTCTGTCCGGACGGGACGGTGACCCGCGGGCAGATGGCCGCTTTCCTGGTCCGTGCCCTGGACCTCACCGCCGGGAGCGGCGCGAACCTCTTCGACGATGACAACGGCAGCATCTTCGAAAGCAGCATCGACCGTCTGGCCACTGCGGGCATCACGAGCGGCTGCGGGCCTCGGCGGTTCTGCCCCGATGCGCTGATTACTCGCGAACAGATGGCCGCCTTCCTCCACCGCGCATTCGGGAGCTGATCGCGTCAGGGGGCCCGGTGGCCCATCGGTACCATGGTCCGGAGCGGCGCGGTCCGATACGGTAGGGAGCGCTGGGGTGAGGTCTTCGACCTTCCCCGGTCCAGGCGACCCAGTCTTGCAGGTGACCCACGCGTGATGCGCCGACACTCCGCGGTCCTGTTGGCTTTCCTCCTGATCGTCGCACAGGCGGCCAACCCGTTCTCGGTTCGTGCCTCGGATCCGATCATCGGCTCGATCGTCACCGAGCACGGCCGCACTCTGCCGCCGCTGCCGGCCGGCGTGGTCGGGGAGTCGGTGCAGGCCGAGATGCTGCAGAGCGATGGCGCCGCGCCCCAGTCGTTCGCGCCCGGCGCCGTACCGGCCGTTCCCCTTGCCCGCCCCACGTCGAGCGGCGTTCGGGGCGAGTCCAACCTCTCCCATTCGCCTGCCGCCCTCCCGAACGGGCTTCGCAAGGAGATCCTCGGCTTCCTGCCGTACTGGATGCTGACCGATTCCGCCCTCTCGTCGATGAACTACAACCTCCTCTCGACGGTCGCCTATTTCAGCGTCGGTGCCGACGCGAACGGGCACCTCGTAAAGGTCAGCGGCTCGGCGCCGTCCACTGGATGGGCGGGATGGACGAGCGACAAGATGACCCGGGTCATCGACCTGGCCCACGCGAACGGGGTGCGGGTGGTGCTCACAGTCACGATGATGGCTTGGGACAGCACCAGCGCGGCGAACATGGCGGGCTTCCTTGGGAGTTCCAGCGCCCGCGCCCAACTCGTCAGCGAAATCGTCGCAGCCGTGGGCGCCCGGCGCGCCGATGGCGTCTCACTCGATTTCGAACCGGTCGCCAGCAGCCTGCGGACCCAGTACGCAGCCTTCGTGAAGCAGCTGAAGAAGGGCCTGACCGATGCCGGGGTCGGGTCGTACCTCACCGTCTGCGTGACCGCCGGCGCTGCGACTTGGGCGACGGGCTACGACGTGGCGGCGCTGAGCGCCGCCGGCGCAGCGGATCACCTGTTCGTAATGGGCTACGACTACTCATGGTCGGGGTCGTCACGAGCCGGCGGCGTGGCGCCCATCCGCAGTCCGTACACCGTGGATGTCTCGGGCACGATGAACGACTTCCTGGCGGAGGCACCCGGCTCGAAGATCATCTGGGGCGTCCCATACTACGGGCGCACGTGGCCTACCAGCTCGGACCAGCTGAACGCAACGACGCTGGGCGGTGGCTCAAAGGCGTACTACTACACCGGCAGCCTATTGCTAGCGACGAAGTACGGGCGCCGATGGGATGACGTCGGCGAGGTTCCCTGGTACGCCTATTACGACGGAGCGGCCGGCAACTGGGTGGAGGGCTACTACGACGACGTCCAGTCGCTGGGCGTGAAGTATGACCTCATCAATGCGCGCGGCTTTGCCGGGACTGGGATGTGGACCCTCCTCATGGACCAGGGCCACAGCGAGCTGTGGAAGCTGCTCGCTGACAAGTTCGTGACCGATACCTCCCCGCCAGTCGGCGGAATCTCGCTCCTGCCTGAGTCACAGGACGCGGAGGCGTTGCATGTCAGCTGGCGAGTCGTCGACTATGCGAGCGGGATCGATCATTACGATGTCCAGGTCCGACGCGTCGGGACGTCGACCTGGACGACGTGGCTGAGCGGAACGCAGCGGACGGACGACTGGTATCCCGCCGCGGTGGGCGCGACCTACGAGTTCCGCGTCAGTGCCGTCGACTACAAGGGCAACGCGCAACCATGGGTAACCGTGCCCAACGCCCAATCCACCCTCTCGACGGGGGTCTTTGCGAGGGTTGCTGCCGACAGCCTGAACGTTCGCACCGGCGCCGGCGTCGGCTTCGGGGTCGTGAAGACCGTCGGCACGAATGACTACATCTATGTGCTCGACGGTCCGGTCTCGGCGGGCGGCTACGAGTGGTACCGGGTCCAGTACGGGTTCACCGAGTGGCCGGCGGGCGGCTACGCGACGATCGGCTGGGTGGCGGCGGGGTCGTCCGTCCAAACCTACCTCGTCCCGGCGCCACCGCCCACGCGATCCCGGGCCGCCCCCTTCGTCACCGATCTGGCGGTAACCAAGCAAGTTCATCCCCAACGGACGCGCGGGCGAGAACCGCGCAGTCGCCAGCTATCAGCTCGCCGGCGCGGTTGAGGATGCCCGGCTCGAGGTGCTCGATCTGGTCGGGACGATGGTTCGTACGATCGATCTCGGAGCGCAGGGATCCGGGAGCCAGAGCGCGACGTGGGACGGGCGCTCGACTGGCGGCTCGCCGGCCCCGGAGGGAAGCTACCTGCTGCGCATCGTGGCCACCGAGGCGGGAGGCGCAGAGCACGCGGCTCCCGCCCCGGAATTCGGCCCGCCACAGCTGGACACCTGGGGTACCCAGCTGCGCTACAGCCCGTTCGACGACGTCGCCGGCTCCGCGTTCAAGCAGGACATCGAGTGGATCTACGCCCACCGCATTACATACGGGTGCTCGCCTACGGCGTATTGCCCGCAGGACCCGGTCCTGCGCGAACAGATGGCAAGCTTCCTCGTACGCGCCTTCTCTCTTCCGGCCAGCGCAGTCGACTTCTTTACCGACGACGGCGAATCGTCCCACGAGGCGGACATCAACTCCCTGGCGGCGTCAAGGGTGACCATGGGCTGCGGCCCGGAGACCTTCTGCCCGAAGATGCCGGTGACCCGGGCGCAGATGGCATCGTTCCTGGCCCGCGTCCTGCATCTGCCGCGGGCCAGGACGGACTACTTCAGTGACGACAACTCCAGCCCTCACCAGGCGGACATCAACAGCCTCGCGGCCGCCGGGATTACCGCCGGCTGCGGCCTGCGCAAGTTTTGCCCGGACGCGACGGTCACCCGCGGACAGATGGCGGCCTTCCTGCGGCGGGCCATTACTCGCTGAGGACAGCGTAGAATCGGCGGCAATGTCCTCGATCGCCGCCGCGCGCCGACCCGACGGCCGCGCCCCGAACCAGCTGCGCCCGATGAAGATCGTCCCCGACTACCTGAAGTTCGCCGAGGGGTCGGTCCTCATCCGCGTCGGCGACACTCGGGTGATCTGTGCGGTCACATCGAGGACCGCGTGCCCGGCTGGATGCGCGGCAAGGGGACCGGATGGGTGACGGCGGAGTACAGCATGCTGCCGCGCGCCGGGACCGAACGCAGCCAGCGAGAGGCCTCGCGGGGGCCGGATCGGCGGCCGTACGCACGAGATCCAGCGACTCATCGGTCGATCGCTGCGCGGAGTTATCGACCTCGCGCGCCTCGGCGAGCGCACGATCACCCTCGACTGCGACGTCATCCAGGCCGACGGTGGCACACGTACCGCGAGCATCACCGGCGCGTACGTCGCGCTGGCACGGGCGATGAAGCG
This sequence comes from uncultured Chloroflexia bacterium, assembly GCA_963837425.1. GTDB lineage: Bacteria > Chloroflexota > Limnocylindria > QHBO01 > QHBO01 > CAWINH01. The sequence continues at coordinate 670,985 of CAWINH010000006.1, forward strand.
CTACGGGATGGATCACCTGCTCACCGGTCAGGTCGGCCGCGGTCAGCGTTGGGGTGAGTCGGAGGAAACGTCCTCCTCGATCTGAACTACGTCGAGGACTCGTCGGCGGACGTCGACTTCAACGTCGTGATGACGAAGCGAGGAACGGTTCCTCGAGATGCAGGGCACTGCGGAGCATCGGGCCTTCGATCGGCCCCAGATGAACCAGATGATCGAGCTCGCCGCGGCTGGCATCCGCCAGCTGTTCGAGCTGCAGCGCACCGCAATCGAGGCGCCGCCGTCGGAGTGAGCGAGCTGCTGCTGGCCACCAGCGAACCCCGGCAAGCAGCGCGAGCTGCGGCGACTCCTCTCCGGCTTGCCGGCGCGACCTCGTGACACCCGAGGAGATCGGCCTCCAGCTGGATGTGCCCGAGCCGCACCATGACACGTACGCGGAGAACGCCCGCGAGAAGGCGCTCGCCTACTGCGCGGCCTCGGGCCGCCTGACCCTGGCCGACGACTCGGGGCTGGAGGTCGCGGCCCTGCGGTTGGGGTCCCGGCGTGCAGACCGCCCACTTCGGCGGCCCGGACGCCACCGACCCCGTCGGCCTCCTGCTCGAGGCGGTGGGTGGCGCCGAGCGACCGAAGGGCGCGGATGGTGTGCTGCGTCGCGCTCGCCGTTCCGAACGGGAGCGAACCGCGGGTCGAGCTGTTCACCGGTGTCATGGACGGCCAGGTCGCCCAGTCTCGTGCCGGGAAGGGTGGCTTCGGCTACGACCCGATCTTCCTGCTGCCGAGCGGCATGACCACCGCCGAGCTCCCGGAGGGCGAGAAGGACCGCATCAGCCACCGCGGCCGTGCGGTGGCGGCGGCCGTGCCCCGCATCGTGGAGCTGCTCGGAGACGGCGCTCGCGCGGAGGCGTCGTGAACGAGGGCGGGGTCCGCATCCACCCCACCGCTGAGGTCGCCCACAGCGCGAGCATCGGCGAGGGGACGTCGATCTGGAACCAGGCCCAGGTCCGGGAGCGGGCGCGGATCGGGGCAGGCTGCGTCATCGGCAAGAACGCCTACGTCGACGCCGGCGTCGTCATCGGCGATCGCGTGAAGATCCAGAACAACGTCAGCGTCTATCACGGGGTGACGGTCGAGTCCGGGGTTTTCATCGGCCCGCACGCCTGCTTCACGAACGACAAGGTCCCGAGGGCGGTGAACCCCGACGGATCGGTGAAGACCGATGCCGACTGGGAGGTCTCGCCGACCCTGGTGCGTGCCGGCGCGGCGATCGGGGCGAACGCGACGATCCTCCCCGGCGTGACGATCGGCCGCTGGGCGATGGTCGGGTCGGGTTCGGTCGTGACGCGCGACGTCGGTGATCACGAGCTGGTCGTCGGCAACCCGGCCCGCCGCGTCGGAAGCGCGTGTGCGTGTGGCAACCCCTTGCGCGACGCCGCCGATGGCACGCCGTTCGCCGGGCCGTGCCCGTCGTGCGGTCGCAGCTTCCCGCCGGAGGCGAGTGGGTGAAGGTCGTCACGGTCGTCGGTGCCCGCCCCCAGTTCGTGAAGGCGGCCCCGGTGAGCCGGGTCCTGCGCTCCATCGCACACCGAGATCGTGGTGCATACCGGGCAGCACTACGACGACGCGATGAGCTCCGCGTTCTTCCGTGATCTCGAGATGGAGGAGCCGGACCTCAACCTCGGCGTGGGCAGCGGCAGCACGGAGCGCAGACGGCCGAGATGCTGCGCGGACTGGAGGCGGTCGTCCTCGACCACGAGCCGGACGCCGTGGTCACCTATGGCGACACGAACTCCACCCTCGCCGCCTCGCTGGCTGCCGCCAAGGTCTCGTTCGCCGGAGGATCGCCGGCCGCGACTGGTGCATGTCGAGGCCGGACTCCGCTCGTTCAACCCGGCGATGCCCGAGGAACGGAACCGCATCGTTGCCGACCATCTCTCCGACCTGCTCCTGGCGCCCACCGAGACCGCGATGGCGCACCTCCGGCGCGAGGGCCTCGGCGCGCGCGCGCGAGCTGGTGGGGGACGTCATGGCCGATGCATTCGCCTGGGCGGCCGATCGCGCGGCCGCGCACCTGCCGCCGGAGGCCGTCGGACTCTCCGAATTCGTGCTCGTCACCCTGCACCGTGCCGAGAACGTCGACGACCCGTCGCGGCTCGCGGCCTGGATGGCCGCGCTGCGAGCTCGATCGTCCTGTCATCTTCCCGGTGCATCCGCGGACCCGCGCCGCCCTCGAGGGGTCCGGGATCGAGGTGCCGGACAACGTCCGTCGGATCGAGCCGGTCGGCTTCCTGTCGATGGTCGCCCTCGAGTCGGCCGCGGTGGCGGTGGCCACCGACTCGGGCGGCGTCCAGAAGGAGGCTTACCTGGCGGGCGTTCCGTGCATCACGTTGCGCGACCGAGACCGAGTGGGTCGAGACGGTGGAGGCTGGCTGGAACCGCGTCATTGGCGCCGATCCGACCCTGCTGCGGACGACGCTCGCGGACCGGGCCTTCCTCGACCGCGCGCGCGAGCGGCCGACGCTGTACGGTGACGGTCGCGCGGCCGAGCGCATCGTGGCCGCGATCGATGAAGGGAAGGTGGCCGGGGCGTGATCCCCATTGCGCGCCCGCAGATGGGCGAGGAGGAGAAGGAGCTCGTCTGGAGCGCAATGAGCTCCGGCATGCTCGCCCAGGGCGCCCGTGTTCACGAGCTCGAGGAGCGCTTCGCGGCCTTCGTGGGGGTGCCTCACGGGATCGCGACGAGCTCCGGCACGACCGCCCTGCACCTCGCGCTGCTCGGCCTCGGCATCGGCGTCGGCGACGAGGTCATCACACCCTCCTTCACGTTCATCGCCAGCGCGACGAGCATCCTGTTCACCGGCGCGCGCCCGGCCTTCGTCGACGTCCGCGAGGAGGACTTCTGCATCGATCCCGAGCTCGTGGAGGCTGCGATCACGCCCCGCACCAGGGCGATCATGCCGGTCAGCCTCTACGGCCAGCCGGCCGATCTGCCCGCTCTCAGCGAGATCGCCGAGCGTCAAGGGCTGGCGCTCGTCGAGGACGCCGCCCAGGCTCACGGTGCAGCGATCGGGGAGCGTCGCTCCGGCTCGTGGGGGACGGGCTGCTTCAGCTTCTACCCCACGAAGAACATGACGACCGGCGAGGGGGGGATGATCACGACGTCGGATGACGAGGAGGCCGATCGGCTGCGACTGCTGCGGGATCACGGGATGAAGGTGCGCTACCACCACGACATCCTCGGCTACAACTTCCGGATGACCGACATCCATGCCTCGATCGGACTGGCCCAGCTCGACAAGCTGCCCGCCAACAATGCCCGCCGGCGGCAGATCGCGGCTCGCTACGACGCCGAGCTGCGCGGCGTGACGATCCCCCGTGTCAGGCCCGGTGTCACGCCCGTCTACCACCAGTACACGATCCGGGTCCGCAACCGGGACGCGTTCGCCGATGCCCTACGCGAGCGGGGCGTGGGCAGCGCCATCTACTACCCGATCCCGGCCCACCGCCAGGGGCCCCTGCTCGAGCTCGGCTACGGTGACCTCCGTCTGCCAATCACCGAGCGCCTCACCGCCGAGGTGCTCTCGATCCCGGTCCACGCCTCCCTGAGCGACGACGAGGTCTCCCATGTCATCGAGGCGGTCAACGCGGTCGCCGCCGAGGTCTCCGCGTGACCGAGGCGCCGCCGCGCGCGCTGCGTGCCGGCGTGGTCGGGCTCGGCATGATGGGCCGCCACCACGCGCGCGTCTGGGACGGCGGCGTCGCCGGGGTCGAGCTGGTGGCGGTGGCGGAGCCCGATGCCGAGACGCTGGCCGCCGCCACCCACGGTCGCGCGGTTCGCGCCTACCCCGATGCGGCGTCGATGTTCGCGACCGAGCAGCTCGACCTCGTCAGCATCGTGGCGCCGACCTCGGCCCACCTCGAGGCGACCGTGACGGCTCTCGAGGCCGGTGCTCACGTCCTCGTCGAAAAGCCGATCGCCGCCACGCGGGACGACGCGGAGCGGATGATCGCCGCCGCTCGCTCCGCGGACAGGATCCTCAGCGTCGGGCACATCGAGCGCTTCAACCCAGCGGTCCGCGAGCTCCGCCGGCGGTTGGCGGCCGGCGAGCTCGGTCGCGTGTACGAGGTCCACGCGACCCGCCTCGGACCGTTTCCGGCGCGGATCCGCGACGTCGGCGTGGTGGTCGACCTCGCGCCGCACGACATCGACGTCATGCGCTTCCTCCTTGAATCGGACCCGGTGCGCCTCTACGCGGAGACCGAGCGACGGATCCACACCGAGCACGAGGACCTCTTCGTGGGGGTCATGAAGTTCGCGAACGGCGCGGTCGGGGTGCTCGACATCAACTGGCTGACGCCCACGAAGAAGCGGACCCTGTCGGTGACCGGCGAGCGCGGAATGTACGTTGCCGACTACATCGCCCAGGACCTCGTCTTCTACGCGAACCCTGCCGATGCGTCGGTCGCCGAGGGCGAGGTCATCCGCCGCCACGTGCGCCGCCGCGAGCCGCTGGTCGTCGAGCTCGAGGAGTTCGCCGCGGCCGTGCGCGACGGCCGGCCGGCCCCGGTCGATCCACGGGAGGCGATGGTCGCCCTGCTGCTGGCCCGCACGATGGTGGATGCGGCCCGCAGCGGGCAGGTGGTGGCCGGGCCGGCGCTCGCCGAGGTGACGCGATGAGGATCGCGGTCGTCGGGCTCGGCCATATCGGGCTGCCGCTCGCGGTCCAGTACGCCGGTCGCGGCCACGCGGTCACCGGCGCCGACATCGATGGGCGGATCGTGGACGCCATCAACGCCGGCGTCTCGCCGCACGATGACGAGGAGGCGCTGATCAGCGGCGTGCCACGACTCGTCGCGGCCGGGATGCTGCGCGCCACGACCGAGACCGCGGCGGCCGTCGGTGACGCCGAGGCGGTGGTCGTCATCGTGCCGGTTCTCGTCGACCGCGAGCGCCAGATCGACTACAGCCAGATCGACGCCGCCACCACCGAGATCGCGAGGGGGCTGCGGCCGGGGACCCTCGTGGTCTACGAGACGACCCTGCCGGTCGGCACCACCCGGACCCGCCTGGGACCAATGCTCTCTGCGGGCAGCGGGCTGGAACCGGACGTCGACTTCACGCTCGCCTTCTCGCCCGAGCGGGTGCTGGTCGGGCGGGTGCTGCTCGACCTCCGGCGCTACCCGAAGGTCGTGGGCGGGACCTCCGAGCAGGCCACGCGCCGGGCGGTGGAGTTCTATCGGGGCGTGCTCGATCCCGGCACCGAGGTCCGCGCGGTGGCGAGTGCCGAGGCCGCCGAGATGACGAAGCTGGCGGAGACGACGTACCGGGACGTGAACATCGCGCTTGCCAACGAATACGCCCGCTTTGCGGCGGCGCGCGGCATCGACGTCACCGAGGTCATCGAGGCCGCGAACTCGCAGCCGTACAGCCATATCCACCTCCCCGGCGTCGGCGTCGGCGGCCACTGCATCCCGGTCTATCCGCACTTCCTGTTCAACGGGGATCCGGACCTGCGGCTGCCGCCCGAGGCGCGCCGCATCAACGAGGGGATGGCCGCCTGGACGGTGAGCGCCATTGCCGAACGGCTGGGCGACCTCGCCGGCGCCGGGGTGCTGGTGCTGGGCCTGGCCTATCGGGCCGATGTCCGCGAGGACGCCTTCAGCTCCGCCTTCCGCCTGCGTGACGAGCTCGTCGCCGCCGGCGCGCGTGTCCTCGGCCACGATCCGTACTTCGACCCCGCGCATCTTGAGGCGGCCGGATTCGAGCCCTATGACCTCGAGGCGCCGGTCCCCGTCCGCGCCGCGATCGTCCAGGCCGGGCACGCCGCCTACCTTGGCCAGGATTGGGGCGCGATCCCGGAGCTCGAGCTGCTCGTCGACGGACGCAACGTGCTGGACCGGGCCGCGGTCGAGGCAGCGGGGGTCGCCTACCTGGGGATCGGACGCTGAGCGGCCCCGAGGAGCCGGCGGCAGAGGTCCCGACGCCGGGCGTTGGATTGGCTGCGGGCCGCGACGTCTGGGTGGTCCTGCCCACCTACAACGAGCGCGAGAACCTCGAGCCGATGGTCGCCGCCGTGCTGCGGGCGCTCCCGGAATGCCGGCTGCTCATCGTCGACGACAACTCACCCGACGGCAGCGGGGTCCTTGCCGACGCGGTCGCAGCGCGGGAGTCGCGGGTCGAGGTTCTGCATCGGCCCGCAAAGGAGGGACTGGGCGCCGCCTACCGGGACGGGTTCCGGCTCGTGCTCGACCGACCCGAGACGCGTGCCGTGGCGCAGATCGACGCGGACTTCAGCCACGATCCGGCGGATCTGCCCCGGCTCCTGGCGCCCCTGATGGCCGATGCGGATCTCGCGCTCGGCGCGCGCTACGTGCCCGGCGGTGGCACCCTCGGCTGGCCCCGCAGCCGCCGGCTCATCAGCAGGGCGGGCACCCTCTTCGCCCGGAGCGTGCTGCTTCTGCCGTACCACGACCTGACGGGCGGCTTCAAGGCCTGGCGCAGGGAGCTCCTCGACGAGATCCGGCTGCGGGATGCCGTGGCTTCGGGCTACGGGTTCCAGGTCGAGACGACCTGGTGGGCCCACCGTCGGGGAGCGCGGATCGTGGAGGTCCCGATCATCTTCCGGGAGCGGGTCGCCGGCCGCTCCAAGATGAGCGGCGCCATCGTCCGCGAGGCGTTCCTGCTCGTCATTCGGCTTCGCCTGGGTGCCATCGGGAGCTGGCTGCGCGGCGGATGACCGGTGGCATGCGACCCACGTCTCGGCTAGGATTCAGCCTCGCCCAGTCGGCAGCTCACCCTCGTTCGCCCTGCGGAGATCGTCGCGCACACGCATGTCATTCCGAAACCGACCAGTCCTCGATCGCAAGCACCGACCACGCTGGCAGGACGAGCTCCGCACCCAGCGCCTGACGGTGGCGGGCTTTGCGGTCGCGATCGCCGCCGCACTCGGCATCCTGGCCGCCACCGTGTGGAGCACCTTCTACGATGCGAACCTGCAGGAAGTGGCCTACGTCGGTGGTGTCTCCGTCAGCCAGGCCGAGATGACCCGCCAGGTGAACGCCCTCAGCGCGGAACTGAGCGCGACGTATCTCACCCTGCAGGGCCAGATGGGCGGTGCCAGCGACGTCCTCATCAACCAGCAGCTCCAGGGAATCAACAACACCCTGAGCGCGGCCGCCTCGACGGCCTCCGACGAGCTGGTCACCAGCCTCGTGCTGCGCCCGCTCGCGAGCCAGTTCGGCATCGCGCCGACCGCCGCGGACGTCGATGCCGAGGTCACCTCACGGAGGACCCACCCGACCCTCCTGCAGCTCTCCCTGCTGATGGTCACGCCGAAGAAGGCAGCCGACGCTGCGGCCGACGCCGCGCCGACCCAGGAGGAGTGGGATGCGGCCAAGGCCAGCGCACAGGACTTCCTGGACCAGATCAACGGCGGGGCGGACTTCGCCACGCTGGCGGCGAACAATTCGGACGATTCGAGCAAGGCCCAGCAGGGCCTCCTGGGCTGGATCGACCCGAACCACATCCTCTACGGCAACTACTACACCGCAGCTGCCGATTCGGATCCGGGGACGGTTCTCGGGCCACTGAAGAACGACACCGGTTGGTATCTGCTCAAGGTCGATGACCGCCAGGCCGCGGGCCGCAACGACCTGCTCGACCAGGCGCTCGCCGCCGCCGGCGTCAGCGACAAGGAGTTCCGCTCTTACATCAGCGACGGGCTCCTGCGCAGCAACAGCCAGGGCTACTTCACGAACTCGGTGATTGCCCGCTACGAGCCCCAGCGCAAGGTCGCCCAGATCTTCATCGCCGCCGACCAGGGGCCGGGGGTTCCCAAGGAGCGGATCCGGCACATCCTCGTGCAGCCGATTCCCGGGCAGCAGGACCAGTCGACCGCCACCCAGGAGCAGTGGGATGCCGCGCTGGCAAAGATCAAGGCGATCCGCGCCGAGCTCACCCAGCCGAACGCGGACTGGACGGAGATCGCCAAGCAGAGCGACGACACGGCGTCGGCGTCCAACGGCGGCATCCTCGGCTGGTACGAGCAGTCCGCGCTCGCCAGTCAGTTCGTGCCCGAGTTCGCGGCCGCGGCGGCCGACCTGAAGGTCGGCGAGCTGAGCGAGCCGGTCCAGTCCCAGTACGGGTATCACATCATCGAGGTGATGGAGACCCGCACCTCGGCACGTGACGAGGCGATCCAGATCGTCGGGGAGGCACGTGCCGATCCCGCCTCGTTCGGCGACCTCGCGCTGAAGGAGAGCGAGGACACCACCACGGCGGCCAACGGTGGCGAGCTGGGCTGGGTCGCCCCGTACCAGGTGGACGCGGTCAACGAGCAGGCGATCTTCGCCCTGAACGACGTGAACCAGATCAGCGATCCGGTTGTGACGAGCACCGGGTACTACATCTACAAGCTCGAGGACACGTCGGCGTATCGTTACCTCCCGGATTCGCAGCGCAGCCAGGTCACGTCGAGCGGCTACACGCGGTGGCTCACGGCGCTCAAGGATCAGGCCGGCATCTGGGTCGATCCGGCCTACGCGGCGCCGGCGAGTACCGGATGAGGTTCTAGCGAGTGGGGCGCGCGCCCAGCGTCGATGCGCTCCTCTCCGCCGCCGGCATCGATGCGGCGGAGGGCGTGCAGGTCGTCTCCGTGCGGCGCCTCGCATCGGTCCCCTTCGATCCCGGACTCCCGCTGGTCCTGCTCGCGAACGGCGCCCGGCGGGAGCGGGCCGAGGGCGAGGTGCTGCCGGGGCGCCACGCTCGGCGCACCGCGGGTGACGTGCTCCGCGCCCTGTATCCGCACGGGCACCAGGTGCGGTCGTTGCCCGACGGTGCGTCGCGCGCGCTGGACGCGGTGACGGACGCGGACCTGGGGGCCGGGAGCTGGCTCGTCCCCCCGCTTGAGCTCGTGGACAACCTCGCCAGCCCCCACGGCATGGCCGCCATCAGCGCGCGGCTGCGGGCCCCGGATGGCTGCCCGTGGGACCGGAAGCAGACCCATCTCAGCCTGCGCCCGTTCGTGCTCGAGGAGGCGTACGAGACGGTGGACGCGATCGAGAGTGGACGCTCCGCGGACCTTGCGGAGGAGCTTGGCGACCTGTTCCTCCAGATCGTGCTCCATGCGCAGCTGGCCGCCGAGGGTGGCGAGTTCGACCTGACCGATGTGTACCGCACGCTCGGGGCCAAGATCATCCGGCGCCACCCGCATGTCTTCGCCGACCTCGAGGTCTCGGGTGCCGAGGAGGTCATCCACAACTGGGAGACGATCAAGGCGGACGAGCGCGCCGACGCCGGTCGCCCGACATCCGCGTTCACGGGCGTGGCGCGCGCCCTCCCCGCGTTGCCCGCCAGCCGGGAGATCCAGGAGCGGGCCAGCAGCCTCGGCTGGGACTGGCCGGACGTCGACGGCGTCTGGGAGAAGGTCCACGAGGAGCTCGACGAGCTGCACGCCGCCGGCGCGCAGGACGGTGACGCGGGACGCGACGCGCGCATCCACGAGCTCGGGGACGTGCTCTTTGCGATCGTCAACCTGGCCCGCTGGATGCAGCTGGATCCGGAGGAGGCGCTGCGCGCCGCCAACCGTCGCTGGATCGCGCGCTACGAGCGCGTCGAAGCGCTGGCGTCGAGGCGTGGCCAGGTCCTGTCCGACCTGTCGGCGGCGGAGAAGGACGCGCTCTGGAACGAGGTCAAGCGCTCGTGAGCCGCGTGGCGATCGTGGTCCACGCCCACTACCCGGGCGACTCCCGGATCCGGCGCCAGTCCGATGCCCTGCTCGACGCGGGCCACGAGGTCGACGTCTTCGCGCTGCGCGCCCACGGGGAGGGTGCGAGCGAGGCCGTGGACGGCATTCGCGTCATTCGCCTGCCGGTGGGCCGCGTGTTCACCGGATTCGCGGGGCACATGGCCGAATACCTCGCCTTCGCGGGGATGGCGGCCGTCAGGCTGACCGCCGAGCACCGCCGTCGTCGGTATCGGCTCGTGCAGGTGGCGACGGTGCCGGACTTCCTGGCGTTCGCCGCCGTCCCGCTGAAGCTGTCCGGCGTTCCTCTGCTCCTGGACCTGCACGAGGACATGCCCGAGTTCTTCCGCGATCGATTCGCCCACCGCCTCATCCGCCCTCTGCTGCCGGTGGTGACCGCCTCCGCCCGGGCGGCGGCCTCCGTGGCGGACGAGCTGATCACGGTCCACGAGCCGCTGCGGGCGCTGTCGATCGCGCGCGGGGTGCCGCCCGCGAAGATCAGCGTGGTCATGAACAGCGCCGACGCCCGCCTCTTCGACCCCGCCGCACACCCCCGCCGGTCGTTCATGGAGGACGGCGAGCTGCGGTTGCTCCATCACTCGAACCTCCAGCGACTCTACGGGCTCGAGGTTGCGATCGAGGCGGTCGCGCAGCTTGATCCGGGTCGGCTTCCGCTCCGACTCGACGTCTATGGCGATGGGCCGTGGCGGCCCCGGATCGAGGCGGCCATCGCCCGCACCGGGACCGCGGACCGCGTTCACCTCAACGGACGGGTGCCGATCGAAGCACTCCCCGCACTGCTCGCCGCGGCCGACGTGGGCCTCGTACCATCCCTCCCCGAGCCGTATCTCGCGTACTCGCTGTCGACGAAGCTGCTCGAATACGCGGCCATGGGACTGCCGGTCATCGCGAGCGACCTCGCGACGTTCCGCGAGCATTTCACCAGTGCAGCGGTTCGGTACGTACCCGGGGCGGACGCCGGCGCGTTGGCGGCCGCGATCGGCGAGCTCGTGGCCGACCCGGCCGGTGCTGCCCGGCTGGGGGCCGAGATCCGGGTCCAGGGCGCCGCGTATGCCTGGGACGTCCAGGCTCGCCATTACCTCGACGTCGTGGAGCGACTCATGGCCGACGACGACGGGGAGCGGGACAGGTGAGCGCCGGCCGCCTGCTCGTCGTGATGGCCGCGGTGGCGGCGTTGACGGCATGCTCGTCGCCGAGCGGCACGTTCAACGTCGAGCTCGATCGCGGCGCGCAGCGGGTGACGCTCGCCATCATCGACGAGACCGGCCTGGTGACCGACGCCGTCGCCGGGGCGGCCGACCTGCCGGATCCGCTGCCGGCCGCGCCGTTCGTCTGGCACCCGCGCGGTGAGCTCACCAAGGTCGGGGTCTACTGGGAGAGCGGCGTCTGCAGCGAGCACCCGACCATTCGGCTGAGCGGGAACGCGCTGCTGCTCTCGATCGACGAGGGGGCGCAGCGGTCACCGTGCGATCTGATTGCGGTGATCAACGAGATCACGATCACCCTCAACGAGGTCGTGGATGCCGACGCGATCACGGTGCAGATGGCATCGGCATCGGGGGCCGGGAGCAGTACCCTAGCCGCGGCGCAGGTCATCGGGGCGTAGCGCAGCCTGGTAGCGCACCTGCTTTGGGAGCAGGAGGCCGCCGGTTCGAATCCGGCCGCCCCGACCATCGCCAGCGGTATCATCGGCCGCGTCGCATGCTTGTCGCCGCCGCAGCGTTCACCGTTGCCCTGGTTGCCTCCGTGGTGCTCACGCCGCTGATCCGGGTGGCCGCCACCGATGCCGGCTTCCTCGATGAGCCCGAGGCGCGCAAGGTGCACGAGTTCCCGATCCCCAGGTTGGGGGGGATCGCGATCGGGACCGCGTTCTACATCGGGATGGCGGCGGCCCTCGTCGCGACCCGGGCCGTCAATCGTCCGCTGGATCTGTCCACCGGGCACCTGCCGGCGATCCTGGTCGGGGTCGCCCTGATTGGCGGAGTCGGCGTCCTCGACGACCTCGAGGGGATGCGGGCTCGCGTGAAGCTCACCGCGCAGGTCCTCATCGCCCTCGTGGCATATGGACTCGGGCTGTCCGTGGATCGCATCAGCGGACCGTGGGGCAGCGTCGACATCGGTCCATGGTCGATCCTCGTCACGGTGGTCTGGATCGTGGCCGTCATCAACGCCCTCAACCTCATCGACGGGCTGGATGGGCTCGCCTCGGGGGTGGCGGTGACCGCCATGGCCGCCCTCTTCGTCATCGGCGCGGCGAGCGGCGACGCCCGCCCGGTGCTGCCGGTCCTGGCCGCGGGTGCCGGCGGCGTCCTCGGGATTCCTGCGCTACAACCTCCACCCGGCCAGCATCATCATGGGCGACACCGGCTCGATGCTGCTCGGCTTCCTGCTGGCCGCGGTCGGGATCAGCCTGACGCAGCCGCCGGTCTCTGCCGCCCCGTGGATCCCGGTCATCGTCGTCGCCCTGCCGCTGGCGGACACCGCGTGGGCCGTCGTCCGCCGCCTCTTCCCGGGCCCCGGTCCTGGCTCCCGACAAGCGGCACATTCATCACCTGCTCCTGGCGGGCGGCATGTCGCAGCGGGCCGTCGCGATTGGGCTATGGATCTTCTCGGCGGCGCTCGGCGCGGTCGCGGTCCTGCTGGGGACCTAGGTTCGCGGTCCACGGCGGCCCGCGGCGCGGAAGTGGTGTCAGGACGCGCCGCCATGGGTACTACGGGGAGGTCTGGTGGGCTAGTACCTTTGCGTCACCGATTCACAGGACCCTAGACTGATCGCGGCCGCAGCTACCCCGGCTGCGCCCACGCGGCGATGCCCGCCGACGAGTGCCCTGGGGGGCGGTTTGCCACCCGAAATCACCTTCATCCTGGTCACCGGCGTGGTGGCAGCCCTGGTCGGGTTGGCCACCCTGATCGCCGTGTGGCGCGAGCGCGGCGGCGGGCTCCGGCGCACCGCCGATGGACCGGTCGGGCAGCCGCCGCTCGGCCGGCAACCCGCGCGAGGTGCCGATGAGACCCGCGACGGGTACGCCAGTGCCGTGCGCATCATGTGGTGGGTGAGCATCGCCGCGGTCCTGGTCGGGGTGGGGCTCACCGATGCCTTCGGGCCCAACCAGCCGGCCCTCTACGGCCTCGGCGGGCTGGCGGTCGCGACCGTGCTCCTTCTCCACGATGTCATGCCCCCTCGCTGGCGGACGACGCTGGTCGCCACCGTCGAAGTGCTCGCTGCGCTGGCGCTCATCACGGCGCTCCTGGCGCTCACCGGCTACGGGGCGTCGCCGTTCGCTCCCACCTATGCGGTAGTGGCCGTCGCGGTCGCCCTGTCGGTGGGACCGCGCGCGGCGCTCTCGGTTGCGGCACTGGCCACGATCTCGTTCCTCGGTGTGCTCGCGCTCGACCCGGAGCTGGGCTCGTACGACGGTGCAGGGCTGCTGCGCGTCGGGCTGACCGTCGCATCGATCTGGCTGCTCACCTACCTGTCCGGCGTCTTCGCCGCCGGGGAGCGCAGGCGCCGGGAGCTCTCGCGGACGGACCCGCTTACCGGGCTGCTGAACCGCGGCGAGCTCTTCGAGCTCCTCGAGCAGGAAGTCCAGCGCACCCGCCGCAGCGAACGTGGCTTCTGCCTGCTGATGATCGACCTCGACAGCCTCAAGGGGGTGAACGACACGTACGGGCACCATCGCGGTGACGCGGTGCTGCGCGCGCTGGCCGAGGTCATGCGCCGCTCGATCCGCTCGGTCGACACGGCCTTTCGATACGCCGGTGACGAATTCCTGGTCCTCCTGCCGGAGACAGATTTCGCCGGCGCATTCGTCGTCGCCGAGAAGATCCGGGCGGGTGCCGAGGATCTTGGCCCCCTGACCGGGAGCGATGACGTGCCGACCAGCGTGAGCATTGGTCTGGTCTCGTGTCCGGAGGATGGCGCCAGCGTCGAGGAGCTCATGATCTCGGTCGATCGGGCCATGTACCAGGCCAAGTCGCTCGGGAAGAACCAGGTCAGCGGCAATCCGCAGCCGCGGCGCGCGGCTCGCCGCATCCCGAACCGGGAGACCCGGGAGGTTGCCACACCACCCGCCGTGGACGAGCGGCCGGCCCTGGCCCCGATCGTCGAGGCCGGCGGAGCGCGCGATGCCCGGCCGCCGAGCACGCCCTCGGCGCTCGCTCCGCCCCCGGCCGCCGAACCGGCTCCCGTCGAGCGGGTTCCCGCAGCAGCCCGAGTGGCGGTGCCCACGCTCGCGCGGCCGTGGCAGGACGACGGACGCCATGACGCGGTCGAGGACGAGGAGCCGGATCCGGGCGAGATGCGGCGGCGCATCGCGGCCGCCAGCCTGCACATGGATCCGGACCACCAGATCCGCCGCGCGATGGACACGTTCCTGTCGCCGACACGGCGCGAGGACTAGTTCTCGGCCGCCGTCGCGTAGGTCGGGATCACCTCCCACCACACGACGCCCGGCGGGAGCACCACTGGGTCGCCGCTCGCCGCGTAGGTCCAGGTCGTTCCGGCGCTGGCCGATGGACGGGACCAGCGCACGTCGTAGGCCTGGCCGTCGAGGTACAGCGTGCCGGTCCCGCTGCCGACCATCTGATGCTCGCGCCGCGGGCTTCCCCCGGGATCGTGGTGGTGATAGTCGATCGTCTCGACGACCCGCTCCACGATGACCGTTCGGGCCGCGAGCCGCTTGCCGGTCGCGCCGTCGATGTTCGGGGCGCCGCCATCGCTGCGAAGCCACGTGTCCGAGGCCGGCATCCCAGGTCCAGCCGATGCGCCAGTACGCGTTCGTGCGCAGCTCCACGGCGCTGACCGGCCGTCCGGTCGGCGGGCACGACGCCTGAGGGTCGAAGCTGAACTGTGGACGCGGCGATCCCGCTCGCGCGGCGAGGTTGTCGAGGGCGGGGTAGTTGCCCAGGCGCGCCCGCGCGGCCTCGACGTCCGCGTACAGGTTGTGGGGCGCCGGCCTTCGGTCCGTAGCGCGTGAACCAACCGCCCGGCCAGGTGCCGAAGATGCCCGTTGACGTACGGCATGCCGGCAGTGGCGAAGCGCCGCAGCTCCTCGGTCCCGGCACCGAAGAAGACGGGCAGGACGTGGAGGTCCTGCCAGACGTCGATGGTGTAGTAGCGCGCGCTGCGCACCGGTCCGGTCAAGCCGCAGCGTCGGCTGGCACTGGAAGATGGCGGTGAAGCGGGTGACGTCTCCCTCCACCGTGACCTCGACGACCATGTCCGCCAGGCCCAGGTTGCGCGTCGGCCGCGCTGCGGGTGGTTCTCGATCTGCACGGCGAGCGCCACCGACGAGACGGATGCCGCGTCGGCGACCGGCAGCCCGTTCCAGGGACACCGGCCGTAGATCGGCGGCGCGGGCGACGGGCTCGGGATCGGGCTGGGGCGAGTCGGTCGGCGGACTGGCGACGGGGACTGAGCGTCGGGATCGGCGATGGCGAGGGCGTCGGCCGGGCTCCGGCCGAGGAGGAGCCAGCCCGCCCGCCCCGAGGCCGAGCGCGACCACCACGCCTACGGCCGCGACCGCCCGGCGCGTGCGGAGGAGAGTCGCGGAGGCGGTCCATGGAACAGATGCTACAGACTCGACGTCTGACGACCTGTGGCACTATTGCGCGTCATGGAGCTGGCATGATGACGGCGAGCTCTGCGCCAATCGCCGGTGAATTCCCACCCGACCGTCCACGACGGACGGTCGGGCCGCCTTGGCTGCGTTCCTCTCGTTCCTGTTCCCCGGGGCGGGTCAGGCCTACAACGGCCAGTCGCGGCTGGCCTGGCTGCTCGCCGCGCCCGCCGTGCTGCTCGTCGCAAGCGCCGCGCTGGCGGTTGTCGCCGCCCGAGTCACGCCTGCTCATCGCGGCTGCTGGACATCCGCTTCCTCGTTGGCCTGATCGTCCTGGACCTTGCATTTCTCGGCTGGCGGCTGGTGGCCATCATCCAGGCCCACGGGCGGCGCGAGCGGTTCGCGCCGCGGCGCTGGACGACGTGGATCACGGCGATCGTGCTCCTGGCCACGATCGGCATGCACGCGCTGCCGGCCTACTACGCGGCGCTCGGCATCGACACCGTGCAGGCCGTCTCGCTGGGCGGGTCGGGCGGCGACCTACAGTTCGCGCCGGTCCCCGGGGTGACCTTCATGCCGGAACCGTCGGAGCAGCCCGTCGTCGAGCACGGCGAGCGAGTGAACATCCTGCTGGTCGGCATCGACGCGGCGCCAGGCCGAGTCACGCAGCTGACCGACACGATGCTGGTCGTGAGCATGGACCCGAACGGCCAGGCCTCCGGGATGGTCTCGGTCCCTCGCGACCTGTACGGCGTGCCGCTCCCGGACGGGACGCCGTTCAACGCAGAAGCTGAACTCGCTGATGGTGTACGCCAACGCGCGCCCCACCCAGTTCCCGTTGGGCGGGGTGGGCACCCTGAAGGCCACGATCGGCAACCTGCTGGGCATCAAGATCCACTACTTCGCCGCGATCAACCTCCTCGGCTTCAAGAAGGTGATCGACCTCATCGGCGGGGTCGACATCAATGTCGAACGCACGATCAATGACCCGTACCTACGTCGACGCCGCGACCGGGCAGCGCGTCGGGTTCTATCTGGCGGCCGGCGAGCACCACCTCGATGGCGCCACGGCGCTCGCGTACGTGCGATCGCGCAAGGGGATCGGCGACAGTGATTTCACCCGCGCGGCTCGGCAGCAGCAGCTCCTCGCGGCAGTGCGAGCGAAGCTCACCGCCCAGAACCTGCTGCTCGTGCTCCCCGGCCTGCTGGACGCGGTGAAGTCCACGATTGCCACCGACATCCCGTCTGACCGCATCGCGCCGCTGGCCCAGGCCGTCCAGGACGCGGACATGTCCCAGCTGCAGAAGATCGTGCTGCAGCCGCCGACCTACATGACCGTCGACGCCCACTCCGCGGCGGGCTACATCCTGGTCCCGAACCTGGAGGCGATCCACGCTGTCGGTGAGCAGATCCTCAATCCGCCCTCCCCGACGCCCGAACCGACCCCCCGGGCGCCGTTCTGACCTGCCCGCCGGGGCTCCGCCGGGGCTCCTGCTAGACTCGCGGATCATGCCCGGCTTCTCGACCCGAGCGATTCGCGCGGCAAGCAGGACGCCGGCCGCGCTGCAGCAACCGGTGAACGTCCCGATCTACCAGACGAGCACCTTCGAGGTCGAAAGCGCCACCGAGCTCGCCGAGCTGCTCGAATTCGTGCGCCCCGGGCACTCCTACAGCCGCTACTCGAACCCGACCCACGCCGCCCTCGAGGAGGCGCTCGCCGAGCTCGAGGGGGGCGAGGCCTGCCACGTCACCGCCTCCGGCATGGCGGCCATGCACGGGGCGATCCTTTCGTTGGCCCGCCACGGGGACGAGATCATCATCCCCGGCGCGGTGTACGGCGGGATGGTCGGGCTGGCACAGGCCGTGCTGGAGCGTGCCGGCATTCGTGCCGTGGCGGTCGACACCACCGACCTCGCGGCGGTCGACTCCGCCGTCAGCGACGCGACGCGGCTCATCTGGCTCGAGACGATCTCGAACCCGACGACCGCGATGGCCGACATCTCCGCGGTCGTGGAGCTGGCTCGGCCGCGGGGCATCCCGGTCGTCGTCGACAACACGTTCGCATCCCCATTCCTGTGCAACCCGCTCGCATTGGGGGCGGATCTCGTCATCCACTCCACGACGAAGTACGTGGCGGGCCATTCCGACATCATCGGCGGCGCGATCATCGGAAGTGTCGAGAGGGTGGCTGATGCGCGTCGGATCGTCATCAATGCCGGCGGCAACGCGGCGCCGCTCGAGGCGTTCCTCGCGCTGCGAGGGCTGAAGACCCTGGCGCTGCGGATGGAGCGTCACTCGAGCAACGCGCTGGCGGTGGCCCAGGCACTCGACGGGTTGCCCGGGGTGACGCGGGTCCTCTATCCGGGCCTCCCGTCCCATCCACAGCACGAGCTCGCGCGGCACCGCCTGCGGAACGGGATGGCGGGCGGGATGCTGAGCATCGACCTGGCCGGGGGACGGGCGACCGGTGAGCGATTCCTCGACGCGCTTTCGATTGCCGTGCACGCGACGAGCCTGGGGAGCGTCCAGACGCTGTGCAGCCACCCGGCCTCGTCGTCGCATCGGCAGCTCGACGACGCGGCGCTGGCCGCCGCCGGCCTCAGCCCGGGCATGGTGCGAATCTCGATTGGCCTGGAGGATGCCAACGACCTGGTTGCCGACCTCACCTCGGCAGTGGGTGCCGCCGGCTCCTGACGGAGCGCCGATGGACGCCGCCGCCGGATGACGCGCATCGTTGACCTCTGGCGCGCGATCGACGCCGAGGCGCGCCTCGTCTCCGGGTCGGACGAGCGCCTCACGGGGGTCGTGCGCAACGTCATCCGCACGCGAGCCGCGGCGCCCCACCTGCCACCGGCGGTGGAGCGCGCGGCGCTGATCGTGGACGCCGCCCTCGTCCGCGGGCCGCGCCTCGACGACTTCGTGCGCGTCCTCCGCGATGCCGAGCTCGACCCGGTCGTGCTGCTGCTGGCCGGCGACGGCGAGCGGCCCGCGCCCGAACGAGCCAGTGACCCGATGCCGGTCCTCGCCAGCCGTCTCGGTGTGGCCCAGCTTCATGAGCGCGCGAATGCCTATCTCGCCGACCCGGGCGTCGTCCTGGGGCAATTCGCGACGCAGCTTCGGCTGGCGGCCGCCGAGGCCGCCCTCGCCGATCCCGACCCGGCGGCGCCGGCGGGCCTCGTCGCCGCCCGGCTCCGACGAGGGGTGGCGGTGTCGACGCAGGGCAAGCTCCATTCGCTCCACCCGCGGAGCGCCGGCACCGCGCTCGCCGCGCGCTTCGCCGCCATGCACGCGCGGCTCCTCGCCTCATCGTCGGCGGGCCGGGACGCGACGCTGAGTCGCCGCCATGACCGCCTCTGGATCCTCGAGCGTCGCGTCCGGCCGGATGCTTCGGTCTGGCTCTTCGACGATCTCCCGCTCGCCGAGGTGGACGCCGCCGGCGCGGACGCGCTGACGTTCACGCTCCGGGCCCTCCTGCGCCGCTCCGCGGCCGACGCTCGCGCGCCGACGGCGAGGCCGGGGCGAGCGTCCGCACCCGCGGACGGGCGCCTGGCACCCGACGAGACCCTGCGCGCCACCCTCGTCGCGGTGGCCCGCGCGAACGGCCGGGTCGCCCCGGCCGCGCGCAGCCTTGGCGTGCATCGCAACACGGTGCTGTACCGGCTGCGTCGGGCGGCCTCCGAGCTTGGGCTCGATCCGCGACGGCGCCGAGGACGCGATCAGGATCCTCTCGGAGACCGAAGGCTGAATGTTTGTGCAGTGAGCACAAGCATTCCTCGGCGATCGCCGCGCGCCGTGTCGCCCGTCGCGACAGCCAGGCGCTAGGCTCAGGCCATCTCCCCCACCCTCCAAGTCACCCGTAGAGGAGCCTGAGCGCAAAATGCCATCCAAGGAGCTGTCCGCCGCCCTGGCGCTCGCCGAAGAGCGCAACCTGCGCTTCGTGAGCCTGCAGTTCACCGATATCACGGGTCAGGTGAAATCGGTGCAGGTCCCCATGCATCAGCTCGAGGAGGCGGTCGAGCACGGCAAGTGGTTCGATGGCTCGAGCATCGAGGGCTTCGCCCGCATCGCCGAGTCCGACATGTTCCTGGTCCCGGATCTCACCACCTTCGCCGAGATCCCATGGGAGCCGGGCATCCTGCCGGATGGCAGCACCTCGCCGACCGGCTCCGCCCGGGTCATCTGCGACGTCTTCACCCCGAGCGGCGACCCATTCCCCGGCGACCCGCGCTGGGTGCTCCGCCGTCAGCTGGATCGGGCCCGCAAGCTCGGCTACCTGATGAACACCGGACCCGAGCTCGAGTTCTTCCTCCTGCGACGTGGCGGCGACGACGTCGAAACCCTCCCCCACGACGCCGCGGGCTACTTCGACCTCTCCGAGGACCAGGGCACCGAGGTCCGCAAGGAGATGATGAACGACCTCGAGGCGCTCGGCATCAAGGTCGAGACCGCGCACCACGAAGTGGCGACCGGGCAGCACGAGATCGACTTCGAGTATGCGAATGCGCTGCGAACGGCCGATAACGCGGTGACCTTCAAGACGACGCTGAAGGCCGTCGCCGCCCGTCGCGGGCTGTACGCCACGTTCATGCCGAAGCCGTTCTTCGGGATGAACGGCAACGGGATGCATACCCATCAGAGCCTGTGGGACGTCAAGAAGGAACGCAATGCCTTCGCCGATGCCAAGGACAGCTACGGCCTTTCGCCCATCGCCCGCAGCTACATCGCCGGCATCCTCGCCCACGCGCGGGGCATGATCGGCGTCCTGGCCCCGCTGGTGAACAGCTACAAGCGCCTGGTGCCGGGCTACGAGGCGCCGGTCTACATCGGCTGGGCGCGCATCAACCGCTCCGCGCTCGTCCGCATCCCGCAGATCAGCAAGGGCCAGCTGAACTCGACCCGCATCGAGCTG
Source organism: uncultured Chloroflexia bacterium (assembly GCA_963837425.1). Classification (GTDB taxonomy): domain Bacteria; phylum Chloroflexota; class Limnocylindria; order QHBO01; family QHBO01; genus CAWINH01. The sequence goes on from CAWINH010000006.1 coordinate 691,210, forward strand.
CGCTGCCCGGACCCTTCTTCGAACCCGTACCTGGCCTTCGCCTGCATGCTGGCCGCCGGGCTCGACGGGATCGAGCGCAAGCTCACGCCGCCCGACCCGGTGGAGGAGAATCTCTACCACCTCGATGCCGCCAAGCTCGAAAGCCGCAAGATCAAGCAGCTGCCGGGCACCCTGCGCGAGGCAATCGACGAGCTGTCAGCCGACAAGGTGATCTGCGACGCTCTCGGCGACCACGTTCTCGAGCGCTTCGTGGAGGCCAAGACGGAGGAGTGGGACGAGTACCGGATGCAGGTCACGAGCTGGGAGGTGGATCGCTACCTCGAAGCCTTCTAGCCGATGGCGGCGTCTACCGCCAGGTCCCGGGCTCCGGTCCGGACCCCCTCTCCTGCTGCCCGGCGGCCATGGCGGCGTCGATGATGCGCCACGCCTCGTCGACACCGAGCCAGCCTGAGACATCGGTCTGGCGCCCCTCGAGCTCCTTGTAGGTCGCAAAGAAGTTCTCGATCTCCCGGAGCCGATGCGGGCTGAGGTCATCCAGGCTGGCCGCCTCGTCCCAGCGCGGATCATCGTGGGCGACGGCCAGGACCTTGTAGTCGTGTCCCTTGTCGTCGGCCATGTCGAGGACGCCCATCGGGCGGGCGCGGACGACGCAGCCCGGGAAGGTCGGCTCGCTGATTATCACCAGGACGTCGAGGGGGTCGCCGTCGTCTGCGAGGCTGCCGTCTATGAAGCCGTAATCGCAGGGGTAGTGAACGCTGCTGTAAAGGACCCGGTCAAGCACGAAGCGGTGCCGAGCGTGGTCGTATTCGTACTTGTTCCGGCTGCCCGAGGGGATCTCGACCGTGACCTCGATGGGATCCGGCTGCTCGCTGGCCATGGCGGGAGTATGCGGCATCGGTGCCCGGCCGTTGCGGTCGGGCTACGGGTTCTCCGCGTCCGGCAAATCCTGCAGCAGCGTGTCAACGATGCGCCCTGCCGCGCGCCCATCGCCGTAGACGGTGCGACCGGCTTCAGCCATCGCCGTACGGGCGATCGAGTCGTCGAGCAGGCGCCCGGTCTCGGCCCGAAATGCGCGACGTGAATCGCCTCGATCGGCGCGCCGGCTGTGGCCAGCGCCTCGCGCTGCGTTTTGGTGGTGCCGACCGGACAGGTCGACTCGATGATCACGAGGTTGGCGGAGCGGAGGAGGGGGGCGACCGAGCGCACCGCGGCGAAGACATGGTCGAGGTCTGCCGAGCAGGGTGCTGGTTGGCAGTCCGATGTATCCGAGCCCAACGATGCAGACCCGGGAGTCTCGCTCATTGCAGGCGGCCTGCCGCTCGCGAGACGGCGAACTTGAGGAGCGCCGGCGCCCGCCTCAGCAGTCGAGGATCGCGCACGAGCTGATAGGCCCATTCCTGGCCCATGCGCTGGATCACACCGGGGGCGCGCGGCTTGCGGCCAGCGAGCACTTCGAAGCTGCTCTTGTGGCGATCCCATTCCGACCAGCACGATCTGGGTTCGCACCCTTCGGATGCCCCTCCCGGTGGTCGAGCTTGAGCTCCGGTGCCGTTTGCGCAGTGTCTGTGCCACCGTCTCGATGACCGGTCGTTCCGCGCCGACCAGGAAGTGAGCCCGCGGATCGTCCCTCTGGGAAATGCCTCGGATGCCCGTTCGTGCGGGGTCCGGCCAGAGTCGTCGCGCTCATCGGGCCCAGAGTTAGCCGCGTCGTGGTTGCCATGCGGACGGTCGCGACGGCAGGTGCGCGCCCCGCCGATTGGCTACCCTAGGCCGCGGTGCGGATCCTTGTCGTCTCCAGCCTGTACCCCGATCGGCGGCAACCGGCGTTCGGTACCTTCGTGTGGGTACACGTCAACGCCCTGCGACGAGCAGGCGCGGAGGTTCAGGTGGCGGCAATCCATGGCATTCCAGTGCACACCGCGGTCCTCCGAAAGTATTTGCAGTTGCTGTTGCGAGCCACGAGGCTCTTGCTGGCACGGATGCGACGCGACGCCCGCCCGCAGATCGTGGAGGCCCACCTTGCATACCCCACCGGCCTCATCGCCTGGCCGCTGGCCCGCATCTGCGGCGCCCGGCTTGTCCTGTATTGTCACGGGGCGGATGTCCGCGAAGCCGGTCAGCGGTCTCGACTCCACAGGTTCCTTTCGACGCTTGTCTTCCGTCGGGCCGATCTCTTGGTGGCGAACAGCCGATCCACCACCGCCGTGCTGACCGGGACCTACGGCATCGAACCCGAGCGGATCGCGACCTGGAGTCCGGGTATCGACACCGACCTGTTTCGCGCGATGCCGGACGTCGAACGAGCGGGCAATCGACTGCTGTACGTGGGCCGCCTTGACCGCGAGAAGGGAGTCCACGTGCTGATCGATGCCATGGCAAAGCTCCGCGACCCTGGGCTCAGCATCCGTATTGTCGGGGCTGGCCCCGAGCGTGAGGCGCTCGAGACGATCGCCCGGGACCGCCAGCTAACGGTGGAGTTCGCCGGCGGGCTCCCTCCCGTGGACGTCGCCCGCGAGATGGCGCAGGCTTCAGTCCTCGTGGTGCCGTCCGTCTACGCCGAACCTCTCGGCCTCGTGGCGCTCGAGGGGATGGCGACCGGGGCCCTTGTTATCGCATCGAGGGCGGGCGGGCTAGCCGAGATCGCGGAGGACGGCGTCAATTCCTGGCTGGTGCCGCCGGGGGATGCGGCCGCCCTCGCCGAGCGCATCAGGCATGCGTTCTCTGTGCTGGCCGATCCGGATGCCGCGGAACGCATACGTCGCGCCGCGGCCGCCCGGGCCGCGGAGCACGACGTCTATACCTTGGCCACCACGAAGATCGCGGCCTACGGAACGCTGCTGGCCGACGGCGTGCAGCCGCCAGGGACTGCATGATGCGCGGCGCCTCCCGCATGCGAGTGAAGGACTGATGGCCGTCGGACCGGCTGTCGCGCTGATCGCCGCGATATGCGGCACCGCGTTCATCGCGGCTCGCGCGATCTCCTCGCGAAGCGGCTGGGCGCCGGCGGGCCCCCTCGTCCTGCTTGCCGCCGCGCCTGTCGTTCCGACGGTCCAGATCGGATTCCACCTGTCGACGGACGACCTGGTACCGATTGTCGGCCTGGGGCTGCTGATCGTCCAGGCGCCGCTCCCGAGGCTCTCGAAGAACACGCTGTGGCTGATCGCGCTCGCGGCGTTGGCCGTGGCAACGGCGGCGCGTGCCGTGTCTTCCATCGTCAACACTGCCGACCTCGGCGCGGTAGCCGCCATGCTGGCCGAGGGAGTCGGCCGCCCGGTCTTTCTGGTTGCGACCGCGGCCTACGTGGCCTGGATGCGGCCCGACACGCGCCGCCGAGAGTGGGTGGTGGCAATCCTCGCCGCCGTTGGGACCTTCGAGGCGGCGTTCAGCCTCATCGCCCTGGCGGTGCCGAACCCCTGGAACTTGGCCGTGCAGCCGATCCGTGAGTTCGAAACGCTCGGGGGATGCCCGGGCCGGCTGAGCGGAACGCTTGGTCTGTCGGCCAATCACCTGGGCGCGGTCTTCGTCCTCACCGTCCCGCTGGCTCTCGGCCTGGCGATCCGAGGAGTGCGCTGGCGCCGATGGGGTTGGGGGGCTGCGTCGGGCGTCCAGGCAGCGGCGCTGGCCCTCACCTTCACGCGGTCCTCGATCCTGTTGGTGCTCGGGGCGTCCCTCTTGTTCCTCCTGTACCACCGGCAGTTCCTGCTGGCCCTGGGCTTTTTAGCGAGCGCGGCAGCGACCTTCATTCTCGTGACCTCGGTAGCGTGCCATTCACCCGGGTACGTGCCGCCGCCCGGCCAAACGCCTCAGCCGACGCCGAGCTCGCCGGAGTCCTCACCGGGTCCCGGGGACGTCGCGCTCATTGACCGCTTTGGCGACGGCAACGACCGGCTCGCCCTCTGGTACTCGAGCGCGCGGATCATGCTTGATCACCCGTGGGTAGGCGTTGGCATTGGGCAGACTCCGAACGTCCTGCGGGCTGATCCATCCCGCTACGTCGACACCCCCTACGGAGTAGCTACCAACTCGGCTCACAACACGATCCTCCTGGCCGGCGCTGAGACAGGGGTGCCGGGCGCTCTCGCCACGCTGGTCCTGAACGTTGTCCTGGCTCTGGCCGGACTGCTCTGGATCGGGCGCGGAAGAGGACCGCGGGTCCTGTACAGTGCGGCCGGCTTCGCGCTCCTCGCTTATCTCGTGCAAGGCATGGTGAACAACCTGTTCACCGTCCCCGCCACGTCAATCCTCCTGGCGGTCCTGGTCGGAGCCTTCGCCAGCAGGGAGGCGCCGAGGAACACCCCCGGCAGCGACCATGCGGCGTCCCCGTATACTCCGGCCATGCCACCCGCAGGAGAGGGAGGAGGGTCGTGAAGCGAGCGCTCGTCACCGGGATCACCGGCCAGGACGGCTCCTACCTGGCGGAGCTCCTGCTCGACAAGGGCTACGAGGTCCACGGTCTAATCCGGCGCTCGAGCTCAATCTCGACCGGCCGTATCGACCACCTCTACACCGATCCGCACGATCGGGCGCGCCCCCTCTTCCTCTACTACGGCGACCTCTCCGACTCGTCGTCGCTGATCAACACGCTGAACAAGATCAAGCCGGACGAGGTCTACAACCTCGGCGCGCAGAGCCACGTGAAGGTCAGCTTCGAGATGCCCGAGTTCACCGCCGATACCGCGGGCATGGGGAACCTCCGCCTCCTCGAAGCCATCCGCCACGCGGATTGGCCGGTCCGCTTCTACCAGGCCGGCAGCAGCGAGATGTTCGGGAAGGTCGCCGAGTCGCCGCAGAACGAGCTGACGCCGTTCCACCCCCGAAGCCCGTACGCCGTGTCGAAAGTGTTCGCGCACTGGATGACCGTCCAGTACCGCGAGGCGTACGACCTGTTCGCCTGCAACGGGATCCTCTTCAACCACGAGAGCCCGCGCCGCGGCGAGACGTTCGTGACCCGGAAGATCACGCGCGGGATCGCGGCGATCCTCGCCGGCAAAGAACAGAAGCTATACCTAGGCAACCTCGACGCGAAGCGGGACTGGGGCTATGCACCCGAGTACGTCGAGGCAATGTGGCTGATGCTGCAGCAGGACCGCCCGCGCGACTACGTAATCGCCACCGGCGAAGCGCACAGCGTCCGGGAGTTCGTCGAGGAGGCGTTCCGCCTCGTAGGTCTCGACTGGGAGGATCACGTCGAGATCGACGCTCGCTACTTCCGGCCGACGGAGGTCGACGAGCTGCTCGGAGACCCGTCGGACGCGGCCAATGAGCTCGGTTGGCGATCGAAGACGACCTTCAAGGAGCTCGTCCGGATCATGCTGCGCGCCGACCTTGAGGCGGAGGGCAGCGGTGCCGATCGGATGCTGATCGACACCGCCGCCCCCAAGGCATGAGCAGCTTCTGGTCCGGCCGGCGGGTCATGGTCACCGGGGGCCATGGCTTTCTAGGCCGCTCGGTCACCGAGAAGCTCACCGCGCGTGGCGCAAGCGACATCTTCGCCCCGCGGAGCGCGGACTACGACCTCAGGACCGCGGACGGGATCAGTCGCGCCCTGGCCGAGGCGGAACCCAACCTCATCATCCACCTGGCGGCGGTCGTGGGCGGCATCGGCGCCAACCGGGAGAACCCGGGGCGCTTCTTCTACGACAACGCGATCATGGGGATCCAGCTCATCGAGCAGGCTCGGCTGGCCCGTGCTGAGAAGTTCGTGACCGTTGGGACGGTGTGCGCCTATCCGAAGTTCACGCCGGTTCCCTTTCGGGAGGACGACCTGTGGAACGGCTACCCGGAGGAGACGAACGCGCCGTACGGCCTCGCGAAGAAGATGCTTCTCGTGCAGGGCCAAGCGTACCGGCAGCAGTACGGGTTCAATGCGATCCACCTGATCCCGGTCAACCTCTACGGGCCCGGCGACAACTTCGATCCGCGGAGCTCGCATGTCATCCCAGCGCTGATCAAGAAGTGCGTTGACGCTCGCGACTCAGGGGCGGAGAGCATCGAGGTCTGGGGGACGGGTTCGGCGTCGCGGGAATTCCTGTACGTGGAGGACGCCGCGGAGGGTGTCGTGCTCGGCGCGGAACTCTACGAAGGAGCCGACCCAGTGAATCTGGGGACCGGTACGGAGATCACGATCCGGGACCTGGTCGAGCTGATCGCTCGCCTGACCGAGTTCCGTGGCCAGATCAGGTGGGATGCCTCGAAGCCGGATGGTCAGCCGCGGCGCGCCCTGGACACCTCTCGCGCACGAGATCGCTTCGGGTTCCTCGCCCGGATCGACTTCGAAGAGGGGCTGCGCCGAACTATCGACTGGTACGCGACCCATCAGCGCTGAGGTGGAAAAGGAACGCGCCCGGCCGGGACGTCCTGAGCCGATGGCGACGCCACTGCCCGCCGCCCCAGCCGCGCGCCTGAACGCGGTCCAGCTCCGGTTTCGGGATCAGCTGCTCGAGAAGCTCGCCGATGGCCAATACCACCTGGAGGCCGCCTCGCGGTGCCCGTGCGGAGCTCCAGGGGGCGAGCTCGTCGCGTCCGCCGATCGGTTCGGAGTGCCGATCGGCGTGGTCCTCTGCCAGATCTGCGGCCTGCTGCGCACCACGCCGCGTCTCGCAGCCGGTGATCTGCCCGCGTTCTACGAGCAGGAGTATCACGGCCTGCATATGGGGATCGAGCGACCCTCCGCAACCACGGCGCTCTTCAGGCGCGGTCAAGGGGAGACGGTCTACCGGTTCCTGCGCCCATATCTCCCAAGCGGCCAGTTGCACGTTGCGGAGATCGGCGCGGGGGCGGGAAGCGTGCTGCGTGAGTTCGCCGAAGCGTCCCGGGCGGATGGCATCGCCACCACGCTCTCCGGCTGCGAGTACGCCGCCGAGTTCGTGGAGGTGGGCCGCCGGCTGGGCATCGACATGCGCCAGGGCGGGATCGGAGCGCTGCGCGGCATCGACCAGCCTCACGTCCTGATCCTCAGCCACGTCGTCGAGCACTTTGCCGACCTGGGTGACGAGCTCTCGGCGATCCGAGGTCTCGTCGGTGACAAGACGCTGGTCTACGTCGAGGTGCCGGGCATCTATGCCATCCACCGCAAGCCCGAATACGAATTCGAATTTGCGCAGTACCTCACGCTGGCGCACACCTTCCACTTCGTGCTGGGCACGCTGCGCGAGGCGATGGCTCGCGCCGGATTCCGATACGTCACGGGTGACGAGGAGGCGCGCACCGTATTCCAGGCCGGACGTGATCCGTCTGTGCTACCCGGCAGGGAGGCCCGCGCGGTGATGATCTCCGGGTACCTCGAGTGGCTCCGCGCCGATCGATTGCTGAAGGTCCGGCGCGCGGTTCTCCGGGGTCGCCGGACGACGAGACGTGCGGCGCGGACCGCCGTGCGTGCCATGGCCGGGGAACGCGGGATGAGGGTGGTGCGAGGCCTGCTCCGCCGTGAGGGTGCACCGCGCCAGTGAGTCGCGAGCGGATGGCGGGAGATCGCGAGCGCGGCGCCAGAAGTGGCGCGAGGGCTGCTCGGGGCTCCTCGACCTACGCGGCAGCCGCATTTCTCCAGCGCGGCATCGGCTTCCTCATGCTGCCGATCTACACCCGCGCCCTCACGCCGGCCGAATACGGCCAGCTGGCGGTGGTGCTGACCGTCGCGACCGCGGCGGGAACGCTGCTCTCGTTCGGCCTCGAGACCGCCATCTTCCGCACATGGTTCCAGATGGCGGGCAATCCGCGAGACCGCGAACGATTCGTGAACAGCGTTGGCCTGTTCCTGCTCGTGGTCCCGGGCGTGATCACGCTGGTGCTCATCGTCACGCTAGGACCGACGATCGGGGCTGCCTTCTCGGTCCCGGCTGGGACCCTGGCCATAGGCCTTGCAGCCATCGTTGTGGGGACGGTGGCAACGACGCTGCCGATGGCGCTGGTACGCGCGCAGGAGCGCTTGCGCGCGTATCTGCTGCTGACGGCCATCTTCGTCGTAAGCGATACAGCCTTGATGGTTTGGCTCGTCGTCTTAGTCCCGGGAGGCATTTATGGATGGCTCGTCGCAACGCTCGCCAGCTACGCGGTGCTCCTCGTTGCCGGCTTGCTCGTCCTGGGGCATCGTTGGACCGGATCCTTCGAGTGGCGCCACCTCCGCTTCGCGCTGGCTTTCGGTCTGCCGCTGCTGCCGCATGCGATTTCGCACTGGGCCTTGTCGCTTTCTGACCGAGCGGTGCTCGGCGCGTTCGTCTCACCGAACGAGGTCGGGGTCTACAACCTCGCCTACCAGCTCGCGCTGCCGATCAGCATCCTCACGGTTGCCCTGCACCAGGGAGTCATGCCGCTCTACGCGCACGCGTCCGCGGAAGCATCGGTGCGGCGCGAGCTCTCATTGGTGGTGACGAACCAGATCTTCGTGACGGTGTACCTGGGCTTGGGCGCGGCTCTCCTCGGGCCGCCTTTCGTCCTGATCGTCATGCCCGCCGCATATGCCCACGCCGCGGACGCGCTACCGTGGATTGGATGGGGCCTCACCGCATTCGGCCTGTACCTGATCCCCATGGACGCGATCACCGTGATGGCGGGGCGGACACGATGGGTCTGGATCGCGACAGTGGTCGCGGCCGCCGCGAACATCACCCTCAATCTGCTACTGGTCCCGAGGTACGGCATGCTGGCCGCCGCCTGGGATACGGCGATCGCATACCTGGTGTTGCTTGTTGCTATCTACGGCTACATGCTGCGCGTGACGGAGTCGCGGGTCTCCTACGAGTGGACCAGGATCCTGCTGGGGACTGGCACGATCGTGGCCTCCCTCGCGTTGGGTATCATTGTCACGCCAGGCGGTAGCCCCGAGGCGGCGTTCGTCATTCGTAGCCTGATTCTCGTCGTCGCGCTGATCGTCATGTGGAGAATCGCGCGCTGGCACCGATCGTATGACGCGGGTCGGCCGCTCAGGGAGACGACGCCCTAGCCCGCAGGACAGGGAGTTGCCGGTGCCATCCATCTCCGTGGTCATCCGTTGCTTCAACGAAGAGCAGCACATCGGTCGGCTCCTTACTGGCATCACCAAGCAGACGACTCCGGCCTCCCAGATCGTCGTAGTGGACTCCGGTTCGAGCGATGCGACGCTCAGCATTGCCGGTCGCTTCCCTGTCGAGATCGTAACGATCGAGCCCGAGGAGTTCTCGTTCGGGCGCTCGCTCAACCGCGGCTGCGCAGCGGCCAGAGGCGACATCGTAGTCATCTCGAGCGCGCACGTGTACCCCATCTATGACAACTGGCTGGCGGGGCTCACGGCCCCCTTTGCCGACCCGTCCCTGGCGCTGGCGTATGGGCGGCAGCAGGGCGATGAGCGGACGCACTACTCGGAGCGCCAGATCCTGGCCCGCTGGTTCCCCGCGGAGTCAGACCCGCGGCAGGAGCATCCCTTCTGCAACAACGCTAACGCGGCGATTCGTCGTTCGGTGTGGGAGGCGCTTCCCTACGACGAGGAACTGACTGGACTCGAGGACCTGGACTGGGCTCGACGGGCCATGGCTGAAGGCCATGCGGTCTCGTACGTCGCCGAAGCGCCGGTCGTGCACGTCCATTCCGAGTCTTGGTCGCAGATCGTCAACCGCTATCGACGGGAGGCGCTGGCGCATCGCCGCATATACCATGAGCAGGCAATGGGGATCGGCGAGGCCTTCCGCCTGGCGGCGGGGAATATCGTGAGCGACTACTACCACGCTGCTCGAGACGGCGTGTTGGGAAGCAATCTGGTGGGCATCCCGACCTTCCGCGCAGGCCAGTTCCTGGGGACCTACCAGGGCTTCAGGCAGCGCGGCGAGGTACCCGCGGTCCTGCGCCGTCGTTTCTATTACCCGCGTGGCTTTCGCAGGCCGGCCCATGATCGAACCAACGAAGGCGCGCGCGAGCCCATCCACTACGAGGATGCGGCCGCGAGCCACGCCGATGTCCGGACCGATTGACATTTCGGTACCGCTCGAGGCCGGGATGCCGATCTGGCCCGACAGCCGCGGGCTGCGCATCTTCGAGACGATGCGAATCGCGGACGGATCGCCGGCGAACGTCTCGCAAATCGACATGGACGTCCATTGCGGGACGCACGTCGAGGCCCCGCGGCATTTCCTCGCCGACGGGGTGGCCCTCGACGCGGTCCCGCTGGAAGTGTTCGTCGGTCCTGCCCTCGTGATCGAGCTGCTAACCGAGTCCACGATCGCGGCCTCCAGCCTGCAGGCACGTGATATCCCCGAGGGGACGGAGCGGCTCCTCCTGAAGACGCGGAATTCGTCGCTATGGCACGGGCGGGACCGCTCGTTTCGCCCTGACTTTGTCGCCCTCACGGTGGACGCGGCAGCCTGGGTCGTGGCGCGCGGCATTCGGCTGGTGGGGATCGATTACCTGTCGATCCAACGCTTCGATGACGGCCCGGAGACTCACCGCACCCTGTTCCGGGGCGGGGTGACCATCCTCGAGGGCCTCGACCTGACCGGAGTGCGACCCGGCCGCTACACCCTTGCCTGCCTCCCGCTGCGTGCCGTCGGTGTCGAGGCGGCGCCGGTCCGCGCCGTGCTCCTGCCAGACGATGAGCGGGCGGTCGAATGGTGACGCCGCGCATCGTTGCGCTGGTCCCAATGCGCCATACGAGCGAGCGGGTGCCGGGTAAGAACTATCGACCCCTGGCTGGCCGCCCGCTGTATCAGCACATCATTTCCACCCTGCTTTCGGTCAGCCGGATCCACGAGGTGGTCATCGACACGGATAGCCCAACGGTGAAGGACGATGCAGCGCGAGCTTTTCCTGACGTCCGAGTGGTCGATCGCCCCGAGCACCTGCGCGCTGGGGAGATCCCCATGAATGACGTCCTCCTGAACGACGTGCGACAGGTTGACGCCGACCTCTACCTGCAGACGCACTCGACGAACCCACTGCTCCGGGCCGAGACGATCAAAGCCGCCCTTGAGCAATTCATTAGCGACGTTGAGCACGATTCGATGTTCGGGGTGACGCGGCTGCAGACACGGCTGTGGACGGCCGACGGTCGGCCACTGAACCACGACCCACGCGTTCTCCTTCGGACACAGGACCTCCCACCCGTCTACGAGGAGAACTCCTGCCTCTACCTGTTCACGCGGGGGCTCCTTGAGGAGAGGGGCAGCCGGATCGGCGACCGGCCGATGCTCTTCGAGATCGATCGCGACGAGGCCTGGGACATCGACGAGGAGCTCGATTTCGAGGTCGTCCAGGCGCTGCTCGAGTGGCGGTCGCGGCAATGAGCAGCCTGCGGGTGCTGGTTACCTGCCCGCAGCTGCAGCGGACATTCGAGGACTATCGGCACCGCTTCGACGATGAAGGGGTCGGGGTCGCGCTGCCGCCGGTCGTCCAGCAGCTTTCCGAGGCCGAGATGATGGCCATCATCGGCGAGTTCGACGGCATCATCGTTGGCGACGACCCGTTGACCGCGCCAGTCCTTGCCCGCGCGGACCGGCTGAAGGTGATCTCGAAATGGGGAGTTGGAATCGACAACATCGACCTCGACGTGGCACGTGCCCGAGGGATCGTCGTCACGAACACGCCTGGGGTCTTCGGCGATGAGGTTGCCGACGTCGTGCTCGGCTACTTGATCTTGCTGGCTCGAAAGCTGCACGTCATCGACCGAAGCGTTCGCAGCGGCGGGTGGCCGAAGGTCGAGGGGATCTCGCTCACGTCCCGGCGCCTCGGCGTCGTCGGCCTGGGCTCCATCGGCCAGGCGGTGGCACGGCGCGGTCTCGCGCTGGGGATGCGGGTGGCCGGCCATGACGTCGCGACGACCCAGCAGGAGGCTGCGAGGGCGCTGGGCGTCGAGATCCTCGAGCTCGACGATCTCCTGCGCGAGGCGGATGTCGTTTCACTGAACTGCCCATTGACCCGGGAGAACCGGCACCTGCTCAATGAACGCCGCCTTGCGATGCTCCCTCGAGGGGCTTGGGTGATCAACACGGCCCGCGGGCCACTCATCGACGAAAGTGCCTTGATCGCCGCGATTCGCTCCGGGCAGATCGGCGCGGCCGCACTCGATGTGTTCGAAGCAGAGCCGCTCCCGGGGGAAAGTCCCCTGCGCGCCATGGACAACGTGATTCTCGGCGCGCACAACGCCTCGAACACCGCGGACGCCGGACGGCGCGTGAGCGAGCTCGCGATCACGAATGTGCTCGCGGGGCTCGGGAGGCCGGTGTGAGCCGACTGGCCCTGGTGACTGGGGCCGCTGGGGGGATTGGCCTCGCCACGGTCGAGCGGCTAGGCGCCAGCGGCTGGGCGGTCGCCGGGATCGACGTCGCCGACCCTCCGCAGCACGTGGAATTCGAGGCCTACGAGCGGCTTGACCTCGGCGATGCATTCGCCGGGGAGGCGCTCAGCCGGCTGGTCGGCACGCTTCCTCGCCTGGACGCCCTCGTGAACAACGCCGGACTTCAGGTCGTGAGCAGGCTGGCGGAGATGAGCCTCGAGGACTGGGAGCGCACGATGGCCGTAAATCTCCGGGCCGCCTTCCTTACGACGCGGGCGGCGCACCGAGCCTTGCAGTCGAGCCGAGGCGCGGTCGTGAACGTCAGCTCGGTCCACGCCGTTCACACCTCTTCAGGGCTTGTCGCCTACGCGGCCAGCAAGGGGGGGCTCGTCGCCTTTTCCCGGGCGCTTGCGCTCGAATGGGCCGCCGATGGGATTCGGGTCAACGCTGTTCTGCCCGGGGCCGTCGACACCCCGATGCTGCGGGCCGGCCTGGGGCGATGGGCCGCGGCCGATGACGACGAGGCGCTCGCAACGCTTGGCCGACGGACGCCGCTGGGTCGCGTCGGCAGGCCGACGGAGATCGCCGAAGCCATCGTCTTCCTGGCAGACGGTGAGCGGTCGTCCTTCATTACCGGCCAGTCGATTGTGGTCGACGGCGGGGTCAGCGCCGCCCTGGCCAGCGAACTCCCTCGATGAGGGCGGCCGTTCGACGAGCGCTGGTTCGTACGCTGGGCGAGCAAGGCGCGTCGCGCGCGATCGCTGCATATAGCGATCGTCGGAGCCAGCTCGACTACGCCATCAGTGCAGATGGTCGGCGCTCGCGCGCCCATCTCGGCGAGCTTCACAATCGATATCGGGGGCAGCGCTGCTTCATCATCGGCAACGGTCCCAGTCTTGGCCAGATGGACCTCTCGCCGCTTCGCGGCGAGTTCACATTCGGGCTCAACCGTGTCTATCTGCTCTTCGATCGCATCGGGTTCGCAACCACATTTCTTGTCGCGATCAATCAGCTGGTGGCCGAGCAGTTCGTCGATGACATCCTTGCCGTCGAGTCGGACAAGTTCCTCTCCTGGCCCGCGCGGCGATACGTCGCGGATCGCCGGTCCGTAACGTTCCTGCGCCCGACCCGCGGGCCGCGGTTCTCGCGTGACGTCCGTTCTGGAATCTGGGGCGGAGCCACCGTGACGTACGCCGCCATGCAGCTCGCCTATCACATGGGCTTCTCCGAGGCGATTTTGATCGGGGTCGATCATTCCTTCGCCACGAGCGGCGAGCCCCACAAGATGATCGTCTCGAAGGGCGCTGATCCGAACCACTTTGATGCCGGCTACTTCGGCAAGGGGATCCGCTGGGAGCTGCCGAATCTGGAGCTCTCGGAGGTCGCGTATCGACTGGCGCGGAACCACTGGGAGGCCGATCGGCGCCGGATCGTCGACGCGACGGTGGGCGGAAAGCTGACCGTGTTTCCGAAGGTGAGCTTCGAGCAGATCGTCCGCGGAGTCTGAACCCGGTCAGCGAGCCCCCGTCGTGCGGCGCGGCTCGTTCATGACGCGATGCGGCCGAAATGCGTCGATCGAGCGACGCAGAGGGGACGGGAGCCGGCGATAGACCCACGACTGCACTGGCTGGAATCGGACGAAGAGACGGCCAAGGCCTGAGCTGTGCTTCAGGCGCAACCGATGCGTCTCGCGATAGGCGGGGCCGCGATCCGCGGTCGTCTTTGCCCGGGGGTGGATCGTCGCGCCCGCGAGAGGACGATCGACGAAGGCCGGCGTCGTCCGTCGTGCGGCCCGCAGGAAGAGGTCGTAGTCCATCGAATATCGAAGGGCCGGATCGAGAGGTCCGACCGCCGAGATGAGCTCGCGGTGGAGGAACGCGCTCGGCTGGGGGATGATCTGCCTCGAAAAGAGCAGGTCCCTCATCCGGAACGAGGATCCCACGAACCCGAGGCTGTGACCCTGCGGGTCGACGCGCTCGCAGGTGCCATAGAGGAGCCGCGTCTCGGGATGATCGCGGAAGTACTCGCCAACGAAGAGGAGCGTCCCGGGCAGGTAGTAGTCGTCCGAGTTGAGCCAGGCCAGGATCTCGCCGTTTGTCCGTGACCAGCCCTCGTTGATCGCGGCCGTCTGGCCATCATCGGGCCTGCTCCGCCAGTAGTCCAGGTGATCGGCGTAGCGCTGGATGATCTCGACGCTGCCGTCGGTCGAGCCGCCGTCCAGCACCAAGTATTCGAGGTCCGGGTACCCCTGATCGAGCACCGAGCGCAACGTGTGCTCAAGAAACTGCGCCTGGTTGAATGACGGGGTGACGACGCTGATCCTGGGGAGACTGCGCACGCCGCCATTCTAGGGGGTGAGGTCCTGGCTAGACTCGGCCGCAATGGCCCGCATCCTCGTCGTCGAGCCCGTGGCCCAGCCCGGGCTCGACGTCCTGACAGCAGCGCACGAGACAAGTGTCCGCCTGGGCCTGTCGCGCCCGGACCTGATAGAGGCGCTCACCGAGGAACCGGGCTGGGACGCGCTCGTCGTTCGGTCCCAGACGCGGGTAGACGGCGAGCTGCTGGCCGCCGCCGCGCCGCGCCTCTCCGTCGTCGGGGTGGCATCCGTCGGAATCGATCGGATCGACATCGACGCCGCGACCCGTGCCGGCGTCATGGTGGTCAACGCCCCCACCGGCAACACGATCGCCGCCGCGGAGCACACGATGGCCCTCATGCTGGCGCTGCTGCGGAACGTGCCCGCCGCGGACGCATCGGTCCGGGCCGGGCAGTGGGAGCGGCCGCGATTCCTCGGATCCGAGCTGCGGCACAGGACGCTGGGGATCATCGGCCTCGGGAAGATCGGCAAGGCGGTATCCCGTCGCGCAAATGGTTTCGAGATGCGGGTGCTGGCCACCGACCCGTACCTCACCGCGGAGCAGGCCACGGAGCACGGGGCCAGGCTGGTTGGCCTCCTCGAGCTGCTCCAGCGCGCCGACATCATCACCGTCCACACGCCGCTCAACCCGGAGACCCGCGGGCTCATCGGGCGCGCCCAGATCGAGGCGATGCGGCCCGGAACGCGCCTCCTCAACGTGGCGCGCGGCGGGATCCTCGACGAGGCGGCTGCTGCCGACGCTCTCCGCTCGGGGCACCTGGCCGGGCTCGCGGTTGACGTCCACGCGTCGGAGCCGATGACTCCCGACAGCCCGTTGCGCGACGCGCCGAACACGGTGCTGACGCCGCACATCGGGGCGTCGACCTCCGAAGCCCAGGGTCGGGTGGGGGTCGAGATGGCCGAGCAGCTCGTGGAGGCGCTCGCCGGGGTGACGCCCCCATATGCCGTTAACGCCCCGGCGGTGGCTGCCGACGTCGCCCCCCGGCTGCGGCCCTACGTGGAGCTCGGCCGACGGCTCGCGATCCTGGCGCGCCAGCTGGCGCCCGAGTCGTGCAACGCGGTGAGCCTCACGTATGCCGGCGAGATCGCGGCCTGGGAGTGCTCGCCAATCCGCACCGCGGCCCTGTCGGGCATCCTGGAGGCGGTCACCGACCAGCGGGTCAACGCGGTCAACGCCGATCTCATCGCCCGCGAGCGAGGCCTCGCGGTTCGCGAGACCCGGACCGATGCCGCCGACCCCTGGTCGTCGCTCGTCACGCTCGAGGTGGGGGAGGGGGACGCCGGCCTGCGCCTGGCCGGCTCCACCGCCCACGGGCGTCCGCGCCTCGTGGGCCTTGACGAGTTCGCGATCGACGCCGAGCTGACGGGGCTCATGCTCGTGACCCAGCACGCGGACCAGCCCGGCATCGTAGGTCGGGTGGGCACCGCCCTCGCCGATGCCGGCGTCAACATCTCGTCCCTCGAGCTGTCCCGGCTCTCGGAGCATGGCGAGGCGGCGATGTTCGTCTCCGTGGACTCACCGATCCCCGACGCCGTGCTGGGAGCGCTGCGCGCCCTTTCCGGCATGCGCGAAGCCCGGGTTGTCGAGCTCCCGCCGCTGCCCTGAGCCCGCCCTCACGGGCGACCTTCGCTCTCCGGCTCCGCCCTCCGGCGAGGTCCCCCCTGTTACTTCTCACTCACCGAGGCTTACGTGCGCAATGCGTCGAATGTCCGCTCCCCGACTCGCCTATCTCTCATGGAGTGAGAGGTACGCGAGCACCGCGCGGCTCATGAGCCCACCCCGCCGCGTACGCCTCGCTGGGTGAGAGGTACGCGAGGTTCGCGTTCGCTGGCGCTTCCGGTTGGGCGTCGGACCCGGCGACGGCCAGCCAGCCACTGGCTGCGGCGCGCCCTCGCCGGCGGGACCCATAGCAGTGTGCGAGTGGCCGCGACTGGGCCGCCGCGCGCGCGCAGGGTGCGTGCCGCGAACGAGCGGAACAGGGTGGGGTGCGCTCCCAGGATCGCCCGGTTGCGTGCCGTCGACGCCAGCGCCAGCACGGCAGAGACCCGTTCGACGGCCCATCCGCGCCGGGCAGCGAGGACTGGCGCCAGGCGCTCCTTCACATTCAGCGAACCGAGGAGCTCCTGCAGATCGGCGATCTCCGTTTTCACCTCGACCACCGCCACGTGCGAGCCCAACTCGCGCGTCCGGTGCGCGAGCAGGTCGGCGCGTCCGCGCTCACCCCATTCACTGAAGCTGGCCTCCGCCTCGATGGTCCACCCATCGGTGACGAAGGCCGCGGCCACGGCGTCGACGATCGCGGCGTGCTCTTCGTCGCGGAGACGCGGGAGCTCGGCACCGCGACCGATGAGTCGCAGCTCGAGGCGCGTGTCAAGGGCCGCGGCGTGGCGGCGAAGCCGTTCGACCGAGGCGATGGTCCCCAGCTCATGGCGGGCGAGCGTCGCCGGCGACAGCCCTGACCGCCCGGCGAGATCGATGAGGCGCCAACGGCGCCGTATGCGGAGCATCCGCAGCAGGCGGCCGGTCGTCAGCTGGTCCATACCGCGCAGTCTGCGGGTGCGCCCTTATCGTCCGCGTACCAGCGGCTTACCTTTCAGTGGGTGACGATTACGCAGCGCTGGAGTCCGACTGGCGCACCTCGGGAGCCCTCAATAGGCTCACTTCTCACCGACTGAGAAGTATCGCGCTCGGCGACACGGGCTGGCGAAGGCCCATGGCGCAAGCGCCGCTGGCTGAGAATTACGGCAAGGTCGCCCCCGACGAGGGAGCCCGAGCGGCTTACCATGGGGCCGTGAGCAGCAGTCGCGTGCCGTTTGCCTCCTCCGCGGACCTCGCGGAGAAGGAGGCGACCCTCGAACAGCTCGGGGACGGGGTCTACGCCTACACCGCGCAGGGCGACCCGAACGTCGGCTGCGTGATCGGGGCCGATGCGATCCTCGCCGTGGAGGCGCGCGCCACGCCCCTGATGGCCCGGCGCTGGATCGACGTGGTGCGGACCCTGACCGATCTCCCCTTCGGCGACCTCGTGCTCACCCACTACCACGCGGTCCGGGTGCTGGGAGCATCGGCCTTCCATGCACGACGGATCATCACGACCGCGGCGACGGCGGAATGGATCGAGGAGCGGGGACAGGCCGATTGGGAGAGCGAGCACGGCCGGATGCCGCGCCTCTTCGCCGGTGCGGAGACGATTCCCGGGCTGACGCGACCGACCGACACCTTCGCCGAGGAGATGCGGATCGACCTGGGAAACCGGGAGGTCGAGTTGCACTTCCTGGGCCGCGGTCACACCGCGGGCGATCTCGTCGTGTGGCTCCCCGCGGAGCGGATCTGCTTCGCGGGCGACCTCGTCGAGGCACAGGCGGCTCCGTACATGGGTGACGGACACATCGACGAGTGGCGGAGCTCGACGCTCGACCGCGTGGCCGCCTTGGGCGCCGAGATGATGGTCGGCGGCCGCGGCCCCGTCGTCCGGGGAGCAGCGGCCGTGACCCGGGCCATCGACGACACGCGGTACTTCCTCTCGGCGGTACTGGACGGAACCCGCGCCGTGAAGGACGCCGGCGGGACCGCCCGCGACGCGTATCGGGCCACCCACGCGGACCTCGCGCCCCGCTACGCCGGCTACCCGATCTTCGAGCACACGATGCCGTTCAACGTGCAGCGCGCCTGGGATGAGCTGGATGGGATCGAACATCCCCGCATCTGGACCGTTGCGCGCGACCGAGCTGTCTGGGACGAGCTGACTGCCTGACGCGGGCACCTGTCCTATCATCGGCGCATGCCGTCCCCGAGCGACCGGCCGATGAATGCCCAGGTCGCCGTGGTGGGTGCCGGACCCATCGGGATGACGCTCGCCGGCCGCCTCGCCCAGCGCGGCGTCCGGGTCCTCCTCCTCGAGCAGGAACCCGAGCACGCCGGTGAGGGCTCGAAGGCGATCTGCATGCAGCGCGAGACGCTCGAGATCTGGTCCCGCCTGGGGATCGGCGAGCGGGTGGCCGCGCGCGGCGTGCAATGGAACCTGGGGCGGACCTACTTCCGCGACCGCGAGCTGTTCAGCGTGCGCCTGCCGGGCGACGCCAGTGACCACTTCCCGCCGTTCGTGAACATCAGCCAGTCCGAGGTTGACGAGATGCTGCTCACCCGCCTCGCGGAGCTGCCGCAGGTCGACCTGCGCTGGGGGCACCGCCTCAGCGGCCTGGAGCAGGATTCGGACGGGGTGACGCTCATCTGCGAGACGCCGGGCGGCGAGCGGACGTTCCGGGTCGCCTACGTTGTCGGGACCGATGGCGCCCATTCGCAGGTGCGCTCGCTGCTCGGCGCGCGCTTTCCCGGCCACAGCCACGAGGACCTGTTCCTCATCTGCGACATCCGCGCCGAGTTGCCGTTCCCGAACGAGCGCCGCCTCTTCTTCGACCCGCCGTGGAACCCGGGCCGGCAAGTGCTCGTCCATCCTCAGCCGGACCGCACCTGGCGGATCGACTGGCAGGTGCCGCCCGACACCGATCCGGAGGCGGAGCGCTCGGGTGGGGGCCTGGATCGCCGGATTCGGGCGGTCATCGGGCCGGAGACCCGGTATGAGCTGGTGTGGATGACGGCCTACCGATTCCACCAGCGGCTCGTCGCGCACTTCCGGGTTGGCCGCGCCTTCCTGGCCGGGGATGCCGCGCACCTCATGAGTCCGTTCGGGGCGCGCGGCCTGAACTCCGGGGCGGCGGATGCGGAGAACCTGGCCTGGAAGCTCGCCGAGGTGACTGCCGGCCGAGCGCCGGACGCCCTGCTGACGACGTACGAGACCGAACGGCGGGCGGCCGCGCTCGAGAACCTCGCTGTCACCGACGCGACGATGCGCTTCATGGTTCCCCATGGTCCGCTTCGCCGCGTGGCCCGCGACCTCACCCTGCGTGGCAGCGTGCGGTCCGCGTGGTTCCGCCGTCGCGTGAACTCGGGTCGCCTCGCGCAGCCTTCGAGCTACGCGCAGTCACCAATCGTGGCCGCCGGCCCCGAGGAGCCGGAGCTCCCGCGACACGGCGAGGTCGCCCGGGATGTCCCCATCGAGGCCGAGGGGCCCGCAGCGGACGGGGCCCGGCGGCTCTTCGATCTGCTCGGCGCCGAATTCGCGCTCCTGCTCGCGGACCGGCCCGACTCGAATCCGACGGGCGACACGCTCGTCAAGGCCGCCGTGCGCGCCGCCCGTGACGCGTGGCCCACGCCGGTGCGGGTCCTCGTCGCGGGGCCCGCACGTCCCGTCGGTGGCGTCACGTTGCTCCGCGACCCGACCGGCGACGTGCGCCGCACGTACGGAGCTCGTGGCCCGCGCGCCTGGCTCATCCGGCCGGACGCCTACCTTGTCGACAGCCGGCCGATCCGCGTGCCGCAGGACGTCGATGCGCTGCCCGCGCTCGTCGCTCGCGCCATCGCCAACGGGGTTCGTGGGCCGGCGCGGGGATATCCTGTGGACAAGTCGCCGGCAGCCCGTCGAAATGGTGGATAAGCCCCCTTGCGTCGGCGCACCACCCGGCCGGATACTGTCCGAGTCCCGGAGGGGCAGCTGGCCGACTGGAGATCACATCAACGGTCGCCGCGGTTCCTTCGGGACATTTCGTTGCCCGCGAATGTCTGGGCCGCAGACTAGAACGCCCACGCCCCGTTCGCGAAGCGCGCGCCGAAGTACCCGAACGCCCCAATGAAGACGATGCTGATGATTACCGTCAGCCAGCGCCGCCGCTCGGTCACCAGCCCGAGCGAGATGAAAAGCGGGAACAGGGTCAGCGTGTAGCGCGGCACCGAGAGGACGAACGAGGTCGACAGGAAGAGCAGCCAGTTCAGCGCCATCCAGGTGAAGTACGCGGGACGCAGCCGGACGGCGGCATGGACCGTGGCCAGCAGCCCCACGCAGGCGAAGAGCAGTTCGACGCCGCCGCGCATGATCGACTCGTCCGGATTCGGGCGATCGAGCCAGCTCACGAGCCCGGCGATCCCGTCCCAGGGTGGGGCGAGGCTCTTGAACCAGTGCTCCTGCTGGATGCGGAGGAACTCGAGCGGGTTGCCGTACACGACCTCGTTGATCCCGAGGTAGACCGCGAAGCCAACCCCCACCAGGCCGATGGCCGCCCACTCGGGGCGGATCCGCCGCTCCTCGGGCGGGCGGCCGTACCATTGCGTCGCCGCCTCGGCCATGAGCGCCGGGACGAGGACCAGCCCGTTGATCCGCGTCAGCGCGGCCAGGCCGCCCAGGCCACCGGCAAGCCACCAGCGTTCGTTGTGGGCGGCCAGGAACGAGCCGAGCACGAGGGCCAGGAAGAGCGATTCGGTGTAGCCGATGTGGAGGACATAGGCGGTCGGGAAGATGAGGAGGAACCAGGCGGCCCGCATCGCGACCCCGTGCGTCTCATCGGTGCGGACGACCCGGTAGAGGAGCGGCGCCACGAAGAGGCTGGCCGCGGTACTGACCACGAAGGCACTGACCAGCGGCTGGCCGCTGATCGCGGTCAGGACCCCGACCAACGCGGGAAAGAGCGGGTAGAAGACGATGTAAAGGGGCAGATCGCCGGGGTACACGGACCGATACCCGTTCGGCCCAATGAGGTTGCCGTTGTCCAGCGCGCGATAGCCGAAGACCGCCACGTCGAGGTAGTGCGGCGCGTCCCATCGATTCCAGACGGCGAGCACGTCGATGAGGTTGTGCACCTGCATGCTGCCGTACACCGAAACGGCCACGACGCCACCCGTGAGCACGAGCAGCTTGACGGCCAGGGTCAGGCCGATCAGCCGACGATCGAAATCCTGCAGCCAGCCCGCGCTATCGGGGCTCGGCTGCCCC
Organism: uncultured Chloroflexia bacterium; assembly: GCA_963837425.1. Taxonomy (GTDB): domain Bacteria; phylum Chloroflexota; class Limnocylindria; order QHBO01; family QHBO01; genus CAWINH01. The sequence continues at coordinate 712,646 of CAWINH010000006.1, forward strand.
TGCGGCGCTGCGTGCAGAACCGGTCCTCCATCGGGGCGGGGCGTGTGCGCGAAGCCTAGCGCACTGCCCGCCCCCTCGGGGGCACCCCTAGTACTGGAGCCCCGACGGCGCCGCGGTTGCCGTGGCGGACGCCGGCCCCATGTTCAGGGAGCCGTCGGGGTTCACGACGAACCACTTGCCGCCCACGTCCTGGCCGTTCGTGTCGCCCGCAGCGGTGTCGCCGGCGAAGTGGTAGATCGGCTGCTGGTTCACCGTGACCTGCGTCGAGCCGTCATCGCGGGTGATGGTGCCGAGGGTTGCCGTCAGGCCGGCACCGGCTTGCGCGCTCTGCCCGTCGGCTACGGTCACCGGCGGCCAGCTGTCGAGGCAGGTATCGGTGCACGAGCTCGTGTTCGCCGAGTCGTTCGTGAAGACGTAGACGGTGTTGCCGTCCTGGTCGGTGAGGATCTGGCCGAGCGCGGAGCTCGCCAGCTGAATGGTGACGGCGGCGGGCGCCACGCTCCCCGCGGGCTGGCTGGCCGGCGCCGTGCTGGGCGCGGTTGACGGCGCGGTGGAACCCGCGCCGGTCGCGCTGCAGGCCGCGAGGAGCAGGCTGCCGGCCACCGCGATCGCCGCGGTGCGGAGGGTTGCGACCGGCCGGCGCGCGCCTCGGTTGGACTGCGTCATGGTTGTCTCCGTAGAGTGTCTGCTATTCACGCCGATCATACGGAGGGCGTTACTCGGCCGCGGCAATGGCGATCGGCCGGTCGTGGTCGCCTCCCGCGAGAGCCGCCGGTCACGGTCGCTGGGTGACGCTATCGGCGAAGCGAGACCCGATTCATGCGGGTTCGCTCTCCCTCGTGGTCGCCACGCGACGAAACGGCGAACGTACGCGTTGATCTTCGCCGTTACCGTCGCTGAGTGCACGCGACGAGGCCGTTGGGCCCTCGGCGTCGACGTCAGGCCCGTCAGATGAGCTCAATGGACCCGCAGCGCATCGGCTGGTAAGATCGACGTGCTTCAAGCCCGCGCGACGCGGGCGCAACGGTCGGGGCGTGGCGCAGGTGGCTAGCGCGCAGCGTTCGGGACGCTGAGGTCGGAGGTTCAAGTCCTCTCGCCCCGACCATTTGTTCTAGCTCGACCATCGATTGGAGGCCGTCGCAGCCCTTGCTGCCCCGGCGACGCAACTCCCGCCCGGGACGCTAAGGTTGGTGGTGCGCCATCAGTGTCGTCGCAGGAAGGGCATTGGCCGCACCGGTGGGTGAGTCGAACACGGCTGGGTGTGGCGCGGACCCGACGATTCGAGCTCCCGAATGTTGAGTCTGCCGACAGACAAGTCATGAACTGGTGGATAACCGCATTGACGGCACCGTAGACGAAGCAGACGATGTCGGCAGCTGGCTGGCCTCCGTTGCCATCGGCGCGTGAGTGGAAATGCCGCCAGATAGGGAGGAGACAAGATGACCAGTCTGCGGCATGGACGATTCCTTCATCGTGCGGTGCGGAGTGTCGGGCTTGTCGCCGGCCTTCTTGGTCTGATCCTCGCCGGATTTCCGGCTGCGGCAGTTGCGCTGGAACGGGCCGGCACGACTACTGGCTAGACGATTACGGTCGAGCCGACCGTTAACTCTCTTGCCGACGGAGGTGTTGAAACGACCCATGCGCTTCCCGACGGAGACGTGATGAGCACCACGACTCCGCCGCCCGGATTCAACCCACTCATCGCGAGCGATGCCCAGCTTGCGGAGCTCGCGTTCCCCACCGCGACCCGCCGATGCCAGCGACTATCAGGACTGGGCGGCGGCAATGGCTGCCTTCAAGTCCGACGATCCGCCAAACGGGCCGCTGAAGGTCGTCGTGGGCAACGCTCCAGCAGGCGTTCCGATGCGGTATGGCGCGTGTCCTGTCTGGTGCAATTGGGGCGGCTACACCGCAGGTACCTGGAACACGCAAAGCCACACGTACGTCGCCGTGAAAGGCGTCCTCTACGTCCCATCGAACTCTGGGACGACATGCCAGAACTCGAACAACGTCGGGATCTGGATCGGCCTCGGGGGCACGGGCGGCAGCTACCCCACCGACAACCTCGTTCAGCAGGGAATCGAGTGCGGGAACACCGATGTCGGGACAGGGAGTGCCTACCGCCCGTGGACCGAATTCGCCAATGGCCAGAATCCGATTGCCTTCTGCGGCTACACCACATGGACGCTGCCTGCCGGCCACAAGATCTATCAGAACATGAGCTTCCAGACCAGCTCGAACACCGCCTACTTCTACGTCGAGGATGAGACGTCGGGAGTGATCCACAGTTGCTCACGAACGCCGTATTCCGGCTTCCACTATGACCTCAACACCGCTGAGTGGATCGCGGAGGCGCCGACCGGCACTGCGGTCGACTTCGGGTCTGTCACCTTCTCGGATGCCAAGGCCGAACTCAATTCGAACGGCACATGGGTCTCGCTCGGAAGTCAGACCGTCACCAAGGTCATCGACGGCTACGGCTTCGTTGGCGGCCACCTGTACGAGTGCATTGTCCCTGGCAGCATCTCCAGTAGCACTGTCTTCACCGACAGCTGGTACGCCAGTCAGTGCACTCCCTAGTGAGCGGCGCGACGGCCTGGCGGCCTACTCGTGGGTCTGCTCGCAGGGTGGAAGGGAGCCACCAGGCCCGAGGTCGTGAGTCCCCCGGGCCTCTGCGAAGGATGCCGCGTCTCGACACGTCCGTGGGCTCTGGACCCGCGCCGCGAGCGTTCTGTCCCTGACCCAGTCGACCGGCTGACCCGCCGGCCCGCCGCGTAAGAGACGGCGAACCTCACCGTGCGTTTCGGGGGTGAGCGGGGTGTATATGAGTATGGGGATACAGGTCGCGGTGGGCGAGACAGTCGAGCGGCAGTACGAACGCGCGTATGACCAATACTCTATGGACGTCTTCCGCTTCGTGCTGGCCTGGACGAACGACTGGACCGCGGCCGAGGACTTGACCCAGGAGACGTACCTCCTGCTCTGGCAGCACCGAGCCTCGTTCGACTGGGATCGACCGGTCCTCCCCTGGCTGATGGTCACCGCGCGGCACCTGGCCGGCAATCGATTCCGAAGCCTGCGCGGCCGGCTCCTGCCGGTCGGCTCCGAAGGGCTCTCCGACGAGTCGGTCCGTGTGCGGTGGCTTGACGTCCGCCAGGCCCTCGAGAAACTTACGGCCCTCGAACGGACCGCGCTGATCCTGACCGCCGTGGAGGGATGGTCCTATGCGGAGGTCGCCGAGGTTCTGGACACAACCGACGGCGCGCTGCGGTCGGCCGTCAGCCGGGCCCGGGACAAGCTGGAGGTCGTCTGATGTCACGATCACGGACCACGGAGATCCTCGAGGCGTGGCGTACGATGGCGGACAGCGCTGTCTTGCCGGCCGAGGCCCCACGACCTTCGCGCAGCCTTCTTCGGATGAGCATTATCGGAACCGGCGGAGTGGCGGTCGCCATGCTCGTCGCGGTCCTGGTGTGGGGCGGCAGCTCGCCGAGCGTGCCCGGCGGTGCTCCCGCCTCCCCCAGCTTCTCCTCAAGCCCCGCAGCCGGTATTTCTCACAGCCCGTTGTCGACCGTCGCGGCGGCCACGCCGAGCCCGACGAGCGTCGCCTCTCCCATTGCGCTGCCGAACCCTGGAGGGACGTGTTCCGCAAGCCAGATCGTCGTTGGGACGCCGACGTGGGCCTCCGGGTATGGCGCAATCGGCTCCACCTCGGTGTACGTCACGCTGCCGCTTCGGAACACCGCTGCCGATTGCGTGCTGCAGCTGCCGGCAACCATCGGCGTTGCGTCGGCAACGGGCGGCTTCGAAGCCGCCAGCGTCGAAGACAACGGAACCGAGTCCGCCACCGGCGAGAACAGCCCGGCGCAGTCAGCCCGCATCCGTTCCGGAGGTTCAGTGTCCCTGGTGCTGGGCGCTTGGTGGCAGGCCGCTCCTCAGCAAGCCGAGAACGGGACGCCGGTCCCGGTACCGCCCTGCCTGCACCCGATCAGCAACGTCACGCGGATCCAGTTCCCCCTCGCTGCGGGCACCATCGAGATCGAGCTGCCCACCGTCTTCAACGAAGTCTGTGCCTCGCCGGCGAGCATGTCGCTCACGATCAAGGGCCAGTAGCACCTCGCGGTGGTGGGCGTGTCTGGGGGGCGTCTGCGCTGGTGAATCTCAGCCGGCCCGCGCGGGCCAGCGATCGATGCCGCTGACCGCGCAATTGAGCCTTCTTGAACGGACGCTAAGGTCGGTGATGGAGGTTCGACTCCTCTCGCCCCGACCATTCGTTCTATGTCGACCGCGGCTCCGGCGCAGATCCAGTCGTAGCGCCAGCGAGTGCGCCGGCTTCTCGCCGTGACTTCACGCCGAGTTTCGACAAGACATGCGACACGTGTGTTGCCACGGTGGCCGGGGAAAGAAAGAGCCGCTTCGCAATCTCGACGTTGGTCATGCCCGCCGCGACGAGGTCGAGGATTTCCCGCTCACGAAGGGTGAGCTCGCACAGTCCGGTTCCGACCGAGCCGGCCGCATGACGGCGCTGACGCCCGTGCCGCGCGGAGAAGTTGCCGAGCCTCGCCCGCCTTGTGAGATCCGTGATCATCTGGGTCAAGGGAGCCGCCCCCAGCGCCCTCGCGGCCTCCGCACCCGCTGCAACCAGCTCGCGCGCAGTTGACCGCACTCCGGTCTCGAGCAGCGCCTCAGCCTCCCGCACGAGCGCATAAGTCCGCTCGTAAGGGCGCCCCGCTTCGCCCCACAGTCTGGCCGCTTCTTGCCATAGGCTTGGAGTTGGCTGTTCGACTGCTCGGCTCACCTCCGCCCGAGCGGTCACGAATTCGGCCTGGATACCCGTGGGGGTGTCGCCTGTTGCCGCGACGCGGTCGAGCGCAGCGCCGATGCGCCTGGCTGCCTCCCGCGCGTTGGCTCGTTCTGTCGGTCGTCGGCCCCGTCGGGCCGAAAGCACCGCTTCAGCCTCGATGCGTGCGGATAGGTTGAGCAGAGGGGCGCGAAGCTGATCGGCGTCGGTCGGAGCCAGGAGCCCCAGCGCGCCCTGCACGGCCTCGCGCGCATTGGTGACGTTCCCGCGCGCCAGCTCGACGGCTGCAAGAACCCCCGCGAGGTCCGGGTAGGTGTCCGGACTGCGGGCGGGTGCAGTCTCCAGCGCGGCATCGAGGTGGGAGGTCGCCTCATCGCTGGTACCTCGTAGCAGGGCAAGCCGTGCAAGTGCGATGAGCAGGTTGAGACGCCACTTTCCCTGCGGGCTGGATCGCCAGCCCGCGTCCAGCACCTCATCCGCTTCCTGGAATCGACCGGCCCGGATCAATGCTTCGCCAGCCACGGAGCGGAGGGCTGCCCCGATTCTTCGTGACAGTCCCGCGTCATCCGCGCGCTCTGCCGCCGTCTTGGCCAGGCGCGAGGCTTCCTTGAGCCGATCCGTCCGAATCAGCATGGCAGCGAGGTTACGCGTTGTCTCCAGGGCACCGTCCGTCCGATCGCTGCGTTCGGCGAGCTGCACCGCCCTGCGGAGCGCGCCGATGCCTCCCTTGGGCTCTCCCAGATTCACCTGGTCTACGCCAACGAAGCTGAGCGCCTGGCTTTCGAGATTGACGGGGTGCCCAAAGGGGAGCGGCCCCGCGACATAGCGGAGGTGTCCTGGAGCGGCAAATTCGGCTCCCCCACAACCACTACGTTGACACGGGACCAACGTTGACGGCGGAGTCGAGGGCAGATATGCTGGCATACCATGAAGCGGACGACGATCAAGCTCCCCGATGACCTGGACAGCAGGCTCCGCCACGAAGCCAGGCGGCGCGGGACCACCATCTCGGAAGTGACGCGCGAGGCGATCAGCGAGCACCTCGGCGGCCCGCAACGCCAGCTCCTGGCGGCGGCGGCTGGACGGAGTGGGCGACAGGATATCTCCGAGCGGATCGAGGAGATCCTGCGCCGGGAGCTGTCCTGACTGGCCTGCTGGCCGATGCCGGCCCGCTTTACGCCTATGTCGACGCCGATGACGCCCATCACGCCGACTCGCTGCGCCTACTACGGGAGCACCCTGGCCCGATCCTCGTACCCCAGCTCGTGGTCACCGAGGTCGCCCACCTGCTTGCCACGCGCCTCGGAACATCGGCTGAGGTCAGATTCCTGGGCGATCTGGCCAGTGGAGCCCTGACACCGGTGGCCGTTGAGCCCGCCGACTGGCTGCAGATAGCCGAGCTGGTGGCGAGGTACGCCGACCTTCCCCTCGGCACGGTCGACGCCTCGGTGGTCGCCATCGCAGAGCGCCTCGGGCTCGGGACCATCGCCACCTTCGATCGGCGCCACTTCGGGGTTGTGCGACCGCGTCACTTCGACGCCTTCGAGCTGGTCCCCTAACTGGACCCCCAAGACGTTGGATCAGGTCTTGACGGTAGTATCACCCGTGATACACTCACGCCAATGGACACGGTCACCATTCGCGAGTTGCGCAACCATGGCGGAGACGTTGTCGATCGGGTCGAAGCCGGTGGGCACGTGACGGTGACCCGCGACGGCCGCCCGGTCGCCGAGCTTCGACCACTGCGTGCGCGGGGGGTCGCAGCGGCGACGCTGCTCGAACGCTGGCAACGTTTGCCGGCGGTCGAGCCTGCCGCCCTTCGCCGTGACATCGACGCTGTGCTCGATCAATCGCTGTGAGCGATCCTGAGGGCCTCCTGGATACCAGCGCGCTCCTGACGCTGCACCGGCTGCCGGATCCGTCCGGCTTGCCCGACGTCGCTCTCATTTCTGCCATCACCCTCGCGGAGCTCAGCGTTGGACCCCTCGTGGCCACCGACGAGTCGGAACGTGCACGACGCCTGGCCCACGTCCAGCAGGCCGAGGCCGACTTTGATCCGCTCCCGTTCGACGCAGCCGCCGCTCGCGCCTTTGGCATTGTCGCCTCGGCGTATCGACGGTCCGGGCGCAAGCCGGCGGCCCGCGCCTTCGACGCGCTGATCGCAGCCACCGCCTTGGCGAACGGCCTGCCGCTCTACACGGCGAATCCCGCCGACCTCGCCGGCATCGACGGACTGGTGGTGCGGACCGTTCAGGCGCCCGATCCTGACTCTGGAGCCGGCCGGATCGCCTCGACGCTGAGGTGATTATCGGAGGAGCTATCCCTCTCGCCCCGACCAGAACATCCGTTCTATTGCAACATCCAGGTGGTTCGGCGCGGTACCTGGACAGCCATTGGCTCGGATTCAGGGCCGCCGTGCCCGTTCCATCACTTCGGCGCAACGTTCGAGCCGTGCGACGAGACCGGTCTCCTCGCGCAACTCTCGTTCCGCGGCCGAGAGGGCTGACTCACCTCCCTCGATGGCTCCGGCGACCACATGCCAGTAGCCGCCGTCGGACTCCGCCCGCCGAAGCAGCAGCACCTCTCCGTCTCGCCGGGTGACGAACACCGCGATCTCGGCGCTGAAACACATGTCGTGGGTGCCCCAGTCGGAAAGCCATAGTCGATCCGGATGCCACCGTGGCTGCTCATCCGAGCGTTAACACGGCGATCCAGACCTTCACGTCAGCCGTACGGACTCCCTGCGAGGACGTCATGGAGCCACTTCATGCGTTCGATGCGTCGAGTGACAGCCGCGGAGCATGGCGCTCAGCAGTGGCTGGATGACGAACCCGCCCGAGAAGGCCCGGCCGCAGAGGACTGCCCCCAGCAGCCACAACTGCGGCACCATCGCGGCCCGTCGTGCAGAATCCTGCGTCGAGCGAGTCGGCGCGGCCTCCTCTACCCCACGATGTCAGCGCCTACCCGCGAGGGTAGGCAGCCGGCGTGACGCCGGTCATCCGATGGAAGGCCGGGTCAGGTGGGCCTGACAGCAGAAGCCGCAGCGCAGCGCACCTAGGCGGCAGGGACGCCCTGGCGCAGGAACCGCTTGGCATGGTCCACCATCAGCTGGCGCTGATGGGCCGATGGCGGCAGCCCGACCTCTCGGTGGAAGAGGCGTACCAGGCGGTAGGGGCTGCTGTGCGCCTCTGCCGCCTCAGTCGACCGGCTCGAGACCGTGCTTGCGCATGTTGGCCGCCTCCTCGTCCGCAGTGGGCGGTTCCTCCCGTGCCCAGAGCGACGCGAGGTCTTCGAAGTAGCCGTCGAGGGCAGGAGCATGAATGATGAGCGTGCGGGCAGGCGCATCCGACTCGTTGACGAAGGTGTGACTGGCCCCCTCGGAGACGATGACACAGCCGTTGGCCTCGACGGTCGCTCGCTCGCCGTCGAGGATGAAGGTCAGGGTCCCCTCCAGGATCAGGAACATCTCCAATGCGCCGGGGTGACGGTGTGGAGCAGGGGGACGTCCGTGCGGGGGCAGCGTGCGATCCATGAGCGAGAAACGACTGCCCGTCGTGGCTCCAACCGCCTTGAACAGCATCTGGCTGCCGCGGGCCGTGAGCTGCATTCCCCCGCCGGGCGGCACAATCGTGGTCATTCGTGGGTCACCCACTTCATCGAGGCGCTCCCCTATGCTTGGCGTGCTGGGTCTACATCATCCATCGATGACTGCATCGAGTCCAATAGCGGTTGCTGACGTACGCCCCGAGAGCGACTCAACCGGCGCGCCGCTCGTCGTGCTGGCCGCGCGAAATGGACCTAGGGGTGCTCCGTATCGCTTGGTGGGTTCGGCGAGCACCGACGGTCCCGCAGTACTCCAGAACGATCGAATCTCCAGCTTTGAACTGTTCAACACCAGTACCGCAGCGCCTCACGCTTGGCGATTGTGCATGGGCGAGTGGCGTTCGACGACTTGGTGGCAGCGGCGGCATTCGAGTAGGGCGACCTCGAGGTCTCGCCTCGCGAACGCAGTAAGTGGCCGGCTCCGGCCAGCCGGACCTACATCCTCACCCGGCCATCGGGTCCGCAGCTGCGTGGCTCGGGGCTAGTCGAATGAGCTCTACCGCGCCGAGGTGGTTATCGGAGGGGCTAGCCCTCTCGCCCCGACCATTTGTTCTATTTCGAACCCATCGAAGGTCTGCACGGCCTCCGCGGCGGAGCGCAATGCCGGACGCTGAGGTCGGCGGTGCGACATCGCCGACTTGGCATGTCCAGTGGATCAGGATGAGTCCGCAGCGGCGCGCCGCGGTGTAGCCTCGTCGCCATGATCTGGCGCGAACTGGAGATCGCGGCACCCGAGATCGCCCGGGTCGGCGAGGAGCGGCTCGATCGTGCCCGAGTCGGGTTGCTCGCGACTCTGCGGGAAGACGGTTCACCGCGAATCAGCCCAGTCGAGCCCTACCTCAGCCAGGGAGAGCTGCTCTTTGGGTCGCTCGTGTGGTCGCTCAAGACACGAGACCTGCGGCGAGATTCACGCTGTGCGCTCCACAGCGCCATCACCGGGCCGGACAACGGAGAGCCGGAGCTCAAACTCCAGGGCCGAGCGCTGGAAGCGGAGGGACAGATTCGAGACGCCTGTCAGGAAGGCTGGTGGCAGGCGCAATCGCCCGAGGCTGCGATCGTGTTCGCACTACGCATCGAGCGGGCCTCGCTCGTCAAGTGGGACATCGCGCAGGGACAGATGGTCGTGGTGCGCTGGTCACCGGACCATGGCCTCACGGAGAGCAGGCGAAGCTACCCATAGGTCCAACCGCGAGCACGTGGTCGCCGGCGTGAGCGCACCATCAGCCGGTTGGAGCGAGCCAGCGATCGGGCCGACAACCGCGCAATTAAGCCTACTTGAACGGACGCTAAGGTTGGTGATGGAGGTTCGACTCCTCTCGCCCCGACCATAATCACCTCTGTAGGTGCCGGTCAGGACTTCGTCTCCCCATACCGCGCGCCAGCCGGCGGTATCGAGACGGACCAGATGGGCAGCTTGATGCCGGTCTGCGCCAAGCACACCCCGGACATGCAGCTCTACGAGGCTGGTCCGCCGCTGCCGCGTCTCGCACACATCAGCACTGGTCGGTGCGCCAGCCACGTAGGCGGCACCCAGCGATCGTCGGCGGCCGGATCATCGTTGGAACCGGCCTCGGCCAGGTGGTCTGCGTCGCCGGCACGAGTTCGCCGCCGGACGCCGGCACGACGCGCTGAGCAATCGAGGCTACCCGACCGCCGAGCCCGGCAGCCACAGGCGCCCTGCCCCGTCCTGGCTGGTGGGCGCCCTTCGCGTGGCTCCCTGGGCCGCTGGCGAGGGCTCTTGCGTTCCGACGAGCCCGCGTCGGAGAGCGCCAGCGCGTGGCTCGAAGTCGCCGCGCTCGCCTACCTGTACGCGCCGCTCCGGGTCGACCGCCCTGACCCAGAGGGTCACCGGAGCAACGGGGCCACCCACCGTGCGTGAAACGCGCCGCCAGTGAGCACCGAGACGCGGCGTCGGCCCGTTGAGGAGGAGGGCGGCGGTGTGTTTGAACGTCCCGACACCGAAGCTGCCGGAATCGCTCGGACTGCAGGCGATCTGAAGAGCATCGAAGCTCGACCCGCAAGAATCGGGTCGAGCTTCAGTTGTCGAGCTGCTGGGATCCGAGATCGACGGGCTCAATTTGTCGGTGCTGTCCCCCAGTCCGGCGCGTTTTCGTTCAGTACCGTGTGACGAACCACATGAAGGCCGGTTCCGTCGCGATTCATCTCGTATAGATCTGCGCGCAGGGCGGTGGAAGGGCTGTGCGAGAACACGAGCTGGGTGCCGTCGGGTGACCAAGAGGGGTGGTTGGTCCCTTGGAGGCCCCGATGGCTCGACAGGCCGGCCGTCAGCTCCGTGAGGCCGGTGCCGTCCGGCTGGATCGTGTAGATGTTTTGGTTACCCCCCTGATTGGCTTCGGCCGGAGACTGGAAGGCGATCAGCGCCCCATCTGGCGACCAGTCCGGGTCGTTCGCGTTGAGCGCCCAAGGGGTGATCTGGCGCAGGTCCGTTCCGTCAACCCGCACGCTGAAGAGGGCGTCCCGTTCTGGCGATACCGTGGTGTCGATCCGCTGGAATACCAGGCGCGTGGCGTCTGGAGACCAGGAAGGCCGGTGGTCCTCTGACTCAACCGCCATGTCCAGTTGCGTGATCTGATGGGCGCCAGTTCCGTCGGTGTTCATCAGCCAGAGTCCGACGTTGACCTTGCCGGAGGCGTCCAGGAGAGCCCGCTCAAAGACGATCTGCGTGCCGCTTGGCGACCAGGCATGGCCTTCGGTGTCGTCGCCAAGACAGTTCCCGGTACAACCGCTCACATCGATCGGGTGTAGGTCGCTCCCATCGACGTTAACGAAGAAGATTTCGTCCGGTGACCCATTTGCAGGGATCCGGAAGAAGGCCACTCGCTTTCCATCGGGCGAGATGGACGGCGCCAGATCGTCGTCTCCGGATGTGACGAGTCGCCTGACGTTCGAGCCGTCGGCCTGCTCGATGAAGATCTGCCAATGACCGTTGATGGGGGCCTGAAAGACGATCTGTCCGCGTGCATGGGAGCCGACGCTTTTCGCCGCGCTGGCGATGCCCGGCGCGACCAGCCCGATGACGAGTGCAGCTGACCCGATCAATGCGAGGTCTCGCATGGCCTTCATACCTGTTCCTCCTGAGTGATGGCCCGGCGCTCACTTGGCGCTCGGGCACTTCTGCACTCAACAACAGGCTTGACTGGGCCACCAGGTTTACACCGATTGGCGCGCCGACACGAAGTGACCCTCTGCATCGCGACGCAGAAAGGGGCTCTCACGACCCGATCGCGTTCGCGATCTTGCCGCTCGCCGTCGCTCAGCTCCTTCTCGGCCGGATGGTCGTGGATCAACGGCTCGCCCAGGGTCACCCTGCAGCTGGCGGCCGGCACCAACCCGAAGATCGTGAGCGAGGTGCTCGGCCACATGGAGATCGCCATCATTCTCGACCGCTACAGCCATGCCCTGCCGACAATGCAGGCCGAGGCGATCGCCCGCCTCGACTCGATCCTCGGGCGCGGCGACGACGGGCCGCTCTCTGCCTCCGCTCGGCAACGATTCCGCTTCGGCCGTCGCAACTGAAGCGGCTGCAACGATCAGGTCTATGGGAACTCCGATAAGCAAGGACCGCCGGACCGGTCGTCGATTTGCCTCGATGTTCTCCCCCTTGACTCGAGTCAGCCAGCCGGACGTAAACGTTTGGTCGCGCTCATTGCTGTGGTCCTCATGCGGGCGACTGAAGGGGTCGGTGCGTGCAACGAGTGGTTGCCGACCACCGCGCCGTAGGCTGGCAGCGGTGCGCGAGCAGCGGTCGTAAGAAGTCGAGATCGCACCATGTCGTGTAAACGTTGGAGGCTTGTCGAGCCTGTATATAACGACCGGGCTGTGTGACAATTCGTAGGGCCCGACCTGGCTCAGCTGAGGTGATGCGGCAGAGTGCAGACTGGCATTCGGGTCGTCGCGCTGGAGGCGTCGCACCCGCAGGTGTTCGAAGGCGAGCAGGATTACGCGGCCTTCTTCCGTGCGGAGTTCGCGGCCGTCCTGCGGACGATCAGCCTCATCCTGCACGACCACGGCCGGGCGGAGGACGTCACGCAGGATGCCTTCGTCCAGCTCCTCCGGCATTGGCCGAAGGTGTCGAAGTACGAGAAGCCGCAAGCCTGGGTGCGCCGCATTGCGATCCGGCTCGCGATGCGGTCGATCCGTCGCCAGCGGTTGATCTCGTTCGTGATTCCGGACCTCCCCACCGCGGCCGCGCCCTCGACGACCCAGCTCGACGTGACCGGCGCCATCCGGCAGCTCTCGGGGTCGCAGCGGGCTGCGATCGTGCTGCACTACTTCGAGGATCGGCCCGTGGCCGAGATCGCCGCCATCCTCGGCTGCGCGGAGCCTACGGCGCGGGTCCACCTCCACCGTGGCCGCAACCGCCTACGCGAGATCCTCGGCGAGGCTGATGATGTCATTTGACCGACGCCTCCGGAACGCCCTGGAGCGGGAGGCCGCGCGGCTCGAGCCGGACGTTGAGCGCCAGCTGGGCGCGGTCGAGTCGCGGGTTCGCCGAGGGTCACCGATCGGCTGGGGGACGGTCGTGTTCGCCGCCGCCGTCCTCGTCGCCGCGATCATCCTGCGGACGCAGGGAGCAAGCCTCCCTGCCGGAGTCGGATCCTCGGGCTCGCCGAGCGAGACGGCTGCTCCTTCGGCCAGCGCCGAGGCGTCGCCGGCGTCTTACCCGCAAGTGGCTGGCACCTACACGGTCACGCTCGACCCGACAGCCACCTCGGTCAAGCGCGATGGGCTCGGTGGCCTCTGGACGATGCGGCTGCTCCCAGATGGCGAGGTGCTCCTGACCGCCCCGCCGACCTACTCGGGTGGGGCGAACAGCCTGTCTGGAGTCGCCTTCTCCGTATCGGGAGGCGAGTTGCGGACGAACCTGTTCATCAACGGCAGTTGCGCCGCCGTCGGCTCGTACGCGTGGAGCCGCACCGGTGGCGACTTGGCCCTGACGCCCGTGGACGACACCTGCTCGATCCGCCGCACGCTCCTCGCGACGAAGCCCTGGTCGGTCGTGCCGTAAACGTTCGGCCGGCCCGAGGCCTGTATGGAGTAGCGAATGCCCACTTGAGGCGTTCAGGAGGAGGCGACGATGATGCTGCAAGACCTGCGACACACGGCACGGCGGTACTTCGGGGCGGGGCTCGTCGTCGTGCTCGTGGCCGGGTGCGGGTCGGCCGGGAGCTCGTACACGGTCGCGCCGAGCGGGTCGTCCGCTTCGCCGGCCGGCGCCTCCGCGAGTCCCGCCAGCGCTTCCATGCCAGCTGGATCAGCCCCGAGCGCCACCGCCGCATCGACATCCCTGATCCCCGACGGGACCTATGTCGGAGACCCGATCCCGGCGTCGACGATCATCGCGGCGATCAACGCGACGCACCTCTCGGCCGCGGACAAAGCGAAAATGATCTCAGATGGCTTCGAGCTCGACTCCACGTCGAAGGCCGTCACCATGTCGTTCACCTTCAGCGGCGGGCAGTGGACCCAAAGCGCCAGCGTCGACGGCGGGCCCAGCTGGGTTGGATCCAAGGGGTCCTACGCCTTCCCGGACGATCACACGGTGGTCCTGCAGGAACCTGGCGCCCTGACCACCTACGCGGTGAACTGGTCGGGCGCTGCGCTGACCCTCAAGCTCCGCTCGGATAGCAGTTGGACCGGGGCGCTGGCCGACGACGTCGGCCCCACCTTCTCCTTCGGTACCACGACCTTCCATCGGGAGCCCTGAGATGCGACGCACTTGGCATCTGCTCCTGACCTGCTGCGTCATCTGCCTCGTATGCGGGTGCGCGCAGACGCCGACCGTGAGCCCGACCGCGTCGCCCACGGATCCGGCGGCCTCGCTCGAGGGACCGGCCGTGTCACCCGCGCAGGTCGCGAGCGCGTCGGTGTCGCCTGCCGCGTTCACGCCCTCCTACGCCGACGCGCCGTGTCCCGCCGACGTCGCGACCGCCATCGTGCTTCAGGCCACCTGCGGGTATCTGACCGTGCTGGAAGACCGGGCGCTGCCGGGCGGCCCGACGATCCAGTTGTTCGTTGTCCGGATCGATCCCCCGGGCGGCACCACGACCCTCGATCCGGTCCTTGAGCTCGACTCGCTGGCCAAGCCGTCCGGCTACGCCGAGATGTCGAACGCCGGCCAGCGGACCCACCGGGTCGAGTACCTCCTCGACCCGCGCGGGATCGGGCATTCGCGACCAAGTCTCGACTGCCCCGAAGTCGTGGCTGCAGCCCCGACGCTGGTCGGGCTGCCCGCTGGCGACGAGAGCCGGCGCGCGTCGATGCTCGCAGCCGTGAAGGCCTGCCACGATCGGCTGTCCTCGCAGGGTGTCGACGTCGCCGCGTTCGACCTCGCGGCGAACGCGGCTGACATCGAGGACCTCCGGACCACCCTCAGGATCCCGAGCTGGAACCTCATGTCGACCGGAAGCGATTCGCTCCTCCTGTTCGAGGTGATGCGGCGGTATCCGGGCGGCGTCCGCTCGGCCGTGATCGATTCGCCGCACCTTCCGAGCCCCGATCTCCTCGAGGTCGGTGCCAATGCGCTCGCCGGGTCGATCAGGACTGTCGCGACGATGTGCAACGCCGATCCTCGCTGCACCGACCAGTTCCCAGACCCGGGCGCGATGATCAACCGGGCGCTCGCCCGGCTGGCCAAGGCGCCCATCCGGCTTGACGTATCGGGGACGGTGCGGGCGATTCAACTGGGCCACGTCATCCCGATCGTGGTCGACGACGCCGCCTTCCTGCGCTGGGTGCGCTGGAAGCTTGGGACTGCGGGTGGGTCGCAGGCCGGTCAGGTCCTGTCCACCGCTCGGGACGTGCTGGCCGGCCAGGTCACTTCGGCCGCGCCCGTCGCGGTGGACCTCGCTTCCGACACCGGCGACTGCCTCGGCGAGGTCGCGAACTGCGAGAACGTGAGCCTGGGGGCGCTGTACTCCATCATCTGCCGAGACGAGGTCCCGGCACTGCGACAAATGACACTGTTCGGGGCCATGGCCCTTGGGCCGGCCTACGCCATAGACTTCCGCACGGGTGCGCTCGACGCGGTTTGTCAGGCCTGGACGGACATACCTTCATCGCCTGGACGAGGCACGTCTATCACCGGACATATACCGACCCTGGTCATGCGCGGCACGCTGGATCCGTACAGCGCCTCGCTCGCGGACGTCCGGGCGGTGGCCGGCAGCAACCCCATGCTGTGGACGCTTGCGATCCCCAATCAGTCGTACAACATCCTCGGATACGACGACTGTCCCAGAGCGATCCGGAGCGCTTGGATCGACAACCCGACTGGCCCGCCGGCGGACACGACCTGCCTGAACCGGATCCCGACGATCACGCTCGTCAGTCCGTGACCCGGGCACACCTCCTGGAGCCTGGCCCGCGGCCACCCGGAGTCCAAGTCCCTAGGCCCCGAACCAGCTGTGACGTGTTCGCAGCCCCAAAATGGACCCGCCCCGAGGTTTGCGGCTGGTCGGCGGGCGACGACCCGATGCATGCTTGCGGCGCTAGCATATTGTGCTAGTATGTGCGTATGGCATCGACGCGCGCCAGCATTACGATCGACCGCGCGCTCGCCGAGCGTGCGCGGCGCCTCCAGATCAACGTCTCGGCGGCCGCACGAGAGGGCGTGGAGGCGGCCGTACGAGCCGCGATGGCGCGAGCCGACCGCGAAGCCTATCGGCGTCGTCCCGAGCGACCCGATCCGTTCTGGTCCAACGTTGAGGCATGGACTGAGGAGTGACCCGCGGCGAGATCTGGTTCGCGGAAGTCGGCCGCAAGCGGCGGCCGGTCCTCGTGTTGACGCGGCCCGAAGTGATCGAGGTGCGCGCACTCGTCACTGTCGCCGAGGTCACCACCTCCATCCGCGACATCGCCTCCGAGGTCGACTTCGACCACGAAGAAGCCGGCCTCGACCGGCCATCGGTCATCAATTGCGATGGACTTCACACGATCACCAAGACATCTCTGACCACGTACGCTGGATCCGTGAGCGAAGACACGATGGATCGAGTCTGCGCCGCCGTGGTCTACGCCCAGGGCTGCTGACGGAATCCCGACTCGGCGCTGGCCGTTCCTGCGTTTATGAGCGTTCGGGCCGAGAGCATCAACCGGCCAAGACAAGCCATCGATCGGCACCAACGACGCTGCAACTGAGCAGTCCTGAACGGACGCTAACGTCGCTGATGGCGGTTCGACTCCTCTCGCCCCGACCATCTGTTCCATTGCGCACTCAGATTGGCGCGTCGATGGTCTGTGGCCTGGGCGGCGCAAGTCCCGCTCCAGAGTCGCGACGACGAGCCACCGCTTGCACTCAGCCCTGCATGGATGCCCGGCAAACGAACACACACCACGACGGGATGCCCACCCCCCAGCGCCCGGCACGACGAGGGTGAAGACGAGATTCCGGATCGCGAGGCTCATGGCTCTTCGGCTCGTCGCACCGTGTTCCCCCCGATCTTTGCCCCGGCCGCCCGCCTTCGAACGCCCGCGCGACGGCTGCCAATCGGTGGTTGCGAGTGCCGCCAGCACGAGGTCGGCGATGTCCGCGGTGTAGCCCGGCGGGAATGGTCGGTGCGCGACGAAGCGCCGGTAGGAGGCCGGCCCGATGAGCAGATCGATCACGAGCTCCGGGTCGACGGTCGGCGAGATGGTGTCCCGTGCGGCTGCCGCGGCCAGGACGGCCGCACAGGCTCGCGGCGCCGCTCGGTCAGCTCGAGGTGGAGGCCCGCCAGCCGGCGTCGTGCTCTGCCGCATCGATGACGGCGCCAGCAGGCGCGGGAGAACCATGCTCGCAATTGATGGAGCCGCAATCCGGGGCGCTCGCCGAGACTTCATCGCGGACCTCATTTCCAGATAGCGACGGCGACCCGCCTCGTCCGTCCGTGCGAGCGGCGACGAGCGGGCGCGGTTCTGCGCACCCTTGCCCAAGACCCTATCGCAGCCCACGCTCCAGGATCTCAACCGCCTCTTCCAGCTCGTCTTGAAGGCGCGTGCGATACCCGCCGGCGTGCCAGTGGCGAACGGCGGCGCCCAGCGACCAGACCAGGGCTGTGGCGGTCACCTGGACCTCCAGCGCATCGGGCGTCCGCTCGGTCGCGCGGGCGAGCCCCTCCGCGACCTGTTGCGCGAGGTGCTCGAGTAGCTCGCGCTGGCCCGCCTGAAGCGAGGGATCGGACATCGCATAGCGCGCCTTCCGACGAGCGAGGGCTTCGTCGCGGTCGAAGAAGTTAGCCATGACCCCGACCAATGCTCGGCGCACCGCGTCGGTCGGCGGATGGTCGACCAGCTCGGACTTGATCCGGTCGATGAAATCGACGTCGAGATCGTCATACAGGACGAGCATCTCCTTGGTGCCGAAGTATCGATAGACCGAGCTCGGCGAGACCATAGCGGCGTCCGCGACCTGCTCGACTGTGACGTTGTCGAAGCCGTGCGCATCGAACAGGCCGAGTGCGACCTCCTGGATGCGGCGCATTGCTCCGTGCTTCTGGCGCTCGCGTAGCCCAATCCGAGTTGTCATGCCCCGAGCGTACCGTGTTGCAAAGGAATCTGCCAGTCACTTGCAGCAGCCAGTCCCTGTCTGCTACGATCGTCGCTGAGAGTCACGTTCCAGAGAAAGGGACTGTCATGCAGGATCGAGCCCATCGTCATGGGAGCTGAGCTGGTAATCGAGACAGCCGGCCTGAAGAAGTCCTTCGGACCCACGAAGGCCGTCGACGGCTTGGACCTCAGTGTGCCCGCCGGGGGCGTGTACGGCGTCCTAGGACCGAACGGCGCCGGGAAGACGACCGCCATCCGGATCCTCGCGACCCTTCTGCGCCCGGATGCCGGAAGCGCCCGGGTCCTCGGGTTCGACGTCGTGTCCGACGCCAACGCCGTGCGGAGTCGGATCAGCCTGACCGGCCAGTTCGCGTCGGTGGACCCGGACCTGACCGGGATCGAGAACATTGTCCTGGTCGGGCGTCTGCTCGGCCTGTCCGGCGCGCAGGCTCGCGCGCGCGCCGTTGAGCTGTTGGAGGCGTTTGACATCGCCGAGGCTGGTGATCGCCTCGTCAAGACCTACTCGGGTGGCATGCGGCGCCGGCTCGACATCGCCGCCAGCATTGTGCTGACGCCGGAGGTGATCTTCCTTGACGAACCGACCACCGGACTCGATCCCCGCAGTCGTTTCCAAGTCTGGGAGATCATCCGGGGCATGGTTGCGACCGGCACGAGCGTGCTGCTCACGACGCAATACCTCGAGGAGGCCGACCAGCTAGCCGATCGGATCACGTTGCTCGACCATGGGCGGGTCATTGCCGAAGGCACGCCCGAGGAACTCAAGTCTCGCCTCGGGTCGGGTTCGCTGCAGGTCCGCTTGCTCCGCCCAGGTCAGCGAGCCGAGGCGGAGGCGATCCTGTCACGCACCCTGGGTGTACCGATCCGGACCGACGCCGACACAGCGGCTCTCCGCGCAGCCGCATCGGATGCCGATCGCGCCGCAGCTGCGCTGGGCGAGCTGTCGAGATCGGGAATCGTCGTCACCGAATTCGCTCTCGGGCAGCCGAGCCTCGACGAGGTGTTCCTGGCTCTGACCGGCCAGGCTGGCCACACCGAGACGACCACGAGAGAGGCGATCGCATGACGAACAAGACGACCAGCGCCACACTCCCCGTGGCGTCCGCGCCGGGCGCCGACAAGCGGAGGGGTCCTGGTGCTCTGTCGGCATCCCTAGTGTTTGCCTGGCGAGGGATGCTCAAGACGAAGCACGTGCCCGAACAACTCGGTGATGTGATCATGATCCCGATCCTGTTCACCGTGCTGTTTACGTACCTGTTCGGAGGGGCGCTCGCCGGCTCGACCGGGGCCTATCTCCAGTACCTGCTCCCGGGCACGCTGGCGATGACCGTCCTGCTGATCACGATGTACACAGGCATCGGCCTCAGTGCAGACCTCACCAGCGGCGTCTTCGACCGCTTCAGGTCGCTGCCGATCTGGCGGCCAGCGCCGCTCCTGGGAACCCTGCTCGGGGACACCGCCCGGTACCTGCTTGCATCGGCAATCGTCATTGGCCTCGGGCTGCTGATGGGCTACCGGCCGGCTGGCGGGGCAATTGGCACGGTCGAGGCCGTGGCGCTCATTCTCGTGTTCGCGTTCAGCTTGTCGTGGATCTGGCTGAGCCTGGCGCTGGTCCTTCGGTCGCCCCAATCGGTCAGCGTCGCCGGGTTCGTGATCCTGTTCCCGCTCACGTTCGTGAGCAACGTCTTCGTGGAGCCCGCGACGATACCGTCATGGCTCCGAACGATCGTCGACGCCAATCCGGTGAGCCATCTCGTCACGGCGGCCCGGGACCTGACGGCCGGAACCCCAGCGGTCGGTGAGATCGGCCTGGTTCTCCTGGCCTGTGCGGTGCTGGTCGCGGTCTTCGCGCCAGTGACGATGTATCTCTACACGGCAAGGGGCTGATCGCTCGACGCGCTCAATCGGAGCTGGCGAGCTGACCAGTGGCGAACAGCAGCGTGGAACCGCGCGGCGCCGATACCAATCCCCGTTGCGCGCGGCGCAAGCCCAGCAGACCAGACTCGCCATCATCGAGGCAGCATTCCGGCTGTTTCTGGCGAAGGGTACTCGGAAACCGCAATACGCGCGATCACATCAGAGGCCGGCGTCTCGGAGCGCACTGTTTGCGTCGCGTTCAAGGACAAGATCTCGATCGTGACTGCCATCGCCGCCCACGAGCGCTTCGGCGTGGCGGGGTTTCGACGGCCCTACCGCAGCTCGTTCCGTCGGCGGGTCAGACTGGCGGTCTCAGCGGTGTTGCCCGCAAGGTCGATGGCTTTGTCGTATTCGGCGCGCGACTCTTGCCTGCGGCCAAGCCGGCGGAGCAGGTCGGCGCGGGTCGCATGGTAGGCGTGGTAGCCCGTCAGCTCGTCCTCGAGACGGTCGACGGCTGCGAGTGCCGCCTGCGGCCCGTCAAGCTCGGCGACCGCGATGGCCCGGTTGAGGGCGATTATCGGCGAGGTATCGAGGCGGGCGAGCTGGTCGTAGAGGGCAACGATCTGTGACCAGTCGGTGTCGCCCATCTTGCGGGCGGAGGTATGCACGGCGTTGATGGCAGCGAGGATCTGGTAGCGGCCCGGGGCCACCCCGGCGGCCAGGCGCTCACGGACCAGTCGATGACCCTCCTCGATCAGCGCCGCGTCCCAGGCCGCACGGTCCTGGTCGTCGAGGGCGACCAGTTCGCTGCTTGTCGAGACTCGGGCGGTGCGGCGGGCCTCGGTGAGGAGCATCAGGGCCAGCAGCCCTGTCACCTCACCGTCCTCCGGCAGCAACGCATTGATCAGGCGCGTGAGGCGGATCGCCTCGGCGGTCAGCTCCTGACGGACCGGATCGGTGTCGGGGCCGGTCGCCAGGTAGCCCTCGTTGAAGACGAGGTACAGGACGGCGAGGACGCCGGAGACGCGCACCGGGAGATCCTCCGCCGACGGGACGCGATACGGGATGCGAGCCGCCTTGATCTTGCCCTTCGCCCGGGTGATCCGCTGGCCCATGGCGGCCTCCGATACCAGGAACGCACGGGCGATCTCGGGCATGGTCAGACCGCCGATCATGCGCAGCGTCAGCGCCACGCGGGACTCCATCGCGAGCGCCGGGTGACAGCAGGTGAAGATCAGCCGGAGCCGGTCGTCGTCGACGGCGCCGAGCGGTTCAGGCGCGTCCCTGTCGTACAGCACCTGCGCCTCCTTCTGCTTGTCGTCGCGCTTGTTCTCGCGTCGGATCCGGTCGATGGCCTTTCGGTTGGCGGTGGTCGTCAGCCACGCGCCGGGGTTGGGGGGCAGGCCGTCGCCGGGC
The DNA here is from genome assembly GCA_963837425.1 of uncultured Chloroflexia bacterium. Lineage (GTDB taxonomy): Bacteria > Chloroflexota > Limnocylindria > QHBO01 > QHBO01 > CAWINH01. The sequence goes on from CAWINH010000006.1 coordinate 733,887, forward strand.
CACCGCTCAACGGCGGTCGCGAAGGCTTCGGCCGCCGCCTCCTCGGCGATGTCGAGGTCGCCGAAACGCCTGGTCAGGGCGGCGACCACCCGCGCCCACTCCCGGTGGTGGGCCTCGGTGATCGCCTCCCCGACGTCGATCATGCGACGCCCTGGAACGGGCGCACCTCGATCTTCCGATTGCAGGCCAACGACCCCTCGGCCGCGAGCTTGAGCGCCACGTCGAGGTCGGGGGCCTCGATGATCCAGAAGCCGATGAGGAACTCCTTCGATTCCAGGAAGGGCCCGTCGGTGAACACCGGCTCCCCGCCCCGATTGTCGATGACGGTGGCGGTGCTGGGCGACGCGAGGCCGCCGGCGAAGACCCAGTAGCCCTCCGCCTGGAGTCGGTCATTGAACACGTCGATCGCGGCCTGCTCGTCAGGGGTGGCGAGGCCGGCCGTGTCGGTGATCACGGAAACGAGGTAGTGCATCTCGGCTCATCTCCTGTGGCCTTGGGACCTACATGATGGCGCCACATCATGGCGCGGCGGTCGCGTAGTGGGGCCGGTAGCCCTGGATCGTCACTCCACCGGGGGTGGACCGCGATTCGACGAGCTCGAGCGCCATGGGCGGGCCGTTGTCCGGGAACAGCCGCGCGCCTTGACCAACAACGACTGGGAACGTGAACAAGACGATCTCGTCGACAAGGTCGTTGGCCAGCAGCCAGCGAACCAGGGCGCCGCTGCCGTGGACCTGGAGCTCGCGTCCCGGCTTCGCCTGCAGCTCGCGGATGGCGTCAGCAAGGTCACCGGACAGGACCGTCGTGTCCGGCCAGCGCGGGTCGGCAAGTGTGGTTGACGCCACGTACTTGGGCTTCGTGTGCAACGCGGTCCAGATCGGGCTGTCGCCCGGATCGTTCCAGCTCCCCCAGGACCCGGCGAACATCTCGTAGGTCCGGCGGCCGAACAGGAACGCGTCGGCCCGCCGGAAGACCTCGTCCATCACCGTCCCGGCCTCGTCGTCGAAGTGGGCCCATCCATTGCGCTCGAAGACGCCGGATTCGGCTACCCCGGGCACCGGTGCGCCGGGTCCCTGCATCACTCGGTCAACGGAGACCTGCGTGACGGTGGTCAGCTTCATGGTCGCGGACCCCTTGCCGACGAGGCGGCTGCGAACTGGGGGCGGCCGGCGGGCCGATAGACCTGGATCGTCACCCCGCCGGGGGTCGACCGCGATTCGACGAGCTCGAGCGCCTTGGGCGGGCCGTTGTCCGGGAACAGCCGCGTGCCCTGGCCGACGACCACGGGGACGGTGAACAGGGTGATCTCGTCGACGAGGTCGTTCTCGAGCAGCCAGCGGACCAGGACGCCGCTGCCGGGCACCTGCAGCTCGCCACCCGCCTTGGCCCTCAGCTCGCGGATTGCCGCCGCGACGTCACCGGAGAGCACCGTCGTGTTCGCCCACTCCGGGTCGAAGGGCGTGGTCGATGCCACGTACTTGGGCCGCGAGTTCAGCGCTACGCCAATGGGCTGGGCGCCCAGCTCCTCGATTGTTCCCCAGGATCCGGCGAAGATCTCGTAGGTCCGCCGTCCGAACAGGAACGCGTCGGCGCGCCCATAGATCTCGTCCAGGGCCGCCATGGCCTCGAGGTCGAACATGTCCGTGACCCATCCGCCGCGCTCGAATCCGCCCCGGCGGTCCTCGTCCGGCCCGCCGAGCCCCTGCATCACCCCGTCGACGGAGACGTTGGTGTTGGTCGTCAGCTTCATGACGCCGTTCCTTTCTCGTTTGGTCCCTTTGGCGCCCGTCTGGGCGGCCTCTCACCCCAACTACGAACGCAGATGGCCCGATCCGACACCGCCGGCCGGATTTCTTTCGCGAAGTTGCGGAACGACGGTTGCGAGCGATCCGATCAAGCGCAAGATTCTGGCGCCGCTGGATGACGTGGCCTCAGGCCAAGAGGTGGAGATTAGCAAGCATGGCCGGACGGCGGCGCGGCTCGTGCCGGCGACGGGACCGCACGCCTTGAAGGGAGACTCTCAGCCCTGGGCGGCCGAGACGAGCGAGTAGAAGCTGACGACCGCGACCGACAGCTGGATGCACAGGGCGAGGGCATAGGCGGCCAGCGAAGCAAACACGATCGCGTTCGCCCAGAACAGCAGCGTCGCCGCTGGTCCGAGCGCGTAGAGCACCATCGCTGTTCCGGTCAGGGCGCCGCCCGCCCGCAGCAGCTGGCGTCCGCGCCAGATCACGATCCCCGTCGCGTAGACGGCCACGCCCGCGCTGGCCACGACGAACGCCGTGCGAGCGTCGCCGAGCCAGGCGAACACGATGGACGGGGCGAGTGACTCGAACATGACGTTGAAGCTCGTGGACACGATCGCACGCTGGCGGATGCGCATGGCCGGGTGCCATGAGCCGCCGGGCGGCACCAGGGTCGTCGTCACGGCGGTGAAGCCGGCGACGATGACGGCGATCGCGGCGATCCCCAGCAGGAGCGCTTCACCCGGCATGCGGGGAGTCTATCTCAGGCCAGCATCAACACCGCGGCCAGCGTCAGCCAGCCCAGGTACGCGAGCATGCTCGCCCGGTTCGGCCATCCGATGGGGATGTCCGGCGCGCCGACGACGTCCGGCTGCGCATGACGCGCTGACGTCCAGATGAACCAGCTGAGCGCGATCCAGGGCCTGACGCCACGATCGGGCAACGGCAGCGTGCGCCGGAATCGGGCAGTTTTCGAGAAGCGACCGCGGCGCTCGCGCCGTACGGTGGATGACGTCCGATCCAATCCGACAGGAGACTCAACCCGATGATCACCATGCTCAACGTCGCCTCGATCTACGTCCTCGACAAGGACGAGGCGCTCGACTTCTACGTCAACAAGCTCGGACTCGAGAAGGGCAACGACGTCCGCCAAGGCGACTACCGGTGGCTGACGGTCCGTGTCCCCGGCCAGCCCGGCACCGAGATCTCGCTCGAGCAGCCCGGGGCGCCGCTCCACGACGAGGCCACCGCGGAACAGCTCCGCGAGCTCATCGCCAAGGGGGCGCTGAGCGGCCTCGTGTTCCTCACGGACGATGCGCGGGGCCTCTACGAGACGCTCAGGGAGCGGGGCGTCACCGACTTCACGCAGGAGCCCACCGACCACTTCTATGGAACGGACATGGGCGTTCGCGATCCGTTCGGCAATCCGATCCGGATCCTCCAGCAGGGTGAGGCGCCGGCGAAGGCGACCGCCTGATCGCCTATTGCGACGCCGGATCCGCTGTGCGGGCGCCGGCACCGACGTACGCCGCCAGGTGGTCGCCGGTGAGCGTGCTGCGCTTGGCGGCGAGGTCCGCGGGCAGCCCCGAGAACACGACGCGGCCGCCGTCGCGACCGGCTCCGGGGCCGAGGTCGATGATCCAGTCCGCGTGGGCCATGACCGCGAGATGGTGCTCGATGACGATCACCGACTTCCCGGCTTCCACCAACCGATCGAGCAGCGCGAGGAGGTGCTCGACATCGGCAAGGTGGAGGCCCGAGGTCGGCTCGTCGAGCACGTAGATGCCACCCTCGGTGGCCATCTGAATCGCGAGCTTCAGCCGTTGCCGCTCGCCGCCGGAGAGCGTCGTGAGCGGCTGGCCCAGGCGCAGGTACCCGAGCCCGACATCGGCCATCCGGTCGAGGATCGAGCGAGCGGCCGCGACCTTGGCCTGGCCAGTGCCGAAGAACTCGAGTGCCTCGGCGACCGACATCGCGAGCACCTCGCTGATGTCCCGGCCGGCGAGCTTGTACTTGAGCACGCTGGCATCGAATCGCCGGCCCTCGCACTCCTCGCACACCGTCTCGACGGTTTCCATGAACCCGAGCTCGGTGTAGATCACCCCGTTGCCGTTGCAGGCCGGGCAGGCACCGGCCGAGTTCGCGCTGAAGAGCGCCGGCTTCACGCCGTTCGCCTTCGCGAACGCCGATCGAATCGGGTCGAGCAGCCCGGTGTAGGTGGCGGGGTTGCTCCGCCGCGAGCCGCGGATCGGGGCCTGGTCGATTGCGACGACCCCAGCGTCCTCCGACAGCGAGCCGTGGATCAGCGAGCTCTTCCCCGAGCCCGCCACCCCCGTCACCACGCAGAGCACGCCGAGCGGGATGTCGACGCTCACGTCATGGAGGTTGTGGAGGGTCGCATTTCGGATCTCGAGGCTGCCGACCGCGGCGCGCGTCGCCGGCTTCAGTCCGGCCCGGTATCCGAGGTGCCGGCCGGTGAGCGTGTCGCTGGCCCGCAGTTCCTCGACCGTGCCCTCGAAGCAGACGGTGCCGCCTTCCGAACCCGCGCCCGGGCCCAGGTCGATGACGTGGTCCGCGATCTCGACCACCTCCGGCTCGTGCTCGATGACGAGCACCGTGTTGCCCTTGTCGCGGAGCCCCTGCAGAAGCCGATTCGTGCGCTGGACGTCGTGGGGGTGAAGGCCGGTCGTCGGCTCGTCGAAGACGTAGGTCACATCGGTCAACGAGGAACCGACATGACGGATCATCTTGACCCGCTGCGCCTCGCCGCCGGAGAGCGTCCCCGACGCCCGGTCGAGCGAGAGGTAGCCCAGGCCGATCTCGACGAACGCGTCGAGCGTCTCCTGCAGGCCGGCAAGCAGTGGGGCGACGGATGGCTCCTCGATTCCGCGCACCCACTCGGCGAGGTCACTGATCTGCATCGCGCAGGCGTCGGCGATGCTGATCTTCCCGATCCTCGACGATCGGGCCGCCTCACTGAGCCGGGTACCGCCGCATTCGGGACAGGCGGTGAAGGTCACGGCCCGTTCCACGAAGGCCCGGATGTGGGGCTGCATGGCGTCCTGGCTCTTCGAGAGCATCGACTTCTGAATTCGCGGCACCAGCCCCTCGTACGTGATGTTGATCCCGTTGATCTTCACCTTGGTGGGCTCGCGGTAGAGGAAGTCGTGGAGCTCCCGCTTCGTGTAGCTGCGGATCGGCTTGTCGGGATCGAGGAATCCCGACTCGGTGAAGAAGCGGACCGACCACCCACCGGCCGTGTAGCCCGGGATGGTGATCGCACCGTCGGCGAGCGAGCGCTCTTCGTCATACAGCTGGGAGAGGTCGATATCGGTCACCGATCCCGTCCCCTCGCATCTCGGACACATGCCGCCGGTGATGGTGAAGCTCTTCCTCACGGTCTTGCCCGAACCGCCTTCGACGGTGATCGCGCCGCTCCCCCGCACGGAGGGGATGTTGAAGGAGAACGCCCGCGGCGAGCCGATGTGCGGCTTTCCAAGCCGGCTGAACAGGACGCGGAGCATGGCGTTCGCGTCCGTCGCGGTCCCGACCGTTGAGCGCGCGTTGCCGCCCATCCGTTCCTGGTCGACGATGATCGCGGTGGTCAGCCCCTCGAGCAGGTCCACGTCGGGTCGCGCCAGGCTTGGCATGAAGCCCTGGACGAAGGCGCTGTAGGTCTCGTTGATCAGCCGCTGCGACTCGGCGGCGATGGTGGAGAACACGAGCGAGCTCTTGCCGGAGCCCGAGACGCCGGTGAACACCGTCAGGCGGCGCTTCGGGATCTCGACGCTCACGTCCTGCAGGTTGTTCTCCCGGGCACCGTGCACCCGGATCAGGTCGTGGCTGTCGGCAACCCGCATCATTCTTCAGCCGCGGGTCTGAATGATCCGTATCTCGTTCCCGGCCGGATCGCGGAAGGCGCAGTCGCGGCCGTATGACTGGTCCATCGGCTCCTGGACGACATCGGCGCCGGTCGCCTCGATGCGCTCGAACGTCCCGTCGAGGTCCGGCGTCGAGAAGTTCAGGCCCCGCAGCAGGCCCTTGGCCAGGAGGTCGCTGATCGCGGCGCGGTCCTCCGCTGAGATGCCGGGATCGGCTGCCGGAGGCTCCAGCACGATGCTGACGTCCGGCTGCGAAGCTGGTCCCACGGTGACCCAGCGCATCCCGTAGGCGCTCACATCGTTCCGCACCTCGAAGCCGAGCGCGTCGCGGTAGAACGCGAGTGCCTTCTCGTGGTCATCCACCGAAAGGAAGCAGTTCTGCAGTTTCAGGTCCATGGCGCGAGCCTATCGCCTCTGCGCGGTGGCCGCTTCTCGATTCCTGACCGGGCGGAGCGCCGCCCGCACCAGGCATGCGGGAACCGGTTCCATCCACGAGTGATCCCGGGCCTTGTAGGAGCTGGGGGACTCGCCGACCAGCTCGGTGAAGCGCGTGCTGAAGGTCCCGAGCGATGAGCAGCCGACCTCGAAGCAGACCTCGGTGACCGAGAGGTCGCCGCGCCGCAGCAGCATCATCGCTCGCTCGATCCGCCGCGTCATGAGGTAGCTGTACGGGGTCTCGCCGTAGGCGGCATGAAAGCTCCGGGAGAAATGGCCGGTCGACATGCAGGCGGTGCGAGCCAGCTCGGCCACGTCGAGCGGGCGCGCGTACTCGCGATCCACCTGATCTCGCGCGTGCCGGAGGCGTACGAGATCGCTGCGGTCCATAGGCGCATGATATCGGCAGATGACGGACCCCCGAGCGCTCGAGTTCGACGGGATCTCGAAGCGATATGGCGACCTGGTCGCGCTCCACAACCTCACCTTCCAAGTGCGCGCCGGCGAGCTCTTCGGGTTCGTGGGCCGCAACGGCGCCGGGAAGACGACCGCCATGCGGATCACCCTCGGGGTGCTGCGGCCCGACGCGGGCGAGGTTCGCTGGGCCGGAGCGCCCCTCGACCTCGCCGCCCGCCGCCGGATCGGCTACATGCCCGAGGAGCGCGGTCTGTACCCGAAGATGCGGCTCCTCGAGCAGCTCGCTTACCTGGGTGAGCTCCACGGCATGGCCGACGCCGACGCACAGCGGGCGGCGCTCGACTGGCTCGAGCGCTTTGAGCTGGCCGACCGTCGCAACGACGAGCTCCAGGCCCTGAGCCACGGCAACCAGCAGCGCATGCAGCTGGCCGCGGCGTTGGTCTGCTCCCCGGAGGTCCTGGTCCTCGACGAGCCGTTCAGTGGCCTCGACCCGGTGGCTCTCGACGTGATGATCGGGGTTCTGCGCGAGCGCGCTGACGCCGGGGTGGCGGTGATCTTCTCGAGCCACGAGCTCGACCTGGTTGAGCGCATCTGCGACCGGGTCGGGATCATCGATCGCCATCACATGGTCGCCTGCGGCACCGTCGCCGAACTGCAGGCCGGTGGGCCGCGTCGGTTGTGGGTGGATGTGCCGATGGCCGGCAGCGACTGGATGCCGTCCCTGACGGGCGTGACGCTCGTCCGCCGCGACGGGCCCCGGGTCCTTCTGGACCTCTCCCCGGGCATCGACGATCAGCAGATCCTCGAGGCGGCGCTCCAACGCGGACCAGTCCACGAGTTTCGCCCGGCCGAGGCGAGCCTCACCGAGCTGTTCCGCGACGCCATCCGGGAGACGCGATCATGACGGCATCTCCACCACCACCCGGCGCGCAAGGCGCGCTGCCGGCCTTCATCCTCGTGGCGCGTCGTGAGGTCCTGGTCCGCCTGCGCTCGCGCGTGTTCATCGGCGGCACCGTCGTCATGGTCGCCCTCGTGGTGGTCGGCATCGTTGGGTTCTCACTGCTCGGCGGTCAGACCACGACGGTGCGGGTCGGCTTCAGCGGCGGATCGCAGGCGCTCGAGCAGGCCTTCAGCGCATCGGCTTCCGCGCTGGGGCAGCCGGTCACGGTCAGCAACGTCACGGATGAGGCTGCGGGCAGGGACCAGGTGTCCGCGGGCACGCTCGATGTCCTGGTAACCGGGTCCGCGACCTCGCCGAGTGCCGTGGTGCAGGAGACGGCCTCATCGCTCGTGCAGGCAGCGCTCGAACGGGCCGTGCTGGCCGCCAACCTCACGGCGGCCGGGCTGTCCCCGGCAGACCTGGCGTCAATGATGAGCGGGGCGCAGGTCCCGGTGGAGGCCCTCCAACCGCCGAAACGCGGGCTGACGCAGGAGCGGGTGGTGGGGCTGGCCGTCGGCATCCTGCTCTGGATCGCGCTCGGCCTCTGGGGGAACCAGGTGGCCCAGGGCGTGGTCGAGGAGAAGGCCACCCGGATCATGGAGATCCTCCTTGCCACCGTCCCGCCCAGCCAGCTGCTGGCGGGCAAGGTCATGGGGATCGGCCTGATCGGCCTGGTGCAGCTCGGGCTCGTGGCGACGGCGGCGCTGATCGCCAACGCCGCAACCGGCCTGGTGACCACCCCGGCCCTCGGGCTGGCTGCGGTCCTCGGCTACCTCCTGTGGTTCCTGCTCGGCTTCCTCTTCTACGCGACTGCCTACGCCACGCTGGCTGCGCTGGTCTCGCGCCCGGAGGAGGTCCAGGGCGCCGTTGCCCCGTTCTCGGTCTTCCAGATCGGCGCCTATCTGCTCGCCTACGTCTACCTGGCCAACCCGGCGAGCCCGCTCGTCGGGGTCGCCTCGGTGCTGCCCCCGTTCGCGCCGATCCTCATGGCCGTGCGCATCTCCGGCGGCGACGTGCCGGCCTGGCAGGAGGGGCTCGCGCTGGTATTGATCGTCGCCGCCATCGCCGGGCTCATCTGGCTGGCCGGTCGTGTCTATGCCAACTCCGCCATGCGCATCGGGGCCCGGGTGCGATTCATGGATGCGTTCCGCGGTTGACGAACGCGGTACGTGACTCGTTCAGGCCCCAGCGGGCCGCCTTGATTGGAGGAACCAGGTGCCGTCTCGCGTGAGGTCTCATCCATTCCTGACTCTCCTCGCGGTGCTCTCCGCAATCCTCATCCTGATCGGCCGCATCAACCGCAACGTCTGGTGGGGAGACTGGTCCTTCTTCGCTGGCATCGCGGTGCTCATGCTCGCGGGCCTCCTGTTTCTCCTGGCAAGAAGGTGAACACGCGACGCTGATCGAAGGGAGACAACCCGGATGCCGAACGCTTCTGCCTGGCTGGCCGTGGTCTCGGCGATCCTCATCGTGGTTGGCCGAGCGACCCGCCCCGGACGTCACGATCGGGAATCCGATGTGGTCATGGCTGCGGGTCGAGCTCGGGTTCGTCCGTCGCTCGCGCCGAGCGGATTGGCAGGGTCCACCATGGCTGTGGCGCGGCGGTCAGACGCTCGAGGCGCCCGAGCGGCTCGTCGTACGTGACTCGCCAGCCATGGAAGTCGCGCCACGCCGTGTCGCGATCCGGCTTGAGCGGCACGCCCGATCCGGCGAGCGCGTCGAGGGCGGCGTCGAAGGTCAAGCGGTCGATCCGAATCGGGCTCGCGGTGGTCGGGGCAGGGTCGAACGAGAGGTGAAAGACCCCGGTGATTCGGCGCAGGGCAAGATAGCCGGCCCGGATCATTAGATCGGCCTGGGCGTCAACCGGGATCGCCACCGACGAGCGGATGAGCGCGGCGGCGTCCATGACGGCGCCCGATGCATTGACCCATGAGCGCCCCGGCTGCTGCGACCGGAAGTTCACGAGCACCGTGAGCGACGTGTGCGTCTCCTCGAGCTCGGCGAACCACTCCTCCCAGCGCACCCAGAGGCCGCGGAGCTGGTCGAGCCCGTCAAGGCGGTGGAGGCGCGTGATGAGCACGACGGGCGACGGTGGGGAGTCGGCGCGGGTCTCGAGCAGCGTGACGAGCAGCTCGCGTCTCGAGAACGCCGCGTAGATCGTGGGCAGGTACGCGATCAGGAGGGCGACCAGGCCGAGCCCAATCACCGCCTCGCTGAAGGCGACCAGGTCGCCGCCGAACGCATCGGGCCGCGCGAAGCCGAGGGTCAGGAGCGAAGATCCGCTGTCGACGATCGCCTGGCCCAGGGGGCGCGCCCCGAGTGCCCAGAAGATGAACGCATAGCCGGCGGCAACGGTGAACAGCCAGACGAGCGGCAGGGCGATGAGCGCGATCGGCCCGAAATAGGCCAGCACGACGTCGCGGCGGGAGTAGTCCCTGATCGGCGAGGTCGTGAGCTCGAAGGCACGGCGGACCGAGCGGAAGACGATCCGGGCGATGAGGTCGTTCGCCGGCCGAGGCAGCACGAAGGTCCGGATTGCGCTCAGGATCGCGCGGAGAACCAGGAGGATCCCGACCGCGAGGACCGCGACGTCGAACGGCTCCATGCGTGGAGGATAGCGACGCCGGAGACCCTAGGGCGCTGGCAGCTGGAGCCCGGGAGGGGCGGGGTCGATCCCATCGGGACCGTTGAGGTACCCGGGGCCCGTCCCGGGGACCCCGGTGTGCCCGTACTGCCACACGATCTCGTTGGTCGTGGGGTTGATGACGATCACCCGGTCGTTGTTGTCGTCGTTCAGCGCGATGTTGCCGTTCGACAGCTGGACCGCGAGGGACGGATGGTCGAGCCTGCCCGGTCCGCTCGTGACGAGGTACCGCCAGAGCACCGCGCCGCTCGTCGGGTCGAGCCGGAGCACCGCTCCCGGATTGTGATAGTCGACGACGAGGATCGACCCGTCGTGGAGCAGCTGCGCGTCGGACGGGTAGTGGATGCCGGGGAGCTGGACGCTCCACACCAGATGGCCGGCGGCATCGATGCGGTCGACCCAGCTTCCGTGGATCTCGGTCACCAGGATGCCGCCATCGGGCAGCGGTGTGTCGCCGTTCGGGGCCGCGAACGCGCGCGGCGGGTCGTGGGCGCGCACCCCGGTCGTGCCCAGCTGCCGAACGATCGCGCCGGCCGGGCTGATCTCGAGAATCCGCTCGTTGAAGATGTCGGCCACCAGGGTGTCGCCGTTCGGCAGCGGATACGCATCGTCGGGGGTGTGCAGGTATCCGGGGGCGCTCCCGTAATAGCCGTCGTGACCGTAGCTCCAGGTGACGCGCCGGTTCGCGATGTCCACGCGGGCGATGACGTTCTGGTCCTCGGCGTTGATCGAGATTCCGCTCGCATCGGGCGTGAAGAACGCGTCATCCGCGGCAAGCGGTGCGTGGGTCCATCCCGCCTGGCGGTTCAGGACCAACGACCAGAGGATCGTGTGGTCGGGAGACACGATCAGCAGGCGCCCGTTCCCGCGGTCGGCGATCAGCAGGTTGCCGGGAAGCGGGCCTGCAGGAATCGACGGGGTGGGGGACGGAGATGGCGACGGCGTCGGCGAGGGTGAGGGCCGCGGCGACGGCGTCGGCGACGGGGATGGAGGGACCGACGTTGGACTCTGCGCGCCCGCGGACGCCGAGGCGGACGGACCGGGCGAGCTGCACGCGCCGATGATGACGACGAGGCCGAGGAGGGCCGCCCAGCGCGAGGAATGGGTCACGTTCGCTCCAATCTGCCGTTGGGCGAACGGCGCAACATGGGTGCGCGGGGCAGCATGCCACACTGCCGGGCGATCTGTGCGTCCCGGGGTGGGCCGGAATCGCCAACCGTAGCCCGCGGCCGGCCCGCGACCGCGGAACGGGACCTCGACCGCCCTGAGCCCATACACTGAGCGCCGAGCACAGTGAGGTCATGGGTGACGCTTCGCGTGGGCGTGGTGGGCGCCGGAAACATCTTCGCGCGCGGACACCTGCCGGCGCTGCTCGCGACGGACTCCGTGAAGACCGTCGCCGTCTGCGACATCGACCCGCTTCGCGCGCAGGAGGCGGCGAGTGCTCTCGACGCTCTTCCCGTCGAGGGAGAGGCGGCGGACCTCTTTGGCCGGGACGACCTCGACGCGGTCCTGGTGCTGACGCCCACCCACACGCATGCCGACCTCGCGATCGCCGCGCTCGAAGCGGGCAAGCACGTGCTGTGCGAGAAGCCGATGGCGCGATCGGCGGCGGACGCGCACCGCATGGCCGAGGCGGCCGCGCGGTCCGGACGACGGCTGATGGTCGGTCACACCCGCCACTTCGACGAGCGGTGGGTCGCGATCCACGACCAGATCCGCGCCGGAAGGATTGGCGATCCGGTCTACCTCTATCGCTCCGAGCATGCCTTCAACGGCGCCCCGGCCGGTGCCTGGCCGTGGCGTGACGAGCAGAGCGGCGGCGTCCTGTGGGACGTCGGGATCCACGTGGCGGAGCTGATCCACTGGTACTTCGGCGAACGTCCGCGCAGGGCGTTCACGAAGCTGCTCCGCGTCCGGCCGGAGGCGGTGGCCGGCGGCGCGTCCGACGCGGCGATCGTCACCTTCGACTGTGGGCCGATGCGTCACGCGGTGCTGAGCGTGTCGTGGATCCACCCCCCGGCGTGGGGGCCGTTCTATGCCTCGATGGAGGTCGTCGGAACCTCGGGGAGGATCGACTACCAGGACCTCGATGCGCATCCGGCGATCATCGCGGCCGGTACCGAGCTGACGATCCCGCGCTACTCGCCGCTGCTGTCGGCGACCGCCACCGCCTTCCAGCGTGAGATCGAGCATTTCTCGGCGGCCATCGAGGCGGATGCCCCGTTCGCGATCACGACCGAGGACGCGGTGGCCGCCGTCGAGGTCGTTGCCGCGGCCGAGCGTTCGGCTCTCAGCGGGCGACCCGAGGCGGTGGCGTCGTGAGCGAGCCGCTGCGCCTGGGGATCGTCGGATTCGATCATCCGCACGTCCTCCGATTCGCACCCATGCTCGCCGCCCGAACCGACGTCCGGCTGGCGTGGATCACCGCGGATGGCCCGAACCGGGGTGCGGCGGAGGCAATGGCCGCCTCGCTCGGCGTGCCGTTCGTCCCCGAGCCCGCGCCGGGCGTCGACGCCGCATATGTCGCGACGACCCCCGACCGACACCTGTCGGTCGTGGAGCAACTGGCACCGAACGGCGTTCACCTGCTGCTCGACAAGCCGATCGCCCTGACCATGAACGACGGGCGTGCGATCGAGCGGATCGCCCGCGAGGCCGGCATCCGGCTCATGGTGCCGTTCAACCCGCGCGGTCAGCTCGGTCCACGGGCCGTGAAGGAGCGGATCGACAGCGGCGAGCTGGGTGAGATCAAGCTCGTCGAGGCCGTCAAGGTCGGCCGCGTGCCGCTCTCGATCCCCGGCCTCGACTGCACCTGGCTCACGGATCCGGCCCGGGCCGGGTTCGGGGGCTTCGGCGACATCGGGATCCATGCCCTCGATGCAATGCGCTGGCTCCTGGGCCGTGAGGCGCTCGCCGTCCACGCGCGAATCCACGCCGGGATCCGGCCGGACCTGCCGGTGGACAGCATCGGCTCCGCGGTCATCACCTGGGAGGGCGGGGCGATCTCGGCCCTCACCGCGGGCTGGGCCAACCCCGACGGGTACCCGGTCGGTCTCGATGCACGCTTCGAGGTGGTCGGCACGAAGGGGGCGGCGCGGGTGGATCACCCCTACGGGGAATTTCGACTGGCGGATGGCCAGCGCTCGGAGCGGGTGGCAGTGGCCCGCAACGACGCGGCCTGGGTGCTCGACTCGTTCATCGACTGCGTGGTGCGCGACACTGAGCCACCGATCACCGCCGATGACGGCCTGCGGGCCCTCGAGCTGGTGCTCGCCTGCTATCGCTCCTCGGAGCTCGGCGAGGAGGTGACGCTTGCCTAGTGCGCCGCTAGCCGGGGAGTGCGGTGGGGTCTTCGCGGCGCAGGAGGATACCCAGGAAGCCCTTCCAGGGCCCGACCTCCGCGTCGTGTGAGCCGGCAAGGCCGGCATGGATCTGGCCGATGTGGTCGAGGTCGTGGACGGCCCAGGCGGCGAGCAGCTGGCGGAGCGTGACCTCGCCAAGGCTTGGATGCAGGCCGCGGCGGCCGAGGTCGGCCTCGCTCACCATCTCGCGCAGCGCCGCGAGGTTCGCGGCGCGAAGCTGTGCGAAGCGTGCCACCAGCTCGTCGAGCGGCACGCCAGCGTCGCGCTCGAGCATCGCGAAGCGCTCGAACCGGTCGAAGGGCACCGACGTGCCCTCCTCCATGATCCGACGCGCGCGCGCCATCCAGTCCGTCTGCTCGCCGGTGATCAAGTGCCCGATGACGTCGCGTGGACGCCAGCCCTCGGCGGTATCGGGCGTATCGGTCCAGGCTTCCGGCAGGCCCGTGAGCAGCGTGCGGAGCAGCTCCGGCGTACGCTCCAGCAGCGCCGTCGTCTCATCCACGAATCCGGACATGGAGGGTCCTCCCGTTCGCGTTCGACCTCAACGATAATCCATGCCATGCGAATGGCCGATCTGCAGACGGGGTGGGGCGTGCTCGGCAACGACGGCCGCCAGATTGGCGCGGTCCAGCGGGTCGGCAAGAACTATCTCGTCGTGTCGAGGGGCGTGTTCTCTGCCGACCTCTATGTCCCCGCGTCCGCGATCGCGAACGTCGACCACGAGGTCGTGCATCTGAACCTCGCCAAGCGTGACGCGGAGGGGATGGGCTGGGAGCAGCCCCCGCGCGAGCCGGACGCCGGTGAGTCGACCGGCGAGGCCGACGATCTGCATCGGCATGTGTAACGGCCGGCCAATGCGAGCACTGACTTCGCCGGCGCGTAGAATCGGCTGATGGCCGAAGAGCTACGCCCCGAAGCGCCGTTTGGCCTGCAGGGTGCCTACGAGAACATCTGGCACATCGCCGCGGCGGAGCGCTGGAGCGACGGTGAGCGGATCGGTCACCGCACCTTCTGTGGCCGCAATTATCCAGACGCCATTGCCCGCCACGATCTCGCCGGATTGAGCGAGGTCTGTTCGGACTGCACGGCCCAGGTCGCCCAGCGTCACTGACCGCCGCGAGGCACGAAAAACGGCGCCCGCACCAGTGATGGGCGGGCGCCGCGTCGCGACGTGACCTAGGCCGACTGCACCTGGACGGCGCGGAGGCCCTTCGGCCCGGATTCGATCTCGAACGTCACCGACTCGCCGCCGACGAGGCGGTCGAAGTCGAGCGAGCTGGTGAGCCCGTCCTTGTGGAAGAAGTACTCCTTGCCGTCGGGGGCGGCGATGAAGCCGAACCCGCGCTCGGAGATGACTTTCTTGACGGTACCGCTGGTCATGGTTGAAACCTCAATCTCTCCTCGAACTCACATACGGCGCGCGGCCGGTTCGAGAAGAACCCATCGACCAAGCGAAGACTGCCGAGACTTCGGCAGGTGCTGAGCATAGCACGGGACTGGCGCACGCACCCTAGTCGGAGGTGGGAACCGGCGGCTCCGGGGTCGTTTCGATCGGTTCGGAGGGAGCCTCCGGAGGCTCCGCTGGGGCGGTGGGTGGCGCAGGCTCGCGGCGGGCCGCCTCTCGGGCCCGAAGGTCGGCGAGCAGGTCCTGGCGGCGGCGCTCCGCAGCCTCCCGCGCATCGGCCTCGTCGCGGTCCCGGGCCTGCCGACGCTTCATGCTCATCAGGTACGGAACCGATCAGTGAAGCGGGTCTCGACTTCGTTCGCCATCGAGCGCGCCATGCTCGTGGCGAACCGATCGACGAGCCGGCCGAGCAGCGGGCGACGAATCCGCGCCCGTGCGGCACGGGCCGGAACACCGGCCAGTTCGGCGGCGACCTCGATAGCCCGCTCGAGGTCGCCGATCTCGTCGACGAGCCCGAGCTCCAGCGCCTCGCGCCCGAGCCAGACCTCGCCGGTCGCCAGCTCCCGCACGCGCTCCGGGCCGAGGCTTCTCGCATCGGCCACACGCTCGACGAACGCCTGGTAGATGGCGTCCACGATCGCCTGCTCTTTCGCCGATTCGGGCTCGGTCTCGTCGCGCCAGGGGGCTCCCATCCCCTTCAGCGCCCCGGCGGTGTGCTCGGCGATGCCGACCCCCACCCGATCGAGAAGCCGCGCCAGGCGCGGAGTTGCGTTGATGACGCCGATGGAACCAACGATCGCGGTCGGGTTGGCGAGGATGCGCCGCGCGGGCAGCGCGGCGAGGTACGCGCCGGAGGCTCCCAGGCCCCGAATCGCGGCCACCAGCGGCTTCGCGGCGGCCAGGCGCTCCATTCCACCGAACAGGTCATCCGAGGCGGCCGCGGAGCCACCCGGCGAGTCGATGTCGAGCACGACCGCGGCCACGCGGCTCGACTCGCGGAGCCGCTGCGCGAGCTCCAGCCATTCGGCGTACCGCCCCCCGCCGCTGATGGGCCCGTAGAGGCGCAGGATTGCAACGCGACCGGGTCGCACCCGACGGCGGAGTCGGCGGAGCCACGGCCCCAGGAAGGTCGGTCTGCGTGATGCCATCATGCGGTGCGTACAGTCGCGGCGCCTGAACGATCGCTGAAAGACGATGCGCCGCAGCGCGTCAAGTCGTCCCGAATCACCCATCGCCCGACAATCGTACCCCAGGGTTCGAGCCCCGAGCCGTTCCTCACTCGTGGCCCTGCTCCGCGCCATCAGTCCGCGGCCGCAGCCGCCAGCCGGTCGGCCTGCGCCCGGAGCGCATCGGTCACCTTGGCGAGCGGAGCCAGGAAGGTCGGGATGCACTGGTCCCGGCAGCGCATTGCGAGATCGGCGATCTCGCGCAGGCGCTCCTCCATGAGCGTCCATGCCGCGGCGCGGTGGGGGAGCAGGTAGTCGACGTCGTAGAAGAGCTCGAGCGCCGGACCGGCGGTCTGGCCGGGATGCTCGGGCCCCATCGGCAGGCGCGTCGCCAGCCCGCCGAGTGGCTTCACCGCCAGGTACATGAGCGCAACCGCGACATCGGCCAGCACGGTCAGCTGTTCCTCGGTCTCGTCGGTGTTCGCGAAGTAGCGCGAGAGGAGCTGGAGGAGCACCTCGTAGACCGCGTTGAGCAGGTCCAGGCAGCGAGCGGTGAAGGCATCGCCAATGACCTGCACCTCGGCGCCGCTCGCCGGCGGCCGAACGTGGGCCAGCATCACCGGTCGTGCCGGCTCGAATTCCGGATCCGCCTCGCGAATCTCGAGATACTCGTCCAGCATCCGGATCAGCCGGCCGAAATGCGCGTCATGCCAATCGCCGCGCGCGCCCTCTCCCTGTTCGACGATCGTTTCGATGGCGGCATGCGCGGAGGCGACGTCATGAACCGGCGTCAGCTCCTCCCAGCGGAAGTGCTCGGGGGTCGCCTGCGCGCGAGCCGGCCCGATGAACAGGCGCTCTGGGCCCAGTCGCTCCGCGAGCAGCGCCAGGGCCGCCTCGATGGATCGATACAGGTGCCCGATCGTCTCGAAGTCCTGGACGTGGGGGCCAATCTCGTCCTCCTCCGGGTGCGGGAGCGCCACGGCCTTGCCGAGCGCCGCGAAGCCCTCGGCATCGGTCATCGCCATCCCTTCGGGACGCTCGAGGAAGGCGAAGTGGCGGAGCGCCGCCTCGCCGAATGGAACGAGCGCAATCTGGACGCCGGCGGGGTACGCGTACGGGGGCAGCGGCAGGTTGGGGCGTGCGAGGCGGGGGGCGGCGCCCACCGCGGCCAGCAGGTTCTGGACCAGCGCCAGGTGGAGCATCTCCTGCTCGCCGATCTCGAGGAGCTCCTTGCGCCAGCGCTTCACGGTCGGCAGCAGGTCGGTCGGCACCCCTTCGTCTTCGCGCTCCTTCAGTGAGAAGGCGGCATACAGGTACTGGCACATGACGAGGTGCTCGAGCTCGGCCGCCTTGCCGAGCGTGTAGATCAGCGCCTCGCGGTGCTCGATGACCATGGGCGTCTCGGGGTCCGCCGCCTCCCCGCGGACGGTCAGGACGTTGGCGAGCCTCCCGCCCGCGGTCACCGCATCGTCAGTCGCCATGCGTCCAGTCTAGGCATTGCATTGGCCCGCGCCCCGGGACATATGGCCCGCCGTGACGGGGAAGGAGCGGGTTGGCTAGGATGCGGCGCGCGAGGATCGCGCGGGGGGACCTGCGTCGGCGCAGGCGTCGATGGGTAGACACTCGGCCAGGCTCGTAGCCGAGGATCGACCCGGACGGATCCTCAGGAACGATCCGACCCAGACGCCACCGAGCGCCACCGCGCCGCCCGCCACGAAGAGCGGCGAGACCGGCTCCGCAGTGAGGAGCGCCGCCACCGGTACGGTGACGAGCGGCATGAGCAGCGTCACGTACGAGACCGCGGACGCGGTCCACCAGCGCAGGGCGAAGAGGTACAGGCCGAACATCGCGATCGATCCGAAGAACACGACGTAGCCCAGCGAGAGCCAGGTGTCGACGCGGGCCGGGAGCACCCAGCGCTCCCCGCTGAGGGCCGAGAGCGACAGAAGGACCGCGCCGCCGGCGAGCATCGCCACCGCGTTCGTGGCGAACGGGTCGCTGCGCGGGACCCACTTCAGGATCACGCCTCCCTCGGCGACGAACAGCGCGCCGGCGACCATGAAGAGCATCGGGACGAGAGGCACGTCTGTCGCGAGCTGATCGGCGACGACGATCGCCACGCGCGCCCGAATGTCGAAGCGGGACGAGCGCGCCGAACAGACCCTGGATCTTGAAGCGCTCCTGGCCATGGAGGATCGCGAGCCCGAATGTCAGAAGCGGGACGAGCGCCAGAAAGAGGATCGCCGTCCCCGCCGGAACCTCGAGCAGCGCCCGGTAGACGAAACCGAAGCTGCCGGCGAAGGCGACGACCCCGTAGACGGCGCCGCCGGCCAGGCTCCGCCCGCGGGGAACCGGGCGGCGTGTCACGAGAACGAGCACAGCCAGGAGGAGACCGGCCGCGAAGAACCGGGTGCCGGCGCTCCAGAACGGATCGAGCTCACGGACGCTGGTCTTCACCGCGATCGCGTTCAACCCACCGAAGACCACGACGCCCGCGAACGCCAGCAGCGTGGCGCGATCGGGCGCGCCACCCTTCGTGGTGGTCATCCTGCCACCCATCCTACGAGCGCCGTCCACGCCACCAGTTGTCCGAGTCAAGGTTCGGTAGTAGGCTCCAGGGACCTCCGAGTTGCTGCGCCGGAGCATGCCACCAGCCCCGGACGAGACTCGGCCCCATGAAGCCCAAACGTGTGGGTCGCCATGGGTTGCGCGTGCCCGTCGAGCGGACAGCGCCCCGCAGTACTGGAGGTTCGGATGACTCTCTTCACCAAGACGGCGCGCCTGGGTCTTGCCCTCGCCTCGGCCGCCCTCCTCGGCTTCACGCAGGTCGCGCCGGTCGCCGCTGCCGGCTCGACCCGATGGGTATCGACGAGCGGCAGTGACTCCGGCAACTGCACCGTCTCACCCTGCCTGACCATCGGCTATGCGGTTGGGCAGGCGAAGCCAGGCAACACGATCTCGGTGGCGGCCGGGACGTATGACGAATCGGTCAGCATCACGAAGCGACTGAAGGTCATCGGCCACCATGCGACGATCGACGCCGCAGGCCTCTCGCAGCTCAACGGCGTCGTCATCTCCGGTGCGGCGGCCGCGGGGACCGTCCTCCGCGGATTCACGATCGAGGATGCCGCGCTCGAGGGGATCTTCGTCAACAAGACGACGAGGATCACGATCACCGGCAACACGGTCGTCGACAACGACACCGAGGGCCCGTACGGGCCGGACTGCGTGGCCCAGCCGGATGACTGCGGCGAGGCGATCCATCTCCAGACCGTGACCCACTCCCGGGTGAGCGGCAACCTCGTGCAGAACAACATCGGCGGCATCCTCCTCACCGACGAGGACGGGCCGACCTGGGGCAACGTGATCAGTGGTAACCGGGTCCTGGACAACACGCTCGACTGCGGGATCACGCTGGCCTCGCACTGGTTCGACCCGACCGCCTCCTCGGGTGTGAAGGCCGGCGTCGGCGGCGTGTACCGGAACCTCGTCGTCGGCAACGTGTCGAACGGCAACGGGGCGGCCGGGATCGGCGTCTTCGCCGGACCGCCGGGCGCCGCGGCGTGGGGCAATGTCGTGGTCGGCAACGTGGCCCGCAACAATGGCGAGGGCGGCGTGATGATCCACAGCCACACGCCCGCGCAGTACGCGAGCGCCAACGTTGTCGTGAATAACACGCTCTCGGGGAACGGGATCGACACCGACAACCCGGGAGACGACGCCTCGACCGGGATCAGCATCTTCAGCGCGGTCGTCCCGATCCAGCGCACGATCGTCGCCGCCAACCGGATCAGCAACGAGCACTACGGGATCAACGCCTGGAATGCGCCCGGGCTGTACGGGCTTCACAGCAACCACTTCGCCGCGTCCGTGGCGGTCCCCATCGCCACGAACTAGGCACGCCTCATGACAAGGGCCGGGCGCCAGCCGCCCGGCCCTTTCCCGTGTTCGGCGTTATCCCTCAGGACCGTCGACGTTGACGACGGTCGGTCCGCCACCGATGCGGACGAGCACGACTTCTGCGCCCTCGCCGGGCGGCGTGCGCTCACGGTGGATCACACGGGCCGGCATGGTCGCGAAGTCGCCGGGACCGAACGGGAGCGTGGTGCCATCGGCTCCGTACTCGAATTCGAGGCGGCCGTGGAGGACGTAGAGATAGGTGTCGTTGTCGCCGTGGTGGTGCCACCCGCTCCACTCGCCGGGAGTCGTCGAGACAAGGCCGATCCATCGGTCATCCGCCACGAACGCCTGCTCGCGGCGCATGCCGGGGGTTTGCAGTGCCGGCGGGGCGACCCGCTCGGCCGGGGAAACGACCTGGGGTGCCGTGTTCGTCATCCATCACCTCTGCAGCTGATCTCGAGGCCCAGCCTAAGTCCATGAGGCTCTCTCTTCAATCGCTCCAGTTGCGCGGCGGGTCGACAATGCCGGTATGGCCAAGGTGAAGGAGCAGCATGCGCGCGAAGCGCGCTCGGCCGAGGAGGCATCGGGCCCGGTCAGGTCGATCAAGAACAAGGAGTACCTCGCCGAGCTGGCGCCGCTCCAGATCGAGCTCGTGAAGCTCCAGGAGTGGGTCCGGCACGTCGGAATGAAGGTCGTCGTCGTCTGCGAGGGGCGGGATGCGGCCGGCAAGGGGGGCGCGATCAAGCGGATCACCGAGCACCTGAACCCGCGGTACGCGCGGGTCGTGGCGCTTGGCACTCCGACCGAGCGCGAGAAGACGCAATGGTATTTCCAGCGCTACGTCCCGCACCTCCCGGCGGCGGGCGAGATCGTCCTGTTCGACCGCAGCTGGTACAACCGTGCCGGGGTCGAGCGGGTGATGGGCTTCTGCACCGACGAGGAGTACCAGGAGTTCCTCCGCTCCTGCCCGGAGTTCGAGCGGATGCTGGTGCGTTCCGGGATCAAGCTGATCAAGTACTGGTTCAGCGTCAGCGACGAGGAACAGGAGCGCCGGTTCCAGAGCCGCATCGACGATCCCACGAAGCGCTGGAAGCTGAGCCCGATGGATCTCCAGTCACGCGCTCGCTGGATCGAGTACTCGAAGGCGAAGGACACGATGTTCGCCCATACCGACATCAAGCAGGCGCCGTGGTACGTCGTGAACGCCGACAACAAGAAGCGGGCGCGGCTGAACGTCATCCACCACTTCCTGAGCCTGATCCCCTACAAGGACCTCACCCCGCCCCCGATCGAGCTTCCCCCACGCGAGCCCGATGAGGGCTACGTCCGTCCGCCAATGTCGGATCAGACCTTCGTTCCCGAGGTGTACTGAGGACCTCGGAGCATTGGGCCGAGCGACGCGGAGGCGCCTCGGCCGATGCCCGGCGATAGCGCAATTCTCACGGACTGAGGCTTACGCTGGCTTGCGGCGGACGGGGCCGCCGATCCCGGCTCGACTGGAGCGCTACCTCTCACGCCGTGAGAGGCAAGCTTCCGTTGCGCTGCCGGCGGCAGCCTTCGCGTCGCGCAAGCGCCGCCTGCTGAGAGGTAGGCGCGACGGCGGTCAGGGCCGCAGCGTGCCCGAGAAGACCTGCCACGCGAGCAGGCTCTTGGCAAAGAGGCTGAAGAGCATGTAGGCGCGCTCCCCGTACAGGTAGTCGCGCCATCGGCCCACCTTTCGGTATTGGAGGACCATGTTGATCGCGAAGACGTTGAAACTGATGAAGAGCGACACGTAGATCGCGATCACGAAGCCGGGGACGGCGGCCGCGCCGGGGGCGGTGATGGCGGTCGCAAGTGCCGCCCCGATGACGACCCACGGAACGGCGCCCACGATGCAGCCGAAGATGTAGTGGAGCCACTGCGGTCGGTCGCGGCCCTCGTTGGCGGCCTCCATGCTCCAGCCGAAGAGGATCATGGCGGCGTTCGCGCCAAAGATCGCGACGAGCGTGCCGATCTCCCGGATCCCGCTCAGGCTGGCGATGACCACGATCATCACGCTCGACGAAAGGGCGTACTCGATCCAGCGTGCGGGGTTCTGCCCGCGCGCCAAATGGGACTCGTACCAGGCCCGCGCGGGGAGGGCGACGACGAGGTGCGCGACTGCGCTCATGAGGAAGAAACTGGCCACGACCGGGCCGATGGGCAAATCGAGAAGCGATCGCTGCGCGTTGACGAGCGTCCCCGAGGCCTCGTCGAAGCGCAGATAGCTGCTCACGACGGGGGCGGTCACGATCGGGTTCTTCGCAAACGACAGCGCGATCATCGCAACGAATTGCGCGAAGTGCAGTGCGGCGAGCCCGAGGTTCCAGCGGCGGAGGGTGGGGTTGGCGAGGGATGACATGCGGGCGACTCCTGTGAATTGCGCCGGCGCCCGTGCCGGGTGGTTCCCCGACACGGGTGCCTGCGACCGTGGGTTCAGGCCGCCGGGCTGGTTGTCCAGCGGTAGAGCGCCGGCACCAGGCCGATGGCGGCGATCCCGACGAGAACGTAGATGACGGTTGAGAGCGCGTTCGTCTCACCGAATGTCGAGCCGGTGATCGCGGCTACCAGATCGAAGTTGAAGACGCCGACCAGGAGCCAGTTCAGTCCTCCGACGATGACGAGGAGGAGTGCGACGGAATTGAGATAGCGCATCGTGGGTTGTTCCTTTCCTTTGTGCAATACGCCGTTCTATCCAGACGGCTGTCCAAGGTCTGTTCAGACTTTAGGCCGATGACGAAGGCTTGTCAAGGGTGTTAGGCGTGATATCCTAGACAGACCATGTACAAGATCAAGCAGGCCGCGGCGCGGACGGGCATGTCCGAGGCGGTCCTGCGCGCCTGGGAGCGCCGGTACGGCGTGGTGACGCCGGAGCGAACTCCGGCCGGCTACCGCCTCTACGACGATGAGGACCTGGAGCGGCTGAACGCAATGCGCCGGCTCGTCGATGATGGATGGTCGCCGAGCGCAGCCGCGGCCGTCCTGACTGAGGGAACGCAGGGCAGCGACGCGCGGGGCGTCGGCGATGAGACAGGCGGCTCACTTGGGACACCACCCGGACCAACGCCTGCCGACAGCGATGCGCGCGCACGCTTCGTCGGGGCGGCGGCGAGTCTCGACGCAGCTGGCGTGGAGCGGGCGCTCGACGAGATGCTGGCGAGCGGCTCGTTCGACCACGTCGCGCAGACCCGGCTTCTGCCCGCGCTGCGGGCGCTGGGGGACGCCTGGGCCGGTGGTCGGCTCGACGTCGCCGGCGAGCACGCGGCCAGCCACGCCGCGCTCCGCCGCCTGGGGGCGGCGTTCGAGTCGGCCGGCCGGGCGCAGCCGGGGCAGTCGGGAGGGGTCCTCGTCGGGTTGCCACCCGGCGCGCGGCACGAGCTCGGTGCCCTGGCGTTCGCCGTCGTGGCCCGCCGGTCCGGGATGGTGGTGACCTACCTCGGGGCGGACCTGCCCGCCGACGACTGGGTGGAGGCCGCCATTCGCCGTCGGGCCGGGGCGGCGGTAATCGGCGCGGTCACCGCGGATGATGTCTTCCCGGCCGAGCGCGTCGCGGACGCGCTGCGGGCTGCGCGTCCGAACATCCTCATTGCCGTTGGCGGCGCCGCTTCGGAGGGAGTGGCTGCAGCCGGCGTTCTGCACCTCCCCGATGACCTCGTTGCCGCGGCCGATCTGATCGCCGCGACGTTGCGGCGCCAGGCGGCGCCGTAGAGGGACAGCCAGGCGGGCCGGAAGGTCACCTGGCAGGGCCAGGCCGAGGCACTGTCCCGCCGGCAAGGTGGGCGCGTACCTCTCAGTCGGTGAGACGTACGCGACGCGACGCGCCGACGAAGCCGCCGCCCTGCGGCTACGTCTCACGGCGTGAGAGGTAGGTCGGCCCGCCCCCGTGTGCCGTACGTCGTCCGCGCCGCAAGCGCCGCTGGCTGAGAAGTAGCGAGCGTTGCGCGGTCAGCCCGCGAGCGCGTCGTGCGAGGGCAGGTCGCCTCCGGCCAGCTGATCGCGCACCTGGCGCTGGACGCGGGCGAGGAGCGCCACCGCCCCGCGCAGGCGGAGCGGGCTCACGACCTCCGCCAGCTCCAGGCGGGTCGGGACGTCGCCGGGCACGGCCAGCACCTCGTCGGCGGTGAGACCGTCCAGGCCTTCGTGGAAGATGCCGGCGAAGCCACGGGTCGTGGGCGCTTCGGGCGGGGCGCTGAGGAAGAGGTGGACCCGGCTCTCGCCGTCCACCTCGGTCGCGACGAAGAGCGGGGACTGGCACTCGGGGACCGGCTCGAGCAACTCCGGGTGGGAGGTGTAGCGCTCGGGGAGGGACGGCAGCTGCTGCGAATACTCGAGGAGCAGCTCGAGCCTGTCGCGCGGCGGGGAGCCCGCGAACAGCTCCACGATCTCGGCGAGCGGCGCCGGCAGCGGCGGGTCGCTCACCCCGCGTTCGGGCCGCGTTCGATCGGGACCCGCACGCTGTTCCCCCACTCGGTCCAGGAACCGTCGTAGTTCCGCACGTCCTCGAAGCCGAGCAGGTGCGTGAGCGCGAACCAGGTGTGGCTCGATCGCTCACCGATGCGGCAGTAGACGACGACGTCGTCGCCCGGCGCCAGCCCGACCTCGTCCTGGTAGAGGGCCTCGAGCTCGGCCCGCGCCTTGAACGTGCCGTCCTCGTTCGTGGCGCGCGCCCATGGAACGTTGCGAGCGCCCGGGATGTGGCCGCCGCGCAGCGCTCCCTCCTGCGGGTAGCTCGCCATGTGGAGCAGCTTGCCACTGAACTCGTCCGGGGAGCGGACGTCGACCATTGGCTTGCCGATGTGGGCCAGCACCTCGTCGCGGAAGGCCCTGATCGGGCGATCCTCGCGCTCGACGACCGGGTAGTCCGCCGGCGCACGGGTGGGCGTCTCGGTCGTCATCGGCCTGCCCTCCGCCTCCCAGAGGGCGCGGCCGCCGTCCATGAGCCGCAGGTCGGGATGGCCGAAGAGGCTGAAGACCCAGAGCGCGTACGCCGCCCACCAGTTGCTCTTGTCACCGTAGAAGACGACGGTGTCCTCGCGGCCGATGCCCTTCGCGCGCATGAGCGCGGCGAATCGTTCGGGATCCAGGTAGTCGCGCGTCACCGGGTCGTTGAGCTCGGTATGCCAGTCGACCTTCACCG
Organism: uncultured Chloroflexia bacterium; assembly: GCA_963837425.1. Taxonomy (GTDB): domain Bacteria; phylum Chloroflexota; class Limnocylindria; order QHBO01; family QHBO01; genus CAWINH01. The sequence goes on from CAWINH010000006.1 coordinate 758,943, forward strand.
CACCCGGGATGTGGCCGGTCTCGTAAAGAAGGATGTCCTCGTCCGACTCGACGACGATCAGGCCGGGGTCGTCGAGGTGCTCGGAGACCCAGGCGGTGGTCACGAGGTGCTCGGGATGGGCGTAGGCGGCAAGCTTGGGATTCGGGTCATTCGGGAGGGTCATGGTGCGCCGATGCTAGGCCAATCGAGCCCGATGCGCTCGCGCCGGGTATCGTCCGCGGGTGGACGACCGACCGGGCGCGCGCATCGACCGGGGCGGCGTCGCGGCGGCGAGCGTGACCGCGATCCTCTACGGCTCCTCGTACGTGGCGACGGGCATCGCGCTGCGGACCTTCACCCCACTCACCGCGGCCCTCTGGCGCGGCGCAATCGGCGGGCTCGCGCTCGCCATCCTCGTCGCGGTCATCCGTTCGCCCGCCTTCCGGCCCCGCCGCCTCTCCCGTGCCGCCACGCTCCGGCTGCTCGTCATCGCGGTCCTGAACGGGCCGGCCTTCATCGTCTCGATGAATGTCGCGGTGTCGCTGGCGGGCGCGAGCATCACCGCCTTCGTGGCCGGGCTGTATGCGGTCCTGGCCGCCCTCTTCGCGATCCCGGTGCTCGGCGAGCGCCCGGAGCGTTCGACACTGGCGGCGCTGCTCCTGGCACTGGTGGGGGCCGGCCTGCTCGGCGAGGTCCAGCTCGGAGGCGACACGGCGATCGGCGCGGGCGTCGCCTTGCTGGCGGCCATCTTCTTCGCCGCGTTCCTCGTCCTCTCCCGGCGTTGGTCGGCGACCTACGGGCTGCCGGGTCCGAGCATCGCGTTGGCGGCGCAGGTGCTGACAGCGCTCGTGGCGCTGATACTGGCGGGAGCGACCGGCCCCATCCTCCCGGCTGCGTCCCCTGGAGCCGATGCGGTCGCCGCGGTGATCTGGCTCGGCCTGGCGGTCGCCGCCCTGGCAACCGTGCTCGTGGTCGTGGGGATGCGTCGCCTGCCGGCGCGTCGCGCGTCGGCCTTCCTGCTCCTCAACCCACCGACGGCTGCGCTGCTCTCCTGGCTGCTGGTCGGCGAGCGCTTCAGCATCGGCCAGTTCGTGGGTGCCGGCCTCGTCCTGGTAGCGATGGCTGGAGCAAGCGGCCTGGTGCCCCGTAGACTGGCCGGGTGAGCATCGAGACCCGATTCGCCGGCGGCGCTGACGGGACGGTCCCGTATCGAGTGGACGGAGGCGGCGAGCACGACGTGCTCCTCGTCAGCGACTGGGGCTCGCCCTACGGCGAGCCGGGAGCTGGGGCCTTCGGCCGCTTCGCGGTTGCGATGGGCGAGCACGGCTCACGCCTGGTGACGATGCTGGACGGCACGGTTGGAGCCCGCGGTGCCGAGCCCGAGACCGCGCAGCGCATCGCCGCGGCACGGGCGGTGGCGGACCATGCCGGGCTCCAGGCCGCGACGGTCCTGGGCGTGGCCGACGGGGCACCGGTGGCGGCGGCACTGGCCGCCGCGGGCGCGCCGTTTGCGGAACGACTCGTGCTCTTCGACACGTTTCCGCTTGAGCACCGGGATCTCTGGGGGCTGGAGCGAGGCGAGGCCGCGGGACGGCTCACGACCATGACGAACGCCGAGGAGGTGCGCCGCCAGGTCAAGTCCGCCGACGCGGCGCTCGACTGGGTTCGGGGGATGTGGCGCACGGTCCGCGCCGAGGTGGAAGCCGACCCAGAGCTGCGCGAAAAGGTCCGGATCCCGGAGGAGGCGCAGCGCGCCATCCAACCCCTCCTCAGCGGGGAGCAGCGGTGGTCCGGCGGGATCGCGGACCTGTTGGAGAAGATCTCGCAGCTCGAGGGGACGACTGGCGGAGATGCCGTGTCGGCGCTGAGCGCGGTGGCCCTTCCCACCCTGGTGCTCGATGCCGGTGGCGCCGGAGCCGACAGAACGCCGGTCGAATCGCTGGGGCTCGAGGTGGCGGCGCGGATCCCCGGCTCGCGGCACCGGACGGTGGCCGGGTCGGGGCGCTGGCCGTGGGCAGCGCCCGAGCTCACGCGCGACCTGTTTCCCGGCGGGCGGCCCGCGTCGCCGTCGCCGGCACCCGCGTCACACCCTCCGGAGCGCGTGCTCGCGACCGTCCTTTTCACTGACATCGTCGGATCCACCGAGCGCCTGGCGGCCATGGGTGACGCGGCCTGGCGGGACCTCCTGGATCGGCATAACCGGACGGTCCGGGCGCAGCTCGACCGGTCGGGGGGCCGGGAGGTCGACAACGCCGGCGACGGGTTCCTGGCCGCCTTCGAGGTGCCGGTCCAGGGCGTGCGCTGCGCCATGGCCATCCGGGACGCGGTCCAGGAGCTGGGCCTTGCGGTTCGCGCCGGCCTGCACACGGGGGAGTGCGAACGGATCGGTTCTAACCTCGTCGGCATTGCGGTCCACATCGGCGCGCGGATCGCTGCGCAGGCGGGGGCGGGGCAGATCCTCGTCTCGGCCATCGTGCGTGACCTGACCGCCGGCTCGGGGATCGGCTTCGCGGAGCACGGCGTCACCAGCCTCAAGGGCGTGCCCGGCGACTGGCGCCTCTACGAGATCGCCGCATCCTCCGACTAGGAGATCGGGGACTGTGGCATGCTCAACCAGTTCAGCGGGGGAGCAGGAGGAGAGACGGTGACCGAACGCATCGCACAGCTGGACGCCATCGTGCGTCAGTTCGATCTCAACGCGCATCCCTTCTACCGCGACTGGCGGGCCGGCACGCTTTCGGTTGAACAGCTCGCGGAATACGCGGCCGAATGGGCGCCATTCATCGCCGTCATCGACCGTGGGTGGGAGCGGATCGGCGAGTCCGCCTACGCCGCCGAAGAGCGCGAGCACGATGAGCTCTGGTCACATTTCCGCGCCGCGCTCGGACCGCGGGCCGCCGCGAGCATGGAGCGCCCCCAGAGCCGCACGCTGCTGGCGGTGGGAGAGCAGGCCTTCGCGGAGATCCCCGAGACGCTCGGAGCGCTGTACAGCTTCGAGGTCCAGCAGCCGGCCACCGCGCAGAGCAAGCTGGCCGGTCTCCGCGAGCACTACGCGGGAATGGTCGACGATACCGCCCAGACCTATTTCCAGCGTCCACGCCGAGGAGACCGACGAGCCCGCAATGCTGGCCGACCGCATCGATCGCCTCTCCGACGCCGAGTTCGCGCGAGCGAAGACGGCGTGCGCGGTGTTCAGCGCGGCTGCCTGGGGAGCCCTGGACGGCGTCTACTACACCGAGTCCTAGCCTCGGCGCGACGCGCCGGGCCACGCGCCCAGGTGTGCGCCGCGTGAACGCATCGGACACCGAAGGCTCTGTTCCCGGCCGGAATGTCACGCTCGTGCACGCTGCGGCCCTCGGGGCCCTGATTTCGAGTTCTCGATCGCCGATGTGCACACCTGGCGCACAGCCTGGCGTGGATCCGATCAGACGACGCATCTCGCAGCGCACTGCGGCGCTCCCGTATCCTGCTGCCGTGGCCTCGTCAAGCATCCGCCCGTTAGCCGTTGCCATGGCGACCTACGCCATTGCGATGGCGTACCTCGAGTCGGCCGTGGTCGTCTACCTCCGCGCCGCGCTGGGCCTGACGACGGGCGACGTCTTCCCGGTGAGCTTCGTCTCGGCCGGCAACCTCGGCTGGATCGAGGTCGGGCGGGAGGCGGCGACGATGCTGATGATCGGCGGCGTGGCCTGGATCGCCGGCCGCAGCCCGCTCGAGCGCCTGGCCTGGGCCGCGGCCGTCTTCGGGATCTGGGACATCGGCTACTACGCGTGGCTGTGGGTCTTCTCCGGGTGGCCAACCAGCCTCGAGACGTGGGACCTGCTGTTCCTCCTGCCCGCGCCCTGGGCCGGGCCGGTATGGGCGCCGATCACCGTCAGCGTCGGGCTCGTCGGCTTTGGATTGGCCTATGCGGCGCGCCTGCGGGCCGGGATCGTCGTGCACCTCACGCGCCGGCGCCTGGGAGTGTTGCTGCTCGGCGGGTTGGTCGTGGTCGTGAGCTTCCTGCTGAACGCCGGCCTCGTGCTCGACGGCGGCACGCCGCGCGACTTTGCCTGGCCGATCTTCGCGCTCGGGATGGCGATTGGCATGGTCGCCGCCGCCGCTCCGCTGAGGCCTGCCGCCAACGCCTGATCCCGGTCGACCCCCAGGCTGTGGGCCGACCGGCACTGTTCACCGCCCGCCTGGCGAGCCACCGTGGTGGCAGCCAATCATGCGCGCGAGGTGGAAGAAATGACCCAGGCACTCCAGCCCGACTACGAAGTGGAAACAATCGACGAGGCGCACGCCCTGCAGGCGACGCTCGTCGAGCTCATAGACCTGAGCCTGCAGGCCAAGCAGGCGCACTGGAACGTGGTAGGCCCGGCCTTCAAGCCGGTCCACGAGTTCCTCGACGAGCTCACCGACGCGTACCGCGGCTGGTACGACGACGTTGCCGAGCGCCTCACGGCGATCGGCGTCTCACCTGATGGGCGCGTCGCAACCGTGCACGGCTCGACGCTGCTCGAGGCGTTCGCGCCGGGCCCGATGGTCACGAGCGACGTCCTGATCGGCATGGATCAGCGCGTGACCGGCCTGGCGTCCCGGGTCCGCGAGCGGGCCGAGGCCGCCGGCGAGGACCTGGCCACCCAGGACCTGTTCATCGAGATCCTCCGCGGCCTCGAGAAGCAGCGCTGGATGATCCGCGCCCACCTCAGGATCGGGGCTGCAGGGTAAGGACCTCCCTGGTCGCGGCGGCGACCGCATCGGCGCCGTAGGGCCAGGCGATCGTTTCGCCGCGAGCCCACAGCTTCGACTGGTCGTCGTAGTGCCCGTCGAAAGCGTGCCCGCTGGCGCCGGTCAGGTTGATCCAGCGCGAGGCGTCGAGATCGGAGAGGTCCACCACCATCCGCATCGAGGGCGCCAGCTGGACCTCGTAGCCGTCGGCCGCCGACCACGATGTGGCGTCCACGATCTCGGTACCGCCGCCGAGCTCGAGCGGGCCGCGGTTGAAGAGCCACTCGATGGGCCCGATCCCGGACTCGCCAAAGGAGGCATTGCGCAGCTCGAGGGTGTGGAGCCGCCCCCACTGCCATGAGCCGGGGTTGCTGCCCAGCGATCCTCGCAGCTCATCGGCGGCGTCACGAAGCGCGTCCGCCAGGATCGTGTCGCGATCCTCTCGCACGGCGGGCGTCGTCACGTCGTCCCACCACGCATTGCTCGGGTCCGCCACGAGCCGGCGCACGAGCTCGATCCACCGATCCCCGCCGTTCGGCTGCGCCTCGGGTGGCAGCCCGGCCAGCTCGTCGCCGAAGGTCAGCGTCAGGAGGTGCCGCCAGACCGCGTTGAACTCCGCTGCCGCGGCGGAGTTCGCCGACTCCCGGCCGTCCCATCCCTCGAGCAGTGCCTGCGCGTCGCGGGCCGCGCCATCGTCGGGACCGTCGAGAGGCACCGACAACAGCGCCGGAACGAGGAAGTCGGCGAGCGGGCTGCGCTGGTCGAAGTCGATCGTCAGCGCCCCGGCCGCGTCGAGCGGGGAGGCTGCCGCAACGAGGTCAACGAGCCTCGCGGCTCGCTGGCCGCGATCCCAGTCATCGGTCAGGTGGTAGGGGTAGTCGGGGCCGATCACCGCGTTGTTGGCGGTGACGATGTAGCCCGCCGCCGGGTCGAGCGTCCAGGGCAGCTCGTCGAACGGGATATAGCCGCGCCAGTCGTAGGCCGGATCCCAGCCGGGGGCCGGCCAGTTGCCATCGCCGGCGCCGCGGATCGGGATCTTCCCGGGCGCCTGGTAGCCGATATGGCCGTCCACGTCGGCGTACAGCATGTTCTGGGACGGCACCTCGAAGCTGCGTGCCGCAGTCCGGAAGTCGTCGAAGTTCTGGGCCGCGTCGAGGAGGAAGAGGGCATCCATCGTGCGTCCCGGGTCGAGCGCCGTCCAGCGCAGCGCGACGTTCGGGGCCGCCGTGCCAGGCCGCTGGCTGCCGGCCGGCTCTGGCGCCTCGGCGCCCACGCTGACGAGGGTGTCCCACACGTCCGAGAGGAGCGGCCCATGGCCCGTGCTGCGGATCCGGATCGTGACCGGATCGTCCCCGGCGACCTTGATCGTCTCGGTGCGGACCTCGAGCGGCAGCATCTCGTCGCCGACCCGGTAGGTGTCGCCCTGCACATCCTCGAGGTAGAGGTCGCTGACGTCGGGCCCGAGGTTGGTGAAGCCCCAGGCGATCCGGTTGTTGTGGCCGATGACGACGCCGGGGACGCCCGAAAAGCTGAAGCCCGATACGTCGAAGGGGCAGGCGTCACCGAGGTTGGCGCAGTGCAGGCCGACCTGGTACCAGATGCCTGGCATCGACGGCCCGAGGTGCGGGTCGTTGACGAGGAGCGGCTTGCCGCTCACCGTTCGCGAGCCGGCGACCGCGAACGAGTTCGAGCCGATCCCGATGCCGCTGCCGAGCGCCGCCGGCAGCCCCTCGACGAGCCGACTGATCTCGGTCATGCGGGCCGCGACGCCCGCAACCTCGCCATCCCCCGCGGATGCCGGTGGCCTGGCGGCCGCTGACGGTCCGGTTCCCTGCGCGCTGACGATCACCGGGCTGTGGTCGTACGGATATGGCGCGAAGAAGTCGTTGAGCTGCGCGTCGTCGAGGCGGGTCGCGAGCTGCACGCGAGCGATCTCGTCGTCCATGTTGCCGCGCAGGTCCCAGGCCATCGCCTTCAGCCAGGCGACCGAGTCGGCCGGTGTCCAGGGCTCCGGCTTGTAGCCCGGGGTCTGGAGTCCGAGGACCGCGTATTCCAGGCTGATGCCGGCGCCGGAGTGCTGACCCAGGTAGGCGTTCACCCCGTCGGCGTAGGCCTGGAGGTAGGCGCGCGTGTCGGGCGACAGGAGTGGCAGCTCGGCCTCGGCGGTGCGCCGCCAGCCGAGCGTTCGGATGAAGGTGTCGGTGCCCAGCTGCGACGCGCCAAACAGCTCCGACAGGCGGCCGGAGGTGACGTGGCGGCGGAAATCCATCTCCCAGAATCGATCCTGGGCGTGCACGAACCCCTCTGCCATGAACAGGTCATGGGCCGTCTCGGCGGTGATCTGCGGGATGCCCCACGCGTCGCGCGCCACCTGGACCGGGGCGTCGAGGCCGTCGAGGTCGATCGTGCCGGTCGTCTGCGGAAACGAGGCGCGAACCGTCAGTACGCCGTACGCGCCGGCCGCGAGCACCAAGAACAGCACGACGAGCAGCACCACGAGGCCAATGAGGCGAAGTCGTCGACGCATCGCGCGAAGGGTACGCGCTGCAGGAGCGATCAGTCCGCTCTCGGCGGCAGCGGCTCCAGCGGAAGCCCGGCCGTACGCCAGGCGGAGTACCCGCCAATCACGTCGGTCGTGTCGCTCCTCCCCATTTCCTGGAGGGTGGCCGCCGCCAGGCTCGAGGAGTAGCCATCGGCGCACAGGATGACGAGCGGTCGCGCGCTGTGGCTGATCCGCGGGTCGTCATGGCCGGAGCTCGGGTCTGCCCGCCAGAAGAGGACGGACAGCGGAGCGTGAACCGACCCGGGGATCACGCCGTCACGGTCGCGCGCGTCGGCACAGCGGGTGTCCACCAGGGTGATCTCCGAACGCTGCAGCGCCTCCCACGTCCGGTGCGGCGTCATGCGATCCAAGCCGGCACGGGCCCGCTCGAGCAGGCCGCCGGCGGTGAGGGGCGGCATCCGGCCTATTGTCGGGCTGCCGTCAACGACTCCCGGTGCTCGAGACGGAGTGCTGCCGCCGCCTTCGCCTCGTCGTCAACCGCGAAGGCCATCTCCACGACTCCCGGCCGTCGTCCGACGCACAGCGTCCCCAGCACGTTCACCCCCGCGGCGGCCAGCCGCTCGGCGACATCGGCCAGGCCGCCAGGCCGATCGGGGACGGGGACGACGACCGCATCCCCCTCGATGAAATCATGCCCGAGGCCCCGCAGCACCTCGCGCATCGCCTGATCGTCGCTCGGGGTCACGAAGGCGCAGGAGAGGGGCCCCGCGCCGACGCAGGCGAGGTGCTGAATGTCGATACCCCGAGTGGCGAGCGCCCGTGCGAGGTGCGCCAGCTCCCCGGGATGGTTCTCGAGCTGGATGACGAACTGTTTGACCATCACCCGATCTCCGATTCGCTCCGCCGCGTCCAATTGGACAGCTCGCGTCGTGAGGCAGATAGAGCCGAACGTCCCGAAACGGCGATAGAGGCGCGGCGGGGGGATCGTCCGGGGGTCCAAAGGGCCCCCGGACGTCCACCGTTTGGCACTCCCGGCAGCGAAACGCTGGCCGTAGCCTCGAAATCGATCGGGGGCGATGCACGAGGGTGAATGACGCGTTCCTGAGCTTGGCCGCCCTCGGGCTGCTGGGCGTACCGGTCCTGGGGGCCGTCCTGCTGTGGCTGCTGCCGCGCGCTCGCGGAGGAGCGCGGCTGGCGATCACGCTGCCGGCGGTTGCGCTCCTGGGTGCCGGCCTCGTCGGCGCTGTCGGAGCGATGGCATCGCAGGGGGCAACCGGAGCTGTCGTCCCCCTCGGCGCCGCCGAGCCCCACCAGGCGATCGCCTCCGTGCTCTGGACGCTCGCCACCGTCGCGCTCTCCGGCCTCTTCGTGGTCATCGCGCTCCGCGCGCGGAGCGCCGGGCTGCTGGGCCTCGCCGTGCTGCAGGCTGCGGTCGCCGTCCCGTCCGCGACACGAGAGCTGGTTTCCGGGCCGCCGGAGAGGGCCGGCGCCGGGCTGCTCCTCGACCCCCTCTCCCTCGCGCTCCTCATGGTGTCGGTGACCGTCGGCGGCCTGATCGTCGTCTACTCGCTCGGCTACGAGCCGGAGCACCTCCATCACGCCGGTCTCGACGAGCGGCGGACGAATCAGTTCCTCGCCTGGTTGCTCGTCTTCCTGGCCTCGATGCACCTGCTGGTACTCGCCGACGACCTGCAGCTGCTCGCGGTGGGCTGGGAGATCACCACGCTGTGCAGCTATCTCCTCATCGGGTTCGACCGCACGCCGGAGGCGACGGACGCCGCGCGGCGGGCGCTCGCCTACAACCTGTTCGGAGGCGCCGCGCTGGCCGCCGCGATATGGACCGCCGGCTCGAACGCAACGATGAGCGAGCTGCTCACGCGGCCGCAGGGCGGGGTCCTGGCCCTCGTGGTCGCCGGAATGGCGGTCGCCGCCGCGACGAAGTCGGCGCTCGCCCCGTTCCATCCGTGGCTGCTCGGCGCCATGGTCGCGGCCGCGCCGGTCTCCGCCCTGCTCCACGCGAGCACCATGGTGAAGGCCGGCTCGTACCTGCTGCTCCGGCTCTCACCGCTGCTGGCCGGCAGCTCGCTCGGTCTGATGGTGGCCATCCTCGGTGGCTTCAGCTTTGCGATGGCGGCGCTCCTCGCGCTGCGCGAACGTGACCTCAAGCGGGTGCTCGCGCTCTCCACCGTTGCGTCCCTTGGGCTGATCGCGGCCGCGGCCGGGATGGGCTCACCGGTCGCGCTGGCCGCGGGGATCGTCTTCCTGCTGCTCCACGCGTTCGCCAAGGGCCTTGCCTTCCTGGTCATCGGCGCCACCGAACAGGCCACGGGCACCCGCGATCTCGAGTCGCTGGTCGGTCTCGGGCGGGCGCGGCCCCGGCTCGCCGGCCCGTTCATCCTCGCCGCCGCCGCTATGGCCCTGCCACCGTTCGGGATCGCCGCCACGAAATGGGCGCTGCTCGTCGCCGGCAGCGCGGACCTCCCCGTCGTCATCCTGCTCGCCGTCGGCGCGGCCACGAACGTGGCGCTCTGGACGGCCGTGGTCGCACGGATGCTCGTCCGTCGCCCCGTGGACCTGCCGCGCGGCGAGCCGCGACAACGATCGGTGCGCCTCTCCGTGGCCGGGCTCTCGATCGGCACGGTGGCCGGGCTCCTCGTCGCCGGCCCCCTCGCCGCGGCGCTCGGCGATCCGGCCGCGGTCCGTGCCTTCGGGCATGCGGGGCCCCTGGCCGGCGGGCTGGACCTTCGCGCCCTCGGCGGTGTCTTCCCCGTCCTGCCGCTCGTCGTGGCGGGCGCGGCGCTTGCGGTGGTCGCGGCCATGCTCGTCCGCCGCCTGCAGATCAATCCTGAGCCGTACCTCGGCGGGACGAACGTGAGCGTCGGGCAGCGCCCGGCCTTCCACGGACCGCGTGGGGACGCTCGGCTCGCGACCAGCGGCGGCTTCTACTGGGGCGCGGCGCTCGGCGGCGGCGATCCGTTCGCCACGCGGCAGTTCGTGGCGGTCGGCGGGTGGCTGCTGATCGGCGCGGTCGCCGCGTTGGCGCTCCTCCTGGCCACCGGGTGGGTTCTGTGATGGATGGCCTGCTGCTCCCCCTGCTGCTGTCCGGACTGGCTCTCGTCGCCCCCGTTGGGGTGGGCCTGGTGATGGGCCTGGATCGGCAGGCCAATGCGGCCGTACAGCGTCGGACGGGCCCGCCGCTGCTCCAGCCCCTCTACGACCTTACAAAGCTCGTGAGCAAGGTGGCGCGACCTGCCGACCGGCTCATGGCGGGCCTCGCCGTGGTTCAGATGGGGCTCAGCGCGGCGGCCCTCGTCACCGTGGCGATGGGCGGCGACCTCGTCGTCGCGGTCCTGCTCCTGGGTGCGGGTCACGTCATGTTCGTGCTGGCCGCCGCCAGCGTGGAGTCGCCATACGCGCAGCTCGGCGCCTCCCGTGAGCTCGTCCTGCTCGTCGCACGCGAGCCAATCCTCCTCCTCGTGACGCTGGCCTATGCCCAGGCAGCTGGCTCCACCCTCGTGAGTGGGATCGTCCGCGACGGCCCCCTGCTCCTTCAGCTGCCCACGCTCGGGATTCCGTGCGGGGTCCTGCTGGGGATCGCGCTGCGGAAGTCGCCGTGGGACATCGCCACCTCGCACCACGGTCACCAGGAGCTGGTGAAGGGATCGACCACCGAGATGGCCGGCCGCTGGCTCGCCGTCGTGGAGCTCGGTCACTGGTACGAGGTTGCGTTCGTGGTGGTCATCATCGGCCTGGCGGCGGGATCGGCGATCTGGCTCGGCCTTATGCTCATCGCCCTGGCCTGGGCGGCGGTCGTGCTCATCGACAACGCGGCTCCCCGGGCGACATGGCGGGTGGCGCTGGCCGCGGCATGGGCGATCGGTGGCGCCGGCGCGGCGGTCTCGCTCTTCCTCGCCGTGCTGGGCGGCGGAGGGCTCGGCACATGATCGGCCCGCGCGAGGCCTGGAGCAGGTGGGTCCGCAGGTCGCGGATGCGCTCGCCGTGGGTCGTCCATTTCGACTGCGGGGGCTGCAACGGCTGTGACATCGAGATCCTCGACGCGCTGACGCCGGTGCACTCCGCCGAGCGCTTTGGCGTCGTGAACGTCGGCGACCCGCGGCAGGCGGACGTCCTGCTGGTGACCGGCCCCGCCAATGCGCGGAACGCGGCGGTGTTGCGCGAGACGTACGAGCAGATGGCCGAGCCGAAGGCGGTGGTAGCGGTCGGCGCCTGCGCGGCCTATGGCGGGATCTTCAACGGCGCGCCGAACATCCTGGGCGGCGTGGACCAGATCATCCCGGTGGACGCCCACGTTCCCGGCTGTCCACCTCGCCCGGAGGCGATCCTCGGGGCCGTCCTCGGTGCGGCGCCCCTCCTCGCCGAACCGCGAGACCGTCACGCGCTGACCCCGGGCGGCGACGAGCCGGCCACGGGAGGAGAACCGACCAGGAAGATCGGATGGGAGGCCGATGCATGACTGAACGCCATTCGCGCGCGCCATTCGCCGCGCGCAAGATTGCCGCCGCTGAGCTCCCGGCCGCGGCGCAGGAGCTGCGCGACGCCGGCTGGCGCCTCATCACCGCGTCGACGGTCGTGGGCACCGACGGGCGGCGGGTCCTTTACCACTTCGAGCGCGCCGACGAGCTCAGCCACCTCGAGGTGCGCCTTGCGCCGGCGGAGAGCGTGCCGTCCATCGGCGCGATCTACCCGGGGTCATTCCTCGTCGAGAATGAGATGAAGGAGCTGCAGGGCCTGCCGATCACCGACCTCGCGATCGACTACGGCGGGCGGCTCTTCCGCGACTTCGACGGCGTCGAGTCGCTGGATCCGCTGATTGCCACGAGGGGTGGCGCCGACGCGCTGGAGGTCGCCGGCGCAATGCGGCTCGACGCCTGCGTGCCGGTGCAGGGAACCCGCGAGGTCCGCGCCACCACGACCCACGTCCCCGACACGGGAGCGACCCTCACCCGGCTCGTGCCGTCGGCCTCCGGCAACGGAGGCTCAGCGCTCCTGACCTCGCCGCCGCCGGCGATCGGGACCACCGTCGTTCCCTTCGGTCCACAGCACCCGGTGCTCGCAGAGCCGATCCAGCTCGAGCTCACCCTGCGCGACGAGGTCGTGGTGGACGCCACGCCGGGGCTCGGCTTCGTCCACCGCGGCATCGAGGCGGCGTCGGAGCGCCGCACCTACGCGGAGGACCTTCCGCTCCTCGAGCGGATCTGCGGGATCTGCTCGGTGGCGCACGCGGTGGCCTACGCCCAGGCGGTTGAGGCGATGGCCGGCGTCGAGATCCCGCGTCGGGCCCGTCTGCTGCGGACCTTCTGGTTCGAGCTGACGCGAGTCCACTCGCATCTGCTCTGGCTGGGCCTGGCCGCTGACGCCATCGGGTTCGAGGCGCTCTTCCAGTCGTGCTGGCGCATCCGGGAGCAGGTGCTCGACCTCTTCGCGCTCACTGCGGGGAATCGCGTGATCCTCGGCGTCGTGGCGCTCGGCGGCGTGCGCCGCGACATTGACCCGTCCATGGCCGCGGCCGTTCGTGATGGGCTCGATGCCGTCGAGCGCGGGCTGGCCGAGCTGGCGCCGCTCGTCGTCGGCAACGAGGCGACCGCCGCACGACTGGCGGGCGTGGCGCCCGTGAGCCGCGACGAGGCGCAACGGCTCGGCCTGGTTGGGCCGATGGTCCGTGCCTCGGGCGTCGCGAGCGACGTTCGGACGTCGCGGTACGCGGCGTTCGACGAGCTCGACTTCGAGCCGGTCGTCGAGGAGGGTGGCGATGCGCTGGCGCGGACGGTCGTCCGCTGGCGCGAGGTGCCGGATGCGATTCGGCTCTGCCGCGAGAGCCTCGATCGGCTCCGCGGGCTGCCTTGGCAGCTCACGGTGCGGGTACCCGAGCACCTGACCGGCCAGGCCACGAGCCGTGTGGAGGCACCGCGCGGTGAGCTGTTCTACTACGTCGTCGCCGACGGCGGTGTGCACCCGCTGCGGGTCCGCGTGCGGACGCCCACCTTCGCGAACCTGGCGGCCGTGGTGCGGATGCTGCCCGGGACGCAGATGGCGGCGGTCCCGGTGGGCCTGCTCTCCATCGACCCGTGCCTCAGCTGCACGGAGCGCTGAGCGCGTCGGTGGCTCGCGGGTGGCAAGAGCGGCGCCGCGGATCCCGCGGCGCCGCCAGTCGGATGCGGTCGCCTACTCGGCGTGGACGTTCGTGGCGCGTGGTCCGCGCGGACTGGACTCCACATCGAACGTCACCTTCTCGCCCCCGACCAGGCGGTCGAAGTCGAGCGAGGCGGCGACGCCGTCCCGATGGAAGAAGTAGTCCTTGCCGTCCTCGGCGGTGATGAAACCGAACCCGCGATCCGAGATGAGCTTCTTGATGGTTCCAGTTGCCATGTGCGTCGGCACTCCTCAAAAGGGAAATCACTCCGGCACGTCGGCCCCAGCGACCTGTCTCGCCGAAGTCGAAGAGAGGAGTGATCGTCGTTGCCGCGCGCAGTGCCTGTCGCGGCACCGCGCGCAGGCTACCACAACCGGCCGCGGAGTGGAGTCGCGTCATTCCGGGGCTGCGCCGCAGCGTGCCTAATTCTCGGCCAGCGAGGCGTATCCGTTCCACGGTCGGCTGAGGCCCGGGCGCGGGCGGATATTTCCCGCTCCATGAGAGGTACGCAGCGCCCTGGCCGAACGCGGGCCCCTTGCGCCGCACAATCGTCAGTCAGTGAGAGGTACCGACGCGCCGCGACAAGCACACCGCGACTAGCGCGCCGCGGCAGGCGCCCGGGCCAGGGATCTCCAGCAAAAGGCGCGCCGCCTACTCTTCCAGGCGGAAGGGCGGGTACGGATTGGCCATCAGGAACACGTAGGCGCTGACCCGCGTCGTCCAGCGCATGGCGCCCCCCACCAGGTCATAGCCCCAGCTCGCGAATCGCCCGTTGGCGAGGACCGGGAACCAGGTGATCAGGTACAGGAACCCGACCAGGATGTTCAGCAGCCAGATCGCGAACCAGTGTGGGATGGCAAGGAGGGCGCGGGCCATGATGCCGAACAGGGGGATGCCCCACAGCTGGTTCAGCTCCTGGCGGTCGGGGAGGTCGACCTCGACCGGATAGTTTCCCGGCCGCGCGCTGAACGGTGGATAGGGAGCTGCCATCAGTCCGACCCAGGCCTGGACGCGGGTCGTCCAGCGCATGTAGCCGCCGATGATCTCGTACCCCCAGCTCGGGTATTCGCCTCGGGTCAGGACCGGGTACCAGGTGATGAGACTCACCAGGAAGACGACGATCGCGTAGAACCAGAGGATGATGAAATGCGGGATCGCCAGCACTGCACGGGCCGCGATCCCGAAGAAGGGGATCCCCCACAGCCTGTTGAGTTCCTGCTCGCGATCGAATCGGACGTTGACGGGGTAGCCGATGGTGGGCGCGGCCTCCACGGAAGCACCTCCTCGTATGCGGGACGGCACGCACACGAGGATACGCTAGCCGGTGGCGTCCTCCACGGGCCGGTTCGAACCGGCCTGGGCCCACAGCGACGCAGAGAGCACCACGATCATCAGCAGGAGGCCGATCCCCATGGTCGGGGCGAAGATCTGCTTCACGATCTCGTTCTGCGCGGTCCCGCCCGCCTGGTACTCGCCAAAGGTGCGGGTATCGAGCAGGAGGCCGACCAGGAAGCCCACCAGGCCGATGTTGACGGCCCAGAAGATCGCGCCTGCGACGAGCCCCGAGAGACGGTGGCCGACGCTCTCGCCGAGAAACAGGATGCTCCCGACCAGCGCATTCGTCATCACGCCAATGAAGACCGCGTGATCCGACGCGATCCCGAGCCCGGCCGGTGTCGCGTTGATATCGCCCTGGTTGGCGATCACCGTTCCGATGAGGGCGACGACGAGGACGACGTCGACGCCGATGAAGACGGCGCTGGCCGCGAAGTGGCGCCCGCTGCCGCTCGCCAGCCATGAGACGCGGCTCACGGGTCCGCCCAGCCGGCGGGCGAAGAACCCAACGGCCAGGATCTCGAATAGCAGAGAAAGGGGCAGCAGCGCGTCGAGCGCGAACATCAGCGCGGCCATGGTCACCAGCCCGGCGGCGATGAGGAACGAGATCTGCGCCACGCCACCGCGGCTCACGTCGGCCGCGCCGCCCTTCAGGCGCCACTCGGCCACGACCATCCCGAACAGGATGAGGTAGCTGAACGCCATGGCCACCACGTGGGCGCCAATGGGATCGCCGTTCGTCGGGAAGATCGCGGCGTCGGTCGCGAGCTGGATCTGGATCAGCGTCCCGATCGTGCCGCCCAGGAGCAGCATGATCACCGCCGTCAGGATGCCGAGGCGGGCCATGGTCATCCGGGTTGCCCGCAGCGCCACCCAGATCCAGCCCAGGAACCAGACGATCGTCGTCAGCACCGGGACGGCCAGGACGGCCCGCCAGAAGAGGACGCCGCTGTAGAAGGCCACGATGTAGGCCGCGACGCTCGCCACCGCCAGCAGGCCGAGGGCCCGCGTCGCGCCGGGGCT
Source organism: uncultured Chloroflexia bacterium (assembly GCA_963837425.1). Classification (GTDB taxonomy): domain Bacteria; phylum Chloroflexota; class Limnocylindria; order QHBO01; family QHBO01; genus CAWINH01. The sequence goes on from CAWINH010000006.1 coordinate 774,647, forward strand.
GACCGGGGCGTCGCCGTCATCCGAGAAGATCCACAGAGTGGTGGCTATGACGCCGAGCGTGAGCCAGCCCAGTGTGCCGGCGTGAACGTGGGTGAGCAGCTGATCCCGGTTGAAATTCACGAGGTCGAGCCCGTTGAGGATGCCGATCACCACCGTGACCACGAAGATCAGCAGGGCGACCTGGTAGATGGCGCGGATCACCGGCGCGTAGGGCGAGGTTCGCATGGCTGGCACTCCTCCTTCGCGCGATATTCTGCACTTCGTGCGGTCCCCCTCCCCACGGATGCGCGTCCCGGCCGGTCGGGAATTCTCGGAGCCGAAGGCGGTGCCCGGGACGTCGCGCTAGCATCGGCTGGTGCAGGAGCGGGATGCGGTCATCACCTCAGAGCGGCTGCGGATGCCGATCCTGACGCGGGACCAGCTCGAGCGGCTGGCCGGCGGGGACGGCGTTTCGGTAGCCCGCGAGCTCGGGGCCTCGCTCAGCGACGAGTGGGTCGGCGACGTGCGAGGCCTCGCCCGCCGGCGCGCCGCGCAGCTCGGGCAACGCCCGGTCGATGGCCCCTGGCTCCTCCGCCCGATAATCCTCGCCGACGGCAATGAGGCGATCGGCTACCTGAACTTCCATAGCGCGCCGGACGAACGGGGCATGGTCGAGATCGGCTACACGTTGCTGCCCGCGGCCCGCAGACGCGGCTACGCGATCGAGGCCGTCGCGGCCATGCTGGCGTGGGCCCGGCGAGTCCACGGCGTTCGCATCCTGCGCGCCAGCGTTGCGCCCGACAACGAGCGCTCGCTCAACCTTGTCACGAAGCTCGGCCTCGTCCAGGTCGGGGAGCAGTGGGATTCCACCGATGGCCTGGAGCTCGTCTACGAACGCGAGTTTTCGACTGATGAACGCTGATCCGCCGCTCACGATCCGGGAGGTCCCGGGCATCCGGGTCGGCCACTCGACCGACGCGGTGGGACGGACCGGCTGCACGGTGGTCCTCGCGACGGGCGGGGCGGTCGCCGGGGTCGACGTGCGGGGATCGGCGCCGGGCACCCGCGAGACCGACCTCCTGCGACCGACCGCGCTCGTCGAGCGGATCGACGCCATCTGCCTGGCCGGCGGATCGGCCTTCGGGTTGGCCGCGGCGGACGGGGTCATGCGCTGGCTCGCGGAGCGCGGAGTCGGATTCGATGCGGGCGTGCGCCGGGTGCCGATCGTGCCGGCCGCGATCATCTTCGACCTGGGGGTCGGGTCCGCGGACGCCGCGCCCGGGCCCGGGGCGGGCAACGCAGCCTGCGAGGACGCCGAGGCAGGCGGGAGCCAGCTCGAAGGCGCGGTCGGGGCCGGCACCGGGGCCACCGTCGGCAAGCTGGCCGGGGCCGAGCACGCGAGCCGGGGCGGTGTCGGCTCCGCGGCGGAACGATTGGCCGACGGCACCACGCTCGGCGCCCTGGTGGTGAACAACGCGATCGGCAGCGTCGTGGGACGTGACGGGCGGATCCTCGCCGGCCCCTCGGGCGCGGGCGGTCCGCCGCCGCCCGCGGGTCAGAGCACGGTGCTGGCGGTGCTGGCCACCGACGCCGCCCTCGACCGCGCCGCGTGCCGGAAGCTCGCGGAGCTCGCGCACGACGGAGTGGCGCAGGCCATCTCGCCGCCACATACCCTGCTGGACGGTGACGTGGCGTTCGCCATGGCCACCGGGCTGGGCCCCCCGCCCGATGGGCTCGACGGGCTGTTGCGGCTCGGCGCCGCGGCGGTCGACGTCGTGCGGAGCGCGCTCGAGCGGAGCGTCCGAGCCTAGAGCCAGTCGTCCCCGGCGAGGACGCCGGGCGCAACCTCCGACTCGAAGAGGGCGAGCTCCTCGTCGCTGATCCGGTACGTGTGCTCGTCGGCCGGGAAGGTGCCGGCCCGGACCTCTGCGGCAAAGGTGGTCAGGCCGCGCCGGATCTCCTCGCCGATGGCCGCGAACTGCTTCACGAAGCGCGGCGTGCGGCCGGCGGTGATCCCCAGCAGGTCATGCCAGACGAGGACCTGGCCGGAGCACCTGGCTCCGGCGCCGATGCCGATCGTCGGGATGCGCAGGGCCTCGGTGATCCTGGCCGCCACCGGTTCCGGCACGGCCTCGAGCACGATCGCGAAGCAGCCGGCCGCCTGGAGCGCCAGCGCATCGGTGTAGAGCTGGCGGGCCTTCACCGCGGTGCGGCCCTGGGCCTTGAAGCCGCCGAGCGCGGTGGCCGTCTGCGGGGTCAGGCCGATGTGGCCCATGACCGGGATCCCGGCGCTGGCGATCGCGCGAGCGCGGGCGACCATCGGCCCCGCGCCCTCGAGCTTCACACCCTCGGCTCCAGCCTCTTTCACGAGGCGCAGCGCGTTGCGGACCGCCTCCTCGTCGTTGACCTGGAAGGCTCCCAGCGGCAGGTCGACCAGGAAGAAGGCGCGGCTCGTCCCGCGGCGAGCGGCACGCGCCAGCATGACCATCTCGTCCATGCTGATTGGCGTCGTGTCCGGGTAGCCCAGGACGTTGTTCGCGGCGGAGTCGCCCACGAAGACGATGTCGATTCCGGCCTCGTCCGCCAGCCGCGCGCTCGGATGGTCGTAGGCGGTGACCATCACGATCGGGGTTCCGCTTTCCCTCAGATCGGCCAGGTCTCCCAGCCTGACCTTCTCCGTCGGCGCCGTGCTCATGCTTGCCCGCATCCGTGCTAGGGGTTTCAGGGCGCCATTGTGCCAGCCGCGTCCAGCGCCACGTTGTCGATGAGGCGTGTCGGGCCCACGCGAATGGCGGCGGCCAGCGTCGGCCCGTCGAAATCTGCCACCTCGACGTAGTCGACCTGCAGCTGCGGCTCGGCGTCCAGCACGGCTCGGGCGGCGGCCACCGGATCGGCCCGCCGTACGTGCGCGTCCGCGCCCGCGACCAGGGCTCGCGGCAGCGCGAGGGCGTGGCGCCGCTCATCGGGCGAGAGATAGATGTTCCGCGAGGAGAGGGCCAGGCCATCGTCGTCGCGGACCGTCTCGACCGGCCTGATCTCGAGTGGCAGGTTCAGGTCCTCGACCACCCGCCGAATGATCGACAACTGCTGCGCGTCCTTGCGCCCGAAGTAGCCGAGCGTGGGTCGGACGAGCCCGAAGAGCTTCGTGCAGACCGTCGCGACCCCGCGGAAGTGCCCCGGGCGGAACGCGCCCTCGAGGACCGACGCCAGCTCGCCGGGCTCGACCCAGGTGTCGAAGCCGCGCGGGTAGATCTCCCCGGGGGGTGGCACGAACAGGACGTCCACGCCCTCGACGTCGGCGAGCGCTGCGTCGCGTGCCTCGTCCCGCGGGTAGCGGCCAATGTCCTCGGACGGGCCGAACTGGGCCGGGTTGACGAAGATGCTCACCACCACCAGCTCGGTCTCCTCCCGCGCGGCGCGGATGAGCGCCAGGTGGCCGTCGTGAAAGGCGCCCATGGTCGGAACCAGGCCGATCCGCTCGCCCCCGGCCCAGGCCGGCCCCAGGGCCGACCGGAGATCGGGGAGGGTGCGAACCAGCCTCATGGCCGGGTCGCCTCGGCGAGGGCCCGGTAGAGTGGCACGAGGTCCGGGGCGCGCGCCTCGAGGGCGCGGAGGTGCGCTTCGACCGTCGACCAGTCGCCGCGGGCGATCGGACCGGTGAGCGCGAAGCCGTTCTCGATCGTCCGCTCCATGAGCGGGACGAGCGCCTCGGGCGGGGCGTTGCTCTCCTCCATGAGGCGAGCAGCGGCTCGGTACAGCGTCACGAGGAAGTTCGAGGCCATGGCGGCGCCGGCGTGGTAGAGCGGCTTGTCGGCATCCGCGAGGGGAAACGCGCGCAGCCCGAGCGTCTCCGCCAGCCAGCGCGCGCGAGCGGCTGCGTCATCGGTCTCGGCGGTGATCGCACCCCACGCGCCGTCGAGCTGTTCCGGGCCACGGTCGCGCGAGAGGGTCTGGAGGGGGTGGACGGAGAAGCGGAGCGCGTGGGGGCCCAGCGCGGCGAGGGGTGTGGCGCCGCTCACGTGGGCCACCCAGGGCCCGATCTCGACGCGCCGCGCGACCTCGGGGATTGCCCCATCCGGGACGGCGAGGATCAGGAGCTGGGAATCGGCGCTCGTCTCGCGGCCGGCGCGGACCTTCAAGCCACGCTCCGCGAGCCGCGCCGCGATCGCCCCACCGGCACGCCCGGTTCCGACGACCCGCACCGTCGAGAACATGGGCGGAGTCTGCCACACCGCGGCTCGTGTCAGGCTTCCACCACGCCTCGCACACCGTACCTCTCACCACGCGAAGCTAAGAAGCTAATGCGCATGCCGCGACGCACCGTGGATCGGTCCGCCGCCTAATTCTCGGCTGGCGAGTGGTATCGGCCCAGATGGCAGAACGGAGCGCAGCCGGCGCACCTTGCGCCTCAGTCCCTGAGAAGTAGAGACCGGCTCGCGCGGGAAAGCCCCCGCACCGCACGTTGCGCCTCAGTCCGTGAGAAGTAGCCACCGGCTTGCACCGGCCCGCCGCGCATCAGGCGGCGACGTGCCACGGGGCATGGGCCGTGTCAGGCCAGCACGCCCCGCAGCGCCGACTGCGCTGCGTGCCACCCGCAGAGGCCGTGGACGCCGCCGCCGGGCGGAGTCGACGACGAGCAGATGAAAATGCTGCGATCGGGAGTGGAGTACGGGTCCCGGCGCAGCGCCGGGCGCGTCCACAGCTGACGCAGGTCCTGGATCCCGCCGTTGATGTCGCCCCCGACGTGGTTCGCGTTGCCCCGCTCGATCGCGCCAGGGCCCATCGCCGAGCGGCCGATGATCCGCTTGCGGAACCCGGGGGCGAACCGTTCGACCTGCGCGAGGATCGGCTCCGACATGTCGGCGAGCGAGCCGTTCGGGACGTGGCAGTACGCCCAGGCCACGTGCCTGCCCGCGGGCGCGCGCGTCGGATCGAAGAGGGTCGGCTGGCTGAGGAGCACGAACGGTCGTGGCGAGGTGGTCCCGCGCGCGACGGCCCGCTCCGAGGTCGCGATCTCCTCCGCGGTTCCGCCGAGGTGGATGGTTCCGGCCTGCGTGAGCTCGGGGTTCGTCCACGGGATTGGTCCGTCCATCGCGAGGTCGAGCTTGAAGACGCCCGGGCCGTAGCGGAAATGGCGCAGCTGCCAGGCGTACGCACCGTGGAGTCGGTCGCCGGCAATCGCCAGCAGCTGTCGCGGGGTGACGTCGAAGAGGACGGCCCGATGCGGCGGCAGGTCCTCGAGGCCGGTGACCGGGCGCTCTGCCTCGATCTCGCCGCCGAGCGAACGCAGGTAGCCGGCCAGCGCGTCGGTGATCCGCTGCGAGCCACCGCGTGGGATCGGCCAGCCGACGGCGTGGGCGCTTCCCAGGAACGCGAGCGCGTAGGCGCCGGTCGTCAGCTGGTTGAGCTGGAGGAAGTCGTGCGCCGCGGTCGAGGCCATGATGGCGCGGGCCTGCGGCGTGCGGAAGCGACGCCACAGGAGGCTGACCGGGAGCAGCGCGCGCAGCCCAAAGCGCGTGAGCGCCACCGGGTGCCGGAGGAGGCCGGTGGGCCGTAAGGGCCCGAGCAGCTCGTCGGAGATGACCTCCCAGTCGCGGGCCACGGGCCCGATGAGCCGCCGATACATCGCAGCGTCCGCGCCCAGCCCGTCGGCCGTCGCGTCGAGGTCGCGACGGATGATCGCCGCGCTGCCGTCGTCGAGCGGATGCCCAATGCTGACCGGCGGCTCGATCCACTCCACCCCGTGATCGCCGAGCGGCCACGCGGCGAAGGCCCGCGAGGCGCGCCCCAGGGGATGAACCGCGGAGCAGACGTCGTGGACGAAGCCCGGCAGCGTGAGCGCGGCGGAACGGGCTCCGCCGCCGATCGTGGCATTCGCCTCGAGGACGAGCACGCTCCGTCCGGCGCGGGCAAGGGTGATCGCAGCGGCCAGGCCGTTCGGGCCGGAGCCGACCACCACCGCGTCGTAGCCGCGCGCTTCGCTCACGCGCCCAGTATCAGCCCTGCGCTCCTGCCCGGCAGTCGCGGGTGTGCGGCAGCGTGTCGCTCAGCGCGTGCGGCGTGCCGTGCCCTGCGCACGGGGCCCGGCCCTCGGCCCGCGCCGGAGCACGGATCGGCCCTGACTCCGGCCTCGACTTCGGCCCTGGCGTGTGCGCCGAGCGCACGCATCGGCGATCGGGAGAGCTAAGAGCTGCCCAGATGACGCCCCCGGTGCACATTGAGGCCTTTCCTGGGCCGATTCCGAGGCTTCGGTGTCCGATATGCACACCTGGCGCACATCCGCGCGGCGCGCGCTCCGTGTGCGCCGAGCGCACGCATCGGCCATCGGGAGGGCTCCGAACTGCCCAGATGACGCCCCTGGTGCACATTCGGGCGTTGCATGAGCCGATTTCGAGGCTTCGGTGTCCGATGTGCACACCTGGCGCACGTCCGAGCGGCGCCTGGCGCACAGCCGGCGCTGATGGGAGGCGCTCAGGCCCCGCTCGGTCCCTCCGCGTAGATCTCGTCGGCGTAGCACCAGCGCCAGTCCTCTCCGGGCTCGACGGACTGGATCGCCGGATGCGACGTCTCCCTGAAGTGCGCGGTGGCGTGCCGGTTTGGCGACTGGTCGCAGCAGCCTACGTGGCCGCAGCTCGTGCAGATTCGGAGATGGACCCACGTGCTCCCGATCTGCAGGCACTCGTGGCAGCCGTCGTCGGACGGGGTGACGGTCAGCGGCCCGGTGACGTGCTCGCAGATCGTTTCGTCGTCGTAGCTCACGCGGGAATGGTAACCGTCCGCTCCTCCATCCCGCGCACCAGGCGCACCTCGAGGGAAGCATCGGCCGCCAGCGAGCTCATCGCGTCGAACAGGTCGTCGGCGCTCGTGACCTCGCGTCCGGCGGCGCCCACCAGCAGGTCGCCCTCCGCAATCCCGGCCTTCGCCGCCGGCGAGCCGTCCTCGACGTCGCGCACCAGCAGGCCGTCGCGCTCGTCGAGGCCCACTGCCCGGCGCAGCTGGCGCGCGACGTGAGCCGGGGCCAGCCCGATCCCGAGACGTCGCTTCTTCGGCTCCTCGCCGCGGCCAAGGGCGGTGACGCGCTCGCGCAGCCCGGCGTCGGTGGCGATCGCCTGGTAGAAGCCGGAGCCGAGGCGGTTCGTGTTGATCCCGAGCAGCTCACCAGCGGCGTTCACGATCGGCCCGCCGCTCGATCCGGGTAGAAGCGGGGCGGTGTGCTCGACCGCGCCCGCGACGCGCCGGCCGCGTGGCCCGCGGAACGCGCGACCGACGCCGGAGACGTAGCCGAACGTGACCCGCAGCCCCTGCCCGGCCGGGTTGCCGAGCGCCACCAGCGGAGCTCCAATCCCGAGCGATGCGCCGTCGCCCCAGCTGATCGGCTTCGTCTTGGCAGTGTCCACCCCAATGACCGCCAGGTCGCCGTCGCCATCGGCCCCGAGGACGGTGCCGTCCACGGTCCGTCCGTCGGCGAAGAAGACGTGCACCTCGTCGCCGTGCAGGTTGTGGGCGTTCGTCAGCACCTTCCCCTTCTCGACGACGACTCCCGAGCCGCCGCGCCAGCGATTCCCGATCCCCACCGTGGCGGGACCGACCGCCTCGGCGATCCCGCGGATCGCCGCACCCAGATCATCCATCGGACCCATGGGTCCATCCTCCATTGCCTGTTGCTGGTAGTGTGTGACTTGCAATGCGCAAGTTACCACCGCCGGAACGCCTGTCAAGCCCGATGCCGTACGATCCACGCATGGCCGCACCCCACTCGCCGCTTGCCGCCGCGCTCGAGCGGGTCGGGGACCGATGGAGCCTCCTGCTCGTGGAGGCCCTGCTCGCCGGCCCGCGCCGATTCGGGGAGCTGGGCGAGGCGGTGCAGGGGATTGCGCCGAACATCCTGGCCGATCGGCTGCGCCGGCTCGAGTCCGACCACGTCGTGCGCTCCACGCCGTATTCGAAGCGACCGCCGCGCTTCGTTTACGAGCTCACCGGCGAGGGCGCCGAGCTGGCCGGCGCGCTCCGACTCCTGGCGGATTGGGGGTCACGCGTCTCACGCGAAGCGGAGCCCATGCGTCACGCGGCCTGCGGCACGCCGCTCGAGGCGCGCTGGTACTGCCCGACCTGTGCCCGGGCCGTCGAGGGCCGCGAGGCGGACGAGGTGCGCTACCTGTAGAGTGCGCCGCGTGAGGGCGGTGCTGCGCTTCCTGGACCTGGGAACGGCGCCGGAGGACGACGAGGACCTGCGGGCCCGGAAGCGGACGGTCGTGGCGGTAGCGGTCGCGGTCATGGCGGCCGGCGGGCTGTATGCCGTGGTCGGAATCGTCGTCGGCAGGCCGTGGACCCTTGCCTTCGCCGTGATCCAGACGGCGCTGATGGCCAGCGCGCTCGTCTACCTGCGCCGAACGCGCCGCATGGAGCCGGTCGTATACCCGATGGTCGGCGCCGGCCTGCTGATCATCGCCAGCGGGGTCGTGACGCTGGGCGGCGCGATCAATTCCGGCTCGAACATCACCTGGGCACTGATCGTACCGCTCGCCTCGGTCCTCCTGCTCGGCCCGCGGGCGGCGCGGCCCACGCTGGTCGCTGTCGTCGTCCTCGTCATCGGCGCCGCGCTCTTCGACCCCACCGCCCGGGCGATGGTCAGCATGCCGTACGACGCCACCCGGGTCCTGCTCGTGGTCAACGTCATCGGGCCTACACTGCTGGCGACGCTGGCCGTCGCCTACGTCGACCGCGAGCGGCTCAGGGCCAAGGCCCAGTCCGACGCGCTCCTGCTCAACGTCCTGCCGCGCTCGATCGCCAATCGGCTGAAGGCCGGCGAGGAGCATATCGCCGACGCCTGCCCGGACGTCACCGTGCTGTTCAGCGACGTCGTCGACTTCACGCCGTTCGCCGAGGGCCAGGACCCTGCGCGCCTGGTCGAGGTCCTCAACGACCTGTTCACCGCCTTCGACCGGCTGGCTGAGGAGCATCGGCTCGAGAAGATCAAGACGATCGGCGACGCCTACATGGTGGTGGCCGGCGTCCCGGACGAACGGCCTGACCACGCCGGGGTCATGCTCGAGATGGCCCTTGCCATGCACCGCGCCGTGGATGGGCATCCGCCGGTGGACGGCCGGCAGCTCCAGATCCGGACCGGGATCGCCACCGGCCCGGTGGTGGCGGGAGTCATCGGCCAGCGGAAGTTCAGCTATGACCTGTGGGGCGACACGGTGAACACCGCCTCACGGATGGAGTCGAGCGGGATCGCCGGCTGCATCCAGGTCACCCCCGAGACGCACGCCCGATGCGCGGCCGACTACCCCTGGCATCGGCGCGACGACGTGGAGATCAAGGGCAAGGGGCCGATGACGACCTGGGTTCTCGACCCGCGCGGGGACTCACCGGCCGCCTAGCCGCCGCGGAGGATCGAGAGCCGGCGCCGGTACTCCTCTTCGTCGATCTCGCCGGAAGCGAAGCGATGGCGGAGCACCTCCTCGGCGGCGCTCGCGCCGCTCAGCGGTGGCGCCGGAGGCTGCTGCTGCCGGTTGTTGCTGCTCAGCAGGCGCCAGATGAGGACCACCGCCAGAACGATGATCGCCAGCCAGAGGAGCATCCCGAGGATGCCGAGGCCGACCATCCAGCCCCCGTCGATGAACCGACCGTCGATGATCCGCATGGTTCTCGCCTCGATGAGCGTCGTTGTTTCCACCGCACGATACGACTTCCGCCTTGGAATCGCATGGGGGAGTGCTGGATGCCCGGGTCGGTACTTCCGTCGACCCTCGCTCAGGCCGCGAGCCGGCGGAAGGCGAACGCGGCCGGGACGTGCGTCACGATCGCCAGCAGGCCGGTCGCCAGCAGCGCCGCCGCCACCGGGCCGATCTCCCAGCCGAGCATCAGCGAGCGCATCCCCTCGATGACGTAGCTGACCGGGTTCCAGTCGTTCAGCACCCGCATCCAGCCGGGCATCATCTCCGCGGGGACGAAGGCGGTCGATGTGAAGGCGAGCGGGAAGAAGAGCATGCTGATCGTGCCGGCCGCCTGGTCCGACTTCGTGAGCAGCGCGGCGGCGTAGCTGATCCCGGCCCAGGCGAAGCCGAAGAGGCCGCCGAGGATGATGATCGCCGCGGCCCCCGCGATCCCGGTCTCGATCCGTGCGCCAAGGAGCCAGGCAACGACGAGCACGATCGCGCCCATGGCGCCCGCCTCGAAGCCGAGCGGCGCGAGCTCCCCGGCCAGGATCGCACCTCGACGAACGGGGGCGACTCGCAGCTTGTCGAGGAAACCGGTGTGCATGTCGAGGAGCAGCCCGGACGCGGCCCACGCGGTGGCGATGAAGAGGGTGAACACGACCTGCCCCGGCGTCAGGTAGGTGAGATAGCTGTCCGTGCCGCCGAACCCGGGGAGCGCGACGATGCCGGCGAACAGCTGCGAGAAGAGGAAGAGCTGGATGATCGGGTAGAAGACGACCCCGATCGCGTTGCTCGGAACGCGGAGGAAGCGGCGCAGCGACCGCCGCCCCAGCCAGAACGTCTCGTAGGCGAGCGCTGTCATGGCGCGGCCCGCACCGTTGCGGCCCTCACTGGTCGGCGCTCCGCAGGCTGGCGGCCCACGGCATCATGCTGTCGCGGAGCTCCTCGTCGCGGATCGAGCGCCCGGTCGCCCGCAGGAAGACGTCGTCGAGGCTCGGCGAGCTCATCGTCAGCTCCGCGATACGCAGCTCGCCGCCGTCGAGGTGGCGAACGATCTCGACGACCGCGGCCGCCGCGCCGCGCACGTAGACCGCGAGGCCCTCGTCGGTCGGCTGCGTGCGCTCGACGCTCGGCATGCCCCGGAGCCGCTCGTCCGCCGCGGCCTGCTGGGCCGCCAGCTCCATCGGGCCATCCGCGGTCAGCCGCAGGCGGATCACGTCGCTTCCGATCTCGCGCTTCAGTGCGTCCGGTGATCCCTCCGCGACGAGCCGCCCCTCGTCGATGATGCAGACCCGGTCGCTCAGCTCATCGGCCTCCTCGAGGTAGTGGGTGGTCATCAGCATCGCCGTGCCGGCCTCGTTCAGCGTCCGGAGCTGCTCCCAGAGGGCCACCCGGCTCTGTGGATCGAGTCCCTCGGTCGGCTCATCCAGGAAGAGCAGCCGGGGCCGATGCACGAGCGACATCGCGAGGTCGAGGCGCCGACGCATGCCGCCCGAATAGCGGCCCACCAGCTTCCCTGCGGCGGCCGTCAGCCCCATCAGCTCCAGGAGCTCGTCCACCCGCCGACGCAGCTCATTTCCGGGGACGCGGCGCAGGCGACCCATGAGCTCGAGGTGCTCGCGCCCGGTCGCGAGGTCGTCGAGCCCCACCGACTGCATCGCGAACCCGATGCGGCAGCGGACCTCGGCGGCGTGGTCGGTCACCTCGAGGCCGTCCACCATGGCCGCCCCGCTCGTGGGCTGCAGGAGGGTGGCGAGGATGCGGATCGTCGTCGTCTTGCCCGCGCCGTTCGGTCCCAGGAAGCCGAGCATCTCGCCAGGTGCCAGCTCGAAGCTCAGCCCGTCCACCGCGCGGGTGCCGCCGGGATAGACCTTGACGAGGTCGCTGACGGAGACGACGGACGTGCCGTTCATCATCGGGGCGGCCCCAGGGTCAGGGACGTTGCGTGGCGGGCCGGTCGGCGACGCTTGCTGCCGCTGCCTCCGATCGCTCGGGGGCCGGCGTTCGCGCCAGCGCGACGCCGCGCGTCGCGACCTGCACCCCGAGCCAGAGGACGAGCAGCGCATTCACCGGGTGCACGGCGGCCACGAGCGGGACGGCGTCCTTGAGCTCGGGCAGGGTCGTCTGGACCAGGACGTCCACGGCGAGCGCCACCGTCAGCCACGCTGTCCCCCTCCCGACATGCGCCGGCCAGACGAGCATGAGCGCCAGCAGCGGCGGCAGCTCGAGCCAGTAGCCGAACTCCGTGTGCCACGCCCGGTCCACGCTCGTGAAGAGGAAGAGTCCGGCCAGGAACACCTGGACGATGACTCCGACCACGAAGAGCACCGCGACCGCGGCAAACAGCTGTCGCGAGGTCCGCATCGCTCACGAGCCTCCCTGCAGCTGGGGCTCGACCGGGTCGGCGGCGTGCCGCGCGATGTGCAGCGCCAGCCAGAAGACGGCGAGCGCGTTCACCGAGTGGAAGGCGGCGAGCAGCGGCGCCTGCTCCACGAGGGTGGGCAGGTACGTCTGGAGGGCGAACAGGACGAGCAGCCCGACCGCGAGCAGCATTCGGTTTCGCGGCAGTCGCCCGAGTCCGGCCAGCAGAACCAGGAGCACGGACAGCGGGCCGTAGGTGTAGGCCCACGCGCGATGGATCTCCGAATGGGGGCCGATAACCTCGAACACGTCGAGCCCAACGAGGAAGAGCTGGACGATGAGGCAGCCGACGAACGCCCAGGCCGCGGCCACGAACGCCACTCGGGAGAAGGTTGCCAGCCGATCAGGGGAGCTCCTCACAGCCGCAGCCTCGCCCAGCTGCGACCCGGCGTCATGGGCTTCGCGTCCCGGGCTCTCCGGGAACTTGGGGTCGTCCCCCCGCGCCGGCGCGCTGCTCCCCGGGCGCCCCCAGGCCAGCTTCCCTGGCGCGAACGATCGCCTCGGAGCGGCTGGCGACCATCAGCTTGTCGAAGATCGTCGAAGCGTAGTTGCGGACCGTCTTCAGGCTGAGTCCGAGCCGTCCGGCGATGATCGCGTTGCTCTCGCCCCGCGCCATGCGGTCCAGCACCTGGCGCTCCCGGTCCGTGAGCTCGGGGAAGGGCCGCGCTCGCGGGCCGAGATCGCCGGCGGCGAAGAACGCGGAGATGCGCCGTGCAACTCCGGGACCGAAGACGGCGCCGCCGTGCGCAACGGTGTCGATGGCGCGTAGCAGTTCCTCGCCCTGGGCATCCTTGAGCAGGTACCCGCGCGCGCCCGCCTGCATGGCGCCGAATACCGACTCGTCGTCCTCAAACATCGTGAGCATCAGGACCGCGATGGACGAGCGGGTGCCCAGGATCGTGCGGGTCGCCTCGATGCCATTCCGGCCGGGAAGCTGGATGTCCATGAGCACCACGTCGGGAGCCAGCTCGGCGGACAGCCGGACCGCCTCGTCGCCATCCTGCGCTTCACCAATGAGCTCCACCATCGGCGTCGCGCCCAGCATCGCACGCAGTCCGTCGCGGTAGACGGGATGGTCCTCCACGATCAGCACCCGCAGCGCCGCCGTGCCCGGCTCAGCCATCGACCTCGGCCTCGGGCAGTGGCAGGCGTGCCGCCACCCGCACGCCGCCCTCCGTGGCGGTGCCCAGCGACAGCTCGCCGCCAAGCTCCTCGGCGCGCTCGCGCATCGAGGTGAGGCCCAGCCCCGCGTGGCGGACCGGGGTCATGCCGCGCCCGTCGTCGGACACCTCCAGGCACAACGCATCGTCAGTGACCGTCAGCGTGGCCCGGGCGTGGCTGCCGTGCGCGTGGCGCGCGGCGTTGGCGAGGGCCTCGGAGCCGATGCGATAGGCGGCCACCTCGACCGCCGCCGGCAGCTCCGGCATCTGATCGGGAGCCTCGACACGGACCTGCAGGCCACCTGCCGAGAGCCGATCCGCATCCTGGCGCAACGCTCCCACCAGCCCCAGCTGGTCGAGCACCGGTGGCCGAAGCTCGTACGCGAGGCGGCGGACGTCGTCGATCGTCCGCCGAGTCTCGGTGGCGAGCTCGGCGAGCAGCGCGTCCATCTCGGCGGGGTGTCGACGGCGCGCCGCCTCGAGCTTCAGCAGCGAGCCGGCCAGGCTGGGCCCCACGCCGTCGTGCAGGTCCCGGCCCAGCCGGCGGCGTTCCTCCTCCCGGGCGCTCACCAGCTGCTGTCGTGAGCGGCGCAGGTCCTGGGTGAGGCGCACGGCATACGCGGCCGCACCGGCCTGTCGCGCGAGGTCGCCGAGGAGCGCACGATCGGCGGCGCTGAACGGCTCGTCGGGTGCGCGCGGCGCCAGCGCCAGCCAGCCGATCTCCTCGCCCCGGTGGGTGAGGGGCACGCGTTCCAGTTCCCCGTTCGGTTCGCCGTGCGCGGCCGCCACGACCGCGCTCCCGTTCCGTCGCAGCTCGATCGCGGCGTACGGCAGGCGCAATGCCGCGGCGACCGTCTCGGCCACCATGGGGAGGACCGCTTCCGGCTCGAGCGACGCCTCGAGACGCGCCCCAAGCCGGGTGATCGCGCGATACGGGTCGTCGCGGTCGCCGTACAGCAGGCGGCTCACCCCGCGCTGGAGGCGGTCGCGGAGCGGAAGGGCGACGAGTGCGGCGGCGCCGGCCGCCAGCAGCTTCTGTGCGTAGAGGCCCTCCCCGGGGAGCAGGTCGCTGAGGAGGACGATGCTCGCCCAGTAGGCCAGCACGATCCCGGCGGTCAGCCCGCCGTACACGAGCGAGCGGTGGAGGATGGTCCGGATCCCGAACAGGCCGCCGCGGCGAACGGTGAGTGCAATCGCGAGCGGGAATGGCAGGCCGGCCAGGCCCACCGCGCTCCAGGGCAGGATGCTGCTGCCGGTCAGCGACTCGGGCAGGTACCAGCCCACGAGCACGATCCCCGCCGACGCCAGGCCGGCGGCCATGATCGAGCGCAGTCGCAGGCGCTCGTCGCCGGCGGACCGCCGCCACTGGAGCGCAATGAGCGCCATGACGCCGAGAAGCACCGCCGGCACCAGGAGCAGCTGACCGGAGTTCCAGCCCCCGACCCAGGCGACGAGGCTGCCCGACCCGGGCAGGGAGGCTGACGCCCACGCCACCTGCGACCCGATCGGGACCAGGTACGCGGCGGTCACCAGCCAACGCTGCCGTGGCCCGGCAGCGAAGGGCCGCGGAAAGACGAGTGCGAAGTGGAGCATCGCCGCCCAGAAGACGGTGAACAGCAGGTACGAGCTCGTGAGGTACAGCGCCGGTCCAATGGCGCCCGCCACGAGGTCCGGTGGTCCCACGCCGAGCATCCACGGGACGCTGCTGCCGAGGATCGCCGCGCTCAGGATCAGCAGCGCGCGAGTTGCCGCCTCATGCGGCCGCCGCACGAACAGGTAGCCGGCGACGCCGATCATGAGCACCAGCCACAGCAGCGTGCCCCAGTTGGCGAGCAGGACGCCGAGCAGCGGATAGCCGACCAGCCGGACGTCGACGCCGGTCAGCTCACCGTCCCGGAGGACCCCGTAGTGCAAGGTGTCCTCGACGTGGAGGGCGGGCCGCGCGGTCGAGCCACGCAGCCACGCGTCGAGCTCGACGCCGTTCACGCTCACCACGACGTCTCCCTGTCGCAGCGTCGTGCTGTCGCTCGCTCCCACCTCGAGCCCGCGGGCGCTCCAGCCGCTCGTCACATAGGCGCCGTTGGCGCCGTCGTACGGCATGCTCACCCGGTAGCCGATGAAGATCGCGGCCACCGCCAGCATCCCCATCCCCAGGCCGGCTATGCCGAGCGCTGCGAGATCGGTCCGGACTGCGCGGGAGGCGGCGAGCGCCTGCGTAGTCTGCATCGGTCTTGGGCGTGCGGTGATCCGAGCCCCAAGTCTATGCCCCGCCGGCAAGCGCGGCGGAAGCTCAGGCTAGGACGGGTTCCAGTTGAAGTGCCCGGTGAAGAGCCCGTCGACGATGCCGATCTGGTAGCCGAGGTAGAGGCCGAACGCCAGGGAGAGCACGCCGGAGCCGACGGTCAGCCACCGGTTGATGCGCTCCGACCTCGCCCGCGAGACGAGGAATGGCAGCCCGATCACGGAGGTCAGGATCGCCATTCCGGCAGCGACCCCGGCGCAGAAGATCACGAGGTACACGAGGGCCTGGGTCGGCTCTTCGATGGTGGTCAACACGAGGAGCGCGACGGCCGCCGATCCCGCCAGGCCGTGCACGAGCCCGACAGCCAGGGGTCGGGCCAGCTGGAACCAGCCGAAGGTGGCGAGCAGGCCTGGGTCGCTGCCGTGCCCGTGGAGGTGGGCGTGCTCGTGTCCGTGCGGATCCGCCTCGCCCTCGTGGGCGTGGATGTGGGCGTGGTCGTGGCCGTGCATCGGCGCCGGTGGCGTGAGGCGTTCGGTGATCGCCCGCATCGTCCCGGTCAGGTTCAGGACGCCGAGCAGGATCAGCATGATCGCCACCGCGAACTCCATGGCGAGCCCCACCGGCGGCGGGATGACGACGTTGAACACGATGATCAGGATCCCAACCACGAGCACCGTGATCGTGTGGCCGAGGCCCCAGATGGCGCCGATGACCGTCGCATGCATGAAGCGGCGGCTGCGGTTCAGAATGGTGGTAACCGCAATGACGTGATCGGCATCGGTGGCATGGCGCATCCCCAGCAGGAAGCCGAGTCCGCCAAGGGCCAGCAGCTGCGTCATGCGGGGATTCTACGGGCCGCGCAGTCGTTATTGCAATATGTTGCAGTAGGTACCTTCCTATACTGCAGGCGATGCCATCCGACCCTCCGCTGCCCGCGCCCTGGGATCGCGTTCGCGAGCGCTTCCGCGAACGCGGGCTGCGCTGGACTCCCCAGCGCCGGACCGTGGTGCAGGTGCTGGCCGGGACGCACGGCCACATCACCGGTGCCGAGCTCGTCGAGCGCTGTCGCGCCCGAGATGCGCAGACGATCCCGTCCACCGTGTACCGCACCCTGGACGTGCTCGAGGAGCTGGGCATGGTCCGCCACGGCCACGGGGCGGACGGTCGCGAGGAATACCACGTCGGCCCGGAGGCGCCGCACGGGCACCTCTACTGCTCGTCGTGCGGCGGCTCGTGGGAGATCGGCGCCCCGCAGGCGAGGGCTATCGTGCGGGCCTTCGACCGCGACCGCGGCTTCGCGGTCGACCTCTCCCACGTGACGGTGGTCGGCGTGTGTGCCGACTGCCAGGCGGCCGCCGGATGACCTTCCTGGGCTTCCCCGCCGTCGAGCTCGACACCCTCGAGCCCGGTGCCGCCGACGCCGTCATCCTGGGCGTCCCCTTCGGGATGGCCTACCCGGACGCCGGGCTGACCGCCGGCTGTGCGGAGGCACCGGCCGCGGTGCGGTCCCGCTCGGCGCGATTGGCTCGCTTCATCGACAACCACGACTTCGAGCTGGATGGGCCAATGCTGCCGCCGGGCGCGAACTTCCGGGTCGTCGACGCCGGCGACGTCGCCGGCTCCGTGGAGGACGGGGCCACGAACCACACGGCGGCGGAGGCGGCCGTGCGTCGCATCCTGGCGGCCGGTGCCGTGCCGATCGTCCTCGGCGGTGACGATTCGATCTGCATCCCGGTGCTGCGGGCCTACGAGGACCACGGGCCGATCTCGATCCTGCAGGTGGACGCCCACCTCGACTTCCGGCACGAGGTAGACGGGGTCCGCGAGGGCTATTCCTCACCGATGCGTCGCGCCGCCGAGCTGCCGCACGTGGCCGCAATCGTGCAGGCCGGGCTGCGCGGCGTTGGAAGCGCCCGGACCTCGGACGTGGCCGACGCTCGGGCGAGGGGCAACCTGCTCGTCACCGCCCGCGAGCTTCGCGAGCGGGGGGTCGGGTGGCTCCTCGAGCGGCTGCCGGAGAACGCATCGGTCTTCATAGCCTTCGATTGCGACGGCCTCGATCCCACGGTGCTGCCCGCGGTGAGCGGCGCCTCTCCCGGCGGCCTGACCTACGACGAGGCGAGTGACCTGCTGACCGGTGTCGCGGGCCGTTGCCGGCTGGTCGGCACCTCGTTCACCGAGCTGATCCCGGCCCGCGATGAGCAGGAGATGAGCGCTCTCGTCGTCGTGCGTCTCGCGATGCTCCTGCTCGGCGCAGTGGCGCGGCGCCGAGCTACCCTCTCGTCATGACGGACGGGCGACCGGTCACCATCCACTACTACTACCGCGTGCGCTGGGGGTACCAGGCCGAGTTCGTCGCGCTGTTCCGCCGCAACCACTACCCGATCCTCGCCGAGCAGGTGCGGGCCGGACGGCTGCTCGAGGTGACCGCTGCCGCGCCGCGCTTCCACGGGGACGGGAGCGCGGGCTGGACCCTGCTGGTGACGATCACCTACCGCGACTGGGCCGCGGTCGAGGCGCATTCCGAGGCGGAGATCGCCGAGCGCCTCTTCCCCGATCAGGAGCGCTACCGGGCCGAGGAGCAGCGTCGCTTCGAGCTGCTGGAGGCGCACTGGGACGTGCCGCTCGAGCCGCTCGCCCTCGAGGACTGACCCGGGTTTTGTCCCGCTCACCGGGACGTTTCGCGCAGGAAGTGACCCTCATGCGCCGTCTGTCCCGCTCACCGGGACGTTCCGCGCAGGAAGTGACCCTCATGCGCCGTCTGTCCCGCTCACCGGGACGTTTCGCGCAGGAAGTGACCCCATGCCCGGTCCCGCTCACCGGACTTCCAGGAAGTGACCCGCATGCGCCGTCTGTCCCGCTCACCGGGACGCCGATCTCGACAGGACGTGTCAGGAATAGGGCTACAAATTGGGCTACACTGGATGAGCCGATGCGTGCCTCTCGCCTGGTCACCGTGCTCCTCCTGCTGCAGACCCGCGGTCGGATGACGGCCGCCGAGCTCGCCCGCGAACTCGAGGTCAGCGAGCGGACCGTCCACCGCGACGTGGACGAGCTGTCGGCCGCCGGGATCCCGATCTACGCGGAGCGCGGCCCGCACGGCGGCGTCCAGCTCGTGGAGGGCTACCGCACCCGCTTGACGGGAATGACCGGGTCGGAGGCGGAGGCCCTCTTCCTGTCCGGGCTGCCCGGCCCGGCAGCGCAGCTCGGCCTCGGGACGGTGATGACCGCCGCGCGCCTCAAGGTGCTCGCCGCGTTGCCAGCCGAGATGCGAGGAAGGGCCTCGCGGCTCGTCGAGCGGTTCTACCTCGATCCGGCCGGATGGTTCCAGCCCACCGACGACGTGCCTCACCTCGCGACCGTCGCGGATGCCGTGTGGGGCTGCCGCCGGATCACGATCGCGTACGACCGCGGCGACTCCCAGGTCGAACGCCACGTGGACCCGATGGGCCTCGTCCTCAAGGGTGGGACCTGGTACCTCGTCGGATCCGTCGACGAGGGGCTGCGGACCTATCGCGTGTCCCGCATCCGCGAGGCTGAGGTGACCGAGGAGCGCTTCGAGCGGCCCCCCGGCTTCGACCTCGCCGGGTACTGGACCGAGTCGAGTGCCGCGTATGAGCGTGAGGTGGCTCGCCAGGAGGTCTCGGTGCGGGTGGCGCCAGAGCGCATCGGCCTCCTTGAGGAATACGTCGGCCGGGACGCCGTCGCGCGCGCGCAGCGCCTGCCCGGCCCGGACCCCGATGGCTGGGAGCGGCTGCGGCTGCGAATCGCGTGGCCGAGCGAGGTGGCCGGCCGCCTGGTTGGGATGGGGCCGAGCCTGGAGGTGATCGACCCGCCCGAGGTACGCGAGCGGGTCGTGTCGCTGGCCCGTGGCGCGCTGGAGCGGAACCGGGGCAAGGGCCGGTCCTAGCGAACCGGAGCAGGGGCCGGTCCTAGCGGTCCGGCCCGCCGGCCGTCGCATGTCGGGTTGGAGGCTGATCGCCGGCCCCCGCGTGGGGTCGCGATGGGTGGCGTCGGCCACCGAGGAGGCCATGGATGCGGATGCGCGAGTGGAGCTCGCGCTCTCGTTCGTCGATGATGCTGCGCAGCAGGTGCTCGGAAAGCATGGGATCTCCTGGGGGTTCGGGGAGTGGGGTTCTATCGGCTACGCCGATAGCGTAGCGCGCATACCTGCCAAAACTTGTCATGTATGCCGATGCGTTGCGGGGTTGCTGAGCGCGGTGGTCGGCGCGGTCGCTCAGCGCGATGGTCGGCGCGGTCGCTCAGCGACGCTATCGGCGAAGGAAGGGCCCAACGGACCGGTCCCCTTCGCGCTGGGGGTCGCCAGGTGACGATTCAGCGAACCGGACAGGTTTCCTTCGCTCTTACCGTCGCTGGACGACCGCCGCTGGAGCACCGAGGCTGGACGACCGCCGCTGGACGCGGAGCTCGACGCCCGGCGGTCGCGGCCGTGGATATGCTGCCGCGGCCGTGGATAGCGCTCGCCGCGCCGCGCCGTGCGGCGCCGCGCGCCCGAGCGCCCGCGCGTTCGTAAGGCCTCCCATGCAGCCCCAAGAATCAGGCGCGAACATGCGCGACATGCCTGGCCGCTACGAACACTCGACCGACCGACGTCGGATCGCGCTCCACGACCGGCTGCGCCGACTGAAGGCGCTGGCGGTCGGCGGCACGGTGGCGCTCGCGCTCGCGATGTGGGCGCTCGTGTCCGGGGCCGTGGCGGCCACCACCGCGCCGCCCACGAGCACCGCGACGACGACGATCACGGCGCCGGTCGTGACGATCAACGGCAACAACGGCTTCTTCAACGGTGGGAGCTCGCTTGGCAGCGGGTCCGCGCAGCGGCCGGTCGCGAGGTCGCGGGGCTCCTGACCGCGATGGCCGCGGTCCATCCTGACCTCCTTCGCGAGCACCGGTTCACCTCGATGGGAACGGAGTGCTCGGTGCTCATGCCCGCCGACCGCCCGGAGGCGGCGGAGCTGGTCGTGAACCTCTTCGCGGAGTGGGATGAGCGCTTCAGCCGCTTCAAGCCCGAATCGGAGCTGTCGCGGGTGAACGCAGCCGCCGGCGTGTCGGTGGCGGTCAGTGAGCCGATGTTCGCCATGCTCGCGGCGGCCATCGACGCGGCGCGTGCCACCGATGGCCTCTTCGACCCTCTCCTCGGGCACCGGATGGTGGCGCTCGGCTACGACCGCACGTACGCGCAGCTGCCGGAACGGCGGGCGGGGGTGCCGGTGGATGCCTGGCAGCCCGGAGCCTGGCGCGCGATCGTTCTCGACCCGATGCGCTCGACGGTCATCATCCCGGCCGGGACCGGGCTCGACTTTGGCGGCATCGCCAAGGGGATGGCGGTCGACGCCGCGCTCCGGCTCCTCGTCGATGCCGGGTTGCCATTTGCCTCGGTGAACGCCGGGGGCGACATGGCGGTGCACGGGACGCCGACCGGCATGCGTTCGTGGCCGATCGCCATCGAGCTCGGCCCGGGCCGGGACAGGGTGGTCACCCTGCCGTCCGGCGCGCTCGCCACCTCATCGGTCCTTCGTCGGCGATGGCGGACGAACGGCACCGAGCGTCATCACCTGCTCGACCCTCGTACCGGGCTGCCGAGCGCCAGCGGCGTCATGCAGGCCAGCGTGGCGGCCGCCACCTGCCGCCAGGCGGAGGTGGCCGCCAAGGCGGCGCTCGTCTCCGGCCTCGCCGCCGGAACCGACTTCTGCGAGCGGCACGGCCTGGCCGCCCTTCTGCTCACCGATGACGGCGACGAGTGGCGCGTGGGGTCCTGGACCGCATGACGATCGATCACACCCTGAGCTGGGAGGTCGCGCGCGTTGGCGGCATGCTGGCCTACGTGCTCGCCACGGGATCGGTCGCGCTCGGCATCCTCCTCTCGCTGAAGGCGTACTCCACGAGCTGGCCGCGCTTCATCACGAACGAGCTGCACCGCTACATCACCCTGCTGACGCTCGCGTTCATCGGCGTCCACACGCTTGCCGTCTGGCTGGACCCGTTCACCGCCTTCACCCCGGCGGAGGTGCTGGTCCCGATGGCCGCGCACTATCGGCCGTTGTGGATCGCGATGGGGATCGTGTCCGCCTACCTGGCGGTTGCCGTATGGGCCTCGGAGTACGTGCGCAAGTGGATCGGCTTCGCCTGGTGGCGACGGCTGCACTACCTGAGCTTCGCCGTCTTCGTGCTGGGCGCGGTCCACGGACTGGGCACCGGCAGCGATACCCGCTCGTGGTGGGGATTCCTCGCATACGGGGGGACGATCGGGCTGGTCGCCGTCCTGCTCGGCTGGCGGCTGGTCCGCGCGCTGCCGGAGGACACCCGCGACATGGCGGTGGCCGGCCTTGGCGCATCGGTGCTCGTCCTGGGGCTGTTCGGCTTCGTGGGCCCGATGCAGTCCGGCTGGAACGAGATCGCGAACAACGGCAACGGGAATGGCGCCTCGGCCGCGTGGCTGGCTGCGACCGCCCCGACGCCGACCCCCGCTCCACCGACGATGCCGAGCCCACCGTTCACCGCCGAGATCACCGGGACGCTCGTCAGCGACGGGGTCGTGAATGGGAGCTTCACCGGCGCCGTGGACGGACAGCTGCAGCTCGTCCTCAGCCAGCAGACGAGCGGGCTGGCGGTGACCTTCTCCGATGGCTGGACTTGCCAGGGCGACGTCGCGGTATCCGGCGCGAACTCGGTGACCTCGAGCTGCGCCTCGACCGATGGCGGCATCCTGCAGCTCGAGCTGTCCAACCTGCGCCGCCAGGGCAACCAGATCCTCGGCGAGCTGCGGGGCACCGGGGGCTAGCCACGGGCTGAATTTCGGGTGGCGAGGCGCAGCCAGGCGTTCGAGCGTCGCGGTCGTTCACGCTATCGGCGAAGATCAGCCGGCTCGTTCGCCCCGGCATGCGCCGAGCGACGAAGCGGCGTGCGAGCCCAGCGTTCAGCGCGGCTCGTTCGCTTTTGTCGCCGCTCAGCGACTGCCGACGGTAGGGAGCGTCAGCCTTCTGGTGCGTCCCGCGAGGGCCGCCCGCCACGGGTCGGCTTTGGACGCGTCGATGCCGTGCTCGCGCGCGACCGTGCCTTTCGGGACCTCGGCTTCTGAGCCGCTGACCTTGCCGAGCCCGATGCCCTCTTGGCCGCCGTCGCCTTGGCGTTGTGAGCCGGCTGAGCCAGCGGCTCGGGCTGCACCTCACCCGCGGACGGTGTCGTCGATGCCTTCCCCCGCGCACGCTGGCGGGCACGGCGGGGCTTGGGCGTCTCGGCTGGCTCCGCGACCGGCTCGGCCAGGGCCGCGCCCGGCTCGGCCAGGGCCGCGCCCGGCTCGGCGCGCTCCGAGTCGCGGCGGGGATTCCCGGTGCCGCCATTCGCGCCGGCGCCCTCGAGGGCCAGGCCGCTCTCGATGCCGCCTCGCGCGCGCTGCGCTCGGCTGACCGCCTCCATGGCGCGGGCGAACATCACCTGCGCACGCTCGAGAGCGCGCTCGCGGCGGAGATGCTCGCCGGTGGCCGGATCGGTCTCTTCCTCGGGCGGGACGCGAGTGAGCCAGGTTCCGAACGCGGCACCGGCGCCGGCGATGGCGAGGATCCAGACGAGGATCATGGGCAGGCTCACGGCCGCGCCCCCGCTGGCCGCGGCCCCGGAGCTCCCGACGGTGTCAAGCGCCTCCGCGTCGCCGGCCCCGACCGTTGCCTGGCCGTTCGCGCCGACCGTGGCCATCAGCCGATAGCGGTGGCCGACCGCCAATGCCGCGCCGCAGGCGGCGTCGCGTCGGCTCGAGACCAGGAACTGACGGCTGACCGAGCCCTTCTCGACGTTGTCGACGTCGATCGTCCATGTGATCACGTCATTCGGGCCGGCCATGAACAGGAATCCAGGGTCATCGCGCTGCACGACCGTCCCGGTCAGAACCAGGTCCGCGTCCGCGAAGGTCAACGGCGGCGACGCCTCGCAGGCGGCGGCGGGGGAGGCCATGGGCCCTGCCCATGCCGCCCCGGCCATGAGGAGGATCACGAAGGCAGCCGCGAGCGGTTGCGGGCGGAATCGTCGCCCAACGAGATGCATGGGGTGATCTTGGGGGCTCTGGTGCGGGCGGCGATATCCCCCGCAGGTACCATTCGCGTCCGCTCCGGGGAGCTATCGTTCGACCGAACCCCGGCCCCGGTGCCTTGACGTTCAGCGTAGCGTGAACGTCAAGGTCACGCAGCTGGAGGAGTCCCCAAATGGCGAAATACCTCTTGATCGGCAGCTATTCGGCGGTGGGTGCCAAGGGCCTGATGGCGAAGGGGGGCAGCGCGCGCAGGGAAGCGGCCCGCAGGTCGATCGAGTCCGTCGGCGGGACGCTGGAGGCGTATTACTTCGGCTTCGGCAAGGACGACGCCTACGTCCTCTTTGATGCGCCGAGCCACGCGGCAGCGAGCGCCCTGTCACTCACCGCCAGCCAGGCGGGGGGCTTCAGCGGACGGGTGATCGTCCTCATCACCCCGGAGGAGATCGACGAGGCGTCGCGGCTCCACCCTGAGTATTCGCCGCCCGGCAGCTGATCACTTCTGTGAATCCGCGGGAGCCCCTGGAGCGGCAGCTCGCCGTCCGTGAGGCTCTCGCGGAGAACGCCTAACCGGGCATTGGCGCCGCGCTCTGCCGCAGCGCGGGTTCCGGCGCGTCCGCGGTGCGGAAGGTGCGCCAGATTGCGAGCAGCACCGCCCCCATCCCGAAGACCGAGACGACGAAGGTCACGAGCGGGATGATCCCCGCCACCGTGACGACGACGACGCCGACCGCCGCCGCCTTGTACGGACGTCGCGGCTTCTCAGACTCATCGACCGAGCGGTACAGCAGCCACTCCCCCAGCCAGATCGCCGCCACCAGGTAGCCAATGAAGGCGATCGCCGGCCAGATGACGATCAGCAGGCCGATGCCAGCCGGGATGCCGATCACCGTGAGCATGAGCGCGATCGCCACGATCGGCGGTCCGATCAGCGTCAGGAACCCGGCGAGGATGGTCTTTCCAGCCTCGTGGCTGATGAGCGCACCTGCGGCGCGGACCTGCTTCGCGGCCAATCCCGCAAGCAGCAGCGCCGCGAGCAGGGTGGCGACGCCGAGGCCGATCCAGAGCAGGATCGCGGCGGCCCCCAGGAACAGGGCCCATCCCGCGAGGTCCGCCTCCAGCCCGGCGACTCTGCCGCCGACCGCGACGTCCGCCGCGCGCGAGACGCTGGCGTCGAGGGTTCGCACGTCGTTCAGCACCCGTGTGCCGGTGCCGAGCTCAACCGAGCCCCGCACCACCACGACGTCTTCGGCCACGGCACCGTTCAACGCCGCGGTGCCGTCGATGACGATCACGACGTTCGCGGTGCCGGCGACGGTCGCCGTGCCGTTGAACACGATCACCGCATCGGCCTGGTCGCCGGCGGGGAGATTGAGATCTCCGCCCACCGCGAAGAGCACGCGCCCGGTATGGGGCAGGTCGGCCGGGTCCGCCGCCAAAGCGGGCACGGCGACCAGCAACAGCAGGAGCAGCGCGCAGGGCAGCGCTAGGAATCGCTTCATGGTGTTGTCTCCTTCCACCCGACAGGCTGTCGTTTCGGCGGTTCGCCTCCAAGTGCCGGATGGACCGATACGCAGCGCCCGATGTGCAGGTGCCGTCGTCACGCGGGCATCACACGCCCGTCACAGGCTTCACCCCGCGTTCATCAGGCAGTTGTCATGGCGCAATCGGGGCCGGCCACCCTCGAGGCCGATCGGCCGGACGAGCCGGCCGCGCAGGCACCCGCACGAGGAGCACCCCATGCGCCGCCCATTCATTGCCGTTCTCGCCGCGCTGGCGATCGCCGTCGCCTTCGCCGCGCCGGTTGGCGCCAAGACGTTTGGCCACATCTATGCCAACGGCGAGACCTATCGGACCTTCGTCGTCCCGGCGCCGGTTGCACCGGGATCCGGCAGGGATCCCCTCTATGCGTTCGCCAACAGCCCCGTCAAAGATCAGTACTCGGTCGCACGGTTCGGGCCGGGTAGGGGTTCGCACGGCGGCCTTTGGCAGGTGTGGGTCGTGACCTGGACGGACCCGACCCAGGCGACGCTGCTCACCAGCTACCAGGACATCCAGACCGCGCTGGCGGCGGACGAGATCACGATCGTCCGCAATGAGGCCGGCGACGTCCGCTGTCCCCTGCTTCCGAACGGCTGACCCCTCACCCGGTTCATCGACGGGCCGCGTCGTTGGGGCGCGGCCCGTCCAGGTGCTCGTGGAGGCCGCTGGCTAGACTCGCGCGCATGTACGTCGAGCGAGCTGGCGAGCGGGGCCCGCTGTTGGTCCTCGTCCATGGCAGCGCCGCACCCGGATGGGGCACCTGGTCGGCACAGCGCCCGCTGGCGGACGCCTACCGCCTGGTCGTTCCGCATCTTCCGGGGTACCCGCCGAATCCGCCCCTCGAGCGGATCGACTTCGAGGCCTCGGCCCGCGAGGTCGCCGGGCTGATCGAGCCCGGCGCGCACCTCGTCGGCCACTCCTATGGCGGCGTCATCGGCCTCCTGGCCGCCGACCTCGCGCGAGATCGGCTCCGCTCGCTGACCGTCATCGAGCCGCCCGCCTTCGGGGTGGCGCGTGGCGATCCGGCGGTCGAGGAGCTCATTGGGCGGATCAGCGAGGCGTTCGCGACCTCGGCACACGACCCACGCGAATTCCTGGTGCGCTTCGCCGCGGCAATGGGCGACAACCCTGCGCTGCCGAACCCGCTGCCCCCGCCGCTGGAGGCAGCCGTGCGCGCAACGCTCGCGGAGCGCGACCCAACGGAGGCGGAGATCCCGTTCGACCGGCTGCGCAGCGCCGGCTTCCCGATCCTCGTCGTCTCGGGGCGGAGCAGCCCCCCGTACGACACGGTGTGCGACGTGCTCGTCGAGCGCCTGGGCGCCGAGCTGGCGGTGATCCCCGGGTTTGGTCACCGGGTCCAGCGCAGCGGGAAACCGTTCAACGAGCGGCTTCGCGCCTTCCTCGAGGGCGCGCCCTGAGCACGTCTCGGAGTGGCCAAGCGCTCGCGGCATGCACCGCTGAGGAGTCCGTACGAACCGACCGGTCAACCGCTCATGCCAGCCGCTCGCCCCGCTCGCGACCGGCTTGTGCCAGCGGAGTACGCTATCCACCAAACGTTCGTTTGATTGCGAAGGTGCTCCTGCGCCGATGAGCCTCGCCGCGCGTCCCCGAGAAGCCGAACTGCAGGCGACCGCCACCCGCCTGTTCCGTCAGCGCGGATTCCACGCCACCTCCATGCAGGATCTTGCGGAGGCGCTCGGGATGAACCGCGGCAGCCTCTACCACTACATCGCCTCGAAGGACGACCTGCTGTGGTCGATCCTGGACCGCGCCATCGGGCGCCTCGAGGATCGGGTCGTTCCACTCCTGGCGGGCGATGCCCCGCCCCTGACGCGCCTGGCACGCGGGATCGCCGAGCACCTGCGGGTGGCCGCCGATCACGCCGACGAGCTGAGCCTGATCCAGATCGAGCTGCGCTCGCTTGGCCCCGATCGGCGCAACGCGATGATCGAGCGCCGCGACGCGTACGAGCGCGCCTGGCGCCGGACGATCTCCGACGGGATCGCCGCCGGCGAGCTGCGGGAAACCGACGTGCGGCTGGCCGGCATCGGGATCCTGTCGGTCTGCAACTGGTTCACCCAGTGGTTCCGGCCCGCCGGCGCCCAGTCGGTGGACGAGATCGGGGAGGCGTTCATCGGCCTCCTCCTCGACGGGTTGCGGGTATGACACCGACGCCGCGCCTGTCGCGGGCGGTCGTCCTGGGAGCCGGGACGATGGGGGCCCAGATCGCCGCGCTGCTGGCCGGGGCCGGGGTGCGCGTCCGGCTCCTCGACCTCGACCGCGGCGTCGCCGACGGCGGTCTGAAGCGGGCCGCGGTCCTGCGGCCCTCGCCGTTCTACCTGTCGACCGACGCGCGGAACGTCGCCACCGGTGGTCTCGACGAGCTGGCCGTCGCGGTGGCCGACGCGGACTGGGTCGTCGAGGCGATCGTCGAGCAGCTCGAGCCGAAGCGCGAGCTCCTGGCGCGGGTCGAGGATGCGCTGGCCGGCAGCGAGCGGGCCCCGATCGTGACCACGAACACCTCCGGCCTCTCGATCGCCGCGCTGGTGGCGAACCGATCCGATGCGTTCCGCCGCCGCTTCTGCGGCACGCATTTCTTCAATCCGCCGCGCTACACCCGCCTGCTCGAGCTGATCCCGCTTCCCGAGACCGATCCGATCGTCCTCGACACGATGGCCGACTTCGGGTCGCGCCTCCTCGGCAAGGGAACCGTGGTCGCCAGGGACACCCCGGCGTTCATCGCAAATCGCCTCGGCGTCCACGGCATGCTCGTCGCGCTCCGTGCGGCGCAGGAGCTGGGGCTCGGGCCCGACGAGGTCGACGCGCTGACCGGGCCGCTCATCGGCCGGCCGAAGAGCGCGACCTTCCGCACCCTCGATCTCGTGGGGATCGACGTGGCGGTGACGGTCGCCGATCACTGCCACGCCGCGCTCACCGCGGACCCGCGGCGCGAGGAGTTCGCCGTACCGGAGCTGCTTCGCTCCCTCCTCGAGCGCGGCGCGCTCGGCGAGAAGAGCGGCGCCGGGTTCTTCCGTCGCGATGCGGGCGAGATCCTGGCCCTCGACTTCGCGACCGGCGAGTACCGCCCGAGACGAAGAGTGGCATCCGGGGCGGCGGACCTGGCCCGCAACGAGCCGGATGTCGCGCGACGCATCGGCGGCTTGCTCGACGCGACGGACGTCGCCGGCGAGTTCCTTCGCCGCGTGCTCGGTGCCGGGCTCGCGTACGCGGCGAGCGTGGCCGCCGATATCGCCGACGATGCGTGGAGCCTGGACGCGGCCATGCGCTGGGGCTTCGGGTGGGAGGTCGGGCCCCTGCAGCTGCTCGATGCGCTCGCGGAGCGCCGCGCCGCGCTCCTTGGCGAGGCGGACGGAACCCTCCCGGCGGCCTACTACGCGAACGGCTCGGGCTGGAGCTTCACGCGCGGCGAGCTCGTGGCACTCGAGCCGCGCCCCGGTTCGCTCGACGTCGCGGCCGCCCGGGCGCGAGCCGCCGAGCTCCCCAACAACGACTCCGCGTCGGTCATCGAGCTCCCGGACGGGATCCTGGGCCTGGAGCTCCACGGGAAGCTGAACATCATCGGCCCGGAGACGATCGCTCTCGTGAGCCGCGCGGTGGATCTCGCCGCCCAACGCTACGACGGGCTGGTGATTGGCACGGAGGCGACCGACTTCTCGGCGGGAGCCAACCTGGCGCTCATGCTGATCGAAGCTGAGGAGGGCGAGTGGGGGGAGCTCGACCGGGCGATTCGCGCCTTTCAGGCGGCGACCTCGGCGATCCGCCACGCGCCGGTGCCGGTCGTCGTGGCGCCGCGCGGGCGGACGCTCGGCGGCGGTGCCGAGTTCGTGCTCGCCGCCGACCGAGCCCAGGCGCTGGCCGAGACCTACATCGGGCTCGTCGAGGTGGGGGTCGGCCTCATCCCGGCCGGCGGCGGGTCGACCGCCATGACGCGACGGGTCGCCGAGCGGGTGCCGGCAGGGGCACACGCTGACCTCTTCCCGCTCTTCGAGCACGTCTTCACCGGGATCGCGAGCGCGCGGGTGGCGATGGGCGCGCCGGATGCCCGCGAGTACCTCCTGCTCCGCGACTGCGATCCGGTCACCGCCGACCCCGACCGCCAATGGGCCGATGCCGCGCGCACCGCGCGCGAGCTGGCGGCGGTCGGCTACCGACCGCCGGGCGAGACGCGCATCCGGGTGCTTGGCCGGCGCGGGATCGCGGCCGCCGAGTCGTTGACCTACAACCAGCTCGTCGCGCGTCGGATGAGCGAGCACGACCGCCTGATCGTCCTCGAGCTGGCCCGGGTCATGAGCGGCGGCGACGTGGCGGAAGGGACCGAGCTCGGCGAGGACTATCTCCTGGGCCTCGAGCGCGAGGCGTTCCTGCGCCTCCTCGGCGAGCGCCTGACCCGCGATCGGATCCGGCACACGCTGAAGACCGGCAAGCCATTGAGGAACTGAGGAGTGATGGGTGATGCGTGACGCGGTCATCGTCTCTGCGGCCCGGACCGCGGTCGGCAAGGCGCCGCGCGGCGCGCTGCGCGAGACCCCGCCCGAGGAACTGGCGATGGCCGCCATCGGGGCCGCGCTGGCCCGGGCGCCGGGCCTCGATCCGGCCGAGGTCGAGGATCTCGTCCTCGGCTGCGCCATGCCGGAGGGCGCCCAGGGCCTGAATATCGCCCGCCAGGTCGCGCTCGGCGCCGGGCTCCCGGTGAGCGCCAGCGCCATGACGATCAACCGCTTCTGCGCATCGGGCCTCCAGGCGCTCGCCCTCGCGACCCAGGCGGTGCAGGCGGGGGTCCATGACGTCGTCGTGGCCGGCGGCATGGAGTCGATGAGCTTCGTGCCGATGATCGGCCACCACTTCACCCCCGACCCCGGCCTCGCCGACACCCGGCCGCAGGTCTACCTCTCGATGGGCCTCACCGCAGAGAACGTCGCCGAGCGCTTCGACGTGAGCCGCGACGACCAGGACCGGTGGGGCCTTCGCTCGCACCACCGGGCGTCCGCCGCGCAGCGCAAGGGCCGGTTCAGAGACGAGATCGCGCCGGTCTCCGCCCACCACACCGTGGTGGACGACGACGGGCGGCCCGTCAACGGCGATGCGGCCTTCGACGCGGACGAGGGGATCCGCCACGACGCCGACTCCGCAAGGATGGCCGGCCTGCAGCCGGTCTTCGCCGATGGCGGCACGGTCACCGCCGGCAACTCGAGCCAGATGAGCGACGGGGCTGCGGCGCTGGTGGTGATGACCGGCGAGCGGGCCGCGGCGCTCGGGCTCGAGCCGCTCGGCCGGCTCGTGAGCTTCGCGACCGCCGGAGTCGACCCGGCGATCATGGGCATCGGCCCGGTCGATGCCGTGCCGAAGGCGCTGCGCAAGGCGGACCTCTCGCTCGACGAGATCGCCGTCACCGAGCTGAACGAGGCGTTCGCCGCGCAGGTCGTGGCGGTCGTCCGGCAGCTCGGCCTGGATCCCGAGACGACGAACGTGAACGGCGGCGCGATCGCGCTCGGGCATCCGCTCGGCGCGACGGGGGCCAAGCTGACGGTCCAGGTCCTCTCCGAGCTCGCGCGACGCGACGCGCGCTACGGCCTGGTGACGATGTGCGTCGGGGGCGGCCAGGGAGCGGCGGGGGTCATCGAGTGGCTCGGCGGGCGCCAGCCGGTGCGGGAGACATCATGACCACCCAGGTTCGCCGCGAGCCGGAGGGCGACGTCGCCGCCGGCGGTGCGTTCATGACCGGCCCGGCCGTGCCGGACAGCGTCTTCACCCCGGAGCGCCTCTCCGAGGAGCATCGGGCGATCCGCGACGCGGTGACCGCCTTCGTCGAGAAGGAGGTGCTCCCGAAGCGAGACCTCGTCGAGGGCAGGGACTACGCCACGCATCGGGCCCTGCTCGAGCG
Source organism: uncultured Chloroflexia bacterium (assembly GCA_963837425.1). Lineage (GTDB taxonomy): Bacteria > Chloroflexota > Limnocylindria > QHBO01 > QHBO01 > CAWINH01. The sequence goes on from CAWINH010000006.1 coordinate 805,596, forward strand.
GCTCGGTCGTGACGGGTACCTCGGGATCGACGTGCCCGAGGCCTACGGCGGGGCGGGGCTCGACCGGATCAGCTCGCTCGTCGTGAACGAGGCGATCTGCGCGGCCGGATCGTTCGCCGTCACCTACGCCGCGCACACCGGCATCGGGACACTGCCGACTGTCTTCTTCGGGACCGATGCGCAGAAGCGGGCCTACCTGCCGGGCCTCGCCGACGGCACCCGGGTCGGCGCCTACGCGCTCACCGAGCCGGGCGCCGGGTCGGACGCGATGGGGATCCGGACTCGCGCCACCCGCCAACCGGACGGCTCATGGCGCCTGGACGGGAGCAAGCAGTTCATCACGAACGCCGCCTTCGCGGACCTGTTCACCGTCTACGCGAAGATCGATGGCGAGCAGTTCAGCGCGTTCCTCGTCGAGCGCGACGCGCCGGGCCTCGTCATCGGGCGCGAGGAGGAGAAGATGGGCCTCCATGGCGCCTCGACCTGTCCGCTCACGCTCGACGGGGTCGTCGTCCCGGCCGGGAACCTCCTCGGGGAGCCGGGGAAAGGCCATCGGGTCGCGTTCAACGTCCTGAACGTCGGCCGCTTCAAGCTCGCGGCGTCGTGCCTGGGCGGAATGCGGCAGGCCCTGGGCGTCGCCACCGGCTACGCGTCGGAGCGCAGGGCTTTCGGGCGCAAGCTCAGCGCGTTCCCGCTCATCGGCGCCAAGCTCGCGAACCTCGCGGTCCGCACGTACGCGGTCGAGTCTTCCGTGTATCGGATTGCGGGGCTGCTGGAGGAAAGCCTGGCTGCCGCGGAGGACGCGACCTCGCCCGACGCGGTGCGGACCGCGCTCGAGGAGTACGCGGTCGAGTGCAGCGTCGCCAAGGTGCTCGCCTCCGAGGAGCTCGGCGCGCTCGTTGACGAGGTGCTCCAGATCCACGGCGGCTACGGCTACATCGAGGAGTACCCGGCCGCCGGCTTCTACCGCGACGCGCGGATTCACCGGATCTGGGAGGGGACGAGCGAGATCAACCGGCTCCTCATCCCCGGCACCCTGCTGCGACGCGCCATGAAGGGACGCCTTGACCTGCTCGGCCCGGCGCAGCGCGCGACCGACGCGCTGCTCGGCGGGGAGCTGCCGACCTTCCCGGGACCCTTCGCGGCCGAGGAGGCCGCTGTGGCCGCCACCCGCACCGTCACCCTGCTGCTGGCGGGGGCGGCCGTCCAGCGCTACGGGACCGACCTCGAGGAGCAGCAGGAGCTGCTCGCTGGCCTCGCGGACCTCGCGATCGGCCTGTTCGCCATGGAGAGTGGGCTCGAGCGGGCGAAGCAGAGCGCCGTGGCCGGGGGTCCGGCGGCATCGGTCCATGGAGACCTCGCCCGGCTCCTCGTCGCGGAGCGAGCGAGTGCCGCGGAGCAGCGTGCCAAGGCGCTCGCCGCCAGCGTGGCGTCGGGCGACGAGGCGCGAACCCTGGTGGCCGGCATCCGTCGCCTGCTGCGCGCCAATCCCGCCGACACGATCGCTCTCGGCCGAAGGGTCGCCGCCACGGTCGTCGAGCGCGGCGGCTATCCGGCCTGAGGGGAGGGATGATGCAGCGACCATGGCTCGCCCACTACCAGGACGGCGTCCCGGCCACGTCGCGCGTGCCGGAGATCCCGGTCGACGGCCTCCTGCGCCTCACCGCCGAACGCACGCCGGATCGAACGGCGCTCATCTTCTTCGGCGCCAGGACCAGCTTCGGCCAGCTGGATGCCGCGGCGAGCCGGTTCGCGCACGTCCTGCGCGCCCTCGGCGTGCAACGGGGGGATCGGGTCAGCCTCCACCTGCCCACCAGTCCGGCCTTCGTCATCGCGTTCATGGGGATCGCTCGCGCCGGCGCGGTGGCGGTGCCCGCCAACCCCCTCTACGTGGAGCGCGAGCTCGCGATCCTGTTCGCCGACGTGCGCCCCGCGGTCTCGGTGACGATGGACCTCCTCGTCCCGCGGCTGCGGGCGGTGGCCGCCGGCGGCGAGGCTGTTCCAGGCCGCCTGGTCGTGACCGGCATCGCGGACTCGCTGCCGGTCCCGCTTCGCTGGCTCTACCCGCTGCGCGCCCGGCGCGAGGGCCGATGGAACCCGCAGCCCCACACCCCCGAGACGCCGAACCTGTTTCGGCTCCTCCGCGCGGCGCCCGGGCGCGCCTTCGCCTCATCTGCAAAGCCCGATGAAGTGGCGGTCCTGCAGCCGACCGGCGGGACGACCGGCACGCCGAAGGCCGCGATGCTGACCCACCGCAACCTCGTGGCCAACGCGGTCCAGGTCGCGGACTGGAATCCGGGCGCGACGGCGGACGGGGAGGGCAGCGTCCTCTGCGCGCTCCCGTTCTTCCATATCTATGGGCTGACCGTGGACATGAACTTCGGCATGCTGACCGGCGCGACCCTCATCCTCCTGCCGCGCTTCGACCCGGCCGAGGTGCTCTCCGCGATTGCCCGATATCGGCCGCGGCTCTTCCCCGGTGCGCCGATCATGTACCAGACGCTGGCCGCCCATCCCGATGCCCGGCGACACGACCTGCGGAGCATCGACGCCTGCATCAGCGGTGCCGCACCGCTCGCTCCCGAGGTCCAGAACGCGTTCGAGGAGGTCACCGGCGGCCGGGTCGTCGAGGGCTACGGGCTCACCGAGGCGTCGCCGGTCACCCACTGCAACCCGGTCCACGGGGAGCGGCGCAACGGCACGATCGGGTTGCCCTTCCCCTCGACCGACGCGCGCGTTGTCCATCCGGCGAGCGGCGAGCCGCTCGAGGTCGGGGAGGTGGGGGAGCTCGAGGTCCGCGGCCCGCAGGTGATGGCCGGCTACTGGGAGCGTCCCGATGAGACCGCCGCCGCCCTCCACGAAGGCTGGCTGCGAACCGGGGACATGGCCACCATGTCGCCAGACGGCTATTTCACGATCGTCGATCGGAGGAAGGACATCGTCATCGTGGGCGGCATCAACGTCTACCCGCGGGAGGTGGAGGAGGTACTGCTCGCGCATCCCGCGGTCCGCGAGGCGGCGGTCATCGGCGAGCCGGAGGAGCGCCACGGCGAGGTCGTGCACGCCTACGTTGTCCTGGAGCCGGGCGCATCGGCCACCGAGGCCGAGCTTCGGAAGCACTGCCGCACGAACCTGTCCCGATACAAGGTGCCGGCGGCGATCGAGATCCGCGATGAGCTGCCGAAGACGATGATCGGCAAGGTCCTGCGCAAGGACCTCCGCGCGGAGCTCCTCGCCGAGCGAGAGGCGGATCGGCGGGAGGGGCAGCGGGGGCTGCGGGGGCGGGGCAGTAGCGGCCGCGGCGGCCGGTCGGCAGCGGCGGCCCATCGGCCAGGTCGAGGACCGCCCCGGTTCCCAGCCCAGGTCATCGGCGCGCCTGTCACCTGCCGTCGCCCCATGACGACAAAGGCGAAGGAGGTGCCCGAATCGGCCGCCTCCTTCGCGCTGACGGTCGCCTGCCGACCATTCGGCGAGCGAGGCGCCGCTCCTTCGCGGTTACCGTCGCTGGATGACCGCCACGACCGCGAGCCGCGACGGTCCGAGCGTCGCCACCCGGCGATACCTGTCGATTTCGCGCCCCTCCGCTCGTCGATGGGGTGCAACCGATCTCCCGATCGGCCCCGCTTCACGCAACCCCACGCGAGAGGAGACCCCAGATGGCAGCCAAGGTCATTCACGTCGAGGTCGTCGGCAAGGACGGCGGCGCGCTGCAGAAGTTCTACTCGGACCTCTTCGACTGGAAGCTCGACACGAACAATCCTGGCGGCTACGGGATGTTCCGCGACGGCGACTTCACCGCCGGCATCGGACCCAGCCAGGACGGTGGCGCCGGGTACGTGACCTTCTACGTCTCGACCGACGATCCGGCAGCGACCCTCCGTCGCGCGGAAGAGCTCGGCGGGCGGGTCCTGATGCCGCTCACCGAGATCGCGCCGCAGACGACGATCGCGCTGTTCGCCGATCCGGAGGGGCACGTCGTCGGCCTCATGTAGGCGCCTCGGGGCGCACGCTGGCTCCGGCCCGGGTCCCGATTGCAACGGCCCGGGCCCCGGCGGGCCAGCCGAGTCACCCCTCGCAAGTCTGCGCGCCTTGTGCGCCAGCTGAACGCATCGGCCAACAACAGGGCCGATCCGGTCGTCGATGTGTCGCCAGGCGCACATTCGCGTCGGATTCGGGCCGATTCACGCCGCTCGGTCTCCGATGTGCACGCCTCGCGCACACGCACGCCTCAGCGTACACAACGCCTCAGCGTACACAACGCCTCAGCGTACACAACGCCTCAGCGGCAGCTCCTGGTCAGCACGCGCACGGCAGTGACCTCCCGCCGCACTCCGCCCGCGACCACCGCGCACCCCGCGCGCGCGGTCGCCCGGCGACGATAACGGCGAAGGAGGGGCGTCCAGCCATCCTCTCCTTCGCTGTGGCAATCACCCAGCGACCATTCGGCGTGCGGGCCGCGCGCGAGAAGGCTCCCCTTCGCCTTTACCGTCACTAAATGACCGTCACGCGCCCAACCGGGGCATCCCGCACGAATGCGACACGCGAGGTGTCACAACGCCGCCCGACACTCCCTGCATGAACAGCAGCGCAACCGTTGCCAGCGTGACCGTCACCCGCGATCGCATCCACGTGGAGCGCCTCGAACTCGCGGACGCCTCCATCGCAGCGTTCGTGGCCGAGCACGAGCCCGGTGAGCGACCGGCGCTCGTCGAGCGCGCACTGCGCATCGGCCTGCTGACGATCAGCAACGCCGGCATCAGCATGAGCGCGGATGTCGTGAAGCAGGAATTCGAACGCCTGACCGAGCGCCTGGAGGCGACCCAGGCCAGGGCCACCACCACCCTCGAGCAGCTCCTGCGCGCGAACTTCGCCGATGGAGACGGCCGCCTGCCGCGCACCCTCGAGGCGTTCCTTGGCGATCAGGGCAAGCTCCGGCGCCTGACGGAGGAGCTCTTCGACCCGAACCGGCGGGAAGGGGCCATGGGCCAGCTGCGAGACCTGCTCGGCCGCTACTTCGACGGGGACGGCTCGCGCCTGGCGCAGCTGCTGGACCCCACCCGCGAGGGGAGCCCGCTCCACCAGTTCCGCAACGAGATGACCGGCGAGTTCCGCTCCCTCTCGGAGCGCATCGCGGCGCTCGAGGCCGCGAACCGCGCGCGTGCCGAGGAGCGCGCTCACGGTACGGCGAAGGGGACCGACTTCGAGGACGTCCTCGAGGAACGCCTGGCAGCGCTGGCCCACGGTGCCGGCGACTACCTCGAGCGCACCGGGGCCGAGGCCGGGGAGGCGCTCCGCAGCAAGAAGGGCGACTTCGTGCTGACGATCGACCCGTCCATCACCCGGGGCACGGAGCTGCGGGTCGTGATCGAGGCCAAGGATCGGTCGATGAGCCGGCGAGCCATGACCGCGGAGCTGGCCGATGCGCGGGCCAACCGCGCGGCGTCGGCCGCCCTCGTCGTCTTCTCGCCCCAGGCTGCGCCGACCGGCATCGCGCCCTTTGCCCTGGTCGGGACCGATGTCTACGCGGTCCTCGACCCCGAGGCCGATGACGGCGCTGGCCTCGAGGCGGCGATGCGGCTGGCGCGCGCGCTTGCGCTGCTCAGCCTCCGTGAGTCGGATGGCGGCGTGGACGTGCCGGCCATCTGCGAGGCGCTCGACGAGATCGGGCAGCAGCTGGCGGCGGTGCAGGGAATGAAGGCCAAGCTGACCTCCATCGGCTCGGCGGCCACCGAGGTGAAGGGAGCGCTCGACCTGCTGCGAGCCGGGATCCTGCGCAGTGTCCACGCGGTCGAGGACCAGCTGCGCGCCACAGACCCGGCGAGGCCGCCCTCAGCGCCTGAGCGCCTGAGCGCCAGAGCCGCGGCGGAGCGCGTCGCCGACGGTTGCTCCCACCGTTGCATAGGTCCGTTATGCTCGGAGGCGAGGAGGTGCCATGATCGCTTCGAGTGCGCGGTGGAGCGGGGTCCGTGGCAGCGGACTGAGCCGTCGAACCGTCGCCCTGATCGCTCTGGCGGCCGCCGCCGCGCTGACGATGCCGATGCCCGTTGCGGCCAGCTCGCACGCTGCGGCGCAGGTGGTCTACCCGACCGGTGTTTTCCCGAACGACGTCGATAACGTCCAGGCCGCCGTGGACCTCGGCGGCTCGGTCATCCTCAAGGCTACCGCCGCCGACGGGACGCCCATGGCGTTCAACTTCGGCCCAGCCGATATCAACGAGTCCCACGTGGGTCACGTCTTCCTGGAGCACGATGTCGTGATTCGGGGTGAGTCCGCTCCACACTCCCGCACCACCATCTCCGGTGGCGTGTTCCCGATCTACGGGGACGCACGCACCAGGACGACCGTCTCCGGCATCCACTTCGATGGACCGTTGGGCTCGGCGATGATCTTCATCGCGTCGTCGGGTGCCACGATCACCGGCAACGAGGTGACGAACGTGGTCGGGCTGTCCCTCGGGCTGCCGCCTCCCTATGACGACATCACCGAGGGCCGTGGTGTCAAGTTCCTGGGGAACAACGGACCCGATGAGATCACCGGGAACATCGTCGTCGCGAACAACGTGTTCGGAGACCTGACTGCTGTCCTGTCCGATGCAATCGTCTTCGACTCGGTCGTGCATGCCAACGTGGTTGTCCGCGCCAACGAGATCCATGCCGCCGAGGATGGCGGCATCTTTCTGGAGAACATCGGCGGGAACGTCACCGTCACCGGCAACGACATCACCCCGGGGCCGGGAACGACGCCGTACTCCGTCGGCGACGGCATCGACCTGGACGCCGCGTCGAGTGGGCGGTTTACGATCTCCGGGAACCGCGTGCATGCCTCTGATCCCTACGCTGACGGGATCCTGATCTGGGGATTGGATCCCGAGAGCGGCCCGCAACATTGGCTGGTCGCGAACAACAAGGTGGCGATGGAGGGCTCGTACTACGGGGGTGTCACCGTCGTCGGCGCCGTGTCGCGTGGCCTCGTCATCGGGAACCGCATCTCCGGCACCGCCGACCTTGGGATCGACCTCCTCGCGGACTTCTACGACCCCAGCTCCGCCCCCTCGCACAACCTCATGCTCGCGAACGACCTATCCGGCTTCGAGCCGGCGACGGCGGATGTCTACCTCGACACCGGGACGACCGGCAACCACGTCATCGGGAACTACGATCCCGTCGTCGACATGGGGACCGACAACGTGGTGACCAAGCCACGTTGGGGATCGCGCTTCTTCGGACGGGGGTTCGAGCCGCATCGCTGGTGGCGAGGGTACATGCCTGCGCCTCGTCCCTGACCCAGGGACGCTCCTGGACACATCGCCCGACACGATCTGACCGGATGGTTTGCTTCGGGGCGAAGGCCGAGATCACGCCGGTCGCTGCGCCTCCGGCGGCGGCATCGGCTCGGTGAGTGCGGGGACAGCGGGTTCTGCGATCCAGTGCGCCTGGTCGTGGGGTACCTCGCGGAATCTGGGTCTACGCTCGCGTGTTGTTGCCAGGCGCCGTACAGTGAGCGCCCGCCACTATCGAGGGACTTTGGATGACCGGCGTTGGGACTCACGACGATCCCTGGCAGCTCACGACGGCGCCAGGAACGAGCGCCTACACGATGTACCGCGACGACGCGGCGGACCCGCCGCAGCTCGTCTGCCAGGTCGGTTCCACCCGACTCACATATGACGCTCGGGCGATCGACGACCTGCACGCATGGCTGAAGGCCCAGGGCGACTGGGTCGCGCTCGGCGCCGCGGACGAGCAGAAGGCGGCCACGCCCGGGACGGTGGAGGCCTTCGGGCGCGCCGCCGACAACCCGGTGGGTGGCTGGTACGGGTTGCGGAAGGGCTATCGCGGCCGGTTCGGCATGTACCTCCCGCCACTTCTCGAGGCGCTCGGCCTCGTTGAGCTGGAGCACAATCCACGGAACAACCGGGTGCGCGCGATCTAGCCCATGGCCATCCGCCAGCTGGCCGATCGCCTGCGCGCCAGCCTCTGGTTCGTCCCGATCGTTGGGCTCGTCCTTGCGGTGGTCGCGGCCGCGGTCATGCTGGGCCTCTCCAGCTGGCTGGTCGTGGCCCAGGTGCATCTGCCGCTCATCTTCGGCGGTGGCCCCGACGGCGCTCGCGGCATGCTCGAGGCGATCGCCGGATCGGTGGTCACCGTCGCGGGCGTCGTCTTCTCGGTCACCGTGGTTGCGTTGCAGCTGACGAGCACCCAGTTCTCCCCGCGCGTCCTCCGCAACTTCATGCGGGATCGCCCCACGCAGGTGACGCTCGCCATCTTCATGGCCACGATCGCCTACGCGCTTCTCATCCTGCGGACGATTCACTCCGCCGATCCGAGCGGCCAGGGGGCGTTCGTGCCCGGTCTGGCCGTGACCGGCGCCCTGCTCCTCGCCCTCACATCGCTCGTGATGCTCATCTATTTCATTCATCACATCAGTGTCGGCATCCAGGTGGGCTCGATCATCGCGTCGGTAACGAGCGAGACGCTGGCCACGATTGACGACCTCGTGGAGGAGTTCAAGCCGCACCTTGCGGTACCCCCCGCCGAAGCGCAGCGACCTGGCGGTCGCGCCGTGGCGGCCCGCCGCAGCGGGTACCTCCAGTACCTTGACCTGGGTGGCCTGCTCCGGGTTGCCGAGGCGCACGATCTGGAGGTCGCGGTCCTCGTTCCTCCGGGCGGCTGGGTGCAGGAGGGCGCGCCGCTCTTTCGGGTCCAGGTATCTGACGAGGCGACACACGAGGAGCTCGGGGACTGGCTCCTCGACAGGGTGGCGATCGGTGGGGAACGGTCGATGCGGCAGGACATCGGCTTCGGCGTCCAGCAGCTCGTGGACGTGGCCGTCAAGGCCCTCTCGCCGGGAATCAACGACCCAACCACGGCAACCCAGTGCATCGACCGGCTCACGCAGGTCCTGGTGGCGGTCGGCCGGCGGCCGGAGCTGCCCAACGTCCTTGCCGACGAGCATGGGGCGCCGCGGCTCACGCTGCGCTTCCCGTCGTTCGGCGCACTGCTCCGCCAGGCGTTCGAGCAGATTCGCCACTACGGGGCGACGACGCCGGTCGTCGTCCGCCACCTGGCCGTGTCGCTGGCGATGATCCACGCGGCCGTTCCCACGGAGTCGCACGAGCCGATCCGCATAGAGGCGCAGCGGCTGGTGGACGGCGCCGACGAGCTGGAGCCTCCTGATCGCACGGAAGCGAAGAACCTGCTGGCGAGCGTCCTTGGCGAGAACGGCGCCGAGGGCGCCTAGCGCGGAGAGCGCGCCTGGCGCCGAGGGCGCCTAGCGCCGAGAGCGCCTAGCGCCCGTTGCGCTCCCCGGGCAGGCTCATCCAGCGGCCGGAGCCGTTGCCGATCGAAGACCCGGCGGCCCGGCCGGAACGACGTTCGAAGCGACGTGGTCGAGCGCCGGCGGTCGCCCGCCGAGCGTTCTGGCGGCGTGGCCCGCGGCCCGGGCCACCGCCCTGCGAGCGGAGACGGATTGGCTCTGCGCGGATCGAACGGTCCGGCTCGAAGCCGGGGACGACCGCCGAGGGGATTGGTGCGCCGAGCATCCGCTCGATCTCGCGCAGCATCGGTCCCTCGTCGACACAGACGAGCGAAACGGCATCCCCCTCCACGCCCGCCCGCCCGGTGCGGCCGATGCGATGGACGTAATCGGAAGCGACCATGGGCAGCTCGTAGTTCACGACGTGCGGCAGCTGCTCGATGTCGAGCCCGCGGGCCGCCACCTCGGTGGCGATGAGCAGCGTCACGCGTCCCGCCTTGAAGTCGTTGAGCGCCCGCACCCGCTGCGGCTGGGACTTGTTGCCGTGGATCGCGGCGGTGGCGATCCCATCGGTCCACAGCTGCTGGGCGAGCTTGTTCGCGCCGTGCTTCGTGCGCGTGAAGACGAGCGCCTGGTCGATGGCGCGGGTCCGCACGAGGTGGGAGAGGAGCTCCCGCTTCCGGGAGCGGTCGACCGGGTGGACGACCTGTCGAACGAGATCGGTCGGCGTGTTGCGCGGGGTGACCTGGACCGATGCCGGCCGGTCGAGCATCCCCTCGGCCAGGGCCCGGATCTCCTTCGAGAAGGTCGCCGAGAAGAGGAGGTTCTGACGCCGATTCGGCAGAAGGGCCAGGATCGCGCGGATGTCGCGGATGAAGCCCATGTCGAGCATCCGGTCCGCCTCGTCGAGCACGAGGATCTCGACCCGCCGCAGGTCGATGGTGCCCTGCCGCGAGTGATCGAGGAGGCGGCCCGGGGTGGCGACCACGATCTCGGGACCGCGGCGCAGCGCGGCGACCTGGCCGGGGAAACCGACGCCACCGTAGATCGTCGTCGAGCGGCGGCTGTTCGAGCCGTAGACGCGGACGCTCTCCTCGACCTGGATCGCCAGCTCCCGGGTGGGGGCCAGGATCAGGGCCCGGATTGGGCGTCGGGCGCGGTCGACGAGGTGTCGATCACCGGCGGACAGCCGCTGGAGCAGGGGCAGCACGAAGGCGGCCGTCTTGCCGGTCCCGGTCTGGGCGCCGGCCAGCAGGTCGCGGCCGGCGAGCACCAGCGGAATCGATTCACGCTGGACGGGGGTGGGTTGGGTGTAGCCCTGCGCCGAGACGGCGCGGAGCAGTTCGGGCGCAAGCCCGAGTTCGGAGAAGGACAAGGGAGTGAACTCCTGACGTGGCCCTCCCGCACAGTGCGGGGCCCGGTCAGGGCTCGGGGGTGGATCGGGATCGGGGCGGGTGAGAACCCGCGGCGCAGACCGGAGCGCCAATCGAACACGTTTTCGGAATCGTCATCATACACGGTTCGGGCCGGAAGGAGTACCCTTGAGTCCCCGAGAGGAAGCCCGCCGCATGATCACGCTCTGTATCCACGCCTTCCCCACCGACCAATGCGCGTCGTGTCGAACCTGTCCGCACGGACTCTCGACGTACAAGTGCGCCCGATGCCGCGCGGCGACCACCGCCGCGCGCCGCCGGCGGATCCAGCCCGCCAGCCCTCGAGATCGGACCACCGAGACGCACAACGGATTCGAGATCTTCTACGTTCCCGCGGTGAACGGCTGGCAGTATCGGGCGCCCGATTCGACGGCGTCCGCGGAGTCGTTCCGTTCCGTCTTCCTGGCCCGGAAGGCGATCGACCACCTGGCCACTGCCGCGCCGACGGAATCTGGCGCCAAGCGCAAGCGGTGAGCGGCGCCGCGATGGCGCCCAGCCCAACACCCCGCCCGTCACGCCGAACAGCCAGCCTGGCGAGCGCGCTCGGCGCCTTGGAGGTTGGCCAGGTGACCGGCGTGCTGCCGTCAACCGGGCGCGAGGTGAGCGTTCCCGAGTACGTGCGCCGTGAAGCGCTGTGGCGCGGGGAGCTGCCCACCGGGTTCAACAGCGTGCCGAACAAGCTGGCGTGCGAGCTGGATGGCATTGCCCTGTACCCGGAGCTGATCGTCGTGCGGCTGCTCGAACGTGCCGGCTGGGGGGCAGCCTGGCACAAGCGATGGGGAACGGCGGCCTATTGGCGGGACATCGGCGACGAGGTGGAGCCTCCGGCGCTCGCGGTCTCCATCGTCGACCAGGTGAGCCGCCAGGCCGGTCACGTCGCGCCGTGGGACATCATCGCCTGGCGCGGGCGACAGCTGCGATTCATCGTGTCGCGCGCCGGTGGCGGGCAGCGGATGGGCGCCTACCTCGCCAGCTGGCTGGACGCCGCCCTGCGGATGGGGATCCCGCTCGGTTGCTTCGCCGTGGTGGAACAGCTCACCGACCGGCCACCGCGCCGTCGACGCCTGGCGCAGTCGCCGAGACGCAGCACTGCCGCTGGTGGCGCGGGGAGCGATGTGCGACGATGAACATGGCGGCGAGCGGCGATTAGGAGGAATTCCCTTTGCCCACCTACATGGACATGCACGACATTCCCGGCGTGAAGGCGGCGGACGTCGCCGGCGCCCACGAAGCTGATCTCCGCGTTCAGGGGCAGTACGGCGTCAACTACAAGTCCTACTGGGTCGACGAGGCCGACGGGAAGGTCTTCTGCCTCGTGGATGCGCCCGATAAGGAGACCGCAACTCGAGTTCACCGCGAGGCCCACGGCCTCGAGGCGCACACGCTTTTCGAGGTTGAGCCCGGCAGCTGACGCCGGCACCAGCAACACCAAATGACGACCGCTCATTCGCCGGCACTCCACGCTGACCTCGCCGACATGTTGACCGCGACGCGGGCCGCGGAGCGCGACCTGTTCGGCATGCTCGACGCCGATGCCCGAACCGCGCCGGCCAGCATTGGCGAATGGTCGGCCAAGGACGTCCAGGGCCACCTCGCGGCGTGGCGCGCGATCGAGGCGCGGCGGCTCCAGGCGGCCGCTGCCGACGACGCGAGCCTGACCGCCGGCGATCCGGCGCCCACCGACCCGGACGATCCCGCGAACGCGCGGCTCCATGCCGAGCGCGTGGATTGGACGTGGGACGAGGTCGCGGCCGAGGCGGATGCCAGCGTGGCGGCCCTCGTCGCCGCGATCGGCGAGAGCACGAGCGACGCGCTGTGCGACTGCAGCAACGAGATTGCGGGGACGGGGGCGAGTGGCGTGAACCACGCGATGGCGCACCTCAGCGACATCGCGCGCCTTGGCGGCGGCGAGGCGCGCTACGACGCGTACGCGCGGGAGATCGCGGCGGTCCTGTTGCGCAACCACCTGCCGCCGCGCGACTCGGGGGTCATCCTCTACAACGTGGCCTGCCACCACGCGCTGACCGGCGAACTCGACGACGCGCGCAGCGCGCTGCGGATCGCATTCGCACGCCGCCCCGACCTCCTCGAGCATGCCGGGACGGATCCCGACCTCGTCTCGCTGCGCGAGGAGCTGACCGTCCTGGCCGGACCCGCGTAGGGCGTGCGAACGCCCCGCGCCCGGCCTCTCAGCGCGTGAGCGTCACCTTGCGCAGCCCGCGCGGCGTCTCGTAGTCGAGGCCCTTCGCCTGCGCGAGGTGGTAGCAGAAGAGCTGAATGGGGCCAATGGCCGCCAGTGGTGAGAGCCATTCGGGCAGCAGATCGGGGAAGCGGATGATGCCGCTCCGCGCCGGCCGTCCCGCGGCGGCCACGACCTGCAGCACCTCGGCACGGCGCCGGTTGGCGAGCCCATCCAGGACACCGGTCAACTCGTCGCGGAGCGGGCCACCGGCCGAGACGGCCAGCACGTGGCCGCCGGGTGCCAGGGACGCGGCCGGCCCATGCTGGAAGTCGGCCGTCGAGTAGCCCTGGGCCCGGACGTACGCGAGCTCCTTGAGCTTCAGTGCCCATTCGAGGGCGGTCGCCAGGTTGAAGCCACGGCCCAGGATGACCGCCTCCTCCATGGACCGATGCGCCTCGGCGGCGGCCTGCGCGTCGGCCTCGAACTCGAAGGCGCGGGCCATGACCTCTGGAACGCGCGCCAGCGCCTCGCGATGCTCCGGCTTGTCGCTGAGCGTCGCGGCAAGCATGGCAATCGCGAGCAGCTCGGCGCTGAAGGTCTTCGTGGCCGCCACCGAGGCCTCGGGACCGGCGAACAGCGGCAACACGTGCTGCGCCGCCTGCGCGAGGGGCGAGTTCGGATCGTTCGTGATCGCCGCCGTCAGCTGACCCTGGCGGCGCGCGTCCGCGATCACCTCGACCACGTCCGGCGATCGCCCGGACTGACTGATGCCAATGACGAGCGCGCTGCGGAGGCGGGTCGGGGTCCGGTAGCGCGTGACGAGCGAGGGTGCGGCGAGGGCCACCGGCAGGCCGGCGATCGCGCCGAGCGCGTACTGCCCGTACGTCGCCGCGTGATCGCTGCTGCCTCGTGCGGCGATCAGGACGTAGGCCGGTGCTTCGCCGCCGCGAACGGCTGTCACCAGCTCGCGGACCGCTGCGTCACCAGCGTCGAGAAGGCGTGCCGCAACGTCCGGCTGCTCCTCGATTTCCCGCCGCAATCCCATCAGGCCGCTCCGGCGCGGCGCGGGAGGCGGCCACGAATGGGCGCCTCACCCTGCTGTGCGGCGGCGGTAACCCGGGGACGGCCTGTCGTCAGCAACTCGGTCGCAATGCATGGTGCCTGGGCCTGCGGCACGGCTGGTGCACCCTTGTCAAGAGGAGAGACTGAGTATTCGCGGATGCCAGAACATTGTCAAGACTTTGGACAAAGAGGGTCGCGACCCCTTTTCCGCGGTCAGACCAGGCCCTCAGCGCGTGACGTGCTGGGGCGTTGCAGCCGGGGCCGATACCTCTCAGGAGGTGACGCGTAACCGCCGGCGGCCCGGTCATCCAACCCCATTCCGGCGTTCGTTCTCATTGGTTGAGAGCTAGCGCTGATGGCACCACGCCCGCGACGATAAGCGCCGCCAGCTGAGAGGTACCTCAAGGCACGCGCGGAGACCCGCAAGGCTCAGCCCCGACCGTCAGGACAAGACCGCCCTCACCGTGCCGGGCCAGCGCCGCTTCCCGATGAGCCGGCGCAGCGTCCCCGTCGTTTCGCCGAGGGGTCGCGTCAGCCGCGATGCGCCGCGTGGAGTTGGACCACCTCTGAGATTCCCTTGAGCTCCACGGGGCCGACCTCGGTGAACGTGGCGCCGGCACCTGCTGAGAGCTCGACGACGTCCGTGGTGACGAGCACCTCGCCCGGCCGCGCGTAGTCCGCGATTCGCGCAGCGAGGTTCACCGTCTGCCCGAAGTAGTCGCCCTCCTGGAAGAGGACGGGTCCGGCATGCAGCCCCACGTGGGCCGGCGGGAGGCCGGCGGATGCCACGCCGTCCACCATGTCGAGGGCTGCCAGCACACCGGGCCCGGGGTCGCGGAAGTAGACCATCACCCCGTCGCCCAGCCACTTCACGGGCCTGCCGCCGCGCTCGAGCGAGCTGCGATGGACGAGCCTGGCGAGCCCCTCGGCGAGGCTGGCGGCAGCCTCGTCGCCGTGCTCCCCGGTGAGGCGGGTGTAGCCGGTGATGTCCAGGAAGCAGATCGCGGGCGGATGTTGCGGCTTGCTCAGCAGACCGGCTCCGGTCAGGGCCCCCTCGAAGCCGCCGATGATGTTCGAGGTCCATGAGCGCGCCTGCTGCGCGTGCCAGATGGCGAGCAGAGCCTCGTCCGACGCACGGTCCATGGCCAGGCTCTTCTCGGAAATGGAGATCTCGGTGAGGTCGGCGGGCTTGCCGCCCCTGGCCAGGATCGGCTCCATGAGCTCGGTATTCCACGCGTCCGATTCGGTCTCCGCGCTCCGCCGCAGGCTCTCGCCGATGACCCGCAAACCACGTTCGATGGCGCGCGGCGTGAAGCCCATCGCCACCTGCGTGGCGATGAGTGGCACGACCGCGAACTCGTCCTCCCGAACGCGGTCGCCGGGCACCGGCATGGCTCCGCCGGTCGCCTCCCGGATGACCATGAGGAGCTCCACCGGCAGGGCGGTCCGCTCGCTGAGCTGCGCGAACGTCTCGTCGGAGAGGGTCGCAAAGCGCTCGTACATCGGCGAATCCATGAAGCCGAGCGAGAGGTACCCGTTCTTGACGCCGGAGGCCAGTCCCTCGAGGCCGATCCCGGCCTGCTCGAGCGTCTGGACCATCTGGGCGCGGCGGATGTCGCCCTTCGTCAGCCGGTCATCGGCATCGGGAGTGAGGATGCCCAGCTCGACGAGGCGATCGAGGTAGTCGGGCGTCCAGGCCCGCGCGAGTTGCCGCCTCGCCCCGGGTGTAGGTGGATCTCGAGGGCTCGGCCATGCGGCGCAAGGATATCGCGCCCGGGGCGTACGCTTGCGCGGTGACCCACGAGTACACGCTCCTGGTCGGCGGTCGAGTCCTGCCCGGTGGCGACGCCAGGCCGGCGACGGCCATCGCCTGGGCCGGTGACACGGTGCTGGCGCTTGGCAGCGACGAGGAGGTGCGCGCCATCTCGCGCGGCGACTCGCACTTCGTTGACCTGCGCGGGGCGACGGTCATCCCGATGCCTCCGAATGTCGACGCCACCTCGCCGACGAGCGCAACGCTCGAGGTCGGCGGGCGAGCCGATCTCGTGATCCTGCGCGACGACCAGCCGATTGCCGTCGTCCGTGGCGGGATTCTCGTCTCGGGGTCCCTGCCCGGCGGCTAGTCTCCGCCGAGTCGAGCGGCGTGGACCACCCCCGGGTGCGCCCAGTGAACGCATCGGACACCGAACGCGGGGTTTCCGGCCCGAATGTGACGCCTGGCGCACATTTCGGCCGCCCAGGCCATGATTTCAGTCGCCCGATGTCCGATGTGCACGCCTGGCGCACACCTCAGCGGAGGCGGGCGTCAGGTTCCGCCTACTCCTCCTTGACGGTAACCGCCACGGGCTCCAGTTCCAGCTGGCTGCCGCCGGGGATCGGCACGTGGCCCATCCGCGCGGCGGGCATGACCACCAGCACCACGAGCGCCGCGAGGACCGCAGTGATGATCCCGATCACGAACGTCGAATCGGTGGCCAGCGAGAACGCCTGGTGGATGCCGTCCACGATGGCCGGGATGAGCGGCTCGACCTGTGCCCGGGCCTGCTCAGGTACTCCAGCCAGGATCGAGGCGCCCAGGTCCCCGACGCCGCCCACCTGGTTGAGCGCCTGCGACCCGCCGGACGAGAACTGGTCGGCGAACTGCTGCGGGACGCCCGCCGCCACGAGCTGCCCGGGCATCTCGTCGAGGAAGACGGAGCCGAAGACGGAGCCGACGATCGCGAGCCCCACCGTGCCGCCCACCTGCTGGAAGAGGGTCAGGCTGGAGGTGGCCACGCCCAGCTCCCGGACCGGCACCGCGTTCTGCACGACGAGGGTGAAGACCGCGAAGGTGGGTCCCACCCCCAGGCCGGCGACGAGCATCCAGAGCCAGATCAGCGGCGTGGGCGTATCCGGCCGTAGATTCGTGAGGAGGAAGAGCCCCACCGCGGTCGTGGCCAGCGCCGCAACGATGAGCGCCTTGTAGCGACCGACGCGCGCCACGAGCTGCCCGGCGCCGATCGCGGACACGATGAGGCCCAGCAGCAACGGCAGGATCTGGTAGCCGGACTCCGTCGCCGATGCGCCCTGCACGACCTGGTACCAGCGCGGGAGGAAGACGACCGCCGCGAAGAAGCCCATCGCCGCCAGGAAGAAGGCAGTCACGCTCGCGGTGAAGGCGCGGATCCGGAAGAGCTCGAGCGGCAGGATCGGCTCCTTCGCGCGCGACTCGATCCATACGAAGAGCGCGGTGAAGAGGAGGCCGATCGCGATCAGCCCGCCGACCTCCGGATCGGCCCAGTCGCCGGTCTGCTTGTTCGTCATGCCGATCAGGAACGGGACGAGCCCCGCGATCAGCGCCGCAGCCCCGAGGTAGTCGATGCTGCGATCCACACCCGGCTCGTGGTGCGGTGGCAGGGTGCGCCAGATCACGAACAGGCTGATGGCCCCGAGCGGCACGTTCACGTAGAAGACCCAGTGCCAGCCCACGGTGTCGGTGATGACCCCGCCAATGGCCGGGCCGATGAGGCTTGAGAGCCCGAACACCGCCCCGAAGAAGCCCTGGTACTTGCCGCGCTCCGAGGGCGCGAAGATGTCGCCGATGATCGAGAGCGCCACCGGGAAGAGGGCGCCGGCGCCGAGGCCCTGGAGGCCGCGGAAGGCGATGAACTGCCACATCGCGCCGGAGAGGCCGGACAGGATCGAGCCGAACAGGAAGATCGCGACGCCAATGATGAAGATCGGCCGCCGGCCATAGATGTCGGACAGCTTCCCGTACATCGGGCCCGAGATCGTGGCCGTCAGCAGGTAGCTGGTGAAGGCCCAGGTGTAGACGTCGTTCCCGTTCAGGTCGGTGACGATGCGGGGCAGCGCGGTACCCACCACGGTCTGGTCGAGTGCCGCCAGGAAGATCCCCAGCAGCACGGCGACGAGGATCTCCATCCGGGTGCGGTGGGGGAGCTCGATCGGCGCGCGATCGTGCGCAGCCGCGCCGTCGTGCGCAGCCGGCAGTGTTGATTCGGTCATGGTCATGGGATGCGGGTGCCCTCTCTCCGTTGCTCGCGCTGGTCGTGGCGGCCCTGTGCGCCGCGCGGCAGACGGCAGAGTCTAGCGCCTCGCGGTCAAGCGTTCCCGCCGGGGCCCCTGGGCCTGCCCCGGCCCCCGCCCCGCCTCGCAGGTCCTCGGCGCCGGTGTGCGCCCATTGAACGCATCGGACACCGAACCCCCGGCTCTCCTGCCCAGATGTCACGCCCTGTGCACATTTCGGGCCGTGTGGGCCCCGATTTCACCCGCCCGATGTCCGATGTGCACGCCTGGCGCACACGCCAGCCGGAACGCCGGGGCCGAGCAGCCGGGGCATGGGCCCGGGTCACGCCGTGAACAGCTCGAAGACGGGATGGCGGTCCGCCGCGCCATCGGGGTCGCGGAGGACGTCGCCCACGAAGATCCGGCTCGCGATGCGCATTGGCAGCGACTGAGTGCGGATGTCGGGAATCAGCTCCCCGCGGAAGAAGGCCACGGCCTCGGCGGTCGTCAGCTCCCGGGCCTGCACCCGCTCGGGACGGCCGCGGACCCGGAGCTCGGCCTCCCCGGCCGCACGGAGGTTGCGGACCCAGTGGACCGCCCCGTACGCGCCCATCACCCAGCGCCGCCCCCCGATCTCGACGAGCGCCACCCCCGCGGATCGCGGCTCTCCGCTCCGACGGCCGCGGACGGTGAGCAGCGCGTTCGGGCCCATCGGGAACCCGGCGCCCAGCAATCGCCGCGCCACTGGATCAATGAGGCGCACGAAGAACGGCGCGCGGACGACGACATCAGCCTGCGTCATGAGGCAACCTCCATGTCACATTGATGACCCGTATCGGGTCACACGGTTGACACAATGCGAAGCGGGAATGTGACGCCCATGAACGAGAGCGACTGGCTGGCGACGCGGTTCGAGGAGCATCGGCCTCGCCTGCGCGCGGTCGCCTACCGGATGCTCGGCTCGGTGGCCGAGGCGGACGATGCGGTGCAGGACGCCTGGCTGCGGTTCAGCCAGGCCGAAACGGCCGAGGTCGAGAACCTTGGCGGCTGGCTGACCACCGTGCTGGCCCGGGTCTGTCTCAACGTCCTCCGCTCGCGAAGGTCACACCCGGAGGAGCCGATGCCGCCTCGCCTCCCGGAGCCGATCGTCGGCCGCGAGGGCGCACCGGATCCCGCCAACGAGGTCCTCCTCGCCGACTCGGTGGGCCTCGCGATGCTCGTGGTCCTCGAGGCGTTGACCCCCGCCGAGCGCGTGGCGTTCGTCCTCCACGACGTGTTCGGCGTGCCGTTTGGGGAGATCGCCTCGATCGTGGACCGGACACCGGCCGCCGCGCGGCAGCTCGCGAGCCGCGCCCGGCGCCGGGTGCGGGGCAATGCGCCGGCCCCGGACGCCGACCACGCCGACCTTCCCGCGCAGCGCGCGGTCGTGGATGCCTTCTTCGCGGCGGCCCGCGACGGCGATTTCGCGGCACTCCTCGCGGTGCTCGACCCCGACGTCGTCGTCCGCGCCGACTTCGGCCCCGGCGCGCCCGTGTCGCGCACCCTCCGCGGGCCGGAGGCGGTGGCCCGGCAGGCCCTCTCGTTCTCGTCGCTGGCGCCGAACGCGCGCGCGGCACTCGTCAACGGCGCCCCCGGCTTCGTCGTTTGGCGCGAGGCGCAGCCCTACGCGGTACTCGGCTTCACGATCCGCCGCGGCCGGATCGTGGAGCTCGACGTCTTTGCCGACCCGCTGCGCCTCCGGGGGCTAGACCTGTCCGTCCTCGATGACTGACGTCGCCCTTGTCGAGCACAATCCCTCCCCGATGCGAGGCCGTATTTTTCGGTGAGCGGTTCCAATCATCGCGTACGCCCCGGTCCAGCAGTGCCCAACGCTGTACCTCTCAGCCGGTGAGAGGTAGCCGTCCGCTGGCCGCCATCCGGGCCGCGCCAGCGCGCAATGCGTGCCGTTGCGCTCGGCGGCTGAGAATTACGCCGCTGCCGCCAGGTCGCCGCCAGCTCGCCGCCAGCTCGCCGCCAGGTCGCCGCCAGGTCGCCGCCAGCTCGTTCATGGACGAGGAGACGGCGCGCCGCCGCGTGCGCCCAGTGAACGCATCGGACACCGAGACCCCGATTTGGGGCCCGGATGTCACGCCCGGTGCACATCTGGGCACTCCAGGCCCTGATTTCGCCTGCCCGATGTCCGATGTGCACGCCTGGCGCACACGCGAGCGCGTCGCGAGCGCGTCGCGAGCACGCGTCGCGAGCGCGTCTGCGCGGCGCGGCCGCCGAGCACCGCCCCTCGCCGAAGAGGCGAAAATGTCGATCCGGCCGCCGCCCGTTCGTAGACGGGGTGACGGCGGGAAGCGCCCGCCCGTACGAGGAACCCATCCCATGTCCCGATTCCTGCTGTCAGTCCACACCGACCACGAGCCCCGGGAAGCGCCAACCCCGGATCAGATGCAGCGCCTCGCCGAGCGGATCGGCGCACTCGAAGCGGACATGAGATCCGCCGGCGCGTGGGTCTTCTCCGCGCGGATGACCGAGCCGCAGCGGGCGAAGGTGGTGCGCGCCGGGAAGGGCAGGCCGCTCATCACCGACGGCCCGTTCGTGGAGGCCAAGGAGCACATCGGCGGCTTCTACATCATCGAGGCCGATGCGCCCGATGCCGCCCTTGAATGGGCATCGAAGACGAGCGACGCGATCGGCATGCCAATCGAGGTCTGGCCGTTCGCCGACTTCGCTGACTAGCCACCCCGGGACCGGCCGCCCCGGACTGGCCGCTCCGGGACGAGCCGCCTGCTACCGTGCGCGCGTGCGACTGATTGCCACCGCATTCGTGACCGTGGACGGCGTCATGGAGGCGCCCGGCTTCGACGAGCATCGAGACGGGCGCAACGCGTGGGCGCTCCGCGTCCAGGACGAGGAGACGCAGCAGTACAACAAGGAGATGTTGTTCGGCGCCGATGCAATCCTCCTCGGCCGCACGACGTACCAGATCTGGGCCGCCTTCTGGCCGACCGCCGGCGGGGACGAGGAGTGGTCGCAGCGCATGCACGAAGTCCCGAAGTACGTCGTCTCGAGCTCCCTCGAGCGCGCGGACTGGAACAACTCCACGATCCTCCGCGGCGATCTCGCCACCGAGATCGGGAGGCTGAAGGCACGGCCCGGCGGGGAGCTCCTCCTCTACGGAAGCGCGGACCTGCTGGCGGGAGTCATGGCCGCGGGTCTCGTCGACGAGTATCGGCTCTTCGTGTACCCCGTCGTCCTGGGCAGCGGCAAGCACCTGTTCCGCGACCGGATCGACACCCAGCACCTGCGCCTGGCGAGCTCGCGCACGTTCGGCTCCGGTGTCGTCCTCCTCGTCTACGTGCCGGAGGCCGAGGTACCGACCAGCCGCTACGTGGAGGAGTACTCCTGGACCCAGGAGCAGATCCGCTCGCTCCACGCCGCACAGGACACGACTCGAGTGCTGGCCACCGTCCTGTTCACCGACATCGTGGACTCCACGAGCCGCGCCGCCGCCCTCGGTGATCGGGCCTGGCGCCAGCTCCTCGATCGCCATGACGAGGTCGTGCGCGACGAGGTCGATCGCTGGCACGGCCAGTTCGTGAAGAACACCGGGGACGGCGTGCTGGCCACGTTCGACGCCCCCACTCGCGCGCTGCAGGCGGCGTTCGGCCTGCGTGACGCGCTGGCCTCCATGGGCCTGCCCATCCGCGCCGCCATTCATACCGGCGAGGTCGAGGTTCGGGAGGCCGATGTCGGCGGCATCGGCGTCCACATCGCTGCCCGCGCGCTCGCCGAGGCGGGCGAGGGGCAGATCGTCGTCACCCGCACCGTCCGCGACCTCGCGACGGGCACCGACCTCGGCTTCGCTCCGCTCGGCTCGATCGGCCTCCGCGGCGTCCCGGGCACCTGGGAGCTGTTCGAGGCGTCAGTCGCGTAGGCGCGGTCCCCCCAGGTCGTGCGGCGTCCACGCAGGCGCCCGCGTCCAGGCCTGCGCGGCCTGCGCCGGCGTCCGGATGTGCGCCCCATGAACGCATCGGACACCGAACGCCCGGTCTTCGGCCCGAATGTCACGCCCGGTGCACATATGGGCACTCCAAGCCCTGATTTCACCCGCCCGATGTCCGATGTGCACACCTGGCGCACACGGCACGCACGCATGGAAGCCGAGCGGTCTCCAGCTCGCCCGGGCCCGCGCGCCAGGGCCGGCCACAGGGGACTCTCAGGGGCAGTGCTCGACGCAGTGCCAGGCCCCGTCCCACTCCCACGTGTCGTCCAGGACGTCATTCCCGGCGTCGAAGCCGCCGTACAGGACGACGGCGTTGCGCTCCGGGTCATACCCCACGTTCGGCGAGCCTCGAGGCGAGGGCCCCGGTCCGGCGAGCTCCGTCCAGTCCCCGTTCGTCAGGGACCAGCTGCTGTCGGTCAGCGAGGCGAAGGTCGCCGCCTGCGTGGCGCCGTCGGCGAGCAGCATCCCCTCGGTGGTGACCGTCAGCCCCAGGTGCGAGCGTGGCCCCGGACCGCCGCTCGCGAGCTGCGTCCAGGCGCTCCCGTCCCACGACCAGAAATCGTCGAAGACGGCATTGCCGTCGTATCCACCGTAGAGGAGCGCCTGGCCGTGGGCGTCATCGGCCACGAATCCGAAGTGGGCTCGGGGCGTCGGACCGTCCGTGGCGACCTCCTTCCAGGTCGCGCCGATCCAGGTCCAGGTGCCGGGCAGCAGGGTTCGGCTGTTGTCGCCGCCACCGAACAGGACGGTCACGCCCCGGGCCGCGTCGTACACCAGCTCCGCGTGATCGCAGACTGCGGGCGGCGCGGCATCCACCTGGTGCCAGGCGGTTATGTCCCACTCCCACGTCTCGGGCGTGCAATCGTTGCTGTTCAGCGGCAGGCCGCCGTAGCGGACGAGGACGCTGCGGGCGGAGTCCCACGCGATCCCCGTCACGACCCGCACGTCCGGCCCGCCGTCCGCCAGCAGGTCCCACGAGCTGCCGTCCCATGACCAGACCTGCTCCTGGCCCGTCGGCAGTCCCTGGTCGACGCAGTTCGCGAGCAGGAGCCGATGCAGTGCGGCGGCATACGCGAAGCGCGCCTCGACGCACGGGGGAGGATGGAGGGCCTCGGTCGTCGAGGGCGAGGGCGGCGCAGGCGTCGCCGTCGCCGCTGCGCTCGGCGCCGGGGTGGGGGCCGCCGGCCTCGGCGTGATGAGCGGCGTCGCCGATGGCGTGACGCTGCACGCCGCGGTCGTGACCAGGACCGCGGCGATCATCAGCCTGCCGACGTGGCGCATCGGCGGATTATCGTTGGACAATAGGAGGCGAGGAAGGACGGAGGGACACCCATGGAACGGGGAAGGCTCGTCATCGGCCTGGTCATGCTTGCGTTCGTGCTGGCCGCCTGCGCGGCCGGGGCGAACCCGGAGATCGGGACGCCGGCCCAGGGCGGTGACCCGGCTGGCTTCTGGCTTGGCCTGTGGCACGGGATCATCAGCCCGGTGACCTTCGTCGTGTCGCTGTTCACAAAGGACGTGAACCTCTACGAGGTGCACAACGACGGGAGCTGGTACAACTTCGGCTTCGTGCTGGGGGCCGGGATCCTGTTCGGCGGCGGGTTCCTGGGATCGAGGCGCGGCAGCCGCTAGCCGGGGCGCCGCGCGACGAACACGTACTCGCCGCTGTCCTCGGTGAATGGCTCCCCGGCGAAGCCGCCGAAGAGCGACTCGAGCTCGAGGCCGGCGACGTCAAGCAGGCCGAGCCATTCGTTCCGTGTCGCCCACCACAGGGAGCTGGTGCCGCCGGAGTCGAGCACAATGTCGATCCGGTTGTCGCCCACGTGATAGCGGTTCACGTGCGGCACAGGGGTGTCCCCATGGATCCCGTCGAGTTCCACGGCGACCCGGTGGTCGAAGGCGAACGCGTTCCACGCGAACCGCCCGCCGGGCCGCAGCGCTGCGGCCACCCGCTCGAAGGTGCGCCTCCGATCGGCCCACCTCTCCAGGTGGAGGAGAGAGCGGCCCGGGCAGGTGATGAGGGCCGCGGGCTCGTCGAGGGCCAGGTCGCGCATGTCGCCCTCGCGGAGATCCAGCTCCACCCCCGCCTCCGCCGACCGGCCTCGCGCCTGCTCGAGCATGGCCGGCGACGTGTCGATCCCGATGAGCGGCCGGCCGATCGCCTTGGCGACCGGGATCGCGACCCGGCCGTTGCCGACCGCCAGCTCGACGACGTTGCCGTCCGCCTCGCGCGCCAGCCCCACGTAGAACGGGATGTCCGCGGCCGTCTCCGCGGACCACTCGTCATACCGCTCGGCGAGCGCGTAGTCCCAGCTCACCGGGCCATGCTACACAAGCCTCGTCCAGGTCCGTCCGAGGCGGCGCCCGCTGAGCACGGATACTTCTCAGTGAGCGGTCCTTCGCACTGTTCGGGACCGACCGTCGCGGCGCCGCTGGGCCCTAACTCTCAGCCAGTGAGAAGTACGGTTGTGGGGCCCCTCCGCTGCCGACCAGCCGCGCGATAACGTTCAGCGACTGAGAAGTACGCGCTGGCGAGCGCCGCCGGGCCCGAGTCGCCGCCGGCCAGCGTCGCGCACGGCGCCGCGTGCGCCCAGTGAACGCATCGGACACCGAGACCCCGATTTCAGGCCCGAATGTCACGCCCGGCGCACATATGGGCACTCCAGGCCCTGATTTCATGCCGCCCGATGGCCGATGTGCACACCTGGCGCACACGCAAGCCGAAGGGCACGCACACGCAAGCCGAAGGGCACGCACACGCAGGCCGAAGCGAGCCGAGGCCAGCCGATGCGAGCCGAACGAGCGGTCCCTCAGCGCGGCGCGGCCTTCAGCAACCCGAACATCGCGCCCTGCGGGTCGGAGACGATCGCGAAACGCCCGCCGGGGAAGTCCTGCGGCGACACCACCTCGGTGGCCCCCGCGGCGAGCGCCCGTCGGAACGCGCCGTCGACTTCGGCGACGTTGAAGTAGACCATCCAGTAGCTCGGCACCTCGGCCGGGATGTTCGGCATCATCTCCAGCCCGCCAAGGATCGACTCACCGTCGAGCTGGAATTCGGTGTAATCCCCCTGCCCCTCGCCCATCGGCGAGGTCCGCGCGCTCCAGCCGAAGACCTCGTGGTAGAACGCCTTCGCCTTGTCGATCCCGCGTGCGTTCAGCTCCGCCCAGCCAAACGTCCCCACCTCGCCGGCCCGGAAGCTGCCCGTGCCGGCAGGCTGCCAGGCCGAGATCACGGCACCGACCGCATCGGCGAAGACTGCCATCTTGCCCATGTCGCCCACGTCGAAGGCCGGCATGATCGCCGTCCCGCCGGCGGCCTGCACCGCCTCGCCGAGGGCTGCTGCGTCACGGGTCCCGATGTAGAGGTTCCAGGTGACCGGCGCGTTCGGATCCATCTTCGGACCAATGCCGGCCACGTCCTCGCCGCCGCCCGGCAGGCGGGCGATCCCGTACCCGCCGTACTGGGGGTCCGGCGAGACCTCGACATCCCAGCCGAAGAGCATGCCGTAGAACTCCCGCGCCTCCGCGGGATCCGTGGTCGACAGGTCGATCCACGCCGGGCGATTCACCCGGGAGCCCATTCCCTCCACCATCTCGGGGTTCTCCTTCACCGAAGTGCGCTGTTTCCAGGCCAAGAGAGCCAACGGAGCCAATCGAGCCGATGCAGCAGGCTCCGCGATGACCCTACCCGGCAGACATTAAGGATGTTCACGCTCGCTTGCCGCGGCGCGGTACGCTTGCGGGGCAATCGGCTCCGTAACGGCCCAACGCAACGGAGGGTGGCAGGTGCAGGCCACGCGCGCGATTCGCGGCATGCAGGCGGCGATCCGATCCTCGCTTGGCCGTCGGCTGGTGGCCGGTGTCACGGTGGGGGTCGCGGTCTTCCTCCTCTTCCACATCGCGCGCCTCGCGGCGGAAGCGTCGGGCCTGTGCACCGGATGCAACGCCGATGGTGCCCCCGACCTGTTCGCCGGCGGCGCGGCGGCCGGCGGTGGCGCGGCGGCGGGCGGTGGCGACCCGCCGGGCGGCAGCTGGTTCGACAACTGGCTCGACAGGCTGCTCGGGCCGGATGAGCCGGCGCCGAGTGTCGGGCCCGCGGCTCCCCCGCCCCCACCCGACCCCGCCGCACAGCAGGCCGACGAGGAGGATGCGCGCCGCGCGGCCGAGTGGGAGAAGTACCTCGAGGGCCGCAAGGGCGCCGAGAAGGGCAGCATCGGGGACGTACTCAACCAGGCCGAGCAGCGGATCGATGATTGGCTGCACGACAGGACCCCGGTCGGTCAGTCGCCCGATCCCGGCGGCGGGGACGGCGATCCATGACGGCTGCCGCGCTCTGGCGGCGCATCCGGCGGTTCGGCGCGCTGCGCTCGCTGGCGCTCCTCATCGGCATCGGCGGCTTCGCCTACCTGTGGATCGCGTCGCACGGCCGATTCATGGAGGCGACCGTCTGGTCGGTGCCGCTCGTCATCCTGCTCCTCGTCCTCTCGCTGCCGTGGCGGACGATCTCGGCGCGGACGGTCGCCCGCTTCTTCTTCATCGGCTTTGGACCGATCTTCTTCGCGACGGTGGTGACCCAGGCGCTCCTCGTCGCCTCGCCGCTCCAGCGCTGGGTGAATGGAGTCTCGCTCGACTGGGAGCGGGCGAACATCGGCTGGCTGGGCGACGTGCACATCACCATCTGGGCGCCGATCACCGAGGAGATCTGGAAGGTCGTCCCGCTCCTCGTCCTCCTGTGGTGGGGCCGTTCGCACCTTCGGACCCAGGGCGGGCCGCTCGACTTCGCGATCCTGGCCGCCGCCACCGGGGCCGGGATGGGCTGCGCGGAGGACATCTTCCAGATCAACTCAGCGCAGCCCTGGTCGACGCCGCAGAGCCCGCTCCTCGGCCTGGGGGTGGGGGTCCTCTACCTGGCGCTCGTCGTCAACCCGTTCCTGACCGTCACGCTGCCGGTCATCGCCGGCAACTTCACGTACGCCGGGATCCTGCGCATCTTCGACCCGTCCCTCGAGCAGCTGCCGGCGGGCGCGCTGTGGGCCGGCCACGGCGTGTTCCCGGCGGCGGTGGGGCTCGCCATCGGGTTCGCGGTCCTCGGCCGTCGCAGGCTGGGGACGCCGCTCGTCTGGATCCTGCCGGTCGTCGTCTGGCTGTGGGCGATCTGGGATCACTTCGTCGGCAACTGGTACTCGTCCACGACCTGCGGGCAGCCGGATGCGCCGACGCTGTGCGGGCTGACGGGGCTCGACCTCAACGGCGGGCTCTTCCCGCTCGTGGTGATCGCGGGCTTTGGGCTGGCGATGTTTGTCTCGGCCCGCGTCGTCCGCCACCACGCCGACGCGGATCCGGTGTCGACCCTGACCCGCGCGCAGCTGTCGACCGCCAGCTACCGGGGCACGGGTGCGACCTGGCCGATCCGCCTCGTACGCGACTGGCTCCACTACCTCGTCCTTCGCAGCCGGGTCGCGTTCGGCTGGTTCCAGATGGAGGCCGCCCGACCCGATGCGCGCACGGCCCTGGCGGAGCCGGTCGCCGCCAGCCGCCTCCGGGGCGCGCAGCTCGGCGGGCGCCTGCGCAACGAGCCGCTTCCGGCACTCCCGCCGCCCGCGCAGGCGCGGCTCGACTCGCTCATTCCGCGCATCTGACCCTCCCGAGCGCGGGCTTGCGCGGCCCCCGAGCGAGATGACCCGGCGGTCGTCTCCGTGGAGCGCCCCTCGCCCAGGCGGATGCGTGTGCACCGAGCGGTCGTGACCAGGCCAGGCGGATGCGTGTGCACCGAGCGGTCGTGACCAGGCCGGGCGGACCGTGTGCACCGAGCGGTCGTGACCAGGCCGGGCGGAGCGTGTGCACCGAGCGGTCGTGACCGGGCCGGGCGGAGCGTGTGCACTGAGCGCACGCATCGGACAATGAACCGCCTCCCGATGACCCAGATGCGCGCCCCGTGCACAATTGGGCCCTGAATCGGCCGATTTCACCCGCCCGATCTCCGATGTGCACACCTCGCGCACATTCGACCGGGCCGACGGGTGCGATGCCGGGCACAACCGACCCGGCCGAACGGAGCGATGCCGGGCACAACCGACCCGGCCGAACGGAGCGATGCCGGGCACAACCAACCGGCACGACCGGCAAACACGAGAGGCAGACACGAGAGGCAGGACCCATGCTGAGTGACCACCCGGTGTTCCCGATCCTGCTGTCGAGGGATCTCGACGCAACCCGCCACTTCTACCACGAGATCCTGGGCCTCGAGATCGCCCGCGAGGACCCGGACGATCGGATCGTTTTTCGCTGCGGAGGCGGGACGCAGCTGGTGGTCACGCTGAGCACAGTCGGCACGAGTGACACCCAGACCCAGATGGCCTGGCGCGTGCCGGACATTCACGCGGCGCTCGCCGACCTCCGGGCGCGTGGTGTGCGGATCGAGGAGTACACCGCGCCCGACCCGGTGACGCACGACGGGATCGCCGACATGGGCCATTCCTGGGCGGCGTGGTTCATCGATCCGGCCGGTAACGTCCTGGCCGTCGTTCAGCCGAAGGGCTGAGCCGATGGCCGGCGCGGTGACCGTGACCCGTGCCCCTTGACCCGTGTCCCGGCGCGCACGCGACCAGGCCAGCGCGACCAGGCCAGCGCGACCAGGCCAGCGCGACCAGGCCAGCGCGACCAGGCCGGGCGGATGCGTGTGCACCGAGCGCACGCATCGGACAACGAACCGCCTCCCGATGACCCCGATGCGCGCCCCGTGCACAATTGAGCCCTGAATCGGCCGATTTCACCCGCCCGATGTCCGATGTGCACACCTCGCGCACATCAGCACCCGGCAGACGGACGAGAGCCGCGAACCCCTAGTCCACCGCGAAGAGCTGCCACTCCCCGGGGACGCCCTTCAGGGCGTGCGCGCCCGCATCGCGCAGCGCCACTGAGCCGCCGAGCTCGTTCGCCACGTCGCGCGAGATGAGGATCTCGTCCCCGTCCGCCTCGGCCATGACCCGGGCCGCGGCGTGGACCGCAAGCCCGCTGACCTGCTCGCCGCGCATCTCCACCTCCCCGCAGTGGAGCCCGGTCCGGACCCGCAGCCCCAGCTCGGCGACGACCGAGCGCATGGCAACCGCGCACTCGACGCCCCGCATCGGCCGATCGAAGACGGCAAAGAACGCGTCGCCTGCGGTGTTCACCTCGCGCCCGCGGTGGTGCGCCAGCTCGGAGCGGACCGCGGCCCGGTATCTGTCCAGGAGGTCGCGCCACTGCTCGTCGCCGAGGTCCACGAGCCGCTCGGTGGACTGCACGATGTCGGTGAAGAGCAGTGTCAGCCGGCTCCGGGCTGGCAGTGCGCGGTCGATGAGGGGTCGGGCTGCGCTGCGCATCGGCCCCCAGGTCACCGCGGCGCCCACGCCGAGGGCGGCAGAGACGAGCTCCGAGCGCTGGTTGAAGACCGCCTCCACCGCCCGCTGCGCGAGGAGGTTCGCGATCCCCAGGCCGGCGGCCAGCACGACCGTCACCCCGCCATACAGGATCGTGCGGTTCAGGAGGAGGTCCAGGTCGTAGAGCCGATACCGGAGGATCGCGACCGCGAAGGACGCCGGCAGCGCCACCCCGAAGCCGATGACCGACGTCACGGTGATGACGATGATGAGCTGCTGGCTGCTCAGGAGCGTGAGCCCCAGGGCCGTGATGACCGCGTTCAGCAGCACCGCGAAGATCGTGGCCGAAGCTACCCAGCGCAGCTGGAGCCGCTCCTCGCCGGTCGCCCGACGCAGGCGGATCAGCACCGATGCCGCCCCCGCCAGCAGCAGCGCCGTGCCGGTGACGTACAGGCCGATCCCGATCGGCCCCTGCGCGAGTCCCTCGAGGCCCACGATTCCGGTGGGGTTCGGGACGTGCGGGACGCCGGTGAGGTCGAGGCCGGTGGGGTCCAGGAACCTGAGGACCTCGATCCCGGCCGTGATCGCCAGGCCGGCCCAGGCGACCGGGCGCCAGCGGTCTGAGATGAGCCGCCCGGCAGGGAGGAGGAGGAAGGCCAGGAGGGCCATTCCGGACGGGTAGACGAGGTTGTCGGTGAACTTCCCGACCCACGGGATCCAGGCGGAGAAGGGCAGGCCGGGGTTCGTGAGGAGCGCGAGCCGGGCGTACTGGTTCGTGAGGCCGGGAAGCCCGTTGCAGAACGAGATCGCCAGGAAGATCCAGCCCAGTGCGTTCCGCGGCTGGCGCGACACGACGAGCGCGCCAAGCAACGCAAAGCCTATGGGCAGGATGATGGCAATGGCCGTCGCCTGGTCCGGATCATGGATCGAGGCCCGGTTCAGGAAGGCGAGGGTCGCCGCGCCGATGACGATCGCAAGGTCGAGCGCGCAGATCGACCAGGCGATGAGCCCAATGCGGCCACGTTCCCCAATCCCATGCGCCGTCGTCATGCGACGGGCGGCCTGCGCTCCACGAGGTACCAGGTCTCCATTGGGCCCTTGCCCTTGACGTCGATCGTGCCGCGCGCCTCGCAGACGAACTCGTCGCGGAGCAGCTCGTAGGTTGCGCGCGTGATCTGGATCCGGCCCGGGGTGCCCTGGAGCTGCATCCGGCCCGCGGTGTTCACCGCGTCGCCCCACAGGTCGTAGAGGAATCGCTTGCGGCCAATGACTCCGGCCACCACCGGCCCCGAGTTGATCCCGATCCGCAGCTCGAGGCCCAGCTCTCCGGCGGCGCCGGTCGATCGAACCGCGTCGAGCATGTCGAGGGCCAGGCAGGCGACCGCCCGCGCGTGATCGGGCCGTGGCGACGGAATGCCCGCGGCGGCCATATAGCAGTCGCCGATGGTCTTGATCTTCTCGAGCTCGTACCGGTCGACGAGCGCGTCGAAGTGGCCGAAGAGCTGGTCCAGGATCCCGACCACCTCGGTCGGCGGCAGGTGCTCCGCCATCGGCGTGAAGTCGGCCACATCCGCGAAGACGATCGAGGCCGAGGTGAAGGAATCGGCGATCGTATGCGCCTCCTCCTTCAGCCGATCGGCGATCGAGCGCGGAAGCACATTGAGCAGGAGCGCCTCGGCGCGTGCCTGCTCAACGCGCAGTGCGGCGAGCGCGTCCTGCCGCTGCTTCGCGAAGACCGCCAGCAGCGCGAAGACAACGATCCCGCCGACCGTCACGTTCAGTGCCAGCATGATGCTGGTGAACCAGGCCGGGACCGGGGGGAGCGGCTGCAGGATCTCTCCGAGGACGCCGGACCCCAGGAAGATCACGACGAACCCCACGAACCAGCGCACGCCGGCCCGGACGCTGTCGAAGACAAGCGCGCCGAGGGCAGCCAGGATGCCCCACAGCCCCACCCCGCCGGACGCGAGGAAGCCGCCGATGGGGATCATCGAGAGGCACGTGGTGAGGAGGATGTCCAGCTGCTCCACGCGAAGCAGGAGCATTCGATTCCCGGTCCGCGTGAACGTAACGATCGCCGCGAGGGAGACGCTGAAGTACACGAACGGGACCACCCCAACGGGCGAGCCGAAGGCGAGGTACAGGCTGCCCCACACCAGGGAGACGGGCAGGATCATCACCGAGACGAGGACCAGCAGCGCGCTGCGCGACCGGGTCTCCTCGTCATCGGTCGGCCGGGCGCCAATCTGTGACAGCCGGGCGAAGAGCGCGCCGCCCAGCGATCGGAGGGAGGTCACGCCCGGAGGATAGCCCGGGGCGAGTAGGCTGCGCGAATGACCTTCTCCATCGTTGCCGCTGATCCCGAGCACGGCGAGCTGGGGGTGGCGGTCCAGTCGAAGTTCCTGGCGGTGGGCGCCCTCGTGCCGTGGGCCGAAGCCGATGCCGGCGCGGTCGCGACCCAGGCCTTCGCCGACGTCACGATCGGGCCCCGCGGGCTGGCCCTCCTCCGCGAGGGGGTCGCGCCGGACGACGCCGTCGAGCGCCTGCTCGCCGGCGACGAGCTCCGCGAGCAGCGCCAGTTCGGGCTCGTGACGCCGGACGGGCGGGCGGCGAGCTTCACTGGCAAGGAATGCTTCGATCACGCCTCGTCGATCGTCGGGGACGGGTTCGCGGCGCAGGGCAACGTCCTCGCCGGGCGGGCGGTCGTCGAGGGACTGGCCGCCGGCTTCGGGGAGCGGCCGTCGGACCGGCTGTCGCATCGGCTCATTCGTGCCCTCGAGCTCGCCCAGGCGGCGGGCGGGGACCGGCGCGGCCAGGAGTCCGCCGCGCTCCTCGTCGTGAAGGCCGGTGGCGGCTACGGCGGGAACCACGACCGGATGCTCGACCTGCGGGTCGACGACCACGCGGCGCCGATCGCCGAGCTCGGCCGGCTCCTGGCGCTTCATGCGCTCTACTTCGATCGGCCCGATCCGGCAGCGGCGATCCCGATCGACGAGGCGCTCCGCGCGGAGCTGGTGGCCGTCCTCGAGCGGCGCAACCTGGCGCCGGAGGAGGACTTTGGCCGGGCGCTGTTCGGCTACCTCGGGTGGGAGAACCTCGAGGAGCGCTGGCTGGATGCCGGCCGGATCGACCCGGCGGTGCTGGCCTACATCCGCGAGCACGAGGGTCAGTAGTCTCGAGCGCCCCGGCGCCCCGGCGCCCCGGCGCCCCCGCCGCAGCCCAGCTCACGCGGAGCCTCAAGATCGGGCTGATCGGCTCTATCCGGCCCGATGCGCATTGGCTTCAGTCAGCGCGACAACAATCGGGGGGCGGAGGGATTGGAGACCGATGACTGCTCACACGAATCGATGGCTCTGGAGCACAGGCGCCGCCATCGTCATCTGGATCAGCCTGGCGGCGATGGCCATCTGGGCGCCGCCGCTCATCTCGGGGTCCGAGCAGGAGCACCTGCCGCTCGTCCCGTTCATCGCCTGGATCTGGGCCCTGCTGGCGACCGGCCTCGTCCTCATGGCGCCGGCCGTCACGACCGGCAGCCAGACGCGACTCTGGGCCGGCTACGCGGGCGCAGTGTCGGCGTTGTGGATCGTGGCCGCGGTGGTCGCGATCGCGGCACCGTCGTTCATCACCGGGACCGATCCCACGAGCATCCCGCTTCCGGGGATCGTGGCCCCGATCATGGCCCTGGTGGTGACCGCCTACGCGACGGTGGCGGCGGTGGCGATCGGCGCACGCGAGGAGTCGCTAGGCTCGACGATCGACGGCGTGGTGCGGACCTTCTCGGAGGCGGCCCACCGACCCGTGGGCTGATCGCTCCCTGCCCAGGGCGCGGCGCGCCCGGTGCTCGCCGCGCCCGGAGTTCGCCGCGTCCGGAGTTCGCCGCGTCCGGAGCTCGCCGCGTCCGACTGGTCAACCGCGCGTGACCGGCACGCTATCCAGGTCTGGCGGGCAATCTGTCCCCGATCCACGCTCGGCCGGCCCCCGGATCAGGCCGCCGAACGGGATAGCGCTCCTGGGGTGAGCGGTTGACCAGTCGCCGGTGCCCCGCCCCCGGGTCGGGGATCGCGCGGCCCTGGCCGCCTGCCACTCGAGCTACGGCCCGGACGCCGCCTGCACGTGCGTGACGATCGGCCGCTCACGGCACTGGAGGACGACCTCCCGCGCACCGACGCCCTTCCATGCCGATGGCACCGGCGGCGGCCCGCCGGTGCACGTCGCGGCGGCCGGATCGTCGAAGTGCACCGTCATCTCCACCCACTGCAGCCGCCGCCCGTCGAACGCGCAGCCCGGCCCGTCGCTGCACGGCTGGCCGAGGTCGGGGCTGACGTACACGAAGTCGATCACCGTCGCATCCACGGCATCGGCCACCGGCACCGCAGCGCATGGCGCAAGCCAGTCCGGCGAGAAGCCCGGCCAGTCGGTGCAGCCGATGCCGAGCAGGGACGGGTCCGGGATGTAGGCGCGCATCGTGAACTCCGTGTTGCCAAGGCACGAGAGCCAGAGGAGCATCGGCTCGGCCTTCAGCCCGCCGAGGCTGGCCGTCGGGCCAGGGCACGCCAGCTGCGAGGGTTGCAGCCAGGCCTCACCGGCAGGCCCGATGCCCGCCGCCCAGCCGTACGACGCGGATGGGAGGTCGAGCGCGGCGATCTCGTACCAGCCGAGCCCGCCGTCGATCGTCGGGCCGGAAACGACGAAGACGTTGGCCCCCCGCTTGAGCTGACGCAGGGTCGCGGAGGCGACGTTCGCCTCGGCGCGCAGCCGGAGCCCGTCGGCGGCGACCGCGGCAATGCTGTCGGCGGCAAGCGGCGCGACGGACGGGGCAGGGGTGGCGGTCGTCGTTGGCGCGGCGGACGGTGAGCCCAGGCTTTCGCTCGTGGCGGCGGATGACGTGGCGGACGGGGACGGCGAGGCGCTCCCCTCGGCGAGGGCGCTCGGTGCCGGCTCGCCGCGGAGCGCGTTCCCCACGAGGCCCAGCACGAACCCGGCGAGGACGGCTCCGACGGCGATCATGGCGAACGTCGACCATGGCCATCGCGCTCGGCGCGGCCCACTCGTCATGCCGGACCCCGGTGTCATGCCACCGATTATCCGCCGAGGGCAACGGCTCCGGGGGATGACGAACGCGCTATCGCTACCGCGACGCGCGGCCGTCACCATCGCAGGATGGCCAGCACGAAACCGCGCGTCGCCCGCGACGCGCGCCCGACCCGCGACGCTCGCCCGACCCGCGACGCTCGCCCGACCCGCGACGCTCGCCCGAACCGCGACGCTCGCCCGCGAACTCCGGCGTCGTTCCCCCGAGACCTTGCCCGTGCCCTGGCGGGCCGCCAGGCCGCGATCGGCTGCAGCTGGTTCGACGGGATCGCGCGCTCACCGACTGCACGGGAGGCTCGCACCGCCTTCGGCGCGTTGCCACCGATCTGTCACGCGGACGCGGTGACGATCACCACCACCGGGAGCTACTGCGTAGAGCACTGGAACGCGGCGGATTCCGGTGGCCACTTCCGGGGTGGCGATGCCGGCACGTTCGGCGCACGCGGCGAGGATGGCGTGTGGCACACCGTCGGGCAGACCTGGATCCCGGCCCGCGGCTGGCCCACCGCCGATCATCCGTTCCACTCAGGCTACTACGCGTTCCGGACGCTGACTCCCGAGGAGCTCGCGGCCCTCGAGCACGCGGCGTTGGCCCACCTCGCGGAGCAGGCGCGCCTCCACGGACATCCGACCCCGGTCATCGGCGAGCGTTCGTAGCCGGCGCCCGTCCCGGCGCCTGGCGTGCGCCCCGGGCGGCGTGCGGCTCTCGATCGGCGCTTGGCGTGCGCCCAGTGAACGCATCGGACACCGAACCCCGGGTTTCCGGCCCGAATGTCACGCTGGGTGCACATATCGGGCCTGAATGGCCTGATTTCAGCCGCCCGATGTCCGATGTGCACGCCTGGCGCACACGCGGGGCCAGGCAGCCGCGATCGGCGCCTGGCGTGCGCCCTCGGCGCCGGCGACGGCGCCCCGGCGCCTGGCGTGCGCCCAGTGAACGCATCGGACACCGAACCCCGGGTTTCCGTCCCGGATGTCACGCCGGGTGCACATATCGGCCCTGAATGGCCTGATTTCGAGCCCCCGATGTCCGATGTGCACGCCTGGCGCACACGCAGGGCCAAGCCCAGCCCGGAGGCAACGATTCGCCCGGGATAACTGGCCGGTAAGCACCTCGGAGCCACCATCTCGATCGTGGCCAGCCGATGGAACCCGATCCACGAAGCGTCGCGCCGCGCCCGCCGCGCCGGCGCCGAATTCGGCCGCGAAGTGCGCCTGGGCCGGATCAGTGCCGGCCGTACGCAGGCCCAGGTGGCCGGGCTGATGGGCTGCTCGCGCTCGCGCGTCAGCCGGACCGAGAACGGGCAGCTGGCGGGCCTGACCATCGCCGGAGCGTTTCGCCACGCCGCGGCGGTCGGCCTTGGCGCCTCGCTCCGGGTGTTCCCGGGCGCTCCCCGGGTCCTCGACCGGCCGCAGCTCGCGTTGCTCGATCGCCTGCGCCAGCGCGTTGCCCCTGCCTGGCACTGGGAGCTCGAGGTGCCGATGCCCCTCCCCGGCGACTTCCGCGCCGCCGACGCCCGGCTCACCCGGCCGGCCTGCGCGATCGTTGTCGAGGCGATCACGCGTCTCGCGGACGTCCAGGCCCAGGTTCGCGGCGCCCAGCGGAAGCGCCGCGACCTCGGAGCGGATCGGCTGATCCTGCTCATCGGCGGCACACGGGCGAACAGGCTCGCGCTCCGCAATGCCGGCCCCATCCTCGACGAGGCCTTTGCGGTGGACGGTCGAAGCGCGCTGCGGTCGCTGAGGGCCGGTGCCTGCCTGCCGGGCGACACGATCATCCTGCTCTGAGCGGGGAGCCGTGGTCCTGGGAATCCTGGCCGAGTGTGCACCCACTGAACGCATCGGACACCGAACCACCGGTTTCCGTCCCGGATGTCACGCTAGGTGCACATATCGGCCCCGAATGGCCTGATTTCAGCCGCCCGATGTCCGATGTGCACGCCTGGCGCACACGCAGGGCATGAGCCGAGGCGCGCACCTTCCCACAGGCTGTCCACAGCCTGTCCACAGGTCATACACACCCCCACGACCCCCACCCTATATCCTGTGGTGGCCCACCCACGAGTACCACCAGATCTTGTGGTTTTCGGGTTGACGGGGTGGGGGACGCGTATTACACTCGCCGTCCTGAATTGAAGGCGTGAGGAACGCCAATCGCGGCCCTTCCGGGCGATCCCTCGGCCACTGACGAGGCGGGGGTTCTGCGCCCTCCGGTGCGCCCTCGAGGGAGCCCTCCGGTGCGCCCTCCGGGGCCGCGAAAACAGAAGAGGCCGGGGGCGGGCAGCTCCCGGAGGCCGAGGAGCCCCACAGCAGCATGGCACGGACCGCCGCCCCCTCCAAGCCGACGACCGGCAATGGCCACGCGACCACCGGCAACGGCCACAAGACGAACGGCCACAAGACGAACGGCAACGGGAACGGGAACGGTCACGGTACCGGCGCAAAGCGCACGGGCAACGGCACAGCCTCCGGCTACCTCCAGCTGACCGAGGGCGCAACGAAGACCTGGAAGGGCCTCAGCATCGAGCGGCGCTTCACCCGCCCCGGCGTCCATCCGTATGACACCGTGGAGTGGGACACAAGAGAAGCCACGATCACCAACGAGCACGGCAAGGTCGTCTTCGAGCAGAAGAACCTCGAGTTCCCGAAGGCCTGGTCCGCCCTCGCCACGAACGTGACCGCGTCGAAGTACTTCCGCGGCCACATGGGCACCCCGCAGCGCGAGCACTCGGTCAGGCAGATGATCGACCGGGTTGCGGACACGATCGCGGACTGGGGCGTCACCGACGCCTACTTCGCCACGGACGAGGACGCCGAGGCGTTCCGCAACGAGCTCAAGGAGATCCTCCTCAAGCAGCGCGCCGCCTTCAACTCGCCGGTCTGGTTCAACGTGGGGATCGACGAGCACCCCCAGTGCTCCGCCTGCTTCATCAACTCGGTCGAGGACACCATGGAGTCCATCCTGGGCCTGGCCAAGACCGAGGGGATGCTCTTCAAGTACGGCTCCGGCACCGGCTCGAACCTGTCCACCATCCGCTCCTCCCGCGAGAACCTCGCCGGCGGCGGCGAAGCGAGCGGGCCAGTGAGCTTCATGAAGGGCTTCGACGCGTTCGCCGGGGTCATCAAGTCCGGCGGCAAGACGCGACGCGCCGCGAAGATGGTGATCCTCAACGCGGACCATCCCGACGTGGAGGAGTTCATCGACTGCAAGATGGTCGAGGAGCGGAAGGCCTGGGCCCTCATCGACGCCGGGTATGACGGCAACTTCAACGGGGGCGAGGCCTATGCATCGGTCTTCTTCCAGAACTCGAACAACTCCGTGCGGGTGACCGATGCCTTCATGGAGGCGGTCGAGCGCGACGGGCACTGGACCACGCGCGCCATCACCTCCAAGGCGCCGGTCGACACCGTGAAGGCCCGATACCTCCTCAACAAGATGGCCGAGGCGGCCTGGGTCTGCGGCGATCCCGGGATCCAGTACCACGACAACGTGAACCGCTGGCACACGAGCGCGAACACCGCGCCCATCAACGCCAGCAACCCATGCAGCGAGTACATGTACCTCGACGACTCGGCCTGCAACCTCGCGTCGCCTGAACCTCATGAAGTTCGTGACACCCGAGGGCGAGTTCGCCATCGAGGACTTCCGCCACGCGGTGCGCATTGTGCTCACCGCGCAGGAGATCATCGTCGACAACGCGAGCTACCCGACTCCCCGGATCGGGGAGAACTCCCGCGACTTCCGGCCGCTGGGGCTGGGCTACGCGAACCTCGGCGCGCTGCTCATGAACCGCGGCCTGGCCTACGACTCGGACGCGGGGCGCGCCTACGCGGCGGCGATCACCGCCCTCATGCAGGGCGAGGCCGAGCTCCAGTCGGCACGGATCTCCCGCGACCAGGGCGGCCCGTTCGCGGGGTACGCGGTCAACCGCGAGCCGTACCTCAAGGTCATGAACCAGCACCGCGAGGCGGCGCAGCGGATCGACGCGGCCGCCGTCCCCGAGGACCTCCTCGACGCGGCGATCGTGACCTGGGACGAGGTCATTGCGCTCGGCGAGAAGGCCGGCTTCCGGAACGGCCAGGTATCGGTCCTGGCCCCCACCGGCACCATCGCCTTCCTCATGGACTGCGACACGACCGGGGTCGAGCCGGACATCGCGCTCATCAAGTACAAGCGCCTCGTCGGCGGCGGCTACCTGAAGATCGTGAACCACACCGTGCCCCACGCCCTCAAGCGCCTGGGCTACGACGCGAAGCAGGTCGAGGAGATCGTCGCCTACATCGACGAGCACGAGACGATCGAGGGCGCGCCGCAGCTGCGCGACGAGCACCTCGACGTCTTCGACTGCGCCTTCAAGCCGGCGAACGGCACCCGCGCCATCCACTACAACGGGCACCTCAAGATGATGGCCGCGGTCCAGCCCTTCATCTAGTGGCGCCATCAGCAAGACGGTGAACATGCCGGAGGCGTCCACCCCGGCCGACATCGCCCAGGTCTACATCGACGGCTGGAAGCTGGGCCTCAAGGCGATCGCCGTCTACCGCGACAACTCGAAGCGCTCCCAGCCGCTGAACACGAAGCGGGACGACGGGACGGGCGCATCGGTCTCGAAGGCCGATGCCGCCGTGGCCGAGGTCCAGACCGTCTACAAGCCCCTGCGCCGGCGCCTGCCCGACGAGCGGGCCAGCATCACCCACAAGTTCAACGTGGGCGGCCACGAGGGGTACCTGACCATCGGCATGTACGAGGACGGGACCCCCGGCGAGATCTTCCTCCGCATGGCGAAGGAGGGCTCCACGATCAGCGGGCTGATGGACAGCTTCGCGACCGCCATCAGCCTGGCGCTCCAGTACGGCGTCCCGCTGCGCGACCTGGTGAACAAGTTCAGCCACCTGCGCTTCGAGCCGGCGGGATTCACCACCAACCGGGACATCCCCATGGCCAAGAGCCTGGTCGACTACGTGTTCCGGTACATGGCGTCAAAGTTCCTGTCAAAGGATGACCAGGACGCGGTGGGGATCATCAACCGGCAGATGACCCTCGCAGAAGCGCCCGTTTCGAGTGAGTCGACCGGCGCGGAACCCACCCCCGCGGGGGCCTCGGGGGCGGGGCCCGCGCCGGGTGAATCCGCACGCAAGGCGGACACTCCGGCGGGAGACGAATCAACGGTTGCGGTCCCCGATCTCGGACTCGGATCCCGTGGCAGGCACGTCCACCCCATCCACCGAAGCCGATGCAGTGGACGAGGCACAGCCCGTGAAGAACTCGCTGATGGATGGGCTGAAGATCGTCGCGCGAGCGGCGGAGGGGGATGCGGCTCGCAGTGAGCGGCTCGAGGCCGGACAGGCGCCGGTGATCTTCGACACCGCGGACTCGCCGGCGTGCACCGAGTGCGGCTCGATCATGGTCCGCAACGGGTCCTGCTACAAGTGCATCAACTGCGGCGCAACGAGCGGCTGCAGCTGAGCCGGCGAATTCCGAAACCGAGAGCCGGACGACGCTTGTCCGGCTCTCGGCTGAAAAGCGCGCTTCCTTCGTCTCATGGCAGGACGAACTCTCCAATGACACGTCGGATCGGTGCCGTGAGTGCGCCGCGGCAGAGTACGACTACCTGTGTCCTGTCCCCACGCAAGTCTGAGCGAAGGCGCAGCATCCGTTCACGGGATCCGGGGGTCTTCGGGGATCCGGAAGGTAGCGCTGTGTCGCTTGACGCTGTCTTCAGTGATGAGCGGCATCTGGTTCCGCATCCCCCATCGCATTCGCGGTCAATTGCCAGCACGACGAATCGTGGTCGGACCTTGCCCGCCAGTTGCCGCAGCAGCTTGAAGTCACCTGCGTCGAATCTGCCATTTGTCTTCGACTCCCCAATGGCAATTTCGCCATCCATGACAGCAAAGATATCCGCTTCACGTAGTTCCCCACTCGGGAGCTCCACTTCATGATCGAAGTCACCGGTAAACGTGGCGCGGGATCTCCCTTGGAGGGTCGCCAAAGCTAAGGCGGTGACATCAGATCGGTGACCAAGGAACTGATGGGCGGCTTCTGCCAATCGGTATGCGAACGTTGGGGTAGCTGGTGTGATGTCGGCGGTAGCACATCGCGGGCAAGTGAAGGTCTCTCCAAACTGCCCCAGGGGGATGAGCGATCCCCATAGGCACTCAGCGCACTTCACTCGGATGCCAAGCTGGAGGACACGGCTATGAACAAGCCACTCCAGCCAATTTGTCAGCCATATCTCGTCTTTGGGAACCGACCTGCGCGGCAGGGTCCGAACTGCCCGAAGGCGCCGAAATACGTCCCGCATTTCGCCAAATGTCATCGATCGACGGTATGTCGAACGCATCTCCTGGCCGGCGTGGTGCTTCAGGAACTCTTGCATGAGAGCTCCGCCGCGCTTGTCTGTGAGGAGCTCATGTACCTCGCCGAGGCCTTCGAGGCGGTTCATGAGCCACCTGGCGTAGTGGCCTTTGTCTGACGCCGCGAACCGAAACTCGGGTGCAATGCGGTTCAAGACCTCGGTCATTTGCGGAATTCGAAGTGGTATGGATCGGCTCCAGCGGGCAGGGCGGACAGCCACAACAGATGACCCATCCTGGCTCACGCGCGATTTGACCGTTACCGCGGAGAGTCGCGTGGACAGTAT
Organism: uncultured Chloroflexia bacterium; assembly: GCA_963837425.1. GTDB lineage: Bacteria > Chloroflexota > Limnocylindria > QHBO01 > QHBO01 > CAWINH01. The sequence goes on from CAWINH010000006.1 coordinate 846,620, forward strand.
CGGTGACTGTTGGCGCGCAACCACCACATCATTCAAAGATGACCGCGGTGGAAGACTGATGCGGCGATCCTCACCAGGCAGCATCAGGTCAACGTCCATCGCGTAGACTCCACGGCTCTCCGCGATCTCCACCTCTCCACGCCGTGTACGAACGCGTGGCGGTCGTCGTGGTAGCTGCGCGACACCCTCGAATATCGGCACATCCTCAATCTCACTGTCCGCGCCCGCGCCTAGCGGGCGATACCACCGCCGGGGCCACGTAAGGCTTGACAGTGGCCGGACAGAAACTCGGGTGGCAGAGTCGACGACCGCGTTTTCCGCATCCTGTGTGAGCTCTTCGACGGCGACGACCTCAATGGATCGGCGGGTTCGGCCTAAGTTGGCGAGAAACCCAGAAAGGCTGACGTCTCCACCATGCACGAGACTGCCCCGCAGCGCTCGTAGGTTCCACACGACAAGCGCCGCAGCTACCGTCGAGCTGCGGTAATAGACGAAGGGTGCGGTAAAGCTCGGCCCAGTGCGGATCCGATTGATGCCCAACGCCGCTCGCGCAGCAGGACTTGCTCGGACCAGAGACGCTGATGCAGCGTCGTTCCGTAGATCTTGGGGTCGGACGCTTCGGTCCACAACGCCCCCGACGCCGAGTACGGCGACCTCCACGGGCGTGGGATGCGCGAGGCGATCTGCGGTGTTTGGAGCCGCCTCCGGAGGTTCCACTGCGACGGCACCCACCGGCGCCCAACCGAGCTGAAGTTGGATGGGATCAGACAGTGGGGAGATCCAGATCGGAGTCCCTTGGATCTCGTTGAGAATCTTGCGGATGGCAGCCGCGGTCGATCCGGGTGCGGGCTCGAAGAGCACGTAGTCGGGATCGAAGGCTCGGACAGCTGGCAGCCACTTTGGGTCGATAACGGCGTCGGCGCCTCTGGCGACGATAAGGCTATTCGCTCCGCCCCACAGCGAGCAAAGCAGTCGAACAGCCTTGCGGAACGCGCGACGCGACGGGTTACGAAGAACGACCACCGCCTTCAGCGGGCGGCGAGAGGTCTGGATGACAAGCCTCCCAGGCCCAGCGTGCGCCACAGGTCGTGCGTCTTTCAATTCCGTTCCCTCATGGATATGGACTCGACAACCCCGACACATACACCGCCGTCACTTTGCCGCCTTCGAAGGCGAGGACCTCGCCGCGAACTGCCGGATCCGTCAGATCGAGCACCCGGAGCGAGCCGTCATACGCCTGGGCAATAGACTCAATCCGGACGAAGGCATCGCCATGCTCCGCGGCGAAGGTCGCGAGGGCGCGCAGCTTGCCTCGCGCATCGGCCAGGTAGTCGCCGTGGGGGTCGACGATCGAGGCGCCGAGGGAACCATCCGAACGGCGCGAGATCACAATGAAGTCGGGCTGGAGCGAGGCCCAGTCGCCGGCATCGGTCTGATACGCGATCCGCAGCGAGGCCGGCGTGGCGGATCCGGGATTGCGGTACCACGCTACGAAGCCAGGGCGCTCGAGCTCGGCCTCGACGACACGTCGCTCCCAGTCGTTCAGTGAGACCGGGTAGTGGCCGGAGGCATCCGCGAAGAGGTGACCGGCGTAGCGAGGCAGGTCCTCGCCCTTGGCGTCCTTAGTCGCGGCGCGTTCGTTGGCCCGCAATTCGACGCGTGACGACCTCAGGCTGGCGGTCTGCTCCTTCACCCGAGTAAAGGCGTCGCGGGTAGCACCGGTCGTGTTCGCGATCTGGACGCGGAAGGTATCCAGCTGATTGTGGACCCAGTCGGTCGCCGCCTCCTCAATTGCGGCGAGCACGCCGTCGAGGCGGAGCAGAGCAGCTGTTTCGACACGGACACGGTCGCGGTCGACTGAGGTGCCGCCCCCGGCAAGCCGGTAGGCAAACCAGGCCTTGCCGACGCCCTCGGGCACGCCGTTGATGATGCGTTGGCTGTCGCGAGCGACATCCCGCGAGTGCGTGGCGATGCGCCTGACCTCGGGCTCGGCGCCAGTGTCCTCACCGACCGTGGTGATCCGAGACGGTCCGAACGGCAGCTGCTAGAAGGTCATCGACGTTGCTGTCGACCTCGGCTTCGCGCTCTGCCGCGAGACCGTCCAGCTTGGCGTTCAACCTGGCCGTCGAGGTCAGCGGCGGCGTTAGGCAGCAGGGCCGAGCCTTGCTCGTCATCGGCCAGCAGGTGGGCGAGCGTCTTTGCCCGGCGCAGCGGACTCGCCGACTTGTCCGGGGTGGGGATGCTCGGCAGCGTGTCGACGAACTCGAAGACCTCGGGATCGAGCTTCGGATTGCGGTCGAAGATCTTCGGCGCGCGCACCACGGCTGACGCCACCCGGAGCTGGCCGTTGTCCGGTCCGGTCCCTTCGAGCTCGTCCTTGATGGCGGTCAGCGCCTTGCGGTCGAAAAGCGGCAGGTAGCAGGTGACCGAGTTCAGGGCATCATCGGTCGCGATGCGGTGGGCCAGCGGCTGGCGGACCATGCGCCCGATGATCTGGGCGATGTGCGTCGCGTCCTTCGCCGGCCGCTCCGAGTAGAGGACCTCCGCTCGCGGGCAGTCCCAGCCGGTCGAGATCGCCTCCTTGGCCAGGACGACGCGGACCTCCGTATCGGTCTGGATGGATTCGGGGTAGACCCAGTCGACCGTGCGGGATCCTAGCGTCAGCGTCTGGTGCTCGCCGAGCACGTGGGCGATCGCGTTCGGGCCCAGGTCCGGCCATTCCTCCTCGATGGTGCCGACGATCTCGGTCAGCTTGGCGTCGCTCGCCTTGTCGGGCACCTGGACCACGAAGCACGGGCAGCGACCTCGGGCTCGCCCTCGGCGGCCGAGTACCGTGCCCAGCGCTCCTCGAACATGACGGGTTGCCTTCACCGCCTCGCGCAGCAGCGTCGTCGAGAAGGTGCCCTTCTCGTCTGGCTGGTCGAGGCCGATCTCATCCTTGATCAGGCCCGACGCGCGTACGCGCTCGATATCGACCATCGACGTTCGGGTAGCTCGGTCCGGTCGGTCACCTCGCCCATCGCCCGGGTGAAGCGCTCGATCGTGGCGGAGATGCCCCACACGATGGGCATCGGCGGGTTGGAGCCGGCCTCGCCACTGGATGAGGCGCGATGCACGATCGTCTGCCGGTCGGCGGAGCGCTTCATACCCCGGTGCGCCTCGTCGAGGACCATCACGAGGTCCGTCTGAGCCGCCGCGGATCGTGTTGCGCGAGGATGTCCCAGAAGCGAGAACTCGCGGGCGTTCGTGCCGCTCTGGGCCAGGCGGCTGTGACTTCGAGAGCTTCTGCGTGTTGAGGAAGTACACGTGCCCGGGCGCGAGGTCGGCATCGCGGAACGATTCGTCGACCTCGCGAAGCTGCCAGTTGGCGCCAGCAGCTCCGATGCGTCGAGCATCCGGCCGCGGGTCTGGCGGTTGAGCGCCGGGTCGTCGGTGATCCAGAGGAACGTGACGCCGCGGATCAGGCTCGGTGTCCGAGGTCAGTGGAGCCGAAGAGGAGCGCCTCGATGACGGCCGTAGCGATGACGGTCTTGCCGGATCCGGTGATGGCCGACAGCGCGAACGACGAGCGCATCGCCTCCTCGCGGCCAGTCGCGACGGCGCACGCGGAGCCGCTTGAGGATCTCGAGTCGCGGCGTCGCGCTGGTAGTCGCGCAGCTCGTAGCGCATCAGGCGCGCCCGCGCTCGGGCTGGAACATCGAGAGGTACGTGTCGTACAGGCGGACGGTGTCCATCGTCGGCCGGCAGCTCGGCGGCGATGCCCGGCGAAACGGTCGGCGAGTACGTGACGATGAAGGCGGCGCGCGCGTGCTCCGGGCGGGCTGACGACGAAGCCGCGCCATCGATCCTCGTCGAACAGGACGCCGTACCGCTCGGTCCAGACGTACGGGAGCGGAGCGCCGGCGTCGTCGATGCGTTGCGCGATCGGGCCCGTGGCCCCGGCGCGCAGCCACAGCAGTGGCGCGATGTCGTCGAACGCCAGCCCGAGGTCGACGTCGTCGGCGTCGAGGTAGCGCAGCTCCAGGAAGGCGACGTTCTCCTCAAAGCCGTCGGCCATCGGGAACTCGTCGGTGAACTTGTAGTCGCCCTTGATCGGCTCGCCGTCGGGCGTCCTGCCGGTGATCGCGGCGGTCACCCGCGGCCGCGTGATGTGCTCGAAGATGCCGAGCGCCTCCCACTCCGGGTCGCCCGGCCGGAGGCCCCTGGCACCGCAGCTCACTTCGCCTCGTCGACGGACACCTCGTTGTTGGTGACCATGATCGACTGCCGCCGTCCGCCGTCCTGCCTGTTCAGCCGCATGACGGCGTGTGCGGTCGTTCCCGAGCCGGCGAAGAAGTCCAGCACAACAGCGTCCGGCTTGTCCTAGCACGAAGAACCGGAGCGTGTCCTCAACGGCGTACAGAGACTTCGGGAATGGGAAGCCGCGGCCAGGGATGAGAGCATTCACGAGCTTGGTGCCGTAATGCTCCGCGTTATGTGATCGGAGATGCCACTGGCGTCGGCGGCACCTTGGCCGATACCTCGTCGTAATACGCGATCACTGAGCCATCTGGGTTATGCGCCTTCGATCGTCGCCCGGCCTTCTTCGATGTCGGCAATCGGTCCGGTCTTCAGGTATTGGATGATGAACTGCTGCGGTTTGCCGTTCTGCCGGCGGCCAGCTCGGGCGTACCCCCGGCGCCACCGCTCTCGAAACGTTGGGGCCGTGACGCCCCAATTCATCTCCGTTCCGTCGTCGCGAACTGGGAAGACCGCGATACAACCGTCACGCTGCGCGACCGTTGACCGGTCTTGTTCGTGCGGGATCGCGTCGCCGATCGCTTCAATGCACCCCGTAGCCGACGTTGACATAGATTGGGATAGAACTGGGCCGGCCTGGTCCGGCGCACGGAGGACAGGTCTCGACGCCTGGCCGTCTGCCAATCGAGACCACGGCGGTCGGTGGAGGTGTGTTCGTCGTCGTCGGCGGTGGACCTCCCGGGTCAATCGGTCTACGTCCCAGAGGCACGTCGCCTACCGGCGTGACGCTCGAGGAACCCAATCTGACTACGAACACGATACTCGTCGACTCGACGAGAACCCTCGGTCTTGCCCGCACCCTTTGGGTTGATCAGGTGACGATGATCATCTGGAGTCGGCGACCGGGAAACGTCTGCTCGAAGCAGCATCCCGAGCCGGAGGTACTCCTTCTCGTCGATCGTGACGATGAGGACTGAGTCGTCGGGGTTGAGGAGCTCCTTGGCGAGCTTGAGGCGGCGCTCCATGAAGGCGAGCCACTTGCTGTGGCGGTACGCGTCGGTGTCGTCGACGTAGTCGTTGTTGTACTTCCAGTCGCGGGCGCCGCTGTTGTAGGGCGGGTCGATGTAGATGCAGTCGACCTTGCCGGCGTGCGTGAAGCGCAGGGCCTCGAGGGCGTGGTGGTTCTCGCCGTTGATGACGACGTGGTACGGCTTGTCGCCGCCGCGCTCGACCGACGCCGAGGTGCGGAAGCCGGGAAGAACCGGCTCGCCGAAGTCGGAGATGACCACGAGCGAGTCGACCGGCGCCGCTCGCTGCCCGCCTGCGGCAGTGCTCGCCGCGCTGGACGTAGGCGCCGTCGGCGATCGCGGATCAGCTCGAGCGTGGCGACACCATCCTCGATGGCGACGACCTCGTAGGTCGGGCTGTCGTCGTCATCGCGGCTGACCACCTGCGAGCCAACGCGGATCGGGTGCTGCGGCAGCCGGACGCGCTCGGGGATGTGCTGCTCGAACACGAGCCCGAAGCTGCGTCGCTGCTTGAGCCGGTCGATCTGGGCTCGCAGGTCGGCGCGCAGGGCCGGGTCCTGGACCTTGTCGAGCAGGACGTCGAGCTCGCTTCGAATCATGCGGCCTTATGGCTCACGCGGCTTCCTCGTGCGTTGCTGACAGGGTAGGAGGCTGCGTAAGGAGCGCGATGGCCCTTCCGGCATCAGCGCCGAGGTCGCGCTTGCCTGCGCATCCGTTGCTGATACAGCGGAACCACCAGCCGTGGGGTGAACGGTCGAACAGCATCGGCCGTTGGCAGACCGGGCAAGGCTCCTCGCGGCGAACGTTCTCGATACGGTCGAACAGATCCGCGCGATCCACGAGCGCGATTCCCATCTCCTTCGCCTCAGCCTGCGCTTGTGCGCTGAAGTCAGACAGCGTCACGAATATGCCACCGGTTGCTGTTGCCCCCTCACGCTTGAGCGTCCCACCGAACTCGCGGAGCTGCTTCACACCGATTTGCCGGGAATCCCACCGCTTGCACTGAACAATGCGTCGCTCGCCATGACGCTTTAACACTAGGTCGATATTGCCGTCGGGGCCGTCCTGTCGACCCGTCTCGGTCACCTCCCAACCTTCTCTGCGGAACAGCTCGCCAACGAGCCACTCGAATTCAGCGGCTGTCAGGAGCCGCAGGTCGCTCGTCCACTCGAGCAGGTGTCGACGGTCCTTCGCCTTCACGAGGACGGCGAGGTACCCGATCGAGATGAAGGCCGCGAGCAGCACGCCCCATACGTTCACCGCGAGGAACCAGTTATCCGGCCAGCTAAAGACCAGCGGCAAGACCAAGCCCAGACCCGGGTAGAACAGGAGCGCGACGACTGCTACCGCTCTGCCCGGCATTCGGGTTACGAAGGGGATCAGGACACGATCCCAGAGCCAGTCGAACATCAGACACGCCCCTTTGGCGACTCAGACTGGCTGACCTTTCCTGGGTTACGGCGCAGTTGGGCTTTGGTGCCGTGTCGCGCGCCGTAGTCGAAGACCGAGGCGCCGAGCCCGATCATCGGCAAGAGCGGGAGGATAACCTCGTAGAAGACCGAGTGGTTGTCGAGCAGCCACTGCTGGTATCCGCCGACCTGGACCGATGGGTGCAGCACGCGCCGCACCTGCTTGCCGACGTAGAGCTCCACGCAGTTGTCCGCCGTGGATGGCCCGATGCTGCCCACGCTCCACTGCTTGAGCTCCACCACCACGGCGTTCTCCGCGCTGGTCACGGCGTGGCCGGTGAGCACGTCCAGCTTGCGGCTGGTCATATCGCCATGACCGCAATAGCAACCCCGGCGGCCAATAGGGCGAGGTAGAAGGGTCCGACCGCCCACGATGTCCATACGGAAGGGCCGGGGATAAGCTGGTTCACCGCTCGAGGCATCCAGCTGGCCCACTCTTCGGCAGAATGTCCGCCACTCGAACTGACGTCGTCCGGATTGAGGGAGAAGACTGCGATGTTGTTGCTACCTTCCGCCACGGCCTTGTACAGGCGCCGGAATCGCTTCTCCTGGCGAAGGTAGTTCGCGTCCAGATAGGCAAAAAGCAGCACAGCGCCCACGCCAAGCCAGGCAACCAACTGCGCATTCTGGACGACTGCGTACCCGTAAGTTGCGGTGACTACCGGAAGCATCCAACTCTTGGTGGTGGTCGACGCCGCGGACATGCGAGTGACGATGGCCTGAATGAAGTCCAAGTGCTTTCGCCGATCCTCCGCGGTGAATGGAGCACCACCCGCCTCCTTGCCGCGCATCTCCTCTTGGCATGCGAGCCGCAGCGCCTCCCAGGCGGCGTCCTTCTCGCTCTCGCGATAGTTCGTCTCCCGAGGCCAGATCGGGCCGATCTCGTCGTCGGGCCAACGAGGCACAAGGTGGACATGCAGGTGAAGCACGGTCTGAGTTGCGGCATCGCCGTTGGACTGAATCACATTCAAGCCTGGCGGGTGAAGGGCGCGCCGCATGACTGCCGCGAGGCGTACCGTCACTTGCGCGAGATGTGTTGCCGTGGGGCCATCGACGCTCCAAATGTCCGGCACATGATTCACTGGGATAACCAGCATGTGGCCTAGGGCAGCAGGCTCCTTCGGAAAGAAGGCCACGACGTGCTCATCCCGGTAGACCTCGCGGGCATCCGGATCCTCACCGTTGACGATGGCGCAGAAGGGGCAGTCAGGAACGCTTGTACGCACTGTCGACCCACCTTGCTAGGTTGGCTTTGATGTCCGCATAGACCCCTTGGCTGCCATAGCCACTAGGCGAATAGAGCGGCACGAAGTCAGCGACAGTACCGCCTCCCTGGAGCGACACGCGCTCAAACGGATTGGCGCCCGACGTATCGGTGGAGCCATTACGATCGGCGAGACCGTGAATTCGGATGCCAACGAGAGGTTTGCGGTTGTCCCATGCGTAGCCGATTTCGTATCGCACCCTCCGCCGGTCCGCGGTCTGTGCTCCGACCAATACGACGACGGCTGACTTGTACGCCATCTGGTCCGCGATCCACTTCTTGATTGCTTCCTCGCCCTTGCGCTTGACCTCTTCCCACGCCTGGGAGTTGAGAATGGGCTGGCCTTCCAATGCGCCGATCTGGATGATCTGCTGCACGCGCCAGTAGTCGCGGGCGTAGTGGAAGCTGTAGTACACGGACTTCGCCATCGGTACCTCCTTCGCAAGGGTCAGAGATCGCTCCTCGGCTTGCTTCATTCCTCCGCCGATTGGGTGAACAGCACTGCTCGCTGACGGCGGTGAGGGCGACGGCATCGGTCTCGTAGAAGACCGAGTGGTTGTCGAGCAGCCACTGCTGGTATCCGCCCACCTGGACCGATGGGTGGAGCACGCGCCGCATCTGCTTGCCGACGTAGAGCTCCACGCAGTTGTCCGCCGTTGACGGACCGATGTTGGCGCCGCTCCACTGCTTGAGCTCGACTACCACGGCGTTCTCCGCGCTCGTCGCGGCGTGGCCGGTGAGCATGGCGTCCAGCCTTCG
>CAWINH010000007.1:0-18084 GCA_963837425.1 uncultured Chloroflexia bacterium
TCCCGATCTTCGGGTCAGCCAACGCGTGCCCGTCGCTGCTCGAGCCGTTCTACCAGTGCGCGCAGCCGACGCCGTCGCCCGCCGCCCTGCTCGGAGGCTGAGCGCCTAGCCGCTCACGCGCTCGCCCCGGGGCCCGCGCAGCCAGCGGTAGATGAGGTAGATGGTCCCGATCGCCACGACCCCGTAGATCGGGTACTCGTAGGGCCGGACCGCGTCATACAGGCTCCGGTAGTTCTCGCCGAGCAGGTAGCCGCCGAGAAGGAGCGCCGCGTTCCAGGGCAGGGAGCCAAGCGCGGAGAACAGGATGAAGCGCCAGACCGACATCCGCGCCACCCCGGCGGGGTAGTTGATGAGGGCACGGACCAACGGGACGAGCCGCCCGAAGAAGACTGCCCAGTCCCCGTAGCGCGCGAACCACGCATCGGCCCGGTCGAGGTCGTCGGGCCGGATGTGCACGTAGCGCCCGTAGCGATCCAGCAGCGGTCGGCCGCCCCAGGCACCGATCAGGTAGCCGATCAGCGAGCCGAGCACCGCACCGGTGGTGGCGATGAGGAGCACCGCCAGCCAGTTCCACGGCGCGTTCGTGAGCGGCTCGAGGACCGATGGATCGGCCGCCGACTGGCTCACCTTCCAGCCCGCCATGGGGACGATCACCTCGGAAGGGATGATCGGGACGAAGGTCTCGAGGCCAATGGCGACCGCCACCCCGAGGTAGCCGACCTTGTCGTAGAGCGAGAGGAAGAAGGGGATGAGGACGCTGTCGATGAACTCCAGCATTCGAGGCGGCCCGGGCTACGGGTCGTGCTGGCTGCGCATGGGCACCGCCGGGTGGCCGGCCGCGTCGGCGGCCGCCGCTTCCGCTGCGGCCCGCGCACGGGCGCGCTCGTCAACGCCGAGGACGTGGACCGCCACGATGACCGACAGGAGCGCGGCCCCGGCCATCCAGCCGCCGAGGATGTCCATCGGGTAGTGGGCGCCAAGGTAGATGCGGGTGAGGCTGATTGAGCCGATGAGCACCACCGCTACACCGTAGGCGATGAATCCCTGGCGCCGGTCGGGCGCCAGGCGCGCGACGCAGAACGCCGCGAGCCCGTAGAAGACGGTGGCCCGCAGCGCGTGCCCTGCCGGGAAGTCGGCGATGTTGTCGAGCCCAATGCCGTTGACGTCGAAGAGGGAGTTCCCCAGCTGCGCAGGGCTGATGGGCGGGATGGCGGTGAAGTACTTCAGCGCCCACTCGATCGGGAACGCCAGGGTCCCCGCCGCGAGCAGCAGGGCCAGGTCCGTCCGGCGCTTCGCGAGCGCCAGCAGTCCGAGCGCCGCAAAGCCGAGGGCCACGAACCAGCCCGAGCCGAGTCCCGAGATGCCGATCAGCAACGCATCGAGCGGTGGCAGGTTCGTCTGAACCCAGGAGTGGACGGGCGGCACGACCGTCGACATCAGCCACTCCTCGGGCACCGTGTACTCGGTCGTCCGCTTGAAGGTGACGAGCCAGAAGAGGGTCGGGAGGGCGATCAGCGTGAGCAGGAACGCTGCGGCGGGACTCGGCACCGCGCCGCCCAGTCGATCCCTGCCATCCGCGGCGACGAGCAGGCGGCTGGTGGGGTCCGGCAGGCGTCGCACGTCCGTAGTATAGGGTCGCCTCACCGGCCGGAAGGATTGGCCGGGAGCGTCGAAAGGAGCCGCGCGACGTCCGCCTCCGAGCCTCATCCGCTCCAGCTCACCGGTCGCAACCTCACCGTCGCGGACGTCGTGGCGGTGGCGCGCGAGGCTCGCCCGGTGGCGCTCGCCGACGACGCCGCGGAGCGCATGCGCGCGTCGCGGGCGGTCGTGGAGCGGGTGGTCGCCGCGGGCGAGACGGTGTACGGAGTCACGACCGGCTTCGGTGATCTTTCCGACGTTCGGATCGACCCGGCGCGCGGCGCGGAGCTGCAGCGCAACCTCGTCCGGTCGCACGCCGCGGGCGTCGGGCCGCCGCTCCCCACCGAGGTCGTGCGAGCCATGCTGCTGCTGCGCGCCAACGCGCTGGCCGTGGGCCTCTCGGGCATTCGCCCCGAGATCGTGGAGCTCCTCGTCGGGATGCTGAACGCCGAGGTCCATCCGGTCGTCCCCTCCAGGGGGAGCGTGGGCGCCAGCGGGGACCTCGCGCCGCTCGCCCACCTGGCGCTCGTCGTCATCGGCGAGGGGGAGGCGATGCTCGACGACGCCGGCCCCGGGGACGGCGGGGAGGTCCTCCATCGCGCGGGCCTGGCGCCGATCGAACTCGAGGCCAAGGAGGGGTTGGCGCTCCTCAACGGGACGCAGCTGATGGGGGCCCTGGCGACCCTGGCACTCCACGACGCGCGGCGCCTGGCCTCCTCGGCCGACGCGATCGGGTCCATGAGCCTGGAGGCCATGCTCGGCACGGCCGCCGCGTTCGACGAGAACCTCATCGCGGCGCGGCCGCACCCCGGCCAGGTCAAGGTGGCGGCTCACCTCCGCGCGCTGCTGGACGGGTCGGAGATCGGAGCCTCACACGCCGAGAGCCCACACCGGGTGCAGGACGCCTACTCGCTGCGCTGCATGCCGCAGGTGCACGGCGCGGTCCGCGACGCGCTCGACCAGCTCGACCGCGCCCTGGCTGTCGAGATGAACGCAGCCACCGACAACCCGCTCGTCTTTCCGGACGGACGCATCGTGTCGGGCGGCAATTTCCACGGCGAGCCGCTGGCGCTGGCGATCGACTACGCGAAGGCGGCGGTCTCGGAGCTGGCCTCGATCTCCGAGCGGCGCACCGCCCGCCTGGTCGACGCCCACCTCTCCGGCCTGCCCGCATTCCTTTCCGAGGCGCCCGGCGTCGAGAACGGCCTGATGATCACGCAGTACACGGCCGCGGCGCTCGTGAACGAGCTCCAGACGCTGACCCATCCGTCGAGCGTCGACAGCATCCCGACCAGCGCGAACCAGGAGGACCACGTCAGCATGGGGGCCACCGGGGCCCTCCATCTCCGCGAGGTCGTGGATCGCACCGAGGCGGTGCTTGCCATCGAGGCGCTGTGCGCTGCCCAGGGACTCGACTTCCGGAGCCCGATGCGGCCCGGTGCCGGCGTGGCCCAGGCGCATGAGCGGGTACGTGCCCGCGTGCCGCACCTCGGCGCAGACCGCCCGCCGGCGCCCGACATCGAGACGGTCCGCGAGCTGCTGCGCTCCGGTGTGCTCGCCATCTGATGGCCGGGCCGGACGCGCTGACCTTCGAGCTCGTCGACCCGGAGTCGTTCGACGCCATCCCGGCTCCCGCCCAGGCAGGAGCGCGCTGTCAGACCTGCGACTACTGGGAGCGGCTCGACGGGCGCCGCGAGGCTTCGGAATCGGGCGCAGCGCGCGAGCTGAAGCGGTCGCGGCTGCTGGCGGGTACACGCCTGGCCGGCGCCTATGGCCTGCTCGCCTTCCGGACCGATGCCGCCGGAGATCGCGTGGCGGTGGGATGGGCGCAGTTCGGCCCGATCTCCGTTTACCCTCGGGCCCAGGTCATCCGCGACCGATACCCCGAGCTCCCAGACTCGCCGGCGCCCTGGGTCATCACCTGCCTCCAGGTTCCCGTCGAGGTCGAAGATCGGGAGGCGACCGCATCGGCCCTGCTGGCGGCGACCTGCGCCGAGCTCGACCGGCGGGGAATCACCGCCGTCGAGGCCTACCCCGAGGGCCTGCCCGATCCGTGGGACCCATCCGCGGGACCGGAGGCGATCTACCGCTCCGGCGGCTTCCAGCGCGTGGCCGGGGACGACCGGTACCCCGTGGTGCGCCGCGAGCTGAGCGAATCCGTGGAGGTCGGCTGGGGCGACCTCCTGTCCCGCACCGCGCCACCGGATGAGGGGGAGGAGTGGCCCCTCCCGCTGCCCACGGGGCCCAGCGAGGACGATCTGTTCCGGATCCCCGAGAAGCCGAAGCGCCCGAATCCGTTCGGCGACGACTGATCCTCGTGACGTCCGTGCACCTGTTGGAAGGTGAGGCTGTTTCTCAGCAGGTGAGGCGTACCTCGCGCTTGCCCCTCTGTGGGCAGCGTGCTCGTGCCTACCTCGCACTGGCTGAGAGGTAGCAGACGCTCGCCCTCCGTTTCCCGCCCGTTCCGCCGATTGCCCTCACCTGGTGAGCGTTACTGGCGCTGGCCGGTCGGCTGAGGCGTTCACGCGGGCTCCTGGCGTGCCATCGGCCTTAGCATCGATCCCAAGGATTCGCCCGAGCGGCGTGTTGTACGGAGTGAGAGGGCCAGTGACAGAGGGAGCTCGATCGGTGGACCCCGGCGACTTCGCGGACGCCGTGGATCGCCACTACCCGGGCCTGATCCGGCGGCTGACGCTCGTGCTGCACGACGGGGAGGAGGCGAAGGACGTGGCACAGGAGGCCTACCTGCGGGCCTTCAGGGCTTGGGATTCCTTCGACGGGACCGATGCACGGGCCTGGCTCCACACCATCGGCCTCCGCCTGGCCTTCAACCGCCTGCGCCGGCGACGCGGGTGGGACCGATTCCTCCGGAGGGAGCGGCGTGACCCCGAGTGGGTCATGCCGGAGCGCATCGACCTCTGGCGGGCGCTCGCCGAGCTTCGGCCGCAGCAGCGCGCGGCACTCCTCCTCAACGTGGTGGACGGGTATACCCAGGCCGAGATCGGCCGCATGCTCGGGCGCCCGGAGGGAACGGTGGCGTCCTGGATCAGCGAGGCGAAGCATGACCTGCGCAAGACGCTGAGCGAGGCCTCGGACCGATGAACGACGAGCGACTGCGCTCCGAGCTCGATGCCCTCGAGCGCTCGGCGCCCGCGGACCTGCCGCCACGACCTTCGATCGAACGGCGCCGCTCGCGCTGGTTGGTGCCCGCCATGTTCATGGTCCTCGCCGGCCTGCTCATCGGCGTCAGTGCGCCGGTCTGGCTCGGTGCCGTTCGGCCGGTTGCCTCCACGGGCCCGACCGCGCCCGGCACCCCATCCGGCTCCGCCGCCCCGAGCGCCGGCCCGACGACGAGCGGTCTGCTGACCTGGCACGTCGTGGCATTCCCCGACGACGGCGCGCTGCTCATCTCGATCACGAACGTCGAGGGACGCCTGATCCTGACCGGCGCCCTCGGCGGGCGACCGATGGCCTGGTACTCGGACGATGCCGGCTTCTCGTGGCGTCGATCGACGGTCGCCAGCGGGCCCCCCATCGCGACGCTCGTGCCCGCGTCCTACCTGATGGGTGAACTCGCGGGAACGGCGGAGAGCCTCGTAGCCATCGGTTCGGTGTCGACGGGAGGCAACGACGCTGCGGCCGTGCCGGTCGTCTGGCATTCGACCGACGGGGGGGCGAGCTGGGACCCCGCCACCACCGGTGGGTACGTGTCCTTCGCGGCCTCGCCGATGAACCGCGTGCTCTGGGACGGAACGCAGTTCCTCGCCCTCGAGGAGACCGCGCCCGGCAGCTACGACGGACCGAACTGGAGCTCGACCAACGGGATGACGTGGCAGCCGATGTCGCCGCCGAGCCATGCGCGGCCGACCACGCCCATCGCCAGCGTCGCCCTCGGCTCGCAGCGCGCGATGCTCGTCGTCACCGACCTGAGCCCCGCGCCCGAGATCTGGGCGGCCGATACAGACGGCTACCAGGGTCCGGTCCAGGCCGATGGGGGGCCGCTCGAAGCCGAGGCGATCACGGTCGGCACGGAAGGATTCGTCGCCGTCAGCCCCGGCGTCGCGACGAGCAGCGAGCGGGAGCTCCTCACCGGGATCGGCGCCGTGTGGGGGCACCGTCCGTTTCGGCTCAAGATTCCGGCCGGCGCGGGCGACGTCCTCGTGGACGCCGTGTCGGACATGGCCCTCGGCACGCTGATCACCGGGTACGCGGGAACGGAGCGCCTCGCGTGGTTCCTCGCGCCCGGCGCGGACGAGGCGTCGCTTGTCGACGTCGGGATCGGCGCGTCGGTTGCCCTTCGCGCGTCATTCGTGGCGGTGGGCGACTGCGGACCCACCGCGGACTGCGCCACGTACCTGGCGTACGGGCTGCAGAAAGAGATTGCGCCACCCGCGCTGTCCGTCGGGCCAGCGCCGACGCCCTAGACGTCAGCGGATCAGCGTCACGTCCGGGCCGCCGGGGACGTCCGTCCAGGTCGAGTCGCTGGTGGCGACCGGCGCGCCCAACCGCAGCGCGAGCGCCAGGCACAGCCGATCGGCCATTGAGAGGCCGCTGCCCCGTCGCCAGAGCGCGGCCGCCCGCTCGCCATCCTCCCGGCTGACGTCGGCCACCTCCAGGCCGAACGAGGCGAGGAGCCGGGCGACAAGCTCGGCATCGGCGCCGTGCTGGCGGCCCTTCAGCAGCACCTCCGACCAGTTCGCGGCGCCGATGATCCCCCCGATGAGGTGCCGTTCGGCATCGTCGCTGCCCGGCTCGTCCTGCAGCCAGGCCAGGACCACCGATGCGTCGACGACGGTCATCAACCCTCGCGCTCCTCGGCCGCGGCCTCCCGGCGGCGATCGGCGATGAGCTCCGCCGAAAGGCTCGTGTGGACACCAGCGAACATCCCGCGCAGTCGCCGCTTGACCTCGGCCCGCGGCAGCAGCAGGAGGGCACCGTCCTGGACGAGGGCCGCCAGCTCGGAGCCCTCGGCGATCCCCAGCTCATGGCGGATGGCCACGGGGATGACCACGCGCCCCTTTGGTCCCACTGAAACCACCGGTGTGTCACTCATGAGTGCATAGTGCCACCTCCCTCCAAGTCGCGTCAACGGCCCGCGACGCCATCGGGCCTGCAAGAATCGCAGCGGCTCACCTGTTGTATTGGGTGAGATGGAGGGGATTGCCTGCGTGGACGCCCAACCACGAAACCGAGCCGACGACTTCACCGATGCGGTCGCGCCACACTACGCCGGGCTCGTCCGGCGGCTGACGCTCGTCGTCGGCGACCACGAGTCGGCGAGCGACCTGGCGCAGGAGGCCTACCTGCGCGCGTACCGCGCCTGGGATCGATTCGACGGGCGGGACGCCCGGGCCTGGCTCCACACCATCGGCCTCCGGCTCGCCTTTAACGAGCGCGACCGCCAGCGTCGGTTCCTGGGACTCTTCGGACGACGCACCGAGATCGAACCGTGGGTCGATGCCAGGGACACCGGGCTGAGCGAGGCGCTTGCCGGCCTGCGCCGCGAGCACCGCGCGGCGCTGCTGCTCAATGCCGTGGACGGGTTCACGCAGGCCGAGATCGCATCAATGCTCGAAATCTCTCCAGGCACCGTGGCGAGCTGGATCTCCCGGGCGAAGGCACACCTCCGCGAGGCACTGATCGATGACTGACAATCGCAACCCGTTCGGCGGCGACCTTTCGGCGCGGCTGCGCGCCCACGAGAATCGCGCCCCGGGCGGCATGCCGCCAGATCTCGCCGCCGACCGACGCGGACGCGCCTGGGCGCCCATCGCGCTGATCGGAGCCGCCGGGCTCGTGGCCGGGGCGGTGCTGGTCGCACTCCTGGTCCAGCCGTCCCGGCCGCCGGCCGGAGAGGGGACCCCATCGCCGTCCTCGTCCGCCTCGGAGTCCGCGGCCTCGTCCGGCAACCCGGAGATGCTCGTCGCGGTTCCGACCCAGCCGCCGTACACGGGCGCAACGCCGCAAGCCTGCATGGCTGCCGAGCTGACCGGGACGCTCGTCGTCGACGAGACGGACGGGCTGGCGGTGGAGGATCCATCCCGCCATCGCGAGCGCGTCGTCTGGCCGTACGGCTATGTCGCGCGCGAATCGAGCGGGGGGCGGCAGCTCCTCGACGCAAGCGGGCATCTCGTGGCCGTCGAGGGCGATCACGTTCACATCGGCGGAGGGGAAGTCGCGGACGGCGAGTGGGCCGCCTGTCCCGACGACATCGCAGTGATCGGCGCGTCACCGGCCCCGTCGGTGCTGACCGAGGTCACGGCCATCCCGATGGACGGGCTGCTGCCCGGCGACCGAGTGGTTGCGATGGGCACTCTCGGCGACCGGTGGCTCGCGGTCGGACGGCCGGCGGACGGACTTGGTCTCTGGGTCCAGCAGACGGGCGAGAGCTGGTACCAGGTCAGCGACCAGGAGCCGCCGCCTGCGAACGTGCAAGGGGGGTACACCTTCACCGACCTCGCCGTCGGCAAGAGTGGCGCAGTGGCGGTCGGCTACTGGTTCCTCGCCGACTCTGAGTTCGGCACGCCGCGCATCGCGTTCACGCAGGGCGACATGCATTGGACGATGGCCTTCGGACCGTCGAACCCGGCGATCGGCGAATGCGGCTTGATCAGCGCCGCCACCGAAACTGACTCGGGGTGGGTTGCCGTCGGCGGCCTGTGCGGCGCGACCGGCGAGGCGGGCGCTGCGGCGGCGTGGATCTCGGCCAACGGGACGCAGTGGTCGGAAGTGCCGATT
This sequence comes from uncultured Chloroflexia bacterium, assembly GCA_963837425.1. GTDB lineage: Bacteria > Chloroflexota > Limnocylindria > QHBO01 > QHBO01 > CAWINH01. The sequence goes on from CAWINH010000007.1 coordinate 8,377, forward strand.
CCCGGCCTGACAGCCGCGAGCGACGTGGCGCGAGGACCCGACCGCGTGGTTGCCGCCGGCGGCGCGCCGAACGGCACCGGAGCGGCGACGGCCGTCTCGTTTGACGGGGGAGGCACCTGGCAGAGCGCCGCTCTCGACACGCCACTCAGCGAGATCGTGTCGATCGCCTTCCACTCCGGCCTCTACGTGGCTGCCGGATCCATCGGGGACGCGAACGCTGCCACGGCATCCGATCCGGCGATCTGGGTGTCCACCGACGGCCTGGCCTGGGAGCTCGCATACCGCGGCGGGGCAACGCACAGCATCGGGGGACTGATCGAGATGGCCGACCAGGTCGTCGCGGTCGGCGGGCAGTTCCCGTCGTCGGCGTGGGCACCCGACCAGGGAGGCCAGCCGCTCGCCGATACGGTCGAGGTGTGGACCTCGACCGACGGCCGGACCTGGGATGGACCGCGAGTGGCGTATGCGAGCGAAGAGCCGGATGCTCGTGACCGGTGCCACCCTCGACTCCGACGGCAACCTGGTGATCATCGCGAGCGGTGTACTCGGGGCCGATGCGACCCGCCAGGTCCCGGTGCTGATCGAGGGCCCGATCCTCGGCTCCTGAGGCGCTGCGGCGTATCATCGGGCCATGACGACGACCGTCCCGAAGTCCGGCCCGCGCACCGTGCGGGCGCCGCGCGGGACGGAGCTGTCCTGCAGGGGATGGCAGCAGGAGGCCGCCCTCCGGATGCTCATGAACAACCTCGACCCCGAGGTTGCGGAGGATCCCGAGCACCTCATCGTCTACGGCGGCACGGGCCGCGCGGCGCGCAGCTGGGAGGCATTCGACGCGATCGTCGCCGAGCTCCGCCGGCTGGGTGACGACGAGACGCTCCTCGTTCAGTCCGGCAAGCCAGTAGGCGTCTTCCGCACCACGCGTGACGCGCCGCGGGTCCTCATCGCGAACGCGAACCTCGTCCCGCTACTGGGCGACCTGGGAGCAGTTCCGCGAGCTCGAGCGCGCGGGCCTGACGATGTACGGCCAGATGACCGCCGGGTCATGGATCTACATCGCCACCCAGGGGATCATCCAGGGCACCTACGAGACGTTCGCCGAGGCCGCGCGCCAGCACCACGGCGGGTCCCTGCGGGGCACGGTCACGCTGACCGCCGGGCTGGGTGGCATGGGCGGCGCCCAGCCGCTGGCGATCACGATGAACGAGGGCGCCTGCCTCGCGATCGAGGTCGACCCGGCGCGCGCCGAGCGCCGCCATTCCGTCGGCTACGTGGACGAGCTCACGAGCGACCTCGACACCGCGGTCGCGAAGGTCGACGCCTGGCGCGCCGGCGGCGAGGCTCGGAGCATCGGCCTCATCGCGAACGCCGCCGACGTCGAGCCGGAGCTCGTCCGACGCGGCTGGCACCCAGACCTCGTCACCGACCAGACGAGCGCGCACGACCCGCTGAATGGCTACGTCCCGGGAGGCATGAGCCTGGCCGATGCGCTGGCGCTGCGCACCAGCGGCCCCGACGAGTACGTCCGCCGCTCGATGGCCTCGATGGCCGAGCACGTGCGGGCCATGCTCGACTTCCAGTCATCGGGCTCGGTCGTCTTCGACTACGGGAACAACATCCGCCAGCAGGCCCAGAGGCGGGTGTTGCGAACGCGTTCGACTTCCCCGGGTTCGTGCCGGCCTTCATCCGTCCGCTCTTCTGCGAGGGAAAGGGACCGTTCCGCTGGGCCGCCCTGTCCGGCGACCCGGAAGACATCCTGAAGACCGATGCCGCCCTCATGGAGCTCTTCCCCTCCGCCGCCAGCCTGAGCAGATGGCTGCGGCTGGCCGAGGAGAAGGTCCCGTTCCAGGGTCTCCCGGCCCGGATCTGCTGGCTCGGGTACGGCGAGCGCGCGAAGGCCGGGCTGCGGATCAACGAGATGGTCGCGTCGGGGGAGCTCGCCGCGCCGATCGTCATCGGCCGCGACCACCTCGACGCGGGCTCCGTTGCCAGCCCCTTCCGCGAGACGGAGGGAATGCGCGACGGGTCGGACGCGATCGCCGACTGGCCGATCCTCAACGCGCTGCTGAACACGGCCGCCGGCGCGACCTGGGTGTCGTTCCATCACGGGGGTGGGGTGGGGATCGGCTACAGCCTCCACGCCGGGATGGTGATCGTGGCCGACGGCACGCCGGAGGCCGCAGCGCGCCTCGAGCGAGTGCTGACCACCGACCCGGGGATGGGCGTCATCCGTCACGCGGACGCCGGCTACGAGCGCGCCCTCGAGGTAGCTCGTGAGCGCGGGGTTCGGGTGCCGATGCCCTCCGACCGCTGACCGGGCTCAGCCCTCGACGATCCGCACCGAGGTCAACTCCGAGATTCGGCCTGCACCGGCCAGAGCCATCGCGTGGTCCAGCTCGTCGGTCAGGATGTCGAGCACGCGGCCCGCGCCCGTCTCGCCGGCTACCGCCAGGCCCCACAGGACCGGGCGCCCGATGCCGACCGCGTTCGCTCCCAGGGCCAGTGCCACGAGGGCATCCCCGCCCCGCCGCACGCCACCGTCCATGAGCACCGGGACTCGCCCGTCCACCGCCTCCACGATGGCCGGCAGGGCGTCGAGGCTGGCGATGGTGCCGTCGAGCTGCCGACCTCCATGGTTGCTGACGCAGATGCCGGCCGCACCGTGCTCAACCGCCAGGCGCGCGTCGTCCGGATGGAGGACCCCCTTGACGATGACCGGCAGCCCAAACCCGGCAACCCACTCGAGATCCTCCCAGCCCAGTCGGTCCTTGAACTGGACCTCGCCCGCCAACTCCGGCGCGACCCCGGCAGCGGCCTCGATGTTCGGCAGGCAGATCCCGTCGGGGATCGTGAACCCGACCCGCATGTCGCGCTCCCGGCCGCCCAGGCGCTGGACGTCCACGGTGAGCATCAACGCTTCGTGACCGCTGGCGACCGCCCGCTCGATCATCGCGCGACGTGCTCCGGGGTCCGCCAGCAGGTAGACCTGGAACCAGCGCGAACCGCCAACCTCTGCCACCTCAGCCATGTCGGTCGAGGCCGAGGAGGAGAGCGTGAAGGTGATGCCGCGGGCCGCGGACGCGCGGGCGACGGCCAGCTCTCCGTCCGGGTGCGCCATGCGATTCAGCGCGGTCGGCGCGATCCAAAGCGGTGTCGGCCAGTGGCGGCCCAGGAGATCGACGCCGGTGTCCACCTCCGAGACGCCGGTCATGACCCGCGGGATGACGCGGCGCCGCTCGAACGCGGCGCGGTTGTCGGCGAGGGTGCGCTCGTCCCAGGCGCCACCCGCGTAGTAGGCGAGCGGCCCGACGTCGAGCGTGCCGGCAGCCGCGCGCTCATAGTCGAAGAGATTCACGAGGCCCGCGGTCGCCGCATCCGCCGCGGCGTCCGGGCTCGGAACGGGTGCCGCGGCCACCCGACGCGGAACGGGTGGGCGTGGAAGGTACGACACAGGGAGAGCGTACACGCGCGACGATGCGGCGGCCGCGGGGCCGGACGCGTAGCATGCCCGCATGGCCTTCGACCCGAACGCCCCGCTGCCCGGTGCCCCGGACCCGTGGGCCGGCTCGGAGATGCCCGAGCGGCGAGCGGGCCCGCCGTACGTGATGACCGAGATGATCGCCGCCGAGCCCGCCGTTGCCGAGCGGATCGCGGTGCGCGTCCAGGCGCAGCCCGCGGCCGCAATCGTGGTGGAGCGCATCCGATCCGCAGCCGCCGGCGGCCTGCCGATCCTGGCCACCGGCTGCGGGACGAGCGAGCACGCCGCGATAGCCGTCGCCTCCTTCCTCCGGGACGCCCTGGGCTCGGACTCGTTCGGCATCGGTGCAATCGAAGCCTTCGAGCTCGCGCGCCGACCCCCGGCCCGAGGCATGGTGCTCGGCGTCTCGCACGAGGGCGGGACCCAGGCAACGAACGCGGCACTGCAGGCGGCGCGCGAGGCGGGTGCCGGGACCGCGCTGCTCACGGTGACCGATCGCTCACCGGGCGCCGCGTGCGCCGATGCGGTGGTGACGACCGGGGAGCAGGACCAGAGCTGGTGTCACACCGTCGGCTACACCTCGCCCCTGGTTGCCGGTGCGGTCATGGCCGGGATGCTCCGTGGCGAGCCCGTCGACGGGGTCTCGGTGCGCGCGCTGCTCGACGCCGCGGACCACGCTTCCACCGCGGACGAGATGGCTGCCGCCCTCGCCGACTGTGACCGCCTGCTGACCACCGGCTCGGGCATCGACTACGTCGGGGCCCGGGAGCTGGCGCTCAAGGTCGAGGAGGGCGCGCACGTTCCGGCGACCGCACACCAGCTCGAGACGGTCCGCCATGGCCACCTGGCGGCGGCGAATGAGCACACCGGGCTCGTCCTGCTCCTGACCGATGGCGAGTCGCGCGGGGCCGCGCTCCTCGACCGCGCCCGGGCGGTCCTCCGCTCGGCGAGGGCGCTGGGCATGCCGGCGGCGGCCATCCTTGCCGCGGACCTCGGTGACGACCTGCCGCTCGAGCTGACGCCGGCCGGACGGGCTGGCGTGCCGCTCAGCGGGCGGCTGCCCCGCCTCTCCGGTTGCGCGCTGGCGTCCGCCATTCCGCTGCAGCTGCTTGCCGAACGCGTGGCGCGAGCTCGTGGCGTGAACCCGGACACCATGGGTCGCGAGGACCCGCGGCAGGCCGCTGCGGCCGAGGCCTGAGGAGCGTGGCCAGCCTGATCGAGTGCGTCCCGAACTTTTCCGAGGGGCGGCGCCCGGAGGTCGTGGAGGAGATCGTTCGCGCCGTGCGCCAGATCGATGGCGTGACGCTCCTCGACTACTCCCGCGACGAGACGCACAACCGGAGCGTCGTCACCTTCGCGGGAGCTGCCGAGCCGATGGTGCGCGCGGCGACCGCCGTCGTCGGGCGCGCACTGCAGCTCATCGACATGGAGCAGCACGTCGGGGCCCATCCGCGCATCGGCGCCGTGGACGTCATCCCCTTCGTCCCGCTGGGGAACACCCGGCTCAGCGAGTGCGTGGACCTGGCGCGCCGCTTCGGCGAGCAGGTCGCCAAGCTCTTCGACGTCCCGGTCTACCTCTACGGGGAGGCCGCATTGCGCCCCGAGCGTCGCCGGCTGGCGGACGTTCGCCGCGGCCAGTACGAGGGGCTGAAGGCGGAGATTGGCGTGAACCCCGAGCGCTACCCGGATTACGGCCCACCGCGGATGCATCCGCGGGGCGGGGCGATCGCGGTGGGTGCCCGCAAGCCGCTCATCGCGTTCAACGTCAACCTCGCCACGGACGACGTCGCGCTCGCGAAGGCAATCGCGCATGCCGTCCGCGAATCGTCGGGCGGGATGCCGGCGGTCCAGGCCATGGGCGTGCAGCTCGAGAACCCCGGCGAGCGACGCTACGCGCAGGTCAGCATGAACCTCGTCGACTGGGAGCGGACCGGGATTCCGGCCGTCATCCGCGAGATCCGGCGCCTGGCGCGCGAAGCGGGGACCGATATCGACCACTGCGAGCTCATCGGCCTGGCGCCGACCGGGGCCCTGCTCGAGGTTGCCGCCGATGCCCTTGGTCTGCGCGGCTTCTCGCCCGACCAGGCCCTCGAGCTGCGGCTGACCCGCGAACGGTGAGGAGCATCCGGGACGAGCTGCGCGACGCGGTCGACACAGCGATCGAGCGTGCGGTCGCGAGCGGTGCGCTGAACCCGGCCGATGGAGCGACCCTGCCGGCGGTGTCGATCGAGCGCCCGGCCCGCGCCGAGCACGGCGACTTCGCGACGAACGCGGCCCTCCAGCTGGCGCCGATCGTGCGGCGCGCCCCGATGCAGATCGCCGATGTGCTGCGCAACGAGCTCGGCACCCCGCCCGGCGTCGCCGACGTGGTCGTCGCCCCACCCGGCTTCATCAACCTGCGGCTGTCCGAGGCATGGCTCGCCGGACAGGTAGGGCCCATCCGCTCGGCGGGCGATTCGTTCGGAACCCTCGAGCCTCCCGCAGCACCACGCCGGGTCAACGTCGAGTTCGTCTCCGCCAATCCGACCGGTCCGCTCACGGTGGGGAACGCTCGCGGGGCATTCGTCGGTGACCTGCTGAGCCGGGTGCTCGCCGCAGCCGGTCACTACGTCACGCGGGAGTACTACTTCAACGACTTCGGGACGCAGGTCCGCAACCTCGGACTTTCCGTGCTCGCCCGTCGTCGGGGCGAAGCGATTCCAGACGACGGCTATCACGGCGACTATGTCGCCGACCTGGCGGCCGAGGTCCCCGATGCGGTGTGGGCCTCCAGCCAGGCGCCGGACGCGGACCCGGGCTGGGTGCTCGGTCGGTGGGCGTCCGAGCGGGTGCGGGCCGGGATCGAGGGCTCGCTCGCCCGGCTCGGCGTCCATTTCGACGTGTGGAAGGGCGAGGAGTCGCTCCATACCGATGGCTGGGTGAGCCGGGCGGTCGAGGCGCTGCGCGCATCGGGCCATGTCTACGAGCAGGACGGGGCCACCTGGTTCCGATCCACCGAGTACGGGGACGACAAGGACCGCGTGATCCTCCGCTCGAACGGCGAGCCGACCTATTTCGCCTCGGACATCGGGTATGTCGCCGAGAAGTTCAGCCGCGGGTTCGACGACCTGATCTACGTCTGGGGCGAGGACCATCACGGGACGGTGGCGCGGGTCCGAAACGCCGCGCAGGCGCTCGGCCACGATCGCGACGCGGTGCAGATGATCCTCATCGCCTGGGTCCGATTCGTGCGCGGCGGGCAGCTCGACTCGATGTCGAAGCGCTCCGGTGAGTTCGTCTCGCTCGACGAGCTGCTCGCCGAGATCGGCGCGGATGCCGCGCGCTGGTTCTTCGGCTCCCGCGCGGCGAGCAGCGGGATCGACTTCGACATCGAGCTGGCGAAGAGCCAGTCGGCCGAGAACCCGGTCTACTACGTCCAGTACGCGCACGCGCGCTGCAGCTCGATCCTGCGGAACGGGATCGAGGCCGGCCTGGCGCCCGATGACGCGGCCGCGGTCGACCTGCTGCGCCATCCCGCAGAGCTGGCGCTGCTGCGCCGGATGGTGGCCCTCCCCGAGGTCGTGACCGACTCGGCGGAGCGTCGCGAGACGCACGAGCTGACGCGGTTCTGCCTCGAGACGTCCCAGCTCTTCAGCGCGTTCTACCGCGACTGTCGGGTCCTGACCGATGACCCTGCCGAGGCCGCCCTCTCCCGCGCGCGGCTGGCCCTCACCGATGCGGCGCGCCAGGTACTCGCCAACGGGCTGGGCCTGATGGGGATCTCCGCGCCGGACTCGATGTAGGCGCTACGGGACGCTGGGCGCCTCGAGCGCGGGGTCGGTGCACTGGTCGGTGCCCAGCGCCAGGCGAGCGTTGAAGGTGCGGCCGCCGACGGGCACGTTGCTCGGGGCGCCGGAGAGATACCGCTCGACCGCAGCGGCCAGCGCGGCGGCGGCAACCGGCACGTACGAGGGGGCCGAATACACGTCAGCGGCCTCCGCGGGATTGAGGATCCAGCCCATCTCGATGAGCGCGGTGGTCGTGCGGGGGTTCCTGATCATCCCGTACGTCTCCTGCCCATCGGTCTGCAGCACCCGAAGCACGCCGGCGTCCGGGCTGCGGTACCAGGTCAGGTCGTAGGACGAAGCGAGCGCGGCGGTCACGGCGGCGTACAGGAGCCCGCCAAGCCGCTGCGAGGCCGCCGACGCCTGGACGAAGACCTCGGTTCCCGGCTCGCTCGATGTCGGCGGGCGTGACGGCGCCGAGTTGTGGTGGATCGACACCATCAGCCGTGCCCCGAGCGCGTCCGCGAGCTCGGCACGCACCGGCAGGATCGTTCCGTAATCGGAGGTTCGGGTCAGGACCACGGTGATGCCGTGCGCTCGTAGATCGGCGGCAGTTGCGCTGGCGACCGCCATGTTCAGGTCGCGCTCGATGATGCCGTTCTCCACGGCCCCGGTGTCGATTGCCCCGCCATGCCCCGGATCGATGACCACGGTGGCGCCGTAGATCGGCACTCCGCCGCCGATCGTCGCGATCCGTCCACAGGGCGTCGTCACCGTGAACCTGCCGTCCGCCGTGCGGCCCAGGACGGTGACCGGGACGCCGGTCGGGGTCACCAGGCCGTGCGGGTCCGAAGGCGTCGCCGAGGGGACCGCGGTGGACGGCGCGCTCGAGATTGGCTGCGCGGTCGGACTGGCCGACACGCTCGGCGCGCCGGTCGGTATCGGGGAGCTCGCCCAAGGGAGCTCCCCGGGCAGGAGGAGCGCGGCGAGCACCGCACCGCCGCCGATGGCAGCGATGGCCGCCACCCACCTGGCCCTACGGGGTCGCAACCGAAGCCGCCACGTGCGGGACGAGAACCGCGACGATCGCCGGGCCGAGCGGGAGGGTGGACCCCGCGACGAGGCCCTTGAGGAGTGTCGACATCGGGGGCGCATTGTCGCATTCGCGCGGGGCCGTTCGAGTCCCGCTCGAAGGTTCAGGTTTCTTAAGCGGTAGGGGTCTTTGGGATTCACGCAGGGGCCGTAGATTTCATCCTGCGAGTTGGAGATCCAGATGGGTTTCTACCTCCACCCTCCCTCCTTCGAGCGCCGGTGTCATTGGGCGGGCACCGGCGCTCGTGTTGTCTGGGCTACCATGCATCCCCGATGGAGATCACCTGGTACGGACGCGCCTGCTTTCGACTGAAGGGCCGCGAGGCGACGGTCATCACCGACCCATGCCCGCCGTCGACTGGATTCGTGGCGGGCAAGCACGATGTCGACCTGCTGACGATCTCCCACGACCACGCGGACCACGCCTACACCCGCTCGATCACCGCGGGCCTCACCCTGCGCCGACCCGGTGAGTACGAGTATCACGGCGTGCTGGCCACCGCCCTCCGGACGTTCCACGACGGGCAGGGGGGCGCGGAGCGAGGGACGAACATCGTCTTCGTGGTCGAGATCGACGGCGTGCACGTCGGCCATCTCGGCGACCTCGGCCACCTGCTGAGCGAGGAGCAGCTCACCGAGCTGGGACCGATCGACGTCCTGCTGGTTCCGGCCGGTGGCCAATTCACGATCTCACCCGCGGAGGCCGCGGAGGTGGTCGCCCAGGTCAGCCCCAAGATCGTCATCCCCATGCACTACGCCACCGATGGCGGGTCCGCGGACCTGCTCGGACCGGAGCGTTTCATCCAGGAGATGGCGAGCGGTGAGCCGGTCCGTCAGCCGAAGGCGGTCGTCCATCCCAGCACCCTCCCCGACGAAACGCAGCTCGTGATGCTCGAGGCTCGCGGCCGCACCGGCTGAGTCCCAGGACCCTGGTGACCGACGTCAACGCATCGGTACGGGACAACGACACCAGACCGCACACGACTGCCGCCCTGGGCGGTTTGGTGAGGTACCAAAGTCATCGACCGGATGAGACACTCGCCTTCCTGTCGTCGACAGGGTCCGGGTGGGGCGACCTCGCAGGTCCAGCGGTCAATGATCCAGCCCCCCTGGCAGGGACGGGGTAGGGGTTCGCCTCTACCCCGTCTTCTGATCTCGGGCGATGACGCGTCAGGGTTTGGCCGGCGTCCCGTGGGATGGATGGGTCGTCGGCGCATGGTTCGCCGACTGACCGCCGGCGTTCCCGGGGTGGTCGACAGCATCCGTGGCAGCGGGCACCGGTGACCCGGCAGCGGGAGTCCCGTTGCCATTCCCGTTGCCATTCCCATTGCCGCTTTCGTTGCCGTTCCCGTTGCCCTTGCCGTTGCCGTTCCCGTT
>CAWINH010000008.1:0-7817 GCA_963837425.1 uncultured Chloroflexia bacterium
TACCAGCCCATTATCAAGCGTGCCGGGTCGTCTCCCGGAGGCTCGGGCCGGCCCGGGGCATGCTGCGGCGATCTCGAACGCGGTCAGCCCCGCCGGCGATTCCAGATGAGGGCGCCGACATAGGCGATGCCGGCCACCGCGGCGACGATGGCGAAGTCCGAGCCCGATTCGCCGTTCGCGAGGGCCCACAGGAAGCCACCAATCGCCACCACGATGGCCGCGATCCCGGCAACGGCGGTGGCCCGGATGTTGAAGGAGGCGAGTCGCTCGTCAATGGGCCGGCCCGCGAGGATGCCTATGGTCTCGCTCCTCTCACTAAAGAACAGCAACACGCCGGAGTAGGTCGCCATCACGGCGAACATCGCGAGTCCGAGCACAGGCTGACCACCCACCGTCGAGGCGAGGAACATCGCCACGCCAAGCAACACGCCTACAGCTGGGGTGGCCCATCTAACGCCCATCATCGTCTCCATGGAACATCTCCTCCACCGGCTTGCCAAAGAACCGCGCCAGCGCGAAGGCCAGCGGGAGCGACGGGAGGTAGCGGCCGGTCTCGATAGCGTTGATCGTCTGGCGCGACACCTGCATCAATTTGGCCAGGTCCTCCTGTCGGAGGCCCTTCATCGTCCGCAGGTCTCGCACGTCGTTGCGCATTTGTGGAAAGGTACCTTGACATGCCCTCGATGTCAAGCCGGCTTGACATGCGGTTGCGTTCACATTCAGCCGGTCCAAGTGCCGCGAGCGCCGTAACGTCGGGGTGACGTAATGGGGCCACGTGCCCTCGTCCGGCTGCTACGTCATCTTGGAGCTTCGATCGGCATGCTCTGCTGGTAGCCCGCGGAGAATGAAGCAGGTCTGGGCGCGACCACGACCAGGACCGCGCGATCAAAGGACGGCGGAATGGTTGCCGATGGCGGAGGCGGCGGACCTTTGGGGATCTGTCCGTCGATGTAGCAAACGTTCGCCTCCGAGTTGTCCGCGTAACTGGGCAACTGCCGGTTGCTGGCAACGGCCGGCAGTTGACGGATCGCCCTCACCGTCGAGTGGGAACGATGCCCCACCTCGAACCAGCCCGGCTCAGGCGCCCGGAGCTGGACTCGCCGCGACCGTTCGCCTGGCCGCCGGCTCCCCGGATCGGAGCACCGCCCCGCGCCAGGTAGCATCCTCCGCGCCGAAGAGCGCCAGGGCCAGGCGACGAACGGTGGCCATCTGGCCGTCGGCGAACTCCAGGCCCACCATCGTTCGCCCGTCCGGCTGCGGCTCGCTGCGGCGCACGATGCCGCGCAGCCCCAGCCGCGTGCCGTCCACCGTCAGCGCCAGTCGGACCCGGGCACCGAGCACCGGCCGCGTGGAAGCGATGAGCTGCGCGCCGGTCAGCGACACGTCCAGCGCCGTGGCCCGGCGCCCGCTGAGGTGCGCCGCCAGGCGGACGCTGAAGCGAACGCTCGCACGTCGCTCGCCGGCAAAGCGCGCGGCGCGGATCCGGCTGATGGCCGCCACCAGGAGTCCCAGGTTTACGGCGGCGAAGAAGCCAGCTGCCACCGCGGCGCCCGGTTCCGCGTAGCGGGTGGGGGTCAGCCCGAAGGCGGTGAGGGTCAGCCAGGCGATGGCGCCCGTGCTCGCGACCGCCAGCACCACGAGCAGCCGCGGCACTCGCGCCCCGCGCCGGCTCGCCTGTCCCTTGGGGGTCACCCAGAAGGGCCGATGCACGTCGCGCCGCAGGAGCGTGAGCGTGGCCGGCAGGACGGCTGGCATGCGGAGTGTCTCGAAGAGCATGGACAGGACCGGCGGGTAGTGGCCGCGGGCCAGGAGCCGGAGCGCAATGAACTGGGAGACCAGGGTCGCGGCGAATGCCGGACCGAAGATGTAGCCCGGCGCGGAGATGGGAGACCCGGCGGTGGCGATCACGAACACCGGCAGGACCATGTAGGCGAGCATCCGCCACGAGTCGAACCAGGCGAAGAGGGTGGCCAGGAACGCCGCCCGCTGCCCGAAGCTGAGGCCGCGCCCGAAGAGCGGGTTCTCGATGCGGAGGACCTGCATGGCGCCCGTCGCCCACCGGTGGCGCTGCCCCAGGTAGGCGTTCGCATCGGCTGGGGCGAGCCCGTTGGCCAGGATCTCGTTGTGGTAGACGCCCGTCCAGCCGCGGCGGTACATGCGGATGGTGGTCTGGATGTCCTCCGTCACCGATTCGGTGGCAACCCCGCCCACCTCGCGCAGCGCGCGTGTCCTGACCAGCGCGCAGGTCCCGCACCAGAAGGGGGCCTGCCAGCGGTTCTTGGCCGGCGCAATGACGCGGTAGAAGACGGACTCCTCGTTGAAGTACCCGTCGCCCCGGCGCTCGTGCTCGAACGACTCGAGGTTGTAGAAGGACTGCGGCGTCTGGACGAGCGCCACCCGCGGGTTGTCGAAGTAGCAGAGCGTGTTGATCAGGAAGTCGCGGGTGGGGACGTGGTCGGCGTCCAGGACGGCCACGACATCGGCCTTGACCACGCCGAGCGCGTGGTTCAGGTTGCCCGCCTTGGCGTGCGCGTGCTCGGTGCGCGCCAGGTAGCTGGCACCCAGCTCCTCGGCCAGCTCGCGGACCTCGGGCCGATCACCGTCGTCGAGGACCCAGGTCTCGTGGGCGGGGTGCAACGCGACCGACGCGGCCACGGTGGGGAGCAGGACCTCGAGCGATTCGTTGTAGGTGGGGATCAGAACCGCCACCCGCAGGGAGGTGCTGCGAACCGGTCGCCAGGCCGGTCGCTGGCCAATGTCCCACAGCGCAAAGCTGTAGAAGGCCAGGCCCAGCGCGTTGTGCAGCTCCACCGCGAAGAGGGGCACCGCCAGCCACCAGACCTGCATGTTGATGGTGCCGCCCACCAGCCGCCAGGCGAGGTAGCCGGCGGTGAGCGCCAGGGCCAGGATCGCGGCAATGCGGATGAGCGCGGTCCGCCGGCGATCCTCGGTCGGCCAGCCGCCGCCCGGAATTGCGGCCAGCGTCGGACGCCGCGGAGCTCCCGTGGTCATGCGGGTGACCCTACCGGAGATCCCGCTCCCAGCGACAGCGTGCCGAAGTGCCAGCGCGCACCGGTACCTTTGACCCATGTAGTGCCAGTACCGGTCACCCCCGCTATGCTGCAGGCAGGCAGAGAGATCGCCACCATGTACCCTCGAGTCATCCTCACGATCCTTTTCCTCGCCCAGCTGGGTGACGCGCTGACCTTCACGATCGGGGAGGCGCTTCACGGCATTGGCCTTGAGTCGAACGGCCTGGTGCGGCTGGCGTACGACGACGGCGGCCTGGCCGGCGTCCTCTTCCTGAAGTGCGCGACGATCGTCCTGGTCCTGGCTGCGCTGGCCATCCCGGCGCGGCGCCGGCCGCGCTTCTTCCTGGTGCTGGCGGCGGCCGGAACGCTCGTTGGCCTGCTGGGCGTCATCACCAATCTGTGGTCGCTCGTACTGCTATCCGGTTGAGCCGGCGCCGGATCGGCTAGAGTCCCCGCAACGTGCGCGCATTCATTGGGCTGGGCGGGAACCTGGGCGACCCGCCGGCGACGTTCGCTAGCGCGGTGGCCGAGCTGCGGGCCATTGGCCAGGTGGTCAGGGTCTCCAGCCTGTACGCATCGGCTCCGCGTGACATGACGGACCAGCCGGAATTCACGAACGCCGTCCTCGAGCTGGAGACGGACTACGAGCCGGCCCAGCTCCTGTTCGCGCTGAAGCGGCTGGAGATCACGCTCGGCCGCGACCCGCAGGGTGCGCGATACGGCCCGCGGGTGATCGACCTGGACATCCTCTCCTTCGACGGCAAATGCGTGGAGGACCTGGAGCGCGACCTCATCGTGCCGCACCCGCGCCTCGTGGAGCGGCGGTTCGCGCTCGAGCCGCTCGCGGAGCTCGACCCGGGGCTGCGCCCGTGGCGCAACTGCGCGGACCTGCGGACCGATGTGACCGTCGCCGACCTCCTGCCCAGCGTCGCCGACCAGGACGTGCGGCGGATCGGCGGACCGGAGTGGTCGGACTAGCTCGACGGGCTGGCCTCCTTCCTCCACGGATCCTTCCATACGTGAACCCCGGTCGCGCTAAGCGAGATTCGACGCCTGATCGGAGCCATGCGGACCTCATTCACGCTCGCGACTGACGCCGGCCCGGGCCCACCGGTCGCTTGAAACCGGATAACGTGCCCACCATTCGCGCCTGGCGAAACGGAGCGCCATTCGCGCGGATAACGTGCCCACCATTCGCGCGTGGCGAGATCCCTGGCGGCCCGGGCGGCGAGGCCGACCCCCTAGAGGCGGACCCGCGGCGGCGCGTTCCGGTCGAAGGTGTGGACCGTGTCGATGAAGCGGACCGTGCTCCGCTTGTAGCTCATCGTGAGAGAGTGCGTCCGCGCCCCGCCGCCGAAGAAGCGGACGCCGCGCAGCAGCTCCCCGTCGGTGACGCCGGTGGCGGAGAAGACGACCTCCTCCCCGGAGGCCAGGTCCTTCGTGTAGAAGATCCGGCCCTCGGAGACGTCCACGCCCATCCCGCGCGCCCGCTCGCGATCCGCATCCGAGCGCCATTCGAACGAGCCCTGGATCTCGCCCCCCAGGCACTTCAGAGCGGCCGCGGTCAGCACCCCCTCGGGAGCGCCGCCAATCCCCATCACGGCATGCACGCCGGTGCCGGAGACGGCAACGCTGATGCCGGCGGTGAGGTCGCCGTCGCCAATGAGCTTGATCCGCGCCCCGGCGGCGCGGACGTCGGCGATCAGCTGCTCGTGGCGCGGCCGCTCAAGGATGACGACGGTGATGTCGTACGGCTCGCGACCGAGCCGCTCGGCGATGATCCGGATGGTGCGGTCCACCGGATCGTTGAGGTTGACGTGCCCCGCCACCTGGGGCCCAACGATCAGCTTGCGCAGGTACGTGTCCGGGGCGTGCATCAGGCCGCCCGGCTCGGCCGCGGCGAGCACCGCGGTCGCGTTGGCGGAGCCGGTCGCGACGAGGTTCGTGCCTTCCAGCGGGTCGACCGCAATGTCGATCTGGACCGCCGCGTCCGGGTTCCCGACCTTTTCGCCGATATAGAGCATGGGCGCCTGGTCGCGCTCGCCCTCGCCAATGACGATGGTGCCGCTGATCTCGGCCTCCTCCATGGCGCGGCGCATGGCCTCGGTGGCGGCCTGGTCGGCCCCGTCCCGATCGCCGCGGCCCATGAGCCGCGCGGCGGCGATCGCGCCGGACTCGGTGGCCGCAACGGCCTCGACGGTGATCAGCTTTTCCATGTGCCCCTCCTCCGCATCGGCCTCTAGTGCCGGAAGTGACGGCGCCCGGTGAAGACCATTGCCAGGTGATGCCGATCCGCGACCTCGATGGCCATCTCGTCGCGGATGCTGCCGCCGGGCTGGATGATCGAGGTCACGCCGGCCTGCGCCGCAATCTGGATCCCGTCCGGGAATGGGAAGTAGGCGTCCGACGCCATGACGCTCAGCGGTGCCCGCTCGCCGGCCTTGCGCAGCGCGACCTCGACGCTCACGACCCGGGACGGCTGGCCGGCGCCCATCCCGATCATCGCGTGCTTCTTGGCGAGAACGACCGCGTTCGACTTCACGTGGCGCACCGCGCGCCAGGCGAAGAGGAGGTCGGTGAGCTCCTCGAGGGTCGGTCGTCGCTGGGTCACGACCTGGAGCTTGTTGCGGTCCTCCTCGAGCGTGTCGAAGGTCTGGACGAGGAGGCCGCCGCCAATGCGCTTGAAGTCGAAGTTCCCGATCCCGAGCTCCAGCTCGTCGTCCTCGTCGGGCGGCACCTCGATGATCTCGAAGCCCTTCTTGGTGCGGAGGATCTCGAGCGCCTCCGCCGTGTAGCCGGGGGCCACGATGGCCTCGAAGAAGCCGGGGCGGATGGCGCGGGCGGTCGCCTCGTCGACGGTCCGGTTGGCGCCGATGATCCCGCCGTAGGCGGATACGCTGTCACCCTCGAGCGCCAGCCGGAACGCCTCGGCGAGGTCAACCACGCTCGCCAGCCCGCACGGATTGCCGTGCTTCACGATGCAGACGGTGGGCGTCTTGAAGTCGCTCGCGATCTGCCAGGCGGCGTCGAGGTCCAGGAGGTTGTTGAAGGACAGGTCCTTGCCGGCGATCTGCCGCGCGCGGCTGATGCTGGTCCGATGCTGGGCCGGATCCGCGTAGAAGGCGCCGAGCTGGTGCGGGTTCTCGCCGTAGCGCAGATCGGCCTTCTTCTCGACGACCAGGGTGAGCCGGCTGGGGAACAGGGTTCCCGCCTGCTGGTTCAGGTAGCTCGCGATGTGGGCGTCGTACCCCGCGGTCAGGGCGAAGGCCTCCGCGGCGAGCTTCTGGCGCGTCTCGGGGCTCACGCCGCCAATCGCCTTGAGGTCTCGCAGGACCGATGCGTACTGGGTCGGATTGCTGACTGCGGCCACCCCGGGGAAGTTCTTGGCCGCGGCCCGCAGGAGCGCCACTCCGCCGATGTCGATCTGCTCGAGCGCCTCGTCCAGGTGCGTATCGGCATGGCGGACGGTCTCGGCGAACGGGTAGAGGTTGACGACCACGATGTCGAGCTGCTCGATGCCGTGCTCGGCGAGCTGGGCGAGGTGGTCCGGCATGTCCCGCCGCGCGAGGAGGCCGGCGAAGATCGCGGGATGGAGGGTCTTGACCCGGCCGCCCAGGATCTCGGGCGCATCCGTCAGGTCGGAGACTGCGCGAACCTCGATCCCGTTCTCTGCGAGGTGCGCGCGCGTGCCATCGGTGGCGAAGCATTCGACCCCCGCCTCGCCAAGTCCTCGGGCCAGCTCAACGATCCCTTCGCGGTCCGAGACGGAGAGGAGTGCGCGCAACCGGGTACCTCAGGCGTGCGGCGATGCGGATGGACGGGGTTCGGGACGGGCGTTCCGTGCCCGGCGCTTCAGTATAGCCTCGGAAGTCGGTCTGATAGACTCGGCGGCCGATGGCCCGACTCTTCGACCCGCTCACCCCGCTGAACTTCAAGGATCTGTTCACCCTCATGTGGGTCGGGTCGCTGGTGATCATCGCGGGCTCGATCGCGGTCTACACCTGGGCGCAGTCGCGGTACCGCCGCTACCCGGCGATCCTGGCGCTCCACGAGTGGGTCTTCTGGTCGATCATCGTGACCTGGGGCGTCGTGCCACTGCTGGTCGCCGTCCACGTGCCGCTGCTGCTGCTCCTGCTGATCATCATCCCGGGGATCGGCGTGGCCGTCTGGGCCTCGTTCGTGAAGTTCCCGCCGATCATTGCCGACGCGAACGACGAGATTCGGCGACAGCGCTACGTGCCGCCCCCGCGGCGCTCGACGCGCGTGCGACCCAAGCCCACCCCGGCCGGGCGCCGGCGCCGCCACCGCTGAAGGTGGAGCGGGCTGTGTGTGGGGCGGGCAGCGCGAGTGCTCAACCGCGGACGACCGGCACGAGCAGTCAGCCAGGTTAGCGGCGCAATGAGCAACTCGGCGGCGGCCACCACGCAGATCGACGCCGTGCTGGCGGCCCTTCCCGCCGACCAGCGCGCGGCGCTGCAGACCCTTCGCGAGACGATCGCGGCCGCCGCTCCGGGCGCCGAGGAGACGATCAGCTATGGCATGCCAGCCTTCCGTTACCACCGGAGGACCCTCATCTCGTACGCCGGGTTCAAGGATCACTGCTCGCTCTTCCCGATGGGCTCCGAGATCATCGACGCCCATGCCGCCGAGTTCGCCGAGTTTCGCGTCTCGAAGGGGACGCTCCACTTCACGCCCGAGCACCCGATCCCCGCGGCGCTCGTTGAGCTGATCGTTCGGGAGCGGATGGCGCGCATCGACGCGCGCTGAGTTGGCCGGCGCACCTGG
>CAWINH010000009.1:0-143112 GCA_963837425.1 uncultured Chloroflexia bacterium
GTCCCGCGCCTGACCTCGGCGTACCGGTGGCAGTCGACGAGGTGGTCGTTCACCAGGCCGGCCGATTGCATGAGGGCGTAGACGATCACCGGACCCACGAAGCGGAACCCGCGCGCCCGCAGGTCACGTGAGATCGCCCGCGACTGGTCCGTCTCGGCGGGTACCTCGGCGGGCGTTCGCCAGCGGTTCTGGATGGCGTCTCCGTCCACGAAGCCCCACAGGTGATCGCCAAAGCGGATGCCGGCCTCCGTCAGCGCGACGATGGCCCGCGCGTTGCCGACGGTCGCGGTGACCTTGGCGCGGTTGCGAACGATCCCGGGGTCGGCGAGCAGCCGGTCGACGTCGGCGGGCCCGTACGCCGCAATCCGCTCCACGTCCCAGCCACCGAAAACACGCCGGTACGCGGCCCGCTTGCGGAGGACGGTGATCCAGGCCAGCCCCGCCTGCGCACCCTCCAGGGTCAGCAGCTCGAAGAGGCGCCGCTCGTCGTGGACGGGGAGGCCCCACTCGTCGTCGTGGTAGGCGATCATCACGGGGTCGCTTCCGGCCCAGCTGCAGCGGATCGGCTCGGCGGTCACACCCGACAGCCTACCCGCACCACCGACGTGCGATGATCGCCGTCATGCGCGCGCGTGACCTCGGCATCGTCATCGGGGAGCTGCCCCCAGGACCTCGCAACGCGATCAGCGACGTGCGCGGCGTTCGCGTCGGGCACGCCACGCTGATCAGCGGTGACGGCCCCCTCGTCGTCGGACGCGGTCCGGTTCGCACCGGGGTCACGGTCATCGTTCCCCACGACGGGCCGACGGGCGAGGCACTCTACGCGGGCAGCCACGTGCTGAACGGCAACGGCGAGGTCACCGGGCTCGCCTGGCTCGCCGAGTCCGGCCTGCTCACGTCGCCCATCGGCCTGACGAACACGAACAGCGTCGGGGTCGTCCACGACGCCCTGATCGCCTGGCATGTCGCCGCGCGCGCCGACGAGCCGCTGCACTGGTCGCTCCCGGTGGTCGGCGAGACGTGGGATGGGTATCTCAACGACATCCGCGGACAGCACGTCCGCGCCGAGCACGTGACCGCCGCGCTCGCCTCCGCCTCGGCCGACGTCGCCGAGGGAAACGTCGGGGGCGGGACGGGGATGAAGGCCTTCGGCTTCAAGGCGGGGATCGGCACCGCGTCGCGGGTCGTCCCGGCCGGCGCGGGCGGCCACACGGTCGGGGTCCTCGTGCAGGCCAACCACGGGCGCCGCCCGCGGCTGCGGATCGACGGGGTACCGGTCGGCCGCGAGATCGGCCTCGACCTCGTGCCCTGGCCGGACGCACCGGCCGAGCCGGGGACCTCCGGCGACGGGGGCTCGATCATCGGCGTGGTGGCCACCGACGCGCCGCTCCTCCCGCACCAGTGTCGCCGCCTCGCCCAGCGTGCGTCCCTGGGGGCGGCGATGATGGGTGCCGCCGGCGAGAACGACTCGGGAGACTTCTTCCTGGCCTTCGCGACCGGCAACCGCGGCCTGGAGGGTGACGAGGCGGCGCCCGGCCTCGGCGCCTCGCGGAGCGTCACGACCCTGAACGACGAGCTGATCGACGAGCTCTTCTACGCAGTGATCGAGGCCACCGAGGAGGCGGTCGTCAACGCGCTCGTCGCCGCCGGGACGATGACCGGCCGCGACGGGATCACGGCGCACGCCATCCCCCACGACCTGCTGTGCTCGGCGATGGAACGCTACGGACGGCTCCGCAGCTAGATCCGCATCGCGTCGCGGATGGAGCTCACGTCCGGTGGGATCGGGATCAGGGTCCCCTCCTCGGCCGGGACCGCATCGGGATCTTTGAGGCCGTGGCCGGTCAGGATGCAGACGACGGTCTGCGCCCGGTCCAGCCGTCCCTCGCGGACCAGTCGCGCCACCCCGGCCACGCCGGTGGCCGATGCCGGCTCGCAGAAGATCCCCTCGTCCCTTGCGATCCGGGCCTGCATGTCGAGGATCTCCGCGTCATCGACCGCCTCGATGAGGCCGCCCGACTCGTCGCGGGCCGCAACGGCTCCCTCCCAGGAGGCGGGCCGCCCGATTCGGATGGCGGTCGCCACCGTCTCCGGCTCGTCGACCGGCGCACCGCGCACGAGCGGCGCCGCGCCCGCAGCCTGGAAGCCGAGCATCCGAGGTCGCGCGCCACCCGGTGTCCGGCCCGCCTCCGCGTAGCGCACGAAGCCTCGCCAGCAGGCGGTGATGTTGCCGGCGTTCCCCACCGGCAGGCCCACCGCGTCCGGTGATCCGCCCAGCTCATCCACGATCTCGAAGGCCACGGTCTGCTGTCCGAGCAGTCGGTCCGGGTTGACGCTGTTCACGACGACTGCCACGCCCTCGTCGCCGAGGCGCCGCACGGCGGTCAGGGCGGCGTCGAAGTTGCCGTCGATCATCACCAGCCGCGCACCGGCGGCCAGCGCCTGGGCCAGCTTGCCGCGCGCAACCTTGCCGGCCGGGAGGATCACGAAGCAGGGGATCCCCGCCGCCGCCGCGTAGGCCGCCGCGGAGGCCGCCGTATTGCCGGTCGACGCACACACCACGGCCCGCGCGCCCGCGTTCGCCGCGCGGTTCACGGCGAGGACCATCCCGCGGTCCTTGAAGCTGCCCGTCGGGTTCGTGCCCTCGAACTTCAGGAACAGCCGATCGATTCCCAGCCCGGTTCCCAGCCGGCGCGCGTGGAGCAGCGGCGAGCCACCCTCACCGAGGCTCACCGGCAGGGATTCGCCCGGCTCGGCGACGAGGTCGCGATAGCGCTCGAGCAGCGGCCGAGGGGACGACATGGACCCAGTATCGCCGGTGCGTGCACTCCGGGCGTATGCTCGGTGCGCGGAGCCCCGTCGCAGGAGGTAACGATCGTGCGCGTCCCTTTGAGCGTCCTCGAGTTCCGAGACCGCGCCGCCGCCTTCTACGGCGACGTGGAGGCCGTCATCGACGGCGAGAAGCGATTCACCTACGCCGGGTACGCAGAGCGAACACATCGGCTCGCGAATGCGCTGCGCGACATGGGAATCGCGTCGGGCGATCGGGTCAGCTTCATGAGCTACAACAGCCACCAGCTGCTGGAGGCCTACTACGGCGTGCTGGAGGCCGGCGCCGTGCTCAATCCGCTGAACGTGCGGCTGGCGCCGCCCGAGATCGGCTACATCCTGGGCCACGCCGGCTCGCGGGTCGTCTTCTACCACGCCGATTTCGAGCCGATGGTGGCGGCGCTCCGCCCGTCTCTGCCGGCCGAGATCCGCTGGGTCCCGATGGAGGGCCCCGCCGACGAGTACGAGGGCCTGCTCGCATCGGCCTCTGCCGACTACACGGCGCCGGAGGTCGACGAGGACTCGATGGCGGAGCTGTTCTACACCTCGGGGACCACCGGGCGGCCGAAGGGAGTGGCGCTCACCCACCGCAACCTCCATCTCCATGCGATCTACGCCGCGATCGTGCTGCGGATCAGCGACGCCGACACGATCCTCCACGTCGTCCCGCTCTTCCACGTGAACGGCTGGGGCGCGCCGCACTGGATGACCCTGGCCGGGGGCCGGCACGTCATGCTTCGGAAGTTCGACCCCGGGGAGCTGCTGCGCCTGCTCGAGGTGGAGCGCGTCACGCACCTCCTCGGCGTGCCGACGATCTTCAACGCCCTCGTCAACCATCCCGATCACGGCACCCGGGACCTGTCCAGCCTCAAGGAGGCGATCATCGGTGGCGCTCCAGCCTCGCCGACTCTCGTGGACGCGATCGAGCGCGAGCTCGGGTGCACCGCGATCGTCGGCTACGGCCTGTCCGAGACGACCCCGGTGCTGGCCATCGCCCGGCCGCGTCCGCACCTGACCGCGGCCGAGCCGCCGGAGATGGCCGCCAACCGCAAGGCGATGACCGGCTACGCCATGGCCGGGGCTGCGCTTCGGGTCGTCGACAACGACGGGAACGACGTCCGGCCCGATGGTGAGCAGATCGGCGAGATCGTGGTTCGCTCCAACGTCGTGATGGAGGGCTACTACCACGACCCACAGGCCACGGCCGAGAAGATCCGGGACGGCTGGTTCCACACCGGCGACATGGCGGTCATCGACGAGGTCGGCTACATCACGATCAAGGATCGCTCCAAGGACATCATCATCTCGGGCGGCGAGAACATCAGCTCGGTCGAGATCGAGAACGCCATCGGCAGCCATCCGGCGGTCCTTGAGTGCGCGGTGGTCGCCGCCCCGGACGAGCGCTGGGGCGAGGTTCCGGTGGCGATGGTTGTCGCCAAGGAGGGAGCAGCCCCGACGGCCGACGAGCTTCGGGAGCACGTCCGCTCCCAGCTCGCAGCCTTCAAGGTGCCGCGCGACATCGAGTTCCGGGAGTCACTGCCGAAGGGCGGGACCGGCAAGATCCTCAAGGCCGAGCTGCGCGAGCCGTTCTGGGAGGGACACGAGAAGCGGGTCAACTGACGCTCAGGACGTCAGCGCCTCGGTGACGATCCGCGTCTGCTCGACGAGGTGCGCGGCCGGGTAACCCTCGGCCGGCCGCGAGCGCTCGGGACGGCTGATGTCGCCGAGCGGGACCCGGAACGGCACGAGGTGCCGGATCTTCGGCAGCACGAACTTCCGCGCGCCCATGTTCCGCGGCTCCTCCTGGACCCAGGAGACCTTCTCCGCCTTCTGGTAACGCGCGAGCAGCGCTCCGAGCTCGTCGGATGGGAAGGGGTAGAGCCGCTCGACGCGCACCACGGCGACCTCGGGATGCTGATCACGCAGCTCGGAGGTGACGATGTCGTAGTAGACCTTGCCGGCGCACAGGATGACGCGGCGCACCGATTCGGGATCCGTGGCCCGCGTGCGGGGGTCATCCAGGACCGATGCGAAGGCGCCACCCGTCAGCTCGGCCAGGCTGGACGCCGCCTCGGGCAGCCGCAACAGCGACTTCGGAGTCATCACCACCATCGGCCGCATGTCGGCGTGCTTGGCCTGCCGGCGAAGGAGGTGGAAGTACTGCGCCGGCGTCGTCGGGTAGATGACC
Source organism: uncultured Chloroflexia bacterium (assembly GCA_963837425.1). Lineage (GTDB taxonomy): Bacteria > Chloroflexota > Limnocylindria > QHBO01 > QHBO01 > CAWINH01. The sequence goes on from CAWINH010000009.1 coordinate 5,018, forward strand.
CGGATGTTGCCCTCCGCGCCGAGCGCCAGGAAGCGTTCGAGGCGCGCCGAGGAATGCTCCGGCCCGGAGCCCTCGTAGCCATGGGGCAGCAGCAGGGTGAGCCGTGAGGTCTGCCGCCACTTCGCGAGCCCGGCGATGATGAACTGGTCGACGATGATCTCGGCCCCGTTCACGAAGTCGCCGTACTGCGCCTCCCACAGCACGAGCGCCCCGGGGGCGGTGGCAGCGTACCCGTACTCGAAGCCAAGGCACGCGTACTCGGAGAGCGGGCTGTTGTGGAGCTCGAAGCTGGCGCGGGCGCGGCGTAGATGCTGGATCGGGGTGTATGGGCGACCACTGCGCGCGTCGAACAGGCTCTGGTGGCGCTGGCTGAACGTGCCGCGACCGGTGTCCTGGCCGGTGAGGCGCACCGGAATCCCCTCGGTCAACAGGCTGGCGAACGCGAGGGATTCGGCCTGCGCCCACTCGATCGCCGGCTCGACGCTCTCGAGCGCCGCGCGGCGGCGGTCGAGCTGCCGCACCAGCTTCGGGTTGACCTCGATCTCCTCCGGCCAGGTGAGCAGCTCCTCGTTCAACCGACGCAGCGTCCCCTCGTCGACGGCGGTGCGCGGCTCCGGCGCCTCCTCGGTCTCGATCGCCTCGTCACCACGGTCGAGCTGTGGCGCGGCGTGCCGGGCGCGCAGCGCCCGCTGGCGGTCGGTCAGCTCCTGGGTCATTGCCGCCGAGACGGCGTCGATCTCATCCCGGCTGAGGACCCCGGCACGCACGAGGTCGCCCGCATACAGCTCGGCAACCGAGGCGTGGTCCGCGATCGCCGCGTACATCCGCGGCTGCGTGTACGACGGCTCGTCGCCCTCGTTGTGCCCGTAGCGCCTATAGCCGACGACGTCGATCACCACGTCGCCGCCGAAGCGCCGGCGGTAGGTCATCGCCAGGCGCGCCGCGGCCAGGCACGCCTCGGGGTCATCGGCATTGACGTGGACGATCGGCACGTCGAATCCCTTGGCCAGGTCGCTGGAGTAAACGGTCGAACGACCCTCCTGGGGGCCGGTCGTGAAGCCGACCTGGTTGTTGGCGATGATGTGGATCGTCCCGCCGGTGCTGTAGCCGGCGAGGCGTGCCATGTTGAACGTCTCGGCCACGACCCCCTGGGCCGCGAACGCAGCGTCGCCGTGAATCAGGATCGGGAGCGTATGGTTGTGATCCGCCCGGGCGATCGGTCCGGAACGGTCGGTCTGCTGGGCCCGGGCATGCCCCTCGACGACCGGGTTCACCGCCTCGAGGTGGCTCGGATTCGGCGCGAGCGTGACCCGGATCTCGTGCCCGTCAGGGGTCGTATACGTTCCCTCCGCGCCGAGGTGGTACTTCACGTCATCCGATCCGCCCTTCATCGCGGGCGCTTCGCTGCCGCCCCTCCCGGCCTCGAACTCGCTGAGGACGGCGTCGTAGCCGATGCCCACGATGTGCGCGAGCACGTTGAGCCGTCCCCGGTGCGCCATCCCGATGACCGCATTCAGCGTCCCCGCCTCGCCGGCATCGGCGAGGATGCGGTCGAGCATCGGGACCATGGCGTCGAGACCCTCGATGCTGAACCGCTTCTGCCCGAGATACGCCTTGTGCAGGAAGCGCTCGAGGCCCGCCACCTGGGTGAGCCGGCCGAGCAGCGCCCGCTGCTCGTCGGGGGTCGGTGGCTGCCGGTGCGCGCCGGACTCGATGACCTGTCGCAGCCAGACCCGCTCCTCGTGCGAGGCGATGTGCTCCACCTCGTAGGCGATCGACCCGCAATACGTGGCCTGCAGGTTGGGGAGCGCCTCGGCCAGGGTCGCGCCGGGGACGTCGACCCGCAGCAGGTCGGCCGGGATGGCCGCCATCACCTCCGGGGTGAGGCCCAGCGGCTCGGGGTCGAGGGCCGGGTCGCCGAGCGGCTCGCTGCCGAGCGGATCGAGCCTCGCCGCCAGGTGCCCGAAGGAGCGATAGGCGCGCACCAGCGCGACGGCGGCGGCGATGGCACGCAGGTCCTCGGCCGAACCGAGCGCGGTGCGCTGCTCCGGATCGGCGGCGGCCGGCAAGGGCGCGGCCATGGCACCCAGCGACGCGAAAAGCTCCTCGTAGAAGCCATCGTCGCCGCGCAGCAGCCCCTCGATGCGGCGGAGGAAGGCGCCGGACTCGGCACCCTGGATGATGCGGTGGTCGTACGTCGAGCTGATCGTCATCACCCGCTGCGCCCCGACGTCGCGGATCGCACCGGTGGCCACGATCGTTCCCTGCCCCGGCATGAGCCGCGGGACCGACGCAGTCGTCCCCAGCGTGCCCGGGTTGGTGAGGGTGATCGTGGCGCCCGAGAAGTCGTCAGGGGAGAGGCGGTTGCTGCGCGCGCCGGCGACGAGCTCCTCGTAGCGGGCATGGAAGCCCGCGAAGTCCAGGTCGTCCGCGCCCTTGATGACCGGCACCACCAGGAAGTGGGCGCCGCCGGCCCGTTCGACGTCCACCGCCAGGCCCAGCCCGATGGCGCCGGGGTCGACCCGATAGGCGGCGCCATCGGCCTCGAGGTAGGCGTGTGACATCGACCGCTGCTCGGTGGCGGCCTGCACGATCGCCCACCCGATGAGGTGCGTGAAGCTCAGCTTGCGTGGCGCGATCCGGGCGTTGAGCTCTCGCCTCCGCGCCTCGAGCACGGAAACGTCGACGTCGCGGAAGCTCGTGGCGGTCGGGACCGACAGGGAGCCGGTCATGTTCGAGGCCAGGCGCGCCGCCGGGCCGCTGATCGGCGTTGCCCCGGGTGGAAGCCCCGTGGAGGCCGACTGCCGCCCATCGCCGCCCGCCCGCTCCGGGGCCGGCTCGCGGACCGGCTCAAACCCGGATTGGCCAGAATCGAAGAGGCGTCGCCACTCGGGCTCGACACTGGCCGGGTCGTGCCGGTACTGCTCGTAGAGCTCGGCGAGATACCCTGCGTTCACGCTGTCCAGCGCGCGGGCCACGCGCGGGGACGCCTCCGGATCCGACGATGCCATCTCGCCCCGTAGGATACGGTCCCGCGCGCCGGGGGTTCTCCGCGCGCCGATCAGCCGAACGTGAGCTCCACGACCGGGCGGCCGCGAACCCGCTCCGCGACCGGTCGAAAGCCGGCGCCGCGAAAGAGATCGAGTGTCCCGGTGTAGGCGTCGCTGTTCGCGATGCGGCGGCCCCCGGTGTCGACCGGGTCAGGCCAGCGCGGGGGCGTGAGCGGCACCACCGAGACATCGGTCACGACTGCGTTGCTACTCCGGGTCGTGGATCTCGTCATCGGCCGACGAGGTCCATTCCCGCGACGACTGCCCACGCATGAGGCCGCGCACCAGGACCGCCAGCCCCAGGCCAATGACCGCAACCGGAAGCGCCCAGCTCGGGAAGGGGAAGCGGTTGCCGCTGATGCCGAGCACGCCCTCGAAGAAGACGAACCCGGCCACGAACAGGCCAAGGGCAACCACGATCTGGCCGAATCCGCCACGCGCCATCTTCGTGTCGCGGCTGCGGGTTCCGTACAGCAGCATGCCCATCCCGCTGCCTCCGGGACCGACGAGCGGCCAGACGTACGCCCAGCTCTGCCAGTCGTCCGCGGCGTTCTGATAGAGGAGCAGCAGCCCCACGATGCTCACCGTGCTGCCCGCGATCGTCAGGCCCGACCCACGAGCCTGGGTCAGGCCGAAGGCCATCAGCGCGACTCCGGGCGCCACGACGTACAGCGGCCAGCCGAACCGGGCCAGGTCGACGTTCAGCTGCTCTCCGAGCAGGAACAGGATGCCCAGGACGATCAGGATCCCGCCCACGATGGCGGTGCCCGACCCTCCACCCCGTCGCGGTGCCCTGGGCTGCACCTCGGTCATGCGCTGATCGTACAGCCCTATCCTGTGCGCCATGAGCTGGATCGAGCGCATCGACTACGACGCATCGACGGGCCGCCTTCGACAGGCCTACGACCGGGTGCGCGGCCCGCGCGGCGAGATCGACAACATCATGGCCGTGCACTCGCTGCGCCCGCACACCCTCGAGGGGCACATGGCGCTCTACAAGAACGTCCTCCACCACACCGCGAACCGCATCCCGACCTGGCAGCTCGAGGCCGTGGGCGTTCACGTCTCTGGGCTCAATCGCTGCGAGTACTGCGTGGAGCACCACTTCGCGGGCCTCACCCGGCTTCTCGCCGATGCGGATCGGGCGGCCGCCCTGCGCGCTGCGCTCGTCGCTCGCGACTACGACGCCCTCGAGCCCCGCCTGGCCGCGATGCTCCGCTACGCCGAGCGCCTCACGCTGGCGCCCGCCGAGGTCACCGAGGGAGATCTCGATGCACTGCGCGACGCGGGCCTGGACGACGGCGAGATCCTCGAGGTGAACCAGGTCGTCGCCTACTTCGCCTACGCGAATCGCACCGTGCAGGGCCTGGGTGTCACGACACGCGGCGACGTGCTGGGGATGGCCCCCGTCGACTCTGACGACGCCGACTGGCGCCACGCCTGACGCGCAGGTCAGCCGGCGAGCACCGTCCGCAGCGTCTCCGCATCGACGTTCCGCCCGGTGAGGATCACCGCGACTCGACGGCCGGCCAGGCCGCCGAGCCGTGCGCGGAGCGCCGCGATGCCCAGCGCCCCGCTGCCCTCGAGGACGAGGTGGTGGGTTGCCACCGCCCATCGCATCGCATCGGCGATCTGCTCCTCGTCCACGACGAGGGCTTCGTCCACGAGCTGGCGGCACATCTTGTAGGTGATGCTCCCGCGCTCGACGTTGCCCGCCACACCATCGGCCAGGGTCGGGGCGATCGGGATCGGCTTCGTGGTCCCGCTCGTCAGGTGGGCGTAGATCGGCGGGGATGCGGCCGGCTGCACGCCGACCAGGCGCAAGCCGGGGCGCACCGCCTTGGCCCACAGGCCGATGCCGCTGATCAGTCCGCCGCCTCCGACCGGCACCACCAGCGCGTCGCATTCGGGCCAGTCGTCGAGCACCTCGACCGCCACGGTTCCCTGGCCGGCGATGACATCCGGGTCGTTGTAGGGCGGGACGTAGACCGCGATGCCAGCCTCGTCACGGCGCCGTGCTTCCCCCTCGGCGTCATCGCTGTCGCGGCCGAAGACCTCGACCACGCAGGAGTCCGACTCGAGCGCCCGCAGGCGTTCCAGCTTCGCCGGCGAGACGGCGGCGCCGACGAGCACGGTGAGCCGCAGGCCATGGCGGGCCGCGGCGGTGGCCACCGCGATCCCGTGGTTGCCGGTCGAGGCCGTGACGAGCGACGCGTCCGGGTGCTCGGCGGCGATGAGCGCGACCTTGTTGTGGGCGCCCCGCGCCTTGAACGAGCCGACCGGCTGGATCAGCTCCAGCTTCAGGCGCACCTCGGCGGCACGGCACTCCGCGGCGAGCTGCGGGGAGGGTTCCAGCGGCGTGTGGAGGACGATGCCCCGCAGCCGGTGGCGAGCGGCGACGATGTCGGCGAGCAGCGGATAGCGCGGCATGGCGCCGCTGAGCGTACCGCGCCGCGGTTGACGCGTCGCGCGACTCTCGCGGTCAGGCGGCGTCGGGAACGGGGCCGGGGCGCTTCGACTTCGGGTTGCCGGCCATCGCGCGCAGGCGACGGCTGATCCGCATCAGCGTCCCAAGCCGGTCCTCGACCCGGGCGCGCTCGACGGGCGTCGCCCAGTGGCGCAGGGTGTAGTCGATCTCGTGCTTGTGACGGGTGGCGGTGTCGAACAGCTCGTCGACCCGCGCGTTCAGGTCCTCATCCGGGTTCATCGACGCGATCTGGCGTCGCATCTCGAGGATGTCCACGTAGTAGGACGTCGCGAGGCGGTCGAGGTCCGTCTGGGCACCATGGTCCCAGGGTTCCGGCGGCCCGCCGAACCCGTACCGGCGCCACTCGCCCGGCTCTGTTCCCTGCGTCATGTGCTGCACGGTACCGATGCGCCTCGCACTCCGGAACGACCCGACCGGGCTACCCCTCGCTGTACGAATGGAGCACGCGACGGTGCCGTACGGGTCAGTGCCCGGTGTCAACACGCCCCGAGGTAGACCCGCCTGCACATCCGTACCCCGCGGAGCGGCTTCGCTCGCCGTCCGCCGTTCAGTGACGCCAAGGGCGAAGATCGAGGTTCTCCCGCGCCCCGGCTGGCGCTCAGCGACCAAGCGGCGAAACGAGGGCTCACAGAAGGCGGGTCCTTCGCCCTTACCGTCGCGCAGCGACTTCAGCGCGCTCGTTGCGAGGTGCCGCGCGCTTGCGAAGGAGCTATGGCTGGCTCGCGGCCCGGATCTGACGCACTGCCTCGTCCACGCCCTTGGTCCACGGTTCGCCGTGGCCCGGGAGCGCCAGCCGTGCGGGGATCGACTCGAGGCGGGCGAGCGAGGCAAGCGCCTCCGCTCGGTCGGCCGTGAACGGGGCGATCTGCGGGCCGCGCTTCCCCGTCGTCACCGCGTACGTGGCGAAGGCGTCGCCCACGAAGATCGCGTCGAGGCTGCGCACGTCCAGCGCGGCGCTCCCCGGAGAGTGACCGGGGACAAGGATCACGCGCGGGCTGCCGGGGACGTCGAGGGTTGCCCCGTCGCCGTAGGTCGCGACCTCGTGGACGACCGGTCGCTGCAGGCCGCCGTTGCGGATGCCGAGCCACAGGAACCCAAGGAGCGGCGCGAGGCGGATCGGGCCCATGGGGTTGTTCGGCTTGGCCTCGCCGCGCGCCAGGGCCGCATCGGCCTCGTGGATCCAGACCGGCACGCGGCGTTCGATGCGCAGGCGCTCCGCGAATCCGAGGTGATCGGAGTGGCCATGGGTCAGGACCAGGGCGCGCACGTCGCCGACCGAGCGCCCCATCGCCGCGAGCTCGTTCGGGATGTCGTCGTAGTAGCCGGGCATGGCGGCGTCGATGATCGTGACCTCGCCACCCTCCTCGATGAGGTAGGCGTTGACCGAACTACCCGAGCCGATGCGGTGGATGCCGGGCGCGATCTTCATGCCCGGTAACCGTACGCCCTCCACGTCGTGATCGTGCGGCGCGCCGATCGCCGAGCGCCGTTTCGAGCCGGAAATCCCCTTTGGTAGAATCTCCGGGCACGTGCGCTGGGGTGTGGCCAAGCGGTAAGGCGCCTGACTCTGGATCAGGAGATCGAAGGTTCGAATCCTTCCGCCCCAGCCAATCCCACAACATGTGGGTTTCGCGCTCTCGACTACACCATCCCTTGTGGTGTTTAGCCCAAACCGGCGTCCTCGACAAGGAGGACACATCATGGCTTGGGCACCTGACTCCCCTGATTCGAGGGCACCTGACTCCTGGCTGGCCGGCGCATGGGCACCTGACTCCGGACCCGGTCAGCTCCCCTTCGGCCGCGCGGTCGAGCTGTTCCTGGCCGCCAAGGGCGCCGAGGGCGCCTCGCCCAAGACGACCGAGTGGTATCGGATGGTGCTGGGCCGGGCGACCCGCGACCCGGGCGCTGACCGCGCGCTTGACGCGCTGACCGCGGCCGAGGTGCGCGACTGGCTGCTGACCCTGCGCCAGACGCTGGCGCCGATTAGTGTGGCCGGCTACGTGCGCGGGCTCAAGGTCTTCGGCAACTGGTGCGCCATAGAGGAGCTGGCCGCGGCCAAGGCACTCCGCACCCTCCGCCGACCGCGGGTGCCGCACAAGCTGGTCGAGCCGCTGACCGACGACGCCCTGCGCCGGCTGCTGGACGGCGCCTCGATTCGCGACCGGGCCATCCTGTTGCTGTTCCTTGATACCGGCCTGCGGCTTTCGGAGCTCGCCGGCCTGCGCACCGCCGACCTGCGCGCCGATGGCAGCGTCAAGGTTATGCGGAATCGGACGCCGCACGCTCTTTCTACGAGCACTTGGCTGAGTTCGAGCCCTCGCCAACCGATCCCTTGCACCTTTTCCTGCTGATGCAGGACTTGCGGGCGACGATCGATGGCTCACTGGACTCGACGGGGTAGCCCACGACCACGCGATCGCCAATCGAGTCTCTCGCTGCGCGGTCAAGCCGTCAGCATCGCCCAGCCCGCAGTCGCCGAGGCCTATCTGGCGGACGATCTCCTGATACGCAGACAGGCGATCGTCTCTCCGAGGTAGGTGTATAGGGCACCGAGCCTTGAGGGCTAGGCTCTACGGCATGACAGAGCAGCCCGGCACGACGACCATGGCGACTGACGTCGATCGAGAGTCCATGCTGACCATCCTCGATGAGCCATTCGTCTTCACGCAGCGAGCCGCTCTACCGGTCCACAACTTCGGCGAGGAGCTTCGGAAGCGAAAGGTCGCTTGGCCCGACGAAGGGCAACTGGAGGCCTTCCACTGCGCCGGCCTGTTGGTCCCGGTGTACGCGATCTCATACAGCCCGGCCCTGATCAGATCCCGCGCGAAGGCGGAGGGACGAAGCCTGAGCCGGAACGACATTCGAGGCTTGCTCGACTTCGTCAACACCTATGGCTACGGCCTCATCGAAGAGCGAGGAGTCGGAGACCTACGAAGCCCGACGGCCGATGGCTATGTGCCGTGGCGCCAGCAGAGTCGGACCTTTGGCGGTCGGCCATACCGAACGCAGCAGTACTTGTATTCCTACTACCAGCTACTCGCTGCGCCAATGATCGAGCGGCTCTGGCCCCTGCTCCGTCGTCGCCGTGGCGGAATATGGAGACTCCAGATCCCTCCGCGGGTACTCGAGCACTATCAGGCCGAAGCGGCCTACTACGCTCGCCTGGTTCGGCCGCTGACGCTCCTCGAAGCGGTGTACTTGCCGAACATCGTGGAGAACGTCTCCATGCCAGGGTTCGACGGCTTCGACGAATGGGACCGATTCCGCGCGACCTTCGATGCGGCCGCTACTTTGGAACGCATCGGGTGGTCCGCCGAGGCGATCCTCAAGAACGCCGAGGGCCTGCTAGCGCGCGCCAAGGGCCTCGACCCTGCTGGTGCATGGCACGAGCTGACGCGCCTGGTGCACCCGTCGTTCTGGAAGAAGCTCGAAGGAACCGCCCGGACTGCGATCGACTACCGCATCGCCGGCGAACTCTTCCTGCAGTTCTACGAAGACCTGGCCCGGAGTGGCGCGGCTCCGCCGCTCGAGCCGCTCGTCGGCAGGTCTTGGCATCCGCGGCTGGAGCGGCTGAAGACCGATCGCTCCGAGTTGGACGCGACGCTGACGCATTTCGGGCTGTCGCCCCATCCGGCGGTCGTGTTGATCGTCGAGGGCGAGGTCGAGTATCGGATCCTGCCGATGGTGCTAGACCTGTTGTTCGAGCGCCGCTGGCGAAGCCGCGTTCGGCTCTTCAATGCGCAGGGTGTCGATCAGAAGCTGGGGTCTCTGGCCGCGTTTGCAGCTGTTCCTGCGGTGACTGACTCTGAGCGCGACGTGATCCCGCTCGCTCGCCACCCGACGCGCTTCGTGGTGTTGAGCGACGCAGAGGGCAGTAACGCCGACGCCGACGCCCGCGAGCGGAAGCGCCAGAAGTGGATCGAGCGCATCCACCAAGACCTACCTTCCGACGTGCGTCACGAGATCGACCTCAGCGAACTCGACGGCTTGGTGCGAATCATCGTCTGGGACGACTCCGGCTATGCCTTCGAGCACGCCCATTTCACAGACGAAGAGCTGGCCGACGGGCTACTGGCCATCGCACCGAACGGTCCCCCACGCGCCGAAGTGATGACTCGACTCGCCGAGGCTCGTCGCAAGAAGCGCAACCTTAATAGCGTCTGGTGGGACTGGGCGCCGCCTCAACCTGCGAAGCCAGCGCTCGCCATGGAGCTCTGGCCGATCCTCTCGGGCCGCGTCAAGGCTGCGCGCGAGACCGGTTCAGCCGGGTCGGTGCCGGTGCTGAGGGCGGTTCGTGAGGTCATGGAAATCGCTCGCCAGTTTCAGCGCAACCACGCAGTTGTGCTGCGTCGTAGGAATACGGCCGATCCAGATGCATGAAACCCAAGTGGCTTCCTTGGTCCAGGGTCGACGCGCGCATCGTCTCATCGAAGACGGTCGGCCATGTCCGGCCAGCATACGAGGACCTGACAGGCAATCAGGAGGTCCGCTGCGCGGTCGCTTACGCCAGCCGCACGTCCGGGAGTTGACACTGGAGCCATTGGCTCGTACTCTGTACGCACATTGTTACCACGCCTAGGATGATGAGCATGATGCCCTCCGCAGCGCGAAGCACATCGCGCCCCAAGAACACGAAGAGCGAGCGGTTGGCTGTCCGCATCAGCCCCGAGCAGCGCTCGCTGCTGTTCGAGGCTAGCCGCTCCCAGGAAACGACGATCACCGAGTTCGTCCTTAGCGCTGCCACCCGAGCCGCCGAGGATGTCCTGGCTGACCGACGTCGATTCGTGCTCGCCGAACCAGAATGGGCGGCTTTCCTTGCCGCCTTGGATCGACCACCCCGCGAGCTGCCTCGCCTTCGGCGGCTGCTAGCTGCGCCCAGTGTCCTCGATGAGGCGTGACCCGCTACGAGCCGCTCGAGCGCCTCGCGCCTGACCACGACACGAGCGACTTCGACTGCGGCTCCGCAGCCCAGACGAACTGGCTTCGCAAGCACGCCCTGCAAGCTCAGGCGGCAGAGACCGCCGCGGTCTACGTCGTGTGCGCAGCGCGCAGCCGTCGGGTGGTGGGCTACTTCGCTCTGGCCGCAGGCTCAGTCGATCCCCCTGAAGCACCCGAGCGACTGGCGAAGGGCACCGGCCGCTACCCAATCCCGGTCATCCTGCTGGCACGACTCGGCGTGGACGTCGCCGAGCAGGGGCACGGGCTCGGCAGGGCGTTGGTGAAGGAGATCCTGCTCAGGACGTCCGAGGCGGCCGACACGGTCGGCGCTCGCGCGCTGCTGGTCCACGCCGAGTCAGATGCGGCTCGCTCGTTCTACGAGCACTTGGCCGAGTTCGAGCCGTCGCCAACCGATCCCCTGCACCTATTCCTATTGATGAAGGACCTGCGGGCCGCTATCGACGAACCGTCGGATTCGATGTCCTGACCCACGATCAGGAGATCGTTTGGGAACTACGGACGGAGTCTCGCCGCCGAGACAAACGGCCAAATCGAAGTGATCAGATCATGGTACAGAGACCCCTGCCCCGTTCCCTGGATGACCTCCGCGGCCTTCGTGCGGCCCGATGGGTGCGCGAATCGACAGACGAGCAGTTCGACCGCTATGGCCCGGACAGCCAGCGCGAGCAGATGGACCGCTTCGCCCAGCGTTATGGCCTAAGCGAAACGGGACTGAGTTGGGAGGTCCCCGAGTCGGGCCGGACCGTGTGGCGGCACCCGAAGATGGCCGAGGTGCTTGCGGCCGCCCGCGCGGGCAAGTTCGACGTCCTCCTCACCGGCTACGCCGACCGCTGGCAGCGTAACCTGCGCCGCTTCCTCGAACTCATTGAAGACGCCCTCCATCCGGCTGGCGTAGCCCTGATCATGTGCGACCGGCGCCTGCTCTCGAGCGACCCTCACGACTGGGATGAGATGGTTCGCGAAGCCCATGGCGCCGAGATCTACAGCCGGCGCTTGGGCGAGCGGATCGCCGATGGGTATGAAGCTCGGTATCGCCGCTACGCCGACCCTGCTGTGAATGCGCCGACCGGATTCCGTCGGCACCCTGAGCCGCCGCACCTGCTCGAGGTCGACCCTGACGCCATCGGTCGGATCGTCGCGATGTTTGAGAAGTACTCCCGAGGAGACATGAGCTTCGAACGCCTCGGAGGCGATTACGGCATCCCGGCCGAGGGGGCCCGCAAGATCATCATGAATCCGATCTACAACGGGTGGGCCGTGCGGGCCAGTCGACGCCACGGCCGAGGCCGACCCGAGGAGCGAGTCCCGGCCCGCTGGCGGGGTAACCCGCCTGTCAGTGACGAACTCTGGGAGCGCGCCATGGAAGTCAGGCGTCAGCACTCACGCGGCGGCGGCCCACGTAGGCGCGAGAAGTTCGATCCCTGGCGGGCCTGATCTTCTGCAAGTGCGGGCGCTACTTGCGGGCCGACGGTTTCGACGGCAGTGGCCGTCATCGTCGTCAGCATCCCGACCCTTGCCCGCCATGGGGCGAACGACGCCGCTACACGACGGACACTTGGTACCGACCTCTCATGGCTCAGGTTGGCGGCTTGCGGCTAGATACCGCAACGATCGAGCGGGTGGTTCGGGCCTTAAAGGCGACCTCATCGCGGCCGGACGAGCTGCGCCGCAAGCGCTTCGAGCGGCGGCGCCGTGATCTTGCTCTGGAGCACGCTGCGGGGAGAATTGGCGATGCGGAATACATGGCCGCCGTTGCCGCCTTGCGCGCTGCCGAAAACGAGGCACCGGCGCCTCGACGGGCGGTCGATGCGGCAACTGCTGTGCGCCGGCTGCGCGACTTTGGCGCGCTGTGGGCGTCCCGGACGGAAGCTCAGCGAGCGGAGATGCTGCGCGAGGTCTACGCCCGGATCGAAGTTAGAGGTCCCGAGTTCATTGCGGCCCACCTGACCCCGGATGCCGCGGAGCTCGCGCTTACAGTGGCGCTTCCCGAGACGGTCTCGGTTGCTATGGCGTCCCCGGCAGGTGCCGGGGCCGTACTAACAACCATACCTATCGCCGGACGGCGCGAGCTGGAGTCGGCGCCCCGATCCGCCTGAACCGAAGGGGTTCAATCAACCCGCGTGGCTGGCCGTGACGGGACCGTCTGGCGCCCCGGAATCTGCGCGTGACGCGGCTCTCCGACGAGCAGCCTGCAGCCGGACTCCGATCTCCGGGCGCCGATTCCACGTTGGCAGCGCCCGACGAAGTTCACTCGGTCCGGTCACGGTGACTCCGCCGGACCGCAGGGCAGTCGCCCAGTCGATGTGCCCTAGGTGCCATCGCGCGAAGGTAAGCGGGTCGTTGATCGTCACGGTGACATCGTCCCCGAACTCGGGATCGAAGGCGCAGAGCTCGGCTTCGCCCCGCTCGATCAGGAGCCACGCGGTCTCCGGCCGGCCGCGATACCGGAACTCGAAGCGCACGACGACACGCCGATCGGGCAGGCGTTCGCGGCGCAGGTAGACCTGACACCAGGACCACAAGGCCACGCCGGGGTCGGAGTGCTCAGGCCGGACGTCCATCCACTGGTCACCCCAGGTGCCAAGCGCCGTCAGCACCGGCTCTAGCGCTCGCCCGGCGGCGGAGGGCTCGTAGAGGGAACCGTGCCCGTCAGGCTTCGAACGGATTTCGATGACCCCAGCACGCTCGAGCTCTCGAAGTCGCCGGATCAGGAGGGCGCGTGACAGTCCCGGAGCTCCGGCGGCGATCTCGTTGAACGTGCGACACCCGTAGAGGATATTGCGCATGATGATCGGCGTCCATCGCTCGGCGAAGATCTCCGCCCCTCGCGCCACCGGGCAGTACTGGCCGTACGTGCGCATGGATCTAGTATCACCAGTTGGCAGCCGCACGGCTAGTACTCAATCTGTACCGGCTGGGCGTCCGGTTCAGAAACAGTCCTAGACGCCCTGGGGCTTGGACGGGACGCTTTCCGTGTTGGAACAGCAGTTCCCCAAGACCGCTGAGGAGGCCGAGATGACGGGACAGCAGGGGATACGAATCAGAGATTCGGGGAGAGGCGTCGCGCATCCTGACGAGGTCGTTGCAGCGCATGCACGGGTGCTCGCTGGATCCTCGGTGCAGAGCCGGTACGTCGAGGTGGCCCCGGGTCGGCGGGTCCATATCATCGAGGCCGGCGACGGCCAACCGCTCGTGCTGCTCCACGGGAGCGGACCAACATCGCTGCTGTTTCTGCCGCTGCTCGAGCGCCTCACCGATGTGCGGGCGATCGCGGTGGATCGCCCCGGATTCGGGCTAAGCGACGCAAGCGAGCGACCGCCCGAGGCCTATCGCGAGGGTGCCATCGACAGCCTGACCAGAATCCTCGACGGCCTTGGCCTGGCCGAGACCGCGCTGTTGGGTAACTCAATGGGTGGGACCTGGGCGCTGTGGTATGCGCTCGCCTACCCCGATCGGGTGCGTCGCCTTGTCCTGCTGGGAGCGCCGCCCTTGCTGCCGGGGACCCGCGTGCCGCCGCCGATGCTGGCCGTCGCCACCACCGTCGACCGGCCGCCTCATATGCCGCCTCCATCTCCGGAGACCGTCGTGCAGAGCATGAGTGTCATGGGCGAAGCGGACACTATCGTCAACTATCCGAACTACATCGAGGCGCTGGTCGCCGCCGGGTCAGACCAGCTCGCCGCCGGCACCGGTCTCGCCGAACTACGCGCCGCCATCGCCCCGACGGGGTGGCAACCTGCGCAGGCAATGCGGCCTGATGAGCTTCGAGAGCTCATGGTTCCGACATTGCTGATCTGGGGTGATCGCGATCCCCTCGGCGGAGCCGATGTCGCGCGCACGACGGCTGCCACGATCCCGGACGCCCAGCTCGAGGTGGTGTCAGCAGGTCATGCGCCCTGGCTGGGTCACCCCGATCGGGTGGCCGCTCTCGTGAACAACTTCGTGCTTTGAACGCCGGCACAAGCCTCAGCGACAGAGCGCCGGGGTCGCCGTACACCGGTTCGAACCTGCAAAGGACCGGGATCAGTCGCGACGGCAAACGGAGCCGATTCGGGTTTGGAATCGACGCCGGAAACATGCTACCCGAAGGTGACCCGCTCCGGCGGGCCGGAGCTGGCCGTGTACTGAAAACGCTAGGCGAGGCCTCCGAGGACATCCCGCTCCCCCGCCCCGCCCGCTCCCCGGGAGTGGCTGAAGGTCGCCCTGCTCGAGTGCCGGCGGTGTCATCAAGTCGTCGAGCGGAACTCGCCGGTCCAGCGACATTGTCCAGACTGCCGATCACGCCCGCCAGTCGAACCGCAGCCGGCACAACGCCCTGTACAGCACGCGGGCCTGGCAGTGCCTCAGCAACCGGGTGCTCCGTGCCTGGCGTGGCGAGCACGGCGACTGGTGCCCGGGCTACGGGCGCCCCGCCCACCGAGCAACCGACCTGACGGTCGATCACGTCGTGCCGCTCGCCGCTGGGTAGCCCATAAAGGGCCACGGCTGAACGCTGACCGAGGTCTCGGTCCGGTCACGCCCACGTAGGGCCGCTGCCCGCGACGTGGAGACATGGCAGTGAGCTGACGGCGAGACACGGGGTGACTGACAATCCCGCGCCTCACGCCGGGCTGAGCGGCCGCCCGGCTCGAGGCCGAGCGATGTCCGGTGGGAGGGTGTCTGTCGACCCCGGGCGTGCCATGCTCAGTTCGCAGCCGGGGATCGGCCTAGGCATCCTAGCAGCGCCAACCGCGTTCACCGGAGTCGACGAATGGTGAATCAAGTCGAGTTCTCGTCCGAAGGTGCAACCCTTCGAGGGCTGCTGTATCTGCCGGAGTCGCAGACCGAAGAGAAGCCGCCGCTCGTCGTTATGGCCCACGGGACATCGGCCACGATCAATATGGTGGCGGACAGATATGCGGAAGTGTTCTGCCGCGCCGGCCTCGCGGTCTTGCTCTACGACCATCGGAACTTCGGCAGGAGCGGGGGCGAACCCAGGCAGGAGATCAATCCCTGGGTCCAGTGCCGGGGCTACCGCGATGCGGTGACGTTCGCCGAGTCGTTGGACGCGATCGACTCAAAGCGAATCGGGTTGTGGGGCGATAGCTACACCGGCGGCCAAGTGGTCGTCGTCGGCGCGATCGACCAACGAGTCAAGGCCATCGTCGCGCAGGTTCCCGTATTCGGGTCGGCGCCGTTGGAGGTCGACCCGGACCGGGCCACGTTCGACCTGATGGCGGAGATCCTTGCCCGTGGCAACGTGGGCGGGTCACGCGAGACGACCGTTGGCCCGATGCCTGTCGTCTCCTCCGATCAAGCGGGCACGCCGTCGCTCCTCAAGCCCATCCAGGCGTTCCGCTGGTTCGTCGACTACGGCGGCCGGGCCGGAAGTCGATGGGATAACACGGTCACACGGGTGCTCCCTGCGACGCCGGTGCCGTTCCAGCCGGGGCTCTGTGCACCCTTCGTCACGACGCCCACTCTCCTAATGGTCGCGCCGGACGATGAGATGGTGCACGCGAACTACGCAGCCGCCCGGCAGGCGTATGACCTGCTGGCAGGTCCCAAAGACTGGTACGACATCGCCGGCGGGCACTTCGGGCTGCTCTACTGGCCAAGTGACCTGTTCGATGAGGCCAGTCGGGTGCAGACCGCTTTCCTGAAGAAGTGGCTCTGAGGCCCTCCGAGCAGGCCTGCCGATGCTCCTACGCGTGAAGGGCCACCGTTGTCCTGAGAGACGACAATCCCGCGGCTGACAGGTGTTGGACGCGCACTAACAGCCTGCGACGTGCCGCCCGAGGGCCCCCAACGTGGTCGTGTTCGGGGTCCTGGCTGTCCGGTCCTTCCGCACGACCTGACCGCCGCACCGAAGCTGGCAGACGTCGCAGGCCGTGGCGATGGTCGCTCTTCGAAGGAGAGCGCCCGGACCCAACGAGCCCTGATTTCGTTGACCGCTCGGGTTCCGATTCGAGCCCTACGAAGAAGCGGGCCAGTCAGTGGCTTGACCTCAATCACCCAGCCCAGTTCTCGCAGCGAGCGCTCGAGCGCGATACCATGCCGGATCGCCTGATAGGCGCTGCATAAATCCATGCCCGGGCCTCGGCCCGGGCATGCAGCGCGTCCAGTTTCCGGCCCTCGAGCGTTCAATACCGTGATGACTGCAGTTCTAATGGTGAGGCGGAGACTTTGGAGAGGGCGGAACTCCTCCGAGCAGATGACGCACAGGTAGACGCGACGCCGGTAAGCTTCGAGGAGCTGTACGAGCGGCATCGTCTCGACGTTTACCGCTACCTCCGCGCGTGGTGCTCGTCTGAGGACGAAGCTGCTGACCTGACCGCCTCAACCTTCGAGCGCGCCTACCGGGCACTGTCAACATCACGACCGCCACAAGCATCACGCGCCTGGCTGGTTCGGATCGCGCGCAACCTGGCGATCGACTCGGCTCGACGGCGGGACGCGGCCAGCCGGGGCCTCCGCTTCTGGCCGCGGAATGAGGTCGCCCCGGATCCGGCCGAGCTGCTCGTCCGAGACGAGACGGACCGTCTGCTGGCCGAGCGCGTGCGCAGGTTGCCCGCCGCCCAGCGCGAGGCGATCGTGCTGCGATTTGCAGGCGCCCTCACCGCGCGCGAGATCGGTCTGGTACTGGGCCGCAGTGAGGCGGCCGCTCACAAGCTAATGAACCGGGCGCTGATAGCGCTCAGGGAGGTCTACCGTGACGACGACCGATAGCCTTGAAGATCGACTCCAGCGAATCTTCGCTTTCCCGCTGGCGACGCCAGAGGCCGGGCGCATCGATGAGCGCGTCCACAGGCTCGCGAACGCGAACGTGGTGCCGGCCCGGAGCCGGAGCTGGATGGCGCGCCGCCTGGGTCGCCCGGCTCTGCTGGCCGCTGCCCTCACGCTCGCGCTGGCCGCAGCCACGATCGGCTCCCTGACGCTGCTCGAGCGCGTCGCAAACGAAGCGGAGGGATGGGGCTACCAGATCGCCTGGGAGCGCGCCGTCCCGATTAAGATCACGGTCGAGACCGACGCGGGCGAGCTGACCATCGATCGCGGTTACGCGGACACGAACCGGGTCATCCTAGCGCTCGTGAGTTCCGGTCCCGACGGCCCGCACGCTTCGGTGTTGACGGATGCCGTCGGGCGCGAGTACCGGCCGTTCGGTGGGCCGGGGTACGCCGAACTGACCGGGGAGCAGGCCGAACTGATGGCGTGGGATGCACCCGAGCCGCTTCCCGCGGGCGACCTTGCGTTCACCGTCTCCTCCAACGACGCGGCGGGTGCGGACGGGTGGTCCGCGGAGTTCGTCCTGCCGGTGCAGGGAGGAGGGACCGTGCTCCCCGAGCAGACCGTCGAACACCAGGGGGCCGCCGTCACATTGCACTCCGTGACGATCAGCCCGACGGCCGTGCATGCGGAGGTGACCTATGTCGCGCCAGCGGGCGACCGCTCGTGGGTGGCGGCCAGCGTGAGCTACACCCAGAACGGCCGAAACCCATTCGGCAGCGCGGCGCAGGGAGAGAGCCTCCTCAGCGACGAGGACGAGGCTGGTCGTCACGTCCTGACCACGGGCGTCGGCGTCGACGAGTGGACCGGTGAGTGGAAGCTCCGCATCGGGGAGCTGGTGGGCTTCGACCAAGATGGCGGCCAGGTACGGATCTCGGGTCCTTGGGAGTTCACGTTCTCCGTTCCCTAAATGATCCATGACCCACGATCGGCGGCCTCACGGCCTGCGTTACACGACCACATTGAGCCGGCGCCGTGCTGCCCTCGTTCGATCTTGAAGGACCACCGAGCGTCCACCCGCCCTTACCGCCGGCTTACCGCCCGTCCGGTACAATCCCTGCACGGAGTCGCCTGAGCGTGGGCACCTGATTCTTTCAGTTTTCCGCGTGGGCACCTGACTCCCTTCCGGGATGGGCACCTGACTCCCCGGAAAACCGAAGATGCGAGGACGAGGCGTGGGCCGAGTCTGAGCACGAATCTTGGCTGAGGACGGCCGCTGCCGGCCTCCGGGCGGCACTTGACTCGGGATCAGGAGATCGAGTCTAGACGCCCTTCCCGGAGTCAGGCGACCTTCCCCGAAGGCCCTGCGTCTTCTTGATCAGCCTTTGATGAGCGCTCTCTGTGACCAAGGGCCAACATGCGCGTACGGCCGTGACTCGCGGCGTGACTCGCAATGGCCGCAGGCACTGCGATTCTGGGCACGGAGTGGGGGAGAGGACCAACGGCTGTCAGCCGCCTGGCAGCGATGCAAGCCCGGTCGCAGTCGCTGAGGCTCGCCCTCGGTCGAGGTGACTCCGGCACGATCATGCTGACCACCGGGGGTGGGGGGTCACGCTTGCTGCACGAGGTGACTACGCACCTTGGCGTCTCTTGGGTCCTCGTGCTTCTCCAAAACGAAGTGAGCATGCGATACCTGCAGCTAGGGCAGATCGACGCAGTGAATCACTCGCCTCTCGATCGCCATTCGTACTCCTTCCGGGAGCATGGAAGCTAGGACGTGGGCCTTGAGCGAATGGCGCTTTGTGATCCTCTTCAGTCGGATGCGTTAAGCCCGAGCAGCACGGCATCTGCTGGCCTACTCCTCAGGTGTCCGCGACGGGGATCGTCGTCCCATGGACCTCGTCAGACGGTTCCTGATCGCAGGCGCAATTATCCGTGTCATCGCCAGGACAAGGAGTATGGCCAGACCTCTCTGGAGCAGAAGCCCACTCAACCGCAAGGCAAGCGTAGAACTCAGTGTCCCGGCGACCGTGCCGCCAGCTGCGACTGCCACTGCAACCTTGAGATCTAGGTCCTCTGATCGGCGGTTAGCGAGGGTTCCAGACAAAGCTGTCGGTACGATGGCGAGGAGACTCGTCCCAACTGCAAGGTGCTGGGAGATGCCCAGAGTAAGCACCATGGCCGGGACCATGATGAGTCCGCCTCCGATGCCGAGCAGGGAAGAACTGAGTCCAGCCACAACTCCAATCGCCAGGCCAAGGAGAATCACGGCCACTCCGCTCTGGAGCTCCAGACTCGGCCTCGGCTCGATGCCGATGAACATTCGCACCGCCACCAGCAGCATGAGAAGGCCAAACAGCAATTTCAGTTGCGCCTCACTGAGGCGGTGCATCAACCAAGCCCCAAGTCGAGCAGTCAGGACGGCGGACGCAGCCATTGATGCGGAGAGCAGGAGATACACGTTTCCGCTGACGAGATAAGGGATCGCCGCGGCGGCAGCGATGATGGTGACAGCTGCCAGACTGGTGGCATGCGCCTTGTGCTGAGTGTTGTTCTCGATGAGTACGAGGGCGGGAACGATGATTAGTCCACCGCCAATACCGAACAGGCCCGATGCGACGCCCGCCGTGGCGCCGATCAGCAAGGGAATCAGAGCATCGCGCCCGTTACTGCGCACCCACATCGGACCGTCGAGCATTGAGGCAACCTCGCCAACAGGAAAGTGGGTCGGACCAGGAGCCCCCTTCGATGGTGCTCACCATGACCCGTACGGCATGCGGAGACTGAGCAATCGATCTTGTGGGACCGAAATCTGAAGCGGAGTGGTGATCTTGCTGCTGGGGTGGAACAGCATCGGCTTTGAGACTGGCACGACCGATTGAAGGAATAGCAGGGCGACCATGGTTGCCGCTTCGGGACGCGGTCACGGACCGGCCGGGGAAGCGCTCTCCTGTCTCCCGCGCTGCTTGCCAATGAAGCAACGCCTCGAGCGCGTGGCGCTCCGCGCCGCCACCAGCAACGGCGCTTCGCTGCGGTTCACCGAGAACGCCAACCGACGCTCCGGAACTACGGTTCGTGCTTATCATGCGAGAATCGGCCTCGCTCGGTAGCGTCGGGTTCATCCCCGCGGCGCTACCAGGATCTCTCTTCGCGGCCAGCGATCGATCAGTTCAGCTCCATTCTCGGTAACGACCACCGTGTCTTCGAGGCGGACGCCTCCGACGCCGGGCTCACCCTCCCGACCTTCGATTGCGATCGTCATGTTGGTTTCGAACGTTTGGGGGTAGCGGAGCGACCATTGGCGGTTGATGATCGGGTATCCGTATTGGTGCATCCCGACGCCATGGCCAATCTCGATTGTGAGCAGTTCGGCCTCGTCCGTGTAGCCCCACTTGCTCGCGGGCGGAAAGTGCTGCGCCGCATCCGCACTTGTTGCACCAGGTTTGATCGCGTCGATAACCGCATCCATGCGGTCGACAAGAGACTTGTACCAGTCTTTCGACCTTTGGTCTGGTTCCTTGCCGACTGAGAAGGTGCGGTAGTAGCAGGTCCGATAGCCCATGACGCCCACACCGCAAAAGGCAGCGTATGCCAGGTCGCCGTAGCTGAGGAGGCGCCCGGTGCTGCCGATGCCACGCTCGAAGGTGTTCGGCCCGGACCGCATGGTGCCGTTGGGAACCTCGTCGGCGCCGGCCCTCAGGGCCGCGAACATCGCTGCCTGGATCACCTCGAGTTCGTTTCGGCCAGGCTCGAGCAGTTCCCAGACGCAATTCCAGGCGGCGTCGGTGCACGCGTAGGCCAGCTTAAGACAGTTGATCTCATCGATCGTCTTCGTCTTCGTTGCTTCGAGCATCAATGGCCATCCGTCCACCGTTTGGATGTCCTTCGCCGCGAGCGCCTTGAGCGCCGCGGCATCAAAACCCACAACGGCCAGACGCTCGTTTTCCAGGCCACGCTCCGCTAGCTCTTGGTAGACGCCGTCCGCGAACAGGCTGGCTTCGTCGGCCGTCGCCTCTGGACCACAGCCGCGATTGACCCAATTGCGCGCCAACCGCCAGTGCTGCACCCACGGCGCCTCCGACGGGTAGTTGCGGAGGTAGCCGGCGTGCTGGAATACGACGGGCTCGTGCTCGGCGAAGAAGAGCACGTACCACAATTGAGGCAGGTATTCGGGCCCCTTGATGCCGGTTAGGTACCTCGCATTCTCCGGGCGGCTGGCGAGGAGCGCCGGCACCCCGTGCCGCTTGAGCACTTCGCGCGCCTTTTCCGCCCGCTCCCCCCTCATCCGCTCGACGTTGATGCGTTCCTGCCACTCGGCAGTGGCGTTACCGAACGTGAGCTCGGGAGCCATCTTCACCACTTGCGCTACCTTCCTTCTACCTGCGGATCGACGTCGCTGGCCGGCTGAGTTACGTGCGTTGCAGTGGTCGCGTAGGCGCTGGCTTGCGCGTTTCGGTCAAGACGCGTCGAATGAGGCCCGCGACCTTGTGGTAATGAGAGGCCAGCTCCTTCACAGCAAGTTCTGTATCTCCTTGCCTGATCGCGTTGAAGAGGATCTCGTGGTGACGAGGTGAGTCCACGACGACCCGTGTTCGCAGAGATCGCGCGACCTCTTGGCGCAGTCGGATAATGAGACCGACAAGACGTGGACGGCCTGTCACCGAGTAGAGTTGTGTGTAGAAGCGCTCACGAAGGTCGAATCGCGCTGTCGGATCGCTCTCGCGCTCCATCGTCTCGTAAAGCTCGCGGAGGCCGTCCAGGTCCGAATCTGTTAACAGCGGGATTGCGACCCGTAACGCGTGGCCTTCAAGCACGGTTCTTATCTCGTAGATCTCCCCGATCTCCTCGACGCTCAGAGCGGTGACCGTGAAACCGCGATGCGGCTCGGAATCGACGAGGCCCTCATACTCAAGTACATGCAATGCCTCGCGAACTGGGATTCGGCTACGGGCGTCAAATACCTCCGCGAGTTCCTCCTGCCGCAGTCTGGTTCCTGGCGGAAGAGTCCCGCGAAGGATGGCCCGCCGCAAGGATTCCAGAACGATCTCCTGGGTGGTGGTCTGGGCCGCGCGGACATCGTCCGCGATCGTCATGAGCTCTTCGGGATCGTAGGAAGACTGCCTCGCTCGCGTCGCGCTACCCATCAGCTGATCCTCACTCAAACGTGGCCGAGTGCATGCATCCCTCAGATGCTTCCAAACCGAACATGAATGTATCCACCGCCATTGACATTGTAGACAGAGATACCGAGACTGTGGCTTCCATCTTACCTTCGTCCGTCGAGTTCCGAGGAGGCAGCAGTGCTGAGTGAGAAGGAGAACGAACTCTTAACCCGTACCGGCCCCGCTACGTCGATGGGTGAAATCCTCCGCCGATATTGGACCCCTGCATTCCTGTCGAGCGAGCTGCCCGGGCCAGACTGCCCTCCGATTCGGGTATCACTCCTCTGTGAACAACTGGTGGCCTTCAGGGACACAGCCGGCCGGGTCGGTCTTGTCGAAGCACTGTGCCCCCACAGGCGCGCGCCGCTCTTCTTTGGTCGAAATGAAGAAGGCGGCCTACGGTGCATCTTCCACGGCTGGAAGTTCGACGTGGACGGAAACTGCCTCGAGCAGCCGAACGAGCGGCCGGAGCTGTCCTACCGAGATCGCGCCTCTGTCAAAGCATATCCGACGGTGGAGCTCGGCGGCATCGTTTGGGCGTACATGGGTCCGCAGGAAAAGGTCCCCCCTGCCCCGCAGTTCGAGTACACCGGGGTCCCACCCTCGCACCGCTTCGTCAAGAAGGTGTGGCAGGAGTGCAATTGGCTCCAAGCCCTCGAAGGCGGGATCGACCACACCCACGTCTCGTTCCTCCACACCGGGCAGCAGTGGAGAGTCGATCCAACTCTCTCGAAGGACGACCCCAACTACTACCGCGGAAAGTATCCGACCCTCGATGTCGAGGTCGAGCTGACCGACTTCGGATTCCACTACGTCGGCTTCCGCCATGTCGCTGAGATTGGGACGCACGTGCGCGTAGACCAGTACGTGATGCCCTGGACCCAGATCCGCGCGGCGCAGCACAAGCCGGCGCGCGATGGGGGCAGACCCGAGTGGAGGACTAACGTCGCGGGCCATCACTGGGTTCCCATCGACGATGAGAACTGCATGGTGTACAACTTCGAATACAGCTACGGGACGGAGCCATTGCGGGATGGCGACCGCTATGTCTCTGCAGACGTTGATGAGTCGAATGACTTCAAGAAGACCGTCAACAAGCTCAGCGACTACGACATTGACCGCGCCCTTCAGAAGACTACGAGCTGGACGGGCATCCGCGGCATCAATGCCGAGGATCATGCCATCCAGGAAGGTATGGGCCCGATCGTCGATCGCACTCGCGAGAACTTGGTTTCCACCGATGCTCCGGTCGTGGCACTGCGCCGTTTGCTTATGGAGGCCATCGACACCGTCCAGGATGGTGGCGATCCTCCCGGTCTCGGGACCTCGTACTACGGGCTCCGCGCATTGGAGAACTTCCTCGATGACCCGAGCAAGTGGCGAGAAGAGCTATTGCCGACTGGCGTCGTTACGCTGGGCAGGACACCGAAGGTGGGGTAGTGACGCGAAACACCGCGCGGCTTGTCGCCTGTGAGAACTTCGACTGAGCACGCGGACCGAGTGGCGGTCATAACGGGCGGCAATAGCGGCATTGGTCGGGGAATCGCTGATCGGTTGCGGCGAGACGGGGCGCGCGTAAACGTCCTAGATGTCCGTGCCGAGCAGCCGCGAGGGCGATCAAGCTCATCGAGTGTCGCCTTCCATGCTGTGGATGTTTCCCGTGAGGAAGACGTGGACCGGACGTTTGCGGCCATTAGCGCGCGCGAGGGACGCATCGACTATCTCGTCTGCTGCGCCTCGATCTTTCCTCGAAAGCCCTTCCTGAAGACTTCGGCAGAGACATGGAAACGAACGATCGAGACCAACTTGACCGGTTCGTTCCTGTGCTGCCGGGCGGCCGTTCGCATCATGAAGCGGCTGCAGTTCGGCCGCATCGTGCTGTTCTCCTCCTCGCTGGCTCGCAGCGCCGCGCCGAACTCGGCAGCCTACGTTGCCTCGAAGGCCGGTGTGTTGGGCCTCGCTCGCTGCCTTGCACTCGAGGTTGCGACGGACAACATTCGCGTAAATGTCGTGTCACCAGGCCTCACCGACACCCCACAACCCCGAGAGTACCTCACGGATGAGGAGATGTTCGCCCGGGCCGCCAGCGTGCCGCTGGCAAGAATCGGCACGGTAAAGGACATGGTGGAAGCGTGCATGTTCCTGCTCGAAGATGGCGCCGCCTATATGACCGGCCAGGATCTGCGCGTCAATGGCGGGACACCGTTGTGGTGAGTGGAAGCCCACCCATAACGGTGATCATCGGCGGCGCGACCAGCCTCGGCCGTGGAGCAGGAGTACGGTTGGCGAGTCGGGGAGACCGAGTGGTGTTGGTGGACGTGGACGAGGCACGACTCGCAGATGCCACCGCGCAGGTGGCTGCAGGAGGCAGGCGAGTGCAAAAGTACGTCCTCGACGACTGTGATCGGCTGGGGCTGGAGCGGCTTTTCACTGAAGTCGCTGAGCGGTTCGGAGGCGTCACTTATCTTCTCCGCGCCGGGGGGACGCGCCATGTAAGCGAAGTCTCAGACACGTCGCTGCGCGACTGGCAGCTGGTGGTCGAGGCCCAGCTCAACGGAGCCTTCCACGTCTGCCAGGCGGTGCTGCCACTCATGATCCGACAGCGCCAGGGCGCGATCGTACTGAACTCCTCCGATCTTGCGGTCATCGGGCTCGCCGGTCAGGCAAGCTCGGCTTCTGCGAACGCAGGGCTCTATGGGCTCAGTAAAGCGCTCGCCCTCGAGTGCGCCCCATTCGGCATCCGAGTGAATGCCGTCGGTCCGGGGACGATCATCTCCGAAGATGGCTCGGAGATGGAGGCATGGGGCTTGCCCGACGGGGCGCCGGACGCGTCCGTGCCGATGGCTCGACACGGTCGGACGGACGAGGTGGCCTCCGTCGTCGAGTTCCTGCTTAGTGAACGCGCCGAATACATCACGGGCCAACTCATCGAACCGAACGGCGGGCGAGTGATGTGGTGACTTCGTACCTCACGTCTCCGGGCGAGCACTTCGGGCAAGACGCTGCAGGTTGAGGGGATGACTTTGACTGCAACGCTCGGGCTCGTCAAACCTGGAGCGACGGCTGGGGCTGAGAATGTCAGCTTCTGGAAGGCTCACGCCCCCACGGGGGTGGAAATCCGAGTCGCCGAGCTCAACTATCGCCGCGCAGACCATGCCACGTTCGATGCAGGCTTGGAGCTAGCCACGCGCCTCGCAACCAAGCTTGCTGGCCTCGGCTGCACGCTAGTCGTGGTAAGCGGGACCCCACCGTTCCTCTTGCACGGCCCCCAGTTTGAGCGGCTGTGGCGGGAGTCCCTCGTGACGCGGCTTCGGATTCCCGTCGTCACCGCTATGGCGTCCCATGCTCTCGCGCTGGGTGCCCTGCGGGCGACGACGGTTGCAGTGGCCAGCTACTACGGCGCGGAATTGACGGGTGCTATGGTGCGCTATCTGGCCGGTTCTGGCATCCGGGCGCTGCCTCTCGGCGGCTTCGACCTGACTGGAGAACACGAATCCCTGTTCTCTACCCCGATGGCCGCGCAACACGAGATCCAACCGGGACAGGTGTACTCGTACTGTCGTGACAACTTCGAGAGCCTCCCGATCCGACCCGACTGCCTCTACATCAATGGCGCGGGCTGGAACGCCGCTCCCGTTATCACCAACCTCGAGCGCGACCTGAGTGTGCCGGTCGTTTGGGGACCCGTGGCGGAGATGTGGCTCACCTACGCGACGCTCGGCATCCAAAATCGACGCGACGACTGCGGCATCCTCCTCCGGGATCTTCCCTCTCCGCCAGCCGCTCCAGAAGAGGGTGGAAAGGGGGGTGGACAAGGCTTGACCAGACGGCGACAATAGCGGGCAAGGTGTTGCCGTCTACGACCGCTGGCGCATCGCGATTGTCGACACGCTGTCGCGCCGCGTCTCGTGCGGTGCCGCGAGCGCGCATGGGGTTGCACCGGCCGCGGTATGTGGCACCGCGTAAGGAACTGCGGGACGAAGGAGGAACCAGATGTTCAGGCAGACCCCATACCGGTTGATCGCGCCTCTTGCTCTATCGGTCATCGTCGCCGCATGCAGCGGCTCCAGTCCGAGCTCGCTGGCGAGCAGCGCCGCCACCTCCGGCGAGGAGCCCTCCACCCCAGCGAGCAGTGGCGAAATCGGGGCACCGGAACAGCCGGACCTAACGATCGCGATCCCGTACTCGGACGGTGGTTTGGAACAGAGATACTTCGTCGCTCGCGAGAAGGGCTATCTCGACAATGCAGGCCTTACCGTCAAGGTCATCCCGGCAGACGATACTCGAGCGGCGGTTGTGGGTGGAAGCGCCGATATCGGCATGGAAGGCGCCGGAAGCGTCATCGACGCCATCAATTCAGGACTCGGCATTGAGATAATCGCCGGACACGCATGCAGGCAATCGTATTCGTTTGCCGTCCAGGCAGGCATCAACAGCGTCAGCGATCTGGCAGGCAAGGACGTCCTCCTGTCGGACTCAGCCGGCGACCCGGCGGCCTTGGAGCGGAGACAGGTCCTAGCTGAGTCGGGCTGGGATCTCAGCACTGTGGATGTCAACGTCGTCGTCGCTGGATCCGGAGACGCGACGCAGTTCTTTCTCGCCGACAAGGCGGCACTCACTTACTTCTTCTCGGAAGATCGGCCATTGCTTGAGCAACACGGCGCCTCAGTCCCCGTTGATGAACTGCGGGCGTGGCCAAACGACGTTTACTTCGCTCGTAAGGGTTGGGCGGAGGAGAATCCCAACACCGCCGCCCAATACCTCATTGCCGAGATGAAGGCGCTGCAATTCATCACCGCGCCGGGTGTCGGGAAGAAGCCCGAGAATCAGTCGGCGATTCTCGATATGTGGCGCGAGAATGGCTTCGGCGATGAGGCTGACCAGGTAGCAGCCGAGAACAGCCCGTACGGGATGGGGCAAGAGGAGATCTGCCCCAACCTCTACTACAGCAAGGAGGCATGGGACACAACGATCCAGATCGACCAGATGGATGTGAGCACCCCATTCGATGAGGCGGCGGATCTCGATGCCCTGATGGCAGCGCAGTCCGCCATGGGTCTCGACAACAGTCCCCCTGTGGACATCCCGTGGCCGCCACCAACCGAGTAGCAGCACCACGGCGCGAGAGGGGACCCGCGGAGTGCGCGTCCGCTTTGGGAATCAGAGGCTCTGGGGGCTCCGTCTCCGGAGCCTCCGGCTGCACGTCTGGAACTCCTCGACGCCTCCAAGCGGCTGGTACAACTGCGCGACCCAATGATTGTGAGAACAACGGCCACCTGACGGCCGCCTAGCGAGATGCCCGGAGCGTGAAGCGAGGATGTCACTGATCCAGGTTCAGGAGATTACGGTCAGTTACCCGCGGGCTCGATCGGACAGGCAGTTGATTGCGCTCTGGCGATTGAGCTTAGACATCGCCGATGGGGAATTTGTGACCGTCGTCGGTCCTTCTGGATGCGGCAAGACGACGCTTCTGAACACAATCGCCGGACTGGTCCGACCCGCCGAGGGGAGAGTTCTAGTGGACGGCGAGCTGGTGTCAAAGCCCGGTCCGGATCGGGCCGTCGTGTTTCAGGACTATGCCCTCTTGCCATGGCGCACCGTCTGGGACAACGTTAGGTACGGACTCGAGGAGCAGCCCCACCTGCGAACCAATGCCGACAGCCGGATCGAAGCAGCGATCCGCCTCGTGAGCCTCAACGGATTCGAGCGCTCCTATCCCCGCGAGTTGTCCGGTGGCATGCGGCAGCGAGTCGGCTTGGCACGAGCAATCGTCGCCGAACCAAAGGTCCTTCTGCTTGACGAGCCGTTCGCCGCCGTCGATGCGATGACTCGTGAACTCATGCAGGACGAACTGGGTCGCATCGTCGCGCGGGCTGGAAAGACGACAATGTTAATCACACACAGTATCGATGAGGCAGTCCGACTTGGCGATCGCGTGGTAGTGGCGACTACCCGTCCCGGGCGGATCAAGGCGATTCTCCCTGTCAACCTTGCGCGGCCGCGGTGGGAGTATGACGTAAAGGCACACCGCGACTACATCGACCTTCGGGAGCAGGTGTGGGACCTCTTGCGTACTGAGGCTGTTGAGCATGCCCGCGGTGCCGATGACGGAGTCCCGTCTGCCTGACTTGCGCAGGACCGTCCAGCCAGAGGAGTCTGCCGTCTCTACACTGGAAAGAGCAGCGACTTAATGACCACCGGCACGACGCCCGCAGGCTGAAGCGGCTCACCGATGTCGACGAAGTCGAAGTCGGTCAGCTGCAACCCGTCCAGGGCGAAGAGGTGAATCCGGAGATCCAGTTCTCGTCGGATGATTTCACCGACGAGATAGCTCACATCCGCATCGAAGACGAGCACGATCGGGGACGTCTCGGGAACGAGGCCGCGAAGGCCGTGGGCGATTCCCTGTGCCACCGCTCTCAGTCGCTCGTACACCGGCGATCCAGACCAGCGAATCGCCAGCGCCAAGCCACTCGCTCGCCCTTCGAGATGGTCACGCGCCAGCGTGGTCCGAATTGCGGATGCGATCGCCCTGCTGTCCGGATTTGTTGCGAGCTTCAAGGGTAGAAGGCTAACCGGGAGATTATGGATCGGCAGTAGGTCTGCATCAGATAGGCTGATCGTGCTGCCGCTTACCTGAACGGTGAATTGCGAAGCACCGATGACGGTTGCGCGGATCCCTTCTTTAGGCTCGAGAAGCGGTCGAGGGAGGTCGCCGCTCTCCGTGGCCCGACGGATCTCCTCGGCTAGGGAACGCCCGAGATCCCCGAACTGGCCATTCTCGCGGCCGTATACGTATTCCGCGACGCCGCCCGAGCAGGTCATAGCCTCAAACGCAGTATTCACTGGGAGTGGTTCTGTCAGCATCAGGCGTCTGGCTAGCTCCGATTGCACCCGGCCAAGGCTCGCGTCTATAACAATGCCGGCAAGCAAGTGCACTAGCCCGGCCTGGTCGTCCGGGGCCAAGGGCTTGCCCAGACCCATTTCCACGTCGAGGGCGCGCGCGGCCTCACGCGCGGCGTCCTCGAAGCGCACAATGCGACGTGCCTCGTCGAAGGCCACTAGGCGCGCACCGACAGCGATGGCAGCACTGGCTATAACCTCGCCGCCCTCCACGACCGATAGCTTGGTGGTCCCCCCACCAACATCCAGATGAAGGATGCGTGCATCGATGCCACGCGAGACGATCGCGGCGCCGGATCCGAGTACGCCGAGCTGAGCCTCGAGGTGGGGGCCGGCCGAGATGCAGACGAATCTGCCCGTTTCGTCGGCGACCGCCTCCGAGATACTGCGGGCATTACGTCGCTTCAGCGCTGTACCGGTCAGGATAACGGCACCGGAGTCGACGTCTGCCTGATCCAGGCCTGCGGCGACGTAGCAATCCTGAACGAACAACTTGAGTGCGACCGGGTCGATGAGTCCATTAGGTGCGTAGGGCGTCATTTGGATCTTTGACTGCCACAGTACTTCCCGACCAACGACTCCAAATCGGCTCGATAGGAGCGTGCCGAGTCGGCGGAAGCGCACGCGCGAAAACACGATGTGGGACGTGCTCGACCCGATGTCTATCCCGACAGTCGTCAGGGAGAACTCGTCCCGGCTCTCGTCCTGAGTCATCGCGCAGCCGCTCAACTATGGGGCGCGTTCGGTGGCTGAGCGAGCGGCCGCCGATGGAGACTCTCCTAGCGGCATCTGATATTCGACTCCCGTTCGCGCAAGTTCCTCTCGGTAGAGACGTCGGATCTCCGGATCCTCATCCTCATACTCGATCTGAGTCCCGCCCCTCTTGGCGCTAACGAGGACGCCACCTCGGTCGAGCACGTCCTTGAAGCCGACGCCGTATTTCTTGCTGCCATATCGAAGCGCGAGCTGGCGCGCTCGCGAAGGCCCTGTGTTGAAGTGCTGGTGAAACCATCCCGAGGGAGGGCTGAGCACGCTCCCCTCGCCCCAATCGATACGGACCACTCTGTCCGAGTTGCCCGACTTATAGGGTTGCCAACCGGCATCCTGCGGCCACATGAGTGTATAGCCGGTTGAGCGGAGAATTAGGAGGACCTGTCCGCCTGCGTGATGGTGGGCCTTATTGTACTTGCCAACGGGCCATTCCGCCATGTGGCCGACCAGGGCATTTCCGGCCATCTGGTACCACGTCACGCGAGCACCTGGGCCTTTGGCCTCTTGCTCGTCCAGGGTGGCCGACAGCACATTCGGAATGAAATTCGTTTCCCACAGCCAACCGCTGCCGAAGAACTCGCGCTCCTCGCTGGCCTGGAAATAGTCGGCTCGCCCGTCAAACCGATCTGTGAACACATAGTCGCAATTGAAGATGAAGTCGAGATTGTGGAAGAGATCCATGACGATCGGTGCGGATGTAACCGCCAAGAGTCGCGCTGGGTCGCGTCCGGAACCATTGGCAAGTCGATGCCAAGTGTTCAGCGGTGGGGCAAACAGGCTGCCCGCTTGCCACTCGAAGAAATGGGCCTCTCCTTCGGGAGCGTCGGAGGGACCGGACCAAACTTCGGTCGCACCGCGGCCAGAGACCACATACATCAACTCATCGTAGAGGTGCTTCTCAGGTGGGAGCGAGCCGCGGGGCGGGATGCTTACAACGTACATCCCTGTGAGCCCCTCCATGCCGATGAGCTGGATGGCCGAGCCCCTCGCGCCATTCCTCGGCCACTCTCCCAGATCGAGAGAAGCGACGTCTGTCACCCCGTAGCCGCTCAGGATCGGGATCTGCTGTTCCTCCAGCCAGTGCTCGTAGGTCGTCTTGGGCGGGTTCGAACCCATTGTCAAATCCTCATAGCCATTTGGTTGTCCCTCAACTGCATGGCGCCAGGCGAAGGCGACAACTATGAGTCGTTGTGTCAGGCTTCACGGACCTCGCGGTCATGGCCCGCGCTTGCGGCTATCCCACGATTGACATGGGCGCCAAGCGGCGAGAACGGCACACGATCTTGGTTGCAAAGGTCCATGGCGATTCGCGCGTAAACAACCGCGGCATCGGTGAGGTCCTTAATCCGGAACGACTTGGACCGCGCGTGGTCCGCTGACCGTGGCGCATAACTCACCGCCGGAATCCCCAGCTCGTTGAACGCGTTTGTGTCACGCCACATGCTAGTGACGGGAGCACCGACGATCGTGGGAGGTTCGGCGAAGACCTGGTCATGGCATCGTCGTATGGTTTCGATAAGGCGCTCAGCCCCGGTCGCCTCAAAGCCCGGGCGATATACGATCAGGTCGACCCGCCCCGAAACCCCGAGGCGTTGAAGCACCCCCCTAAGCTCGTCGCGCAGATCGATTGGGTTGGCTCCAGGCAGGATGCGGGCATCGACATAGAAAGCGCACACCTGGGGCGTACTGGTGAGGTTGAACGGATATCCAGAGCGGATCGCATTGACACTTGCCTTTGGAACGATGGTGCCTGTCGGGCCCTCGTATGTCATGCGCGTCTGGTATTCGAAGGCCCACTGCTCGAAAGCTTGGAGGACGGCAGTCGCGCGCACGATTGCGTTCGGTGAATCGGCGATGCCCGTCGGGCGCGGGAGGTAGGGCGTGTAGTAACGTGGCTGATCCGAGAAGACCGTTACCTTTAGATGGGCCTTACCGGGCTCAATCCCTACGATCCCAAATCCGGTGCCCTCCGCGACAAGCGCAAAGTCGGCGACTGCTCCGTGCGTAACCATGAAGCGAGCGCCCAGGTCCTTGCTTAGATAGTCCGTCCCCTGGAACTCGTCGACTGGCTCCCTCGAGATCTCGCCGGCGACGGCACTCACGATGAGGTCACCCTTGAGCGCATGACCCGACTGCCGGATGGCTTTGGCCGCTACCAGGAAGGCGGCCATCGGTCCCTTGTCGTTAACAACACCATCTCCGACAATCTGGTCCCCGTCGATCCAGGCACTTCGGTACAGGGGGTCGCCAGGGTTACGAGCGGACCAGACCGCATCAGGACGCAGAGTCGTATCGAGGTGCGCGTTGAAGATGAGGCTGTAGCCACCGCCAGTGCCGTCGAGCCAGGCGGCAACGTTGAAGCGATCAGGCGTGAGCGCGTATCGGCGCGGTTCGAAGCCGTTGTCCCCGAGCCAGTCGTACACGAATTGCCCCGCGGCCCCCTCGCTTCCAGTGGGGCTGTCGATGTTCCCGAGCTGCAGCGCTAGATCGATCACCTCTTGCGGATCGATGGCAGCAACAACGTCGTCGGGGCTCATACCTCTATTTCCTCCTACAAATCGACTGCCGAAAAGCAGTGTCACGCGTCGACCGGTAGTGTAGGTCCTGTTGCCGACTTTGGGCAATGTGTAAACATTTCGAGGGCGATGATCGCCGTGCCCCGCTGACGGAAACCCCCTTTGTTCAATGACGCAGAGCCGCTATAGTTGGATCCGATTCATCGCTGATTGTTACCAACATCGAGGAGTCTGTGACCGTCGAGCAAGTGCGCTTCTTCAGCCATGGCTCATCTCTGGCCGGAACGCTAATGCTACCGGACGCCGCATCTGCTGACCGGCTGGCCCCTGCCGTAGTCCACGGTCCGGGCTGGCTCGGGTTACGCGACGCTAAGCTGTACAAGCCGTACCATTCGGCGCTAGTTCGTGCTGGATTCGCCATCCTCGCGTTCGATTACCGCGGCTTCGGCGACTCAGGCGGTGACGCGACCTACCTAGATCCGCAAGCCCAGGTCGAAGATTTCCGCAATGCGGCTACCTACCTCGAAACCCGTGCGGAGATCGATGCGG
The DNA here is from genome assembly GCA_963837425.1 of uncultured Chloroflexia bacterium. Lineage (GTDB taxonomy): Bacteria > Chloroflexota > Limnocylindria > QHBO01 > QHBO01 > CAWINH01. The sequence goes on from CAWINH010000009.1 coordinate 38,121, forward strand.
AGCGCTTGGGCGCCTTCGGTTCAGGTGGCACTGGAGGCGGCAATGTCGTCATGGCTGCCGGGCTCGACCCTCGCTTCAAGGCATTGGTAAGCCAGGTTCCCATCGCAGATGGTCGGGATTGGCTGCGCCGCATGCGTAGCGAGCAGGAGTGGATTGAGTTCCTCAAGCGTCTCAATCGCGATCGCCACGCCCGCGCATTGAAGGGGACGGGCGAGATGGTGCCTCCACGTGACGGGATTATGGTACCGACGGCCGAGCGGCGGGCGACCATGGTGAAAGCTGACGTCGATGACCGCGTTCCCAGTAGAGTCGCACTCGCGAGTGCAGATGCCATCTTCGAATACCGGCCGATCGATGTCGTTGACCGCATCGCGCCGCGCGCTGTGATGTTCATATGCGTCGAGAACGACGAGACGACTCCAGAGGACCACGCTTACGCGCTCTATCAGCGCGCTGGCGCCCCGAAGCGGCTCGTGGTCCAGACTCATACCACACACTACGCTGCATATGAGCAGTACGGGGATATTGTCGCCCGGCTGATTGTCGAGTGGTTCGACCGATACCTGCGTACAGGCGACGCGCAGGTTCGCGGCGCATCCCTCGAGGCGAGCATCACCTTCCTCAGTGAGGAGTCAACAGAATGAGCGGCCCGCTTGACCTCGTGATCACGGGGGGAATAGTGATTTCGGCGGCGGGGCGATTCGCCGCGAATATAGGAATTCGCGACGGCGCGATAGCCGTCATCGCCGCGCCGGGCCATCCGCTCGATGCGGAACAGAGGATCGATGCCAGCGGCAGGCACCTTCTTCCCGGGGCGGTCGATGTCCACAGTCACCACCGCGAGCCGGGTTTCACGGACAAGGAGGACATCATCACTGCCACGTCGGCCTCTGCTGCCGGTGGTGTCACAACCTCTTTCGCGATGCCAAACGTCCAGCCACCTCCCAACACGGTGGCGCACCTTGAGGAGATGCTCTCGCTATACGCCGAGCGAGCGATCGTTGACTACAATGTCAATGCCGCCGCGACGGTACTCGACGAAATTCAGCGTCTGGCCACGATGGGCATAGCCGCCTTCAAGGTGTTCATGGTGGTTGATACCGGACGCGACTACCCGCACATGCCCGGGGTCAGTGTGCACGACCACGGGGAGTTGCTGCGCATATTTGAGCAAGTCGGCGAAACCGGATTGCCGCTCATGGTCCATCCCCATGATCAGGAGCTGATGACCGCGATCGAGGAGGGCTTTTGGGCGCGCAAAGAACGCGATTTCCGCGCCTATGCACGGGCCTATGCTGCCTACGACGGGGTCATCTGGGATACGGCCGCTGCACTCCTGCTCAGGCTTCAGCGAGCGACAGGAACGCAGCTTCACCTGCTGCATACCCAGACGCAAGGTGTGGTTGACCAACTCCGCGCCGCGAAGGCGAAAGGACAGCGCGTCTCCGCGGAGATCAACCCATGGGCGATCTTCCTAGGCAACGACTGGGCGACCATAGAGCGCCTCGGGTCGTATGCCCTTTCCTACTACGTTCCGGAAACTAACACCGAGCCCCTCTGGCATGCCATGAAGGATGGGACGATCGACCTAGTGTCAACCGACCACGCACCGCACCTCCGTGAAGAGAAAGAGCCGGGCTGGACTGATGGTTGGAAGGCGCATACCGGAACGCCCTCGACGCAGTTCTACGTCCCGCTCCTGCTCGACGCGAGTGCGGCGGGACGGATTAGCTTGGAACGTGTCGTCGAGATGACGTCAACCGCCCCCGCTCGCATCTTCGGCCTCGACCAGAAGGGACGAATCGAAGTTGGAGCGGATGCCGACATCGTGATAGTCGACCTCGACGTCGTGTGGGAGATCACCGACGATCAAGTGCTGAGCAAGTGCGGCTGGACGCCATACGCTGGTCGACAAGTGCATGGTGCGGTTAGAACAACCCTGTCGCGCGGCGAGGTCATCTACACAGATGGCCAGGTCGTTGGCCGTCCTGGGCGAGGTCGTCAGGCAAGCCCGCGCACCAGCGCTCGCCGCCCGTCTGCAGGTATTGTGGAGGGAACTGGATGACACGCTTCGGCCTGCTGCTCCCGCATTTCGGCGAGAACGCGGACCAAGACCTATTGATCGAGGGGGCTCGCCGTGCTGAGAGCCTGGGATTCGATTCGCTGTGGGTCCGTGACCATCTCGTCTTCCATCCGCACGGCATGGAGGGCACCAACCGCACGTTTGTCCAGCCCTTTGTCACCTTGAGCTTCATCGCCGGCGTGACCGATCGCATCGGGCTGGGGGCAGCGACAGTTATACCCATTCGCCACCCGATCCTGTTGGGTGCCAGCGTGGCGTCGCTTTCGTGGATCACACGGCGAAGGTTCGATCTCGGCATTGGCGCCGGAAACTTCCAGCACGAGTTCGATGTCATCGGCCAAGGCGATCTGCGGCGACCTGAGCTGATGCGGGAGCAGACACTGATCGCACGCCGACTCTGGTCGGGCGAAACAGTCGAGTGGCACAGCGATCTCTACGATTTCGGCGGCGTCGATCTCCTACCACAGCCGCTCCAACCCGTGCCCGTATGGTGGGGGGGAGGGACCCCGGCCGCCGCACGCCTCGCCGTCGATTTCTGCGATGGCTGGCTGCCGGGGCGCATCACTTTTCCGACGTACGATGCACGCGTGGCAACTATCCGAAAGGCGACAGCCGAACTGGGTAAGCCGATGATCATGGTTGGCGCAGTCCCGGTGACTAGCATCGGCGAGACGACGGAGGATGCCCTCGAATCGCTGAATATTCCAGGCCTCATTGGGAACGCCAACGCGCAGAAGTTCTGGATCAAGCCGGAGTCCGGTGAGTTCACCCGGATCGAGCAGCTGGATGGCTCCATCTTGGCCGGTACGCCCGACGACATCGTCCGCGGGGTCGGGCGCTTTCAGGAGATCGGGTGCGACCTGCTCGTTATCGACTTCCGGATGCGCTTCCCAGACTGGCTGGAGCAGATGGAGATTTTCGCCCACGAGGTCATCCCGCAAGTCAAGCGCCAGGCTAGCTCGAGTTCCCAATCAAGCTATTGACCCCGTATCCTTCGGCCACGGAGTGCCTATCTCTTGCTGTGGGCCGCTTCGGTTCACGCACCCTCCGCGTCGGGATCGGCTGGCGCAAGGCCACAGTGCCAGGCGTTGCTGTTGAGGATGGAGCAGCGCAGCACGGCGCTAACGAGTTGCTGATACTTAGCGCCCGCACGTGCGCGACCTCTGCCGAGCTGCTGGGCCTTGAGATCCTCAAGCCAAATGCACTGGACCTTCGCTGTGCCAAGGGGCAAGGCGCCGACGGATAAGGTCAAGGGCGATCAAGCCGGCATTCGCGAAGATGACCATGATCGCAACGATCGCGAGTGCATCATCCATCCGGAAAGCGACAGTGGCCCGGCCCAGCAGATAGCCGAGTCCGTCGGCACCGCCGAGAAACTCGCCGAGAATCTCCCCGATGAACCCGAGAGCAACCGCGCGCCGAAGTCCGACGAGGATGAATGGCAACGTTGCTGGGATTATCACTTTGATGGCCAGTCGCCATCCGCGTGTCCCGAACACCCGTGCTGCGTGAATCAATGACGGATCGACCGTCTGCGTTCCCAGCATGGTGTTGAGGGCCACCGGGAAGAAGGAGACCAAGACGACAAGGAGGATCTTCGAGGCCGGTCCCAGTCCCAAGCCGAGGATGATCAGTGGTGCGAGGGCGACCTTTGGAATGGAGTACATCGTCCAGATCAGGGGCGCGACAGTAATCTCCAGCGGGCGTAGCCAGCCGACCGCCAGCCCGACGCTGACGCCTGCGAGCGAAGCGATTAGGACCCCTACGACGAGGTTCGACACGCTATACACGAGCTGATTGACGAATGGCGGGGAGATGATCAGCTGCACGACCGAAGCCGCAATCGCAGACGGCGGTGGCAGAAACGCGGGTGGTATGACCTCGAATCCGCTAATGAGAACTTCCCATAGGGCCAGGATCAGTGCGACTTCCATGATGAGCGCGAGGCGCCAGCGGGCCGCATGCCGCGAGGGCGCAACCGGATGGCGCGCGTGGAACGCCTGGACGTCCGCCGGATCGACGACGTCCTGAGTGGAGGCCGGCAGCGACGCAGCGCTCACTGTACCCTCACATCGCTCTGCCAGGGGGCGACGGCCCTGGCGACCCATCCCACTGCATGGCTCACGGAGATCGTCCATGCCATTGCGACCAGGATCATCGCGTATGCCTGCTCGGTCTGGTACGTATTCGTGCTTATCGCTATCAGGGCGCCTACACCGACTGTGGCGCCGAGCATCTCCGCCACCAGGAGGGCGATGGTCGCCAAGAACACGGATTGGCGCATGCCGGCGAAGATGAACGGTAACGACGATGGCAGTACGATCTTCCGGTACGTCCCGAGTCGAGTCGATCCGAAGATCCTGCCCGCCTGCAGCAATGAGGCGTCGGTCGCACCAACGCCGGCCGCCGTGTTGAAGAGAATTGGGAAGACCGATGCGATGAAGACGAGGAAGATCATCGGGGCCGCGCCAAACCCGAACCACGCAACGAGGAGCGGCCGATAGGCAAGCCAGGGGACGGCGTAGAATGACCAAAGCACGGGCGTGGCGAGGCGATGCAGGGGCATTGACACTCCAAGCATGATGCCCAGCGTTACCCCCACGATCACCGCGAAGCCGTATCCGAGGACCCAGGCTTCGAGGCTCGTCAAGAGGTGCGGAATTATCTCGCCGCTCCTCACTAGTTCAAATAGACCGACCGCCACCGACGCGGGAGGGGGGAGGAAGATGGGGCTCACGAGGCCGAAGACGCCAACGGCGATTTGCCAGAAGGCGACTATTACACCGAACTCGAAGATCAGAACGGCACGAGAACTGGAGCGAGTCCGCCTCCACCAGCCTGCTTCGGGAGTCTTTGGTTCGGTTTCCGCGAGTGGCCCGACTCTCTTCTCGTCCGCAGGCCGGCTTGGCAGGCTGCTCACTGTTCGATGGTACCCGCCAGAACGCTGGGAGCGTGCGTAGTCGGACTAATTGCTCCCACAAGCATCGGTAGGTCTCCAGGCTACGGTGGCGCATAGTTTACAATTAGGTGACAATGGTCTCCCCTATCGCGGCACTTGTGACCGCGAGTTTCCTTCAGCGCCGGGTCGAGCCTCCCTGGTTCTAGGTGAAGATCCGGAGAGGATGCCCATGTCGAAGGCGAAGAGTTCGGTCGGGAGCCAGACGCGTCCTACAGTCCGCGCCCGACGCTGGGTAATCTCGAGCGGTCACTATTTGGCAAGCGCTGCGGGCGGGCGGATATTTGAAATGGGCGGCAATGCGACGGATGCAGGCGTTGCTGCCGGCTTGGCTCTGAACGTCCTGCTGCCCGAGTGGACAAGTCTAGGGGGCGTCGCGCCCGTGTTGGTAGTCGCGGGAAGCACCGGGGACGTTCGGAGCATCGCCGGGCTCGGACGCTGGCCGCGCGCGGTCGACGCTTCGATCTTTCGAATGCAGCACGGTGGACGCATCCCAGTCGGGGTACTTCGCTCAGTGACGCCGGGGGCTCTAGCAGCTTGGTTGACGGCTTTGAAGTCTTTCGGCCGCTTGCGTCTGCAGGATGTGATCGCGCCGGCTCTTGAGCTCGCCGAGTTCGGCACGCCCGTGCACTCTGAGCTACGGGACATGCTTGCTCGTTCTCGGGCGACGCTCGCAAATTGGCCGGGGACGGTCCAAGCGTTCCTTCCCGGCGGTAGGGTGCCGCCCGTTGGAAGCCGAGTGCCGCAACCCGATCTGGCGAGAACCCTCAAGCGGCTCGCCGCCGCAGCAGAAGAATATCCTGACCGGCAGCGGGGAATTGACGCTGCCTACGAGTTGTTTTACCGAGGCGAAATCGCTCGGCAAATCAGTGACTTCTTCCAGCGGGAAGGAGGGTGGATCCGGTACGAAGATCTCGCCGAATACGAGGTTACCGTTGAGGAGCCGCAGCACATACAGTATCGCGGGATCGACTTCTACGCAGGTGGGCCATGGTGTCAGGGGCCAGTCGTGCTGCAGACTCTCAAGCTGTGCGAGCTCGACCAGCTTCGTTCGTTGGGACACAACTCCGCGGCGTACATCCATCACATTGTGGAAGCGCTGAAATTGGGATTCGCCGATCGGGACGCGTACTACGGAGATCCGGAATTCGTCGATGTTCCGATTCACGGGCTACTGTCCGACGACTACGCACGCGTCCAACGGGCTCGGATCGACCCGTTGAGATGTATGACCGGAGTCGGGGCAGCCGGCAACCCCTGGGAGTTCGAGCAAGAACCTCGTCGGCCGCCACCCCCACCTCTCACGCATCGCTCCTTGGAACCGGGCACAAGTAATGTGTGCGCGGCCGACGCGGAGGGTAATGCCTTCTCATCGGCACCAAGCGATGGCATCCTGAGTGGGCCGGTCATGCCCGGCCTCGGTTTCGTGTGCTCCGGTCGCGGCGTTCAATCTTGGATCGACGACGGCCATCCCAGTTCGATCGAACCTGGCAAGCGGCCGTTCTTGACGCCAAATCCTGGCATCGCGATGCGCGGTGGACGCTTTCTTCTCGCTTACGGAACGCCGGGAATGGACACGCAGCCACAGGCCTTAGTCCAGCTGATAGCAAACGTCGTTGACTTCAAGATGGGGTTGCAGCAGGCGGTCGAAGCTCCGCGGTTCGTGACCCGCAGCTTCCCGAAGGCAAATGATCCGCACGAAGTTGAGCCAGCGTCGCTATATCTGGAAGGACGTATCGGCGATGCCGTTGCGAAGCGCCTTGCGGGGTTAGGTCACGACGTACGCATGTGGCCGGGATCCACGCCCGAGGCGGGTGGCATTTGCGCTGTTCTTGCAGATTGGGAGACCGACACGCTAATTGGCGCCGCCGATCCTCGTCGGTTGTGCTACGCGATCGGATGGTAGGCAACCGTTCTCCTTGCGGTCTATCACGATGCCGGCGCCGTCGTATCTGAGGGTAAGATTGTCATGCGCGAACGAATTTGGGACCGCTTCCTAACGGAACAAGACCGGCAGGCGCTTGCCGTCGTGCGGGATCGGCGCGTCGGGTTTGGACGACGACCGGCCGTGCTGCTGGTTGATCTGTATCGGTGGGTCTTCGGCGATAAACCCGAACCTCTTCTGGAAGCCATAAGGAGTTGGCCTGGGAGCTGCGGGCTGGCCGCATGGCAGGCGTTGCCGAACATCGAACGTCTCCTGCAGGGGGCGCGTGAGGCCCAAATCCCGGTCGTGCATGTCTCGGGTCTCGACCGCGCCGGCATCACCAATTGGATCGACGCGATTCACGAGGGCGGCGATAGCGGCCCGGCTACGACAGAGCGTAATCCGACGCCTGAGCAACTCGCGCGGCGCTACGACATCGTCGAGCAGGTCGCTCCTCGAGCAGGTGAGATCGTATTGCGAAAGTCCGCGCCGAGCGCATTTTGGGGCACGCCGCTGATCGGACACCTGACCTATCTCGGCATCGATACTCTCATCGTCGCGGGAGAGGCCACGAGTGGGTGTGTCCGCGCCTCGGTTGTGGACGCTGCAAGCCATCGACTCCGTGTGACGGTGGTCGAAGAGTGCGTCTTTGACAGGCACGAAGCGACACATGCGATCAACCTGTTCGACATGCATCAGAAGTATGCCGACGTAATGCCTTTAAGCGACGTGCTTCGACACATCCACGGCATTCAGACTGCGGACGCTTCATGACCCAAAGTTGGCCGTCTGCAGCCGTCGCGGTCGCGCGACCACTACCTCCCGGGACTAGATCGTGAATCGCGTTATCCATGCTGCCCTTCGCCTCATCACCTCTGCTGGACGCGGATACGAGGCATATGCTCCAGATCCGGATGGACTGGAATGGCTGCCGGCGGGCGATTGCGGGACATATCCGTTCCCGAGCAGCCCGGGGGTTATCGTGATCGCCAAGAAGCACGAGGCAACTCTGGAACTTGTCCCCCTACGAGATCTGCGGCGAGCTGCAAAGGCTAGACCCTCCCCCTTCGACGGCCTTCAGGAATCGACGTATGTGGGATGGGTAGTCGCCGGCGATATCAACGAAAGCAGGGCTATTGCCGCGCAAATCGCAACACGGCATGGCTCGCGAATACACCCCAGACACTTAGGCTGCCCCCCGAGTCAACTCGACGTTAACCTTCCAGGAGGCGTGCCCCGATGAGCTTGGCCGAGACTGTCGTACTCGGAGCGATCGCCGGCTTCACGATCTTCCTCGGCTTGCCGTTTGGGCGGCTGCGTTCGGGTGGACGTGGCCTGCGGATCTTCCTCGGCGGACTGTCGGGCGGGATCCTCGTCTTCCTGCTCTTCGACATCCTGAGCCATGCCACGGAACCCCTCGAAACCGCCTTGACCGCGCACAACTGGAGCCAGCTCGGCGTCCTCGCCGTGGCTTACATTCTGAGCTTTGGGCTCGGCCTCCTCAGCCTCTTCTACGCCCCGCGCCTTCGCAGACGTCCTCGCGCCGGCCCCGGCCCGGGAACCATCGCGGGCGACGAAGCGGATCCGACGCTGATGCGCATGGAGACGCTTGGCCTGGGGATGACGATCGCGACCGGGATCGGGCTGCACAACTTCAGCGAGGGCCTCGCCATTGGCCAGTCGGCCGCTTCAGGCGCGACCTCCCTGGCGCTGCTGCTGTTCATCGGCTTCGGTTTTCACAATGCGACCGAGGGCTTCGGCATCGTGGGACCGCTCGTGGCGCGGGACGTACGACCATCGTGGAGTTGGCTCGGACTGGCAGGTCTGATCGGCGGGGGTCCGACGTTCCTGGGCACCGTGGTTGGCACGGCCGTTGACTCGCCGCTCCTGTTCGTGGCCTTCCTGGCCCTTGCAGCAGGCGCCATTCTGTACGTGGTTGGTGAGCTCATCGTCGCTGGACGCCGGGCGTCCTGGGAGCTGACCCTGTGGGGAGTGTTCATCGGCTTTCTGGCCGGGGTCGGCACTGACCTCATCCTCGTGGCGGCGGGCGCCTGAGGGTCATCCGCGGGGAAGACTGAACGGATTGCGCTATAGGCAACCACCGGGTCGGAGCGATGGTCGGGTAGCACCTCCGACATGAGCTCCCGACTCGGCGCCGACAAGAGACCGGTGACTCGCAGCATGACTCTCATCGGCCACGGAATCGTCAATCTTGAGCACGAAATAGGGGAGAAGTGCGACGGCTGTTAACCGCTTGCCAGAGGCGCAGGGTCACCTGACTCACAGTCAGAACGTCGTTGATCCAGTTCAGCGCGAAGTGCAATGCGGCCGCGATCGGACTCTGCAGCTCGTCGAAATCACACTACGGACCAGCGAGAGCGCGACGTCGCTGCAAGTTGCTAAGCGTGGAGTTGGTCCGTGGGTGGCCACTGATCGCACAGGGGTGCATTTCGATGACAATGTGCGTGATGCTAAGGTCGAGCGGGCGAATCCGTGGGATCAGCCGCCGACTCACTTGACATTGTCACTGGCGTACTCTACGGTTCTCTACGGTGGCTTACTTCCGCCGCCGCTTGAGGACCAAAGCCATGACCGGACCCGACGCAACTCCGAACCCCGCCGCCGACACGGGGACGAAGAAGAAGCAGCGCACCGCGGCCCAAACGAAGTATGCCGTCTACACGCTCGCGGATGCTGTCGCGGTTGCAGACACGATTCACCGCCAAGGTGGAGGGGTCGCCGCGAGCGACGAGCTGGCCATCTTCCTCGGCTACAAGTCCGCTAACAACGGCGCCTACTACGACAAGATCTCGGCGTCGCGCATGTTCGGCCTCATCCAGGGGCAAGGCGCTCGCATCACGCTGACAAAGCGCGCCGAGCAGGTCCTCATGCCGGTTTTTCCTGAGCAGGCTGCGCACGCCAAGGTCGAAGCCTGGATGGACGTGCCTCTATTCGCCGCCATCTACGAGGAGTTCCGCGGGCGTCAGCTCCCACCGGAGGAGGGCCTCAAGAACCTGATGCGAACGAAATACGGCGTCCCGCCGTCGCGCGTGGACAGCGCCTATCGCGCGCTGATCGAGTCTGCCGATCAGGCTGGTTTCTTCTCTCGCGGCACGCGGACCCATCTCATCGTGCCTCGCACCGGCACAGACGCCCCGATCAACGTGGCGCGTGAGGCGGAGGACACGACGGAAGTAAGCGAATCGGTTACCGCGACCGGAACACGGGCCAACCCTGTTGCTCCTGGCTCCACGGAGGAGCTGCGCAACGTGTACGTCGGCACCCTGATCGAGATGCTCAGGCAGAAGGGCGAACCCGACCCCGACCTCATGGCGAAGATCGAGAGCCTCCTGGGACTCTCCGCGGACAAGAAGAAGGGCTAATCGCGAGTCGGCCCGATGTCACCGAAGCGGAAGGGGATTCAGACCCCGGATCTGAAGCGCGGGCCGAACATCCTCCCGCCGAGCGACACGGACATGGCTCCTGCCTTCGGCTTCTTCCACACCGCTCCGGGCTATGGCTTGGCGGACGTTGGCGACGGCGATCGTCTCGCCTACCTCGAGCACATCCACCGTCGCAGCCAGATGACGTGGGGTCAGATGTACTCGGCGGACCACCGAAAGCTCGGACTCGAGGCCATCCCACTCAAGGCCATTCTCGTCTCCCTGCCTCCATGGCTGACGAAGGAACATACAATCTTGGTCCTCCGCTGCGGCGGGCGTCGCCGGATGATCGGCTACCGGGAGGGCCGGGTGTTCGTCGCCTTATGGCTCGACGTGAAAATGGCCGTCTACTACCACGGCTCCTAGGACACGAGACGCGTCTGGAAGAAGCTGCGCATTGTGTCGTTGTGGATGACGCCGGAGCCGTTGAAGGCTTCGATCCAAGGTGGCTCCTGATGCGAGAGTTCGCGGAGCCGCCACGCTGAGAACTGGCCGTAGACCGCGTATACCTCATCCAGGAACGCCCGCGTCTGCTCGTCGAGGTCTACCTCGTCGTGTGACGGCTCGGGCAGAGGCTGGGCCTCGTACTCCTTGTACTCGTGCCAGACCTGCGGGACGACCGGCCCGTGCTCCCAAGCCTTGACACGCTCATTGAACAGCGGCTTGTCGCGCATGGCGAGGTGGAAGCCCTGCGCGTAATACAGGAGCTTCTGGAGCTTCATGTTCGTGATGACCTCGCCCGCGTCTGCGTCCTGCTTCGCCAGGAAGTAGCGGGCCACGTCGTGCGCGCTCGCCATCGGTCTCTCGCTGCCTCTCGCCTGCTGGTGGCCGCCGGATGTTTATCCACAGGCCTTCCACATTGTATGCCGGGCCGTCACGTTTCGTTCGCCGTCGTGAGTGGACGAACGCAGGCAGGACGAGCGAGAAGCACGGGCGGCGCTGCATGGCCGGTCAACCGCGCCCTATCGTATGAGGGTCAGATACGCAGTCAGACTTCCGACGACCGCGACGCGAACTGCTGTCGCCGTTCCTCGGTGGACGTTCAGCGAAACGCCGACACCAACAGCTGGAGCGGAGTGCCTCGCCATTGCCAGAATTCGGCCGATGGCCAGGCGAGCTGCCAGCGCTTGCCTTCAGCGTCGCGTCCGGTGAGGGCAACGTAGTAGACCGTCCGGTCGCTCAACGGCCAGAAGGTGATGTCACCACGTACGTGGCGCCCATCGATGGCCAACGGCGCGGTCGCCAATGGCTCGCTGGCGGCCTGATCAATGGCCGGGCCGTTCGACTCGCCGGCGGGCCCCTGCCAGACCTCGAGGCGGAGATCGCTCCAGCCATCGAGGGCCGTGGACGATCTGATGGTGCCGCTGCGCTCGACGCTCACCGGACCGGGACCCTCGAATGGGCCAGCGGACGAGGTGCTGTCGTCCACTGCGATTGGTGGATGCTCGAGGCTCACGAACGGCCCGATGTGCGCGTACTCCTCGTTTGGGTCGAAGCTGCGGGACTCTACGCCCCCTCCAGACGTGGACACCACGGCTCCCAGAGCGAGTGTCAAGCCCGTCCCGACGATGAGGAGGACGAGCACGGCCGTCGCCGTCATCCGGTTGCCTGGGAACCAGCGAGGGGCGAGATCGGGGCGCAGGACGCCGAGCGCAAACCAGCCGGGCAGCGCGGCCATCAGGAGGGCCGTGGGCGGCGTCCAGCGCGCCTCGATCGCGGTCAGTCCGATCAGCGTCAAAATGACACTCCCCACCAGCAGTACGACTGGACGGACCTGCCCGGGAGTTCGGCGCGCCGCCAGGGACACGGGCCGCACGACGGCGCGGCCGACGGCATAGGCCGTGACTGCACTCGACAATCGCCGGCAGCAGTCCGTCGAGTAGCGGCGACCAGTCCATGGCGAGCAGTTGCGGACCAACGAGATGTCGGACGGCAGCCAGTGCGAGGCCCAAGATCAGCGCACCCAGGAGAATCAAGGCCCAGGCGACGACGAGACTACGGAACGCAGTGCCGAGCGTGACGGCCAGTGCGGTACCGGCTGCCGCAAGCAGGTGACGTGGCTGGCGATGGGCCGCGGCCAGATCGCCGCCCAGACGCTCCGGGGCGCCAAGGCGCTGGAGGGCTTGGCGTTGTGCCGCATCCAGGGGAACGCCGTGCTCCAGGAGAGCTGCGGTCGAATCGGCCAGATACGCCGCGATCTCCTCGACCGCAGCAGCACGCTCGGACTCCGGTAGCGGCAATGCGGACGCCAAGCGATCGAGATAGGCATCAACGAGCGTCCGGTCAGACACGCCGCACCTCCGCCAGCTTTGCCCGCGACCCGCCGGCTACGGACCCCACCTCCGCGACGAAGCGATCCCATTCGCTGCGAGCCTCGGCAAGCTGGCCGCGGCCGTCGTCAGTCAGCGCGTAGTAGCGCCGCCGGGGTCCACCCTGGCCAGCCTGCCAGGTGCCGCTCAGCGCTCCCCGCGCCTCAAGCCGATGGAGCGCCGGATAGAGGGCTCCCTCACTGAACGCCAGACCGGCGCCGCGGTCGCGGATGAGCTGACCGATTTCGTAACCATGACGCGGCTCGTCCTCGAGCACCGAAAGGATGAGGAGCTCGGTCGTTCCCTTGAGGAGCTGGCTGCGGCGCAGAGGGCTCACTTCTGTCTATGAGTACCTCGTAAACTGATGTAGTGCTGAACTCAGAGTGCGCCGGTACGGGGCAGCGTGTCAAGCGCTGCAGCAGTCTGGTGATGATCGGCGCTCTGACAGGCAATCAAGTACTCGACGACCACCTATCGGTTGAACTGCAACCCGTTTAGTTGGGCGACACCGTCACCTCTTCGTCGCCAATTCGCCCCATCTCAAGCGGAAGCTGTTCTACCTCTGGCGACTCGTCATGGCGAAGGTCACTTTCAAGTATGCGGAGCACGTCCCAGGCGATGTAGATGCGGTATCGCTCGCGACCAGTAATCTCGCGCACGATCCCCGCCTCCTCCAGACGCGCGACAGCCTTGCTGGCCCACGCCGGGGTCACCCCGAGTATCTCCCGTGCGCGTGGAATGGTCAGGGCCGAACGCCTGAAGATCTCGTCGAGGAGTCGAAGTGGGGCCGCTGATCCCCGGGTGCGGTAGAGGCGGTGCTGATACTCATCGCGCAGCTCGAGAAGTCGAGTGGCCCGCGTCACGGCGTCGGCAGCCTGGTCAGCCACCCCCTCTAGGAAGAACGCAATCCACGCATCCCACGCGCCACGCAGGCTGACATCGAGCAGGAGCTGATAGTAGTCAGCGCGGTGCCGTTCGAAGAAGGCGCTCAGGTAGAGGAACGGCTCCGGAATGATGCCGTGTTTGACCAGCAGGAGGCTGATCAGAAGCCGCCCCACACGACCGTTGCCGTCCCCGAATGGATGGATCGCCTCGAACTGGTAATGAATTATCGCGAGGCGCACCAGGTCGGGAAGATTGCTCGGCTCGTGGAGGTATCGCTCAAGTTCCTCGATCGTCCGCGTCACCTCCGCGGGAGGCGGCGGAACGTAGATCGCATCCTCGATCTTCGAACCAGGTCGGCCGATGTGGTTCTGATACGTGCGGAACTCGCCCGGGGTGCGCTCCTGCCCACGGACATCCGTCATAAGGATGCGGTGCAGACCGCGGATGAGGCGCTTGCTGACCGGCAGCTCCTGCTCGGGTGAAAGGCCCCAGTCCAGTGCGCGAACGTAGTTCGACACCTCTCTCACGTCTGATGGGCCCGGCGCCTGCCGCGCGGCGGCGGCCTCGAACGCGACAAGGTCTGTGAGGGAGGCCACCGTGCCCTCGATGCGGCTCGACAGAACGGCCTCGCGGCGGATGAATGGCCCAATGAGCACATGGGGGTCAGGGAGCCGGAATGCGATTCCACCGAGATGGCCGAGCGCTCTTTCCGCTCGACCGTTGAGTACCGATATCGTTCCGCCCGTGTCCACGGCCGGCGGAAGCGGAGGTGGGACATACGCCCAGACCCCACTCTGAAGCCGGGAAAGGTGATGCTGCTGTTCAGGCGTGAAGTCGGATCGGTCCATCGATACATCCGTAACGTGGGGTCGCGGGTAAGGTGACGATTCAGGGCGAACCGTAACATAAGTCCTGACCGGCGACGAGGCCACGTGGCTCCGTCACACAATGTCACGGCTTGGGCCTATCCGTATCGTTACCCGATGAACGTCGATAGAGTCGTAACGATGGCTGGGTTCCGTCCGCTTGGAACACCGTCGGAGGGAATGGTGCATGACCTAACTCGCGATCAGGGCATCCGCCCTGATCCATGGATCAGATCAGGTGTGTTTCTGTGTCCTGACGGCTCCTCGCCCAAGCGCTGGCGGCTTGGGCTGCGTGGCTCCGCCACCGAAACGAAGCGAGCATGCGGTGCCGACAGCCTCCACACAGCTCGACACTCGATCGGGGCTGCTGGCCATGCGGAGCTCCGGTCTGCTGTCGTGAGAACGCTTTGGGACACGTTGCCGTGGCGCAGCGACGAGTGCGCCCGGCAGCACGTGACGATCGAGACCTAACGTCCGGCCCAAGGCACGGATTTCGCCGCCGATGCTGGGGACTTGTAGCCCTTTTGGGCTACTGCGTTGCGCCCGCACAACGGGCATCCTGTGACCTTCGCGCCGAACATGAGGGAGAAGGTTTGACGTTGCCGAGCGCCGCGACATCGAGCGATCGCCCGACACCCGCATATCCCGCCGGGCCGGCGAAGGCCAGCGTGCTGGTCGTCGAGGACGATCCAGCCAGTCGGCTGCTGATGAGTCGGGTCCTCGAGGGCGCGCAGTACCGCGTCATCACCGCATCGGACGGAACTGCGGCCCTGCGCGCAGTGACCGACGAGCGGCCGGACTTGGTCGTGCTCGACATCGGCCTGCCCGGAATGGATGGCCTGGAGGTCTGCCAGCGTCTGCGCACAGACCCGCGGAATGCGACGTTGCCGGTCATCATGCTCACCGCCCGGGTCCAGCTCGACGACATCGTCACCGGCCTCGGCGTCGGCGCCGACGACTATCTGGCCAAGCCGTTCCGCCAGCCGGAGCTGCTGGCCCGCATCCGGAGCGCCCTGCGACTCCGCGCGGCCCTGGTGCGCATGGAGACCGCGCATGCCGTGGTGGCCACCCTGGCCAATGCGGTGGAGGCCAAGGACCCGGTCACCGAGCACCATTGCCAGCGCCTGGCGTCCTTGTCAGCACGCCTCACCGAGCGCCTCGGCCTCGATCACCGGGCTGCGGAGACCATCGCCTACGGCGCGCTGCTGCACGACGTCGGCAAGATTGGGATCCCCGAATCGATCCTGACCAAGCCCGGGCCGCTTGACGAAGCCGAGTGGGAGCTAATGCGACGCCACCCGGAGATCGGTGAGCGGATCTGCGCACCGCTCGATGCCGGGGCAGCGTTTCTGCCCATCATCCGCCACCACCACGAGCGTTGGGACGGCCGCGGCTACCCGGACCGGCTGGCGGGAGAGGCGATTCCGCTCGGCGCGCGCATCGTCTCGGTCGCTGATGCCTTCGACGCCATGACCCACGACCGCCAGTACCGGCAGGCGCGCAGTGTCGCTGATGCGCTCGAGGAGATCCACCGGGGCGCCGGCGGCCAGTTCGACCCCGAATTGGCCGCCCTCTTTGTCGAGGCCATCGAGGGCAGCACCCTCAACGATGAGCCGGACGACGGTGTCGGCATTCGGCTGCCGATGGACGAGGTCTAGGATGGCCCACGATCGCCGGCGGGAAGGCTAGAGACCCATGGACATCCTTTCGGTCGTCCTGCAGGCGGCCTTCTACCTGCTGTTCGGGATCACCCTCGCCAACTTCGTGCGCCGTCCGGGGCCGCTCACCTTGGACGTGTTCCTGTTCTTCGGGGCGCTGGCGGGTCTGTTCGTCTTCTCGTTCCTGCGCATCCTGTTCCCGGCCGTCGGGGCGGTCCTGAGCCTGATCAGCGTCGCGCTGCTGCTCGCGCAGCCCGGGCTCGCCCTGCGCCTGACTCGCCACGTGACCCAGCTGCCGCGCTGGGTCGGGCCGGCGATGCTGGCCGGCTACCTCGGCATCCTAGCCGCGCTGCTTGCGTTCGGCGCCAGCCAGCCTGCGCTGGTCTGGCTCCTTGCCGCCTACTTCGTCATCGGCGACGGACTGGCTGCCCTGATCCTGGCCCGCGAAGCGGCGCGTCGAATTGGGTTTGCCCGCTGGCGGTTGGCCTTGGCCAGCGCTGCGATGCTCCTGATCGTGACCACCATCCTGGTGGCGTTCATTGGCCAGTCGAATCTGGCCGAGGCCTTGGCCCTGGTCGCGGCGGCGGCCTTCGTGCCGGTCTTCGCCCCGCCGCGCTGGCTGCGACGCTTCGCCCAGCAGGCGGTGGCCTACCAGTTCGTCACCGACCTGAGCCAGGTCGAGGCCGGATCCGGAACCACGCGGTTGTGGCAGCAGCTGGCCAGGGCCTCTGTCAGCCTCACCGGCGCGGTGGGCGCCGAGGTCTACCCAAGCGGCAGCGACGCGGCGGGACCGCTGGCCACGGCGGGCATGTCGGACGGAAGCGCCCCGCACGTCACCCAGGTGACCCTCGAGCGCGGCGGCCAGGCTGCCGAACTGCGGTTGCACAGCGCGCGGCCGACGCTCTTCGCAGAGGACGACTTGTCGCTGCTGGCCCTGCTCGGTGCCCAGACGCTGGCGGCGGCCGAACGGGAAGGGCTGCTGTCAGAGCGGACCGCCATCGGAGAGCGCATCGCCGCCACCAATGTCGAGCTGGCGCGAGCGAGTGCGGCGAAGAGCGACTTCCTCGCGGCCATGAGCCACGAGCTGCGCACGCCGTTGAACGCGATCATGGGCTTCTCCGAGTTGCTGCTCACACCGCCGGCTCCCCTGAGCGATGGGACCGTCGCCGAGTATGCCGGTCACATTCACGGCGCCGGTCAGCACCTGCTCGAGCTGATCAACGACATCCTGGATCTGTCGCGGGTCGAAGCCGGGCGTCTGGAGCTGCGCCGCGAGACGACCGACGTGGCACGCCTCATGACCGAGACCCTCAACACCGTGCGCCCCCTGGCCGAGGTGAAGGGCCTGGCGCTGCAGGCGGAACTACCGCCCGAGCTGCACGCCGAGGTGGACCCTGCGCGCCTTCGGCAGATCGCCTTCAACCTGCTCTCCAATGCCATCAAGTTCACCCCGTCCGGCGGCAGCGTGACCGTGGAACTGGCGTCCGACGACGGCGCCATCGCCCTGTCCGTGACCGACACCGGAACGGGCATCGCGCCGGAGGATCAGGACCGCATCTTCGCCGCCTTCGAGCAGCTCAAGCCGGGGACCGCCGAGGGCACCGGGCTCGGCCTGGCCCTCACCCAGCGGCTGGTGCAGGCCCACGACGGCCAGATCGAGGTGGTCTCCACGCCTGGCGCGGGCAGCCGCTTCAGCGTGCGACTCCCGCACCACAAGGTGCTCCTGCCGGGCGCGATCCCGGTGACCGCCGATGCCGGCGACGGTCCGCTGGTGCTGATCATCGAAGACGATGCGGACGCCGCAGAGCTAGTCTCCCTGCACCTGCGCCAAGCGGGGTACCGGGCGGCGGTGGTCGGCAACGGCGAGAGCGGCCTGCTGGCCGCCGAGCAGCTCGCGCCGGCAGCCATCCTGCTCGACATCCTGCTGCCCGGCGTCGACGGCTGGGAGGTCCTCCGACAGCTGCGCGCCGGCTCGGCCACGAGCCAGATTCCGGTGATGGTCATCACCATCGTCGACAATGCCGCGCTGGGGCTGGCGCTCGGGGCGGCGGACTACCTGGTCAAGCCGGTCTCGCGGGAGACGCTGCTGGGAGCCCTGGCCCGGCTGGCGCCGACGCCGAAGGTCGGCGAGCGCCCGGTCAACGTGCTGGCCATCGATGACGACCCGCTGGCGCTGCGCCTGTACCGGGAATCGCTGACCCCCGAGGGCTTCCGGGTCATCGAGTCGGCCACCGGGGAGGACGGGATGGCGCGCGCGCGCCAGGGCCGTGTCGATGCCATCGTGCTCGACCTTCTGCTGCCGGACCTCGATGGCTTCGAGATCGCGGCGCGCCTGAAGGCCGATCCCGCCACCCGCGACATCCCGATCCTGGTCATGACCGCCCATCCGCTCACCGACGCCGACAAGGATCGGCTCAAGGAGCACGCCCTGGCGGTCCTCGCCAAGGGCGACGAGGCCCTCGCCGGGCTACGCTCCTGGCTGCGGCGCTGCATTGCCGTTCAGTCGTTCGGATGAGCGCCGTCCAGGCATCGATTCTGGCCGTCGAGGACGACCCCCGCACGGCCGCGCTCCTGCGCGCCACTCTTGCGGCTGGCGGCTATCGGCTGGCGGTCGCCGCCACTCTGGCGGAAGCCCGGGCCTGGCTCGAGGGGCAGCGGCCTGACCTGGTGCTGCTCGACATCGGGCTGCCGGACGGCAGCGGCCTCGACCTGGCGCGCGAGCTGCGACACGCGCCTGAGACCGCCCTCGTCCCAATCCTAGTCACCTCGGCCCGGGTCCTGGCCGACGATCTGGCCGCGGCCCGGGAGGCGGGATCGAACGTCTTCCTGGCCAAGCCCTTGAGCCCGAGTGCATTGCTCGACGCGGTGGTGAGTGCCCTGGACAACACGGCGGCGGCGCCTCTCACCGAGCTTGGATCGACGACGACTACACAACACGCCCTACCGCGTGACCACGGCCATGCGCCAGCACGCCCAGATTGACGGGCCCGCGGAAGCGGCCTCGCCAGTCCGCTCACGGATGGGCGCGGATCAATGGTCAAGGGATCCACAGTCGACGACCTGACCCACGATCAGCGGCTTCACGGGTTTCGCTAACACGACCCCATTGGAGCTGGCGCCGTCCTGCCCTCGTTCGATCTTGAGGAGATCCCCGCAACTGCACGCTGGCGATCGAAAGCCTGCCACGCCGGCCGCGTGCCCGCCGGTTACTGCCCCTTTCCGCCCGTCCGGTACAATCTTTGTCCGGAGCCGCTCACCGCGGGGCACCTGATTCTGTCGGTTTTTCGCGTGGGCACCTGACTCCCTTCCGGGGTGGGCACCTGACTCTCCGGAAAACTGAACATGTGAGGACCCGGCGCGGGCCGGTCCTGAGCACGAATCTCGGCTGGCGATGGTCGGAGCGGCGCCCTCGGCGGCGGCTGACTCTGGATCAGGAGATCGAAGGTTCGAATCCTTCCGCCCCAGCCAACTCTGCGACCGGCCAGCGGCCGATAATCGTGGGCATGGATCCATCTATAGCCACAACTCCCACGACGGTGATCGCTGAGTACCAGGCGCGCCCCGGAAACGGCGACCGGGTGGCCGACATCCTGGCCAGGCATGTGCCCGTCACCCGAGCCGAGCCCGGATGCATCACCTTCGTGGCCTATCGCGATCCTGACGATCCCGACCACTTCGCCCTGTACGAGCAATACGTTGACGAGAACGCTCTTCAGGCGCACCGCGTGAGCGCGCACTTTGCCACGAACGTCACCGGGCAGATCGTGCCGCTGCTCGGGCAACGGCGGTGGCGTCGTTACCGCGAGGTCACGCCCGGAAACCGGCACGGCTGAGCGCGCGCGAGCGCCGGTCGGGGAGGTCGCTTCCTGATCCACAGGGCAGGTGCATATGAACGGACGCGATGAGCGCACGATCGGGACCTGGTCGCTGGTGGCGATCGGTATCGGCGGCATGGTGGGTGGGGGGATCTTCGCCGTGCTGGGGCTCGCGGTGCAGCTCGCGCATGGAGGCACGCCGATCGCGTTCGCCGTGGCCGGCGTGGTCGCGCTCCTGACCGCCTACGCGTACGCCAAGCTCTCCGTCGCCTACCCGAGCCGCGGTGGCACGGTGACTTTCCTCGACCGCGCGTTCGGGTCCGGGGTCCTCACCGGCAGCCTCAACGTCCTGCTCTGGCTGAGCTACATCGTCATGCTCTCGCTCTACGCCCTCGCCTTCGGCAGCTATGGGGCGACGTTCCTGCCCGCCGGATGGCAGGATGCCGGCCGCCATGTCCTCATCACGCTCGCGGTCCTCGCCATCACGGCCCTGAACCTCCTGAGCGCCAACGTCATCGGCCGGGCGGAGACCTGGATCGTGGCCGCCAAGGTGGCGATCCTGGCGCTGTTCGTGGTGGTGGGGACCGCGGGCATCCAGGCGCAGCGGGTGACCCCCTCGTCCTGGTCGCCGCCCTTTGAGCTGGTGGCGGGCGGGATGATCATCTTCCTCGCCTACGAGGGATTCGAGCTCATCGCCAACGCGGCGGAGGACGTGCGCGACGTGGCCCGCACGCTGCCGCGCGCGTACTACATCGCGGTCGGCTCGGTGATCGTCCTCTATGTGCTCGTGGCGTTGGTCACCGTCGGCAACCTCCCGGTCGATCGGATCGTGGCGGCCAAGGACTACGCGCTCGCCGAGGCCGCCAAGCCGTTCCTGGGACAGGGCGGCTTCACCCTGATCGCCATCGCAGCCATGCTCTCCACCGCGTCGGCCATCAATGCCACCTTCTACGGCGCGGCACGCCTCAGCTACTCGATCGCCACCGATGGCCAGCTGCCGAGCTTCCTCGTGCGACAGGTGTGGGGAGAGCCGGTCGAAGGGCTCCTGATCACCGCGGCCCTGACGCTGTTCGTCGCCAATTTCTTCGACCTGACGAGCATCTCGACCCTGGGGAGCGCGGGGTTCCTCGTCGTATTCGCTGCGGTCAACGCCGCAAACGTGCTGCACGCACGGGCTACCCACAGCCGCGCCTGGATCTCGGTCCTTGGCGGAGTCGCCTGCACCGCGGCGCTCGGGGCGCTGGTCTGGCAGACGGCGCGCTCAACGCCGGAGAAGCTGTGGGTGCTGGCCGCACTCATCGGGTTGGCCCTCGCGATTGAGGGTGCGTATCGGCTGGGGCGGCGGGAGATCCGGCTCCACGGCTGACCCGATCGCTGAGGAGCCGCGAGGGGCGCCTGGACTGCCTCCGTCCCTCCTTCTTGTGCCGATGCGGCACGTGGCCCCATGATCACGGTCATGGGCTCTCCGCAGACCGGGATCTTTGCGCTTGGCACGGCGTCGCACGCCTACCTCGAGTTCGACCTGCACCCCGACGCGCCCGCGGGGGCGATCGCTGCGCGCGTAGCCGGCCTGCGGGAACCGCGCACCACGATTGGCGGAGTCAACCTCGTAACGGGATTCCGTCCCGAGCTGTGGTCTTCCGTCGCGCCGGACGCGGCTCCTCCCGGGGTGACGGGCTTCAACGAGCCCCTCGTTGGCCGCGACGGCTTCACCCATCCGGCCACCCAGCACGACATCGTGGTGTGGCTTGCAGGGGCTGCCTACGACGTGGTCTTTGACCTCTCGCGCGACGTCATCGCGGAGCTCTCCTCGGGTGCGGATCTCGTCCACGAGATGGTCGGCTGGCCATACCACCGCGACCTCGACCTGACCGGGTTCCTGGATGGAACCGAAAACCCGACGCTCGTCGAGGCGACATCGGTGGCGCTGCTGCCGGTGTCATCGCCGTGCGCCGGCGGCTCCATCCTGCTGCTCCAGCAGTGGGAGCACGACGCCACCGCCTGGGAAGGTCTCGGTGTCACCGGACAGGAGGAGGTCATCGGCCGACGAAAGGTGGGGGGCGCCGAGCTTGACCCGAAGCCGACGACCTCGCACGTCGCGCGCACCGACCAGGACACCTTCGGGAGGATCTTCCGACGGAACATCCCGTACGGCTCGGTCGATCGGCATGGCACGATCTTCGTCGGGTTCGCCTCCGACCAGCGGATCCTCGTCCGGATGCTCGAGAGCATGGCCGGGACGCAAACCGGCGAACGCGACGCGCTGACGCGCTTTGCGCGACCGTTCACCGGCGCCTACTACGTCGTGCCCTCCGCCGAGCGCCTCGCGGCGTTCGTGGAGCGATGACCCAGGACCGTCCCGACCCTCGGGTGCTGCTGTCGGACCTCGCCTTCCCCGAATCGCCTCGCTGGCACGGCGGCCGGCTGTGGGTCTCGGACTGGGGGGCTGGTGAGGTCATCGCGGCCGATCTCGACGGAGCGGCCGAGGTGGTCGCCCGAGTGCGGTCCTTCCCGATGTGCATTGACCACCTGCCCGATGGCCGGCTGTTGATCGTTTCGTCCGCCGATCGCACGGTGCTCCGCCGGGAGCCGGACGGGTCGCTGGCGGCGCACGCGCACCTTGCCGAGCTTGGCGAACACCCCTGGAACGACATCGTCGTCGATGGGCGGGGCAACGCGTACGTCAACAACATCGGTTTCGCGTTCCCGGGCGGCGAGTTCGCGCCCGGCCTGGTTGCTCTCGTGACGCCCGACGGTTCGGCGCGCCAGGTAGCCGATGCCCTCGCTTTCCCGAACGGCATGGCCGTCACGCCGGACAACGCGACGCTGATCGTGGCCGAGTCCTACGGCCGGAAGCTCACCGCGTTCGACATCGAGGCCGATGGGAGCCTGTCGAACCGGCGGACGTGGGCCGCCGTGGACGACCATCCCGATGGGATCTGCCTGGACGCCGAGGGGGCGGCCTGGTACGCGGACGTTGGGACGCGGCGCTGCGTCCGGGTCCGCGAGGGCGGCGAGGTGCTGGACGAGATCCGGCTCGATCGCGGTTGCTTCGCGTGCGTCCTTGGTGGCCGCGACCGGCGAACTCTGTTCATGGCGGTCAACGCGTGGGAGGGCAGCGGGCAGATGCGGGGGACGCGCCGCGGACAGGTCGTGGCCACATACGCCCCGGCACCGGGCGCCGGTTGGCCCTAGGGCGGATTGATGAACGAGGTGACGCCAACGGCAGATCCCCGGGTGGACGCCTACATCGAGGCGCTGCCGGACTGGCAGCAGGAGATCTGCCGAGCCGTGCGTGACCTCGTCCACGAGGCGGATCCCGCAGTGGTCGAGACGATCAAGCGCCGCGTGCAGCCGTACTTCGTCCTCGACGGCAACGTCTGCGCATTGCTCGCCGCGAAAGACCACATGAACGTGTTTCTGTACGACGGCGGGATCGTGCCTGACCCGGAGGGGATCATCACCGGCGGCCACGACAACAAGACCGCACGCACTGTGGCGATCCGCCGCGCGGACCCCATCAACCGCCGGGCGCTCGTGGCGATCTTCCGCCAGATCATCGCCAACAACCGGGCGGGAGGCTGGCGCCGGATCAAGCCGCCCCGGGCCTAGCGGCAACGGGCCGCTCTTCCTGGTCCGGGTGGCGCGCCGGGACGTCTGAACCATCCCGGACCCCACCGAACCATCCCGGACCGCACCGGACGGCCCCTTACCTGCGCGGGGGCTGCTGGGACCTCGATGGCCGGAAAAGACGGGTTGCCCGGAGGGGAACCGGGCCCGATACTGCCTACTCTGGCCATCCGCCCCCCGATCGGCGGCTGGCCCCACGAACGAGCACACCCGTCGCGAGGCGGGGCCGCAAAGCCACGGGGCTCCCACCGGAGTCAGCCGGGTCGCCGAAGGGAGCCAGCCATGGCCTTCTGGGATGGATACCGCTGGATCCGCCCGCAAGCGGAGCGTCCGACTCCTCCTAGCAACCACCGCATCCGGGACCTCGTCGCCACCCTGATCGCGGTCGCCCTGCTCCCGGCCCTGCTTACCGTGAGCCTGACGGCCCGGGCGTCCGGCCCGTCGTTGCGCGTCGACGGGACGGCGATCGTGGCGGCGCAGGTGAAGGTGACGGGTGCCGCATTCACGCCGAGGTCCCGTGTCCAGCTGACCTGGGACGGCTCCGCCAGCCGGATGCCACGCGTCCGGATCGAGCGCTCGGGCGACTTCTCGACCTCGATCACGGTCCCCGCCACGACCGCGGGAAGCCACACCCTCGCAGCACGATCCATCGCATCAGGAAAGGGGCGCCGGCGCTCGGCGACGAAGATCCTCGCGTCAGTGACGATTAACGTCGTGGAGCCGAGCGCCGTCACGCGCGACGCCTCGCCGACCCCGAGCCTCTCCCCGGCGTCGGGCCTGCGGGCGACCCCCACCGTCTCGCCGACCCCGTCGCCCAGCGCCGCCAAGCTTTCCGCCCCGGCGCAGGCGGGCGGCTCGCTGACCCTGCCGGTCCGCGCCGCCTTCTACTACCCGTGGTTCCCCGAGGCGTGGAAACAGCAGGGGATGAATCCCTTCACGCGCTACCAGCCAGAGCTCGGCTACTACAACGGCTCTGACACATCGGTGATCCGCCAGCAGGTCGGGTGGATGCAGGCTGGCGGCATCCAGGCCGGCATCGCCTCCTGGTGGGGCGCCGGCTCGGGGACCGACGACCGGATCGGAGCGTTGCTGGCGAATGCCGGCAGCTTCCGCTGGACGATCTACTACGAGGCCGAGGGGAGCAACAACCCATCGAGCTCCCAGATCGGCACCGACCTTGCCTACCTCGAAGCCCACTACACGTCGTCCTCAGCCTGGTTGCGGATCAACGGCAAGCCGGTGATCTTCGTCTACGGCGGCGCGGAGACCTGCGCCATGGCCGACCGGTGGGCCGCCGCGCCGCATCGGTCCGACTTCTACGTCGTCCTCAAGGTATTCCCCGGCTACCGGTCCTGCGCGCATCAGCCGGACTCCTGGCACCAGTACGGGCCGGCGGTCGCCGAGGATCACCAGGCCGGATACAGCTTCACGATCAGCCCGGGCTTCTGGAAGGCAAACGAATCCGCTCCGCGGCTTGCCCGCGACCGGAGCGGCTGGGCGAAGAACGTGGCCGACATGGTGGCCTCCGGCGAGCCATGGCAGCTGATCACGACCTTCAACGAGTGGGGCGAGGGGACCGCAATCGAGCCCGCCACCGCCTGGGGCAGCGCCTACCTCGACGTCCTGGCCGGTCACGCGGCCGCCGTTGGCGGCTCCGCCACAACTCCCGTGCCCACGCCCGTGGCCACGCCCACCCCGAAGCCGGCTCCGGCCTCCACGCCCGGCCCGACCCCAAAGCCGACCCCGAAGCCAACCCCCAAGCCGACGCCTCAGCCCACCCCGAAGCCGACCCCGGCGCCCACCCCGGCATCTGGCTCCGGCCCGATCCGCCACGTCGTCGTGGTCTGGCTCGAGAACGAGGAGAGCACCGGCGTGACGGCGTCGTCCATGCCGTATCTGCACGGGCTGGGGCAGACGTACGGAGTGGCCACCCAGTTCTACGGCGTGTCGCATCCGAGCCTGCCCAACTACCTGGCACTCTGGTCAGGGTCCACGCAGGGTGTGTCCGATGACGCCGTGCACAGTTTCTCGGGCGCCAGCCTGAGCAACCAGTTCGCGAACGCCGGGCTGTCGTGGCGCAGCTACATGCAGAACTACCCGACGAGCTCCGGCTGCCATACCGGCTCCAGCTACTCGGGCGGGGTCGACCTGACCGGCGTGTCCGGGACCTACGTGCGGAAGCACGACCCGGCCATGAGCTTCACGTATGTTTCCGGCTCGTCGCAGTGCAACAACATCCAGCCGCTCGCGAACTTCGACCCGAGCGTGAGCTTCGCGTTCGTGGCGCCGAACCTGTGCAACGACGCGCACGACTGCCCGCTTTCGACCGCGGATACCTTCCTCAAGGGGTTCCTGCCGCACGTGTTCAACGCCCCGGACTGGGCGCACACGCTGCTCGTGGTGAGCTTCGACGAGGGTTCGTCGGGGACGAACGGCGGCGGGCATATCTACACGATGGTCGCGCGGGCGGGTCTGAGCGGCTTCAGCAGCGCCACGACGCACAACCACTACGGGCTGCTCCGCACGATCGAGCAGGTGTTCGGCCTGCCCTGCCTGGGCGCGGCCTGCAGCGCGACGCCGCTGAACGAATTCCTCCCCTGAGGAGCGGGCTGGCCGACCTTCCGATCGGGTAGGGCAGACCCGTCAGCGACCGGCGGCGAGGAGTGCGTCCACCTCGTCGACTGACATCGCCCGCCCCGCGGCATAGGCGTGCTCGAAGGCCTCGTCCCCGAGGCCGGCTCGCGCCTCCGTGGCGGGGTCCGGGAGCCTGAGCGTCTGGAACGGGGTGGCCATCTCGCCGAGCGGCTCGCGGAGCACGTCCACCTCCACGCCGCCGGCATCGGCAAATGCGCCGCGCAGGAGGGCCTGGTGGCGCTCGAGGATCGCCGGGAAGGCGGTCCCCAGCGCCTGCACGAGGCGCGTCGAACCCTCGATGTCCGAGAAGAGGAAGGTCAGCGTCCCGGTCGGTAGCGCGGGGCCGGCGACGCGCCCTGCATCCGCCATCGAAGGAGCATACGCCCGGGTTAACACGGGGTGCGTAGGCTTGTCGGCCACTATGCCGATCGAGACGCAGCCGTGACCGGACCATCGACCTCGCACCGCCCCGGAGAGCCGGCGACCGTGCGGGTCGCGATGTGGACCTCGCGCCATCGCTGGCCGGTGGCCGCGGGCTGGTTCCTGGCCACGATCGGCCTCTTCGTGGCCAGCCTGGCGCTGGGCGGGATTCGGACCGACGATCCGAACGGCAATCCGAACGACGTGAAGACCGAGTCCGCCCGCGCGTACGAAGTGTTCAATGCCGGCGGCAGCGGCACGCCCTCGGAGTCGGTGACGATCGTCGTCACGCATCCCGGACTGACGGTCGCCGATCCGGCGTTTTCCGCGTTCGTCAGCGGGGCGGTCGCGCAGCTCCAGGCCCTGACCGTCGACCAGGGCGATACCGTGGTGCCGGCCTTTGACGAGGTGCAGGATCCGACGGCGGCTGCACCCCAGCAGGGGCTGGTGGCACCGGACCGATCGGCGGTGCGTATCGTCGGACGCATCGACGGCGATCAGGCGGCGATCGAAAACCACCTCGTGCCGGTGCGGCAGGCCATCGGCTCGCTGGAGGCGAACACCGACGGATTCGTCGTGCACTCGGTGAGCCAGACGCTCACGAACCAGGACATCACCGAGCTCATCAACAGCAGCCTGGATCGGACCTTCGTCACGATCGGGCTGACCTTCATCATCCTGCTCATCACCTTCGGCGCGTTCGTCGCCTCGCTCGTGCCGCTGGTGCTGGCGATCAGCGCGCTGCTGGCCGCCTTCGGCATCCTGGGCCTGTTCAGCCAGGTGGTCACCCCGGCCAGCCCGTACGCCACCCAGCTGATCGTGCTCATTGGCCTGGCCGTGTCCGTCGACTACTCGCTGTTCATGATCACCCGCTTCCGCTCGGAGCGGCGGCTGGGCCGTGGCAAGCTGCTGGCCATCGAGACGGCGAGCAGCACCGCCGGGCGCGCGGTCTTCTTCAGCGGCCTGGCGGTCATGATCTCGATCGCGAGCCTGTTCTTCATCGACGTCTCGATCTTCCGCTCCATGGCGATCGGCACCATCGGCGTCATTCTGGTGGCGGTCATCGGAAGCCTGACCTTCCTGCCCGCCACCCTCGCGATCCTCGGCGATCGCGTGAACACGGGCCGGGTCCCGTACTTCGGGCGCGATCGTGGTGAGGGAAGCGGCCTGTGGGCCCGGCTCGTTTCGGCCGTGATGCGGCGGCCGGGCCGCCTCGCCGTGCTGGCGGCGGCGTTTCTCCTGTTCCTCGCGGTCCCGGTCACGCATCTCCGCATCGGCATCACCGACTTCAGCTCGTTTCCCAACCAGATCGACGGCGTGCAGGCGGTCAAGCTGCTGAACGAGAAGTGGCCGCAGGGGAGCACGCTCAGCCTCCAGGTGGTCGTCACCGGCTTCGACCGCGCGGACACCAAGGCGGCGGTCGAGACATTCCAGGAGACGGGGCTCAGCGTCGAGGGGTTGAGCGGTCCGGTGACGGTCACTCCGTCCGTGGACGGCAAGGTGGCCCTCATCTCATTCACCCTGGCGGGCGCCCAGAACGACCTCGCCAGCCAGGCGGTGGTGCGCGAGATGCGGAGCTCGGTGGTACCTGACGCGTTCGGCAATCTCGACGGCGTCCGTGCCTACGTCACCGGGGCCGCGGCCCAGGCCCTCGACATCACCGGGATCTATCTCGACTCAATGCCGCTCGTCTTCGGGTTCGTGCTCGGGCTCTCGTTCCTGCTCCTGCTCGTCGTCTTTCACTCGATCGTGATCCCGATCAAGGCGATTCTGCTCAACCTGCTCTCCACGGCGGCCGCCTTCGGGGTCATGGTGGCCGTCTTCCAGGACGGGATCCTGGGCCACGCGTTCGGGCTCGAGCAGTCGAGCGTCATCGAGAGCTGGGTGCCCATCTTCGTGTTCGCGATCCTGTTCGGCCTCTCGATGGACTACCACGTCTTCATCCTCACCAGGGTGAAGGAGGCGCGCGACCGCGGGCTCGAATCGCGTCCGGCGATCGCGCGGGGGATCGCCATCACGGCCGGCACCATCACCAGCGCGGCCACGATCATGGTCCTCGTCTTCGCCGCCTTCGTGACGATCCCGTTCGCGTTCATCCAGGAACTGGGCCTGGGGCTGGCGGTCGCCGTCCTTCTCGACGCGACCGTGGTCCGGAGCGTGCTGCTCCCCGCCACCATGACGCTCCTGGGCGACTGGAACTGGTGGCTGCCCGGGTTCCTGCGCTGGCTGCCGAGGGTGACGATCGAGGGCGAGCCGGAGGTTGATGCCGAGGCGGTGAGCTAGGCCTGCGGCTTCACCCCGAGCTCGTCGAGCAGGCCGCGAACGCGCCGCTCGAGGTCATCCCGGATCGGCCTCACCTCCGCGACCGGCTTGCCGGCCGGATCGTCGAGCTCCCAATCGACGTAGCGCTTACCCGGGTAGACGGGGCATGCGTCGCCGCAGCCCATGGTGACGATGACGTCCGCGGCGCGGACGATCTCGTCCGCCCATGGCTGGGGGAGCTCGCCGCTGATGTCGATGCCTTTCTCGGCCATGGCGGCCACGGCCGCCTGGTTCACCTGGTCTGCCGGCTCCGAGCCACCCGAGAAGACGTCCACCCGATCGCCGCCCAGATGGCGCATGAAGCCGGCCGCCATCTGGGAACGGCCGGCATTGTGGACGCACAGGAAGAGGACGCTCGGATTCAGATCGGTCCGGCCCGATTCGAGGCGGACGAAGGCGCGCAGCCGATCGTTCGTCAGCCGTTCGACGAGGACAGGCAGCCAGTTCGTGATCCGGCTCTTTGGCAGCAGGATGTCGAGCGACTCGGTCATGAAGCGCTCGATCGTCTCGACGTTCATGCGCCCCTGCCATCGCCGATGGAGCGTCACGGCCGCGCTCCTGATCTGGAGCTGCTCGGCGGTTGTCAGCCTGGCCGTGGTCATGTGATGCGTTCTCCTTCGATGAGTCGATCGACGCGAGCCGCGATGTCGGCAAAGGCGGTGCGGAATGCCGAGCGGGTGCCGACGCGAACCGGATCGGGCACCGACCAATGGAGCGACGGCGCCGAGAACGGGAGGCCCGCCTCGTGGGCGAGATCGCACACCGAGATCACGAGATCCGGAGCACTCCCGACGCTGGAATACCCCTTGGGCTGCGCCCCCGCCAGGTCGAGCTCGAATTCCGCAGCGGTTCTGACGGCCATCGGGTGCACGCGCGCGCTCGGATGGGTGCCCGCGCTGTCCGCCGTCCCGTCGGTGCGCCGGCGCCAGAGCGCCGCGGCGAACTGCGATCGTGCCGAGTTGTGGGTGCAGACGAAGAGCACTGCGT
This sequence comes from uncultured Chloroflexia bacterium, assembly GCA_963837425.1. GTDB lineage: Bacteria > Chloroflexota > Limnocylindria > QHBO01 > QHBO01 > CAWINH01. The sequence continues at coordinate 68,053 of CAWINH010000009.1, forward strand.
TGGGCCGGAGGTGCGGGACCTCGAGCGGCCCGTCGAGTCGGTCGGGGCGAAGGGTGATGTAGCGGCGGCGGCGATCGCCATCCGACGCGCGTCGCCGGATGAGCCCGGCTCCCTCCAGTACCCCGAGGTGGTGCGCAGCCGCGTTGCCCGGCAGGCCGGCCGCCGCGGCCAGCTCCTGGAACGTCCGGTCGCCGGTCGCAAGCTCGTCGACCATGCGGAGCCGGCTCGCATCGCCGAGCGCGGCATGGACTCTGGCGCGGTCTTCGATCTGCATCCACTCAGATGATACTGAGTCAATAGTAGCTGAGTCAATACCCGACCACGGGAGCCCGGTCAGCCGCCGGCCATCACCCTCATGATTCGGACCGCTCGTACGTCACCTTGTAGTACGTGATCCCGAAGGGTCGGATCGAGTACTCGTTCGACGAGACGACCCGGTAGCCGCGGCGCGCCATGGCCGCGGCATCATCCTCCATCTCGCGGATCGCGCGCTGCTGCCAGCCATTCATGCTGCGCGAGGCCATGGCCCAGGCCAGAAGGGGGCTCAGCAGGCCGAGCAGCCCGCCGCGCCCGTAAGTCTTGACGACGAGGGGCTCGGGGCTCGCGCGAACGCGTTGCGACAGGCTCACCGGCGGAGGATAGCAGCCGCCCTGGCGCGCAGGCCGTTCGGCATGGTGCCGAACGGCGGATCGGCTCCTGACACCGGCACGCCCGCGTTCCACCGTTGGGTCGAGATGAGCACCGATGGCGCAACCCTCTTCGCGCGCTATGCGTACCCGCCCAACGAGCTCGGCTACTGCGGCCCGGACGACCATGCGGCGTTGCTCGCCTACGCGGCGGCCGGGACGAGCGATCCCGGTCTGGCCCAGCTGGCGCGCCGCTTCGCAGGCGCCTGGCCGTACCTCGAGCTGATCGCCGCCGGGACGTCGGGCGGTCAACCGCTCGACCGCCGCGTGGTCGAGGCGTACTGGCTGGGGAACGGCCTGCTGGATAGCGTCGGCATCACCGGCTTCGGCAACTCGATGCTCGACCGCTTCCGGAAGCTCGCCGGCCGACACTGGGACTACCTGGCGGAGGCGATCGAGGTCGGGGCGCGGCCCACCCACAGCTTCCACGTCTTCGGGATCTACCCGTGGGTCGGCCTGCTCAACGGTGAGCGGCCGGAGCATCCGCTCCACATCCTGGACCGCTGCCGCATCCGGTGGGGGCGCGTGCAGAGCGTCGACGGCGACTCCGCGGTCGTCGTCTCACGTCCGCTCGAGTGGGACGGCCGGCGCCTGGCGCTCGGCAGCGCCCGCGCGGAGGCGGTGACCCTCGGGGTCGGCGGCATCGGCCTCGCGCGCGACATCGTGCCCGGCGAGAACGTTGCGTTGCACTGGGACTGGATCTGCGATCGGCTCAGCCCGCGGCAGCTCGAGAATCTGCGCCGGTCCACGCTGCTCCAGCTCGACGTCACGAACCGGCGCGTCGCACATCCGGCCCCCGCCGCGATCCTGGCCTAGGCGATCGCCTCCGCCTCGCGGAGCACCCGCGTCAGCTCCTCGGCCTCGGCCGCGTCGATGATCCCCACGATGCTGCCCGCCGAGACGATGACCCAGTCGCCCGTGCGAACCTCGGGAGCGAACAGGGTCATGGCGTGCAGCCGGCGGCCGCCGATCTCGACGCTCGCCCCGCGTGGATCGATGGCGGTCACCCGGCCCGGGAGCGTGATGCACATCGAGACCATGACACCGCGCCGGCGGCGCTGCGTAACGTGCCGTCCGGCCTCATCGGCCTGAGCCGGTCGGACCCACGGCCGGGGTCTCGTCCATGACGAGCACTGCCGCGCCGGCCCCGATCCGTCCGTCGGCAAGGTCTGCGAGCGCGCGGTTAGCATCCGCCAGGGCGTATGGGTGCGGGCTGGTCGCGATCCCGATCTCGCCCGCAAGCTGGATGAACTCCGTTGCGTCTCGCGGCGTGACGTTCGCGACGCTGCGCAGGCCGCGTTCCTCCCACAGGAGGTCGTAGTCGAAGGCGGGGATACCGTCGAGGTGAATCGCGTTGATCACGACGGTTCCGCCTGGAGCCAGGACCCGCAGCGCGTCGAGGACGACCGAGCCGACCGGGGCGAAGGTGATCGCCGCGTCGAGCTCCTCGGGTGGCGGATCGGCGTAGCTGCCGGTCGACGACGCACCGAGCTCGCGGGCACGTTCCAGGTCGCCGGCCGAGCGGCTGGCCACGTGCACCCGGCAGCCAGCGTGCACCGCCACCTGGATCGCGAGCGAGGCGGACGCACCGAAGCCGTAGAGACCCAGGCGCAGCGGCCCGCGGCCAGCACGCCGCCCGTCGAGGGCTCCCGCCAGGCGCAGGGCGCGATAGCCGATCACCCCGCCGCACAGGAGGGGCGCGGCGTCGATGTCCGCGAGGGCGTCCGGGAGGTGGACGGCGACATCGGCGCGCGTCGTCAGCTGCTCCGCGAAGCCGCCGTCCCGATCCCAGCCGGTGAAGGTCGCCTGCGGGCACAGATTCTCGCGACCGCTGCGGCAGTACTCGCACCGCCCGTCGAACCCGGCCAGCCAGGTCACGCCGGCCCGGTCGCCGACCCGCCAGCCGCCGACGCCGGGGCCAATGGCCTCGACGCGCCCGACCGCCTGGTGGCCGGGGATGATCGGCAGCCGACGGGCGTGCAGGTCGCCTTCGGCAAGCTGCAGGTCGGTGCGGCACACCGCGCATGCGCCGATGCGGAGGAGCAGCTCCCCGGCGCCGGGGCGAGGGTGGTCCCGGCGCGTTGCCTCGAGCGGTCCGCTGGCCGCCGGCGCGGGTCTCGTCAGCTGCATGGCGCGCATTGGCCAAGCGTAACGCCGAGCCCACTGCGCTGGCCAACGCGTGTCCTGAGAAGGGCCACACGTCCCGGCCTTTCGGTGCCGGGCGGCACTGCCCGATGGGGCGGTCGGCGGGGACCATCCCGGTGGGCTCGCGCATTGCCCGGTCACGCTCCGGCGAACACGCAGGGGATTCGGGAGGCACGGCAGGGCAAGTCGCGAGCCCGATTTCATTCGCCGGTGTGGGCCGGCGGCACACGACCGACCCCCCGGGGTCATGGCGGGCGGTCGCCGATACGTTCGGCGGCCGCTTCGTCGTGCCCGGCCTCCCGGTCTCCGGGCTCGGTCGGGGAGAAGGGGCCGAACGGACCGGGCAGTGCGGTCCGAACGCCACTCCGGGTCGCCGGCCAGGTCGGTGCAAGGTAGGGGCATGACGACCACCAGCCTGCAGGCGCCGATGGCGGCGGCGAAGGGACACGAACCCAGGTATCCCGGCGAGCCGGCCATCGTTGACGGGTCCGAGGCGATCGCTCACGTCGAGACCCGGATCAGCCAGGGCGCCTGCGCCTATCCGATCACCCCGTCCACCACCATGGCCGCTCTCTACCAGGCGGCGGTGGCGGACGGCAAGACGAATCTGTGGGGAACGCCGCTGCGCTTCCTCGAGCCCGAGTCCGAGCACTCATCGGCGTCCGCCGCCGAGGGCTTCGCGCTCGCCGGTGGGCGGGTCACGAACTTCACCGCCGGGCAGGGGCTCATCCTCATGAAGGAGGTCCTCTTCGTCATTTCCGGCAAGCGCCTGCCCGCCGTCTTCCACGTCGGCGCCCGTGCGCTGACCAGCCAGGCACTGAACATCCATGCCGGCCACGACGACGTGATGGGTGTAGCCGACTGCGGCTGGGGGATCCTCTTCGCCCGGAACGCGCAGGAGGCGGCCGACCTGACCGCCATCGCACGGCGCGCGGCGGAGGAGGGCGAGACGCCGTTCCTCGTGTGCCAGGACGGGTTCCTCACGACCCACACGCTCGAGAACGTGCGGCTCCCCGAGGACGAGCTGCTTCACGATTTCGTCGGGGATCCGGCGGTTCGCATTGGCAACCTGTTCGACCCTGCGGAAGCGCTGATGAGCGGCGTCGTCGCCAACCAGGACTCGTACATGAAGGGGCGGGTTGCGCAGCGCGAGTTCGTGACGCGCACGCGTGACGCCCTTGCGAACGCATTCCGGTCGTGGAGCGAGCTCACCGGCCGCGAGTATGGACCCATCAACGCGTATCGCTGCGAGGACGCCAGCGAGGTCCTGGTCAGCATGGGAACCACCGCGGACACCGCGCTATCGGTGGTCGATTACCTGCGACGTCAGGGGCGGCGGGTCGGCTGTCTGGCGGTGACCCAGTTCCGGCCGTTCCCGGCCGAGGAGCTGGCGAGGGCGCTGGGACACGCCACCGCGGTCGGCGTCGTCGAGCGCACCGACGAGCCGGCGGCGGTCGACAACCCGCTCGCGCGCGAGATCAAGGCGGCGCTCGCCGACGCCGCGATGGAAGGAGCCCCGATGCCGCGCGTCGTCTCGGCATCCGCCGGGCTCGGGTCACGCGACGTCTCGGCCGGCGATCTCGTTGCCGCCTTCAACTGGCTCGCCGACCCTGAGGCCATGCGGCACCGCCCACGGGCGGTTCTCGGGGTCCACCATCCCGACGCTCTCGAGCCGGAGCCGATCGAGCTGCGACCGGCCGGCGCCTACAGCCTGCGCGGCCACTCGATCGGCGGGTTTGGCTCGGTGACCACGAACAAGCTCATCGCGACCGTGGTCGCCGACCTCTTCGACCGCTACGTCCAGGCCTACCCGCGCTACGGTTCCGAGAAGAAGGGCCTGCCCACCACGTACTACCTGACGATCGCCACCGAGCCGATCCGCCAGCATGCCGAGCTGCAGCAGGTCGAGTTCGTCCCGATCCACGACGCATCGGCGTTCCTCCACGGTCAGCCGCTGTCCGGTCTCGTCGACGGAGGAACGCTCTTCATGCAGACGTCGCTCACCGACCCGGACGAGATCTGGGGGTCGATCCCCGCGCCAGCCCGCACCGAGATCCTCGAGCGCGGGATCCGGATGGCGGCACTCGACACCGCCACGCTCGCGCGCGAGCACGCGCCACGACCGGAGCTGGAGGTCCGCATGCAGGGTGTGGCCCTGGTCGGCGTCTTCCTTCGGCTCTCGCCGTTTGCGGCCGAGGCCGGGCTCGACCGCGACGAGCTCCTCGATGCCGTCCGCGCCCGCCTGGGCCGGTTCTTCGGCAAGCGCGGGGCCGCCGTGGTGGAGGCGAACCTGGCAGTCATCGGCGCTGCCTACGACCACGTCATCGACGTCACTGCCGCCCTGCCGGCGACGGGTGCACCACGCGAGGAGACCACGCCATGACCACCGCCATCCACGGTACCGAACCCACCGTCGGGGAGCTGATGAGCATCGAGCCGATCACGATCGGCGTCGACGAACCCGCCGCCACCGCCGAGCAGCTCATGAACGAGCGGCGCATCAGCGGCCTGCCGGTCGTGGATCGCATCGGCCGCCTGGTCGGGGTCATCAGCCAGACAGACCTCATCCGCGCGCACGCGGCCGGCCAGTCCCTCGACGCCTGGCCGGGCCTGTCGGTGCGGCATCTCATGACCTCGCCGGCGCTCACGGTCCGTACCGATGAGCCGCTGCTCATCGCCGCGCGGCGGATGGAGGCCAACCGCATCCATCGGCTGGTGGTCATCGCTGCCGACGGCGAGCACCCGGTCGGCGTGATCTCCACGCTGGACCTGGTGGGGGAGCTGGCCCTCCTGCTGGAGCAGTCCAGTGGCCGTTGACCTCGTGAAGGACCCCGGCGAGCCCAAGGAGGCGCACGAGTCGCGGCTGGCTGCGGCGCTGCCGCTCTTCGACGTCCATGAGTACGTCGACGACTTCAACCGGGCGATCGTGCCGGCCTACCGACGCGGGTCTGCGGACGCCGAGCTTCCCGCCGATGGCGGCGTGGCGCGCAGCATCATCCCGCCCGGAACGGCCGCTATCCGCGACTTCAGCCACCTCGCACCCCAGATCCCCGAGCTCATCGCCGAGCGCTGCGTCGGCTGCATGGCGTGCGTAAACGCCTGCCCCGACAGCGCGATCCTCGGCATTGCGCTGCCGGAGTCCGAGCTGGATGCCGCGATCGCCGACTTTGTCGCGCCGCAGCCGCAGCCGGGCCTCGCCGAGTCCACCGCGCGGAGCCACTTCATGCGGACGACGAAGTACGCCGATGTCCCCGCCAAGCGTGGCCTCGAACCGGCGAGCTTCGGCATCTTCACCGACCCCGTGCACTGCAAGGGCTGCGGTGAGTGCGTGGAGGTCTGCACCGCACTCGGGCACGACGCGCTGCTCATGATCGACAAGCTCCCGCAGGAGCCGAGCGGCGAGTCGACGCTCGAGCGCTACCTGCGCGACATGAGCCTGTTCCGTCGGCTGCCGCCCACCCCCGCCGCGTATCGCAACGAGAAGGCCCTCGCCGACCTCATGCTCGGCGAGCATGCCTTCGGCTACGTGGGAGGCGCCGGCAGCTGCGCCGGATGCGGCGAGGCGACCGCGGTGCGGATGCTCGTGGCCGCGACGCGGCAGATCCACGGTCCGGAATCGATGGGCATCGTCGCCGCCACCGGCTGCAACACCGTGTACGGCAGCACGTATCCGTTCAACCCGTTCCTCGTTCCATGGACGAACTCGCTCTTCGAGAACGCCCCGGCCGACGCGCTGGGGGTTCGCGCCCGGTGGGACCAGGACGGGCATCCGGAGCGACGCCTGTGGGTGCTCGGGGGGGATGGAGCGATGTACGACATCGGCTTCCAATCGCTCTCGCGAATGGTCGCCTCGGGTGCCGATATCAAGGCCATGGTGCTCGACACGCAGGTCTACTCGAACACCGGCGGGCAGGCGTCGACCGCGAGCTTTGGCGGCCAGGTGACGAAGCTGTCGGCATTCGGTCGCGAGCTTCACGGGCGGCCTGAGCGACGCAAGGAGCTGGGCCGGATCCTGATCGGTCACGGTGAGGTCTACGTGGCCCAGACGACCCCGGCGCACGTAAACCACTTCTACCGGGCGGTCATGGACGCGAACGAGTACCCCGGACCGGCGGTGGTCATCGTCTACACGCCATGCATGCCGGAGCACGGCATCGCCGACGACGCGGCGACGCGTCAGGCGAAGCTGGCGGTCACCTCGCGCGCCTTCCCGCTCTTCGTGTACGACCCGCGGAAGGGGGCGACGATTGCCGAGCGGCTGAGCCTGCAGGGCAACCCGGGCGTCAAGGACGACTGGTTCTCGGCCCCCGATGGAAGCGTCCAGGACTTCCTAGCGTTCGCGCGGACCGAGGGTCGCTTCGCGCCGCACTTCGCGAAGGACGGCACACCGAGCCCCGAGATCGTCGCGACCCGGGAGGACCGGCTCGCGAACTGGCGGACGCTGCAGGAGCTCGCCCGGATCAGCTGACCGGGTCTACTCCCAGTGGACGGACGCGACCTCGACCGGGGCCGAGATGCCCTTGAGCTCGAGCGTCCGGGGCTCGGAGACCTCGTATCGGTGGCGAGCGCCCGACAGGGTGTCGCTGCTCACCAGGATCTCGCCGCCGGCCGCGGCGGCACCGATGCGGGCGGCCTGGTTCACGCCGGTCCCCACGTAGTCGAGGCCGACCCGGCTTGCTGCGGCGGCATGGAGGCCGATGCGGACGGCGGGCGCAAAGCCGGCCTCATCGCGCTGGGCCGCCATCCTGCGCTGGACGGCGATGCCTGCCTCGATGGCCCGGTCGGCATCCTCGAAGGCGAGGAAGAAGCCATCCCCGGTGGCCTTGACCTCCTCGCCTCCCTGCTCGGCGACCGCGGCCCGCACGATCTGGTCGTGGCGGCGCAGAAGGCGGTTCCACGCGTCGTCACCCAGCGTCTCGGCCAGCCGCGTCGAGTCGACAATGTCGGTGAACATGAAAGTCCGCTCGGCACGCCGCGCCTCGGTGCCGACCGGCGCGGCCTCCGCACCCCCCTGGATGCCGGCGAGCAGCTCGTCGGCGCGGCGGAGGTCGAGCGCCGCGCCCAGCCGCTCGAACGCATCGCGCGCGGCGCGCGCCTCGACGACGGCGGGATCGGCCGCGCCTGAGGACAGGTAGGCCTCCGCCAGAACAAGTCGGGCCCTGGCCAGCTCGTAGGGGGCGTCGAGCGCGATCCAGTGCTGCACCGCCGTGCGCAGCTGCACGATGGCACCGTCGGGGTCCCCCTCCGCCAGGAGGACCGCGCCCAGCGTGGCGGCGGCGCGGCCGCGTGCCGGTTCGGTACCGAACCGGTCGGCCAGCTCCCCGAGCTCCTCTGCGGCGGCGCGGGCCGTGGCCGGATCCCCGGCCGCCAGGGCGATCTCGACCTGCGCTGTCAGGAAGGTCAGGCGGCCGACGGGTGTGTTCGGGGTGGGCTTCCAGGAGGGGAGCCGCTCCGGCTCGGTGAGCGCGCGGCGGATCGACTCGGCGGCATCGGAGACGCGGCCCTGTGCCAGGCGCAGGAGCGAGAGCGCCGGCTCGGGATCGTGGCCCAGGGCATGCGCACCCAGGAGCGCCTCCTCGGCCGCCGGCAGGTCGCCGCGGCGCAGGCGAATCTCGCCGAGCTGGTAGAGGGCCAGGCCGGCGGCGGCCGGGATGTAGCCGCGCAGCTGTTCGGAAGCGAGGCGCGCCTCCGCCTCCGCCGCGGGCCAATCGCCATGGAGGATCTTGATGTCCGAACGGAAGAGCCGGCACATTCCCGGGAAGCCGTTGATGCCCTCACGGCGGCACCAGCGATCCTGCGCTTCGGTCCACTCTGCCGCGCGGCGAACGTCGCCGATGCTCGCGCAGGCTTCGATGGTGGCGCAGCAGACGCCGCCGGCAACCGCCGGCTCCAGCTCCCCGCTCACGGCGGAGACCGTGGCCTCGTCGGCCAGGGCCAGCCCCTCTTCGATCCGCCCCGAGCCCAGCATCGCGGCGGCCATCACGCTGAGGCCGAAGACCTCGAGGTCACGCACGCCCAGGCGGACGCCGATCTCGTGCGCTCGCGTCGCGTGCTCCAGCGCGTCACCGGTCCCCACCAGCGAATCGTGCAGGGCGCGAACGCCCTCCAGCCAACCGTGCGCCGGGTTCTCCGGCGCTCCCTCCAGGAGGCGCTCCGCGCGCTTCAGCCATGCGGCGCCGACGTTGGGGGAGAGGCGGAAGAGGTTGTCGCGCGCCAGCGAGATGGCCGCACTCGCCGCGGTGCGGCGGTCATCCGCCTTGACCGCCGCGGCGAACGCGCGCTCGCGCGCCTCGATCGCGGCAGGGAGCTGGCCCGTCCACCAGGCCGCCTGCGCCAACAGGTCGAGGCCCTCCGGCGGGAGCTCGCCGGCGGCGTCGGCGGTCGTCAGCTCGTCCAGCGCAGCGCGCCACTCGTGGCGGCCGAGGGCGATGCGGGCGCGTTCGACGACCGACTGGGTCGGCTCGGGGGTGCTGGCCATTGGACGTCATTCTGCGGGATACGCCGCCGTGGCGGCACCGGGCGCGGCACGCTATCGTGCGGCGAGGGGGATCGGCCATGATCCCGGGACGAGGAGCGGACAGCTGACGACCGACACGCCACAACCATCCGCGGCCGACGTGGGCCGCTGGCGGGGGAACCTCCAGGGCGAGATCGACGGGATCGCGCTCTACACGGCCATGGCCGACGGCGCCCGCGACGAGCGGCTGGCGGAGCTGTACCGGCGCCTGGGCGAGACGGAGGCACGGCACGCGGGCGTGTGGCGCAGCCGCCTGGAGGCCGCCGGTGCCGCCGTGCCCGCGCGGCCGACCTGGCGAGCCCGGGTCCTCGTCACGCTCGCACGCCGGTTCGGCCCGGGTCTCATCGCCCCACGGTGGCCGCCCAGGAGGCGGCCGGGCAGACGATGTACGACAACCAGCCGGAGGCGATGGGAACGAGCCTGCCGGCCGACGAGCGGTCGCACGCCCGCGTCCTGCGCGAGGTTACGCAGGGCGTGGAAGGCGGCGTCTTGGCGCGGTTCGAGGGGCGACACCGGGCGGTGGGCGGGAATGCACTCCGAGCCGCGGTGCTGGGCGCCAACGACGGGCTGGTGAGCAACTTCAGCCTGCTGATGGGCGTCGCCGGCGCCGCTGGCGCCGGGACCGCGGTTGTCGTGGCCGGCTTCGCCGGCCTGCTGGCGGGCGCCCTGTCGATGGCCCTCGGGGAGTGGCTCTCGGTGCAGAGCGCGCGCGAACTGTACGCCAACCAGCTGCGAGTCGAGGCCGCCGAGATCCAGGACATCCCCGAGGAGGAAGAGGAGGAGCTGCGGCTCATCTACGAGGCCAAGGGCGTGCCCGTCGAATCGGCCCGTGCGATGGCGCACCGCATCATCACGGGCGACCGGGGCACGGCGCTCGACACGCTGGCCCGCGAGGAGCTGGGGATCAACCCGGACGAGCTCGGCGGCTCCGCGTGGGTCGCCGCCGGAACCTCGTTCGCGCTCTTTGGGATCGGTGCCGCTATCCCGCTCGTCCCCTTCCTGTTCCTGTCGGGGACGGCGGGCATCGCCGTCTCGGCAACCGCCGCCGGACTGGCCCTGTTCGGCATCGGCGCGGGGATCACGATCGTCACCGGACGCAGTGCGTGGCGCTCCGGCCTGAGGCAGCTGGGCTTCGGGCTGGCGGCTGCGGCCGTAACGTTCGGGGTAGGATCCCTGATCGGCCTCGCCACCGGCTGAGCGACCGTTCGGGCCGCATGGCCCCCACTGGTTAACCGAATGGCACATGGCCCCTCGAAGGACCGTCGATATCGTCGTGGCATGGACGATCCGGCAAGGCTGCTGGCCGCCTTCGGTGCCAGCTGGTTCGGTGAGGCGATACCGCCCCACGCCCGGCAGCGGCTGATCGAGATTGCGAGCCTGCGCAGCTACGAGCCGGGCGAGCTGATCCTCCGCGAGGGCGACGAGACGCGGCTCTTCGGGATCGTGGCCAGTGGCAGGGTCGCCCTGCGCCTGCTCGTCCCCGAACGCGGCACGGTGACGATCCTGACCGTCGAGCCGGGCGACGTCGTCGGCTGGTCGGCGCTGGTCGGTCCGCACCGTTCGACGTCCACGGCGAGTGCCATGGAGCCGACGACGCTGCTGGCCTTCGACCCGGCCGCGTTGCGTTCGGCCCTAAAGTCCGATGACGCGCTGGCCGCGACCCTCTACCCGCGCCTCCTCGAATCGGTGGCGCGCCGGCTTTCCGCGACGCGGCACCAGCTCCTGGACCTCTACACCCAGGAGGCGAGAACCGTCCCATGGTGACGGAAGTCGCCGGGCGCCCGGCGTTCCTGCGGCGCGCCGATATCGAGCGACTCATCGCCCTCCTCAAGGAGGGCGGTCGTACGGTGATCGGACCCACGCTGCGCGACGGGGCCATCGTCTACGACGAGGTCGACACGATGGCCGACCTGCCCGCCGGCTGGACCGACGACCAGGCGCCGGGGCACTACCGGCTCGCTCGCGGCGGTTCTTCCCGGCTCTTCGACTACAACGTGGGGCCCACCAGCTGGAAGCGCTTCACGTTCCCACCCAGCGTTCCGCTCGTCACCGCCGGCCGTTCGACGGCCGGGGCGGCGGCCTTCTCGACGGCTCGACCCGAGCCGCCCAGGCTTGCCTTCCTCGGGGTCCGCGCCTGCGAGATCGCGGCGCTCCTGGTCCAGGACAGGGTCCTCTCCGGCGGCCCCTTCGTGGACGAGGACTACCGGGCTCGTCGCGAGTCGGCGGTGGTGGTCGCCGTGCAGTGCACGCGGTCCGGCGGCACCTGCTTCTGCGCCTCGATGGGCACCGGTCCCGAGGTCAGCGGCGGTCATGACCTCGTCCTCACCGAGGTGGAGGACGGATTCGTGGTCGAGTCCGGGTCACCACTGGGGATGCAGCTGCTCGGGAGGCTGCCGGTGACGCCGGCGGAGCCCGCGCAGATCGGGGCCGCGGTCCAGGGCGTGGCGGAGGCGCGCACGGAGCAGTCCGGTGGGGTGGCGCTCGACGGCCTCCGCGATCGGCTCATGGACCAGCTGGACAGCCCGCGCTGGGCGGAGATCGCGGACCGCTGCCTGGCCTGCGCGAACTGCACGATGGTATGCCCCACCTGCTTCTGCACCTCGGTCGCGGTCGCCTCGGACCTCGATGGGCGCAGCACGGACCTCACTCGGCAGTGGGACTCCTGCTTCACCGATGCGTTCGCAAAGGTGGCCGGCGGAAACTTTCGCCCTCGTCGCCAGGACCGATACCGCCAGTGGTTGACGCACAAGTTCGCCACCTGGTTCGACCAGTTCGGCAGTGCCGGGTGCGTCGGGTGCGGCCGCTGCATCACCTGGTGCCCGGTCGGGATCGACGTCCGCGAGGAGCTCTCGATCATCGCCCCGTCCTACCGGGCGACCGTGCGGCCGCCGGTGGTGGCCGGCAGCCCCGGGGCGTATTCGACGGCGACCGTCCGCTCCGTGCGACCCGAGACGGCCAACACCTCGACCCTGCGGCTCGAACCCGACCAGCGCGGCCTGCTGGCAGTCCATCCGGGCCAGTTCGTGATGGTCGAGCAGCCCGGCTTTGGGCCGTTTCCGATTTCCGTCTCGCGCGTGACGGACGAGGACCTGTCCCTGACGATTCGTGCCGCGGGTCCCGCCACTGCAGCCACGATCGGCCTCCGGCCGGGCATGCAGCTCGGCCTGCGCGGGCCGCTGGGCCGCGGGTGGCCGGTCGAGCGGGCGGTCGGACGCGACGTTGTGGTCGTGGCCGGCGGCATCGGCCTGGCTCCGCTGCGGCCGCTCATCGACGAGCTGCTCGGCGACCGGGCTCGCTTCGGCAGCCTGCTGCTGGCGTATGGGGCCAGGACGCCCGCCGATCGGCTCTTCACGAACGAGCTCGACGCGTGGCGTGCGGCCGGGCTCGAGATCGACGAGATCGTCGACCGGGCGGGCCCGGAATGGCTGGGGCGGGTCGGGGTGGTGACCAGCCTGCTCGATCAGCGAGAGTGGCGCAGCCGAGAGGCCGTGGCCTTCGTGGTTGGGCCCGAGCGCATGATCCAGGCGACGGTGGCGACGCTCCGCGAGCGAGGCATCCCGCGCCGTCGAATCTTCATCTCCATGGAGCGCCACATGGAGTGCGGCATCGGCCTCTGCGGCCACTGCCAAATGGGTCCCTACTTCATCTGCAAGGACGGCCCGGTCTTCGCCATGAACGAGATCAGCGACCTCCTGCGGGAGGGGATCTGATGGCCATCGACGTCGGGCGCCGGCCGCGCGTCGGGGTCGTCAAGCTCGCCTCGTGCGACGGCTGCCAGCTGACCCTGCTCGACCTCGAGGACGAGCTCCTGCCGATCACCGAGACCTTCGAGCTCGTCGAGTTCCCGGAGGCGACTTCACGACGCTCCGACGGGCCCTACGACGTGCTCCTGGTGGAGGGCGCAGTCAGCACCCCGGAACAGGAGGAGGAGATCGCGCGGCTTCGAGCCAGGACCGGGCTGCTGGTGACGATTGGCGCCTGCGCAACCGCCGGCGGCATTCAGGCCCTACGCAACTGGGCCGATGAGCCCGCCTGGCGCGCATCGGTCTATCCGAACCCGGAGTGGGTGAGCTCGCTGGCGACGGCGACGCCGGTGGCCGACCACGTGGCGGTGGACGCTGAGCTGCGCGGCTGCCCGATTGCGCCGGGACAGCTGCTCGAGCTGCTGACCGCCCTCTCGATCGGTCGCCGGCCGCAGCTACCCGACGAGGCGGTGTGCCTGGCCTGCAAGCGCGCCGGGACCGTCTGCGTGGTCGTCGCCTCCGGGATGCCCTGCCTGGGTCCCGTGACGCAAACCGGGTGCGGCGCGCTCTGCCCGGCCTACGCCCGCGGCTGCTACGCGTGCTTCGGCCCGCGCGAGCACAGCAACGTCACGTCGCTGCACGGCTACTACGCAGCCCAGCGCGGCGAGGGCGATGCAGATCGGCTTTTCGCCGGGTTCACCGCATGGTCTCCACCATTCCGGGACGTGGCGGGGCGGGCCGAGCGTGCCGCCGACCAGCACGCGGAGGAGGCCGGCGATGCCTGACGGAGGAGAGGTCCGCTACGAGGTTCGCCAGCTGACCCGCGTCGAGGGCGAGGGGTCGCTCCTGCTGCGCGTGAAGGACGGAGCCGTGACCGATGCCCAGCTCGGGATCTTCGAGGCCCCGCGCTATTTCGAGCGCCTGGTCGTGGGCCGCACGCCGGACGAGGTGATCGACATCGTGGCGCGCATCTGCGGCATCTGCCCGGTCGCCTACCAGATGTCGGCCGCGCACGCCTTTGAGAGGCTCTTTGGGGTTGAGCTGGACCCGGCCGTCCGTCAGCTTCGTCGCCTCTTCTACTGCGGGGAGTGGATCGAGAGCCACGCGCTGCACATCTACCTTCTCCACGCGCCCGACTTCCTCGGGTACCCGAGCGCGGTCGAGCTCGCCGCGGATCACCCCGATGCGGTGAAGCGCGGGCTGCGCATCAAGAAGCTCGGCAATCGGCTGGTGGCCCTGCTCGGCGGGCGGCCGATTCACCCGGTCAGCGTGCGGGTGGGCGGCTGGTCGTCGGCTCCGCGCCCGCGCGACCTGGCTGAGCTCCGCAAGGACCTCGAGTCGGCACTGGCCGATGCGCAGGCGACGATCGACTTCGCGGCCTCGCTCACCCCGCCGGCGTACGAGCGCGAGCCGCGCCTCGTGTCCCTGCGCCATCCGGCCGAGTACCCGATGAACGCCGGGCGCATCGTGTCGTCCGACGGGATCGACCTGGATCCGGGCGATTGGCGCGAGGCGTTCAGCGAGCACCAGGTGCCGTGGTCGAATGCGCTGCAGGCGTCGGCCGCCGACGGCGTCCCATACCTCCTGGGGCCCACGGCCCGAGTGGTCCTTGCCGGCGCCCAGCTGCACCCGCTGGCTGCGGAGGCACTGCGTGCCACCGGGCTCGGCGACGAGCTGCGCACGAATGTCTTTCGCAGCATCGTGTCCCGCTCGGTGGAGCTGCTCCACGCGATCGCCGAGGCGATCGACCTCATCGACGGCTACCGGGCGCCGGAGACACCGCTCGCGACCTGGGAGCCACGGCCGGGGGTGGCGGCCTGGGCCACCGAGGCGCCGCGCGGGCTGCTCTTCCATCGCTATCTGGTCGGGGAGGACGGACTCGTCGCCCACGCGCAGATCGTGCCTCCCACCAGCCAGAACCAGGCCGCCATCGAGCACGATCTGGTGGGCTTCGCGCCCGCCGTCCTGGACCTCGAGCACGGGCAGGCGACGCATCGGCTCGAGCAGCTCATCCGCAGCTACGACCCGTGCATCAGCTGCGCGACGCACTTCCTGGACCTCCGCGTGGAACGGAGCTGATCTCCATGGGTCGCGTCACGGTCCTGGCCTGCGGTGAGCCGATGCGAGGCGACGACGCGGCCGCCGTTCTAGCCATGGCGGCCATCTCCCCGGACGCGGCACGGCTGGCCGAGGTTCGGCTGGTCGGGCAGCTCAACGCGGAGGACCTGCTGGATGCGCCCGAGCCGGTGATCGTGGTCGACGCGGTGAACGGCCCGCCGCCGGGGGAGGTTCTCGAGATCCCGCTCACCGAGCTGGCGGCCGGAGGGCTCCCGGGGCACGCCGTCTCGAGCCACGCGCTTCCGCTGGCCACCGCCGTGGCGCTCGCGGCGCAGCTGCGCCGATCCGCCCCGCAAGGACGCTTCGTGGGCGTGGCGGGCGCGGGATACGGGCTCGGCACGGACCTGTCCGATCCGGTGCGGCGCGCGATGCCGCAATTCACGAGAGCCATCGAGCTCGCCATCCGCGAGCTGGCGGCCGATGCGGGAGAATGGCCGCATGGCACAGACGGAAGCAGCCCAATCCGGGGTCCATCCGCTCTCCGATGAAGAGCTGCGCAGCATCGATGCGTGGTGGCGTGCGGCGAACTACCTCTCGGTGGGCCAGATCTATCTCCTCGACAACCCGCTCCTCCGCGAGCCGCTGAGGCCGGAGCACATCAAGCCGCGCCTGCTCGGCCACTGGGGCACGACTCCCGGCCTCAACCTCCTCTACGCGCACCTCAACCGGGCGATCCGGCAGCGCGATCTGAACGCGATCTACGTCACGGGGCCGGGGCACGGTGGCCCGGGCCTGGTGGCGAACGCGTATCTCGAGGGCACGTACTCGGAGATCTATCCCGCGATCGGGCTGAACGAGGACGGGATGCGGGCGCTGTTCCGGCAATTCAGCTTCCCGGGCGGCATCCCGAGCCACGTCGCACCCGAGACGCCGGGCTCAATCCACGAGGGCGGCGAGCTCGGTTACTCCCTGGCCCACGCCTACGGCGCCGTCTTCGACAACCCTGACCTCGTCGTTGCCTGCGTCGTGGGGGATGGTGAGGCGGAGACGGGACCGCTGGCCACCAGCTGGCACGCGAACAAGTTCCTGGATCCTACCCACGACGGGGCGGTGCTGCCGATCCTCCACCTGAACGGCTACAAGATCGCGAACCCCACCGTGCTGGCCCGGATCCCCGAGTCGGACCTGATCTCCCTGCTGATCGGCTACGGGTACGCGCCGCGAGTCGTCGCCGGAGACGAGCCGGTGGCCGTTCACCAGGCGCTGGCAGCGACCCTCGACGAGGTGCTCGACGAGATCGACCGGATTCAGCGTCGAGCGCGGTCCGGTGAGCGGTCCGGCACCCCGAGCTGGCCGATGATCGTGCTGCGCACGCCAAAGGGCTGGACCGGCCCGGCGGTGGTCGATGGCCTCCCGGTCGAGGGAACGTGGCGAGCCCACCAGGTGCCGCTGGCGAACGTCCGCAGCGATCCGACCCACCTCGAGATGCTCGAGGCGTGGATGCGCAGCTACCGACCGCAGGAGCTGTTCGACGCGTCCGGCGCACCGGTCCCCGAGCTGCGCCCGTTGGCGCCGCGGGGGGAGCGGAGGATGAGCGCCAACCCGCACGCCAACGGCGGCGAGCTGCTGAAGGACCTCCTGCTCCCCGACTTCCGCGACTACGGCGTGGACGTCCCGGCACCGGGCGCGACACGCGCCGAGGCGACCCGGGTCCTCGGCGGCTTCCTGCGCGACGTGATCCGCCGCAACCCGCACACGTTCCGGCTCTTCGGGCCCGATGAGACCGCCTCGAACCGGCTCTCTGCGGTGTACGAGGCCACGGACAAGGTGTTCGAGGCCGAGATCCTTGGCACCGATGAGCACCTGGGGCCCTCCGGCCGGGTGACGGAGGTGCTGAGCGAGCACCTCTGCCAGGGCTGGCTGGAGGGCTACCTGCTCACCGGCAGGCACGGGCTCTTCAACTGCTACGAGGCCTTCATCCACATCGTCGATTCGATGTTCAACCAGCACGCGAAGTGGCTGAAGGTGACCCGCGGGATTCCCTGGCGGCGGCCGATCGCGAGCCTCAACTACCTGCTCTCGAGCCACGTCTGGCGCCAGGACCACAACGGCTTCAGTCACCAGGACCCCGGCTTCATCGACCACGTCATGAACAAGAAGGCCGAGGTCATTCGCGTCTACCTGCCGCCGGACGCCAACTGCCTGCTCTCGGTCGCCGACCACTGCCTGCGCAGCCGCCACTACGTGAACGTCATCGTGGCCGGCAAGCAGGATCAGCCGAACTGGCTCTCCATGGAGGAGGCCGTGCTGCACTGCGCTCGCGGTATCGGCATCTGGGACTGGGCCAGCACGGACGAGTCGGGAACACCGGACGTGGTCCTTGGCTGCGCGGGCGATGTTCCAACCCTCGAGACGCTGGCCGCGGCGCGGATCCTCCGCGACGAGCTGCCCGACCTGAAGGTGCGGGTGGTGAACGTCGTCGACCTCATGCGCCTCCAGGATCCGCGCGAACATCCGCACGGCCTGCCGAACGCCGAGTTCGATTCGCTGTTCACCACGGATAAACCCATCGTCTTCGCCTACCACGGCTATCCGTGGCTCATCCACCGGCTGACGTACCGGCGGACGAACCACGACAACATGCACGTCCGCGGCTACAAGGAGGAGGGCACCACGACCACCCCGTTCGACATGGTCATGCTCAACGACCTGGATCGCTTCGGGCTCGTGACCGACGTTATCGACCGGGTCCCGGGCCTGGCGGCACGCGCGGGCCACCTTCGCCAGGAGATGGCCGATCGCCGGATGGAGGCGCGCGCCTACACGCGCGAGCACGGGGAGGACGCCCCCGAGATTCGCGACTGGACCTGGACCGCCTAGCCCGATGCGGGTGCTCGTCCTCAACGCGGGATCCTCGTCACTGAAGACGAGCCTCGTCGAGCAGCCGGGCGACCGGACACTGTCGAGCACCACGCTCCAACGAGCACCGGGGCCCGACGCCTGGACCGATGCGCTGCGAGCCACCATCGCCGAGGCGGGGACGGTCGACGCCGTCGGTCACCGGGTGGTCCACGGCGGTCAGCGATACAGCGAGCCGCTGCTCATCGACCATGCCCTGGTTGGTCACCTCGACGCGCTCCGCGATCTCGCGCCCCTGCACAACGGCCCCGCCCTGGAGGTGATCGACGCTGCGCGAGGCGCCCTGCCGGGCGTGCCGCAGGTCGCCTGCTTCGACACCGGGTTCCACGCCGGGCTGCCGCCCGCGGCGCATGTCTATCCCCTGCCCTACGCCTGGTACACCGATTGGGGCGTCCGCCGCTTCGGGTTTCACGGTCTCTCGGTGGCCTGGTCGGTCGAGCGCGCCGCCGCGCTCATCGGGCGGCCAGCGAACGATCTGAGACTCGTGGTCGCCCATCTCGGGTCCGGCTGCTCGGTCACCGCGGTCGAGGGCGGGCGATCGGTCGACACGTCGATGGGGATGACCCCGCTCGAGGGGTTGATGATGGGCACCCGGGCGGGGTCGGTGGATCCCGGCATCCTGCTCGAGCTGCTCCACGGGCGGCTCACGGTCGACGAGCTCGGCGAGAGCCTCCAGCATCGGTCCGGCCTGCTGGGCGTCTCCGGGGTGAGCGCCGACTTCCGCGAGGTCGAGGCCGCGGCCGCCGCTGGTGACGCGCGCGCGGCGCTTGCGGTCGAGCTCTTCGCGCGGCGGGCCGCGGCCACGATCGGAGCCGCTGCCACGACACTGCCGCGAGTCGATGCCCTGGTCTTCACCGGTGGGATCGGCGAGCACGCCGCGGAGGTCCGCGCCGCGATCTGCAGCCGCCTCGCCCCGCTCGGGGTCGCGGCGACGCCGGCCGTCGGAGACGGCGACGGAGTGCTCAGCCCGCCGGGCGCCCCAGTGGCGGTGCTCCGCGTTGCGGCTCGCGAGGACCTCGTGATCGCCCGCGAGGCGCATCGGATTCTGGCCTGACCCGCTGGACCGCGGTGCTCGCGAGATCGGTCAGATTTCGAGAAGCCACCGCGACGGCGAGCGCCCTAGCATGGGCCTGGAATTTGCAAGGAGCCGCTGAAATGGGCGACACAGGGACGTCACGTCGGAGCGCGGGATTCACGGCCGAGGAGAAGGCCGCCATGCGAGAGCGGGCCAAGGAGGTGAAAGCGGAGGCGCACGCCAAGGAGGAGAAGGTGGCTGGCGAGAGCGACGTGCTCGCCAAGATCGCCGAGATGCCGCAAGCCGATCGCGTCATCGCCGAGCGGCTCCACGCCATCATCAAGGCCAGCGCGCCCGGCCTCTCGCCAAGGACCTATTACGGGATGCCCGCCTACGCCATGGACGGCAAGGTGGTCTGCTTCTTCAAGCCGGCGTCGAAGTTCAAGGAGAGGTACGCGACCTTCGGCTTCGAAGGCAGGGCGCACCTCGACGACGGTGCGATGTGGCCGACCTCCTTCGCGCTGACAGAGCTGACCGCCGTTGGCGAGGAGCGGATCGCCGAGCTCGTGAAGAAGGCGGTGAGCTAACCCCCTCGTCCGTTTCGCTCCGCGTACCGCACGGCGCCAAACGGCCATTCCCGGGCCAGCCAGTCCCTGATAGCTCGATACAGGCCGGCATCCAGCCGGGCGTGCTCGGCGCTCACCCAGGACCGTACCTCGGCATCGGCTCCGTCGCCCGCGGCTTCGCCGCCCGCGGCTTCGCCGCCCGCGGCTTCGCGCGGCGGGTAGATGTAGACGCAGCCGATGACCGTGCCAGCATCATCCAGAACGGTGTACGTGAAGCCGGTGCGCGCGGCAAAGTCCGCCGCGTGCGCCTCGAGGTCGTGGCGATTCTCCTCGAGGCTCATCGGGTGCGGCCAGGAGCTGTGCTCCCAGCCGGGAGTGGCGTGGATGTGGTCGACGCTCGAGGTCCACGCTGCGTGGTCCGCCTCGTTGTGCTCCGGCCCGAGCGGGAGGAGGTGGATTCCGGCCGCGTGCAGCTCGGTGGGCACGGCGAAGTCCGCCGGGACGAAGGGACGCTGGACGCTGGCCATCGGGCGATCCTAGTCCGTCCGGCCCGGGGCACGGGCCGAACGGCAGGGGAGTGCCCGTCACGTGGCAGGGGCGATCAGGCCATCGGGCACTGATGCGCATTCCTGCATATGACGGATCCTCGCGGCATGGAACCGATCTACGAGCTCCAGGCGGAGATCCTCAAGACGCTCGCCAACTCGCGGCGGCTGGAGATCCTCCACCTGCTGGCCTCCGGCTCGAAAACGGTTGGCCAGATGGTCGACGAGCTCGGGATCGCGCAGCCGAACGTCTCCCAGCACCTGGCGCTGATGCGCACCGCGGGCGTCGTCGAGGCCGAACGGGTGGGTCGCGAGATTCACTACCACCTGGCTGACCCCGACATCATCGTCGCGTGTGGGCTGATGCGGCAGGCGCTGCAACGGCGCCTCGAGCGGCTGGCCAGACTCTCGCGCCAGACCGAAGAGGCGGTCCCCCAGGTCGCCCAGGCGACCGCAACCAGGTAGGAATCGCCATGGATCAGCCGATCTCACTCGTCCTCTTCTCCGGGACCGACGACAAGCTGCAGTCGGCGGCGGTGATGACCGCCGGCGCGGCCGCCGTGGGACGCCCGGTGCACATCTTTCTGCAGTACTGGGCCCTCGACGCCTTCCGGGCCGACCGGATCACCCGCGATCACGGGCTCTCCGCGGAGGCGGGCCCGGCGGGGCATGCCGCGGTCGAGGCGCTTACTGCGGCAGGACAGGAGCCGTGGTACGCGACGATGCGGCTGGCCAAGGAGCTCGGCGAGGTCGAGATCCAGGCCTGCAGCCTGTCCATGGACCTGCTCGACATCAAGCAGGACGACCTTGACCCCCTGGTCGACGGCATCGAGGGCGTCGCCGCCTTCTGGATCGCCGCCGCCGAGGGCCCCGTCGTCTTCATCTGAGCTCGCAACGAGCCACAAGGGAGATCATCGATGAGCGTCGAAGCCGTTGCCCAGCGCGTGGACGCGCGGGGCCTCTCCTGCCCGCTCCCCATCGTCCGCACCGCGATCGCCATCAAGACGATGGCATCCGGCGAGCTGGTGGAGGTGCTGGCAACCGACCCGGGCTCGACCAAGGACTTCGTGGCATGGGCCAAGACGACCGGCAACGAGCTGGTCGAGTCCGAGGTCACCGACGGTGTGTACCGATTCATCCTGCGCCGTAAGTGAGGCGAGAACCATGACACCCACATTGACCCCTGAGACGAAGCTCACCGACGAGCTGCTCGCGGGCCTTGACGACCCGACCCCGGAGGCCGAGGCGCAGCCTGCCCCCGATGGCGCGATCAAGACCAAGGACATCGTGATCATCTGCGAGAGCGGAGACCTCGAGCGCACCTGGGCGACGACCATCCTCGCGTCGACCGCTGCCGCATCGGGCATGAACGTCTCGATCTTCTTCACCTTCTGGGGCTTCTTCCCCCTCATCCGGCCCGAGAAGCGGATCACCGGCGAGAACTGGATGCAGAAGATGCTCTCGTTCATGAACCGGCCGGGCATCGACCATCTGAAGCTGAGCCGCATGAACTTCATGGGCATGGGCCCGTGGATGATGAAGAAGCTCGCCGCGAAGTACGGCGTCGCGGAGCCGGGCGAGCTCCTCGCCATGGCCCAGGCGATGGGCGTCAAGCTCCTGCCCTGCCAGATGAGCATGGACATGATGGGCTTCAAGCGCGAAGACCTCATCGACGGGCTCGAGGAGCCGGTCGGGGCGGCCACCGTGCTCGAGATGATTGCCAGCGGCACGCCCGCGCTCTTCATCTGATGACAACGATCGAAAGGACGGAACGCTGATGCAGGTCATCGAGGTTCCCACCACCCGCACCGTCGACGCTCGCGGCAGCTACTGCCCGGGGCCGCTGATGGAGCTCATTCGCGCGATCCGCGAGGGCGAGGTCGGCGACGTGATCGCCGTCTGGTCCAGCGACGCGGGCTCGCGCATGGACATCCCGAAGTGGATCGAGAAGGCCGGCCACCGGCTGGTCGGGATCGAGGCCCGCGAGGGCTACGACGAGATCATCGTCGAGAAGCTGCGCTAGGAGGAACCTGCGATGCAGCGAGTCCTCGTGATCGGCGGTGGCGTCGGGGGGACGCTGACCGCCAACCTGCTGGTCCGCAGGCTCCGGCACCAGATCGATCGGGGTGAGGCGAGCGTGACGGTGGTGGACGAGCGAGGGGAGCACGTCTACCAGCCGGGCTTCATGTACATCGCCATGGGCAACGAAAAGCCCGAGCGCCTGATGCGCAAGGAGCGCTCGCTGCTCGACGATCGGGTCAGACTCGAGATAGGCCGCGTGGTCCGCGTCGACGAGTCGGGCTCGTACGTGGAGCTCGAAGACCGGACGCGACTGCCGTATGACCAGCTCGTGATCGCATCGGGCTCGCGCATCGTTCCGGAAGAGGTGGAGCACTTCGACACCGAGGCGCATCACTTCTACGGGCCGGAGCCGGCCGCCAGGTTGCGGAAGGCCCTCGACGCCTTCACCGGCGGCCGGATCGTGATCGGCATCGCCGGGATGCCGTACAAGTGTCCGCCCGCCCCGCTGGAGGTGGCGTTCCTCATCGAGGCTGAGCTCCGCGAGCGTGGCCTGCGCGAGAAGAGCGAGGTTCACTACTGCAGCCCGATCGGCCGCGCGTTCACGATCGAGAGCGTCAGCGAGATGGCGACTCCCATCCTCGCCGAGAAGGGGATCGAGCTGCATACCTTCTTCAACGTCGAGACCATTGACCCGACGCGGAAGGTGGTGAACAGCCTCGAGGGCGAGGAGATGCCCTACGACCTCCTCATCCTCGTGCCGCCGCATCGCGGGGCGCAGTTCCTCGTGGACTCGGGATTGGCGACCGGGGCCGGTTGGCTCCCGACCGACCATCACACCCTGCAGGTGGGTGGCCGGCCGAACGTCTACGCGTTGGGCGACGCCACGGACCTGCCGCTATCGAAGGCCGGCTCCACCGCGCACTTCGAGGCCCCCGTTGTGGCGGAGCGAGTCGCCGCAGCGGTGCAGGGTCGTGAGCCGAGTGGCAAGCACGCGTCCTACGAGGGCAGGGTGATGTGCTTCTTCGAGGTGGGCGACGGCAAGGGCACGCTGCTCCAGTTCGACTACACGCATCCGCCGCGGCCGCCGAAGCCGAACCGCTTCTGGCACCTGGGCAAGATCGTCTTCAACAAGACGTACTGGCACACGGTGCCGAAGGGAAGGGTCTAGCGGAACGCCACTCTCCGCAGCCCCGCGTGATCGGCGCCGGCGACTCCGGCGCCGATCCCGTCCGCTGCCGAATGGCCGATCATGAGGCCCATGACGCCTGAGCAGCCCCACGCGACGGATGCAACGGTCGTCGCCAGCGCCCTGGGGGTGAGCCCGGCGACTGGCCTGGGGGAGGAGGAAGCCGGCCGTCGCCTGGCGGTCGCCGGCCCGAATGAGCTGGAGGCGCGCGAGGTGCCTCCCCTGTGGCGGATGCTGTGGGACGCGGCCACCGAGCCATTCATCGTGCTGCTGGCCGCGGCCGGAATCCTGGCCATCGTCCTCGGCGAGGTCAGGGACGGTGTGCTGGTCCTGCTGGGCCTCGTCCCCATCGTCGGCGCGGACGTCGCGACCGAGTTCCGCGCGGAGCGCGCCCTCGACGCCCTGCGGGCCGCATCCGCCCCCGTCGCGCGCGTGCGCCGCGACGGGAGCGCCCGCGACATCCCGGCGGCGGCGCTCGTGCCGGGCGACGTCGTGCTGCTGCGCGCCGGCGACGTGGTGCCGGCGGACCTTCGTCTCCTCGAGGTGGAGGGGTTGCAGGTCAACACGGCCGCGCTCACCGGTGAGTCGGTGCCGGAAACGGCGACGGCCCGCCCGGATGCCCAGGCGGCCCCCCTGGCGGACCGCCGATCCATGGGCTACGCGGGCACCTCGGTGGTGGGCGGTCGCGCCCTCGGCGTGGTGGTGGCGACCGGGCGGCAGACGGAGGTGGGCCGGATTGCTGGCAGCCTGGCGTCCACCGAACGCCGGCGCTCCCCGGTCCAGCGGGAGCTGGATCGGCTCGTCGGCATCCTGCTCGTTGCGGCCGTGGGCCTCATCGTCATTACCGTCGGCGCGGGCTTCCTGCGCGGTCAGCCGGCCGGTGCGAACCTGCTCGCCGGCATCAGCGCCGCCATCGCCGCCATTCCCGAGGAGCCGCCGGTCCTGCTGGCCGTGATCCTGGGCCTCGGCGCGTACCGGCTCCTGCGCCGCGACGTCCTCGTCCGCCGTCTGAACGCCCAGGAGACGCTCGGCGCGGTTGACCTGATCCTCACCGACAAGACCGGGACGATCACGCGCGGGCGGCTCGAGCTCGCCGGTGTGATCACCCGCGATGGACCGATGGAGGGGCCCGCCCGCGACGCGCTCGTGGCCGAGGCTCTGCGCGCCGAGGACGACGCCTGGCACGTGGCCGCAGGCGGCCGTGCGGGGTCGTTCGCCACCGCCATGAGCGACGCGCTGGGGGTCGTCCCGACGCTCGACCCCGGGGAGCTGCTGGCGGCATCCGGCGCGTCCGACACCCAGCCGTTCTCTCGCACCCGGACCGCCGGGGAGGAGCTCGCACTGGGAGCCCCCGAGGCGGTGCTGGAGCTGTGCGACACGCTCTTCGGCGGGGACGCCGAGGCGTGGCATGCGGCGATCATCGAGGAGTCGGCAGCGGGCGGGCGGACGCTGCTGCTGGCCCGCCGCGCCGCTGGCGAGAGCTGGGAGCCACGCGCGCTGCTCGTCTTCGCCGATCCGCTGCGGGACGAGGTTCCGGCGGCCATGGCCATGGCGCAGCGGGCCGGCATCCAGGTGCTGGTCGTCACCGGTGATCACCCGCGGACCGCCGCCGCCATCGCCAGCGCCGCGGGCCTCGACACCTCGCACGTCGTCACCGGCCCCGAGCTCGACGCCTGGGACCAGGATCGGCTGCGCCGGGAGCTGCCGGCAATGCGCATCGTGGCCCGCGCCGTGCCGGAGCAGAAGCTCAGGCTCGTCGAGGCGGCCCGCGCCGCGGGACGCACCGTGGCGGTCACCGGTGACGGCGTGAACGACGCGCCGGCCCTGCACCGGGCGGACGTCGCAGTGGCGATGGGCAGCGGGACGCAGGTCGCGCGCGAGGCTGCGGACCTCGTTCTCGGCGACGACTCGTTCGGGACGCTGATGAACGGCCTGCGGGAGGGCCGCCGGATCGTGGAGAACGTCCAGAAGGGCCTCGTCTTCCTCATCTCGACCCACGTCGCGCTGCTCGGCTTCATCCTGATCGCGACCCTGGCCGGTTACGGCCAGCCGCTGCTGCCCATCCAGATCCTGTGGATGGAGCTCTTCATCGACGTTTCCACCTCGGTCGCCTTCGAGCGCGAGCCCGAGGAGCCCGGCGCCATGGATCGGTCGCCCAGGCCCCGCGACGAGCCGCTCCTGTCCCGCGGCCTGCTGGGTCGGATCGCGCTGGCGGGCGGCTTCACCGCGGTCGCGGCCCTCGTCGTCATCGAGCTGCGTGGCGGTGACCCCGACCATGCGCGGTGGTTCGCATACACCGCGCTGGCAGTTGGACAGGTAGTCCGCGCCAACGCGAACCGGAGCCTGTCGACATCGGTCCTGCGGCTGCCGCGCAACACGTTCCTGGCGGCTGCGGCACTGCTGGTGGTTGCGTTGCAGACGGCGATCCCGTTCGTCCCGCCGCTCGCCGATGCCTTCCGCGCCTCGCCGCTCAACGCGACCGAGTGGGGACTGGTGGCTGCCATTGCCCTCGCACCGGCGG
This sequence comes from uncultured Chloroflexia bacterium, assembly GCA_963837425.1. Lineage (GTDB taxonomy): Bacteria > Chloroflexota > Limnocylindria > QHBO01 > QHBO01 > CAWINH01. The sequence continues at coordinate 93,976 of CAWINH010000009.1, forward strand.
TCGTTGCCGACATCGTGCGCCGCGTGGGCCGAGCCTGGGTGGCCTGATCCGGGCTGCTGAGGCATGATCGGACCCGTGGGCCGGATCGCCGTCTACCTCGAGGTCGGAGCCAAGCGCACCTTCGCCAACGCCGTGGACTGGCCCGGCTGGTCACGTCACGCGCGCGCGGAGGCGGATGCGCTCGAGGCGGTCTTCGACTACGCGCCGCGCTATGCGCGTGCCGTCGGTGCTGCAGCGGCGTTCGAGCCTCCCTCGACGCTCGCCGACCTCGACGTGGTCGAGCGCCTGGAGGGCGATGCCACCACGGACTTCGGCGCGCCATCGGCCTGGTCCACGGCGGACCTCGAGCCGATGGACGAGCGCGCGGTCGCGCGCCATGGCTCGCTGCTGAGCGCCGCCTGGAGCGCGCTGAACGCGGCGGCTCGCGCCGCCGAGGGGAAGGAGCTCGCCACCGGCCCGCGCGGTGGAGGCCGCAGCCTGGCGAAGATCGTGGACCACGTGGCCGATGCGGAGATCGCCTACCTCTCGAAGCTCGGGTCGCGCCGCCCGCCCGCTGGCGTGGATTCCCGTGAATTCGTGCTCGAGGTGCTGGCCGCGCGCGCTCGCGATGAGGAGCCGTCGAACCCGAGCAGGGTGGCGAAGCGCTGGCCGCCTCGCTTCTTCGTGCGCCGCGCCGCGTGGCATGCGCTCGACCATGCCTGGGAGATCGAGGACCGGGTCGCCGAAGGCTAGCTGGACAGGCCCCACAGGTCGCCGACCGTGAACCCGGAGTCGAACGGGTCGTTCTCATCGACGACGAGCTCGGCGCGGCCTGTGATCCAGGCCGATCCAGTGAGCTGCGGCACGACCGCCGCGCGGTCGCCGACCCGGGTCTCGCGGAGCAGGCGCCCGGTCCAGGTCGTGCCCAGGATCCCCTCGTGGACGTAGTCGGTCTCGAGCGCCAGCTCGCCGCGGGCGTGGAGCACGGCCATCCGCGCGCACGTCCCGGTGCCGCAGGGCGAGCGATCCAGGACACCGGTGAACGAGGAGGGACGCGACCAGTCGAGCGTGCCGGACGAGACGACCACCGTGTTGCGGCCATGCGCGCCCGGTACGGTCGGCGGTCCAGTGAGCTCGATGATGCTGATCCCGGCGACCGTGGGCAGCGTGGGGTGCACGACCGGGAGCTGCTCGCGGGCAGCGGCCTTTACCATCTCGCCCACCCGCACGAGGTCTCTTCCAGCGTCGGGGGTCAGCGACAGGCCGAGCGCGGCCGCATCGGTCAGGGCATAGAACATCCCGCCCCAGGCCACGTCCACGGTCACCGTGCCCAGGCCGGGGACCTCCACCCGCGCGTCGAGGTGGACGGCGAAGGCGGGCACGTTCTCGAAGGTGATCGAACGGGCCAGGCCGTCACGCACCTCGGCTCGGACCCGGATGAGGCCCGCAGGGGCCTCCAGCACCAGCTCGGTGACCGGCTCGCTGACGGGCACCAGCCCCTCGCTGATGAGCACGGTGGCGGTGCAGATCGTATTCGAGCCTGACATGGCCGGGTATTCGGCCTGCTCCATGATCACGAAGCCCGCATCGGCCTCCGCCGTCGTGGGTGGCAGGACGAGGTTGGCGCACAGGGCCGGGTAGCCGCGCGGCTCGCGCAGGACGAGTCGCCTGAGCCGATCCCCCTCGGCTGCCAGGTGATCGCGCTTCGCGAGCATCGTGTCCCCCGGCACGTCGTGGACGCCGCCGATGATCACCCGTCCGGGCTCGCCACCCGCATGGGCGTCGACGACGCGGATGGACCGATCCAGGCGCATGGCGCCATGGTGCCACGCGCACTCGAGCGCTAGCATCGGCGCATGGCGGACCCCGACCGTTCGCTGCCGACCGGCACCCTGACCTTCTGGTTCACCGACATCGAGGGCTCGACGCGCATGCTCGCTCGCCTGGGTGACGCGTACGGGGAGCTGCTCGAGGGGCACGCCGCCATCCTGCGGCGCGCGATCGCCGTCAACGACGGTGTTGAGGTCAGCACCGAGGGGGATGCCTTCTTCGCGGTGTTCCACTCGCCGGTCGACGCGACGCGAGCCGCGGTCCAGGCACAGCTCGAGCTGGCGGGTCATCCCTGGAAGGATGGAGAGCGGGTCCGCGTGCGGATGGGGCTGCACACCGGTGAGGGGCGCCTCGGAGGCGACAACTACGTGGGGATGGACGTGCACCGGGCGGCACGGATCGCCGCCGCCGGCCACGGCGGCCAGGTTCTCCTCTCAGCTGCAACGGCGGCGCTCGTCTCGCGTGGGCTGCCGCCGGGCGTGATGCTGCGCGCCCTCGGGGAGCATCGCCTGAAGGACCTCGACGAGCCCGAGAAGGTCTCGCAGCTGGTGATCCCCGGGCTGGATGCAGAGTTCCCCCCGCTGCGGGCCAGGCGTCCGGGCAACCTGCCGGGCAGTGCCACCAGCTTCATCGGTCGCGAGGAGGTCGTGGCTGCCGTCACCGAGCTGCTCGGCCCGAACCGACTGGTGTCGCTGCTGGGCCCGGGTGGGGCGGGCAAGACCCGCCTTGCCCTGCGGGTGGCCGCCGATCTCGCGGACCGGACGCCGGATGGCGCGTTCTTCGTCCCTCTGGACGTGATCCGGGAGACGGAGCTGTTGCCCTCCGCGATCGCATCGGCTCTCGAGCTGCGAGGCGGCGATGAGCCGCCGCTCAGCGTGCTGCAGCGAGAGCTGGCAGGGCGAGAGCTGCTCCTGGTGCTCGACAACCTCGAGCAGATCCTGCCGGGAGCGGCCACCACCGTGGACTCGCTCATGACCGCCGCGCCGCGCCTGAAGGTGCTGGCGACCAGCCGCATTCCCCTGCGCCTCTACGGGGAGCAGGAGTTCCCGATCCCACCGCTCTCGGTGCCCGGGGCGGATTCAGCCCTGTCGCTTGCAGACCTGAGTCACTACGAGGCGGTGGCCCTCTTCGTCGCACGCGCCCAGGCGACGCGCCCGACGTTTGCCCTCGACGAAAGCAATGCGGGCGCGGTGGTGGAGATCACGACCCGGCTCGATGGTCAGCCGCTGGCAATCGAGCTGGCGGCGGCTCGCGTCAAGGTGCTCACGCCGGGCGCGATCCTGGCGCGCCTCGGCGCCAGCCTCGACCTGCTGGCCACGACCGCGGCCAACCTGCCGCCCCGTCAGCGCTCGCTGCGTGGAGCGATCGCCTGGAGCTACGAGCTCCTGGACGCAGCCGAGGCCCGGGCGTTTCGCCGGCTGAGCGTGTGCGCGGGAGGCTGCGACGTGGGCACCGCCGAGCGCCTGGTGGGTGGCCACGCCCTCGGCGCGCTGGAGTCGCTCATCGACAAGAGCCTCCTGCAGGAGGCGGATGTCCTCGGCGAGCCACGGTTCACGATGCTCGAGACGATTCGCGAATTCGGCCTGGAACGGCTCGCCGAGATTGGCGATGCCGACGATGCGCAGAAGCAGCTGCTGGACCTGGTCCTGGAGCGGGCGGAGGGCGCCGAGCCGCGTCTCTCCCAGGCGGAGGACGACGGCACCTTCGCGCGGCTCGAGGCGGACTACGACAACGTCCGTGCCGCGCTGCGTTGGGCCATCGCCACCAGCCTCGCCGAGCCGGCGCAGCGGATCGTGGCGGCCATCTGGCGCTACTGGCAGCGGCAGGGCCTGCTGGAGGAGGGCGCGTGGTGGATCGAGCAAGTGCTCGGTCTATCCGATGAGCCGACGGCGACGCGCGCGCGCGCCCTCATCGCGCAGGGGTCGATCGCGTACTGGCGCGAGGACTATGCCGGCACTCGCACTCCGTACGAGCGGAGCCTGGCCATCTACCGGCTTCTCGGCGATGCTCCGGGGATTGCCTGGGCGACCTACAACCTCGCCTTCTCCCACGTGACCCTCGGCGACGTGGCAAAGGGCCGCGACATGTTTCGGGAGGCGCTCGGTGGCTTCGTGGCGGTCGGTGACGGCGTGGGCCAGCGCGAGGCAACGGACCTCCTGGGCTGGACCGAGCTCATGCTCGGGAACCCGGACGCTGCCGAACCCTACATGCGCGAATCGATGGGCATGGTTGCCAACGACACGCTGCGTGCGGCCGACATCCGGATCGGCCTTGCGCAGGTGCATCGCATGCGCGGCGAGTACAGCGAAGCCCGTCGGGTCCTGACCGGCTCGTTGGAGGTTCTCCGTGAGGCGCGCAACCTCGGCATCACCGTGGGCGTGCTGTACCTCTTCGCGGCCATCGAGGTGGAGGACGGCGATCCCGCGCTGGGGATGCGGCTGTACGGCGCCGCGGAGGCCCTGCGCAAGCGGATCGGTGGCGGACCGCCGCGTGCCACGATGATGCTCGGCGAACCGGAGGATGCCGCCCGCGCCGCGATTGGCGACGAGGCGGTTGAGGCAGCGCTTGCGTTGGGACGCGCCCTCGACGCCGACGCGGCCATTGGACTGGCCATGGGCGCCGGTTTTCTTGACCCGCCGATGGGCGAGGGGTAGGCTCTCGGCAGGTGCCCAGAAGGCGCCTGCGAGCCGGCTCCGGCCGTCCACCGGGCGCCTCCTCCGAGCTCTTCCTGTCGCACCACAGAGTCACGTCTGGCCCGTCGGGCCGACCGACGGGCTTCCCCTGCTGCAGCATTTGCTGGAAGGAAGGACGGATGGCGCGATGATCCCACCCGAATTCGACTATGCGCGGCCGGCTGACCTCGACGCGGCGCTCCGAGCGCTCCACGAACGGGAGGGAGAGGCGAAGGTCCTGGCCGGTGGCATGAGCCTGTTGCCGCTGATGAGGTTCCGGCTCGCGCAACCCGCCCTCCTCATCGACCTCGGGGGGATCAAGGGGCTCGACGGGATCCGCGAGGACGACGAATGGCTCCACATCGGCGCCATGACCACCCATCGCACGATCCTCGAGGACCCGATCGTGGCCGCCCGATACCCGCTGCTCCGCGAGGCGGCGAGCGGAATCGGCGACCCGCAGGTCCGCAACTGGGGGACGATGGGCGGCTCGATCGTTCACGCCGACCCCGCAGCGGACTGGCCGGCGGTGCTCGTCGCGACCTCGGCGGTCGTCCACGCCCGCAGTGCCGATGCCGAGCGAGACATCCCGGCGCGGGAGTTCTTCATCGACGTCTTCACCACGGCCTGCGAGCCGACCGAGATCGTCACTGAGATCCGGTTCGGGGTCCCGCCCGCGCGCAGCGGCGGGGCCTACGAGAACATCGAGCGTCGCGCCGGCGACTTCTCGAGCGTGGGCGTTGCCGTCCAGTTGAGCCTTCGGCCAGACGGCAAGATCGACCGGGCGGGGATCGGGCTCACCGCGGTCGCCGACGTTCCGTTCGCCGCGACGGATGCCGAGGGCCTGCTCGCCGGCGCCGCGCCCGATGACGACCTCGTCGGCCGCGTCGCCGCGGCCGCGTCGGCCCAGAGTCAACCGGCGAGCGACGCGCATGGCCCCGCCGATTACAAGCGGGCGATGGTCGCAGAGCTCACGGCACGCGCCCTCCGCCGCGCGCTCGCGCGCGCGGCAGCCTAGAGACGGGAGACGAGCAGATGAGCACCCACCACATCCGCGTCAACGTCAACGGGGAGGAGCGCGAGGCCGACGTCGAGGCGAGGCTCCTCCTCGTGCATTTCCTGCGCGACACGCTGGGCATGACCGGCACCCACATTGGCTGTGACACGAGCAACTGCGGAGCCTGCACCGTGATCGTCAACGGGCGCAGCACGAAGTCGTGCACGATGCTGGCCGTCGCCGCCGACGGCGCATCGGTCCAGACCATCGAGGGCATGGCCACCGCCGACGGGCTCCATCCGCTGCAGCAGGGGTTCTGGGATCAGCACGGACTGCAATGCGGGTTCTGCACCCCCGGCATGATCATGCAGGCCTCCTGGCTCCTCGAGCGGAATCCCGACCCGACCGAGGCGGAGATCCGCGAGGGGATCAGCGGGAACCTGTGCCGGTGCACGGGGTACGTGAACATCGTGAAGGCCGTGCAGCAGGCCGCCGCTGAGATGCGGGCCGCCGCAGCACCGGCGGAGGGCTGAGCGAGATGGCCGAGATCCAGACCCATACCAGCCCCGAGGTCTCGGGGATGGGCCACTCCATGAAGCGCAAGGAGGACGCCCGCTTCATCCGCGGCAAGGGGGAGTACATCGACGACCTCGTCCTGCCGGGCATGCTGTGGATGGACATCGTCCGCAGCCCGTACGCGCACGCAAAGATCAAGAGCATCGACAGCTCGGCCGCTCTCGCCATCCCAGGCGTCCTGGCCGTGATCACCGGCGCCGATCTCGAGAAGGCCGGTCTGCACTGGATGCCAACGCTGATGTCCGACACCCAGATGGTGCTGCCCACCGACCACGTGGTGTACGCATCCCAGGAGGTCGCGGCGGTCATCGCCGACAGCCGCTATCACGCGGCCGACGGGGCCGCCGCCGTCGAGGTCGACTACGAGCCGCTGCCAGTGGTGCTCGACCCGTTCAAGGCCATGGAAGCTGATTCGCCGCTCGTTCGCCCGGACAAGGAAAAGAAGTCGAACCACATCTGGCACTGGGAGTCCGGCGACCGCGACGCGACGGATGCCGCCCTCGACAAGGCCGACGTCCGCGTCGAGGAGGACATCTACATCCCCCGCATCCACGTGGCCTCCATCGAGACCTGCGGCTGCGTCGCCGACTGGGACCCGGTGCGCGAGCACCTGACCGTCCACATGACCAGCCAGGCACCGCACGCCATCCGCACCGTCTTCAGCCTCGTCTCGAAGATCCCGGAGCACAAGATTCGGATCAAGACCCACGACATCGGCGGAGGATTCGGTGGCAAGGTCCCGGTCTACCCCGGCTACGTCCTGGCGGTGGTGGCCTCGCTGACCACCGGCCACCCCGTGAAGTGGATCGAGGATCGCTCGGAGAACCTCCAGGCCGATTCGTTCGCCCGCGACTACCACATGCATGTCGAGCTGGGGGCGAGCAAGGACGGCACGCTCACGGCGCTGAAGGTGAAGACCCTCGCCGATCATGGATCGGCCGATGCGGCCGCCAACCCGTCGAAGTTCCCGGCCGGCATGTTCAACGTGATCACCGGCTCGTATGACCTGGCGAACGCGTTCGTCGAGGTCGACGGCGTGTACACGAACAAGCCGCCGGGCGGGGTCGCCTACCGCTGCTCGTTCCGCGTCACTGAGGCGGTCCACGCCATCGAGCGGATGACCGACATCGTGGCGCATGAGATGGGGATCGACCCTGCCGAATTCCGGATGCGGAACTTCATCCAGCCGGAGCAGTTCCCGTACCACACGGCAACCGGCTGGGAGTACGACTCGGGCAACTACGAGCCCGCGCTGCGCCGCGCCATGGAGATGATCGGCTACGACGACCTGCGCAGGGAGCAGGCCGAGAAACGCGAGCGCGGCGAACTGATGGGGATCGGGATCAGCTCGTTCACCGAGATCGTGGGGGCCGGCCCCTCGCATACCTTCGACATCCTGGGCATCAAGATGTTCGACAGCTGTGAGATCCGTGTCCATCCCACCGGCTCGGCGATTGCCCGGATTGGCGTCCAGACCCAGGGCCAGGGACACGAGACGACGTTCGCCCAGATCATCGCCGAGGAGCTCGGCATTCCGGCCAATGACATCACCATCGAGTACGGTGACACCGACACGGCACCCTACGGCCTGGGCACCTACGCCTCTCGCTCAACGCCCGTCGCCGGGGCGGCGACGGCCATGGCCGCCCGCAAGATCCGGGACAAGGCAAAGAAGATCGCCGCGCACCTCCTGGAGGCGAACGAGGACGACCTCGAGTGGGAGAACGGCAAGTTCTTCGTGAAGGGATCGCCCGACCAGGCCAAGACGATCGGCGAGATCGCATTCGCGGCCTACACGAACCACCCACAGGGGATGGAGGCCGGGCTCGAGGCGGTCGACTACTACGACCCGCCGAACCTGACCTTCCCGTTCGGCTCGTACATCTGCGTCGTGGACATCGACCGCGGGACCGGCGAGGTCAAGGTCCGCCGCTTCGTGGCGGTGGATGACTGCGGCAACATCATCAACCCGATGATCGTGGACGGGCAGATCCACGGGGGGCTCACGATGGGGCTGGCCCCGGCCCTCTACGAGCAGATCACGTACGACGAGAACGGCAACAACCTGGCGGGCACCTTCATGGACTACCTGCTGCCGACGGCGCTCGAGACGCCCGCCTGGGAGACGGACAAGACGGTCACCCCGTCGCCGCACCATCCGCTCGGCGCGAAGGGCGTCGGCGAGTCGGCGACCGTCGGCGCGCCGCCGGCCATCGCGAACGCGGTGGTCGACGCGCTCTGGCATCTCGGGGTGCGCAACATCGACATCCCGATCACGCCTTGGAAGGTCTGGAAGATCCTCCACGAGAAGGGGGTGGCGACGTAGGCGTTGACCTCTTCGCGCGAGCCGCCGAGCTGAGCGCCGCCGGGGAGCCGTTCGCGGTGGCCACCGTGGTGGCCGTGCAGCGGCCCACCTCGGCGCGCCCCGGCGCCAGGGGAATCATCCACCGCGACGGCTCGATCGAGGGCTGGGTCGGTGGCAGCTGCGCGCAGCCGATCGTCATCCGAGAGGCGCTCCGCTCGCTGCAGACCGAGGAGCCGCGCCTGCTGCGACTCTCGGCCGATCCGGGGCGGGAAGCCTCCGGGCCGCGCGCCGAGGGCGCGGTTGAGTATGTGATGACCTGCCACTCGGGCGGGACGCTGGAGATTTACGTGGAGCCGCACGTGCCGCAACGACGATTGCTCGTGGCCGGCGCGACCCCGATCGCCCAGGCGCTGGTCCAGCTGGGGAACGCCATGGGCTATCGGGCCTCGCTGGTCGATCCGCTCACCGATCCGCACGCCATCCCGGACGGGATCGAGCTCCTGCCCGATGCCAACCTGGCCACGCTCGATGCGGGCAGCGCCCCGTACATCGTGGTCGCGTCCCAGGGGCAGTGGGACGAGGAGGCGCTGGCGGCCGCGCTGCGTCGCGACGACGGGGCGTACGTAGCGCTCATCGCCAGTCCCACCCGGGCCAGGGCCGTCCGCAGCTGGCTGGCGGAGGAGGGGTTACCGCCGGATCGGGTCGCCGCGATGCGTGCCCCGGCCGGGCTCGACCTGGGAGCCACCACGCCCGAGGAGGTCGCGGTCTCGATCCTGGCCGAGCTGATCATGGTGCGCCGCGGTCGGGCGGGCGCCGCCGGGGCGGAGGCATCGGCCCCGCAGGAGACGACCCCTGGCGAGGAGGGGGAGATCGTGCTCCTCGATCCGGTGTGCGGGATGACGGTCGACCGCGATGACGCGCGCCACATCGCCGAACACGACGGGATCGTCTATGCCTTCTGCTCGGTCGGCTGTCGCTCCCGCTTCAGGCGCGATCCGGAGGCGTTCCTGGCGAAGGCGGAGGCCTAGGTCTCGAGCGTCGCTTTCACGCAGGTGAAGGTCTTGCCGATCAGCTTCTCCGCCGTTCCGCGCACCAGGCGGGCGCCGAGGCTCGCGATCATGCCGGAGATCTGAACGTCGGCGGTCCAGTCCATGATCGTCGTGCCTGCCTCGTCGCCGTCGCGGAGGGTCATCCGCGCGTCGCCGTCCACGGCGCTCCCCGGCGCCTTGCCATGCGCGTGGACCGCGGCATGGTCCGGTCCGGTCCGGTCGGTGAACTCCGCGTCAACCTTGAAGCGGGCGCTGATCGCGCCGAACCCGACCTTTGCGACCGCGGTGAAGCTTCCGTCGTCATGCACCTCGACGGACTCCACCCCGGGGCCGCAGCCGCCCATCCTGGCGGGATCGCTCACGAAGTCCCACACCGCGTCGCGCGCGGCCGCGATCGTCACGCTACCCGAGAAGTCCATGCCCGCTCCTTATCCGGTCGTCCCCGACATCATGCTCCCGGTTCCGCCTCGCCGCTCGGCGACGACTTCGGCGAGCACGGCCAGCGCGACCTCGGCCGGTGTCGTTCCGCCGAGGTCGAGCCCGATCGGGCCGCGCAGACGGTCGAGCTCGGAGGCAGTGAGGCCCGCGGCCAGCAGGCGCTCCCTGCGGTTGGCCTGGGTCTTGCGTGAGCCGATGGCGCCCACGTATCGACAGCCGGCGTGGAGCGCGGCGACGATCGCCGGCTCGTCGAGCTTCTCGTCGTGGCTGAGCACGGCGACCGCGTCGTCGGGCCCCAGTCCCATGCGCTTGAACGCGTCCTCCGGCCAGGCGACGATGACCTCGTCGGCATCTGCCGTGCGGTCAGCTGAGGCGAACGTCGCGCGGCGGTCGACGACGATCGTGTGATAGCCGAGCTCCCCTGCGAGCCGGACGAGCGCCATCCCAATGTGGACGGCGCCGACGACGATCAGCCGCGGGGCGAGCGAAAAGGGCTCGATGAACCACTGCCTGCCACTCGTCCCACGGGCGACGCTGGCCGTTCCATCGCGCAGCGCCTCGGTCACCGTCTCGGTGAGGCCGTCGGGTGCCGCGGCGCCGGCGTCGACGCGCACGATCTCACCGGGCGGTTGCCCGGCGCCGGTCGGGTGAGGACCGGGCTCATCGCCGGGGGCGTCGGACGGCAGCGCCACGATCACGGCACTCGGGCGCCCGGATGCGACGTCGGTGGCCGCGTCGACCACCTCGGGGCGCACGTCGGGCTCGATGAGCACGTCAATGACCCCACCGCAGGCGAGCCCCACGTCCCAGGCCACCTCGTCGCTGATGCCGTAGCGGACCACTCGGCTCACGCCGTCGCGCCGCGCCCGGCGCACCTCGCCGGCGGCGGCGCCCTCCACGCATCCGCCGCTCACCGACCCCGCGATCCGCTCCCCGTCATCGGCGAGGAGCACGGCGCCCGGCCGCCTCGGAGCGGACGCGAAGGCACGGATGAGCACCGCGCGGCCCACACCGCCGCCGTCACGGCGCCATTCGGCGAGGGTCGGCAGCAGCTCCCTCACGCGTTCGCTCCCTTGGCGAGGACCCTGCCGAGGGCCTCGAGGCTGGCGATGTCGCCCGCCGGCAGGAAGCGGTGGACGAACGGCAGCGCGGCGGCCATCCCGCTGGCCAGCGGCTCGTAGTCGGGGGACGACGCGAGCGGATTCAGCCAGATCAGCTCGTGGCAGCGGCGAGCCAGCCGCGCCGTCTCGGCACCGATGAGCTCCGGCTTTCCGTGGTCCCAGCCGTCGGAGAGGACGATGACCACGCCACTGCCGGGCAGGACGCGCCGGGCCCACACCCTGTTGAACGTGTGGAACGCCTCGCCGATGCGGGTGCCGCCTGCCCCGAACGTCGCCTCCTCGGCGATCCGCCGCAGAGCGGCATCTGGGTCGCGCTCGTCGAGGAGGCGGGTGATGCGCGCGAGCCGCGTCCCGAAGACGAACGCCTCAGTGCGCGACGCCGTCCGCGCCAGGGCATGGACGAAGCGCAGGAGCAGCCGCGCGTGACGGTCCATGGAGCCGCTGATGTCGACGAGGGCCACGATCGGCCGCGGCCGGGTCAGCTGCCGTCGCCAGACCCAGCGCAACGTCTCGCCCTCGGTGGCCAGGCTGTCGCGGAGCATGGCGCGCGGTGCCAGCCGGCGACCGTGCGGGTGCCGCTTCGTGCGTCGTGTCCGGCGCGTGGCAAGCCGCGGCTGCAGCGCGGCGACCATCCGCTCCGCGTCGCGCAGCTCCGCATCCGTCATCGCGGCGAAGGATCTATGCCGGAGCAGCTCGGCGTCGGACCAGCCGACGCGCCGCACGAGCTCGGCGTCGGAGCCGTCCGCCTCGGCCCCTTCCGGCGCGTTGCCCCCCGCGACCGCGACGCGCCGGGCACGCCGGGCGCGCTCCGTCCGCCCGACCGCGAGGACGCCGAGGCGCCAGTAGCGGTTGAAGGTCTCGTGGTACGCGGGGAGCTCCTCCCGACGCCGCACGAAGCAGGCGGCACCCGCGGCGCGGACCTCGTCGCGCTCGCCGATGTCGATGATGGTCAGCGCCCGGGCGAAGTCCATGGCCGAGACGAGGTCGCCGGAGAGCCCGACCGCCCGCAGCTCACGGCCGAAGCCGACGACGACCTGCAGCAGCGTCGGACCGTCGATCCGGACCTCGGGCAACGGCTCACGCACGGGTGCGAACCTCGTCGAGGTACGCGCGTCCGCGCTCACCGCGTACCCCGTGCACGTCCTCCTCGTACTTGAGGACGACCCCGATCGTCTCGTCGATGAGCTCGCCAGTCAGCTCGGCCGCGCCGAGCGCCACGAGGGCCGCGGCCCAGTCCAGCGTCTCGGCCACCCCCGGCAGCTTCGTGAGGTCAGCGGTTCTGAGCCGGCCGATGAACGCCACGACCTGCCGGGCGAGGCGGTCAGGCACGTCCGGCAGCCGGGTGTGCACGATCTCCAGCTCTCGCTCCGCCTGCGGGTAGTCGATCCAGTGATAGAGGCATCGGCGCTTCAGCGCGTCGTGGACGTCGCGGGTCCGGTTGCTCGTCAGGACGACGCGCGGCGGCCGGGCGGCGCTGAGCGTGCCGACCTCGGGGATGGTGATCGCGAAGTCGCTGAGCAGCTCGAGGAGGTAGGCCTCGAACTCGGCGTCTGCGCGGTCGATCTCGTCGATGAGCAGCAGCGGGGGCTCGGCGGCCGGGTCCCCGCTCGCATCGAGCGCCTGGAGAAGCGGGCGCCGGATAAGGAACTCGGGCCCGAAGATGTCGCGCGCCGTGGCCTCGCGGCCCTCCCCCCGCGCCTCCATGAGCCGGATCTCGAGCATCTGGCGCGGGTAGTTCCACTCGTAGACCGCGGTGCTGACGTCGAGCCCCTCGTAGCACTGCAGCCGGATCAGGCGTGAGCCGAGGGCGGTGGCCAGCGAGCGGGCGAGCTCCGTCTTCCCGACGCCGGCCTCCCCCTCCAGGAGAAGCGGACGCTCGAGCCGCAGGGCGAGAAAGGTGGCGGTGGCGAGGGCCCGGTCGGCGACGTAGCCCTGCGCGCCGAGGAGGCCGGCCAGCTCCTCGGCGGAGGCAGGCTGCGCCGATTCCATCCCGCGTCCGCGCCCAGTCTCAGCCGGCCCGTGCCCGGGCGCGCTCGAGCGCCCGTCGCACGTAGACAGATGCCAGCGCGGTGCGGTACTCCGCATCGGCGTGGATGTCCGACATCACCGCCTGGCCCTCGCAGGCCTTCGAAGCGGCGCCGGCGACATCGGCGGCGTTGCAGTCGGTGCCCTCGAGGGCGGCCTCGACGGCCGTTGCACGGTACGGGTGGTCGCCGATTCCGGTGATCGCGACCCGCAGGTGATTCAGCTTCGCGCTGCCGTAGACCCCGTGCACGTCGGCCAGCACCGCCGCCACGCCCACTATCGAGTAGCCGGAGGCGGCCTGTTCGAGCGCCAGCCACGCGGTGCCCGCCCCTCTCGGGAGGTGCGGGATATCGATCGCGACCACGATCTCGTCAGGGGCGAGATGGGTCTCGAACGGACCCCGCAGGAAGTCGGCAACGGCAATCCGTCTTTCGCCACTCGCGGAGCGGAGCTCGACGGTCGCGTCGAGCGCGAGGGCCACCGCCGGGAGATCCGACGACGGGTCGCAGTGGGCGATCGAGCCGCCGACCGTGCCCCGGTTGCGGACCTGCGCGTCCGCGATCCCGTCCACCGCCTCGGCGAGCAGCGGGTAGGCGGTGCACAGCTCGGCGTCGTCGAGGATCTGCCGATACGTGGTGAGGGCTCCGACCCGCCACCCGTCGTCGGTCCGCCTGATCTGGGTCAACTCCTCGACCCCGCCGAGGTCGATGAGCATCGGCGGCGTCGACAGGCGGAACTTCATGAGCGGGATGAGGGACTGGCCGCCGGCGAGGACCTTCGCCTCGGGGTTCGCGGCCACGAGCTTGAGCGCCTCGTCGACGCTGGCCGGTCTCGCGTAGTCGAAGGCTGCCGGGATCATGCGGGCACCTCCCCGTTGCTGGAGCCGTTGCCCTCCGCGGCGCGCATGGCACGCCACACGCGCTGCGGGGTGAGCGGCATATCGATATGGCGGATCCCGAGCGGGCTGAGCGCATCCACGACCGCGTTCACGATCGCCGCTGCCGACCCGATCGTGCCCGCCTCGCCGGCACCCTTGACCCCGAGCGGGTTCACCGGGGAGGGCGTCACCGTTTCGTCGAGCTCGAAGGTCGGGAGCCAGCTGGCTCTCGGGAGCGCGTAGTCCATCATGCTGCCGGTGAGCAGCTGACCCTCGGCGTCGTACTCGGCGCCCTCCCAGAGTGCCTGGCCGATGCCCTGGACGATGCCGCCGACAAGCTGACCGTCGACGATGAGCGGGTTGATCTTCCTGCCCACGTCGTCGACGCCGACATACTGCACGACGTCGACCTTGCCGGTCTCGTCGTCGACCTCAACCGCCGCGACGTGGGTGCCGAACGGGTACGTGCAGTTCGGCGGGTCGTAGTAGGCGGTCTCGTCGAGGAACGGCTCCATCCCCTCGGGGAGGTCGTAGCCGACCGATGCCGCGAGCGCGACCTCGGCGATCGTCTTCGACTGATCCGGCGACCCCTTCACGCGGAGCGTGCCGTCGACGTACTCGACGTCGTCCGGGTTCGCCTCGAGCATGTGCGCCGCCAGCCGCCCGGCCTTCTCCTTGATCTTCTGCGCGGCCTTCCAGGCCGCCATGCCGCCCACCGACGCCGAGCGGCTGCCGTAGGTGCCGTAGCCGAACGGCGTGCCCGACGTGTCCGAGTGCTCGACTCCGACGTCGCTCACCGGGACCCCGAGCTCCTCGGCCACGATCTGGGCCATCGTCGTCTCGTGGCCCTGCCCGTGGCTCTGGCTCCCGGTCGTGACGACGACCTTGCCGGTGAGGTGGACGCGAATGTTCGCCGACTCCCAGAGGCCGGCCCCCCAACCCTCTCCGGGGAGGCCGATCCACTTCGAAGGCGCGACGCCGCAGACCTCGATGTAGGTGCTGATGCCGACGCCCAGGTGCTTGCCCCGCGATCGCGCGTCGGTGCGGCGGGACTCGATCTCCGCGTAGCCGATCATTTCGAGCGCCCGCTCGAGCGTTGGGGCGTAGTTGCCCGAGTCGTAGGCCAGCGTCCCGGCGACGTTCCGCAGGAGCCCGCCGGCCGGCTCGTAGGGAAATGCGTCGGGGGGAATGAAGTTCCGGCGCCGTACCTCGGCCGGGTCCATGCCGATCTCATCGGCGAACAGGTCCATGGCGCGCTCGATGACGAAGTTCGCCTCCGGGCGGCCAGCGCCCCGGTAGGCGTCGACCATTGCCGTGTTCGTGTAGACCCCGTCCACCGCGCAGGCGATGTTCGGGATCGCGTAGACCCCCGACAGAAGTCGCCCGTAGAGCGTCGTCGGGATGCCCGGCGCGATCGTCGACAGGTAGGCCCCCAGGTTGGCGGTCGTCTTCACGCGCAGCGCGCTGACCTTGCCCTCCCGGTCGCCGGCGATCTCGAGCTCCGTGATGTGGTCGCGGCCGTGGGTCGTCGACTGGTAATTCTCGCGCCGCGTCTCGACCCACTTCACCGGGCGGCCGATCCGCTTGCTGCACCAGGCCACCATCGCCATGTCCGCGTAGCAGAAGATCTTGCTGCCGAAGCCTCCGCCGACGTCCGGGCTGATGCAGCGCAGCTTGTGCTCCGGGATGCCGAGCACGAAAGCGGTGAGCAGCAGGCGCATGACGTGCGGCGCCTGGCTCGTCATCCAGATCGTGTACTCCTCGGTCCCCGGGTCGTACCGCCCGATCGCCCCGCGTGTCTCCATCGCGTTGGGGATGAGCCGCTGGTTCACGATCCGCTGCCGGGCGACGACCTCAGCGCCGTCGATGGCGGCCGCGGTCGCCTCCGCGTCCCCGACCTCCCAGTGCATGACGAGGTTGTGCGGAGCGTTCTCGTGGAGCTGCGGGGCGCCGTCGGCCAGCGCCTGCTCGGCGTCGACGACCGCCGGCAGCGGTTCGTAGTCGACGTCGACCGCTTGCGCGGCGTCCTCCGCCTGTTCGCGGGTTTCGGCGATGACGACCGCGACCCCGTCACCCGTCCATCGCACGGTGTCGATGGCGAGCACGCGCGGCGTGTTGACATTGTTCTGGACGCCGCCCGCCGCCCATGCGCATGGCAGCGGATTGACCGCCTCCATGTCCTTCCCTGTGAAGACGCCCAGCACGCCGGGCATGGCGGCCGCGGCGCTCGCGTCGATCTTCTTGATCCGGGCGTGGGCGTATGGCGGGCGGACCACAACCGCGTGGGTCATGCCCGTCAGCTTGATGTCGTCGAGGTAATTGCCGGCACCGGTGATGAAGCGCGGGTCCTCGGTGCGCTTCAGCGCGGCTCCGAACGCAGTTGCGACTGCCATGACCGCCTCCTCGCTCAGCTTGCCGCGTCGGTGACGCCGGCCGGGGCGCCACCCTCGATCGGGATCGTCACGGTCCCCGCCTGGCGCATGACGCGAGCCGCCTCACGGATCGCCGTCACGATGTTCTGGTACCCGGTGCAGCGGCAGTAGTTGCCCTCGATCGCGTGCCGGATCTGCGCGTCCGTCGGATCGGGGTTGCTCGCGAGCAGGTCGACGGCCGCCATGATCATGCCCGGGGTGCAAAAGCCGCACTGGAGGCCATGGTTCTCCCAGAAAGCGGCCTGCAGCGGGTGGAGCGCGCCGTCGCTCCCGATGCCCTCGATCGTCGTGATCGCTGCGCCATTGGCCTGGAGGGCCAGCACGGTGCAGCTCTTCACCGCCCGCCCGTCGACGAGCACCGTACAGGAGCCACACTGCGTCGTATCGCAGCCGATGTGGGTGCCGGTGAGATCCAGGTCCTCGCGAAGGACCTGAACGAGCAATCTCCGGGGCTCCACCTCCAGGCTCCGCGCCGCGCCGTTCACGTTGATGGCCAGGGGTTGAGCCACCGGCAGCCTCCTTCCGCCGCGCCCAAGGCGCGGCCCGTGCGGATGCGCTCGGACGCGGGGCTGGAATCCCCGCGGGCGATAGGTGCTAATGATTGCGCGCCACCCGCCGAGGGGTCAACATGGGCGGCGTGAGCGAGATCAGTGCCGTGCTGACCGCCATCTCCTCCCTTCACGCGCGCGGTGAGCCGATGGCGCTGGCGACGATCGTGAGCGTGCGCGGATCCACGTACCGCCGGCCCGGCGCCCGCCTGCTCGTTGCGGAGAGCGGTGCCACCGTCGGCAACGTCTCGGGCGGCTGCCTCGAGGGCGACGTCGAGCGGATCGGCAAGGCGGTGATGACCTCCGGGAAGCCCCGTCTCGAGCTCTTCGATCTGACCGCCGACGGCGACGAGGTGTGGGGCTACGGCCTCGGCTGCAACGGCGCCATGGAGCTCTTCATCGAGCCGGCCGAACACGCGGTGGCGACCGCGGACGCCCTGCGCACCGCGCTCGAGGGTGAACGCGCATGCTGCCTCGTCACCGTCATCGCGTCGACGGATGCGCGCATCCCTGCGGGTGCCCGCATCCTGCTGTTTGCCGACGGTGAGACAACCGGCTCGTTCGCCGCCGATGTCGACGCGGCGGCCGTCGGACTCGCCAAGCGAGCGCTCGACGCCGATGCCGGCGGGATCGAGACGATGCCCACCGACCGGGGCGAGCTGCGACTGTTCGTGGAGGTCATGCTCCCGCCGCTCCGGCTGCTCGTGCTCGGAGCCGGCCACGATGCCATTCCGCTCGTCCGCTATGCGTCGGAGCTCGGCTGGCGCGTTACGGTTGCGGACGTGCGTCGCCAGTTCCTGACCCACGAGCGGTATCCGCAGGCCACGGCGTTCCTCGACCTCGATCCTGTTGCAGTCGCCGACGCCTGGCAGCCGGACGATCGGAGCTCCATCCTGCTCATGACCCACAACTACCTGCGGGACGCCGAATACCTCCGCGGCCTCCTTCCCAAGCGGTGGGCGTACCTGGGTGCCGTCGGGCCGCGCCGCCGCACCGAACAGCTGGTGGGCGAGCTGGCCCGCGACGGCGTGGCCGGCGCGCCCGATGCGCTGGCCCGGATCCACGCGCCGGCCGGGCTGGACATCGGCGCGGAGGGGCCGGAGGAAGTCGCCTGGTCGATCGTCGCAGAGATGCTGGCGGTCCATCGCGGACGCTCCGGTGGTCCGCTCCGCGATCGGACGGCGCCGATTCACGCGGCCTAGGCAGGCTCCTCGGTCGGCAGCCCCAGCGCTTCATCGAGCCGCGAAAGGAGGGGCTGCGATCCGATCTCGGTGAGGATCGTACGGGCCTCATCGGCTGCTGCCCGCACTTCCGGACGCTCGCCGCCTACGAACTTCACGAAGTCGAGGTCCACGAGGGCCAGCTCGAACAGGGTCCCGAGGTCTCGCCATTGGCGGGTCACCTCGCCGAACCCCTCGACCGCCTCGTCCAGGCGACCCTCTTGCGCAGCGAGGCAGGCCTCGATGCCGCGGATCCCGGCGTGGATCGTGCGACCGTGGTTCCCCTGGTCGCGCAGGACCTGGGCGGCGTCAGCCGCGAGCTGGGGCTTGCCGGCCCAGAGCGCCGCCCGTGCGGCCACCGGCACATCCTCCGCGGCGCTCCCCGGGTTCAGGTTCACGCTCCGCATGGAGGCCGCGTGGGCCTCATCGAAATGGCCCGCCATCAGCTCGACCCAGCCGAGTGAAGAATCCAGCTCGGCCTTCGCGTTCGCCTCCTGCCAGCTGGCCGCGAACGCTGAGGCTTCGTCGAGCAACTGCTGAAACGGTTCGCCGAGGATCGCGCGCTGGATGATGACTGAAGCGAGGAGCACGAACCGGTCGGGGGGGTCCAGGTCCAGGCCCAGCGCCTCCTCGAAGATCGGCCCGGACACATTGAACTGGCCCTGGCGCATGGCGACCCCCGCCGCGTTCACGGAGAGGGTGGTGATCATGTCCCGATTCCCGGTACGGCGGGCATCCTCGAGCCCATCCAGCCCGATGCGCAGCCCGGCCTCCGGATCCTCGAGGGACAGGGAGCCGCTCAGGTTGACGCGGGCGCGCACCGCCAGCCAGTTGAGGCCGTACGATTCGGCGAGCAGCAGTGCACCCTGGAGCTCTGCCAGGCCCTCGCGCACGCGCCCTCCGTAGGTCAACGCCGTGGCGCGGGTGATCAGCAGGTCCGCGATCTCGAAGAGCGTGTCCAGGCGCTCCGCGCGCGGCAAGGCACGGTCGCACCACTCCACCGCCTCGCTGAACTCGTTATTCAGCATGTGCGCCCGAGCCAGCGCCGCGTGGACCCCGACCAGCGCCGGGTCGTCGCCGAGCGCCCCAAGGCGGTCAATCTCGCCGGTGATCTCGGCGATCGCCTCTGCCGGCCGCCCGCCGCTGGCCAGCACGCGGCCGAGCGCCGTCACCGCCCGCGCCTCGCCAGCGAGGTCATTGGCATTGCGCGCGGACTCGACCGCTCGACGCAGGTACCCCTCGGCGATCTCGTAGCGTCCGGCGGCGTTGGCGGCGGCGCCAGCTCGCGCCAGCATCTCCGCCTGCTCGCTTGGATCGGCGGTCACCTCCAGTGCCAGCTCGAGGAAGCGCACCGCCTGGTCGTGTGAGCCGAGCTGTGTCGCGCGGCCAGCCGCCTGCTGGAGGAGGTCCGCTGCGTGCCGGCGCGCTTCGTCGGCGTCGGAATCCTCCGGGGCGCTGCGATAGGCGTCGAGATAGTGCATGGCGGTGGCATCAACGATCTCGTCGTCGTGGAGCGATTCGTAGTACTCGCCTGCGGCGAGGTGGACGACCTTGCGATCGCGCTTGGCGAGCGTGTTGTAGGCGACATCGCGGACGAGCGCCTGGACGAAGCCGTACTGCCCGCGTTCGGGCGACCGCGGGTCCGCGTCGAGGGTCAGCAGCTCGCGCCTCACGAGGCTGAAGAGCCGATCCTCCAGACCCTCGTGGACACCGGAGATGGCGGCCAGGGCCGGGCCGGTGAAGGTCTGACCCAGGACGGACGCCTGCTGCACGAGCGCCCGGTCCCCGGCGTCGAGGGCGTCAAGGCGGGCGGCGATCAACGCCTGGAGCGTGGACGGGACGGCGAGCGTGCTGATGTCGCCGACGAGCCTCAACGAGCCGTTGCTGGCTTCAAGCCGGCCGTCCTGCAGGAGCATGCGCACCGTCTCGACCGCGTAGAGGGGGATACCCTCGGCCCGGGCCGTGATCTGGCCAGCCACGGCATCGGGAATACCCGGCACCAGTGAGTCGAGGATCGCGCGGATCACCTCGTCCGGGAGGGGCTCGAGGGAGAGGTTCGTGAAGTTGCGCTGCCCGGCGCCCCACGTCGGCCGCTTCTCGAGCAGCTCAGGGCGTGCCAGGGTGATGATGTAGATCGGCGCGCTGCGAGCCCACGCCAGGAGATGCTCGATGAAGTCGAGCAGACCCGCATCGGCCCAGTGGAGGTCCTCGAAGACGAGGACCGCGCAGTTGTCGCCGGCGACACGCTCGAAGAAGGTTCGCCAGGCAGCGAACAGCTCTTCGCGCCCGATCGTCTCCGATTCACCGATGCCGAGCAGCTGTTCGAGCTTGGGCTGGATCCAGCGGCGCTCGGCCTCGTCGGCGACGTAGGTCCGGAGCGCCTCCGCGATCTTCGCCCGCGATGCGGCCGGGTCCTCCGTCTCGAGCAGGCCCACTCGACTCCGTACCATCTCGCCGAGCGCCCAGAAGGTGATCCCCTCTCCGTAGGCGGGGGATCGGCCCTGGTGCCATGCGACGCGGTCCTTGATTCCGTCGATGTACTTGAGGAACTCCCAGGAGAGTCGGCTCTTGCCGATCCCACCCTGGCCCATGATCGAGAGCAGGCGCGGCCGGCGCTCGCGTTGCGTTGCGTGGAGCAGCTCCTTCACCAGGCGCAGCTCAGCATCGCGTCCCAGGAACGGCGCTTCCAGCTGATCCGCACGGCCGACGCCGCCGCGCTGGGCGACCACCCGCAGCGCCCGATACGCGGGCACCGGCGCCGCCTTCCCCTTCAGGTCCTGCTCGCCGACCGGCTCGAAGACGATCGCGCGAGCCGCTGTTCGGTACGTCGTCTCGCCGACCAGCACCGTGCCCGCGGGCGCCACCGACTGCAGGCGGGACGCCGTGTTGACGAGGTCGCCGGCGACCATCCCCTGGTTCGTGGCCCCCAGGGTGACGGCCGCCTCCCCGGTCAGCACCCCGGCGCGGAGGTTGACCTCCTCGCCGCCGCTGGTCAGGCCCTTCACCGCATCCACGAGCTCGAGCGCGGCCCGTACGGCGCGCTCGGCGTCATCCTCATGGGCGACCGGCGTGCCCCACACGGCCATCACCGCGTCGCCGATGAACTTCTCGACCGTCCCGCCGTAGCGCGTGATGATCTCGGAGGCGAGGCCGAAGTACTGCGTCAGCTGCTCGCGAACCTCCTCCGCATCGCGACGCTCTGACATCGACGTGAAGCCCACGAGGTCGGCGAAGAGCACCGAGACGTGCTTGCGCTCCGATCCGGCGGCCTGCGCGTCCCAGGCGGCCGGCTCGCCGAGGGTGGCCGGCGAGGGAGCACCACCTCCGGCCGTGGCCGATGCCGCCGGTGCGGGACCCGAGGACGCCGCCGTGGCCGCCGAGTCGAGGCGAGTCCCGCACTCGGCGCAGAACTTCGGCGTGCCGTCGTAGGGTGTGCCGCAGGATGGGCAGGCGCGCGACAGCGCTTCCCCGCACTCGGCGCAGAACTTCTGGTTCGGACGGGTCTCAGCCCCGCATCCCGGGCACGACATAAGGGGCCTCGGTCAGGTGGGTGTCGGCGGAAGGCTACAACTGCCGTCGGCGCGCTGCCAGCCCCAACCGGCACGGGAACTGGCCCTCGCGTCTCAGCCGCCGATGTAGCTCATCTCCGCTCGGGGCAGCTCCGCCGTCTCGGCGGAGCGCAGCTCGCTGTATCGGTCGTCGCGGACGACCCACAGCCGGCGCAGCTCGTCGGCGATCTCGGCATCGCTGCGACGACCGCGCACGAGGGCTCGGAGGTCGTGGCCGCTGGAGGCGAAGAGGCATGTGTAGAGCTGCCCATCGGCCGACAGGCGAGCCCGGTTGCAGCCGCCGCAGAAGGGGCGGCTGACGCTGGCGATGACCCCGATCTCGCCCGCCCCGTCGCGGTAGCGGTAGCGCTCCGCCACCTCGCCGGCGGCCGTGGGCGGAATCGGCTCCAGGGAGAACTCGGCACCGATGATGCGCAGTATCTCGTCGGCGGTGATGACGTCGTCCAGGCGCCAGCCGTTGGTGTGGCCCACGTCCATGTACTCGATGAAGCGCAGGATGCGGCCGGTCCCGCGGAAGCGGCGGGCCATGGGCAGGATCGCGTGCTCGTTCCAGCCGCGTTTCACGACCATGTTCACCTTGATCGGGCCGAGGTCCACGGCTTCCGCGGCCTCGATCCCGGCCATCACCTGGCCGACCGAGACGCTGGCGTCGTTCAGGCGCATGAAGGTGGGATCGTCGTCGGCGTCCAGGCTGATCGTGACCCGATGCAGGCCCGCATCGCGGAGCGCCTGCGCGTGCCGCGGTAGCAGGATGCCGTTCGTGGTCAGGGTCAGGTCCCTGACGCCATCGATCTTCGCGAGCGTCTCCACCAGGCGCGGGAGGTCGCGGCGAACGAGTGGCTCGCCACCGGTCAGCCGCACCTTCTCGACGCCGAGGCCGGCGAAGATGCCGACCAGGCGCGCGATCTCCTCGAAGGTCAGCAGCTCGGAGCGGGGGAGGAAGTCGTGACCCGGCCCGAAGACGGCGCGCGGCATGCAGTACACGCAGCGCAGGTTGCAGCGGTCGGTGACGCTGATCCGCAGGTCGTGCAGCGGCCGGCCCAGCGTGTCGACCGGGCGCGGGAGGAGAGGCAGCGGCTCGGGCATCAGGGGCGCATCGTGCCACGCAGCGGTCGCGCTGCCAACCGGGCAGGTCCCGCGCCGCCCTCAGCGACGCGCCCGGCGTGGCAGGATGGCGCCGTGCTGGTAGAGGATCTCCTGGCGATCGTGGGACCCGCACACGTCCTGACCGATGCCGACCTGCGCGCGTCGTACGAGACCGACTGGACCCGACGCTGGTCCGGTCCGGCCCTGGCCGTGGTGCGCCCGGCGACGACCCGGCAGGTGGCCGAGGCGGTGGCCGCCTGCCATGCGGCCGGCGCGGCGGTGATCCCGCAGGGCGGCAACACCGGACTGGTCGGGGGCTCGGTGCCGCGGGCGGGCAGCGACCGGGCGCAGGTCGTGCTCAGCATGCTCCGGTTGCGCGATCTCGAGCCGGTGGACGTCACGGCCGGGGAGGTGACCGCGGGCGCCGGCGCCACGCTGGCGACGCTCCAGGAGCATGTCCGTGCGAGCGGCCTGGACGTTGGCGTGGACCTCGGCGCCCGCGACAGCGCAACGCTGGGTGGCATGGCCGCCACGAACGCGGGTGGCATCACGGTGATGCGGCATGGGCCGATGCGCGAGCAGTTGGTCGGGATCGAGGCCGTGCTGGCCGACGGGACCGTGCTCCGTCGCCTGCCGGGCATGGTCAAGGACAACACGGGCTACCACTTCCCCTCGCTGTTGGCGGGATGCGAGGGCACGCTGGCGGTGATCACCCGCGTACACCTGCGGCTGATTCCACGCGCGAGGAGTCGTGCGGTGGCGCTCATGGCCATTGGCGACGCCGGCGATGCGGTGGCGGTCACGACCGCGCTGCGTCGGCAGCTGGCGAACCTCTCAGCCGCGGAGCTCTTCTTCGACGACGGCCTGCGGCTCGTCCTGCGCCACGGGGGGGGCGAACCTCCGTTCCGTGAGGCACATCCGGCCTACCTGCTGGTCGAGGTGGACGGGCGGGCGGACCCCACCGACGAGTTGGCGGAGGCCGTGGCGGCGCAGGATTCCGTGCGGGACGCGGTGCTCGCGGGAGACCTGGCCGGGCGTGAGCGGCTGTGGGCCCTTCGCGAGCGGCACACGGAGGCGGTGAACGCCGCGGGCGTGCCGCACAAGCTCGACGTGGGAGTCCCCGTCGGTCGGTTCGCCGAGTACACCGATGCGGTTCGCCAGCGGATTGCCGCTGTCGACTCCGCGGCTCGGACCTACCTGTATGGCCACGTCGGGGACGGGAACCTGCACGTCAACGTCATCGGTCCGCCCCCGGAGGACGAGCGCGTTGACGACGCGGTCCTGCAGCTGGCCCTGGACTTCGGCGGCACGATCAGCGCTGAGCACGGGATTGGCGTGGCGAAGACCCGCTGGCTGGAGGCCGACCGCGGGCCGGCGGACGTCGCCGCCATGCGCGCGATCAAGCGCGCGCTCGATCCCGACGGCACTCTCAACCCGGGGGTTCTCCTGCCGCACTCGTGATGGCCGCAGCAGGCTGGTGCCATCGATCGCCCGATGCCAGGATCGTGGAGGCCGCTTTCGGGCCCCACGTGCCGCGGTCGTACTGGTTCACCGGCGTCGCGTCGTCGAGGATACCGTCCACCACGCGCCATGCCGCCTCGACCCAGTCTTCGCGGGCGAAGAGCGATTGATCGCCGACGATCGCATCCCCGATGAGGCGCTGATACGGAGGTCGGGCGGTCGGACTGCGATGGGCGGCGAACAGCTCGACCGCCTCCCCGAGCATCGCCTCACCGGCCTTCTTGGCGCGGGCGCCCAGCGAGATCGACATGCCGGGCTCGAGCCGGAAGCGGAGGTAGTCCGCGTCCGGCGGCTGCTCTTCACCGAAGACCGATCGCGGAGGCGGTCGCAGGTCGACGCGGACCTCGGTGGCGGTCACCGGCATGCACTTGCCGGACCGCACGTAGAAGGGGACACCCGCCCAGCGCCAGGTGTCCACCTGCAGGCGGAGCGCCACGAACGTCTCGACATCCGAATCGGGCGCCACGCCCTTGACCTCGCGGTAGCCGCGGTACTGGCCCCGGACGACGTCATCGGGCGTCAGAGGGCGGATCGAATCGACGACCGTGAACTGGCCGTTCCGCACGGCATCCGTGGTGTGGCCCGATGGTGGCTCCATGGCGAGCAGGCTCACGACCTGGAGGAGATGGTTCTGGACGACGTCGCGGATGGCGCCCGCGCCGTCGTAGAACGCGCCACGGTCCGCGACGTCAAACGCCTCGGGCATGTTGACCTGCACGCTCGACACGTAGCGGCGATTCCAGATCGGCTCGAGAAACGAGTTGGCGAATCGGAAGTAGAGCAGGTTCTGGACCGCCTCCTTGCCGAGGTAATGGTCGATCCTGAAGATCGCGTCCTCGGCGAAGGCGCCGTGGATCACGCCGTTGAGGGCCTTCGCCGATGCGAGATCATGGCCGAATGGCTTCTCCACGATCACGCGTGCGCCATCGGCACAGTGGCTGTCGGCCAGGTTGGTGACGACCCGGCCGAACAGCGCCGGCGGGATGGCGAGGTAGTGAAGCGGGTGCCGTGCCTCTCCCAGCTCGCGGCGCAGGGCGCGGAACGTTTCGGGGTCATCGTCCGAGCCGGCAACATACCTGAGGTGGTCTGCCAGCGACGCGGCCGTTGCCGGGTCCGTGATGCCGTGCGCCCGCAGGCTCTCTCCGGCACGCTGCCGGAGGCTCGCAAGGTCACCCGACCGGGCGACGCCGATGATCGGAACGTCGAGGCGTTCCTCAGTGATGAGCCCTGCCAGGGCCGGAAAGATCTGTTTGAAGGCGAGGTCGCCGGTGGCCCCAAAGAAGACAATCGCGTCGGATCGGTCGCTGTGCATCTTCGTATGATGCCCCCTGACCCACGCTGTCCGCAGTGGGGGCCTAGGCGAGAGAGCGCGACGCCTCCACGAACAGGAAGCCCATGGCGCGTGCGACGGTCGGGAAGGCGTGGATCGTATCCGCCAGCACGTCGAGCGGGGTCTGCAGCTTCACCGCCAGCACCGCCTCGTGGACCGTCTCCGAGACGCCGGGACCGGCGAGGAACGCGCCGACCACGGTCCGCGCACCGCGGTCCACCACGATCGTGATGTGCCCGGTCGCCTCCGCGGTCTCGCCCTTGGCGGTCGTGGCCAGGTCCTGGGTGAATTCCACGGCGTCGATGCCTTTGGCCTGCGCCTGCTCGACGAGGAGCCCCACCGAGGCGGTCTCGGGATCCGTGTAGGTCGCCCGCGGGATCGCGCGGAGGTCGGGCTGCACGTTCTCGCCGAGCGCGATCCGCGCGGCCATCTCGCCCTCGTAGTGGCTGACATGGGTATGCATCTCGGGCCCGGCCGGATCACCGGCTGCCCACACGCCCTCCGCGATGCGGAGGTGGTCGTCGGGGTGCAGCCGCCCACCGCTCGTGTCCGCGCCCACGCTGTCGAGTGCGAGCTCGTCGATGGGGAATGCCCGACCGATCGCCAGCAGCACCCCGCTGCCCTCCACGCTCGATCCGTCGGTGAGCTCGAAGCGGTGGCGCCCGTTGGCGCCGCCACCGGCGTGGGCGGCCACGGCGCGGACGCCGGTGCGAACCGTGACCCCGAGGGACTCGAGTGCGGCGGCCAGGGCGGCGGAGTTCCGCGGGTGGTCCCGCGCCAGGATGCGTGGGTTGGAGTCGACGATCGTCACCGGCACGCCAAAGCGCGCGTACATCTGCGCCAGCTCGACGCCGGTGGGCCCCCCGCCGAGGACGAGGAAGCTCTCGGGGAGCTCGCGCGCCGAGGTCGCCTCGCGGTTCGTCCAGAACGGCACGGCATCGAGCCCGGGCATGTCCGGGATGCGGCTCGACGAGCCCACCGCGATGATGATGCCGCCCGCCTCCAGCTCGCGCGTGCCGTTCGTGGTCTCGACGACCACCCGCCGCGGACCGTCGAGATGCGCCGTTCCGTGGATCGGGGTGGCGCCGATCTGCTCGAGAGCCTTCACGTGCCCGGAGTCGTCCGGGTAGTCGATCCCCTCGCGGTTGATCATGTAGTCGCGGCGGGCGGACGCCTTCGCCCACGGGTAGTCCCCCCCGCCGGCATGCACCGCCGCGGCGTGGAGGAGCGTCTTCGAGGGCACGCACGCCCAGAACGGGCAGCCGCCACCGAACAGGTCCCGATCGATGACCGCCACCGATGCGCCTCGGGCGCGACCGAGGTTGGCCGCCGCCTCGCCGGCTGCACCGGCGCCGATGATGACGAGGTCGAATCGATCCACGGGCCTGCTCCTGCGTCTGGTGGGACTTGCGTCTTGGTGGAACTGTGGCCGCCATGATAGGGGTCGGGGCTCGGGGGCCGGGCGACGGGCGCTCCCGGGCGCTGCATTCTGCCTGGCGTCCCGCCCAGCGGGACAAACCACCCCTGAGCGCTGCCTCCTGCGCGAAACGTCCCGCCCAGCGGGACAAACGACCCCTGAGCGCCGCCTCCTGCGCGAAACGTCCCGCCCAGCGAGACAAACCGCGCCTGAGCGCCGCCTCCCGCGCGAAACGTCCCGCCCAGCGGGACAAACCGCGCCTGAGCGACGTCGCGAACTACGCGCTCCGGCCCTCGAGGAGATCCATGACCAGCGCCGCAGACCAGCTGAAGCGGTCGCTCCCGTAACCGGTGCCACCGAACGGGTCGAAATATTCGTGGAAGCCAAACCGCTCGACGAGCCGGAGCATGTCCTCTTCGATCTCGTTCGCAAGCTCCGTCTCACCGTGCTGGCGGAGGCCGCGCGCGAGCAGCCAGTCGGTGTTGATCCAGACCGGGCCGCGCCAGTATCGGCGCGGGTCGAACAGCTTTCCGTGCAGGTCGGCGCTGGGAACCAGGAAGTGGGCGCCATCCTCCGATGGATGGAAGGACGGCGACTCGAGGTCGCGCATGATGGCGTGGACCTGCGACGCCGGCAGCTCCGGATCGAGGAGCGGCATGAAGCTGATGATCGTGCTCTCTGCGATCAGCGCGTCGCGGCGTAGATCCCGCGAGTAGAAACGAGCCCGATCCGGATCCCACAGCTCGCGCTCCATCGCGACGCGCAGCCCTTCGGCCATGGCCCGATGCGGACCGACGTCGCCACCGAGCTCCTCCGCGATCTCGGCGAGGGCCAGGCAGGACCACAGGAAGATCGCGTTGAAGAGCGGACCGATCGTCAGAAAGGGGCTGCTCCGCGCGATCATGCGATCGTCGTAGCCGATCTCCCGGTACGTCGCCGCGAGGTAGACGAAGCGGTCGTACGTGAGGTTGGTGGGCCGATCGGCGGCGTTCGCGTTCACGAGGTCGCGCCGCTCGTACGCGGGCAGCGCCCCGCCGGGGATATCGATCATGTCGAGCAGTTCCTCCCAGACCGGGGAGTTGTCGAGGCCCGACTCCCACGGGTGGACGAGGGTCGCCAACCCCCGACCGAGCGGGTCGCGGGCGGTGATCAGATGCCGGTGCTGCGCCTCGAGGTGTGGGTAGAGCTCCTCGAGGAACGGGAGTGCGGCGGCGCGACGCGGGGCGTGCTGGTAGACCTCGAGCGCCGCCCGCGCATGGATCGGCGGCTGGGTGACCCCCGACGTCTCGATGTCGCGCGGCGCGGCCGGGCATCGGGCGGAGCTCATCCAGAAATCGGGCCCGGGAAAGTAGGCGTGCGCCGGCACCTCGGGGTTGAAGACGATATGGGGGAGCATCCCGTTCGTCCACTGCGCGTCGAAGAGGGAGCGGAGCTCCTGCTGCGCCCGCTCCGGCTCGCTCCACGAACGGCCGATGGAAATGAACGCCGAGTCCCAGCTCCACTGGTGCGGGTAGAGGTCCGGCGACGGCACCGTCGAGGTTCCTGTCCAGTTGTCGTCGAGGACGCGCCTCGCGGCACGAAGGAGCGATCCGTGCGATGCCATGCTGCCGCGGACTCTACCCGAGGTTGTCGACGCTTCGACGCTCCGCGAGGCGGCAGGGTGGCGGTTGAGGTGGTGCCGTCCCGCGGCTATGCTTGCCCACCATGACGCAGGTCCCAGCCGGCGGTCCGATCCGGCACCGCGCCCCGAGCGCGGTCGACCTGCTGCGCCGCCTCGAAGGCGAACCCGACCTCTGTACGGAGCGGGGAGCCGCCACCTAGCGCTTGACGCTCCGGCGTCCAGCCGCCAACCGTCCGGCGACGCTCCTCGTCGTTCCGCCTCCCTCCCACTCTCCCTGGAGGTTGTTTCGTGTTCGCCCTACGCCATACCCGCCCGCTCACCATTCCCGCCACCACCGCACCCGGTGCTCGGCCGATCTCGGGGCGGTGGATCGATCCGCGTGCCCAGCGTTTCGGCGCCGGCGCCTCCGCGCTGACCCTGCTCGTCGCCCTCGCGCTCGACGCGTGGTGGCTCGTTGCCCTGACCGGCCTGGCGCTGGCCGTCCCGTCCGCCGCCGGGACCCGATGGTTCGTCTTCAGTCGTCCCTGGCCGCTGGTGTGCGGGGCGTTCGGGCTGGCGCCGTCGGAGCTCGAGCACGAGATGCCGCCGCGATTCGCGCAGGCCCTCGGCGCGACCTTCGTCGCCCTCGGCGTCGCGCTCAGCGTACCGGGGTGGCTGCCGTGGGCGTGGACGCCGGTGCTCGCTGTCGTCGCGCTGCAGGGGCTGCTGGCGGCGACCGGTTTCTGCCTCGGCTGCCGGCTCTTCTTCCTCCGCTGGTGGATCCCCGACCTCTTCGCCCGGGCCGTCGGGCGCGGCATTCGCCGCGAGGCGCTCGACTACGTGGAGCCCGTCGAGCGCTGAAGCGTCACCTCGTTGCCGCCAACGTAGACCCGGGTCGGGCTGCAGCCGAGGTCGAGCGCGAATGCGCCGTCGTGGCGCGCGTCCCAGGCGACGAGGTCGGCGGCGAGACCGGGGCGTAGCGCGCCGCAGGTCGTGCCGAGAGCCAGTGACGCCGCGCCACCCGACGTCGCAGCGGTGACCGCCTCCTCGACGCGCATCCCGAGCAGCGTCGCGCCGAGGCCGATCACCAGCGGCATCGCCCCGAAGCGCCCGAAGGTGCCAGCATTCGAGTCGCTGGCGAGCGCCACCGTCGCGCCCGCGTCGAGCAGGGCTCGGGCCGGCGGCAGCCGATCGCGCATGGCGAGCGCCG
This sequence comes from uncultured Chloroflexia bacterium, assembly GCA_963837425.1. Taxonomy (GTDB): domain Bacteria; phylum Chloroflexota; class Limnocylindria; order QHBO01; family QHBO01; genus CAWINH01. The sequence continues at coordinate 123,778 of CAWINH010000009.1, forward strand.
GACCCGGCAGCAGGGTGGCCACCGTCGGTGAACCGGCAAGGGCGGCGACGCCCGTCTCATCGAGTTGCTCGAGGTGGTCGGCGGAGGTCGCACCGAGCCGCACGGCCAGCGCCACGGCGCCGATCGACGCCAGCTGGTCGGCGTGCAGCCGGATCCCGAGACCATGGTTGAGCGCGGCGCGCAGGACCCGTTCCGCCTCGGCGACGCCGAAGAAGCCGGCGTCGCAGAACACGTCACAGAACTCGGCGAGGCCCTCGGCGGCCACCGCGGGGATCGTCTCCGCGGCAACGAGATCGGCATAGGCCGATGCGCTCGCCGCCTCCGGCGGCACGGCGTGGGCGCCGAGCAAGGTACGAATCACCCGCACCGGGACCCGCGCCGCCACGCGGCCGATGATCCGCAGCGCGCGGAGCTCCTCCTCCGTTGACAGCCCGTAGCCGGACTTGCATTCCACCGTCGTCGTACCCGCTGCCAGTGCGACGCGCAGGCGAGCCTCGACGAGCCGCTCGAGCTCCTCGTCGGAGGCGGCACGCGTGGTGGTCACGGTGCGCAGGATGCCGCCACCGGAGTACGGGACGCCCGCGAGCCGTGCCGCCGCCTCGTCGGATCGGTCACCGGCGAAGACCGGGTGCGTATGAGCATCCACGAGTCCGGGGGTGACGAGCGCGTCGCCGAGGTCCACGAGGTTGTCGGCAGGAGGGGCGCCGGCGCGCGGACCGACCCAGGTGATCAGACCATCGACGGAGTGGACTGCCCACGGCAGCCCACCCGCGTACGGCTCGGGGAGGAGGAGGCGGCCGCTGCCGGTGAAGAGGCGCGAGGCGGGCGACATCGGGCTAACCATATCGTCAGCCGAACTCAGGTTCGCTGACCGCAGGCGGAGGCGAAGCCTCGCCGCGGCGGCGCGCCGTGGCGAGCAGCAGCCCGGCGAGGATCATTGCCGCGCCGCCGAGCTGGACGGCTGACGGCGCCTCTCCGAGCAGCAGCATGGCGAGGATGACCGACCCGACCGGCTGCAAGGTGAGGACTACGCTCGTCAGCGACGCCGGCAGGCGCGGGAGCGAGACGCTGATCAGCAGCCACCCAACCACCTGGGCGGAGAGGGCCAGCAGGAAGAGCCACCCGTGTGCCGGCCAGGACGGGACGAGATCCACCTCGCCGAGCGGCAGACCGATGAGGATCGCAACGAGCACGGCGGACAGCGTCGCGTCGAAGAGCGGGCCGGCTGGTCGACGCAGATCGGCGTTCCCGCGGCGAAGGACGAGGATGAAGATGGCGTAGGAGAGGCCCGTCGAAAGGCCCACGCCGGCGCCCAGACCGGGATCCTGGCCATAGGCGCCCGAGCCAATGACCCCGCTGATCAGCACGACGCCGCCGAGCACGACCGGGATGGCCAGCGCCGTCCGCGCCGGCATCCGTTCCCTGAGCAGCCAAAAGGCGAGGAGCGCCACGAAGACGACCTGGGTGTTGCCCATCACCGTGGCCAGGCCCGCTCCCACCAGGCCGATGGTGTGGTGGTAGAGCTCGAGGTCGACGGCGAAGAAGACGCCGGCACCCCAAGCCAACCAGACCTGCGAGGCCGGCCGCGGGCCGTACGCCCGCCGCTCGCTCAGCGCAAGGAGGCCCAGGAAGGGGAGCGCGTAGGCGCATCGGAAGATCGCGGCGGTGGCCGGCTCGACCGACGCCAGCCGCACCAGGATCCCGCTGAAGGCGATGCTCATCGCCCCGAGCACGGCGGCCACGATCGGACGGCCGGCCAGCAGGTCCAGCGGAGTCCGGAAGCGTCGATCGGGCGGCCTGCTCATCTTGGCGCTCAGCGTACCCGGTCGCCCGCATCGGGCTTGCCTCGGCGTGCCCAGGCCTTGACACTACCCGCGTGAGTCTCCCCACCGGCACCGTCACCTTCCTCTTCACCGACATCGAGGGCTCCACTCGCCTGACCGAGGCGCTGGGCAGTGCCTGGCCGCCAATCCTGGAACGTCACTTCGCAATACTCCGCGAAACCCTGGCCGCCCACGACGGCCTGGAGTTCGGCACCGAGGGAGACGCCCTGTTCGCCGTGTTCGGCAGCGCCCCGGATGCGGTCGAGGCCGCCGCGTCGGCTCAGCGGGCCCTCGAGGCCGAGGCATGGCCGAATGGCGCCACGGTCAGGGTGCGGATGGGGGTCCATACCGGGGAGGGGCAGCTGAGCGGTGGCACCTACGTGGGCCTCGATGTGCATCGGGTGGCGCGGATCACGAGCGCGGGCCACGGGGGTCAGGTGCTCGTCTCAGCGACGACGCGGATGCTGGTCGAAGGGTCCCTCGAGAGCGACCTCGCGCTGCGCGACCTCGGGGAGCATCGGCTGAAGGACCTGTCCCGCCCGGAACGGCTGGCGATGCTGGTCGTGGAAGGGCTTCCGTCCGACTTCCCGCCGCTGCGCACCGTGGACGCTATCCCGAACAATCTGCCGACCCAGCTCACGACCTTCCTGGGCCGCGAGCGGGAGCTGTCCGAGGCGGGGAAGCTGCTCGGCGAGGTGCGGCTGCTGACGCTCACCGGCCCCGGCGGCACTGGCAAGACCCGCCTCTCGCTCCAGCTGGCCGCGGAGGCGCTCGACCGATTCGCCGACGGCGTCTACTTCGTGCCGCTCGGGGCGCTCACCGAGGCAGAGCTCGTGATCCCGGCGATCGCGCAGGCCATGGGCGTCGTCGATCCCGCAGGGAAGGCAATGGGCCGCCTCGTGGAGCAGCTGGCCGGCAAGCACGTCCTGCTGGTGCTCGACAACTTCGAGCAGGTCATCGATGCGGCTCCCGAGGTCAACGAGCTCCTCAGCGGCGCGCCGGGAATCACGATCCTCGTGTCGAGCCGGAGCCCGCTGCGCGTCTACGGCGAGCAGGAGTATCCGGTGCCGCCCCTCTCGCTGCCCGACCCCGAGCATCTGCCGGAGGCCGATGCACTCTCGCAGTACGGCTCGGTGGCGCTCTTCATCGAGCGGGCCATGGCCGTCGCCCCGGGCTTCGCGGTCACTGCTGCCAACGCGCCGGCGATCGCCGAGATCTGCGTCCGCCTCGATGGATTGCCACTCGCCATCGAGCTCGCCGCGGCGCGGGTCAGGGCGCTCTCGCCGCAGGCCATCCTGGGCCGGCTGGGCCATCGGCTCACACTGTTGAGCGGCGGTGCCCGAGACCTGCCGGAGCGGCAGCAGACGCTGCGCGGCGCCATCGACTGGAGCCACGACCTGCTGGACGAGGCGGAACGCCGACTCTTCGCTCGCTTTTCGGTCTTCGTCGGCGGAGCCGATATCGAGGCGGTCGAGGCGGTGGCGCTCGCGGACTGGCCCGATGCCGCCGGCGTGGAACCGGATGCGCTCGACGCACTCAGCTCGCTCGTGGATAAGAGTCTCCTCGTCCAGGAGGAGGGCTTCGAGGGCGAGCCGCGCTACCGGATGCTCGAGACGATTCGGGAATACGCCGCCGAGCGCCTGGCCGAGTCAGGCGAGGCGCCGGCCATCCGGGCGCGCCACGCAGAACACTGTCTGGAGTTCGCGACGCGGCTTGCGGAGCAGGTCTTCGGGGATCGCCAGCGCGCGATCCTCGACCAATTCGAACGGGAGCACGACAACCTGCGCGCTGCGGTCGACTACGCGATCGCCGAGGACCGCGGCGAGCTCGCGCAGCGGCTGCTCAGCGCCTCGTGGCGGTACCTGCAGATGCGGGGCCACCTCGCCGAGGCCCGGGAGCGGGCCGAACGGGTCCTCGCCTTGCCGTCTGGCCAGGCGCACACCGCTACCCGGCTGCTCGCGCTCGAGGCTGCCGGAGGAATCGCCTATTGGCAGGCGGACATGGACGCATCGCGTCGGTGGTACGGGGAGCAGCGTGCGCTCGCGGTCGAGCTCGAGGACCTGCGCGGAGAGGCGGACGCAATCTACAACCTGTCGTTCACCTACTCCGTCGGGCGGGAGGACCCGGCCAGGGGGCGGGAGCTGGCGGCCGAGGCTCGCACCCGCTACCAGGCCATCGGCGATCGACACGCCGAGGCGCGCGCCCTGTGGGCGCTCATGAACAGCTACGTCTTCGACGAGGCGACCGGCAACGTCGAGGCGCTGAGGGCAACGACCGATGAGGCCGCCGCATCGGCCAGGGAGGCGATCCCCATCTTCCGCGAGCTGAACGATCGGTTCATGCTCGGCTGGAGCCTCTACACCTATGGCCTGCTGCTGAACATCCGCGCCGAGCGGGCGGAGTCCCGGGAGGCGTTCCGCGAGTCGCTCGCCCTCTTCCAGGAGACGAACGACCTCACCGGCTACGCGCTCGTGCTCGACGGATTCGCGGCGCTCGAATGGGCCGATGGGCACCGTGATCACGCTATGCGTATTGCCGGGGCCGCCGCAAAGCTCCAGGACCTGACCGGGGTCGGGCTGGCGCAGCGCAACCGCGACGTTGCCCAGTTCTTCCCGCAGGACCTGCTCTCGGAGGCTCCGCTTGCGGACGCCTACGCGGAGGGCCAGCAGCTGACCCCGGAGCAGGCGGTCGCCATTGCGCTCCACAGCACGCCGGACTCCGCGGGAGCCTGATCGCTGCCTAGCCGGGGCCGTCTCCAGTCAGTTGCCGCCAGCTCGCCAAGTGCGGTTGCGAATGACGGGTACGTCGCGTCGCGTAGCACGAAGCGGACGAGCAGCAGCGACGTCTCACCGGCGAGGTGGTCGGCGACGGTCTGGACCGCGACCCGCGCGCCGTCGGGGGCCGGATAGCCATAGATCCCCATGCTGATGGCGGGGAGGGAGACGCTCACGGCCCTCAGCTCATTGGCCAGGCGGAGGCAGGCTGCATAGGCCGATGCCAGGAGATCGGCTTCGCCGGCGCTGCCACCCCGCCACCGGGGGCCCACTGCGTGGAGGATCCAGCGCGACGGCAGCCGATGCGCCCCGGTCGCCACCGCCGTGCCGGTCGGCGTGCCATTCGGGTAGCGGGTCACGAGCTCGTCGAGGAGTCCCCTGCCGGCCGCGGCGTGGATGGCGCCGTCCACGCCGCCCCCACCCCGCAACGCGGTGTTTGCCGCGTTGCCGATGGCGTCCACCCGCTGCCTGGTGATGTCGCCGATGACGAGCTCCAGTCGGTGCCCGTTGCGCTCGAGGCCCTCGCTCATCGGGCTCGAATGGCACCGCCCAGCGCCGCGGAGAAGACCCGCCGGAATCCCGGCCGCTGGCCGTAGAGCAGCACCCCGGCGGCATAGATCCGCGCCGCGACGAGAATGGCCAGCCAGATGAAGACGAGCAGCAGAACGAACGCGAGGGCCAGCTCCGGCAGGCTGACGGACCCGTCGATGACCCTCACCGGGATCAGGTACGGAGCGAAGAAGGGGACCTGTGAGAGGACTTTGACCCACATTGCGGAGGGGGCGGTCGTAGCCGCGAACGACGCGAAGTAGCCAACCATGCCGACCATCGTCATTGGCATGACGATCTGCTGCACGTCCTCCTGACGGCTCACCATGGCGCCCAGGCCGGCGTACAGGGTGCAGTACAGGATGAAGCCGCCCACGAAGAAGACGCCGAACGCGACGAGGACCGGCAGCGTCAGCCCGGAGAAATCGGAGCTGCCCGCGGGCTCGTTGAAGAGCGCCTGGGTCAGCGGCCCCTGCGCGGCAAAGCCCACGAGCGCGGCGATCACGATGCTCCCGTATTGCGTCAGCCCGGCGGCCCCGTTCCCGAGCACCTTGCCGAACAGCAGCTGCCGCGGGCTCGCGGCGGTGATGAGCAGCTCCATGACCCGGCTGCTCTTCTCCTCGGCCACGCCCTGCGCGACCCAGGTGCCATACATGATGATCGCCATGAACATGATGACCACGAGCGCGGTGCTCAGCAGGTAATTCGACCCGAACTGCTCCGCGCTCTGATTCGCCTTCTCGGGGTTCACCGGGTCGAGGTTGAACGCTGCTGGGGCGAAGACCTGGCCGAGGTCCGTGACGCCTCGCGCTGCGAGGCGGTCGCTGACCGCCAGGCTGCCCACCGCGCTCTGGACGGCGAGCACCGTCCGGGACGTGCTCTGCGCATCGGCGTAGTAGTCGAAGGTGAGGTCTCCTGCCGCCGTACGGCCGATCGTCAGCAGTCCGCTGAGCTTCCCGTCCTTCACCTGGGCCCGGGCGGCATCCGCGTCGCTGACGACCTCGAGGGCGTACTGCGCCTGGGTCGCCCCGCTCGCCGAGGATCCGTTCAGGCTCTGGTCGAGGAACGCCACGGTGTTCGTCGGAGGCTGCGACGTGTCCAGGAAGACATCGATCTTGCTCGGCTCGTCGCCGCCGAAGAAGCGGAACAGGATTGGCGCCAGCGTGAGCGCGAGCCCGATGATGGCCAGGATCACGGTGAGGATCAGGAACGTTCGGTTCTTGACCCGCACCACGTACTCGCGGCGAGCCACGACCCACGCGTTCGGAAACAGGTCGTTCACGACGCGCGCTCCGAGCTGGCGGCGGCCAGGTGCTGCTCCTCGTGGAGGTCGCGACGGCCGACGTACTCGATGAAGATCTCCTCGAGGCTGGGGTCGCCGATCTCGAAGCGCGTCACACGCTCACCGCGCTCCATCGCGGCGCGGAGGATTGTTTCGGGATCGGTACCGGCCGGAACAGTGAGCTCCACGAAGTCCTCGCGGTTCGCGCTGATCTTCACGCCCGGCAGGTCGCTGAGCCACCCGTTGCCACGCCCGTCCCCGTCGGTCGCCAGGCGCACGACCTGGCGGCCCATCGCTCGCTTCACGTCGCGGACCGGCCCGGAGACGACGACCTTCCCGCGGTCGAGGATGGCAATCGCCTCGCATAGCTCTTCGACCGTCTCCATCTGATGCGTGCTGAAGATCAGGGTCTTGCCCCGGTCGCGCATCTCGAGAAACGCCTCCTTGAGGAGCTGGACGTTCACCGGGTCGAGCCCGGAGAACGGCTCGTCCATGATCAGGACGTCGGGGTCATGGAGGATCGCCGCGATGAACTGGATCTTCTGCTGGTTCCCCTTCGAGAGTTCCTCGATCTTGCGGTCGCGGTAATCGGGGACCCGGAACCGTTCGAGCCACTCCTCGACCTCAGCGGTTGCCTGCGCCTGCGGAACGCCGTACAGCGCGGCGAAGTAGCGCAGCACGTCGATGACCCGCATCCGCGTGTAGAGCCCGCGCTCCTCCGGCAGGTAGCCCCACGTCCTCCGCGGCAGCTCGGTGTTGCGCCTGCCCTGCCAGGTGACGCTGCCGCCGTCGGCGAGCAGGATATCGAGCACGATCCGCATGCAGGTCGTCTTGCCGGCGCCGTTCGCGCCCAGCAGCCCGAAGATGCGTCCGGGCTCCACGCTGAAGCTCGCCCCGTCGAGCGCGGTGACCGCCCCGAACTGCTTGCTGATGCCGTCGACGATGAGACTCAACTGGTAGCGGACCTCCCGGCCGTGAGCGTTGAAATGGACGGTCCGTAGCCTAACCCGACCGGGTCGATCCCGCACGGCCGAGGCATGCCTCCGCGACCTCAATCGTGGCCGGGGTCTCTGGTACACTCTGATTCCCGAACCGCATTGCCCGTGAGGGCGGCCGCGGTTCGCTGTGTGTGACCCGAGGGTTCCGAGCGTCCATGAAGATTGCAGTTCCGCGCGAGACCGCCGAGGGCGAGACCCGCGTCGCACTCACCCCACAGACCGCCGGTCAGCTGCGCGGCGACGGGGTGGAGGTCATCGTGCAGCGGGGTGCGGGTGAGGCCTCGTTCATCGCCGATGAGGCGTGGACGGAGGCTGGCGTCACGATCGTGCCCGACGCGCCTGCGCTGTACGGCCAGGCCGACATGGTGCTTCGCGTCGGCCGGCCAACGGAAGAGGAGCTCGGCATGCTCCGTCCCGGGACGATCCTGATCGGCACGCTCGGCACGCTGGCCCACCCGGAGTACGCGCAGCGCCTCGCGGAATCCGGCGTCACCGCCATCAGCATGGACGCCATCCCGCGCATCACCCGGGCGCAGAGCATGGACACCCTCTCGAGCCAGGCGACGGTCGGTGGCTACAAGGCGGTGCTGATCGCCGCCGAACGGCTGCCGAAGTTCATGCCCTTGCTGACGACGGCCGCCGGCACGGTGCGCCCGGCGCGCGTCCTCGTCTTCGGCGCGGGAGTCGCCGGGCTGATGGCGATCGGGACCGCGAAGCGGCTCGGTGCCGTCGTGGAGGCGACCGACGTGCGACCGGTCGTCAAGGAGCAGGTTCAATCCCTGGGTGGCACGTACCTCGAGGTCGAGATGACCGACGAGGAGAAGGCCCAGGCCGAGACGTCCGGCGGGTACGCGCGGGAGATGAGCGACGACTACAAGCGTCGCCAGGCGGAGCTGATCGCCAGCCGGGTCGGGGAGGCGGATGCGGTCATCACCACGGCCCTGATCCCCGGCCGTCCGGCGCCGCGCCTCATCACCGAGGAGATGGTGAAGAGCATGCGTCCGGGGAGCGTGATCGTGGACATGGCGGCCGAGATGGGCGGCAACTGCGAGCTGACCGAGCCGGGCAGGGAGGTCGTCAAGCACGGGGTCCGGATCATCGGCTTCACGAACCTGCCGGCCAGCATGCCCGGCAGCGCGACCCAGATGTACGCGAAGAACATCCAGACCCTGATCAAGCACCTCTTGAAGGACGGGAAGGTGGAGCTCGACTTCGCCGACGAGATCACGCGCGGCGCCACGATCACCCACGGCGGGAAGGTGGTCCACGAGGCCACCGCCACTGCGCTGGGGATCGCGCCCGCTCAGCCGCCGGAGCCGACGGAGGCCTAGCCGATGGACGCGACTCAGCTGACCGCCTTTGCCCTGCTGGCGGCCCTCTTCATCCTCGTCCTCGCCGCCTTCGTGGGCTACGAGGTGGTGAGCAAGGTGCCGACGATGCTTCACACCCCGCTCATGAGCGGCGCGAACGCCGTCCACGGCGTCATCGTGGTCGGCGCCATGCTGGTCGCCGCATCGGCCGAGGGCCCGCTCCGGATCATCCTGGCCCTGATCGGCGTCTTCCTGGGAACCGTTAACGTCGTCGGCGGCTTCGTGGTGACCGACCGGATGCTCGAGATGTTCCGGCGCCGCACTCCCGGAGGGCGTGGCTAGATGGAGCTCGACGGACTGCAGATCGCGACCTACTTCGTCTGGCTCATCGCCGCGGTCACCTTCATCTTCGCCCTGAAGTTCCTGGCCTCGCCGTCGACCGCGCGGCGCGGCAACCTGATGGGCGCGGCCGGGATGACGCTCGTCATCGGCTGGACCTTCTTCACCGTGGACGGGATGCTCGCGAACTGGTGGATCATCGTCGTCGCGGGCGGCCTCGGCTCGGTGGCGGGCGTGCTCGGCGCGCGGCGCGTACCGATGACCGCCATGCCCCAGATGGTCGCGATCTTCAACGGCGCCGGCGGCGGGGCGGCGGCATTGGTGGCGATCGCAGAGTTCCTGCGCGACGCGGCCGACCGATCGTCCGGCGATCTCCTGCCGCTCCCATTCGTCGTCGCCACGCTGCTCGGCGCGATCATCGGCTCCGTGAGCCTGACCGGCTCGGTCGTGGCCTTCGGCAAGCTGCAGGGCATCATGGATGCGCGGCCGGTGAAGCTGCCGGGCCAGCAGGTCATCACCTCGGTGCTGTTCCTGGTCGCGATCGGGATCGGCGTCTACGTCGCCCTCGTCGCGAACAGCGTCCCGCTCTTCCTGGCCTACTGCGCGATCGCGCTCGTACTGGGCGTCGTCCTGGTGCGTCCGATCGGCGGCGCCGACATGCCGGTCATCGTCAGCCTGCTGAACAGCTACACCGGCATCGCGGTGGCGGCCACCGGCTTCGTCCTGTCGAACTACGCGCTCCTCATCGCCGGGACCCTGGTGGGCGCATCCGGCGGGATCCTGACCCAGCTCATGTGCCGGGCCATGAACCGCTCGCTCTTCAACGTCCTGTTCGCCGGCTTCGGCACCGGGGGCGGTCTGGTCGCCGCCGGGGCGGACGGTGATGAGGTGCTCCGCGAGATCAGCGCGGAGGACGCCGCGGTGCTCATGGCGTACGGCCAGCGGGTCGTGATCGTGCCCGGCTACGGGATGGCGGTTGCCCAGGCGCAGGGGCCGGTCCGCGAGCTGATGGACCTGCTGCTGAGCCGCGGGGTGGACGTCGAGTTCGCGATCCACCCGGTGGCCGGGCGGATGCCCGGGCACATGAACGTGCTGCTGGCGGAGGCCAACGTGCCGTACGACCGCCTCAAGGAGATGGACGAGATCAACGACGAATTCGCCGATACCGACGTGGCGCTCGTCATCGGCGCCAACGACGTCGTGAACCCGGTCGCCCGCGAAGAGGGCTCGCCGATCTCGGGCATGCCCATCCTCAACGTCGACCAGGCGCGGAACGTCATCGTCCTCAAGCGCGGGCGTGGGACGGGCTTCGCGGGCATTCCCAACCCGCTCTTCACGAACGAAAAGACAGCCATGCTGTTCGGCGACGCGAAGCCGTCCGTGGAGGCCCTGGTGGCCGGGGTAAAGGCCGCCTGAGACCCGCGTTCGGGAGTGAAGGCCGCCTGAGACCCGCGTTCGCGAGTGAAGGTCGCCTGAGCCCCGTTTGTGCGCGGGGCGAACGCAACGGACATCGGAGCATCCCCCGAGGACGCGCCGCCCACTGATTCGGCGGCCTGCACGCGCTCGGGTGCGGATTCCGTGGAAAGAAGGGGTCATCCCCGCCACCGACTCCTGGTGGGTCTCCGTTACGTGCACCTGGCGCACATCGTCGCCGCGTACCTCTGGGTGCCGCGTACCTGCGGAGCGCGTACCTGCGGAGCACGTACCTGCGGAGCGCGTACCTGCTGAACGCGTACCTGCGGCGGCACGGCTACCATCGGCCCGGACCAGTAGAGGGCCAGGAGGAGTGATGAGCATGGGGGTGTACCGGGTGGATGGTGCCTGACCGATGGGTCTGCCTGGACGTCGGCGAGACGCTGATCGACGAGACGCGCCTGTGGGGTGCCTGGGCCGATGAGCTCGAGGTCCCGCGCCTGACCTTTTTCGCGGCGCTCGGCGGGGTGATCGCCCGGGGTCAGGAGCACAACGACGTGTTCGGCTACTTCGGCCTTCCGCGCGATACCTGGCGTGCTCGACAGGCATCCGTGGAGGAGCGACTCGGCGGGCTCCGCGCCGAGGACCTCTATCCCGATGCGCTGCCGGCGCTGGCCGCCCTGCGCGCCGGGGGCTATCGACTCGCGGTGATCGCCAACCAGCCCGCCCTCCGCCATCGTCAGCTCGTCGCCGCGGGAGTCGACGTCGACGTCATGGCCATGAGCCAGGAGCTGTCGGTCGCCAAGCCGGCGCCCGAGTTCTTCACTCGGTCGCTCGAGTTGATCGGATCACCGGCACCCCGGGAGGTGGCCTACGTCGGCGACCGGATCGACAATGACGTGGTTCCGGCTTCCGCCGCCGGCCTTCGCGCGGTGTGGATCCGGCGCGGGCCGTGGGCCCATCTCCAGCAGCTCCCGCCAGACGCCTCGCCGGCCCTGGTGGTGGACTCGCTCGGCGAGCTGGCGGGGAGGATCGGCGAGGCGTGGCCCGACTGAGGATCAGCCGCGGCGTCGGAGGATCACGTCGATCTCGCGCTCGCTGACCCCGTAGCGGGCGAGCGCGTGGCGCAGCAGCTCACCGCCGAGCTGGCGTTCGGCGGTGATGACCCGGGCGGCTCCCATCCGTTGCAGCTCGACCCCCTCCGCCTCGGAATGGGCGCGCACGATGACGTGCAGCCGACGGTTGCGGCGCATCGCGTACTGCACCGCCTGGCGCGCGGCGAGCGGATCGGAGACCGCCACCACGAGCGCGGTCGCGGCGTCGACGTGCACGGCCTCGAGGACGGAGCCGGTGCCGGCGTCACCGTAGATGACCGGTGCCCCGGCCGCGGCGGCGGCTCGCACCAGCGGGTAGGCGGCGTCGACCGCCACCCAGGGGATCGAGCGCGCCTCGAGGACCCGAGCGACGCTGCGCCCGACGCTCCCGTAGCCGAGAAGCACGACGTGGCGCCGCAGGCCCGGCGGGAGCTCGGCCTCGCCGAGGTGGGATGGCGGCGCGCGGCGCTCGAGCGCCGCGCCGAGCCGGGCCGCGACCTGGGCCACCGGGCCTGCCACGACGATCGAGAGCACGACGGCGCCCATCGCTTCGCTGAATGACGCGGAGTCCAGGGCGCCGAGCTGCAGGCCCACCGCCGCGAGTACGAAGCTGAACTCGCCTCCCTGCGCCACGAGACCGGCGGCGCGCAGGGCGGTGCCCGGTTGGTGGCCCGCCAGTCGCAGCAGTGCCGCCATGGGCAGCGCCTTGCCGGCGACGATCAAGACCAGGAGGAGGAGGACGATCGGCCAGCCGGCGACGATCGCCGCCGGTTCCAGGAGGATGCCAACCGAGACGAAGAAGATCGTGGCGAACAGCTCCCGCAGGGGGACCACCTCGCCAAGGACCGATGCCGCCAGGTCACTGTCGGCGAGGGCGAGCCCCGCGAGAAAGGCGCCGAGCGCCACCGAGACGCCCACCGCCTGAGCCAGCGTCGCGGTGCCGAGGGCGATCACCGCCACCGCCACCACGAACAGCTCGCGCGAGCCGAGCAACGCGATCCGCGACATCGCGGCGGGCAGGATCCGCGAGCCGAGCACGACGACGGCCACGACGAAGCCGACCGCGACCGCGGTTGCCAGCGCCGCGCCGAGGATGGGTCGCGTGCCGCCCTCGGCCATGACGGCCAGGGCGACGACCAGGACGACGGTGAGCAGGTCCTGCACGATCGACCAGCCCAGGGCCAGCCGGCCGTGGAGGGTCGTCTCCAGCGTCCGCTCGCCGGCCACCCGGACCAGCACGACGCTCGAGCAGACGCTGACGACGGCGCCCAGGAAGACCGCCTGGATCGGGGTTCGGCCAACGAGCAGGGCGGCCAGCGTCCCGAGCCCCAGGCTGATCGCGACCTGGATGGGTGCCCCGATCAGCACCGCACGCCCCACCTCGGCGAGCTCCGCCAGGCGGAAGCGCAGGCCGATGCTGAACATGAGGAGCGCGACGCCGATGTCGGCGAGAGCCTGCACCTGCCCTCGATCGGCGACGTAGCCCGGGGTGAAGGGACCCACCAGCAGGCCGGCCGCGATGTACCCGATCATCGGCGACTGCCCGAGCCGATGCGCGACGGCTCCCAGGACGAGCGCGGTTCCCAGCGCCGCGAGGATCGTGAGGGCCAGGCCGTCCATCTGGCCCGATGATACCGGCGCCTTTCGCTTGCCCCGCCCGAGCCTGGGTGGCTATGCTTGCCCGGTCGCGAGCTGTCGTGGCGGGTGGCGCGTTTCACCCATATCCGGAACGCATATGGAGGAGACTGCGCACCGCGCGGTCTCCTGCCGCGTCGGCGCCCACCGACCGATGCCCGAATCTCCCGAGTCGATCACCCAGTCAACGCCCATCCGCGACGTGGGCAGGCTCCTGCGTGGAACCGATCCGATCATCGTCCACGCCGGCGACAGTCTCGCGCGCCTGGCGGAGCTCGCCATCGAGCGGCCCAGCTGCCGCGTTCTCTCCGTCGCGGACCGCGACGAGCGCCTCATCGGGGTGGTACCGGTTCGGCTGCTCGTGAACGACATCTTCCTGAAGATCGTGCCGGAGGAGTTCCTGGGCGTCATTGCCGACGTCGGTGACGTCATGGAGTACGCGCGCCACGTTCGAGCCCGCACCGCGGCGGACATCATGCTCGCGCCGGTCAGCGTGAACCGCGAGCAGACGGTGCGCGACGCGTTCGAGACGATGCACAAGGCGCGGTTGAACGGGCTGCCGATCGTCGATGCCGCGGGCAGGATCATCGGCTACCTCGACCAGCTCGAGCTGCTGCTGGTGTGGGTTCGCGCCACGGGTCGCGGACCGCTGCTGCGCCCCGAAGCCTGATGGAGCTCAACCTGCCGGTGGTCGTGGGGCTCACCGTCTTCGTCGTCACGTACCTGCTGATTGCCACCGAGCGGGTGCACAAGACGGTCGCCGCCATGGCCGGCGGCACGGCGATGGTCCTGCTCGGGATCGTGTCCCAGGAGCGGGCCTTCGAGCACATCGACTTCAACGTCATCTTCCTGCTGGCGGGGATGATGATCCTGGCGGTCATCATCCGGAAGACGGGCGTCTTCGGCTGGATGGCGGTCCGCGCGGCGCGGTTCGCGGGCGGGGACGGCTACCGGATCCTCGTCGTCATGTGCCTGATCACCGCGGTGGCATCGGCATTCCTGGACAACGTCACCACGGTCGTCCTGGTCGGCCCCATCACCCTGTTCCTGGCCGCCCGGCTCGGGATGAACCCGACGCCGTTCATCATCTCCGAGATCCTGGCCAGCAACATCGGCGGCGCGGCCACGCTGATCGGAGACCCGCCGAACATCCTCATCGGCTCGGCGGCCAACATCGACTTCGATGCGTTCGTCCTGAACATGGGTCCCCTGGCGGCCCTGATCCTGGGCGTCTTCCTCGTCTCGGCCCGATGGCTGTTTCGCGGTCAGCTCGAGGTGGACCCGGAGCGGCGCGACGCGCTGCTCGCCCTCGATGAGCGCGAGATGATCACCGACCGGCCGCTCCTCACGAAGTCGATGGTGATCCTGGGGCTCACGATGCTCGGCTTCGTCCTCCACGGCCCGCTCGGCTACGAGCCGGCGACCGTGGCGCTGACCGGTGCCGTGGCACTCATGATCGTGGCTCGCGAGGACCCGCAGGAGGTCCTGAGCGAGGTGGAGTGGTCGACCCTCTTCTTCTTCGTGGGCCTCTTCATGCTCATTGCAGGGGTCATCGAGATCGGCCTGATCGACGCCATCGCCCAGGCCCTGACCGACGTGACCGGCGGAGCCCTGGACCTGGGCGCCTACCTGATCCTGTGGATCGGCGCGCTCTTCTCCGGGGTGGTGGACAACATTCCGTACACGGCAACCATGATCCCGGTCGTCGACGAGCTCGCTCGTCAGCACGCCCCCTCGCAGGTCCTGTGGTGGTCGCTCGCGGCAGGCGCCGATCTCGGGGGCAACCTCACGATCATCGGCGCCTCGGCGAACGTGATCCTGGCCAGCATGGCCGAGCGGGAGGGCCATCCGATCCGGTTCTGGACGTTCCTCCGCTACGCGGCACCGGTCACAGTCGGGTCGGTGCTGCTGTCGATGGCCTACCTCTGGCTGCGGTACCTGCTGTAGCGGGCCGAAGGCCCCTCACGCCGGAGCGAGAGGGGCCTTCCGAGCGCCAAGAGCGGCGAATGTTTACTTGCCGCCCTCGGTCACCTCCACGGTGCCCTTCGTGAAGCCCGTCCCCTTCGCATCCTCGCTGATGTCCTTGAGCGCATTCGTCGCCAGGTCGGTCCGGTAGGCCGAATCCGGCGGCGCCTGCTTGATGATCCCGAAATCGACGCTGATCCCCACCGTCTGCTGCCAGAGGTTCGGATCCATGACCCCGATCCCGTTCGGCGACGGCCAGATGAGGGCGTTGACCTCGTTCAGCTGCCAGGTCTGGTGCCCCTCGCCGAGGGTCGACCCTGCGCTCAGCGTGTAGTTCACGCAGTCGGCGGCATGGTCGCGGCAGTAGATCCAGCCGCGGAACGAGGCGCGCAGGAACTTCGTTGCCGTGTCCTCGTTGCCCGACTCGGCGAGCCACCCCGCGCGCGCGAAGATCGCGTCCTGCAGCATGGCGGTCCCCTCGTCGTTGTAGTTGATGATGTTCAGGTCACCCGGCTGGTAAAGCTGGTTCGTATCCGGGTTCTTCGCCTCGAGGACCTGAGCGTACTCGTTGTAGATCATCGCCTCGGCAACGTCGATCTGCCGGTTGAGCAGGAGCGACATGTCGAACGGCTGGATCACCTTCGTGAAGTCGGTCCCCTCCTCGAGGCCGTGCTTCTTCGCCGCCGCGGTCACCTCGAACTCGTTGCCGAAGTCCCAGACCCCGATCTTCTTGCCGGCGAAATCGGCCGGGCCGGTGATGTTGCTGTCCTTCCAGCTCACCGACAGCGTGCCCGAGCGCTGGAAGACTTGGGCAATGTCCACGAGGTCCGAACCGTCGGTGCTCTCGCGCGCCTCGAGCACCTTGGGCACCCAGCTGATCGTGAACTCCGGGCCGTTCGACGCCGATCCGACCGCCTGCGGCACCACGTCCGGTCCGCCGTCGAGGATCGTGACATCGAGCCCTTCGTCCGTGTAGTAGCCCTGCTCCTGCGCGGCGAAGTAGCCGGCGAACTGGGCCTGCGGCGCCCATTGGAGCTGCAGGCTGACCTTCGTCATCGCCGCTGCACTGGGGCTCGCCGAGCCGCATGCCGTAAGGGTCAGGGTGACGACCGTCGCCACCACGAGCAATCCGCGTCGTTTCATCTCCACTCCTCCTTGGGGGCCGGGCGCGGGAACCGCCCCGGTCGCCGAAGGGCGCATTCTAGGGTGCCGGGCACCCGGACGCCGGCGTTTGCGACTTAGCCGGGCTGCTCACCACGGATCGAGGGGTGCCACGGGATCACGGCACGCTCGACGACGACGATCGCGAGGTAGAGGACGATCCCGGCCACCGAGCCGAGGATGATGGCGGCCCAGCTGACGTCCCAGCGCAACGCGCTCGCGCTCTGGACCACGATGCGCCCGATCACGTTGCTGGCGCCCCCGAAGTACTCGCCCACGATGGCGCCGATCAGCGCCAGCACGACGCTCACCTTCAGGCCCGTCAGGAAAAAGGGGAGCGCGTTCGGGATGCGTACCCGGGTCAGGATCTCCCACTCCGAGGCCGCGTAGGAGCGCATCAGCTCGAGCGTCGACGCCTCGACCGAGGTCAAGCCGCGGACGACGTTGATGAAGATCGGGAAGAAGACGAGGACGGCGGCGATCGCGGCCTTGGAGAACGGACTCAGCACGCCGAACCAGTTGTTCATGATCGGGGCGAAGGCGATGATCGGCACCGCGTTGACAGCGACCGCCAGCGGCAGCACCGCGTCGCGCGCCGTCTGCCAACGAGCCACCGCGCCGCCCAGGATCACGCCCCACGTGGTTCCGATGACGAGGCCCAGGAGCGCCTCGAGCATCGTGTTGCGCGCCGACTCGAAAAGCGGCCAGCGCCCGGCCGACCAGTTCTCCCCCAGGGCGGCGAGGATCGCCGACGGCGCGGGCAGCACCGACGACCGGATGGCGACCTCCCAGACGAGGAGGACTCCACCGAAGACGGCCGCCGGAGGGCCGTACTGCCGCAGCCAGCGCAGCGGGGCGTTCATCCCACACCGCCCTCGGCGGCCAACCGCTCGGCGCTGTGGCCGTGGCCCCCCTCGCCCGCGCGGAGCGCTTCGCGCACCGCGGTGATCAGCTCGAAGTAGCGGCGCTGCTCGCGAGTCTCCACGCTGCGCGGCCGCGTCAGGTCGACCTCGACGTGGTGCGTGATGCGGCCCGGGCGGGCGCTCATCACCGCGACGCGGCTGGAGAGGAAGACCGCCTCCGGGATCGAATGGGTCACGAAGACGATCGTGATCCCGGTCCGCTGCCAGATGCTGAGGACCTCCGAGTTCATCCGCTCGCGGGTCATTTCGTCGAGCGCGCCGAACGGCTCGTCCATGAGCAGGAGGGACGGCGAGAAGGCGAGCGCCCGCGCGATCGCGACCCGCTGCTGCATGCCCCCCGAGAGCTGATAGGGGTGATGCCGCCGGAAGTCGGTGAGCTCCACGAGCGCGAGCATCTCGCTGATGCGCTCCTCCCGCTCGGCGCGCCCCATCCCCTGCAGCTCGAGCGGCAGCCGGACGTTCTCCTCGACTGTGCGCCAGTCGAAGAGCACCGGTGCCTGGAAGACGATCCCGTAGTCGCGGTCGACCCGCGCCCGGCCGGCGGGCTTGCCGTTCACCGTGATCGACCCTGCGCTCGGCTGGGTCAGGTCGCCGATGAGCCGCAGGAGCGTGCTCTTGCCGCACCCCGAGGGCCCGATCAGGCTCACGAACTCGCCGCGCCGGATCTCGAGGTCGATTCCCGACAGCGCGGTCGTGACCGTTTCGCCGAGGGCGAAGACCTTGTCGACGCCGCTGACGCGGACGACGGGCTCCTGGTCGCTCACCGTATGCGCCTCATCCGGCCACCGCGGCGTCCGGGCGGTGGCGAAGCGTCAGCAGCTCCGTCATCCGTATCAGCGCAAAGAAGGCGATCCCCAGCAGCGCGGTCACGCCGATCGCGGCCCACAGCTTCTCCGGTCCGGAGATGTACTGGTTGTTGAAGTTGATGAGCGCGCGCCCCAGGCCGTCGGGGATCCCGCCCGGCCCCTCCCCGATGATCGCGCCCACGACGCTTGCGGTGGCGCTGATCTTCAGCGCGGTGAAGAGGTAGGGGAGCGAGGCCGGCATCCGCACCTTCCACAGCGTCGACCAGCGCGACGCTGCGTATGAGCGCATCAGCTCGAGCGCGCGCGGGTCCGGCGCGCGCAGCCCGCGGATCATGGCGATCGTGACCGGGAAGAAGGTGAGATAGGTGGCGATGATCACGACGCTCGTCACGCTCTGGCCGAAGGCGAAGACAATCATCGGCGCCAGGGCCACGATGGGGATCGTCTGGCTGGCGATGACGTAGGGCACAGCGCCCGCTCGAGGACGAGCACATGGACGAAGAGTCGCCAGCGCCAGCCGAGCAAGACCCCGGCCCCGAAGCCAAGCGCCGCCTCGCGCCAGGTGTAGAAAGCTGCGCCCACCAGGAACTGCCCGAGGGAGTCGCCGCGGCCGCGCTGCACGGGGCGGCCAGGGCTCCAACGATGTCCCAGACGTGCGGAGGTTCAGGTCGCTCGCGAACCAGATGTCGAGCGGGGGTCGCCACTCCCACGTGCCGAGCCGCCAGGGTCCCCGCCCAGGAACTTCGACCCCTCCCAGAGGAGGAGGATGAGGGCAAGGAATGCCAGGAAGACGGCGACGCCCCGGCCGGGGCCAGCCGCCCCCGGGTCACGTGGAAGGCTGCGGCCATCCTCGTCGACCGCATCGGTCACCTCCAGGGCGGCGTCGATGATGGCGAACGCCTCGGCATTGCTCCTCGGTGATGCACAGCGGGGGTTCGTGAAGAAGCTGTCCCAGTGCTGCGTCATGGCGAGCCCATCGGCCTTG
The DNA here is from genome assembly GCA_963837425.1 of uncultured Chloroflexia bacterium. Classification (GTDB taxonomy): domain Bacteria; phylum Chloroflexota; class Limnocylindria; order QHBO01; family QHBO01; genus CAWINH01. The sequence goes on from CAWINH010000009.1 coordinate 142,835, forward strand.
AATCGCGCGTCGAGCGCGGCCATCTCGGGGGAGCTGGCATTGAACGGCGCCATGGGCTGACGGGTGGTTCGGTTGCGGATGAGCCCGACGATCCCGAACAGGCCAATGCTCCGGGTGGTGCCGACGCTCGGTGCTTCGCGGCCAGGTCGGCATGGTGCCGGGCCATGACCGGGCCGAGCCGGGCGGCATTTCCCACGAGGTCGTCGTCGCGCAGGACGTTGATGGCGGCGATGGCGGCGGCGCACGCCACTGGATGTGACGAGTAGGTCAGTCCGCCC
>CAWINH010000010.1:0-43863 GCA_963837425.1 uncultured Chloroflexia bacterium
GTGCCCTCGCTTGGAGTGGGTCAGCCCCGCTCGGCGAGCCGGTCGCCCAGGCCCCGGAAGACGCGGGCCCCGATCTGAGACCACGGCATCCGGACGAGCTGGTACCCGGCGACGGCGTAGATGGCGCCGGCCACCAGATCGATCACGTAGTGGTGCCCAAGGTAAACGGTCGCGAACCAGATCAGGCCCACGAACGGCGCCCACAGCCACGCGGCTCGGACCGATCGCTCACGAAGGAAGAGCAGGACGAGCACCGCGTAGGCGGCATGCATCGAGGGGAAGGCGGCCAGCGGGTTGCCGAGCATGTGGACGTACATCGACGAGAACCCGCCCCACCCGAAGCTGCGGCTGACCTCGGCCATGACGTCGGTCACCGGCAGCGGCACCCCGTTCACCACGGCGAACCGGGGCGGGGCGACCGGAACGAGCAGGAAGGTGAAGAACGCAGCGAAGCTCACCACCAGGAGGGTCACGCCGAAGCGATAGAAGCGGACTCGATCGCGCAGCCAGAGCGCCACCGCGAAGATGACCGGGTAGACGAAATGGGTCAGGTAGACGACGGACAGGCCGATGTCGAGCGGGCCCACCACACCCCGCTGCCGGACCGCCGCCTGCAGCTCGACGGTCGGCACGATCCCGCCCATCAGCGTCCGCTCGATGCCCACCACGAGGTCGGCGGGCAACGTCTGGCCGAAGCCGGCCGCGATCCCGCGCTGCGCCTCCCAGGCGAGGAGGATGATGAGGAACGGCCCCCAGTCGCGGGCGAGTGGCCAGCCACGGGCCAGGAAGAGCAGGCCGAGGGCGGTGATGAGCAGCAGCACGTCCATGCCCGGCATGATCCCCAGGGCCAGCATCGCGGTGACGACGAAGCCGATGTAGGCGCAGACCACCCAGGTGGTGACGCGCATGAGGACTGCCGCCGCTCCTGCCGCCTGGCCGGCGTCGAACTCGACGCCGGCCGCCGACTCCATCTCCGGCGTGGTCGATGCCATGCTCCCTCCCGCCCCGCACCTATCCGCACCAGACTGCATCAGCGCCGGGGCCCTGAGACTAGGTATGCGGCAGGGCCGCGTCAACTGGTGGAACGCCGACTGCATTCACCCGAAATCGGCGAACGGGGCGTCAGTATGGTGTGAACGTCGCACCAGCACGGGGAGGGTCCCCTGGCCGACCGGCTCGTCGAGGACCTGCGCGCCCAGCGACCCGAGGCACTGGATCAGCTGCTGGCCACTTACCGCCGTCAGATCCAGGGGGTGGCCTACCTCGTCCTGCACAGCTCGGCCGACGCCGAGGAGGTCCTGGTCGACACGCTGCTCACCGCATGGCAGCAGGTTCACCGTCTGCGCAACCCGGACCGCCTGCGCTCCTGGCTGCTGCGCATCGCCGTGCGCAAGGCCCTGAGCCGCCGCCGCAGCGCGCGCCAGGTGGATCCGCTCCGTCCGATGGCGCATGCCAAGGACCCCACCGTTTCGATTGCCGATCGGCTGTCGGTCGCCGCAGCGGTCAGCCAGCTGCCGCCGAAGATGCGGGTGGCGATCGCCCTGCGCTACTACGCCGACCTGTCGATCACCGAGATGGCCGCGACCCTGGACCGCAGCCCGAACACGGTGAAGACGGAGCTGCGCCTTGCGCTCGCCCGCCTGCGACGCGAGCTGCGCGATCCAGACCTGCCGATGGAGGTGAGCGATGACCGATAGCCGGGACCGCGAGCATCGACTCCGAGCGCGTCTCCACGCGGAGATCGACCGCCTGGCCTTGCCCGTGGATGGCGATGACCTGCGCGATCGACTCGCGGAGCGGTCGCACCCGGGCCGATGGTGGATGCGATCGGCGCCGAAGGTGGCCACGGCGGCGGTCGTGGTGGCTGCCAGCATCCTCGCCCTGGCCCTCGGACCGCTGCGCCCGGTACCCGTGGGCTCGTCGCCGCCGCCCAGCGCCTCGTCCACACCGCCTGTGAGCCTGCCCGGCGACGCCCCGCTGAAGCCGAGCGACTGCGGCTGGCCGCGGGACACGCCGCTGGCCTTTGCGGGCTGGGCGGCGGCCGCGGACCTTGGGGCCGAGCAGATCGTTCAGGGCGACCCGCGCGCCCTCGTCTATGCCCTGGTCACCCGCGATCCGGTCGAGCTGCGACCCATGATCGGCTCGCCGATGGTGGAGCGAGGGTTCTGCGCGCTCCGCCAAGACGGCTCGCAGGTCGAGAGCGGCGTGCCGGGCGACTGGGCATTACGCGGGACGCAACGGGCTCCGGTCGTGACATGCGGCAAGTCCATCACGAGCTGCGTGCGAGCGACGTTGGCCGTCCTCGCCGCGGTGGCCGACATCGGCCATGCTGCCACGCGGGTCACGCTCCGGTCGGATCAGCTCTGTATCGGAGCCCCCTTCGGGGGTCGCCCCTGTGGAGCCCCCGTCTGGCCGGACGGCACGCAGCGCATGACCTCCGCGGTCGTTACCTTCTCCGGGACCGACCGGCAGGCGTTCCTCAACGTGTTTTGGCTCGCTGATGGCTCGATCACCGCGGAGGTGATGGCCCTGGAGGCACCGCCACCCGGCGCCACACCGTTTCCCTAGATCGCGCGCACCATCACCAACTGCGGCCATCTGGCCGAGCGTGGAGGTTGGTGGAGATGGGGGAGAATCGAACTCCCCGTCCAGAACCGAGTCCCCGGAAACGTACTACAGGTGTGTCCGGCCTACTTGGGGCTTCGCTCGCGGGCCCCCGACCGGCGGGGTGCTCCGCTCGCTATCCGGCGTGCCTTTCGGCTCTTTGACGCCACTCACCGGAGTCGGTGACGCCGCACCTCCCCTGATGACATCTTCGCCGTCCGGGGAGGGGGGACGGAGTCGATGCTCACTGTCTAAGCAGCGAGAGCGAACTGACGGTTGCCAGTTAGCAGTTTGCCCGCTGATTTACGAGGCCTGCGGGCGACCTCGACCTGCAGTTCCCGGATCCTGAGCCCTGTCGAAACCTGACATCCCCACGGATCCGCTTGACCTAGCGATTCTAGCATGCGCCGGCGCCCGAAGCGAACGCCCGTTCTGTTCAGGGGACGAGGTGGACGGGGTTGCCCCGGATCGTGACGCCCCACGTGGTCGTGTCGTTGCCGCTGTTCACCGTGTAGCGGATCTTCCACCAGCCCGCCTCGTGGTTCGGGTTCTGGGGGTCAGGTGGCGTCAGGCCGGTCGTCCCGTAGGTCGCCGGGAGCTGGATCGAGATCGTGATCCACGAGTTCTGGTAGTACTGACCGCCGCTCGTGTTGTTCGGGCAGCCGGCCGGCGGTGAGATCGACGATCCATTGCCGTAGGTCTGGATGCAGGTCACGTTCGTCCCGCTGGTGTGGCCGGCCGAGGCGTGCGCATCGGCGGTGTAGCTCATCGTCGCCGCCTTGTAGACGTTGCCGTCCGGGTCCAGGATCTGGAGCCAGGCCTTGTCGCCCACGTCGCCCGGGTCGAAGAGAGTGATCTCCACCGTCTTGCCGGCACCGGCGGCGCGGTCGATCTGCGCCAGGAAGAACTCCTGCTGACCGGACTGGATGTTCGCGTAGGACACCATGCGGCCGGATCCGTAGACCTTCGGGGTGCCGCCCGACACGACCTGGATCGACCACATGTTCTCGAACATCTGGTCCTGGTTGAGGGTCGCGTTGTTTGGATCGGTGGTCCGCACCTGCAGGCGGTAGATCCCCGCCGGCAGCCCGGTCGCCAGCGGCCACCAGCGGTTGTGCCAGTAGCCGCCCTGGTTCGTGCTCGCGATGGCGCCCTGCGCGCAGTTCGCCGGGGTCCCGGTCCCGTTCGTGCCCGGCGCGTTGCCATCGGAATAGTTGCTGTCTGCGCCGCCGGCGCCCGCGGCCTTGCCGAACGCGTTGCTCTTGTCGACCTGGTACTCGTTCTTGAAGAGCGAGTCGTCGCTCGTCGGGTCGACGCGCGTGTCATCGGCGAGGCTCACCGAGCCCTTCGTGTCCCAGAGCTGGTAGTAGGTGGAGACCGGCACTGCGTTCACGCCGCCGCTGTTGATCCAGTGGTCACCGGCGCCAAGGTGGCCACCGCCGGGGCCGGAGGTCGTGGCGCAGAAGGTCGGGTCGAAGATGTAGACCGTGCCGCCGTTCTGCGGCACGTCGACCTCGTAGCTGTACCCGGTCGGGTCGTAGTCGGCGTTGGCTGTCGGCCGATAGTCGTAGCCGGTGGCGAACCCGTCACCCGTCGAGCGGTTGCTGCCCTGGCCCTCGATGGCGCCGAAGAAGCCCTGCGAGGAGAGCGTTCCGCCGGTGGCACCGGTGATGTTCGGGCAGCTGATCGACGAGCCGGAGACCTGGCACAGCTTGTAGACCCCGTAGTACGCGAGCGGGCTGCCCATCGGGATGGGGCGGATGAACTCCGCGCTCGCGTTCCGCGTGATCTTCAGGGTGTTGAAGCCGAGCACCCGCATGAAGAAGGTGTCGATCTTCGTCGTGATCGTGACGTTCAGACGTCGCACGTTCCCCGAATCCTGCGATGGCGTCACCGTGATCGTGCCGCTGCCATCGGTGTACCCGTTCTTCGATGCCTCGGCGCGCGCGAGCGCATAGGCCTGCGGAACCTTGGTGGGAAGGTCCACGACGCCGGCCAGGGCGGCAGCATCGGCGGCACGCTGGACGCGAAGGACGTTGTCCTGGTACCAGCCCAGGTCGATCACGAGCCCGACGAGCGCGATGAGGATGACGAGAAGCCCCCCGGTCATCACCAGGATCTGGCCGCGTGCGGTTGGGAGATGGATTCGAGGCACGTCCTTCATCCTCGTCACTGGTTCGTTGGATTGAGGGCCATCACGGTGCGGTCCGAGAAGTCCATGGAGCTGAACCCGACCAGCGCCAGGAATGGCGTTCGGAACTGGTAGGTGTAGGTCACCCGCACGCCGAGCGAATCGGCAGGCTGCAGGTTGTTCCGCGAGCACGCCTTCCACGCGTCGGTCACGGGTGGTGAGAAGTCGAGGGTCGTCCCGTCAATGGTCGGTCCCGCACCGGGGGTGTAGGTCCAGACGTTGGCGTACGAGCCGATCTGCTTCCCGCTGGCATCGGCCTTGTAGATGCGGATCTCGTGGACCTTGTTGATGTCGATGGGCGAGCCGTTGCTGGTCAGCACGCGCTCGACGGCAGCCACGATCCGCTTGTCGACGTCCGTCCAGTTCGGGGACTGCCCGGCACTGCAGCCGAGGTCTCCGCCGCCGTTCACGAGCGCCGCGCCAACGCGCGCGCCCTCGCGCGACGCATATTCGAGCGTCAGGTGGTGGTTGAAGACGAACCCGAACTCGATCGCTCCCATGATCAGCAGCATGAGGAACGGGAGGATCATCGCGAACTCGACGAGGCTCTGTCCTCGCTCTTCCCGGGGAGCGCGTCGGCGCCTGGAGACGTTCATCACAGCACCGGCTCGATGCGCATCTGCTGCGCGGACTGCAGGGTGATCGTGGGGGACATCTGGAGGAAGACGGAGAGCGGTGTCTTCCAGCGATAGGCGTATGTGATCTGGACGCCGAGCGTGTCGACGGACGTGTGGGGTGGGGACATGGCGAGACAGCCGGCGACCACCGTGCAGCGGGAGGCCTCGGGATAGGTCGCGGAGACGAGGGTGTACGGCAGGGTCACCGTGTCGCCCTTCACCGTCGTGCAGGTCATGTTCCCCGTCCGGGTGTAGACGTTGACCGCGCTGTTCTTCACGTTGCCCTTGTCGTCCGACCAGTAGAACTCCACCCTCGAGATCCCCGAGCGGTCGGAGCTGGCGCCGAACGAGCGCTCCAGGCCCTCGAGCATGCTGCAGTCGGTGCCCAGGCGATCACCGCCCTCGACACCCACCCGCGCGACGTCGCGCGCGGCGAAGCTGAGCGCATTCAGGGTGCTGAAGGCGAACGCGAACTCGATGATCGCAATGAGCACAAAGAGGAAGATCGGGAGCACGAGCATGAACTCGACCGCGGCCTGGCCGCGTTGTCCCTTCTCGCCTCGTCGCCGGATCAGCTGCATGGACCGGTTGCCTCGAGCTCGATGTTCCATGTGGCGGTCGCCCGCCACGGTCGCATCTCGCTCCTCCGCACCAGACCTTACGGAACGAACCTTGCGAAGTCCATGACTATTCGACCCATGACGGATGGGACCCGACGGGTACTTTCGGGCCCCCGGGAGGACTTCAGAAGGGCCTCAGAGGCGGAGCCGAGCCGCCTTCGTCTCCCGCTCGAGCTCGCGCCGCATGTCCCGCTCGGCAATCGCCCTGCGCTTGTCGTGTCGCTTCTTCCCCCTCGCCAGGCCGAGCTCGAGCTTGGCGCGCCCGTCGCGGAGGTAGAGGCGCAGCGGGACGAGCGTCTCACCCTTGGCCTGGGTGCGGCCCGCCAGCTCCGCGATCTGGTCCCGATGCAGGAGCAGCTTCCGTGTGCGCGTCGGTTCATGGTTGTTTCGGTTGCCCTGCTCGTAGGGCGCGATGTGGGCCCCGATCAGCCATGCCTCTCCGTGGTCGATCCGTGCGTAGGCCTCCGCGAGGTTCGCGCGGCCGGCGCGGATCGACTTGATCTCGGTGCCGGTCAGCACGAGGCCCGCCTCGATGATCTCCTCGATCAGATAGTCGTGGCGGGCGCGGCGGTTGAGGGCGACGGTCTTCTCGGACATGCGGTGGGGGCATCCTAGTGCAGGCACCCTGGGGCGGCGAGCGCGGCGGGCATGGAACGAGCCGGCCGTTTCGGCCGGCTCGATTCCGACGCTACCACTCGAGTGGTGACTGCTAGCGCACCGCCTCGGTGGTGGCGTGACAGGAACTACTCACTGCACACCACCTCCTTTCGTTGCCGGCGATGCTAGCAGCAGACCCGGCGGCCTGCAATGCCCGGGCAACGGCCCGGTCAGTCGAATGCCAGGGCGAGCCCGGCGGCGTCGTAGCTGACCGGTGACCACGACGGGTCGAGCGCACGCATCGGGATGGTTGCGGCACCGGCTCGCGCGCTCGGCTGGCCCGTGGCATGCGTGGCAAGGTACGTCTGCGCCGCCTGGAGATAGAGGTCCTGCCCGGCCGGCGGGTTGTCCGGCACCTGCACGCTCACGTCCGGCTGGATGCCGCCCGGCGCGACGCTGTTGTGGTCCGGGGTGAACCATCGCGAGATCGTGATCCGCACTCCGCCCCCGTTCCCCAGATCGCTCCAGATCTGGACCGTGTTCTTCCCGTACGTGTGCTGCCCGATGACGGTCGCCCGATCATGCTCCTTGAGCGCGGCGGTCACGATCTCCGACGCGGAGGCCGAGCCGCCGTTCACGAGCACGACAACCGGGATCTTCGGGTCGGTTGCCGCCCCGCCGCTCGAGGCGTCCCAATCCTTCCCCTGGTCGCCGGAGGATTCCTGGCTGAAGATGAGCCCGGAGGCGACGAACTCGGAGGCGACCTTGCGCGCTGCTTCGATGTAGCCGCCAGGGTTGTCCCTCAGGTCGAAGATGACGGCGGTTGCACCGGCGTTAATCAGCGTCGCGAGCTGGTCGTGGAAATCGGTGGCGGCCGCGTCGGTGAAGCCGTGGAGCGCGATGTACCCCGTCTTGCCGTCGGGGAGCATGTGGCTCTCCACCTCGCTCTGCTTGATTTCTGCCCGGGTCACGGTGATGTCGAGCGTTTGGGCGTCACGCCGCAGGGTCAGGGTGACGTCGGTGCCCGCCGGGCCGCGGATCTTGCCGACCTCGTCCTCGAGCGTCGAGCCGTTCACGCTCGTGCCGTCAACGGCGACGAGGATATCGCCCGTCTTCACCCCGGCCGCCTGCGCCGGCTGGCCGTCGAGCGGCGAGATCACCACCAGGACGCAGTTGTCCGACAGTGTGGAGCAGGCGTCGAGGTTGCCCGGGTCGGAGAGGTTCTTCACTCCCATCTCCGCCCCGATCCCACTGAAGGTGCCGGAGAGATCCTGCTTCGCGCTCTGGTACTGGTCGGGCGGCATGTAGGCGCTGAACGGATCGGCGACCCCGTTCTGGAACATGCCCTCGATGGCCCCCTCGGCCAGCTTCACGTCGTCGAGCGGGTCGACGTACTCCTTGTGGAGGAGGGTGTAGGCCTCGCAGAACGGCGCAAAGGCCTCGGTTGGTGCGGTGCAGGTCCCCGAACTCGCGCCTCCGCCCGCCAGGTAGCCGCCAACGAAGAGTGCGGCACCGACCACCGCGGCCAGCACGAGCGAGACGATCCAGATGAGTGGGGACGCCACCGCGCCCGGGCGGCTCGGTGCTCGCGTCGGAACCGGAGCCGACGGGGGCGTGGACGGGGGCGGAGTCGACGGGGGCGCGGCGCCCGCCGCGTCGGGTGCGTCGCCCGCCGGGCCGGGGGTGGCCGGCGACGGGGCAGGTTGATCGGTCATGAAGGGGGCCGAGTGTAGCAGGGGCGCAGCGAGGGACCGGTTAGGCGCCGGTTACGTTTCGCTTACCGGCGCGCGTCAGCTCACTGACGACAGGTTGGACCGGACGCTGATCCACGATCCGAGGGCTCCCACGCCAATCCCCACCCCGAGCAGGATGGCCGACAGGCTGGCGAGGAACTGGGAGCTCACCGAGGTCGGCATCTGGAAGACGCGCACCATGATCGGCTGGATCGGATCCCAGACGACGGCCACCAGGACGACCGTGATCACCGCCCCGATCAGGCCACTCAGCGTCCCCTCCAGGATGAAGGGCCAGCGGATGAACGAGTCGCTGGCTCCCACGAGCCGCATGATCTCGATCTCGTTCGCGCGCGAATAGACCGCGATCCGGATCGTGTTCACGATCATGAACAGCACCGTGAGGCCCACGAGCACGAGCGCCACGATGCCCACCGTGCGGAAGACGCCGATGATCCCCAGCAGCTTGTCGTAGTCGGCCTGCTTGGTCGTGATCCGCTCGACCTCGGTGCGGTCGCTGAGGGCGGCGGCCACGCTGCCGGACGCGCTCGGGTCGGTGAGCGAGATCTCGATGCTGGCGTAGAGGGTGATGTCCGCGCCGCCCAGATCGAGCTTCTGTCCCTGCTCGAGAAAGCTCTGCTTCAGCCGATCCATCGCCATCTCGGGGCTCACGTAGAGCACGCTCTTGACGCCGGGAAGCTGCTCCACGTCATGGATGAGGACGTCGCGCTGGCTCACAGGGAGGTGGTCGATCAGCTGCGCGGTGACCGCGACCTTGTTCTCGATGAATGCCAACCCGCTGTTCAGCCCGCCGAGCACGATGAACAGGCCGGCGAGGAGGACGAGCATGAGGATCACGGTGGCCGTGGCCGCCAGGCTCATCATCGCGTTCCGCCAGAACCCCTGCCAGGCGCGGACCACCGCGAAGCCGATGAAGCGGATGAATCCCATGCGCCTAGTACTCGCGCTCGTAGGCGGCGCCCGACTCGTCGCGGACCAGGATGCCGTGCTCGAGGGCCAGGACCCGACGCCGCATGGCGTTCACGATCTCCTGGTTGTGGGTCGCCATCAGAACCGTGGTGCCGAACCCGTTGATCTGGATCAGGAGCTGGAGGATCTCCCAGCTGGTGACCGGATCCAGGTTGCCGGTCGGCTCGTCGGCGATGAGCATCGCCGGATCATGAACGAGCGCCCGCGCGATCGCGACGCGCTGCTGCTCCCCGCCGGAGAGCTGCGTTGGCAGGTGCGCATCGTGCTCCTGGAGCCCCACGAGGTTGAGGAGCATCGGCACCCGGCGCCCGATCTCCGCGCGAGACGCGCCGGTCACCTCGAGGGCGAACGCCACGTTCTCGTAGACGGTCTTGGCCGGCAGCAGCCGGAAGTCCTGGAACACGATCCCGATCCGCCGCCGCAGGCGCGGCACCTCGCGCCGCCGCATCCGCGACAGGTCGCGTCCGTCGACGACCACCCGACCGCTGGTGGGAAGCTGCTCGCGGATGAGGAGCCGGATGAAGGTCGTCTTGCCGGCGCCCGATGCACCGACCAGGAAGACGAAGTCGCCGGCGGGAATCGTGACGTTCACGTCGGCGAGCGCCACCTTGCCGTTGGGGTAGGTCACCCCGATGTCGACCATGGAGATCACCGGCTCGGCGGAGCTGGTGTCGACGGAGGCGGCGCGAGTCAGCACGGCGGTCATCGGCCCGCAGGATGCGACATTGCAGCGTCGCGGGCAAACCGGGGGATCACGCGGCGCCATCCTGCCCGATTCGGGAGCGCAGGTAGCCGTCGATGAATGGATCGAGGTCGCCGTCCAGGACCGCGGTCGGGTTCGAGGTCTCGACCCCGGTGCGCAGGTCCTTCACCATCGTGTACGGCTGGAGCACGTAGCTCCGGATCTGGTTGCCCCAACCGGCTTCCACGTGCTGGCCGCGGAGGCGGGCCATCTCCGCCTCGCGCTCCTGCTCGGCCCGTTCGACGAGCCGCGCCCGAAGGACGGCCATCGCGCGCTCCTTGTTCTGGGCCTGGCTGCGCTCGTTCTGGCAGGTGACGACGATGCCGGTCGGCAGGTGCGTGATGCGCACCGCCGAGTCGGTCTTGTTCACATGCTGGCCGCCGGCGCCGCTGGACCGATACGTGTCGACCCGCAGGTCGTCCTCACGGATCTCGACGGCGGCGGCCTCGTCCACCTCGGGCATGACCTCCACGAGCGCGAAGCTCGTATGTCGGCGCTTCTGCGAGTCGAAGGGGCTGATGCGGACGAGGCGATGGACGCCGCGCTCGCTCTTCAGGCGCCCATACGCCCATCGGCCGTCGACCGTGAAGGTGACCGACTTGAGGCCCGCCTCCTCCCCCTCGGTCTGGTCCAGGATCTCGGTCTTGAAGCGGTTGCGCTCCGCCCAGCGCAGGTACATGCGCAGGAGCATCTCGGCCCAGTCCTGGCTCTCGGTGCCGCCCGCACCGGCATGCACGGAGACGATCGCGGGCCGCGCGTCGTAGGGCTCGGAGAGGAGGAGCTGCGACTCCATCCGCTGCCAGTCGGACTGCAGAACCGCGAGGTCGCGTTCCAGGTCGGTCAGGATCGAGGCGCCGCCATCGTCCTCGGCGGCGGCCATCTCCGCCATCTCGGCCAGGCCGCCGGCGCGCTGCTCGAAGTCGTTCCAGGTCGTCAGCTCGTCGCGCAGCTCGTCGGCACGCCGCAGCATAGCCTGCGCGGCGGCCGGGTCGTCCCACAGATTTGGATCGGTCGAGCGGGCCGTCAGCTCGGTGAGCTCGGCCTCCTTCGCAGACAGGTCAAAGACGCACCGCCGTGTCGGCAACGAGGCGCGCCAGGCGCTGTGCCTCGTCCCTAATTGCGTCCAAGTCCCGCCACCATGGGAAGCTCGACGTCGGGAACGCGCACGTTCTTGCTCCGCACCTTCGCCGGGTTGACGCACGGGCAGTAGCTCTGCCTCGGGCAGGAGCCGCAGTTGCCGTCACAGTCGAGGGTCAGCGCGTAACTGCAGCGCATGCAGTCTCGTTCGCAGAGGATGAGGTCTTCGTAGGGAAGTTCCGGGTCTCGGAAGCGGGTGACCAGTGGAAGGGAGGCATTCGTCCTGGGGGCGGGAGTGGGGTGGATGGTGGTGTGGATGCCTCGACCGGGGGCGGTCAGCTGCTTCACAAAGACCCTCCAGTTGCAGCAAGCGGAACTCGAGATCAGCCCGTCTCGCGTTCCGTATTGGGGCATGCTACCGCCTTCGGCTGCGTTCGCCAAGCCCGACGTTTTCTCAGGTCGTGAGGCCGGTCCAGGGGGCTTCTCGCCGGTTCGCGACGACCCTCGCGTAGCGCCGCAGCATCGTGCGCCAGGCGCCGGATTCCGCGAACCCGCGCCGGTATTCGGCACCGGCCGCGCCGTGCCGGTCCCAGCCCTCGTGCCGCAGCACCACCCGGGTTCTCTCAGCGGAGATCGGCTCGAATCGGACGACGACCTCGCTCGCGTGCGCGGGGCTCGGCTCCGGGGTGCGATCCGGCGAGATCTGCCAGCTGATGCCGAGCCGCTGCGGCGGCTCCCAGGTCGAGACGCGACCCCAGTCGAGCCGCAACCCGTAGGGGCCGACCTCGTGGCAGAAGCCGCCGCGCCACGGCTCGATGACCATCCGCTCCAGCAGCTGGCCACACCACGACAACTCGCGCGGCCACCACGCGTTGATGCCCTCGGTGAACGCGGCGAACGCGTCGGCGGCCGGGGCGTCAACCGTGACCGCGGCGCGGATCGGCGGCGTGGGCGGGCTCGAGCTCATGCGCCGTGACAGCGCTTGTACTTCTTGCCCGAGCCGCACCAGCATGGATCGTTGCGGCCGATCTTCGGCCCGGACCGGGCCTGCGGCTGCTTTCCGTTGCCCGATGCGGCCCCGTCGATCGCGGCCGCCCCGCCGGCCGTGGCAGCCCCGCCGGCCGTGGCAGCCCCGCTGGCGGTTCCGGACACGTCCGGTCGGCTTTCGGTCATGCGCTCGGGTTGCGCGGTCGCGGGCTGGCGGACGACGGTCACCTTGAAGATCGTATTCGTCACGTCCTGGCGGATGGTCGCCTTCAGCTCGTCGAACATGCTGTAGGCCTCGACCTTGAACTCGTTGAGCGGGTCGCGCTGCGAGTACGCGCGCAGACCAATGCCGCGGCGCATGTCGTCGACCGCGGTGAGGTGCTCGATCCACAGCGAGTCGATGATCCGCAGCAGGACGAGCCGCTCGAGGATCTTGATTCCCTCGGGGCCGATCTCCTCGCGCTTGTGCTCGTACGCGGCGAGCACGAGGTCCACCAGGCCGTCGGCGAGCGGGGGCGCATCCGTCTCCTCGTCCACGAACGCGAGTGCGGTCGGCTCGAGGGTCGGAATCATGGCGGCGATCCGCGCCTTCAGCCCTTCCCGGTTCCAGTCTCCGTGGTAGTCCGCCGCGGTGTGCTCGGCCGCCAGGCCACGGACCTCGTCCTCGAGCATCGCGGCGACCGTGGGCCCGAGGTCCGGGGAGCGCAGGATCCGCTCGCGCTCGTGGTAGATCGTCTCGCGCTGGCGGTTGATGACGTCGTCGTACTGCACGACGTGCTTGCGCGTGTCGAAGTTGTAGCCCTCGACTCGGGTCTGCGCGCCCTCGATCGTCCGGCTGACCATCCCCGATTCGAGCGCGGTGTCGTCGTCGAAGCCGAGCCGCTTCATGATGTTGCTGACCCGGTCCGACGCGAAGCGCCGCATCAGGTCGTCCTCGAGGGAGAGGTAGAAGCGGCTGCTCCCCGGGTCTCCCTGGCGGCCGGAGCGTCCACGGAGCTGGTTGTCGATGCGCCGTGCCTCGTGGCGCTCGGTGCCCACGATGTGCAGCCCGCCGGCCGCCACCACTCGCTCCCGATCCTCGGCGCAGACCTGGTCCGCCTCCGCCAGGGCCGCCGCGTACTCCTCCGGGCTCGCCTCCAGCACGTTCGTCCCGCGCTTGTGAAGGAGCTCGGCGGCGAGGACCTCCGGGTTGCCGCCCAGGATGATGTCGGTGCCGCGGCCCGCCATGTTGGTGGCGATCGTGACCGCCCCGGATCGGCCGGCCTGGGCCACGATCTCCGCCTCTCGCTCGTGGAACTTCGCATTCAGGGTCGCGTGCTTGATGCCGCGCCGCTTCAGCATCTCGCTCAGCATCTCGCTGACCGCCACGCTGATCGTGCCCACCAGGACCGGCCGGCCCCGCTCGTGCTCCTCCACGATCTCGTCGGTGACCGCCTGCCACTTGCCCTGCTGGCTGCGGAAGACGAGATCCGCGAAGTCGCCGCGAACCATCGGCCGGTTGGTGGGGATGACGACGACCTCGAGCTCGTAGATCTTGCTGAACTCCTCCGCCTCGGTCTCCGCGGTCCCGGTCATGCCCGCCAGCTTGTCGTACATCCGGAAATAGTTCTGGAACGTGATGGTGGCCAGGGTCTGCGACTCGTGCTGGATGTTCACCCCCTCCTTGGCCTCCACCGCCTGGTGGAGCCCCTCGCTCCAGCGGCGCCCGGGCATGAGCCGCCCGGTGAACTCGTCGACGATGACCACCTCGCCGTCCTTCACCACGTAATCGCGGTCGCGGTGATAGAGGACCTCCGCCTTGAGCGCCTGCTCGAGGTGGCGGGCCATCGAGAAGTCGTTATCGAACAGGTTGTCGACCCCGAGCCAGCGTTCCATCTTCTCGGTCCCGGCTTCGGTGATCGCGACCTGCTTGAACTTCTCGTCCAGGATGTAGTCCTCCTCGGCCCGGAGCCTGGGGACGATCCGCGCGAACTGGACGTACTTGTCGACCGACTGCTCCGCCTGGCCGGAGATGATGAGCGGCGTGCGGGCCTCGTCGATGAGGATGTTGTCCACCTCGTCGACGATCGAGAAGAAGTGCCCTCGCTGCACGCGCTGGGCGAGATCGACCACGAGGTTGTCGCGGAGGTAGTCGAAGCCGAACTCGTTGTTCGTCCCGTAGGTGACGTCGGCGGCGTAGGCCTCCACCCGCGGCACCGGGCGCAGGTTGCGGAGGCGCTCATCGGTCTGCGGGAAGTCGGGATCGAAGCGGAATGCGGCCTCGTGCTGAATGGAGCCGACCGACATGCCCAGCAGGTGGAAGACCTCGCCGATCCACTGCGCGTCCCGCTTGGCGAGGTAGTCGTTGACGGTCACGACGTGGACGCCGCGTCCGGCGAGCGCGTTGAGGTAGGCGGCGAGCGGCGCCACGAACGTCTTGCCCTCGCCGGTCTTCATCTCGGCGATTGCCCCGCGATGGAGGACGACCCCGCCCATCAGCTGCACGTCGTAGTGGCGCTTGCCGAGTGACCGACGCATCGCCTCGCGCACCGCGGCGAATGCCTCCGGCAGGAGCTCGTCGAGGGCCGCATCGATCTGCCGCCGCTCACGCTTGCGCCGCTCGGAGCGCTCCTCGCGGATCCGGTTCGGATCGGCGCCGGCGAGCTCCGAGTCCGCGAGCTCCAGCTCGGGATCCGCGGGCCGCTCACGAAGCTCGTACGGCACCAGGAGGTCGCCGAGCTCGTCGCTCAGGCGGGACCGGAAGTCGTCGGTGCGCGCGCGGAGCTCGGCCGCGGAGAGGGTCTGGTACTCGGGCTCGAGCGCGTTGATCTCGGCCACCAACGGCTCCAGCCCCTTGACCTCCCGCTCGTTGGAGTCCACCAAGCGGTTGAGGAATTTCATCATGGGAGAGCCGAGTATAGAACGGCTGTCCGCGAAAGGCCGATGCGAGCCTCGGCCGCCGCCCGGCGTCCCGACATCCGCCCGGCGCCCCGACATCCGCCCGGCGCCCCGACATCCGCCCGGCGCCCCGACATCCCGGTGAGCGGGACAGACGACGCCCGAGAGCTGGCTCGCGCGCGAAACGTCCCGCCCCGCGGGACAAACAACGCACCAGCGCCTCTTCCTGCGCGAAACGTCTCGCCCGGCGGGACAAACCGCTCCTGAGCGGCGGCTCCCGCGTGAAATGTCCCGCCCCGCGGGACAAACCGCGCACCAGCGCCTCTTCCTGCGCGAAACGTCTCGCCCTGCGGGACAAACAACGCACCAGCGCCTCTTCCTGCGCGAAACGTCTCGCCCGGCGGGACAGCGCCGCGTTGCGCGTCAGCCCTCGACGGTGATGGGCTGCTCCTCGCCTTCCGCGAGTCCCTGCGCCTCCGCGTCCCAGAACGTCATCTCCTCGACCAGCTGGACTTCGGACGAGAAGAGCGCACCCACGCTCTCGCCGCGGTGGATCCGCTTGATCGCCTCCCCGAAGAGTGGCGCCACCGAAAGGACCGACAGCTTGCTGCGGTCCGCGTCCGGCGGCAGCGGGACGGTGTCGGTGATGATCACTTCCTGCAGCGGGCTCGCGGTGATACGGTCCAGCGAGTCGCCGCTGAACACGCCGTGGGTCGCGCAGCTGTAGACCTCGCGCGCGCCCTCCGCCACGAGCGCGTCCGTGGCCTCCATGAGGGAACCGGCGGTGTCGATCTCATCGTCGATGATGACCGCGGTCTTGCCCTCGACTTCACCGATGACGTTCATCAGCTCGGTCTTGTCCTCGTTCCCCAGCCGCCGCTTCTCGACGATGGCCAGCGGGGCCTGGAGGATCTCCGCGAAGTTGCGGGCCTTCTTCGCGAACCCCAGCTCGGCCACCACGACCATGTCGTCGAGGTCCTTGGCCTTGATGTATCGGCTCAGGATGTTCACCGCCGTCAGCTCATCCACCGGGATGCTGAAGAACCCCTGGATCTGACCCTGGTGGAGGTCCATGGTCAGGACCCGATCCGCGCCTGCGACGGTCAGCATGTCCGCCACCAGGCGCGCGGTGATGGGGACCCGCGGCTGGTCCTTCTTGTCGGAGCGCCCGTAGCTGTAATAGGGCATCACGGCCGTGATACGCCCGGCGCTCGCCCGCTTGAAGGCGTCGATCATGATCAGGAGCTCCATGATCGCGTCGTTCACCGGCCGGGAGGTGGGCTGGACGAGGAAGACGTCCTGCTCGCGGACGTTCTCCATCACCTGCACGAAGATGTTGTCGTTCGCGAACTTGAACACCTTCGCCTGGCCAAGGTGCGTCCGCAGGTAGCGGCAGATCTTCCTGGAGAGCGGCTTGTTCGCATTGCCGGTGTAGATGCTGAACTCGTCGGCATACACGTCGATCTCTCCGATGGCGTCGCCCACGAGGCGATTCTACCCGCTGGGGAGCGGCGGGCGGTCGCTCAAGGCTCGGGCTCCGGCATCGGCTCGGGAGGGCCTTCGTCGACGAAGACCGATACCGATACGATCCGATCGCCTTCGGCGGGCTTCATGACGGTCACCCCGCGCGAGGCGCGCCGATAGCGATTCACGCTGCTCACCACCGTGCGCAGGATCGTGCCCTCCTCGGTGATCACCATCATCTCCTCGTCCTCGAGGCCGACGACCCGCACCGCCGCGACGTCCCCGGTCTCCTCGTTCAGCGAGTTCGCGATCACGCCCCCCGTGGCGCGATGCTTGACCGGGAACTCGTCGAGGACGGTGCGCTTGCCGAATCCCTGCTCGGTCACGACGAGCAGCTCGCCGTCCGGAACCACGATCGCCATCCCGATCACCTCGTCCCCCTTGTGGAGCCGGATCCCGGTCACCCCGCGGGTATCGCGACCCATCGAGCGCACCTCGTGCTCGTGGAAGCGAGCCGCCTGCCCCTTGCGGGTGGCGAGGATGATGTCGTCCTGCCCGTCGGTGAGCCCCACCCATCGGAGCTCGTCGCCGTCGATGAGGCTGATGGCGATGAGGCCGTTGGCCCGGATCTTCGCGTACTCGGCGAGCGAGGTCTTCTTGATCATCCCGCGCTTGGTGGCCATCACCATGTAGTGGCCCGGCTCGAACTGCGGGAGGGTGATGAGCGCGCTCACGTACTCGCCGGCGTCGACCTGCACGCCGGGGAGGTTGATGATCGGGAGCCCCTTCGCCTGGCGAGTCGCCTCGGGCAGGGTGTGGACCCGGGTGATGAAGACGCGGCCGCGGTTCGTGAAGAAGAGGATGTAGTCGTGCGTGTTCGCAACCCGCAGGTGGCGGACCGCGTCCTCCTCGCGCGTGATCATCGCCAGCTTGCCCTTGCCCCCGCGGCGCTGGGATCGGAACGTGCCGATCTGCTGGCGCTTGATGTAACCCCGCTGGCTGAGGGTCACGACGACGTCCTCGGCGGCCACCAGGTCCTCGGCGGTCAGCTCGCGGTTGGCATCGGCCTGGATGCGGGTCTTGCGGTCGTCCCCGTACTTCTCCTCGACCTCGATGAGCTCCTGGCTGATGACGCTCAGGATCTTGCGGGGATTGGCGAGCAGGTCCTCGAGCTCGCCGATGAGCCGGATCACCGACTCGTACTCGTCCTCGATCTTCTTCCGTTCGAGCGCGGCGAGCCGCCGCAGCTGCATCTCGAGGATCGCGTTGGCCTGCGCCTCGGAGAGCTTGAAGCGGGTCATCAGGGCCTGCCGCGCCGCGTCGACGTCGGCGGCGGCCCGAATCGTGGCGATCACCTCGTCGAGGTTGTCGAGGGCGACCTTCAGCCCCTCGAGGATGTGGGCCCGCTCCCTGGCGCGTGCCAGGTCGAACTCCGCGCGACGGCGGACGACCTCGCGCCGGTAGTTCACGTAGTGCTGGAGCATGCTCTTCAGGCCGAGCGTCTGCGGCTGGCCGTCCACCAGGCTCAGCATGTTCGCGCTGAAGCTCGTCTGCAGCGCGGTGTGCTTGAAGAGCTGGGCCATGACCGTGTGCGGCGAGCCGTCGCGCTTCACCTCGACGACGATCCGCATCCCGTCCCTGTCGCTTTCGTCGCGAATGTCGCTAACGTCCGTAATGCGCTTCGCGCCGACGAGATCCGCCATCTTCTCGATCAACGTCGTCTTGTTGACCTGGTAGGGCAGCTCGGTGATGACCACCGCCATCCGGCCGGGGCGCACCTCCTCGAAGATGACCTGCCCTCGGATCACGATCCTGCCGCGACCGGTTGCATACATGTGGCGAATCGCGTCGATCCGCTCCTTCTCGCCGGTCAGCGTATTGCGCTGCTCCTCGTAGCGGAAGATCGTGCCGCCAGTCGGGAAGTCGGGGCCCTGCACGATGCCGGCCAGCTCGTCGACGGTCAGGTCCGGGTTCTCGATCAGCTGGCGGATCGCCTGGCTCACCTCGCGGAGGTTGTGCGGCGGGACGTTGGTCGCCATCCCGACCGCGATCCCCGAGCTGCCGTTCACGAGGAGGTTGGGGAGCTTCGAGGGCAGCACCACCGGCTGACGAAGCCGGCCGTCGTAGTTCTCGTCGAAGTCGACCGTCTCCTTGTCGATGTCGGCCAGCATCTCGTCGCTGATGGCGGCCATCCGGGCCTCGGTGTAGCGCATGGCGGCGGGAGGATCGCCATCGATGGAGCCGAAGTTGCCCTGCCCGTCAACGAGCGGGTAGCGCAGGCTGAAGTCCTGGGCCATCCGCACGAGCGTCTCGTACAGCGCCAAGTCGCCGTGTGGGTGGTACTTGGCCATCGTTTCGCCGACGATGCCGGCACACTTCCGATAGGCGGCCGTCGAGCGCAGGCCCATCTCCTGCATCGTGTAGAGGATCCGGCGATGGACGGGCTTGAGGCCGTCCCGCACGTCGGGCAGTGCGCGGCTGACGATGACGCTCATCGCGTAGTCGAGGTACGCGGTGCGCATCTCGTCCTCGATCGGCACCGGCCGGATCGTTCCCGTTCGCTCCATCTCCATGGGTCTGGTCGTCTACCTCGTCGTCAGTGTCGCGTTTGTCGTCATCTTGTGTCGCCGGGCGGCATCCCGTACCGCTCCTTCAGCAGCGCCTTCTCCCGCGGGGACGCGCCGAGGAATCGGCCCTCGGCCTCGGCCACCAGGCGGCCATCGTCTGCGCGAACCTCGCCGCGAACCTCGTAGATCCGTCGCCGGCGGCCCGTCACCCGGCCGGTGGCGGTGAGCGTTTCGCCGGGGTTGGCCGGCGATCGATAGCGGACGTGCATCTCGGCGGTCACCGCCCACGAGTCGTAGCTCGACGGAGCCCAGGCCATGACCTCGTCGAGCAGCGTGGCGAGCAGGCCGCCATGGACCTTGCCCTCCCAGCCCACGAAGTCGTCCCCGGGAACCCAGCTCGTGCGCGCGAAACCCTCGCCGAGCTCTATCTCGAGCCGCATCCCGATGGGGTTCGTGCTGCCGCACGCGAAGCAGTTGTGATCCGCGAAGGCGTAGCGGCGTCCATCCCGCCCGACGATCGCGCGGCTCGAGCCGATGCCGGAGGGAGCCCCGTCGACGGCTCTCACCAGTCGCTGGCCCCCGGGCCGCTGTCATCCCAGTAGTCCGCCTCGAAGTCGTCGTCCCGGGAGCGGCGCAGGCAGTGGTCGGCGATCGCCAGGGCGAACGCGTGGCTCACGGCGTAGCCGTCTCGCAGGAAGTTCACCGCGTCACGGCGTTCGCCCACGCCATTCGCCTCGAGCAGCTCGCACCACTCGTCGAGGCTGCGGCCTGTCTTGCTGGCGACCTGGCGGATGTCGGCGGCGTGTCTCGATGGCATCGGTCGTTCTCCGAAGCTCAGATATCCAGGTTGCGGACTTTGCGAGCCTCGCCGCGAATGAAGTCGCGTCGGGGCTCCACTCGCTCGCCCATCAACGTGCTGAAGAGGTCGTCCGCCTCGGCGGCGTCACCGATCTCCACCCGTAGCAGCGTGCGCGTGTCCGGGTTCATCGTCGTCTCCCACAGCTGTTCGGGGTTCATCTCGCCCAGGCCCTTGAAACGCTGGACGGTGACGTTCTTCGTGCGACCGTCGCGGCTCATCTCCTTGACGATCTGGTCGCGCTCCTTGTCGTTGGCCGCGTAGCGGGTCGTCTTTCCGGTGCTGACCCGGTACAGCGGCGGTTGGCAGAGGTAGAGGTACCCGTGTTCGATGATCTCCGGCATGTGCCGGAAGAAGAAGGTGAGCAGCAGCGTGCTGATGTGCGCGCCGTCGACATCGGCGTCGGACAGCAGGCAGACCTTCTGGTAGCGCAGCTTGGTCAGATCGAAGGTCTCGCCGATGCCGGCGCCCAGGGCGATGACCAGCGGTCGGATCTTGTCCGAGCTCAGGACGCGATCGATGCGCGCCTTCTCGACGTTCAGCATCTTGCCGAACATGGGCAGGATCGCCTGGAAGCGCCGATCGCGGCCCTGTTTCGCCGAGCCGCCGGCGGAGTCGCCCTCGACGATGTAGAGCTCGCTGCGGGAGGGGTCCCGCTCCTGGCAGTCCGCGAGCTTGCCGGGCAGCGCCATCCCTTCGAGGGCTCCCTTGCGGATGACGAGGTCGCGCGCCTTGCGGGCCGCCTCGCGCGCGCGCGCCGCGGTGAGGCACTTCTCGATGATGCGTCGCCCGTCCGCGGGGTTCTCCTCGAGATGCTGCGTGATGCCGTCGGTGAGGACCGTCTGCACCGCGCCCTTGACGTCGGCGTTCCCGAGCTTTGCCTTCGTCTGGCCCTCGAACTGGGGATCCGTGAGCTTCACGCTGATGACTGCGGTGAGGCCCTCGCGGACGTCGTCCCCGGAGAGGTTGGCCTCCTTGTCGGAGAGCGTGCCGGACTTCCGCGCCCAGTCGTTGAGCGAGCCGGTGAGCGCGGCGCGGAAGCCGGTCACGTGTGTCCCGCCGTCCACGGTGTGGATGTTGTTCGCGAAGGCGAGGACGTTCTCGGCGAACCCCTCGTGGTACTGGAGCGCCACCTCGACCATCGTCGACTCGACCTTGCGCTCGACGTAGATCGGCTTCGGATGCAGCGTCGTCCGGCGACGGTTCAGGTGCCGGACGAAGCTCGTCAGGCCGCCCTCGAAGAAGAAGTTCTTCTCGCGATCGATGCGCTCGTCGACGAGGCGGATCCAGAGCCCCTTGTTCAGGTACGCGGACTCCCGAAGCCGGGTCGAGATCATCTCCCACGAGAAGTCCAGTGTCTCGAAGATCGTCGGGTCCGGGGTGAAGAAGGTGCGGGTCCCGTGGCGGCGGTTCCATGCCGGGTCAAGGCCGCGGTTCGCCTCCGCCATCGAGCCCGACTGGCGGACCGGCCCCTTCGGCGCACCACCGTCGTGGTACTCCTGGACCCAGCGCTTGCCATCGCGCAGTACCTCGACACGCATCGAGGTCGAGAGCGCGTTCACGACGCTGACCCCCACGCCGTGGAGCCCGCCGGACACCTTGTAGCCGCCGCCGCCGAACTTCCCACCGGCGTGGAGCACGGTGTGCACGACCTCGAGGGCGTCCTTCCCCGATGAATGCTTTCCAACCGGAATGCCACGCCCGTCGTCCACGACCTCGACCTGGCCGTTGTGGATCGTAACGTCGATCCGGGTCGCGACGTTGGCCATCGCCTCGTCGATGCTGTTGTCGACGACCTCCCAGACCAGCTGGTGCAGGCCGCGGGCATCGGTCGAGCCGATGTACATTCCGGGCCGCTTGCGCACGGCCTGGAGGCCCTCCAGGACCTGGATGTTGGCGGCGGTGTAGTCCGAGACCGCCCTGGATCGGCGCGTCTTGCGCGCGGGCTGGACGGTCATGCGCGCTCAGTCACCGGCTGCTCCTTCTCGTTGGGAACGGGTTCGACGGGGATTGCGGAGGCTGTCGCCTGAGCGCCGACCCCGCGCGTGATGATCGAGTAGATGCGGTCCAGCTCTTCGTCCGAGTAGAAGTTGATGACGAGCCGGCCGCCGCGGCGCGTGCGAACGATACCCACCTTGGTGGCCAGGATGCCGCGCAGTTGTGCCTCGAGGTCGGCGAGATCCTCGCTGATCGCGGGCCGGCGATGGGGGACCGGCGTCTCGCGCTTGCGACGCACGAGCTCCTCCGTCTGGCGCACCGAGAGGCGCCGCTCGAGCACGACCTGGAGGACCGCTCGCTGCAGCTCAGCTACGGTGAGCGCGGCCAGCGCGCGACCATGGCCCTCGCTGATGCGGCCGTCCACGATCGCCTGGCGCGTTTCCGACGCCAGCTCCAGCAGGCGCAGCGCGTTCGAGATCGCCACCCGGCTCTTCCCGACCTCGTGAGCGACCGCCTCGTGCGAGAGGCCAAAGCGGTCGATGAGCTCACGGTACGCGGCGGCCTCCTCGATCGGGTTCAGATCAGCGCGCTGTACGTTCTCGACGAGCGCCAGCTCGAGCGTCTGCGGGCCGGTCGACTCGCGGACCACGGCCGGAATCGCGCTCAGCCCCGCCTGGCGTGCGGCGCGCAGGCGCCGCTCGCCCGCGATGAGCTCCCAGGCGCCGTCGGCCGTCTCGCGGACGATGACCGGCTGGAGGACGCCGTGCGCCGAGATCGAGGCGGCGAGGGCCGCGAGCTCATCGTCGTCGAAGCGGTCCCGGGGCTGGAGCGGGTTGCGGCGGATGCGGTCGATCGGGATCTCGCGTTGCGTCGCGCCTTCCGCCGGGCGCGGAATTAGCGCGTCGAGACCGCGGCCAAGGCCGAACGGCTTAGCCACGCGCGGCCACCTCGCCCGCAAGACGGTCATATGCAACCGCCCCGCGCGACGACGGGTCGTAGAGGGCGATCGGCAGCCCGTGGCTCGGCGCCTCTGCGAGCCGCACACTCCGCGGCACGACGGTGTCGTAGACGGTGCCGTCCATATGGCGGCGCACCTCGGCGGCCACCTGGGCGGAGAGATTCGTTCTCGCGTCGTACATCGTGAGAAGCACGCCGTCGACCTCCAGGCGGGGATTGAGGCTCTCGCGGACCCGTCGAATCGTGTTCACCAACTGGCTCAGGCCCTCCAGGGCGTAGTACTCGGTTTGGATCGGGATCAGGACCCCGTCCGCCGCGGTCAGGGCGTTCACCGTCAGCAGCCCCAGAGAGGGCGGACAGTCGATGAGCACTCGTTCGTACCGCCCCGCGAGCCCGGCGAGGCTCGCGGAGAGCCGCTGCTCGCGCGACGACATCGTCACCAGTTCCACCTCGGCTCCCGCCAGTGCGGAAGTGGACGGCACGAGGTCCAACCCGCCGACCGCCGTCCCCACCACGAGCTCGCCGATCGGCTCCCGGTGGATGAGCGCGTCATACACCGAGCGATCGAGCGTCCGCCGATCGATTCCGAGCCCGCTGGTCGCGTTTCCCTGCGGGTCCAGGTCGACGACGAGCGTCGAGCTTCCGGAGAGGGCCAGATAGGCCGCCAGGTTGATCACGGTCGTCGTCTTGCCGACGCCGCCCTTCTGGTTTGTGCAGGCCGTGACCCTGACCACGAGCACTCCGCAGCGAGTTCAGATGGGCACCGTCATTCTACCAGTTCGGGCCCTTATCGGCCGCTTATCGCCACGTGATTGTTGCACGTGATACCTTACGGTGAAACAACTTGCGGAGGTGATTCCGATCCCGCGCCCCAGCGACCCGGCCACGGTCCCGACCGTCATGGCCACGCCATTCGAGATCGGTGCGCTCGTCGGCCTCCTGGTGGGTGAGGGCCACTTCGGCGGTGATGGTCGGATCCCGCACGTGACCCTGCGCATGCACGTCCGGCACGAGCGGATGTTCCGCTGGCTCGTCGCTCACTTCGGCGGCAAGTTGTACGGGCCATATCACCACTCCGGCCGCAGCTACTTCCAGTGGATGGCTCGCGGCGCCTATCTTCGAGAGGTGCTCGTCCCGTTGCTCGACGCGCACCTGCGACCCGAGCTGGACGGCCATGCCTGGCAGCGCTATCGGGCCATGAAGGAGCGCTATCGGCTCTGAGCGACGCCCTCGGTATACTGCGATTCGGAACCTGTTCCGCGGCGCTATCGGGTCGACCAGGGGGCACCTCATCTCGTACACCAGCGTCCTCATCGCCGTCGTGGTCGGCATCCTGCATGCCGGCCTGGCGCCCGTCATCGAGGTGGCGGGCGTCCACCCCAACCTCGTGCTGGTCGCGACGGTCCTGGCGACCGCCACACTCGGCTTCGGGCCGGGCATCGTGTGGGCGTTCGTGGCCGGCCTGACGGCGAACCTGCTCGTGACCGACCCGCTCGGCAGCCTCCCGCTCTCGATGCTCGGCGTCGCCGTCATCGTGGCTGCCGGGGGCCGGGTCCTGGGTCGGCTGGTCTGGCTCTACCCGCTGCTCGCAGCGCTCGTCGGCAGCGTCTTTGCCGACATCGTCACGCTCGGTGTCTTCCGCCTCGTCGGCGACCCGTTCAACTCCGCGTTTCCGGCGGCGCTGATCCTTCCGGCCGCCTTCCTGAATGTCGCGATCGTCGGGCTCTTCCTCTACCCTGTGCGGGCCCTCGCGGCACGCCTGGCACCCGAGGAGAACCCGGCGTGGTGAGGTCCGATGGCTGACCTCAACGAGGGCCGGCTCGATCTTCACCGATCGCGGCCGCGCTTCATCGCCTTCGGCGTAGCCGCGGCAATCATGTTCGGCATTCTCGGCGGCCGCCTCTTCCAGCTCCAGGTGCTCAACGGCTCGGAGTACGCTGCCCGAGCGGCCGCGGCGAACACCGCGGAGGTGCCCCTGCGCGCCCCGCGCGGGCTGATCTTCGACCGCACCGGGCGCCCGGTCGTGGTCAACACGCCGTCGTGGACGGTGAAGGCGCGGCCCGCTGACCTGCCGGACGCGCAGGCGCACGAGGTCATCACCCGCGTCGCCGACATGATCGGCGCCGATGCGGCAACCCTCGAGCAGCGGTACCGTGCGTACCGCGGCTCCCCGTACGACCTCGTCCCCATCCAGCGAGGGGTCTCGCGCGACGCGGCGCTGCTCATCGGCGAGGAGTCGGCTCAGCTGCCCGGGATCGTTGTCGAGGTGGATCCGGTGCGGGAGTACCTCGACGAGAACGGTGAGGCGGACGGCAGCCTGCTCGCCCACATCCTGGGCTACACCGGCCCGGTCGACGCCCAGGAGCTCGCCCAGCTCAGCGGCTCGGGCTACCTCCCCGATGACATCATCGGCCGCGACGGCGTGGAGGCCAGCTACGAGGCCGAGCTCCGCGGGACGTACGGGAGCGAGCTCGTGGAGCGAGACGCCTCGGGGCGGCTGGGAAAGGTGATCGAGACCACCAAGCAGCCGATCCCCGGCAAGAACCTCATGCTCACGATTGACGCGCGGACCCAGCGCATTGCCGAGGACACGCTCCGCTGGGGCATGGAGGCGGCCGGGATCCAGGAGGGCGTGACGATCGTCATGAATCCGCAGACCGGCGAGATCCTGGCCATGGTCTCGCTGCCGGCCTACGACAACAACCTGTTCGCGAACGGGATCTCGGCCGCCGACTACCAGGCGTACCTCGACGACCCGGCGCAGCCGCTTCGAAATCACGCGATCGCCGACATCTACCCGCCCGGCTCGACGTTCAAGCTCGTCACCGGGCTGGCGGCGCTCGAGGAGGGGGTCACCACACCGACCAAGCTGTGGCCGACGTACGGGTGCTACCAGATCCCGGATGCTCCGGCCGGGCAGTGCCTGTACGACTGGAACCACGCCGGCTTCGGGCCGCTGAACATCGTGCAGGCGTATGCGAAGAGCTCCGACACGTTCTTCTACCAGATGGCCGTCCACGTCGGGGTCGACCAGCTCGGGTACTGGGCGAACCAGCTCGGCTTCGGGCAGCGCAGCGGCATCCGCCTTCCCGGTGAGGCACCGGGCATCGTGATCAGCCGCGAGTGGGCGCAATCGCAGGGGCGCCCTGACGTGTACACCGGCGAGCTCGCGCAGGCGGGGATCGGCCAGAACGTCATTGCGGTCACCCCGCTCCAGCTGCTGAACGCGTACTGCGCGCTGGCCAACGGGGGCAACCTCATGCAGCCGATGATCGTGAAGGGCGAGACCGATGCCAGCGGGCAGCTGTTGACCGAGTACGCGCCCCAGGTGCTCCGCCAGGTGACCCCGGACCAGGCCGACCTGCAGGTCATGCGCATCGGCGCGCGCGAGGTGATCACGACCGGGCACGCGTACAACATCCGGGACCTGAAGCTGCCGGGCGCCCTCTCGGGCAAGACCGGGACCGCCGAGTTCGGGACGCCGACCGCCGAGGGCGTCCTCCCCTTCCACTCGTGGTTCGTGGCGTGGCTGCCCTCGACGCCGGGCGGCACCGACTCCCCGCTGGCGGTCCTCACCTTCAGCTACTCGGCGATCGTGCCCGGCAACGTCTCGCTCGAGGTGGTGAAATACTTCCTGCAGCAGTATTACGGCCTGAACCAGGATCTCCGCCTCAACCCGCGGAACTTCTCCCTGGTGGCGGCCAACTGATGGCCGGCTGATGGGCGCCGCAAGCGTCACCGCCGGGCTCGTCGACAACGTCCGCGGCCGCCGCTGGCGGGCGTTCGACCTCCAGCTCTTCCTCTACCTGGCGCTGCTCATCGCCTTCGGCGTGGTCATGGGCTACTCGGCGAACTTCTCCGACGGGTCGACCCACGGGCTGTCGCAGACGGTGCGGACCCTGATCTGGGCCGCCATCGGGCTCGTCATCTTCTTCGTGGCGGCGAGCGTCGATTATCACTGGCTGCAGACGCTGACGGTGCCGATCTACTTCGTGGTGATCGGCCTGCTGGTGCTCACCCTGCTGGCCGGCACCAGCGTCTTCGGTGCACAGCTGTCGATCAGCGTGGCGGGGCTCGACTTCCAGTTCAGCGAGATCAGCAAGGTGCTGATGATCGTCGTCCTGGCGACCTTCCTGACCGGTCGTCGCGAGCGCGTCGGCAAGCTGTCGACGATCATCGGCGCCGGCGCGCTGACGGCCGTGCCCACCTTCCTGGTCTTCCGTCAGCCAGACCTGGGAACGGCGCTCGTCTTCGTGGCCATCCTCATCGGGATGCTCTTCATGTCCGGCGCGAGCATCGGCTGGATGGGCGTCTTCACCGGGGCCGCCATCGCCGCCGCACCGATCGCGGTGAACGCGCTCGAGACGTACCAGCGGCAGCGCCTGTTCTGCTTCCTGAACCCGCTCGCCGATCCGCAGGGCGCCTGCTACCAGCTCGTCCAGGCGCTGAACGCGGTCGGGTCGGGCGGGGTCGTGGGGCAGGGGCTGACCGCGGGCCGCCAGAACCAGCTCGGCTACCTGCCCGTGCAGTCCACCGACTTCATCTTCACCGTGGTGGCAGAGGAGCTGGGCCTCATTGGGGGCATCATTCTGCTCGTCCTCTTGGGGCTCGTCATCTGGCGGATCCTGGTGATCGGCTGGGGTGCCCGCGACGCGCTGGGGATGATGGTCGCCACCGGGCTCGCCACGATGCTCCTCTTCCAGATCATGGTGAACATCGGGATGGTGACCGGGATCATGCCGGTCACCGGCATCCCGCTGCCGTTCATCACGTACGGCGGCTCCTCGCTCATCTCGCTGATGTTCGGGATGGGAATCCTCCAGTCGGTACGGATGCACTCGCGCAAGCCCACCTTCTGAGCCGTGTTCCGCCGCCGCGGAGGCTGGAGCCGTGGCGGGGCGCGGCTCATGCGTGGCCTGTCCCGCCCACCGGGACGTTTCGCGCAGGAGCCAGCGCTCACGCGCCGTTTGTCCCGCCCACCGGGACGTTTCGCGCAGGAGCCAGCGCTCACGCGCCGTTTGTCCCGCTGACCGGGACGTTTCGCGCAGGAGCCAGCGCTCACGCGCCGTTTGTCCCGCTGACCGGGACGTTTCGCGCGGGAGCCAGCCCTCACGCGCCGTTTGTACCGCTGACCGGGACGTTTCGCGCAGGAGCCAGCCCTCAGGCGTGGTTTGTCCCGCTGACCGGGACGCTGGCCGGGTGCTCGAGCCCGAGACAGTGCGCTCGCGCCTGGACGTCAGCCCCTCTCCGCCGCCCCGTCCGGACCCAATGACTCCGGGGAAGGACGCGGCGGCGTCCGGATGGCGAAGGCCATCGCGACCTCCGGAGGATCGTCATGGAGTCGGCGGAACGTGTAGCGGTAGACGTCCCGTCCGGTGGCCACCGTCGGGGCGGCGAGGATCGCGCCGCCGATGCCGAACAGCGCGCCACCCACGACGAGGGCCAGGATGACGACCGCCGGATGCAGCTCCACGGCGTCGCCCATGACCTTTGGCACCAGGAGGTTGTTCTCGAGCTGCTGGATGCCAACGTACACGATGATCACCGCGACTGCCGCCGCCGGACTGAGCGAGATCCCGATCAGCAACGCAGGGACCGCCGACAGCACCGGGCCGATGATCGGGAACCACTCGAGGACCCCGGCAACGAGCGCCAGGATCAGGGTGAACTGGCCGAACTCGCCGAACCCGATGACGGTCAGGAGCAGCAGGCCGGCAACCGTCGCGAGGAAGATCGCGGCCCCGAGGAGGAGCTCGCCGCGCACCCAGCGCCCACCGACGCGGGCCGTGATGGCGAGCACGTTGAGCGCGTCGGGGCGCCACCCCTCTGGAACCGCGCCCGCGACCGCCCGTGGGAATCCCTCCCGGTCCTTCAGGACGAAGAAGAGCCAGACCGGGATGACGACGAGGCCGACGACGAAGCCGGCGGTCCGCAGCAGTGTGTTCACCGTGGGACCGACCACCGCCCGCAGTGCCTCGATGAGCGCGGTGCCGAGGTCCTGGATCGAGGCGTCGAGCGCGTTGCGCAGCTCGGGCGGCAGCGGAAGCGAGCGGTACCAGTCGGCGAGGGCGTTCTGGGCGCTGGTGATCGCCGCCCCGAGCTCGGGGAGGTGGTCCACGAAGTCTCGCGTCTGGCGCGCGATCGGCGGCAGGGCGAAGGCGAGAAGGCCCCAGACGAGCCCGACCACGACCGCGTAGCTGAGCAGTATTCCCAGCCAGCGCGGGATCTGATATCGCTCGAGGAGCGTTACCACCGGGTCGAGGACGAAGGCCAGTGCGATGCCGATGACGAAGGCCGGCCACGCACCACGCGCTGACCAGAGCAGCCAGGCCAGCACGAGCCCGGTGGCAAACACGAAGAGGCCAAGCCGATGCCGCCGCAGGGCGCCGAGCAGGTCAGCCATTCGGCTTCACGGTAGCATTCACCGGTAGCATGCCCGATCGAACCGCGGATCGGCCGCCACGCCAGCGGTGGCAGATCCTCTTCTCCCGCACCGAGCCGGCGCTTCGCATGAGGCAGGCGGAGCTGATGGCGGAGTTCGGCCGCGCCTTCGTTGAGGCTGGGCTCCCGCTGGCCCATACGAACGCGGCGCGGCCGCGGCCGCGGATGAAGCTGGCCGCCAACATGCCGGTGGGTGTCGAGCTTCGCGGTGACGTGCTCGAGGTGTATTTCGATGAGCTGGTGCCGATGGATGGCATCAAGGCGGCCGCCGAGCTGTTCCCCGATGGCGTCGGCCTGGTCGACGCGCGCGAGGTGTGGCACGGCTTTCCCTCCGCAGCGTCGCAGCTGCGTGGCGCGGAGTACGACGTCGAGGTTCGCTCCCGTGGCGATGCGCCGCTGACCAGCGATGAGCTGCGCGGAGCCATCGTTCGCCTCCTGGCTGCGCCGCGCCTGGTGGGGATGCGGCGGCGCGGCGAGAGCGAGCGGCGGGCGGACTCCGGCGCGCGTGACCTGCGGCCGCTCATCGAGGACGTCGAGCTGTTGTCGGTCGACGAGGCCGCCCACAGCGCGCGCGTCCGGATGGCGCTGCGACTCGACGCCAGCGGCGCCGGCCGGCCGGAGGACGTGGTGGGTGCTCTCGACCTGGGCCTCAGCACCGTGCGGTCGGTCCGAACGCGCCTGCTCTTCGTTGACACCCCCCCGATCGCCAGATAGACTCACCTCCCCGCGGGCTGTGCGTTCGGCCCGCTTCGTTGTGCGCCCCCACACGGCGCGCACGCCTCGATGAAGATCTCGGAGAAGCTCATGTACGCCGTGGTCAGCAGCGGCGGAAAGCAATACCGCGTCGAGCCGGGCAGCACGCTCATCGTCGAGCGGCTCGCCGCGGATCCCGGCGCCTCGATCACGTTCGATCGGGTCCTGCTCGTCGGAGATGGGGACCTGGTAAGGGTCGGGACGCCGGTCGTCGCCGGCGCTTCGGTGCGGGCCACGGTCCTCGGCGAGGAGCGGGGTCCGAAGCTCGTCGTCTTCAAGTTCAAGCAGAAGGTGAAGTACCGCCGCCGGACCGGGCATCGGCAGCGGCTCATGAAGGTGCGCATCGACGCCATCGACGCCGACGGTGTCGCGCCGAAGCGACGCGCTGCACGCCAAACCACGGCGGCCGATGCGGCGGCCCCCGCCAAGGCCAAGGCGGCCCCGGCGAAGGCGGCCGCCGGCGCAAGGCGGCCCCGGCAAAGGCGGCCACGGCCCCACGGGCTGCGCGCAGCCGCTCCACCCCGGCCCGCTCCGCGAAGCCGAAGGCGGGCGAGGCCAAGGCGGGCGAGGCCAAAGCGGGCGAGGCAGCGGCGCCGAAGCGCGCCCCACGCAGGCGCTCGACCAGGCCGGCCGAGCCGAAGGAGTAACCGAACATGGCACATAAGAAGGCCGGCAGCAGCAGCAAGAACGGGCGCGACTCGGCAGGGAAGCGGCTGGGCGTGAAGCGCGGCGACGGCCAGCAGGTCCTGGCCGGGACGATCATCGTCCGCCAGCGCGGGAGCAGCTTCAACCCCGGCGAGAACGTCGGAATGGGACGCGATTACACGCTGTTCGCGACCGCGGCCGGAACGGTGAGGTTCACCCACCAGACCCGTGGCAAGAAGCGCGTGAGCATCGTCGCGACGCCGGCGCAATCATGAAGGCCCAGATTCATCCGCAGTACCATCAGGCCGAGGTGCACTGCATCGGCTGCGGTACCACCTTCACCGTTGGGTCGACCGCCGAGTCGATCCGCGTCGAGGTGTGCGCGAATTGCCATCCCTTCTACACCGGCACCCAGAACATCGTGGACACTGCCGGCCAGGTCGAGCGATTCCAGCGCCGGATGGAGCGCGCGAAGCACTGAGCGTGCCATGCGTCGGCGCCTGATCGGCTGGCCGGCGCGGCTGGCGCTCCACCTGCTCTTCACCGTCCCCGAGCTGCTGATGGCGGCCGGCCCGTTCGTGATCGCGTCCGTCGCGGGTGCCGATGGCCGGCGCCGCTTCCGGATGCCGGACTTCTTCTACGGCGGCCAGGCCCTGATCGAGGGGGTCATGATGCGCGGCCGCACCACGGTGGCCATGAGCGTGCGACCGGCATCGGGCGAGATCCGGACCTTCTCCGAGGCGCTGCCCACGGCCCTGCGCCAGGGTGGGCGCTGGATGCGCCTCCCGTTCGTGCGCGGCGTCTTCGTGCTGTACGAGACACTCGTGCTCGGGACGCGGATGCTCATGCGCTCGGCCGCCATCGCCGCCGAGGGCGAGGACATCGAGATCAGCAGGGGAACGATGATCGGCGCGATGGTCGTCTCGCTCGGCTTTGCGGTTGGGCTCTTCTTCGTGCTTCCCCTCTTCCTCTCGACGTTCGCCCACGGCGCCACCGAGAGCGATCTGCTGGCCAACCTCGCCGAGGGGGTCATCCGGCTGGTGATCTTCGTGGGATACATCGGCCTCATTGGCCTGATGGCCGATATCCGTCGCGTCTTTGCCTACCACGGCGCCGAGCACAAGGCGATCAGCGCCCACGAGGCGGATCGCCCGTTGACGCCCGTCGAGGTCGATAGGTTCAGCACCGCGCACACCCGGTGCGGGACGACGTTCCTCCTGATCGTGGTCGTCATCAGCATCCTCTTCTTCAGCCTGATCCCGCGCGCCGGCGTGCCCCTCCCGGTCCTGTTCGCATCGCGGATCGTGCTGATCCCGGTCATCGCCTCGGTGGGCTACGAGCTGGTCCGCTTCGGGGCCAGCCACTACGGCAACCGGGTCGTCCGCGCGATCTACGCGCCCGGCCTTTGGCTCCAGTCGCTCACCACGCGTCCACCGGACCACGGCATGCTCGAGGTGAGCATCGCTTCACTCTCATCCTGCCTGGCATCGGATCGCTCGGCGGCCGATCGTTCGGCGGCCGAGGCGGTCGCCGAGCCGACCGGGCAATGATTGACCGCCTCCGCGCGGTCGAGGCTCGCTACGAGGAGGTCGCGCGCGAGCTGGCGACCCCGGAGGCGGCCTCGGACCCGAACCGCCTCGCCGAGCTCGGCCGCGAGCTCGCCAGGTTGGAGCCGACGGTGACCGCGTTTCGCGCGCTCGAGGCGGTGCGCGGCGAGCTGTCCTCGACCCGCGAGCTGGCCCACGATGCGGACGAGGGAGTGCGCGAGCTCGCCCGCCAGGAGCTCACGACGCTCGAGGCTCGCGAGGCGGAGCTCGACGGCGTACTCCAGGCCCTGCTGGTGCCGACCGACCCGAACGACGACCGTGACGTGATCCTCGAGATCCGGGCCGGCGCCGGCGGTGACGAGGCGGCGCTCTTCGCGGCCGACCTGTTCCGCATGTACGCCCGCTATGCCGAGCGCCGACGGTGGCGGATGGAACTGCTCTCGTCGAGCGAGAGCGACGCGGGCGGGTTCAAGGAGGCGATCGCCGAGGTCCACGGCACCGGCGCGTTCTCGAGGTTGAAGTACGAGAGCGGCGTGCACCGCGTGCAGCGCGTGCCGGCCACCGAGGCGCAGGGGCGGATCCACACCTCGACCGCCACGGTCAGCGTCCTGCCGGAGGCCGACGAGGTGGAGCTCGAAATCCCGGACAAGGATCTGCGGATCGACGTCTACCGCTCGAGCGGTCCCGGTGGTCAGAGCGTGAACACCACTGACTCGGCGGTGCGCGTCACGCATCTGCCCAGCGGCCTGGTGGTGGCGATCCAGGATGAGAAGAGCCAGCACAAGAACAAGGCCAAGGCGATGGCCGTGCTGCGCGCGCGCCTGCTCGAAGCCGAGCAGGCACGGCAGGCGGCGGAGCGCGGCGAGCAGCGCCGCTCGCAGGTCGGCACCGGGGAGCGGTCGGAGAAGATCCGCACCTACAACTTCCCGAGCGACCGGGTGACCGATCACCGCATTGGCCTCACCCTCCATCACCTGCCGGGTCTCCTCGAGGGGGACCTCGACCGACTCGTCGACCCGCTGGCGCAGGCCGACCGTGCCGAACGGCTGACGGGCGAGGCCGACGATGCCGGCTGAGGCGCTGCCGGCCGGCACTCGGCTCGGTGAGCTCGTGGCGGCCGTCACCACTCGCCTGCGCGAGGCGGGATCCCCGAGCCCCAGGCTCGACGCCGAGCTGCTCATCAGCCACGTGCAGGGGCGCGATCGGGCCTGGCTACACACGCATCCCGACGAACCATTGACGGACGCCGATGCGCAGCGACTGGCGCGCTGGATCGGGCGCCGGGCCGCGGGCGAGCCGATCGCCTACATCCGGGGCTTCAAGGACTGGCTCAGCCTTCGCATCGCGACGGACGCTCGCGCGTTGATTCCCCGGCCGGAGACGGAGCTGCTGGCCGAGGTCGCCGTGGCCGAGCTCGCCGAGCGCCTGTCCCGCGACCACGCGACGGTGACCGCCTGGGAGGTCGGGACCGGCAGCGGCGCAATCGCCACCGCGCTGGCCGTGCGGTTCCGGACCGCCCTGGCGCTGGGACGGATGCGGCTGACCGCCAGCGACGTCGCCGCCGAGGCGCTCGAGCTGGCCGCCGAGAACCTGGCGGCGCATGGCGCGGCACCCCTCGTCGGACTGGCCTGCGGTGACCTCCTCGAACCAATGCCGCTCGTGGACCAGCCGACCGTCGACGTGCTCATCGCCAACCTGCCGTACCTGACCAGCGACGAGGTCGCTCGCCGGGAGGGCAGCATCGGCCACGAGCCGGCGGTCGCTCTCGACGGCGGTCCCGACGGCCTGTCCGTCGTCCGCCGCCTGCTGGCCGAGCTTCCCCGGCACCTCGCCCCGGGGGGCGTCTCGCTGCTGGAGATCGGCGCGGGCCAGGCCGCCGCCGTGCACGGCGAGGTGGAAGCCACCGGGCTGCGAGCCGCGGTCTCCATCCTGCCGGACCTGGCCGGGATCGGGCGCGTGGCCCGCATCGCGCGGCTGTGACCGACATGCTGCCCGCGACGCCCGAGGGCATCGCCGTGGCTGCCGCGGTGCTCCAGCGGGGTGGCCTCGTGGCCTTCCCGACCGACACCGTGTACGGCGTCGCGTGCGCCGCCAGTCGGCCGGACCGGGTCGCGGCGCTCTTCGAGCTGAAGGAGCGCCCCACGGAACGGCGGATCCCGATGCTGGTCGGCGCGCTCGAGCGCCTGCCCTCCGGATGGCGCGTCGACGAGCGCGCCCGCGCGCTGGCGGCTCGCTTCTGGCCCGGGGCCCTGACCCTGGTACTCGGTGCCGAGGAGGGCGGCGGAACGCAGGCGTTTCGCGCGCCGGACCATCCGATCGCGCAGGCGCTCATCGACGCGGCAGGCGCGCTGCTGGCCACGAGCGCGAACATCAGTGATCAGCCGAACACACTCGGGGCGGACGAGGTACTCATCGCGTTCGCCATGCAGCAGGACCGGCTCGACGCGGTGCTCGACGGCGGCGCGGTGCCCGGCGGCGTCGCGTCGACGGTGGTCGACCTGTCGGTGCGCCCGGCGCGGCTCCTGCGACCCGGGCCCATCACCGCCGAGCTGCTCGCCGAGGTTGTCGAGCTGGAGGCGGCCGACGGAGCCGATACCCCGGGAGTCACTGAGCGACGGTAAAGGCGAACGAGCGTGGGCGAGGGGCTTGTTCCCGCGCTGTCTGGTCGCTGGGCGACCGCCGGAGCGAAGGTCCGGGGTGCCCCTTCGCCGATAGCGTCGCTGGCTGACGATCCACGAATCCGCGCGCGCGCCCGCCGATGCGTTCGCCTGGCGCACACTCGCGACTCGGCCGCACGACTCGGGCTGCTCGGCGCGGCGGCATCGGGCCCCGCGGCCGTAGACTGCTGGGGATGCGCGTCGCGATCGGCTCCGACCACGCCGGATTCGCCCTGAAGGGTGAGCTGTGCACGCTGCTCGACGAACGGCGAGTGGAGTACCGCGATTTCGGCACCTACTCGAACGAGACGGTCGACTACCCGGACTTCATCGCGCCGGTCGCACGCGCGGTCGCGCGCGGCGACTACGAGCTGGGGATCGTGCTCGGTGGCAGCGGGACGGGCGAAGCGATCGTCGCGAACAAGGTGCGCGGCATTCGGTGCGTGGAGGCCGCCGACCCGGTCACCGCACGGCTGGGGCGCGAGCACAACGACGCGAACGTCCTCTCGCTCGGCGCGCGGATCGTGGGGATCGAGGTGGCGCGCGCCTGCGTGAGCGCCTTCCTGGACGGCGAGTTCCAGGGTGGGCGACACGTGCCGCGCATCGAGAAGATCTCCCGCATCGAGGCGGAGGAGTCGGGGCCCCGCTGAAGGTGGGCGGCCGGTGACCCTCAGCCTGGATGACTCCGAGCGCTCCCTGCTGGACGGGGCGCAGGGAGAGGGGCCGGCGCTCGCCATGCGACTCGTGGTCCGCGCCGCCGAGGTGCTCGGGGCGTCGGGCCTGATCCCGATCGTCGGTGCCCACGTCGACTCCTGCCTCTATCACGGGGAGGCGACGATCGACTTCGTCGAGCGCCTGGTGCGGGGCGGAGCCAGCGTCGCGGTCCCCACCACGCTGAACGTCGGCGCGCTCGACCTCCTGCACCCCGAGCTCTGGCACGGGAGCGAGGAGGGCGCCGCACGCGGCCGGCTGCTCATGGACCGATACCGGCAGCTCGGCTGCCGGCCGACCTTCACCTGTGCCCCGTATCAGCTCTCCGATCGCCCCCGGCAGGGCGACCAGGTGGCCTGGGGGGAGTCGAACGCGATCGTCTTCGCGAACAGCGTCCTCGGGGCACGTACCGAGCGCTACGGCGACTTCATCGATGTCGCGGCTGCCATCGCGGGCCGCGTCCCCGACGCCGGCCTGCATCGAAGGGAGGCGCGGCGGGCAACGCTCGTGCTGCGCCTCGCCGCCGACGTGCCGAATGCGCTCCGGGACGCGGACGAACTGTACCCGGTGCTCGGAGCGGCGGTCGGCAGGCGCGCCGGCACGGCAGTTGCGGCCATCGTCGGGCTCCCGGCGGGGCAGGCCGAGGACCGGCTCAAGGCACTCGGTGCCGCCGCCGCCTCGACCGGCGGAGTCGCGCTCCTGCACGTCGTCGGCTCCACCCCCGAGGCGCCGACACTGGCGGCCGCCCTGCAGGGAGATGAGCCGGCCGCCACCGTCGAGATCGGGCTGCGGGAGCTCCGAACGATGCGCGAGACGCTGAGCACCGCGGCCGGGGCGAGCGAGGGTATGCCGCTGGCCGCGGTGAGCATCGGGACCCCGCACGCCTCGCTGCGGGAGCTGCGGCGCGTCGCCGAGCTGCTGGGCGGCCGGCGCGTCGCCGCCGGCGTCGAGTGCATCGTCTCGACCGGCCGCGAGATGCTGGCCGAGGCCGAGGAGGAGGGGCTGGCCGCACGCCTGCGAGCGGCCGGGGTGGAGCTCCTCGTCGACACCTGCAGCTATATCGCGCCCGTGCTGCGCGCCCCGGGCGGACCGGTGATGACCGATTCAGCGAAGTGGGCCTACTACGCCCCTGGAAACATCGGCGCCGGGGTCGTGTTGGGGAGCACCGCGGACTGCGTGCGCTCGGCGATCGCCGGGGTCGTGCAGCGCGACGCATCGGCCTGGGGGCAGCCCGCATGAGCGGGAGGACGGCAGCCGTCAGGGGTCAAGTCCTGGCGGGGGGTGAGGCGGACGGCACCGCCGTCGTCCTCCACGAGCCACTGAGCCTGTGGGGCGGGCTCGACCCGGCGAGCGGCGAGCTGATCGACGCGCACCACCCGCAGCGTGGGGTGGCGCTGGCTGGCCGGGTGCTCGTGATGCCCGCCTCTCGCGGCTCTTCGTCCTCCGCGTCGGTGCTCGCCGAGGCGGTCCGCGCGGGCACCGCGCCGGCCGCCATCCTGCTCGCGGAGCCGGACCTGATCCTGGCGATCGGCGCCGAGGTGGCGCGAGAGCTCTACGGCCGCCGGGTCCCGATCGTGGTGCTTGACCCGGACGAACTGGCCGCCATCCCGGACGGCGCGCGGGTACGGGTGGCGGACGGTTGGGTGCGCGCGTCCTGACCTTCGGCCCATCGGCGGCTGACCTTCGGGACTTGGCGCAGCCAGCGTGTAGGCCGATGCTTTAGCCGTGAGTCCCGTCTCCGTTCCGATCCTGACCCCGGCCGAGGCCTCGCAGCGCCTGGCGCACCTGGGATTCCTGGCGTTGGACCTCCTCCCTCGCGAGGGGCAGCCAGCGCACCTGGTGGCCGCCCTCCACGACCACCCCACGCTCGAGCACTTCGACTCCGAACGGATCACGTTCTGGCGGACCGGGACGGACCGGCGCGGGCACCGGTTCGAGCTCACGCGAGAGACGCCAATGCCGTTCGCAGCCGACTACGCATGGGGGAAGATCACGCTGTGCGACCGCGTCGGGGCGGAGAACGACTTCGTGAGCGTGGGCGGGACGGTGACCGGGGACGAGGTGGCGCCGGGACGCACGGTGGTCGTCTTCGCCTCCCCGGGGCCGATCCTCCGGCTCGGCGGCCACTCGCAGCCGGTCGACGCGCTCGGGTCGGAGCTCGGCGCCTTCTTTGCGCGAATGATGGTGCCCA
The DNA here is from genome assembly GCA_963837425.1 of uncultured Chloroflexia bacterium. Classification (GTDB taxonomy): domain Bacteria; phylum Chloroflexota; class Limnocylindria; order QHBO01; family QHBO01; genus CAWINH01. The sequence continues at coordinate 37,763 of CAWINH010000010.1, forward strand.
TCGACTTCGCGCCGGGCGCCGAGGAGGCGATCTCCGCGTCGAGCCCGCTCGATCGCTACGCGGCTTTCGTGGCCTTCAAGGATGCGCAATTCACGCACCACGCAGCGCTCCGCGCCGACGAGGCGCTGGAGGCGACATCGATCGCCGACGAGGCGATGCGGCTCCAGCGCACCGAGCCGGTCGCCTGGGGACGCGGCGTCCATCTCCTGGCGCAGCTGGGCCTGAAGGCCTGAGGGCCCCGCGGCCGATGAGCCCGAGCGGCGCGCGTCGGTCTACACTGGCCGGCATGGACCCGTGGGCGCCGCTGGAGGTCGAGGATCCCGAGATCTACGCGATCGTGCGTGCCGAGGAGGCGCGCACCCGCTCGCACCTCGAACTCATCGCCTCGGAGAGCTACCCCTCGCTGGCGGTCCTGCAGGCTACCGGCTCGATTCTCACCGGGAAGTACGCGGAGGGTTATCCCGGGCGCCGCTACTACGGGGGTTGCGAGGTCGTTGACCAGTCCGAGGAGCTCGCGCGCGAGCGCGCGAAGGCGCTCTTCGGCGCGGAGCACGTGAACGTCCAGCCCCACTCCGGGGCACAGGCCAACATGGCGATCTACCACGCGCTGCTCGAGCGCGACGACGTCGTGATGGGCCTGGCGCTCGACCAGGGCGGACACCTGACCCACGGCTCACCGGTGAACTTCTCCGGTCAGTACTACCGCTTCGTGCCATACCACGTGGACCGTGAGACGCATCGGATCGATATGGACGAGGTGCGCGACCTCGCCCGCGAGCATCGGCCGAAGATGATCGTGACCGGTGCCACCGCGTACCCGCGCTTCTGGGACTTCGCCGGGTTCCGCGAGATCGCCGACGAGGTCGGCGCCCTGCTGATGACCGATATGGCCCATTTCGCGGGCCTCGTGGCCGCCGGCGTCCATCCCTCGCCGATCCCCCACGCGCAGGTCGTGATGACGACGACCCACAAGACGCTGCGCGGACCGCGGGGCGGGATGATCCTGTGCAACGCCGACCTCGCCAAGTCGATCGACCGCGCGGTGTTCCCCGCCATCCAGGGCGGCCCGCTCGAGCACGTCATCGCCGCGAAGGCGGTCGCCTTCCGCGAGGCCGCATCGCCGGAGTTCCGCAGGGACATGGAGCAGACCGTGGCGAACGCGAAGGCGCTGGCCGCCGGCCTCGCCGAGCGTGGCGGCTCGATCGTCTCGGGCGGCACCGACAACCACCTGATGCTCGTCGACGTTCGCCCCTGGAACGTCACCGGCAAGGAGGCGGACGCCGCGCTCGGCGAGGTGCGAATCACCGTGAACACGAACACGATCCCGTACGATCCGCAGCCGCCGCGGATCGGGAGCGGGGTGCGCATCGGGACCCCGGCGGTCACCAGCCGCGGGATGCACGAAGCGGAGATGGCGGACGTGGCTCGGCTCATCGTCGAGGGGATCGCCGCGCGCGGCGACGAGCCTGCCCAGGAGCGCGTCCGCGCGGGAGTGGCCGCTATCGTCGATCGTTTCCCGGTCCCCGGCCTGCCGGACACGCGGTCCGCCGCGGTCGGCTGACCGAGTCACTCTCGCGCCACTCCGAGCCGTCCGACGCCGTCCGCCACCGCGCGCTGATCCGATGCCGAGCGCTGATCCAGTGCCGACCGCTCATCCGCGCTTCCCCTGCACCGTATCCAACCGGGCGCGCGTCTGCGCATGCCGCAGCCGCACCCCCACGCCCGCACCATCCGGCGCCCGCCCTGCTCGCCCGCCCGCAGCGTGGATAACGTGCCGGAGATGCGCGTTTGAGGGGTCGGATGCGGCGGATGCGTACCGTGCGGCGTTCTTCGAGCGCGAGTCGCCAGCATGGGGAGGCTTCGGTATACTCACCGGCGTCCGACCGCTGTGAGTCGAGTGCCAATGACGCGCGGTACGAGCCAAGGGCTCATCAGGATCCTGGGTCACGTATCGGCGATCATGGTGATCCCCATCCTGGGTGGCGCGGTGACCGGGATCGTCGTCGATCGGCTCCTGGAAACCTCGCCGCTCTGGCTGTTGAGCGGGTTCATCGGCGGCAACCTCGTGGCGGCGGCCGGCGTGTGGCTCTACATTCACGTCCAGCGGGGACGGCTCGAGGGGGATCAACCAGATCGACCGGACGATGGCTGAGCGGCGGGATGGAGGCGAAGGGCCGGCAGGGGGTGGTCGGGGTGGCCCGCTCCGACCGGGCGTCGGACTGGCATTCGATCTCGGGCTGCGGCTTGCGATCTCGGTCATCGTGGGGCTGGGGGCCGGCCTGCTGGCGGACGGGTGGCTCCACACCAGTCCGCTCTTCACGTTGATCGGGATGCTGGTGGGAATCGGAGCGGCGATGTATACGATCTGGGACGTCGCGCGCGAGGGATTGAGGAGAGAGGGCTAGGTCAGTGCCGAATGTCACGCTCTACGCCGAGCGCCTCTTCAGCATCGGCCCCTGGGAGGTCACGAACAGCCTGATCGGGGCGGTGCTCGCCGGCCTGATCCTGGTCGTGGCCGCAATTTACGTCTCGCGGCACGTGAGCGTCGTCCCGGGCCGGGTTCAGAGCCTGATCGAGCTCCCCTTCGAGTTCATGCTCGGCGTCGTTCGTGACCAGGGCGGACGCACCTGGCGCTCCATGCTGCCGCTCATCGCCGCGATCTTCATCTTCCTGCTGGTTGCGAACTGGATGGGGATCCTGCCCGGGATCGGCACGATCGGCTACTACGCGGAGGAGCACGGCGACCGGGTCCTGGTGCCTTACGTGCGCGCGGCCGCCGCTGACCTGAACTTCACGCTCGGCCTGGCGCTGATCTCGTTCGTCGTCTTCGTCTACTTCGGGATCAAGGTCCAGGGCCTGCGCGGCTACCTCGGCGAGGTGCTGGCCCCGCAGCCGCGCTGGCTCGCGCCGCTGATGGGCCCGATCGAGGTCATCAGCAACCTGTCGCGGATCATCAGCCTCTCGATGCGGCTCTTCGGCAACGTCTTCGCCGGCGAGGTGCTCGTGCTGGTGCTGCTGGTGATCGGCCCGATGTTCATCTTCTTGATCTCCGGCCTCGAGCTGCTCTTCGGGGCCGTCCAGGCGCTCGTCTTCGCGCTGCTCTCGATGACGTACGTCGTGCTCGCCACGATCGAGCACGAGGGAGAGGCGCACCACGACAACCTCGAGCCTGCCGTCGGGGACTGATATGGGGAGCCCTCGCCCATTCGCGGAGGGCATACAGGAGGAACGCAACACGTGACCGGAGATGTGAGCTCTCTCGCCGCCGGGCTGGCGATCGGCCTCGGCGCTATCGGACCGGGCATCGGCCTGGGCATTGGCGTGTCGAAGGCGATGGAAGCGATCGGGCGCAACCCCGAGGCCTACAACACCCTCTTCGTGCCGTTCGTGCTGGGGATCGCGCTCACGGAGGCGGTCGCCATCTACGCGCTGGTCGTGGCGCTGATCATCAAGTTCGTGTAGCCCGCTGGGGCCCCCAACGAGATGGAATTCTTCACCGCGTTCGGCGTCGACTGGTTCAAGCTCGGCGCGCAGATCGTCAACTTCCTCGTCATCCTCTACCTGCTGAACCGATTCGCGTTCAAGCCCCTGCTGCACAGCATGGACGAGCGGAGCGCCCGGATCGCGAAGGGGCTGGAGGACGCGGAGTCGGCGGCTCGCGACCGGGAGTTGGCCCGCGCCGAGCGGGAGGCCGCACTCGCCGAGTCCCGACGCGAGGCGCAGGCCATGGTCGCCCGCGCTGAGAAGGTCGCCGCCGACACGCGCGAGGAGCTTGTGGCCAGGGCGAAGGCCGAGGCCGAGCAGGTGCTGACCCGCGCCCGTGACGAGATCACCGCGGAGAAGGAGCGCGCGATCGCAGAGCTTCGCGGCCAGGTCGCCGACCTGGCGCTCGACGCCGCGGCAAAGCTCGTGCGTGCCGAGATGACGAGCAAGACGCAGCGTCGGCTCGTCGAGGAGTTCCTCGCCGACGAGAAGCCGGCGGGATCCGGCGGGACGAGGAGCTGAGCGTGTCGCGACGGGAGACTGCGGCGCGTCGCTACGCCGAGGCCGCATTCGAGCTCGGGAGGCGCGAGGACTCCCTCGATGCCTGGGAACGCGACCTGGCCACGCTCCGCGACACGCTCCGCGAGCCGCAGCTGCGCGCCGTGGCCCAGCATCCCGCGATCCCCTACGCGGCGAAGGAGCGAGTGCTCCGTTCGCTCCTCGGGGAGCGGGTGGGCGCGGAGCCGCTCAACCTGATCCTGCTCATGATCCGCCGTGGCCGGCCGCGAGCCGTGGACCCCATGGTCGACCGCTTCGAGGAGCTGCTGCGACGCGATCGCGGGATCAGCCGCGCGGAGGTCCGCAGCGCACTGGCCCTCGACGACGAGCAGCGCGCCTGGCTGGGATCCCGGCTCGAGGCGCTCACCGGCTCACGGGTCGAGATGGAGGAGCACGTTGACGCGTCCCTGATCGGCGGCGTGGCGATCAGGGTCGGCGACACGCTGTATGACGCGAGCGTGCGGAGCCGTCTCGAACGGCTTCGGACGCGCCTGACCGCCGTCCCCGGCGGCAGATCCGGCGCCAGATAAGGAAAGGAAGCGAATGGCGATTCGATCCGACGAGATCACCTCGATCATCCGCAGCGAGATCTCCGGCTTCGACGAAGGGGCCGATGTCGCCGGTGTCGGCACCATCGTGGAGGTCGGAGACGGGATCGCCCAGATCTACGGTCTCTCGGGCGCGCTGGCCTCGGAGCTCCTCGAGTTCCCGGGGGGGGTCATGGGCATGGCCTTCAACCTCGAGGAGGAGACGGTCGGGGCGCTGATCCTCGGCGACTACACCCAGCTCAAGGAGGGCGACCAGGTCAAGACCACCGGTCGCGTCGTCGAGGTGCCGGTCGGCGACGCGCTGATCGGCCGCGTCGTGAACCCGCTCGGCGAGCCGATCGACGGCAAGGGCAAGATCGAGACGAAGCAGACCCGGCCGGTGGAGCGCATCGCCCCGGGCGTCATCGTCCGCCAGCCGGTCGACACCCCGGTCCAGACCGGGATCAAGGCCATCGACGCCATGATCCCGATCGGCCGTGGCCAGCGCGAGCTGATCATCGGCGACCGGCAGACGGGCAAGACCGCCATCGCCATCGACACGATCATCAACCAGAAGGGGCAGGACCTCATCTGCATCTACGTCGCCATTGGCCAGAAGCAGTCGACGGTGGCACAGGTCGTGGCGCAGCTCGAGGAGCACGGCGCCATGGAGCACACGATCGTGGTCCTCGCCGGGGCCAGCGACCCGGCCCCGCTCCAGTACCTGGCGCCCTACGCGGGGGTGGCCATGGGGGAGGAGTTTCTCGACAACGGCCGCGACGCGCTGTGCGTCTACGACGACCTCTCGAAGCACGCCTGGGCCTATCGCCAGGTCTCGCTCCTCATGCGGCGTCCTCCGGGGCGCGAGGCGTACCCGGGCGACATCTTCTACTCGCACTCGCGGCTCCTCGAGCGCGCGGCGCGGCTGAACAAGAAGGCCGGCGGTGGCTCCCTGACTGCGCTGCCGATCATCGAGACCCAGGCGGGTGACGTGTCCGCCTACATCCCGACGAACGTGATCAGCATCACCGACGGTCAGATCTTCCTCCAGACCGACCTCTTCAACCAGGGCCAGCGGCCGGCCGTCAACGCCGGCATCAGCGTCAGCCGGGTGGGTGGCAACGCCCAGATCAAGGCGATGCGCCAGGTGGCCGGCAAGCTGCGCCTCGACCTCGCGCAGTACCGCGAGCTGGCCGCGTTCGCGCAGTTCGCCTCCGACCTGGACAAGGCGACCCGCGACCAGCTGACGCGCGGCGAGAAGCTGACCTACTCGCTCCGCCAGCCGCAGTTCGCGCCGGTCCCGGTCGAGAAGCAGGTCGCGATCCTGTGGTGCGGCACGAACGGCTACCTCGACGATGTCGACTCGAACCGGATCGGCGAGTTCGAGGCCGGCCTCTACCGCTTCCTGGAGTCGACGTACCCGAAGCTGCTGCCCGCGATCGCCAAGGAGCGGGCGATCAGCGAGAAGACGACGGAGCTGCTGCGGAAGGCCGTGGACGAGTATCGTGGCCAGGCTGGCTTTGGCGCCCCCGC
>CAWINH010000011.1:0-23938 GCA_963837425.1 uncultured Chloroflexia bacterium
CCGACCAGCGCCCCGTGGAGCCGGTGCTGCGGGTTTCCGAGCGCCTCGAGGACGGCTGCCACCCGCTCGAGGCCCAGGCTGGTGCCGAACCGGCCGCGGGCGCGCAGCTCGGCGACGGCCTCGGGGTAGCCGAGCGCCGGTGCCCTCATGGGCGGGTCAGCCCTGGTCGTCCTCGTAAAAGACGCAGTCGTGGAACTGGCCGGTGAGGCACAGGTCGTTCACGTAGCCGGAGTCGAGGTGGACGCCGCCGCGCAGCTCGCATCGGCTCACGGTTCCGTCCTGCTTCGCCAGGGTGCGCAGGACCTGCGGGGCCTCGATCGGGATGCGGCCCCTCGTCCCGTTGGTGAGATAGAAGTACGGGCAGGAATGGCGGCGCGGCCGCCCGTAGCCGAGCGGCACGCCGCGCCGCCCGACGTGGACGGTCAGCGGTTCCTCGGTCCCGGCGAAACGCTTCTCCGCGATCGCGCAGCGCCCCGGCTCGCAATCGGTGTCGTTGTGGCAGCAGGCGCGTGCCGGGCCGACGCCCTCCACCGCCCACAGCTCCCAGCACGGACGTCGCAGGATGAAGGCCGGGCACCGGTAGCGGATCGTGAGCGAGCAATTCTCGACCTCCCAGCACATCGTGCGGCGGTCGCCCTGCCGGCGTTCCGTCGCGGCGGCACGGTCGCCCTGGCGCCGGTCGACGCCCACTCTTCGCTCGGTCTTGATGATCACGGTCCGGGGCAGCCTCCCTCGATCTGCCTCCCGAGTGTAACGGCTGCCGCGGCGCGTGCCCCAGGCCGCCTAGGCGATGTGCTCGCGGAGCCGCTCCTCCATCGCCTCCTGCGGCATGTAGCCGACGAGGCGTGCGGCCTCGCGGCCGTCCTTGAAGAGGATGAGCGTCGGGATGCTGAAGATGCTGTAGCGCATGGCCAGCTGCTGGTTCTCGTCGGTGTTGACCTTTGCGGTCGCCACCCGCTCGGCGTGCGCGTCGCCGAAGCTCTCGACGACCGGGGAGACGAGCCGGCAGGGGCCGCACCACGGAGCCCAGAAGTCGACGAGCACCGGCTTCTCGGCGCCGAGCACCTGGGAATCGAAGGTCGAGTCATCGACCGTCATGGGGGCGGACATGATTGCGAGGGGATCCTCCACTCCGCTGGGTTCGTTGGCTGCGCGCGATCCTAGCACCGGACCGATGGGGGCGCAGGCCGTACTTATGGCCCCCCCGATGGGCGTGGGCGCCAGCGTCGGCGTGCGGGGTCGGAGGCGGCGTCGGCAGCGGCGTGGGGGTCGCCGTCGGCTCAGGGGTTGGCGACGGCGTGGGCGATGGCGTCGGCCCGAGGGAGAGGACGATGTCGACCTGGTCGCCCGAGTGCACGTCGGTCCCCGCGGCCGGATCGGTGCGGATGACGGTCCCTGCAGTCTCCGACGACGGCTCGTGGGACACGACCCCGGGTTGCAGCCCGACGGCCCTCAGGGTGCCCACGGCATCATCCTGGGTCTGGCCGACGAGGCGTGGCACCGCGACCGTGCCGGCCCCGGTACTGACGAAGACGGTGACCGTACCGCCTGAGTCGACCGACCCCCCAGCGGCCGGATCGGTGGAGATGACGTGGCCATCCTGGACCTGGTCGGAGGCCTGGCGCTGCTCATCGAGGTGGATGTGCCGTGAATCGGCGTCCAAGCGCACGCTCGTGATCGTCTGGCCCACCCAGTTCGGGACCTGGACCTGCTCGCCGGACGGGGACGGCGTGGAGTCGCCCGGTCCCAGGCTGCCCATGACCTGCGCCCCAAGGAAGCCGATGGCGCCGAGCAGGATCACCGCCAGCAGTGCCAGCAGCCAGATCCACCACGGCTGCCCCGGGTCGGGCCGGGCCGCCTGCGGTCGGCGCGGCGGCGGGCCCATGGCGCGAGGAGCGCGGTCCGACGGCCGCGCGACGGGCGGGGGCACGTAGACCGTCGGCTCGCCGGCGGGCGGCAGGGGCGGCGTGGGAGCCGGCCCGGTCGGCGCAACCGGAGGCGGGGGAGGCACGACGGCTGCCGGTGGCGAAGGCGCGGCGGCGGGCTCGCGCTGCCAGGTGCGCAGCGCCTCGGCGAAGGAGCCGGCATCCGGGTAGCGGCGCTCGGGGTCCCGCTCGAGCGCCCGCATGACGATCGCCTCGAGGGCCGGCGCCACCGGGCGGATGCTGCTCGGCCGCGGCGGGTCTTCCTGGAGGCGCTTCAGGGCCACACCGGCCGCCGAATCGCCCTCGAAGGGGCGGCGGCCGGTGAGCATCTCGAACAGGACGATCCCCAGCGCGTAGACGTCGGAGCGGCCGGTGACCTCGTCGCCGCGGGCCTGCTCCGGGCTGAAGTAGTGCACCGACCCGAGCGTGGTTCCGGTGACCGTCATCGACGCCTCGCTCACGGCCCGCGCGATGCCGAAGTCGGTGACCTTCACGTCACCCTCGTCGGTGATGAGGATGTTCCCCGGCTTCACGTCGCGGTGGACGATGCCGCGCCGGTGGGCCGCCTCGAGCGCGGACGCCACCCCGAGCGCCACGCGAACGGCGTCATCGGCCCCCAGGACGGTTCGCTCGCGGAGCAGGGCTGACAGGTCCTCGCCGTCCACCAGCTGCATGACGATGAACTGCGTGCCGTCTTCGTCGCTGCCGTAGTCGTAGACGGGCACGATGTTCGGATGGGCGAGTGATCCCGCGGCACGGGCCTCCTGCCGGAAGCGCGCCGAGAACCCGGCGTCGCGGCTGTACTGGTCGCGGAGCAGCTTCACCGCCACCTCGCGATCCAGCTGTTCGTCGATCGCCCGCCACAGCGTGGCCATCCCGCCCTCGCCGAGCGGCGCGATCAGGCGATAGCGACCGCCGATCTCCCGTCCGATCATCTCCACGGTCGAATCAGTCTCGCAGGTCCAGGCCGCGCACGTAGGCGCGGAATTCGTCGGCCTCGTCCGATTGGAGGGCCATTGCCACGTTCGCCTTCATCCAGCCCAGCCGGGTGCCGGCGTCGTGTCGCTCGCCGGTGAACTGGTAGCCGAAGACCGGCTGCTCGTGGATGAGGGCCCGGATCGCGTCGGTGAGCTGGATCTCCCCGCCAGCCCCGCGCGACGTCGTCTCGAGGATGTCGAAGATCTTCGGAGTCAGCACGTAGCGGCCGAGCACGGCAAGGTTCGACGGCGCCTCGTCGACCGATGGTTTCTCAATGAGGTTGCCGATCTCCACCAGCCGGCCCTCGGTCTGCACCGGGTCCACGATCCCGTAGCGGATCACGTCCTCGCGCGGCACCCGCTGGACCGCGATCACGCTGCCACGATGGGCGACGTGCTGGTCGATCAGCTGGCGGGTCACCGCCTCGCCGCCGGGGTTGAGCATCACGTCGTCCGAGAGCAGGACGGCGAACGACTCGTCGCCCACGAGCTCCTTGGCCATCAACACCGCGTGTCCCAATCCGAGCTGCTCCTTCTGATGCACGAAGGCGATGGTGCCCACCTCCGTGACATGTCGGACGGCTCGGAGCAGCTCGATGTCACCGCGCTCCTCGAGCCAGCGCTCGAGATTGGGATTCGCGTCGAAGTGATCCTCGATCGCGGAATGGCCCGGGGCGATGACGATGATGATCTGCTCGATCCCCGAGGAGACCGCCTCCTCGACCGCGTACTGGATGATCGGGCGGTCGACGAGCGGGATGACCTCCTTGGGGATCGCCTTGGTGGCCGGCAGGAATCGGGTGCCGAAGCCGGCAGCCGGCAGGACGGCCTTTCTGACGCGCGCGGTGATGACGTGTCTCCTTTGGTCGAGCGGGGTACGCCCGCGCAGGGGGGTCGATTCAGGATCGATCTGCGCGGCTGCGAGGATGCCTCACGGGGAGCCAAGTATACCCGCTGGCGCCGTGGAGTCCGCCGGAACGCCCCCGGGTCGCGCGCTACAATCGCGTCCCCGATGTTCAAGTCACTGATCCGTACCCTGCGCGGTCCATCCCGCGACCCGAAGATGGCCTACATCAGCCGACCGCTGCCCAAGGGCCTCCCCGATGAGGCGGTCGTGGCCGCGCTGGAGGTCGCGCTGACGACCAACCCGAACCCCGCCTATCTCGTCGAGACCCTGCGGCCCGCGCTGCGGGAGGTGACGGGGCGTGATTACGAGGTGCTGGATCGCTCGGTGCGCGACGTGACGAGCAGCTTCTCGAAGTCGATGGTCATGATTCGCGACGGCGGGATCGGCCTGTGGCCGGGCTACGCGGCGCGGGCCTACCCGCTCCTCGCTTCCCCGGAGCACCGGGAGGCGGCGCGGGCGGCGATCGCCGCGGCGGAGGGGGAGCAGGCGCCGCCGCCGACCAGTCCGGTGGGCAAGCCGGGATGGGCGCCGCCGGCCCCGATCGTGCCGGGTGCTCGCCGGGCTGAGCGGGGCGAGGCGGTCGAGCCCGAGCTCGCCATTCCGCAGCCTGGCGAGGGCTGATGGCCCGCCAGAACGTCCCCCGCGACCAGTGGCTGGAGCTCGGCGCCGAATGCCCGCACTGTGGCGAGCGGGTGACGGAGGAGGACGTCTACAGTCGCCGGCCGACGCCCCAGGATCCCACGCTCCTGCTTCTCTACTGCCCCGATTGCGGCGAGCGCGTCGAGATCAACCACATCTGAGGGGCTGGCGCCCCCAACCGGATTCGAACCGGTGATCTCCACCTTGAAAGGGTGGCGTCCTAGGCCTCTAGACGATGGGGGCGGGTCGCGTCGCGGCGTCATCCTACCAAGCCGATGACCGGCGGCCTCAGGCCCAGGGCCTCAGCCCAGGTAGAAGAGCACCACCACCATCACCGTCCCCGCAAGCGAGAGCGCGGCAACCAGGATCATCACTCCGCCGGCCACCGCGATCGCCACAGATCGGCCCGTGTACCCCCGCCGCCAGGCGCGCTGCGACCAGATCCAGCCCTGCACGAAGAGGAAGCCGCCGACCACGGTGCCAAGGATCCCCGCCGCCAGCATGGCCAGCACGGAGCTCCCCGAATCGGTCCCGAACACGGCGATCGCCGTCAGGCCGCCCGCGATGAGCAGCCCGACCACGCCGATGACCACGTTGCGCAGGAATGGGTGCATGCCTCGGGCGGGATTCTACCCGTCCGCGTACCGCTCCTCCCGCCACGGGTCCGCCGAGTTGCTGTAGCCGTTGCGCTCCCAGAACCCGAGCTGGTCTGTCGCGCTGAACTCGACACCACGCAGCCACTTCGCGCTCTTCCAGAAGTACTTGCCGGGCACGATGGCCCGCAGCGGGTAGCCGTGATCGGGCTCAAGCGGCTTGCCGTCGTAGTGCCAGGCCAGCGTGCAGCTCGGATCCATCGCGGTCTCGAGCGGGACGTTCGAGGTGAAGCCGTACTCCGCGTGGAAGATCACGAAGCGCGCCGTCGGCCGCGGCTGCGCGACCTCGGCGATGTGCGTGAACGGCACGCCCTCCCATGCGGTGTCGAGCTTCGACCAGCGGGTCACGCAGTGGATGTCGAGGGTCACCCGCTGGGTCGGCAGCTGCATGAACTCGCCCCAGTTCAGGGTGAACGGCGTCTCGACCTCACCGAAGACGCGGAAATCCCATCGGGACAGGTCCGGGTAGTCCGGCGTTCGCCCGAAATGGAGCACCGGGAACTTCTCGGTCAGCACCTGCCCGGGCGGGATGCGCTTCGCGATCTCCGGATCGTCGGACGGCCGCTGCCATTTGAAGACCATGTGCACGCGATCGTGCATGGACCGCCCGATGCCGTCAACAGCGCGCCCTCAGGCGCCGATGGCGGCCAGCGCGGCGTCCAGGGTCTCGACGATCAGCGCCGCCTCCTCCCCGCTGATCACGAGCGGCGGCCGAATCTTCAGGACGTTCCCCTCTCGGCGAGTGGTGCCCACCAGGACTCCGAGCTCGCGCATCTCGTCCTTCACCCGCTCCGCGAGATCGGCGGCCGGCGAACCACCGATGACGAGCTCCACGCCGACCATCAGGCCACGTCCCCGGACGTCGGCGATGGCGGGGTGGCGCGCCGCGAGCTCGCGGAGGCCGGCGCGCAGCGCGGCGCCGACGTCGGCGGCGTGCGCCACCAGACCCTCGTCCTCGAGGACATCGAGCACGGCGAGCGCGGCGACGGCCGAGACCGGGTTGCCGCCGAAGGTGCTGAAGAACTCGGTCTGCGCCGCGAGCCGGTCGGCCAGCTCGGCGCGGGTGGCGACAGCCGCGATCGGGTGGCCGTTGCCCATCGGCTTGCCGAACGTCACGACGTCGGGGATGACGCCCCAGGCGCCGAAGCCCCACAGCGCGTCGCCGGTCCGACCGTGACCGCTCTGGACCTCGTCGGCGATCACGAGCGCCCCGGCGGCGCGCGCTTCCTCGAGCAGCGCTCCGACGACTCCCCGGTCCGGGGCGAAGATGCCGTCCGAGGTGAAGAGCGCGTCGAGGTAGATCGCCGCCGGCCGGACGTCGCGGGAGGCCAGCCGTGCGAGCGCCGCGGCTGCCTCGGCCCGTGCCGCAGCGAGGTCGGACGGTGCGGCATACGAGGGCCGGAACGTGTCGGGCGCCGGGATCGCCTCGACGTGGCGCGGGTGGCGCCCCTCGCCCCACTCGGACGGCGAGAGGTCGTCGATCGCGGCTGTCACGCCGTGGTAGGCCCAGGCCGTGACGAGCGCCCCGCGGTTGCCGGTGGCGGCCGTCGCGAGCCTCCAGGCGAGGTCGTTCGCCTCGCTGCCGGAGTTCACGAACATCACCGTGTCGAGGGGATCTGGCAGGCTGGCGACGATCCGCTCCGCGAGCTCGACGACCGCGGCATGCAGGTAGCGGGTGTTCGTGTTGAGGGTCGCCGCCTGGCGGGCGATCGCCTGCGCCACGCGGGGATGGCCGTGGCCGACGACCGGGACGTTATTGTAGGCGTCGAGGTAGGCGCGCCCGTCGGCGTCGTGCAGCCAGGCGCCGTCGCCACGGACGAGGTGCAGCGGGCGACGGTAGCTGAGCGGCGCCAGGGCGCTGCCGAGCACCCGCCGTCGCCGGTCGGCCAGGTCGGAATCGGCGGGCCGCACCCCGCCACTGCGCCCGACCGGCGGCTCGCCGGCGAGCGCCGTCAGCCGCCGCCCCGCCGCGTCGAAGCCGGTCTCCTCGAGCTGCTCGAGAAGCGCCCACGCCGGCTCCTCCCAGCCGCGGATGTATTCGTTGTCCGGGTAGCGACGCGTGCGCCATACGCTGATGAGGATCGTCTGCGCCATCCTCCCGGTGAGCAGGTCGCCGAGGAGCTCCGCTTCCTCGCGCTCGAGCGGCACCACCGAGGTGAAGCCGGCCAGGAAGCTGCCGGCCACCGCGAAGACGTCGCGTCGGTCGCGGACCAGCGACTGAAGCGTGGCCGGCACGTCGAGCACGAGGGCGGTGTGCGCCATGTCGCCGAAGTCGAAGGCCCCGGTCACCCGCCCGTCGTCACCGATGAGCAGGTTGTCGAGCGTGAGGTCGTTGTGGATCACCTGTGCCCGGAGCCCGGCCAGGGCGGGCAGCACGCGATCGTCGAAGCGCGCCAGGACCCGATCCAGCAGTGCGCGGCGCCGCGGGTCGGCGACCAGCTCGGCGTGCGGCACGAGGTCGGGCAGCCGCTGCTGGTCCCACTCGATGGCACGCCCCGCGGCAGGATGGAAGAAGCCCCGCAGCGCGCGGCTCAGCCGTCCGCTGACCTCGCCGATCCCGCGGATGATTGCCGGGTCCAGCTCCCGCGGCTCGAGGCGGCGTCCGGGCAGGAGCGGAAGCAGCCGCACGAGGTGGGCGACGCCCTCAACGGTCGCCGATCCGACGAGCGCCCCGTCGCGCGTCGGCGCCGCGCGTGGTACCGGCAGCCCGGGATCGACCCGCGCGACGTGCTCCACCGCGGCGGTCTCCATGTCGACGACCGCCGGATCCTCGGCAGGGTTCGAGACCTTCAGCACCCGCCGGGTGCCGTCCCCGGCGTCGATCGCGAAATTCTGATCCCGCTCGCTGACGAGCGGCCACGCGCTGGCCTCGAAGCCCCAGAGCGAGCGGACGACCGCAGCAGCCTGGGCCGGCGTCAGGGCCGGCGGGGCCGCGTGCATGACCCCTGCGGTCTCCATCGGTCCAGATCCTACACGCCAGTACACTCGCGCCATGGCCGGTGCCCCGTTCGCCGATTTCGCGGCGACTGCCGATGCGGTGGTCTCCACGCGCGCCAGGCTCCGGAAGCGAGACTTCCTCGCCGCGTACCTCCGCGGGTTGCGGCCAGATGAGCTCGCGATCGCGGCCACCTACTTCGCCGGGCGGCCGCTTCCCGGTTCGGCCGACCGCCTGGGCCTGGGCTGGGTCCAGCAGGGCCAGGCACTGGCGGCCGCATCGGGCGCCGATGCCGACCGCCTGAGCGCCGCCTACCTGCGCCACTCGGACTTCGGCGACGCCGCGGCCGAGCTGCTCGGAGACAGACGCCCGGCGGGTCGCCGTCTGCGGCTCGCCGACGTGGACGCCGCCTTTCGGGCGATGGCCGAGGCGACCTCGACCGAGGACCGGGTCGCCGAGATGGCGAGGCTCTTCGGCCGGGCAACCGGCGCCGAGGCCCGCTACGTCGCGCGAATCGCCTCGCGGGAGCTGCGCATCGGGCTCCGGGAAGGGCTCCTCGAGGAGGCGATTGCGGCCGCATTCGACGTGCCGCTCGACGGCGTGCGCCGCGCCCACATGCTCCTCGGTGAGCCCGGCGAGACCGCCCTCCTGGCACGCGCCGGGCGCCTGGCTGAAGCCGCGCTTCACGTCGGGCGGCCGATCCGCTTCATGCTCGCGACCCCCGTCGCGGACGCCAACGAGGTCATGCGACGGGTCGGCGACGAGGCCTGGATCGAAGACAAGTACGACGGGATCCGCGCGCAGCTGCATCTCGCGCGTGACGACGCTCCGCAGCTGTTCAGCCGCGACCTGAACGAGATCAGCGTCTCCTTTCCGGAGGTGGTCGAGGCCGCCGGCGGGCTCGACCACGAGCTCGTGATTGACGGCGAGCTCGTTCCGTATCGGGCCGGATCGGTCCTCGACTTCGCCAGCCTCCAGACCCGCCTCGGGCGGGTGGATCCGTCGCCGGAGCTCCTCGCCGAGGTCCCGGTCGTGCTCGTTGCCTTCGACCTGCTCCACCTCGACGGTCGCGATCTGCTCGAGGCCCCGCTCCGCGAGCGTCGGGCCGAGCTCGAGGGGCTCGATCTTCCCGGTCGCAGCGGAGAGCGCTTCCTCTACTCGCACCTGGCGACGGCCGGCAGCGCCGCCGAGGTGGAGGCCCACTTCGACGACGCCAGGGCGCGCCACAACGAGGGCCTGATGGTGAAGGACCCCGCATCGGCGTATCAGCCGGGTCGGCGCGGCCTCGGGTGGCTGAAGCTGAAGAAGGCGCTCGCGACCCTGGACTGCGTGGTCGTCGGTGTCGAGTGGGGTCACGGCAAGCGGCGCGGGGTGCTCTCCGACTACACGTTCGCGATTCGCGCCGGCGGCGACCCCGATGCGAAGCTGCTCACGATCGGCAAGGCCTACACCGGCCTGACCGATGCCGAGATCGCGGCAATGACGGAGCGATTCAAGGCGATCACCGTGCGCGACTTCGGGCGGTACCGGACCGTCCACCCCGAGGTCGTGGTGGAGATCGCCTTCGACCGCATCATGCGGTCGACGCGTCACCGTTCCGGCTTCGCGATGCGCTTCCCGCGCATCGTCCGTATCCGCGACGACAAGACGCCGGCTGAGATCGACACCCTGGCGACCGTGGAGGCGCTGTTCGGGGAGCAGGCGTCGGGCCGGATCCTGCTGGCGACCGGCGAGCGCGGCACAACCGAGCGGATCACGGCCACCGGCGATTCCTTGGAGTCCGGGGAGTAACGCCGCCGTCTGGTTCTCTGTCCCGCCCAGCGGGACAAGCCACGCCTGAGTGGCTGCCTTCCCGCGCGAAACGTCCCGCCCAGCGGGACAAACGACGCCTGACGGGCCCTTCCCGCGCGAAACGTCCCGCCCAGCGGGACGAGCCACGCCTGAGTGCCGCCTCCTGCGCGAAACGTCGCGCCCAGCGGGACAAACGACGCCTGACGGGCCCTTCCCGCGCGAAACGTCCCGCCCAGCGGGACAAACGACGCCTGAGCGCCGCTCCCCGCGCGAAACGTCCCGCCCAGCGGCACGCGGCGCAACGGGCTGCCAGCGCCCGGGACTAGGCTAGGATTGCGCGCCATGTCGACGGACGATCAGGAAGCGCTTCCCGAGCACGTTCGCCGCAACCGCGAGGCGTGGGACGCGGACGCGGCGGGCTACGTGGCCGCCGGCGAGCGCAACTGGGCCGCGGCCGAGCCGACGTGGGGGATCTGGTCCGTCCCGGAGTCGATGCTCGGGCTGCTGCCGAATGACATGCGCGGCCTGGACGCAATCGAGCTCGGCTGTGGCACGGCCTACGTATCGGCCTGGATGGCGCGCCGCGGGGCGCGGGTGACCGGGATCGATAACTCGCCGAAGCAGCTCGAGACCGCGCGTCGGCTCCAGGACGAGCACGAGCTCCACTTTCCACTGCTGCTTGGCAACGCCGAGCAGGTGCCACTCCCCGATGCCAGCTTCGACTTCGCCATCAGCGAGTACGGCGCCTCCATCTGGGCGGATCCACACCGCTGGATCCCGGAGGCCGCGCGCCTCCTCCGTCCGGGCGGGAATCTCGTCTTCCTGGTGAACGGCACCCTGCAGATCCTCGCGATGCCCGACCTCGAGGAGGATGGACCTCCAACCGATCGCCTGCTGCGCCCGTACTTCGGCATGCACCGGTTCGAGTGGCCGGACTGGCCGGGCGTCGAGTTCCACCTCGGCTACGGTGACTGGATCCGGCTCCTGCGCCGCAGCGGCTTCGACGTCCTCGACCTCGTCGAGGTCCGGCCTCCGGACGGCTCCACGACGACGTACACGAACCTTGCGACCCTGGATTGGGCCCGGCAGTGGCCGTCGGAGGAGGTCTGGAAGGCGCGCAGGCGGTAGGATTCGCCGATGGACCAGCGTGCTGCCGACCCGTTTGCGCCATCCGCGGTGCGCTCCGCCAGGGTCGACGTCTACACCGCCGCGTACCGCGTCTCGGGCGTGACCGCGACTCACCACGGGCGGGTCGCCGACATCCTGAACCAGGCCACCAGCACCCACCTCATCATCGAGGAGGCGACGATCAGCGAGTACACGGACCCGAGCGCCACGCTCGGCGCGCGCCAGGCGCTCGTCAGCATCGACGAGGTCCTGATCATGGTTGCCGCCGATGCGGAGGGTGGGCTGCGGCCGGAGATGCGGATCCCGAAGCGGGCGGTGAAGGCCCACATGGCAATCCCCCCATTCCGGCTGACCGGGGCGGTCCACGTGCCACAGGGGAGCCGCCCGGTCGATGGACTGCTCAACTCGAGCGAGCGGTTCCTGGCTATGACCGAGGTCACGATCGCCAGTGGTGCGCATCCTGAGCTCGGACGCAGCGCGGAGGCGATCGCCGTCCAGCGGCGGCTCGTCCATGTCATCCTCGTGCAGGACGACGAGCGGCCGGACGAGCTGCTCGCGGACGTCCTGGATCAGCAGACGGCCGAGCGCTGGCTCAATCCGCGCGACTCAGAGGAGCGGAGCTAGCCTCCGACCCCCTTCTCCTCGGCAGGTTGGGCGAGCGGTTCGAACCCGTCGCCGGCGCTGATCACCGCCTCCACGAAGCGCCCGACACGCGGCGCGTCCATGCGCTGCAGCCGCCCGATGCGCTGGCCCCACCACGGCGCGTTGTCCTTCGTCACGACTTCGCAATCGGGCTCTTCGAGGATCACGGAGGAGAAGGCGCGGGGAAAGACGACGGCGGGCACGATCGGCAGCCCAGCCTCGTCGGCGGCACCTCGCGCCCAGCGCGCGACGGCATCGGCTGCCGCGTCGGCGTCAAATGACGGATTCGTGCGACACGGGATCCAGCGCCGCCGCGAATCGCGGGTGTCGAACTCCCAGCCGCGTCCTCGCACCCGGTAGGTCCCGTGCCAGCGGCGCGCCACCAGAACCCGGATGCCGGGCGGCCCCACCAGCAGGCCGGCCACCTCTTCGTGCACGTCGGGCAGCTTCGGCGACAGGAGGAGTACGTAGGCGTCGTCGAAGACCGGGTCGATGAGGCGGACGAGGTCCTCGTCGCGCCGGCCGCCACGCGCCGGCCGCACGGCCCGGACCAGCCATGCGCTGCCGACGCCCAGGCCGAGCGCCGCCGACAGGCCCAGGGCTCCAACCGCCTGCATTCGATCGGCCGGCAGCAGGTTCATGATGACGACCGCGGCGGCGCCGACCACGACCATCGCCAGCCCCATGACCACGATTCCGCGGCGATCGGATCGCGCGGCGGGACGGATCACGCGCATGTGCGGGACCGAATGCTGAGCGCCGGCGTCACGAAGCCGGCCGCAGCTCGCGTGGCGAGCGGGTCGCTTCGGCGGCTGCCCGGGTGAAGGTCTCGAGGTCGAAGGGCTTGGCGACCACCGGGCCGAGCGGCGCAAGGGCCGTAAGGCGATCCCGGCTGGCGGCCGAGACGAAGATCACCGGGATCCCCGGCCACGAGGTGCGCAACAGCTCGGTGATGTCACCGCCATCGCCGTCGGGGAGCATGACGTCCACGACCAGGAGATGCGGCAGCGCCATGTCCATCAGGTCGCCGAGCTCGACGATCCGGGCGCAGGTGACGACGCGATAGCCCATCTCGCGCAGGATGTCGGCCTCGAGGGCGGCGATGTCCGGGTCGTCCTCGAGGACATACGCGCGCTGCTCATCGTCCGTGTCGGCCTCCGCCTCGCGGGCCACCACGGCATGCTGCTCGTTCATGCCACGCAGTCTGGTAATGGCGCCGGACCCGGACAATGGCGGAATGGTCCCATCCACGCCGGATCTTTGGGGCGTTGAGGGCCGGGTGTAGGATGGCGCCCCGCACGTGGTCACGCGTGAGCGTGGGCCATGCGAGGTGCGGAACGAAGGCGGAGACGCGGCGAACCATGGCACGCGCGATGTGGCGGGGGGCAATCCAGTTCGGACTGGTCACGATCCCGGTCAAGCTGTACCTGGCGACCGAGAGCAGCAGCATCGGCTTCAACCTGCTGCACGCGAAGGACCTGTCCCGGATCCAGATGAAGATCTACTGCCCGGTCGACGACGAGGTCATTCCGCGCTCGGAGACGGTCCGCGGCTACGAGTGGAGCAAGGGCAAGTATGTCGTCGTTACGGACGAGGACATCGAGAACGTCCCGCTCAAGACCGTGCGCTCGATCGAGATCGAGGCCTTCGTGCCGGCCAACCGCGAGGATATCGGCGCCCAGTTCGTGAAGTCCGCCTACTACCTGGAGCCCGATGAGATCGGGCGCAAGGCGTTCTACCTCCTGAAGTCCGTGCTGGCCGAGACGAACAAGACCGCGATCTGCAAGATCGTGCTCAAGGACCGCGAGCAGCTCGCAGCGCTGAACCCGTTCGCGAAGACGATGCTGCTCACGACGCTCCACTGGCCGGACGAGATCCGCGCGCTCGACGAGCTGAACCTCCCCGAGGAGGAGATCGAGATCAAGCCGTCGGAGCGGAAGATGGCCGAGCAGCTGATCGCCTCGATGGACGGCGAGTTCAACCCCGCCGAGCAGCACGACGAGTACCGCACTGCGCTCATGGCGGTCATCGAGGCCAAGGTGGCCGGCGAGACACCGGAGCCGATGCAGAAGGCGGAACCCACGAAGATCGGCGACCTGATGGCGGCCCTCGAGGCCTCGGTGGCAGCCGCGCGCGAAGCCCGCCGTTCCGCTCCGGCCCAGGCGGAGCAGGCGGAGGCGGAGGAGGCCGCACCGAAGCCCGCGCGCCGTCGCAAGAGCGCCTAGCCTCGGCGCGTGGCAGCCGAGCAGCTCAGGCTCCCCGTCCCCCCGGCGACCGGCGGCCGCCGCCGCCGGCTCCCGGACCGCATCGAGCCGATGCAGGCCGCTGCCTGCGATGCGCCCTTCGATGATGAGAGGTATCTCTTCGAACCGTGGTGGCCGGGCGCCCGCGCCCTCCTCTTCGTCGAGCGCGGTGACCTGCGGCTCCAGGTGGCCGGGCCATCCGACGCGCTGGCGGCCTTCCCGGAGCTCGCCGAGGTGCGCGACCAGCTCGGGGAGGACGGGGTCGTGCTGGACGGCACGCTGCTCATGCTCGACGAGGCCGGGCGCCCGGACCCCGACCTGCTCCGCGAGCGGCTGGGCGGCGGCCGCCGCGCAGGCCGCCCGGCCTACGTCGCCAGCGACCTGCTGTGGGCCGGCGGCGAGCCGGTCACGCGGCGCGCGTTCCGCACCCGCCGACGGTGGCTCGAGGCGATCCTCGAGCCGGGCGACCGGATCACGGCCTCGCGCGGCTACGTCCGCGAGGGGACGCTCGTCGCCGAGGCGCTGGCCGCCCTCGGCATCGAGGGACTCTCCGCGCGCAATCTCGGCGCGCGGTATCGGTCTGGAGATGCGGGCCGCGGCTGGCTCCGCGCGCAGATCGCGCCGGCGGAGCCCCGCCCGCGACCGACCCTGGCGCTCATCCTCCGTCTCCCGCTCGGGGATTAGTCCGGCCCCGCGATCATGGCCAGTGCCCGCTCGAGCTTGCTCGTCGGGTCGGGTGACAGGCCCGGCATCGCGAGCAGCGCGGAGGCGAGCTCGCCGACCACGCCACCACCCACCGGGCCCGCCGGGCCGGCCGTCGTCGCCGCTGCGTCGCGGAGCTCGAGCTCCACGACCAGGAGTCGGCCACGGGCGACGCCCTCGTGTATGACGTCGCACGCATCAAGGCTCAACGTCCCGAGCGGCGTCTCGCCGGGGGCGACGCTGCGCTCGGTGCGGTGCTGCAGGAGTGCCAGCCTCTCGCCGAGCGTCGCCCCGTCGGCGAGGCTCAGCAGGTGATCCCGGGCCTCGGAAGGCGGCCAATCCGCCGGCGTCAGCCCGGCGCCGGCCGGGCCCTCGATCTCCGGGCGCAGGTGGAGGAGACTGCCGGCGCGATGCTGGGCCGGGCCCTTCATCGAGAGCAGCGTCTCGCCGTCGCGGGTCCGCAGTCGACACGCCCAGCGTGCCGCGGCAAGCCGCCCGTCGGGGGTATCGAGGTAGCGGTCGAGCTCCTCGAACGAGCGCGGCGGCCCCAGGAGAGCGGGTCCCAGCCGCACGGCTGCGGCCAGGGCCAGCAGCGGCGCCTCCGACTGAACGCGGAACTTCAGCTCCGCCTCGAGCCCGGCGCCGCTCACTCCGGGTAGCGGGCGGCCGCGCGGCGGACCGCTCCGGCCACCACCTCGCGCAGCTCCGCGGGCGCGAGCACCTCGACGGCGTCACCCCACGACATGATCCAGGGCCTGATCTCGACGATGCCGGCGACCGTCACCGTCAGCTCCACGCGGCCGTCCGGCAGCTCCGCAAGCCGCTGGGATCGGTGCCAGATCGACTCGCGGACGCGGTGCGCGACGCTCGCGTCGAATCGCAGCCGGACGTCCACGGTGGCCGTCGTGTCGGAGGACCAGATGCCCCACGAGTGGGCGAGCCAGCGGTCCGGGTCGAAGTCATCGGGGATCTCGTAGCGGTCGGCGGTCAGCGTCGCGTTCCGGATCCGCTCGACCTTCAGGGTGCGCATCGCGTCGACCGCCTCGTCGAAGCCGATGAGATAGACGGACCGGCCGGCGGCATCGGGCTCGAGAAAGTACGGCCGCACGCGGGCGTGGCGGCGCTCCCCCGCGGATGGCTCGTAGTCGAACTCCACGACCCGGCCATCGGCCCAGGCCTGGGCGACCGTGGCGAAGGTGCGCGTGAACGGCTCATTCGGACCGGCGCGCCCGACCTGCAGCATGGTGGCCGCGACGTGGCGCGCGATTGGCTGTGGCAGGAGGTCGGCGAGCTTCGTGAACGCGCTGATCACCGCCCGGTCGTACTCGTCCGACCAGCGCGCGATGAGGCGTGCCGCGAGGAAGAGGACCACCGCCTCCGGGAGCGAGAGGCGCAGTGGCGGCAGGAAATACTTGCGCTCGATCCCGTAGCGCCCGCGGCCAGCCTGGAAGATCGGCACGCCGAGCTCCTCGTCGAGGGCCCGGATGTCCCGGTACACGGTGCGGGTCGTCATCCCGGTCAGCTCGGCGATCTCGGTGACGGCGACGCCGGTCTCCTGGGATCCACGGCTGTAGAGGATGGAGGCGACGCTCAGCAGCCGCGCGAGCCGGTCACGCTTCCGCGCCCAGCGGTCGTCTCGGCCCTCCGGCTCCGAATCCAGCACGTGGCCGATGATAGCCCGATGCCCGGGCGACGCCGCCTCAGGAGGCAGACGGGCTCGTGCTCGGCGCGATGCTGGCACCGCTCGGCGCGGGGCTGGCGGTGAGGCTCGGCGAGGGCCTGGGTGGCGGCTCGCCGGGCAGGGCGGCCAGCATCGCCTGGTTCAGGGTGTCATCGGTGCCGATCATGAGGAAGACGTACCCGTTCGTGGCCCACGTGTAGATCATCGTGCCGGCCACCGTGGCGTCGTCCTCGGGGCGCACCCAGACCGTGTGTCCGGCAACGCCGCTGAGCTGCCACGGCTCGCGGTGGAGGCCCGCGATGCCCACGAACTCGCCCGCCGCGGCCAGGTAGGGCTCGAGATCGACCGTCGTGGCGAACGGCGGGATCATACGCATCGCGTACAGCGACAGCCTGCGGGGCGTGATGAACGCGACCTGTACCGCCGTGAAGCGCATCCCGATCTCACCGAAGACCGGGCCGACGTCGGCGGGGGTGTAGGCGAAATCGGTGACCGGGGGTTTGTTGACGGCCTGCCCCGCGACCTCGTCGGGGATGAGTGCGGCGAGTGCCGGGTCGGGCGGATTCGTATCGGGGGCGGTCGGCTGCGGGGTTGGAGCCGGGGTCGGAGACGGCGATGGCGTGGCGCTCAAGGCCGACGGTGACGGCGCCATGCGCGATGGACTGGGCGTGGCGGGGCCGCAGCTCGCCAGCACCAACGCCAGCGTCGACGCCAGGCCCGCCAGCCATCGCCCTGGGCGCGCGCCATCGAGGTGCTGGGTCATGGGAGCGGCGATCATAGCATTGCGCCGCCCGCGGTCCTCGCTCGGGATCAGGCGACGTCGCGCGCGTCCTGCATCCCGTCCTCCGCACGTCGCTGGCGGGCGCCGCGGCGCACGCGCCCGACGACCGATGCGAGCGCCCGGAGCACCTCGGGACCGACCGGACCACCGCCCTCTACGGACATCTGCTCCATCGCTTCGCGACGCCCGACCCGCTCGCCGGCGGCGCCGGTGATCAGCATGTCGTACGTGTTCACCGCCTCCACGATCTGCGCGCCGATCGGCATCGCCCCGCCGTCGTTGGGGTGCGCGTGGGCGCGGACGATCCGGACCACGTCGGCCAGTGACGGGATCGCCTCGAGCTCGCCGGACTCGAGCGTCTCGAACCCGTGGAGCCGGGCGGCAAGCTCGACGGTGCCCCGCTCGTCCTCGCTCATCTCGAGCTGCTCGGCGACCCGGCGTGCGAGCCGACCGACTCGATCGCCATGCCCCACCGTCGAGGTGTCGCGAGCGTCGAGTGAGCGAGCCACGCTCAGGAGCGCGTCGCGCACGCTTTCGCCGCTCGGAGCGCTGGCCGCGGTGCGGCGCGCCGCCTCCACCAGAGAGTCGACCGTCGTCGGGTCGCCCGGGCGTCGCAGCGCGGCGCGGGCCAGCCGGTCGAGGGTGATGCGGAGGTCGCGGGTTTCGCGAGGCACCTCGTTGACGCGGACCACGCGGTTGCCACCGGTCTGCTTCCCGTAGGAGAGGGCCGTGTCGGCCGCCGCGATGAGGGCGTCCTTGTCGCTGGCATCCGCCGGTGCGGCGGCCACCCCGATGCAGATCGTCACCGGCGTCGGCTCCCCCGCGGTCAGGCCATTCACCGCCTCGCGCACGCGCTCGGCGACCGCGGTCGCCACGTCGGCGTCGACGTCGACGAGGATCATCGAAAACTCGTCACCCCCGTAGCGGAAGACCCGGTCCTCGGATCGCGCCGCGCCGTAGATCGCGGTCCCCACCGCGTGGAGCAGCGCGTCGCCGGCGGGGTGTCCGAACCGGTCGTTGTAGGCCTTGAACTGGTCGAGGTCCATCATCAGCATCGCGACCGACTGCGATGCGCTGGCCCGCGTCCCCGGGCCACTCTCGACGGCGCCGTCCGGCTGTCCGAGGAGATGGGCCAGCGTTCGCTGGAAGGCACCGTGGTTGCTGAGCCCGGTGAGCGCATCCGTGTCGGCGCGCGCCGTCACGGCCTGGTGCGCCTCCGCGTTGCGCAGGGCGATCGACGCCTGTCCGGCGAACAGCTTGACGAGCTCGAAGTCCGCCTGGGAGAAATGCGCCTCGGACTCCCCGACCCGCGAGAGGTTCATGCATCCGATGACCACCCCGTCCGCGATCAGCGGGACCACGACCAGGGCCTCGGGGTCCGCGGGCGTTCCCGGGATCTGCATGGCGCGCGGGTCGTTCAGCGCGTCGTTGGCGAGCACCGGGTCCCCGTGCTCGACCGCCCATCCCATCAGGCCCCGTCCGAACGGGACGTTGTAGCTCATCACCTGCTCGGTGTGGCGCTCGCGGGTGAGGATCGGGTTCAGGATCCGATGCGCCTCGTTGACGCGGTAGATCGAGAGGTTGTCGTAGCGGACGACGGAGCGCAGGCCGTCGGCAATCGTCTCCAGCACGTCCTGCCGATCGAGCGAGGAGAGCAGCCGCTCGTTGATCTCGAGCAGGCGCCGCTGCGACTGCAGCTGCCGCCCGAGCTCGGCGGACTGCAGCTGCAGGCGAGCGTATGCCGTGGCATTCGCGATTGCCTGCGCCGCGTAGCCGGCGAAGATCGTCATCGTCTGGAGGTCGTCGTTCGTGAACTGGTCGCGGCCCAGCTTTGAGAGCGCGATCACCCCCACCGAGCTGCCCTCGAAGACCATCGGCACCACGAGCATCGACTCCTCGATCTCCTCGGTCCCCTCGATCGTGTGCCCCCGCGGATCGTTCAGCGCGTCGTTCGCCAGGATCGGCTCGCCGTGTTCGGCCACCCACCCGGTGAAGGACCCCTCGCCGATGTCGACGCGGAGTGCGTCGCGGAAGTCGCCGATCCCGAGCAGCCGGTCCGTGTAGGCGATCGGTTCGCAGCTGCGCGTCTCCCAGTCGACGGCGTAGATCCGGATGTCGTGGTACCCGGCGAGCGTGCTCGCCTCGGCGACGATCGCGTCGGCGATGGCCTGCACGTCGGTGAGGCGGTTCAGGCGGGCGGAGAGGTCCTGGATCGAACGCATGCGGGCGGCCTGCTCGGCGACCGACCGGTAGAGGCGCGCGTTGGCGATCGCGACCGCCGCCTGGTTCGCGAACGACTGCGCGAGTGCCAGCTCATCCTCGGGCCACCCGTGGTCGCGGGTGTGATAGAGGCCGATGACGCCCACCGCCCGGTCGTTGCTGACGAGCGGCACGAGGCAGGCGGTGCGGATCCCCTCGTCGACATACATCGGCTGCAGGATTCCAACGTCGGGCCGGACGTTCGCGTCACGCACGACGTACGTGCGGCGCTCGCGGACGGCGCGCACGCCGACCGCCGGGCTCTGGAGGGTGAGTGTGCCGATCGTCTGCCGAAACGGCTCCGCCAGGCCACGCGCGGCAGCCTCCTGGAACGGGTGCTCGGCCCCCTCCTCGAGGAGCCACAGGCCGGCCTTGTCGGCATCGAACAGGGAGCGAGTGCGGTCGACGATGTCGTCCAGCACGGCGTTGATGTCAAGCTGGCCGGTCAGCTCCTGCGTCACGTGGCGCAGCGCGCGCGCGCGAGCCACTTCGCGCCGGGCGCGGGCCACGATCCGCGCATTCTCCAGATCGGTCCCGATGGCGCCCGCCACGATGCGCAGGAACGCGGGGCGAAGGTCGGCCAGCGGCCCGCCCGGGTCATCCTCGAGGACGAGGACGCCGACCAGCTCGCCGCCCGCGGCGAGCGGCAGCTGGGCGCGCAGCGGGGCGGACGGGTCGTCGGCGATCGGCTTCGGGGCCGCGTCGCCCTCGAGATCGACTCCCTCGATGTCGCTGAGCGATGACGGAGGGGCGACGCGGTACCCGGTGTCCGTCTCGAGTGTGTAGTCGTCGGCCCCTTCGCGGGCCACGTAGATTGCGACGCGTGCCACGCCGAGCGTCGTGCGCAATGCCTCGACCGCGGTGCGGCAGACGGTGGTGGGGGTCGCGGAGCCACCGCTTCCCTGTGCGAGCCGGGCGAGGGCCGCGAGCTCGCGATCACGAGCGGCGCCGCGGTCGGCGACCGCGGGCTCCTGCTCATGCGACGAGGCGCCTTCCGCGAGCAAACGCTCGACCTCGCCGCGACGGTAGCGGCGGTCGCCGCGCAGGTTGATCCGGTAGGCGGTCAGGCGACCGGCATCGGTCCAGGCACGCAGGGTGTTCGGGTGGACGCCGAGCAGGGCGGCCGCCTGGGCCACGCTGAGGAGAGACTCCTGCTCATCGCCGCGTTCACGGCTCGAATGTGGCACCTGTGCTCCTTGGTCGCAAATGGAACATCTGGTAGGAACGCTGCACCGGATGGTAGAAGTGGGAGCGCCCGCGCTCGACCCTCCCATTCGTACCGGTCTGGCCCGGTACCGCGCTCGTGGTCAGCGGACCAGCGGCGCGAGAACGAAGAGGGCGATCGCAACGAGGACGAGGCCTCCGCCGAGCAGGGTGAGCGCCGCGCCGACGACGAGCCTGCGCCGCCCGGCTCCGCCGAGCAGTCGCATCGCGTCGGGCAGGTCGAGGGCGGCGATCAGGTAGCCGCCGGGAGGCGGCGCCAGCTGCACCTCCCCGTCGGGCCGGCGCACGACGCGGGCGAGCACGAGGAGGCGGTCCACGGCGTTGATGGTGCGGGTCACCGCGCGCGCCGCGGTGGCTGCGCCGCCCTCGGCGCGCAGCCGCTCGATGGCCGGCGCGTAACTCTCGTCCAGCTCGCCGGGATCGCCCTCCCAGACATACGGGATGCTGATCAGCGGTTCGGCGGCCTCCCCGGCGTCGATCGAGACCGAGCCGGCATGGTCCCAGAGCTCGAAGCCGCGACTGGCCCGGACGCGCTCGATCGAGCGCCAGCGGCCGTCGGGGAGCCGAATCTCGACATCGCGATGGAGGGCCACCAGCCGCTCGTCGCGGGCGGTGACGATCGGATCCGGGCAGCGAATGCGGCCCACCACCCTTATCGGCCGCCGCGGGAGCTCCTCGAGGTCGAGCAGGTCGCCAACCGCCAGCTCGCGCGCGCCGGCCAGGCGGCGGCCGATGGCCACGCGGGCTCCGGAGCCCCTGGCGAGCAGCAGCCCGGCCGCGGCGAGCAGCAGCCCGACGAGGGCCAGACCGTTCCCGACGAGTGCGAGCACGGGCTGGCTATCGATCCTCGGCCAGGTCGGCGCGGCGGGCGCCGGCCGCCGCGGCGAGGCGCGCAGGGTCGACCCGGAACACCGCGTCGGGGAGGCCGGCCGCGGCCCAGACCTCGTGGTGCGCGAGAAGGTGATCGTCGATCAGGACCGAGAGTGACGCGGCGTGGCCGAGCGGCGGAACGCCGCCGATCGCGAATCCCGTCGCGGCCCGCGCCTCGTCGCCGGTGGCGCGGCGGACTTCGGCCGCTCCGAGCGCCGTTGCAAGCTTGCCGGTGTCCAGGCGATCGTCGCCCCCAACGAGGGCGATCACCGCGCGGCCATCGGCCATGAAGACGAGAGACTTCACGATCTGGGCGACGTCACAGCCGACCGCCGCAGCGGCGTCGAGCGCGGTCCGCGTGCCGGCCGGAAAGCGCTCGACGGCGATCTCCAGGCCCGCCCCGCGGGCCGCCTCGATCACGCGCGCGACGTTCGGATGGACGGCGGCATCGGTCATGGCCGGATGATAGCGAGCGTGCTACGCTGAACGGCGTACAACCCAAGAGCGACAGGGGAGCGCGACAGCGCTGAGAGTGCGGCGGACCGCAGACCCTCGAACCTGATCTGGGTCATGCCAGCGAAGGGAGTCGGTATCTCATGTGCCGCGGCGTGCCCCGATCGGGTGCGCCGTTCGTCGTTCTCGGGGCCGATGCAGCAGCCGGAACCCGCCGCGAGGCGATCCGGCGAAGGAGCGAGCGGGTGAGGGCCATCGTGGTCGCCGACGGCGAGCCGGCCGCCGGCGACGCTGGACTGCTCGACGGGGTCGATCTCGTGGTCGCGGCCGATGCCGGCGCAGGCTGGCTGGCGGCGCTCGGGCGGCGCCCCGACCTCCTCGTCGGCGACCTCGACTCGGTCGATCCCGGGCTGGTGGAGGAGCTGGCTGCCGCCGGGGTGCCGATCGAGCGGCACCCCGCGCACAAGGACGCATCCGACACGGAGCTCGCGCTGGAACGGGCCGTCGCCGGCGGCGCGGACCGTGTCGTCATCCTCGGTGCCCTCGGGGGCGCGCGCCTCGATCACGAGCTCGCGAACCTGCTCCTGCTCGCCGATCCGGCCTGGCAACGCCTCGCCGACCTGCGGATCGTCCGCGAGCGGACGGTGGTCCGCGCCTTGCACGCCGGTGCCAGCCTCGCGCTCGAGGCTCCGATCGGCGCCGTCGTGACCCTGATCCCGATCGCCGGCGACGCCGATGGCGTGCGCACGACCGGGCTCAGATACGAGCTGCACGGCGATCCGCTGCGCATCGGCAGATCGCGCGGGCTGTCGAACGTCGTCGTGCAGCGTCCGGCGTCGGTCTCACTGGAGCGCGGGACGCTCCTCGTCATCGAAACGGAGCCGTAGAGGAGGACGATCATGCAGGGCGAAGGGATTCGGCCAACGCAGGGTTGGCGCATCGTGGACATCGTGGTGACGGCCGTGCTGGCAGCGGCCTTCGGCGTCGTCTTCTGGCAGTGGAACGTCGTCACCCTCCCGCTCTTCAGCGGGCAGGTCAACCCGCTCGCGTACCTCGTCTCGGGGATGTGGCTCGTCCCCGGCGTGCTCGGCATGCTCATCGTGCGTCGGCCGGGAGCCGCGCTCTTCGCCGAGACGCTGGCCGCCGTCGTCTCCGCCCTCCTCGGATCGGCCTGGGGGCTCGACGTCATCCTCTCCGGCGCGGTCCAGGGAGCGGGTGCCGAGCTCGTCTTCGCGGCGCTCCTGTATCGGTCCTTCGGCCTCCCCGTCGCGCTGCTGGCGGGTGCCGGCGCGGCGGTCGGCGAATGGATCCACGACATGCCCGTCTACTACGCGAAGACCGCATTCGGGGTGCAGCTGGGGTACGGGACGTTCATGCTCATCAGCGGCGCGCTGCTCGCGGGGCTCGGCTCGTGGCTCCTGGTTCGCGCGCTGGCCCGCACCGGCGTCCTGAGCCAGTTCCCGTCGGGTGCCGAACAGCCGGAGGTCTGACCCACTGAGCGCACCGCCGCCAGCCAATCCCGTCGCCGTCGAGGCTCGCGGCTGGGGATGGCGCCACGCCGGTCGGCGCAGCTGGGCCCTCCGCGAGGTCGATCTCCACGTCGAGCCGGGGGAGCGCGTCCTGCTGCTTGGCCCGTCGGGCTCCGGGAAGTCGACGCTCCTGCTCGGGATGGCCGGCCTGCTGAACCCGATCGGCGGCGGGGAGGAGCAGGGGAGCCTGGCGATCGACGACGCGCCGCCGCGCGCCGCGCGCGACCGGGTCGGCATCGTGTTCCAGGACCCGTCGGCACAGCTCGTCATGGGGCGCGCCGGTGACGACGTTGCGTTCGGGCTGGAGAACGCGTGCCTCCCGCCCGATGCGATCTGGTCGCGGGTCGACGCAGCGCTCGCCGCCGTCGGCTTCGGATACGGACGGGACCGACCGACGGATGCGCTCTCGGGCGGTGAACAGCAGCGCCTCGTCATCGCCGGGGTGCTCGCGATGCGGCCCGGGCTGCTGCTCCTCGACGAGCCGACCGCGAACCTGGATCCCGATGGCGCGGCCGCGGTCCGCGAGGTGGTGGCGTCCGTCGTGCAGCAGCTGGGCCTGACCCTTGTCGTCGTCGAGCACCGCGTCGCGGACTGGCTCC
>CAWINH010000012.1:0-170357 GCA_963837425.1 uncultured Chloroflexia bacterium
CCCCGGGGAGGTGACCCACGACCAGGTCCCCGAGGCGCGAGTCATCCGCGCCGGGGTCATGAGCACGCCGCTCGACCGTAGCGCCCATCTCGCTCAGGGCGGCCTCCACCAGGTCGGCGATCCGGTTCACGCCGTCCGGGGTGTAGGACCCGGAGTCGACGTTCACCATCTCACGGAGCTCGCGCTCGTAGCGATCGAGGCGCGCGAGGACCGCGTCATGAAGCGTCGACGGGGGCGGCATGGGCGCGTGAGTATACTGCCCGCCATGCCCGAAGGCCCGCAGTCGGGAGCCGATGTCGAGCTGCTCGAGCTGCGCGTGCTGGACGGTCCGAACCGGTTCTTCGCCGTCCCCGCCGTGAAGCTCGAGTTCGGCGCCGAACGCCGGGGCGCGGCCGCCGAGGTGGCGCAGGTCGCCGGCGAGGCAGTCCGGGCAATGCACCGCGCCCTCGACCTCCGGCCCCCGCGCATCACCCGCCGCGACTCGGTCGACGGCATGCGCGCGGTCGTGGCCTTTCCGTGGCGGCGCCGGGCGATCTCCCAGGCGGTCGCGGCCGCCGCTGCGCGCGTCGCGCTCGGGACGTCGACCGAGCGTCGAGAGCTGCGAGGACTGCGGGCGACAGCGGCCGGCCCGCTCTCGACGCTGCCCCGGCCGCGGATCCCGGTCGTGGCGATCACCGGGACGAACGGGAAGAGCACCACGACCCGTCTCGTCGCGCACATCGCGCAACGGGCCGGACTGCGTGTCGGCATGACGAACTCGGACGGGATCTACCTCGACGGGCGACTTGCCGAGGCGGGTGACTGGACCGGCTTCGGCGGGGCGGGGCGGGTCCTGGCCGAAGGCGGGCTGGACGTCGCGGTGCTCGAGACAGCCCGTGGCGGGATCCTGCTGCGCGGGATCGGCTATGCGGCGAACGACGTGGCGGTCGTGACCAACGTGAGCGCGGACCACCTTGGGCTGCAGGGGATCGACACCCTCGAGGAGCTGGCGGAGGTGAAGGGGGCGATCGTGCGCATCACCCGGCGATCCGGCTGGACGGTGCTCAACGCCGAGGATCCGCTCGTGTGGGCGATGCGGCGTCAAACGCGAGCCGGCTGGTACGCCTTCTCGCTCGACCCCGACCTGCCGCAGGTGACCGAGGCGCTGGATCGCGGAGGCCGTGCGGCGGTCCTGCGCGACGGCCGGCTGGTCCTTCTGCGTGCGGGTCGACGGCCGGTCAGCCTCGCGCTCGCGGAAGAGCTGCCGGTCACCTTTGCGGGGCTGTCGCGCTACAACGTCGCAAACGCGCTCGCCGCCGCGGCGGCGGCGGACGCGCTCGGTGTGCCGTCGGCGCGGATCTCGAGCGGCCTGCGGAGCTTCGTCCAGGACTCGGACGGGAACCCCGGCCGCCTCAACCTCTACGAGCGCAAGGGCGTGTACGTCCTGGTCGATTTCGCCCATAACCCCGCGGGCCTGGCCGGGCTGCTCGATGTCTGCCGTGCCACCGCGGCGGCGGGGAGCGGGCGCCGCGGTCGCGTGCGCCTGGCGATGGGAACGGCGGGGGACCGGACCGATGACATTCTCCGCGAGCTCGGCGTCCTTGCCGGACGGGGCGCGGACGACCTCCTCATCGCGGAGAAGCTGGGCTATCTCCGCGGCCGCGACCGATCCGGGATGAACGCGCTGCTTCGCGAGGGCGCGGCCGCAGGCGGGTACCGTGGCACGATCGAGGCCGAACCGAATGAGCTGACGGCGCTCCAGCGGTTGCTGGGCCGTGCCCGCCGTGGCGACGTCTGCGCCGTGATGAGCCACGCCGAGCGTGCCGCGATCTTCGCCTGGCTCCCGGCGAACGGGTTCGCGCCGGTCCCGCCCGAGCGTCTGCGACAGATCCTCTCCGGCTAGTCGGGCTCGTCTCCAGGGTCGCCGAGGTCGGTGACCGCGCGCATTCCGGTCCCCGCCGTGCTGGCGGCGCCGTGCTGGCGCCGCTGGAGCTCCTTCCACACTTCATTGGGGTGGTCCACGCAGACCACCAGCAGGTCGCCGTCCCGTCCGCGATCGAGGGCGTGTCGCGTGGCGTCGAGCTCATCGAGGACGATTTCCACCTCGCCGCACCGCGCGCCGTCCGCCATCGCCCCGCGCACGCCGCGCTCGATCAGCGCCGCGGTCTCGCCTCGCGGGCGGCCCCGGGCGTTCGCATCCTCGCGCACCACGATGCTGTCGAAGTGGTGCGCAGCGACGCGGCCGAGCTCCACGATGTCGACGTCGCGCCGGTCGCCGGCGGTCGCGACGACCGCCATGAGCCGGCCGCTGACCAACGGGCGGCTGCCGCCCGCAGTGGGTTGCGCCAGGGCGTTCGCGAACGACCCGAGCGCCTCGAGAGCCGGCGGATTGTGCGCGTAGTCCACGATCACGCGACAGCCATCCAGCTCGAACATGTTCAGCCGACCCGGGGCCATGAAGTAGCTCGTCGTGAAGGTTCGCAGCCCCTGCCGAATGTCATGGAGGTGCGCGCCCGCTGCCCAGGCCGCCGCCGCGGCGGCGAGCGCGTTCTGAACGTTCATCCGGGCTCGACCCTCGAAGGTCGCAGGCAGCAGGTGCGTCCAGACCAGCGGCATGTTCTTCCGCCCGTGGCGAAGGACGATCATCTCGCCGTTTCGCCCCTCCTCGAGCGTGACCGCCCGGCGACCGCGGGACGCCTGACGCCGGATCAGCTCGTTGTCCGGATCCATGCTGAAGTAGATCACCGATCCCGAGCAGTGACGGGCCATGCCGGCCACCAGCGGATCGTCGGCGTTGAGGACGGCCGTCCCCGAGCGGGGCACGGCCTCCACCACGACTTGCTTGACGGCCGCCAGCTGGCGCATGGAGGTGATGCCGCCGAGGCCGAGGTGGTCGCCGCTGATGTTCAGGACCACCGCGACGTCGTTGCGCTGGTAGCCGAGCCCCTCGCGGAGAATGCCGCCGCGCGCGACCTCGAAGACCGCGAAGTCGACCCGCGGGTTCTGCAGCACGGTCGAGGCTGAGCGCGGGCCGCTCATGTCGCCTCGCCGCATGAGCCGGCCGTCGACGAAGATCCCGTCGGTGCTGGTCATGCCGACCTTGCGCCCCATGCCCTTCATGATGTGGGTGACCATCCGCGCGGTCGTCGTCTTGCCGTTCGTGCCGGTGACCGCGACGATCGGGATTCGCGACGGGGATCCGGGCGGGAAGAGCATGTCGAGGACCGGCTTGGCGACATACTGCGGCTCGCCCTCGGTGGGATTGGTGTGCATTCGGAAGCCCGGTGCGGCGTTGACCTCAACGACTCCACCGCCGGTCTCCCGCACCGGCACCCCGATGTCCGGGCAGATGACGTCGATGCCCGCGATGTCGAGGCCCACGACCCGAGCCGCCTGCTCGGCCATCTCGGCGTTGTCTGGATGGATCTCCTCGGTCCGGTCGATGCTGATGCCGCCGGTCGACATGTTGCCGGTCCGCTTCAGAAAGAGGCGCACGCCGTGGGGCGGGACGTCGCTCAGCTCGTAGTCCTGCTCGCGCGCATAGGCAATCGACTCTTCGTCGACCTTGATCCGGGTCAGAACCTTCTCGTGGCCGATCCCGCGGCGGGGGTCGGCGTTCGTGATCTCGACGAGCTCCGCAACGGAGTGCTCACCGTCGCCAACGACGTGCGCCGGGACGCGCTGGGCCACGGCCCGCAGCACGCCGTCGATGACCAGGCAGCGATAGTCGTTTCCGGCCAGGAAGCTCTCGACGACGACGCCTCCGCCTCGCGACTCGCCGCGGGCGAAATCGTAGGCGGCGCGGACGCCGGCCTCGTCGCCGAGGTTGAGCCCAACCCCGCGACCGTGGTTGCCATCGAGGGGCTTGACGGCAACCGGAAAGCCAATGGACGCCGCGGCGGCCGCGGCGCTGTCGGCAGAGCGCACGACCTCGGAGTGCGGGACCGGGACTCCGGTGGCCGCCAGCAGCTTGTTCGTCAGCTTCTTGTCCGACGCGATGTCCACTCCGAGGGAGCTGGTCTGGCTGGTCATCGTGGCCCGGATGCGTTGCTGGTGGACGCCATGCCCGAGCTGTACGAGCGACTGCTCGTTGAGCCGGATCCAGGGGATGTCGCGGAGGGCGGCCTCGTCGACGAGGGCCTGGGTCGAGGGGCCAAAGGCCGCTCGCTCGGCGAGGAGGACGAGCTGCTCGAACGCATCGGCGAAGTCGAATCCCGCTTCGGGGCTGACGAGGTGGTTGACGATCCTGACCGCCAACCGGCCGGCGGCAAGCCCCACGCTCTCCTCGCCGAAGCTGTAGACGACGTGGTAGCGGCCGGGATCACCGGTACTCCGCGTCTTGCCGCGCCCCACCTCGGTTCCCGCGTCACGCTGCAGCTGGAGCGCGATGTGCTCGGCAACGTGCCCGAGCCACGTCCCCTCCCGCAGGCGCCCCGCGAAGCCGCCCACCTTGCCGGTGCCGCAGGAGTGGTCGGCGATAGCGGGCAGCAGCTCGAGGAGGCGGTCGACGAAGCCGGGAACCGTGTTCGACGGGAACTCCTCGAGGACCCCGAGGTCGACGACGAGCTTGATCGCGGGCTCGTAGCTCCAGTAATTCGGGCCGCGGTAGACGCGCGTCTCGACGATCCGCAGCTCCGGCGCGGGCTTCTTCCGGCTGCGCCCGGTCCGAGCCTTTGCGCGGGCCTGAGCGGCTTCGGCCCGGGAGCGGCGCGGCCGTGCGACCCTGGTCACTCGCTCGCCTCCTCGTGCCGCTGAGCGCGGACCGCTCGGCGTCGTGCCCGCTCGGGCGCCGTGTCGTCTGCGCCCTCGGCCGCGACGCGCCGGATCAGGCGCCTGGTCCGCTCGGAGGCGGACTGCATCTGCCGGAGCTCTCGCTCGCTGGCAGAAACGGGCCGCAGGGGGGCCAGCAGCCGGCGCCTGCGCAGGTCGAATCGGTAGCCGGAGGGGATCGAGTGCAGGATGACGCCCGAGACCATGATCGGCCGGTGTCGCTTCACCTCGTAGGCATCGGTCTGCAGACGGGCGGGATCCAGGATCGTCACCGACCCCCTGCCCAGCACCTCGCCGATGCTCGCCGGACTGACGAGCAGCGCTGTGTCCTCGTCGATGCCGATCCCGAGCAGCGAGGGTGACTGGGCAATGAGCGCCAGCAGTCGCCCGAGCCGATGCCGCTCCTCGAAATGCTGGTCGACGATCACTCCCGGCAGCAGCCCGAGCCCGGCGCTCATCTGGGTCATGCGCTGCTTCGGGGTTGCCCCGCTCGTGCCAAAGGCGACCATGTGCTCGCTGATGGCCGATGCTCCGGCGCTGGTGCCGGCGACGATCGCCCCGTGCCGATGGCGCTCGGCAATGACGCGACCGAGTCCGGTCCCGCCGATGACGCTCGAGAGCCGGAGCTGGTTGCCGCCGGTCATGAAGACGCCGGTCGCGTCGGCGACCGCGGCGATGACGTCCGCCCGGTTCGCCTCCTCGCGGGACAACGGCCGGAGCCCACGGACGTCCGGGATGCCGAGCTGGCCGAAGATCGACTGATACAGCTCGGTCGCCTCGTCACCGAGGGACGAGGCGGTCGAGATCACAGCAACCCGGCCCTCTCCGCCGCCGGCCAGCGCCGCGAAGCGCGTGAGGATCTGGCGATGCCGGAGCTTGTCCTCGGCGCCTCCGATGAGGAGCAGGTGACCGGCACGCGAGGTCGGAGGGCGAGGGCTTGCGACCATCGTGTTCGGCAGCATACCAATGTGGGTCGGAGGCCAGCGCTCCGCTAGACTCGATCGGATGGAGGAGCGCGCGGCCCCCGAATCACTGAGAACCGAGATGCGCGACTACTACGCGATCCTCGGCGCCGACCCCTCGTCGACCGTCGCGGAGCTGCGTGCGGCGTTTCGCGACGCGGTCCTGCGGCACCACCCGGATCGAAGCCCGACCGGCGCGCTGGCCACACGGCGGACGTCGATTCTGAATCGGGCCTGGAGCGAGCTGCGCGACCCGTTGCGCAGGCTCCACTACGACCATGCCCTCGAGGCCGGCTCGGCGGCGTTGCTCCCGTGGCCGTTGGAGCCCCACGAGGCAGCGGTGCCGCCCCGCCGGGTGCGGGCGCGGCCGGAGGCCGCCGCCACGAGCCGCTGGCACATGCCGCAGTGGCGGTCGGTGGCCGGGTTCCGGATTCCGGCCGACGTTTTCCTGGCGGGCCCGGCGGCCCAGCATGCGTGGATTGTCAGCCACCACGTGGCCGGCGAGGACTGGCGCGACCATAACGAGGTCTACTGGCTGCGCTACGCGGCCGGCTACTACCGCGGTCGGAACCTCGTCGACGACTGGGTCGGAGCCCTCGAGCGCCTCGTCGACCTCGACCGCTCGTATGACACGCTCGTGCAGGCCGATCTGCGCGCGGCCTACGTCGCGACCGGGCAGCAGCTCCGCGGCGTGGCCGTCCTTCGCGAGGTCGCCGAGCGGTATCCGGCCGGCACGCTGCAGCGCAGGTGGGTCGATCGCGAGCTGCGAGCGCTCCTCGGGGACTTCCGGGATCGCCGCGTTCGCCGCGGCTCGGCCGACGATCGCGCCGAGGCCGCCGAGCTCCTGCTGAACTACCTCGAGGCGCTCGACATGGAGCCGTCGTTCACCGACGTGCGGGCCGCGATCCTGGCGCACCGCCGCGCCGGCCACCCGGGGCGGGCCGCCGAGCTGCTCGAGCGGGTCGTCAGCCAGCCGCCGGGCGACCCAGCACGCTGGTTCAGCATCGTGCAGCTCCTCACCGAGGCGGGGCAGCTCGAGCGCGCCTCGAGGCTGCTGGCCGAGATCGCTCGCGGCGATCACCCGGAGGCTCTCGATCGTCGGCGGATCGCCGGCGATCCGGCGCGCCGCATCGCCGCGGCGCGCACGCGACTGGTCCGCGCTCGAGAGCGGGCCGCCGCCACGTCCGCCGCGTCATGAGCCCCCGAACCATCGATCCACTCGGGCTGCTCCGCCTGCAGGGGCCGATGGAGCCGTATCCGGTCGAGCCCTCGGACGAGGAGCTCGCGGCGTCGGTGGGCCTGGCGGTCAAGGACCTGATCCGCTTCGACATGAACACCCTGGGGGGCGGGCCGTTGCCGGGCGCGGTGGCCGGCCTGGCCGCCTTCGACGGAGCACGCCTCGTCGAGTACGGCGACCAACGGCTGCGAGCGCTGAGGGGGGCGATCGGCGGGGTGATCGGCGTCGACCCGCGTCGCGTCATTCCGGGCGCCGGCGCCGATGAGCTGATCCGGCTGTTGACCTCGATCGTGGTCGGGCCGGGCGATGCCGTCCTCGTTCCGGAACCGACGTTCGGGATGTTCGCCGTGGAGGCGAGGCTGGCCGGTGCCTCAGTCGTCACCGTCGAGCGCGCGTTCCCCGGCGAGCGCCAGCCGGTCGAAGCGCTCCGCGCGGCCGCCGAGGCGTCCGGCGCACGTCTCGTCTGGCTCTGCTCGCCGAACAACCCGACCGGGGATGCCTATCCGCCCGACGAGGTCGTGCGCCTCGCCGACGGGCTCCGGGCGATCGTCGCGGTGGACGCCGTCTATCAGGAGTTCGCCGAAGCGTCTCGGAACCTGGCGCCGGAGTCCCTGAGCTTGGCGGGCGCCCAGGCCCAGGTTCCCAACCTCGTGATCCTGCGCTCGCTGGCCAAGGCCTACGGGCTGGCCGGCGCCCGGATCGGGTATGTCGTGGCGCAGCCCGAGCTGGCAGACCGACTTGACGCGTCGCGGCTGCCCCTGCCGATCAGCGGGGCGAGCGAGGCCGCCGCGCTCGCCGTGCTGGCCGACCCCGACACCGCCCGTCGGCGTCATCGGCAGATCACCGCGGAGCGCGATCGCCTGGCGGTGGCGCTTGCCGATCGAGCATGGCTGACGCTGCCATCGGTCACGAACTTCTTTCTCGCGCAACCCCCGGCGCCGCTGAACGCCGGCAGCCTGGCCGCGACCGTGCTCCGCGACGGCATCGCGGTACGGAGCTACCCGTCAGGCCTGCTCCGGGACTGGCTGCGCATCACGGCCCGCAGCCCCGAGGACGACGATCGACTGCTGGCGGCGTTCGACGAGGCGAGCGGAACGGCCTGACCTCAGGGGGCCGGGATCACCTCGACCGGGCCGAAGTTCCCGGCGGCCACGTCCTCGCGGATGCGTTCGGCATCGCCAACGGCGAGGACGAGCAGATCGGCGGGGCGGATCAGGTCGTTGGCGGCTGCGTGGATCTCATCGGGACCAACCGCCTCGAGGTGCCCGCGGTAGGTCTGCCAGTAGTCGTCTGCCAGGCCGTACACGGCGAGCGGCTCGATGGCACCCGCGACGCCTCCAGTCGTCTCGAAGCGGAGTGGGAAGACACCGATCAGGAAGTCGCGCACCTCGCGCAGCTCCGGCATCGACGGCGGCGCAGCGCGCACCTCGTCCAGCTGGCCAAGAAGCTCGCGAATGGCATCTGCGGTGACCTCGGTCTGCACCGCCGCCGAGGCGCTGAACGGGCCCGCGGCGCGCCGGGCGTCGAAGCGAGCATGGGCGCCGTACGTGTAGCCGAGCTCCTCCCGCAGCCGTCGGTTCAGTCGGCTGCCGAAGACGCCGCCCAGCAGCGCCCCGAGGACCACTGCGGGGAAGAACTGCGGATGCCGGCGCTCGATCCCGAGATGGCCCACCCGGAGCTCGCTCTGCACCGATCCGGGCCGGTCGACGATGACGACCCGCCGGCCGCCGCGTGCCGACGCGATGAAGGAACGGTGCCCGGACCCGGTGCCGTCCCAGTCGCCGAAGCGCATCTGCGCGGCGCGCATCACCGCTTCGGCGTCGATCGAGCCGGCAACCACCAGGTCGGCGCGGTCGGGGCGCCAGCCCGCAGCGTGGAACCGGGTGACGTCATCGAGGCCCAGGGCCTCGACCGTCTCAGGCCCGCCCGCCGACAGCCGTCGGTACGGCGTCGCCGGATCGAAAAGCTCGCGGACGAACAGCTCATCAGCCAGCCGGCCGGGCTCCGATCGCAGCTGGGTGATCTCGTTGAGGCGCTCGGCCTTCAGGCGCGCGAACTCACCGGGATCGAAGCGCGGATCGCGGACCATCTCGGCGAGGAGCTCGATGCCGCTCTCCATGTGCTCCGGGAGCGACTGGAAGGCCGCGCGCGCCGAGTCCCAGCTCGACTCGCTGCTGACCTCGATCCCGAGGCGCTCCGTCGCCTCCGCGAATGCGCCGGCGTCGAGCCGTCGGGTGCCGGTGACGAGCAGCCGTGCGGTGAGGGCCGCGACGCCGGCGTGCTCCTCGTCCTCGCTCGCGGCTCCGGCATCGACCGTCAGGTGGACGTTCGTCATCGTGGCGCCCGGCAACGAAACCATCCAGACCCGCATGCCATTCGGCAGGTCGCGTCGCTCGAAGTCCGGGAAGCGGTACGGCCGCGGGGCGCCGGACGGGGGCCGCAGGGGGTTGGCGACGGTCCCGGTCACGAGCTCGCCTCGCCAGCTGCACCGCGCGGGGTGGCGGCCCCCTGCCGCTCTGGCAGATAGGTGAGAGAGAGACGGTTGTCCGTGCGCAGAGCCATCGACATCGCCGAGCGGACACGCCCCGCGTCGACGGCGAGGTAGCGACTCACCTCGTCGTTGATCCGTTCCGGAGCATCGAACAGGCAGGCGTACATCGAGAGTCGATCGGCTCGCTCGGAGCTTCGCTCGAGGCTCGATTCGACGGCTGCCGCATGGAGATTCCGAACCCGCTCCAGCTCGGCGTCGCTTGGCCCGTCCGCGCTCAAGCGGTCGACCTCGGCGAGGACGGTGGCCTCGACGTCCGCCGGGTCGACTCCGGGGCGGGCCGTGGCCCAGATCGTGAACATTGAGGCGCCACCCACCACAGGGAAGGGGAAGACGGTGATGTCCTGGGCCAGCTGCCGCTCGCGGACGAGGACCCGATAGAGGCGCGAAGCACGACCCACGCCCAGCAGGTCGGCCGCCACCGAGAGGTCGTCCCAGGCATCGGTCCCGAAGACCGGCATGCGGTACGAGAGATAGACGCGGGGAAGCGAGCACGCGTCTCGCACGGACTCGCGGAGCTCGCTGCCCAGGATTGGCTGGATCGTCATGTCCGGCGCCGGGGGCAGTGACGGATTGGCGGGGATTGGGCCAAAGTGCCGCTCGATCATCGCCCGCGCAGCGACCGGCTCGAAGTCGCCGGCAACGGTGAGCACCGCGTTGTTCGGCGCGTAGTACGCGGCGAAGAAGGCGGACACGTCGGAGAGGCTCGCAGCGTCGAGGTCCTCCATCGAGCCGATCGTGGGATGGTGGTACGGGTGGCCCTCGGGAAAGAGCGCGGCCTGGATCCGTTCATCCCAGGTCCCGTAGGGCTGGTTGTCGACCGCCCAGCGCCGCTCGTTCTTCACGACCTCGCGCTGGTTGTCGAGCTTCTCCTGGGTCATTGCCGGCAGCAGGCTGGCGAGCCGGTCCGACTCGAGCCACAGGCCGAGCTCCAGCTCGTGGCTGGGGAGCGTCTCGAAATAATTCGTGCGGTCCAGCCAGGTCGTGGCGTTCAGCGTGCCGCCCGCGGCCTGCACGAGCGCGAAGTGCTCGCCCTTGGCCACGTGCTCCGACCCCTGGAACATCATGTGCTCGAAGAGGTGGGCGAAGCCGGTACGGCCCGGCTTCTCGTGCTTGCTGCCGACGTCGTACCACAGGTTCACCGCGACGATGGGGGCGGTCTCGTCCGGCGACAGCACGACGCGCAGGCCATTCTCGAGCCGGTGCCGTTCGATCGGTACGTGGGGCAAGGGACTCCCTGCTCGCTTCAGGCCAACGACCGGGCCATGAGACCCGGTCGTCGGGTGGCTGCAATGGTGAGCGCCCAGGGATTCGAACCCTGAACCTAGTGATTAAGAGTCACTTGCTCTGCCGTTGAGCTAGGCGCCCGCGAAGAATGATGCCGGACCCTCACCGCGGGCGTCAACCGCAACGGGTCGGGTTGCCGGTCAGACGCCGTTCGGTTCGGGTGACTTTCCGTATCGTTCGTCGAAGAACTTCTGTACGGAGCCGATGTCGGCGCCGTCGAGGTAGAGCAGCCAGTCCCAGGCGGTGACGGCGATCGGATGGCCGAAGTCCTGCCCGGTCCATGGGGATACGATCGCCTTGTAGCGGGTCGTCTGCTGCTGCTGCCGGACCCAGTTCTCGAGTGCGCTGATGCCCGCCGCATCGAGCTGGGCGGGCTGGTACCAGACGACGATCCCGCCGTGCTCGAGGTTGTGGACCA
The DNA here is from genome assembly GCA_963837425.1 of uncultured Chloroflexia bacterium. Lineage (GTDB taxonomy): Bacteria > Chloroflexota > Limnocylindria > QHBO01 > QHBO01 > CAWINH01. Next base: position 11,202 of record CAWINH010000012.1, read on the forward strand.
TCTGGTACTCGATCGCGGGATTGGCGGCGGTGTAGACGCCCCACTGCCCGGGCGTGTCCCAGTGGGTGCCGGAGGTGGCCGGGACCGACGAGTAGGGGCCGCCCACGGCGCCGACGGCGACGTGCTGGCGCCCGTCGTCGACCTGCCGGGTGCCGATGACGTCGCTGCCGCCCCCGCCGAAGAGCAGCACCACGACGAGCACGATGGCGCCGACCAGCAACACGCCCCCGACGAGGAGCAGTCGCCAGTCGATGCCGGCTCCGCCCTCGCCGAGACGTCGGCTCATTGCCGCATCCGACGCGCGCGGCCGGCGCTGGACCCCGGACGTCCGTCGCTTTGCCATCAGGCGCGACAGGATAGCGGGTCGCGCCGGAACGTAGCCCGGAGCTGGGGGAGGACCCTTGCTAGAATCAGCGCATTGATGCCGCCTCGGTGCGGCATTCTCCTTCCCCGGAGGTGACATGCCCGACCCCGACGAGCCGCGCCGCGAACGCCAGGCGAGCATCCCGGGCATCGCCCGCGAGCTGGTCGGAGGGATCGTGCAGCTCGTGCGACTGGAGGTCACCCGGGCGCGCCAGGAGATCGGCGGGATGCTGGCCGAGACCCGCCTCGCCCTCGTCCTGTTCGCCATCGCCGCCGGCCTTGGGCTCCTGGCCCTCGTGACGCTCGACGTCGCGGTCGTGCTTGGCACGGCGGCGCTCTTCGATGTCATGCCCGACCTGCTGGTGGTGATCGTCATCGTCGCCACCTTCACCGCCATCGTGGTGCTGTACGTGGGGTTGGGCGCGGGCGGCGTCATCGCCAACCCGTTCGGGGCGCTGGCGCTGCTGATCGTGGTGGCCGCGCTGGCGGTGCCCGCCTACTTCGGCTTCTCACCAGCCTGGATGGCGGCGCTCTTCGTGCTCTTCGTCCAGGTCGCGCTGGCGGGCGTGGCCGTCGCGCGCGGTGTCGGCCACGTGAACATCGGCGCCCCGGATGAGACGATTGCATCAGTCAAGGAGGACATCGCGTGGGCGAAACGCTTGCTGAGACGCGGGTAGAGGTCGAGGCCCAGCGCGAAGAGCTGCAGCGTCGAGCCGAAGAGCTCGAGGCGCGAGTCCGTCATGCGCTCGACCTGCGGGCCCGGTTCCGCGAGAACCCGATCCTGTTCCTGGGCATCGCCGCCGGGACGGCATTTCTCGTCGCCGGCGGCCCGATGAGGATGGCGCGCCTCGTGCGTCGGCGGCTGCGGCCGAGCGCCGCCGAGCAGGCGTACGACGCGCTGCCGAAGTCGATGCAGGCCTGGGTCGACACGATGGCCGGCGGGGTCGGTCCGCGGGCCGCCCGCGCCCGCGAAACGCTGGCGGAGGAGCTGCTGACCTGGCGCCACGCGGCCACGAGGAGCAGGAAGGCGCGCCGGGAGCTCGCGAAGTCGATCACCGAGGGACCGCCCGGCCCGGAGCGGGCGATCTGGAAGGCGGTCGAGAGTGGTCTGACGCTCGTCTCGGCGGCGCTCGCCCGCCGGGCGGTGGAGCGGTTCGTCAGCGGGCCGCCGACGAGTCCGCCCTCTGATGGATCGGCACCCGAGGCGGGGCCGGGACCCCGCAGCTACTCGGGCTTCTCCACGCTGGCTCGCTCGGGGAGTGCTCCCGCATCCTCGGAGTGAACCGCCCGAGCTTTCGATCCTCCTCTATTCTGTCGGCAACCAGCGGGCGAGTGGCGGAACGGCAGACGCGCCGGCTTTAGGAGCCATCCGGACCCTGCGTTATGCTCCACGCTCAGAGGGCCCATGCGCGGAGCTCTGGGTTATACGCGCCTCACAGGAGAGAACTCGCCGACTGATCGTCCGGCCTACTTCGCACGTAGGACGACCTCGAAGACTGGCGGTCCACTGTAGTTCGGCTCGTAGCTGAGCACGATCTCCCCTGAAGGGGGAACCTCGTAAACGAGCCACCCCTCAGCCGAACGGCCGGCAGGCAGCGTCCCAGAGTCGAGGGTGGGCTCGGGGCCATTCAGCACGAATGCTGACGAGCTTAACTGGCGACCATCCGCGTAGACCGCCCAGTCGAAGGGGTTGTACGTGGCGCCGTCCTGTACGGCCACGTACTTGACGTAGACCTGCTCATAGACCCATCCCGCCTGTTCAGGCGTATCGTTGAGGTACTCCCCCTTGTATAGGGCGTGCTCGCTTGGCTGGCTGACCGTGATGTTGAGACAGTCGGCGCCGTCGCAGCTGATCTGCACAGCATCACCCACTTGCGCCTGCAGGGGGCCGGCAGGCGTCGCCAGGACCGTGGGCAGTGGCGTGGGCTGGGCAGTGAGTCGAGCGGTTGGCCTCGCCGTTGCGGAACTCTCAGGCGGAGCAGTGCTGGCGCCAGCGGCCCCCACGCCGCTCCCGCCCCCTCCTAGAAAGGCAATGCCCGCGACCGTCAGCACCGCACCTAGCAGAACTGCGACGGCGATCCACACCCACGTCGGAGTGCTCGATCTGGTGGGTACGCTCGGCTGCGGCTGCGGCTGCGTCGGAGGCGCCTGCTCACGCCCGGCCGCCGCCCCCCAGAAATCGAAGGCGCAACTCGAGCAGTAACGCCCAGCCCCCCTGGCAGCTCCGCATCGTGGGCAACTTGATGCCATGCCGCGAGTCCTCCCTTATTCCTGCTCGCAGTCTAGGGCCGGGATGCAAGCCGTTAGGGCCGGGTCGCCTGCACCCTCGCCGTCCTCGCGGACGGCCACGCTGCCACGGAGCACCGGCCCGCGGACAGCCTAGCCGGCGGCGCTTACTGGCGGCTTACGCGCCCGAGGCCGAACGGGAGGGACCCTCCCCTGGGCCAGGGAAGGTCCCTCGGCGGCGGGCCGTCCTGCCTTTGGGACGGAGAGCCTACTTCTTGTCGTCCCCCTTCTCGTTGTCGCGCTTCTTGAGGTAACTCATTCCGATGCCACCGACAAGGCCGCCGATAATCGCACCCCAGAGTCCGCCCCCCTTTCCGATGTTGGCACCCGTGAGGGCACCTGCGAGGTCTGCGGCCGCCGTCCCCTTCCCCTTCCCCTTCTCGGCCGCGACAGCGCTTGACCCGCGTGCGTCGGCAGACAGGTCGTCACTATTGCGCAAGGAATCAAGTGCGATCGCGCATATTGCCACGGCAACTGGGCTCGATTCCTCATCGTCCACGAGGCCACGATAGACGGCCTCGACCGCGGCCAAGGATCGGGCGGAGTCGTCATCCGAATGCACTGTCCGCACGACGCGGCCGAGGGCTTCGCGGTCGCCTTCCCCCAGCAAGCCTGCGACGGCAAGCTCGTGAATCAACCCGTGGAGGAACTGGGCGTCATCCTTGCCTGCCGCGGAGTAGTACGCGTCGAGTTTGCGCATCCACGAGCCATGCAGATCCCCGGCACTGACACCAGTCATCAACATGGGGAACGGGAACTTGTCATCCGGACACGGCCAAGGCCACGGAGGCTTCGGAAATGGTGTCCGGCTGGCTACTTCGGAAATCTCGCTCATCGTCTCAGGACCCTCCCATCCACGTCGCTGGGCCGCCCGGTGCTCGAGAGCGCGTCGTGGCGGCTGCAAGCAGGCCAGGGCAGCGGCTGCCTCAACGCCACATATGCGTCTACTGGACGGAGGCAGTCAATGGCTTTATCCACAAAAGCGTCGATGGTTAGACCAACTTGTCCACCACAGTACGGTCCAACTCTGAGTCACCCGTGGTCGATCCTCGCAGCTCCCTCAGCCGGAGCGGCTCAAGTAATCCTCAAGGTCGGACCCTCTGACAGCGCGATCCAGTCCTCCCCAAAGCGCCAGAGGGCGACGATCTTCCAGCCGAGCGGCTTGGCGGCTTAAGCGGAGGTCCAGGCCTGCGAGAGGGCGCCAATGCTGCCACGGGAACGATTGTAGGCAGGAGTCCCGCAAGACACGCTAGATATGATCCGAGGGTTGTGCAACGGGGAGCCTGAAGATTGTCTCTTGGGCCACGTAGCACAGAAGGTTCCCGTCTGTAACTCCTCGCAGCGTCAGTTCGACGGCCATACGGGAGGCTGCGGAGGTCAGGCTAACGACCAGGGGCTCGCCCTCCGCGATAGCCGTTTTGGCCATCCACGTCAGCTCCGCGGCCTGCGTCGGTGGAAGCTCCGGGCCGGCCTTACATTCGTGCGCTTCCCAAACGGTTTCCGAGACGCCGACCACATCCATACCGGCGGTTACATCGCCGGTCGCGAAAACGAGGCGCCTCTCCGAAAGCACTTTCGTCACGCCGGGTCTACTCCGAACCAAACGTTCAACCAACGTCTGGACGACCGCACCTTTCCGAAATCGGAGCTGGTCCGCCGTCAACGTGCTACGCATGGCTGCAGTCAAGGCGCCAATGCCCATCGCTGCAGACCGCGAAACCCCACGGAGACTGGTCAATAAGGCAGGCAGCTGCGTGTCTGTTGATATAGGGGTGGTCGCATACATCGCGTAGTCCAACAGCCGAGTGTCCTGAGCGCGTTCCAAGTGGAGAGCAACCTTGCCGACGCGCGGGTCCCGGAGAGCCTCCTCAAGGTCGGGCCCCCAGTCTGCGCTCCGACCCCCGATTTTCATTCTCTACGCAGGCTCGTCCGATTCGGGCTCAATCGGAAGCTCAATCAGAGCACGGCGCACGTCGATTGTCGGCAACATCGGCAGATGCAGGTCCATCATCCGGATAAGCTCACCAAGATGGGCACGCGCGTAAGGCCAGATCAAGACGGCACTATCCCGATCTCGGAACTGTTCGTCGTCGGATTCTTGAAGCGGGGCCGCAGGCGCAAAGTGCCCGTTCGTTGAGAGGCGGATAAGGCACATCGCATCATCTCTGAAGCGGTAGGTGGCCTCGACCGTCAAGCGGCCAATGAACCCAGAGCCCTCAGGCCAATCGCGCGTCTCGTATGCGGTCCTGAATCTCGGTTCCTCTGGGTCCTCGTTTGTTGCCGCGCGCCGGGTTACGGAGACGTCATACATATATGCCGCGACCAGCTGGAACGCGAACGCTGGAACGTCACTCCCTTGCGGCCTCGGGGACGGGAGTTGCTCGGGCTCCGGTTGTTTGGGCGCCTTCCTGACTACGCGACGAGGCTCAGTTCTAGCGCGCTTAGCCCTCGGAGTTCCTGCCACTGGGTGTGCTGGTCTCCTTCTTCGTCTCCTGTCGCCTCGAGGTGTCGCGCTTCAGCATCAACTAGGACGGTCGACCGAACCTCCAGCAGGCCTTCGACAGTCCGCGGCAACAGATCCAACCACTCCGCGAGGTAGGCAGGGTCGAGTCTCTCGGCCTCAGCGATCGCGCCGCGCACCGCGGCCGCCGTCTGTTCGCGCACCCCAAGGTCGGGGGCGATCCACTCTTGCGCCTCCAAACGGCGTTGCCATGCGTTGTGAATCTCCACCGTGGCGGCAGCCAGCATCCCTGCCTCATCCACCCGCGCCAGCATCCGTTGCAGCGCCGCGCGGACCGAGGCAAAAAGATCGCCTCTGGCCGTGAAGGCAGTCGGCATCGCCGGTGCTTCGATCAAACGGTATCCCTCCTAGACGCTGGCCAGGACTGCGATTGGAAGTTCGCGCGACAACTGTGGCGTGTCAATAGTACTCGCACAGTCGCAACGGCTGGAGACCGGCGGTGGTTGATCCGCCGGCCCCTACGGGCGTCGTGTTCCAGATCGCCTCGCCGGCGATGCTGATCACGAGCCGATCGTCGACGCGGTCGACTTTGCAGGCCGCGCCGTGGCGGATCGCCTCGAGCAGATCGGTCCGGCCGCGGCGGTAGAGGATCGCGCCGGTCACGTCATCGAGGAAGCCGGCCAGCGGGTCATCGTTCGGGAGGGTGTGGTAATCAGCGCTCATGGGGGAACCTCTGGAATGTCTGAGAGTCATACAGATTTTTAGCGCGGCTGACCTGGGTTTCGGGACTTGGAGGGCCGTCCACTTTTCGCCACCCCCTGTGCGGCCGTCGTATGTGTGCGTGCCGCGGGACCTGGGTATGACGACTGCGAGGGTGCCAACCTTTTACCGAGCCCCTTCGCGATCTCGGCCATGCGGGCGGTGGCGCGAGCCTGCTTCGCGGCGCGGTCGCGGTAGTAGCGCATCGCGTTGCGGGCGCGCTCCGCATCGCCATGCTCCGCGTACCAGGCGCGGCGGCGGGCAAGGATCTCGTCGCGGTGCTCGGCCTTCCACTGGCGGGTACGAGCCGTGGCGCAGGCTCGGCACCAGCTCGACAGGCCGTCGCGCATGCGCTGGTTGGGCGGGAAGGCGTCGGCGGCCTTCTCAGCGAGGCAACGGCGGCAGACTTTGGTCAGAGGTACGGACCGGGGGCTCTTGGCAGCTTTACGGCTCATGGCGTCGATCTCCTCGATTCTCGGCCACTCTCGGCCCGTTCGGTATCTCTCCGGTGAATAAAGCTCGATTCGACGGGGCGCTGGGTATGACGAGATCGAGGTCCGCAAGGATCGAGGGCGCCCCCTCACCGCTGCACGCCGGACAGCGGTACACGCCGCGCCACGTCGCCGACTGCTCCCAACCTCGGAGCATCGAACTAACGTTCGGAGTGCTGGCCCTGCACACGTTGCACACCAGGAGCAGCCGGTTCGGTGCTCGGGTCAATGGGTGCCACATCATGCCGGCACCGCCTCTCGAGCTTGGGCGTCACACGCCAGGCACACGAATCCTCTCCCCTCCATGAAAACGTGAGAGGACTGGTGGCGGAGGTAGTCGCGGCACTCAACGGAATCCCCCTCTCGGACGGCCGGCCCGGGCTCTTGCCCGGAGGCCGAGCCGTCCTCCTCCCTACTACCTACACTGTCGTTCGGTAGGTCGGTCGGTCGGTCGGTTGGCGCACGTGCGGCGTTACGTGCGGCGTTACTGGCCCTCTTCCGAGCACGAAAGTCCCGCATCCGCTCGGCATTGTCGGCGCGGCGTTGCCTCACTTTCTCGGCGGAATCCTGCCCTAGCTCGTCCCCGAAACCGATGATCTGCCACCCGTTCGGGGTCGTTCGCCAGCGCTTCACCTTCACGAGCTGGCGGGCCGCTCTCTCGGGATCCTCCTCATCGGTCAGGCGGCGCAGCGCGGTCCGGCTGATGGCCCCGTTGGTGAGGTGTGCCCGCGACCAGACGAGTGCCTCGATGAACACCAGGCGCACGGTGCGCGGTAGGTCCAGGAGGTCGGGGTGCTCGATGATCTCGAGGCCGATCACGGCCGAGTCGTAGCCGCTCACGATGGCACCGCCTGCGGGCGCCGCGTGCTCCGGTAGTGGTGCCGCCCGACCACGACGTGCCGGGTTCGCTCCCAGTCATCGAAGAACCGCAGCCGGCATCCCGGCTCGGGACAGATCTCCCACCGGGACGTGCTACCATCGAGGCTGATCGCACCAGCTCGGACGTCGCCCTCTCGCACGGGGCGGCGTCTTTCTATGTCACGCATCGCCGGACCCCGCCTTCGTGGCCCAGCGCGCGCGCGCGGCGCGGGAAGCCGCGGCGGACCGCAGGTTGCCGGCGGCGGTGAGGATGAACTCCTCGGTAGCCTTGGGATGCAGCGCACGAGCTGCTGCGATGAAACGGTCGGCATAGGCCTGCCGAGCGGGCGCCGTGGCGGCGCTGCGATCAGGCTCCCGGGCCCATCGCTCGTGAGCCGCGATCTTGGCCCGCAGGCTGCGTTCGGAGAGAGACAAGAAGCCACCACCTTTGAGCATCGCTACTCAAAGCAGGTGGTGGCTCTCCTCAAAACGAAAGGCTCCGGCGTGCTTCGGGGTCGGCGGCGGCGTTCGGCTTCGTGCGTGTCGCGGTACTCCGGCGCGGGACTTGCAATGGGCCGCGATCCCCAGTCCCGGGTGTAGGTAGGCCTCAGCGCGTTCGGTGTCCGCCCGCCCTCTTGTTCTGATGTGAGCAGAGGCTAGCACATTGCATCACGCGCGCGCGCGTAACTGCTGCCATGCGTTATCCCTTGCGGGGCAGTCCCTCGATGGGGGAGCGGTAGGCGGCGATGGCCCGCTCGGATGCGGCGCTGGCCCCGTAGCGGTTCAGCATCTCGCGGCTCGACCAGCCCCCCAGGGCCATGACGTCTCCCTCTGAATGGCCCGAGCCCAACATGCGGGATGCCCAAGTGTGACGCAGCGCGTGGACGTAGACCTTCAGGCCAGCTTGTGCGGCTCGCCGGCGAACCACGTGGTAGATCTCGTTGCCGGTCAGCGGTAGGCCGGTCCTGGCCCGCCACAGCGGCTCGGACGGGTCGCGCGGCGCCTTCGGGTGGCGGAGGTAGCGGACGATCGCCTTCGCCGTGGTGGGGCCGTAGGCGACCGCCCGGCCGCGCCGGCTTTTGCTGGTGGATGCCTCGATGAAGGCCACCATCTGCCCGAGGTTCAGGTCGCCGACGGTCAGCCCCGCCAGCTCGCCGCGGCGGATGCCGGTATCGAGCAGCAGAGACAGGATGGCCAAGTCGCGGCGGTCGATGAGCCCCTGGCCCTTGCAGGTCGCCAGCAGGCGGCGGATCTCATCGTCGCTGAGGACGGGTGGCGGGTTCACAGGCGCCGTGGGTGCCTTCATCTTCTCCATCGGGTTACGGCTGATCTCGTCCTCATCCACCAGCCAGGTCCAGAACACGCGCAGGGCGCGGAACAGGATCGAGATCGTGGCCGGCGCGTTGCCGCGCTCGCGCAGGGCGACCATGAACGACTCCAGGTGCTCGCGCCTGATGGCGCGCAACTCGCGCGGCATGCCCTGCTCGGCGAGGTAGGCATCCAGCCGATCGAGCGCGCGGAGGTAGGTGCTGATGGTGCGCTCGGCACGCCCCTCGCTCTTGAGGTGCAGGATCCAGTAGTCGCGGGTGCTGGCGACGGTCGGTCCGCCTACAATGGCGGCCTCGGTGATGGTCCTGGCCATGGTCGGGATGCCTCATGTGGTGGGTTCAGACATCCGTCATGTTATACGCGTCTCATGCCGTGTGCACGGGCCATCCACCGAGTTATACGCGCCTCACAAGCACAAACCAGCGGGCGAGTGGCGGAACGGCAGACGCGCCGGCTTTAGGAGCCGGTGTCGCAAGACGTGCGAGTTCGAATCTCGCCTCGCCCACCAGCAGACACAGGAGATGACGTGGTCACCGTCTCGACGAGATCGGAACCGGGCTCCAGGATGGTCCTTGAGATCGAGGTGCCCGCGGCGGACGTCGATCGGCACTTTGCGACCGCGTACCGGCACGTCGCGGAGCGGACGAAGGTGCCGGGCTTCCGCCCGGGCAAGGCGCCGCGTCACGTGATCGACCGCTTCGTTGGCCGCGACCCGGTGATCACCGAGGCCATCGACCACCTCGTGGGGGAGAGCTACGACGCCGCACTCGACCAGACCGACATCATCCCCATCGACCAGCCGAGCGTGGACATCGATCCCGGCGGCGTGGCCGAGGGCAGCACGGTGCGCTTCACCGCCACGGTCAGCGTGCGACCCGAGGTGACGCTGGGCGCGTACACCGACTACTCGTTCACGATCGAGCACCCCGAGGTGACCGACGAGCAGGTGGCGGGGGTCATCGGGGAGCTGCGCGGCGAGCAGGCGACGCTGCGCCCGGTCGACGAGCGCGCCGCAGCCGAGGGCGACGTCGCCGCCGTACGGTTTGCCGGCACGATCGACGGCGAGCCGTTCGAGGGCGGATCGGCGGATCGGCTGCCGCTCGTCATTGGCGAGGGGCGAATGGTGCCCGGCTGGGAGGAACAGCTCGTCGGGATGCGCATCGACGAGACTAAGGGCTTCGATGTCACGTTCCCCGACGACTATCGCGTCGAGGACCTGCGCGGGAAGCGCCCGCACTTCGAGGTGACGCTGCTCGACCTCCGCGAGCGGATACTGCCGGATCTCGACGACGAGTTCGCCCGGAGCGTCGGCGAGGTGCAGACCGTTGAAGAGCTTCGCTCCGAGATCCGCGACGCGCTCGAGCAGCGGGCCGCAGACGAGGCGCGCCATGCCTTCGCCGATCGGATCATCGATTTCGCGGCGGCGAACGCGACGGTCGACGTCCCCGAGGTGATGATCGCGAACGAGATCGAGATCATGCGCGACGAGCTGGGCACGCGGCTCGCCAACCAGCGGATCGGGATGGAGCAGTACCTCGAGCTTGCGAAGCAGACACCCGAGGAGCTGACCGCGGAGCTCCGTGAGCCGGCATCGCGGCGGGTCAAGGTGCTCCTCGTACTGTCGGCGATCGCCGAAAAGGAGGGGATCGACGCCGACGAGGCCGAGATCGACGCCGAGATCTCCGACCAGCTCGCGCGCTACGCGGACGAGCCGAGGCTCGCGGAGTACCTGGGCTCCCGGCGCGGACGCAGCTACCTGCGCATGACCCTCCGCAACCGTAAACTTGTCGACGTGCTCATTGATCGCGCCATCGGGACCGATGGAGCGGCCGCCACAACCACGAAGGAGCCCGAGGAAGCCTGATGCTGGTCCCGATGGTCATCGAGTCGAGCGCCCGCGGCGAGCGAGCCTTCGACATCTACTCCCGCCTCCTCAAGGAGCGGATCATCTTCCTCGGCGAGCCGATCGAGGACCACGTCGCGAACCTCGTCATCGCGCAGCTCCTCTACCTCGAGAGCGAGGACCAGGAGAAGGACATCAGCCTCTACGTCAACTCCCCGGGTGGTGTCGTGACCAGCGGCCTCGCCATCTACGACACGATGCAGTACGTGAAGGCGCCGGTGAGCACGATCTGCATCGGCCAGGCGGCGAGCATGGGATCGGTGCTGCTCGCGGCCGGGGCGCCCGGCAAGCGTTTCGCGCTGCCGAACAGCCGGATCATGATCCACCAGGGATCGGCGGGGTTCCGGGGCAACACGCCGGACGTGGAGATCCAGGTCAAGGAGGTCATGAACCTCACCGAGCGGCTCATGAACATCCTCTCGGAGCACACCGGCCAGCCCGCCGACAAGATCCGCAAGGACTCCGACCGCGACTACTTCATGAGCGCCGATGAGGCCAAGGCCTACGGGATCATCGACGATGTGTTCGTGGGCGACCACGAATCGTTGATCAGCATGGCGCAGGCCGCGGGGGGATCGGTTCCGTCCGCCGGCCGACAGGCCGAGCCGCAAGCCGAGCAGCAGCCTGACGACTCCGCGAAGAAGAAGTAGCGCGCCCGTTCATCCGCCCCGCGCTGCGTGCTCGTGGCGCAGGTACCAGCGCTTGACCCAGCTCTCCGAGCCCCAGCCACCGATCGAGCCATCGGCATGGATGACCCGATGGCACGGCACCACCGGGTTCAGCGGGCACCGAGACATCGCGCCTCCCACCGCCCGCGCCGCCCGCGGGCTGCCGACGATCGCCGCGAGGTCGCCATAGCTCATCGTCCGCCCGTAGGGGATCGCGATCGCCGCGCGCCACACGGCGGCGTCGAAGGCCCCGCGGCCGGAGAGGTCCAGCGCCATGCTGAAGGTCCGGCGCCGGCCGCGGAAGTACTCGTCGAGCTGCCGGAGCGGGTCGGCCAGGGCATCGGCGTCGAGCCGGCCGGTCAGGTCCGGTTGCTCGGTGCGGGTGATCGAGCGCAACCCGACTGAGGTTGCCTCGAGCCAGAGCCGGCCGATCGGGGTCTCGAGGACGGCAATCCGCGCTTCGGCCGGCATCGGCCCATCCTAGTCGGGCGGACCATCGATCCATGGCGGCGGGGTGGGCCGCCCATGCTATCCTCCCCGGGCGCATGACCAGCAAGACCAAGGTGCCGTATCGCTGCTCCTTCTGCGGGAAGAGCCAGGAGCAGGTCCGCAAGCTGATCGCGGGCCAGGGCGTCTACATCTGCGACGAGTGCATCAACCTCTGCCAGGAGATCATCGAGGAGGAGATGCTCGAGGCGCCGCAGTCCAAGGCCGCCCCGGCGCCGCTCCCCTCGCCGCGCAAGATCAAGGAGCGGCTCGACGAGTACGTCATCAGCCAGGAGCAGGCCAAGAAGGTCCTGGCCGTGGCGGTCTACAACCACTACAAGCGGGTCAACGCCGGCCAGAGCGTGGACGACGTGGAGCTCGGCAAGTCGAACGTCCTGCTCGTCGGCCCCACCGGCTCGGGCAAGACCCTCCTGGCCCAGACCCTGGCCAAGGTCCTCGACGTGCCGTTCTGCATCGCCGATGCGACCTCCCTGACCGAGGCCGGCTATGTGGGCGAGGACGTCGAGAACATCCTGCTGCGGCTCATCCAGGCCGCGGATTTCGACGTGCAGCGCGCCCAGCGCGGGATCATCTACATCGACGAGATCGACAAGATCGCGCGCAAGACCGACAACCCGTCGATCACCCGTGACGTCTCCGGCGAGGGCGTCCAGCAGGCGCTGCTGAAGATCCTGGAGGGGACCGTCGCCAACGTCCCGCCGCAGGGCGGACGCAAGCACCCTCACCAGGACTTCATCCAGATCGACACCACGAACATCCTCTTCATCTGTGGCGGCGCGTTCGAGGGCCTCGAGAAGATCATCGAGGAGCGGGTCGGCAAGCGCGGCATCGGGTTCGGATCCGAGGCGCATCGCAGCCGGGAGGAGCGGCGTCGGCTCATGGATCAGCTGATGCCCGAGGACCTTCTGAAGTACGGCCTGATTCCCGAGTTCGTGGGACGCCTGGCGGTCGTCGTGAGCCTGGCGGCACTGCTCAAGGAGGACCTCGTGCGAGTCCTCACCGAGCCGAAGAACGCGGTGACCCGGCAGTTCACGAAGTTCCTGAGCCTGGACAAGGTCGAGCTCGTCTTCACCGATGAGGCGCTCGAGGCGACCGCCGGGCTGGCCATCGGTCGCAAGACCGGCGCTCGCGCCCTGCGAACGATCGTCGAGGAGGCGCTCCTCGAGGTGATGTACGAGATCCCCGAACGCGCGGACATCAAGAAGGTGGTCATCACCGGCGAGACGATCGAGCACGGCCATCCGCCAATGCTCCTCACCGAAACCGAGGAGCCGACTCCGCGACGGCGCGGCGCGAAGGAGCGGGCCGCCGAGCGCGCGGAGGAGTCCGCCTAGCTCGTCTTCGCGCGGTCTTCCGCCGCGGGCGCCTCGTCGGGCAGGCCCGCGGCCGCTCGCGTCAGCACGACCCGGTGCGGGAACGGAATCTCGATGCCCTCGGCGTTGAACGCCGCCAGCACGCGCTTCCGAAGCTCCCCGGTCACCCCCCACTGCTCGGCGGGCCGGACGCGACCGAGGACCTTGAGGTCCACCGACGATTCGCCCAGGCTGTTGACGCGCACGACGGTCGGCGGCTCCAGCAACTTCGGCCCCCAGTCCGGATCGTCCGCCAGCTGCTGCCCGATCCGGTTCACGACTGCCATGGCCTTGTCGATATCGGTGTCGTAGGCCACCGAGATGTCGAGGTTCACGCGTGACCAGTCGCTGGTCATGTTCGAGGCGACCGTGATCTGCCCGTTCGGCACGGTGTGCAGGGTCCCGTTGAGGTCCCGCAGGACGGTCCGGCGCAGGCTGATCTCCTCCACCAGGCCGGAGACGCCGGCGATGCCGACGACGTCACCGACGCTGTACTGGTTCTCGGCGATGATGAAGATCCCGGCCAGCCAGTCGCGGAAAATGGCCTGCGCCCCGAAGCCCACCGCGATGCCGACGACACCCAGGCCGGCCAGCGCGGGCGCGATCTCGATGCCCACGGTGCTGAGCACCATCAGCAGCGCGATGGCGCCGATGACGATGGCCGAGATGCCGACCGCAAGGTCCTGCAGGGTGTTGATCCGCTGCTCCAGCTCTTCGCGTGCCACGTCGTCCAGCTCGGAGGCGCGTCGAGCGAGGACGCGTTTCGCAGTAACCGACGCACCTCGTCGCACCCCGAGCTCGACCCCGAAGGCCACGACCACGATCGCCACGACGGCGATCGGCGTCCACGTCCAGTCCTGGAAGGTCATGCCCGTGATGGTAACAATCGCGGTCAGGGGTACGACCGGTCATCCGGGGACAGTACTTTGGGTCGCTCAACCTCCGGCACGGGAGCGGGCTAGGATGAGCACCTCACTGCGCTGCAGTGCACCAGGAGGGCAGCAAGTCCGCGATGACCTCGAACACGCGACGTCCCGGGTTCCGCCTGTGGGGTGGGGATTCGGCAGACGAGCCCGACGAGTCGGCAACCGAGCAGGGCAAGACCGAGCAGGGCAAGACCGAGCAGCCCGCATCGGAGGGTGCCGTCACGCCGCCGCCGGAGGTGCCAGCACCCGAGGGTGCGACCGCGGAGCCGCCGACGCCGGAGCCGTCTCCAGAATCGGCCGGCTTCCTCGCCAGCCTGGTGACCGCCATGCGGAGTGTCGCCGAAGAGGCGCGCGATGCGAGCCTCGCTGACTTCCGCGCCTCGGTCGAAACGCGCATCAGCGAGCAGGAGGCGACCGCCGCAGAGCGAGCCGACGACCTGCGCCGCCAGGCGGACGTCGACATCGCGGGCATCGGCGACTGGGAGCGATCCGAGGTCGAGCGCGTGAAGAAGGAGGCCGAGCAGCGCACCGAGGCGCGCCGGAAGCAGCTCGATAAGCAGCTGCAGGATCACGAGGCCGCGAGCGAGCAGCAGGTCGCCACCCTTCGCGGGCGTCTGGCTGCCCACGAAGAGGAGCTGGCCGCCTTCTTCAGCCAGCTCACCGAGATCCATGACCCGGGCGCGTTCGTCGCCGCTGCCAAACGGATGCCAAGGCCTCCACAGATCAGCGGCGGCACGTCGGCCGAGGCGGCCACTCCGCGCCAGACCCTCGACATGCGACTCGCCGCGCTCGGCGTCGAGCGGGCGGATGCGAGCGTCGCCACCGAACCTCCGCCTCCAGCCGCAGCCGCGCCGGAAACCGAGACCCCGCCACCCGCTGCCGAAGCGCCGACTCCCGAAGCGCCGACTCCCGAGGCGCCGACCCCCGAGGCGCCGACCCCCGATGCGCCCGCGGCGCAGGCGGCGCCAACCGAGGCGCCGACCCCCGAGGCGCCCACGAATGAGGCGGCGCCAGCCGAGGCGCCCGAGGGAGCGCCGGAGATCGAGGCGCCCGCGGCCGAGTCGAAGCCCGACGTTGCGGCGCGCAACGCACAGCTTGCGGATCGACTGGCGCAGCTCGACACACAGCTGACCGCGGCGCGCGAAGCCGAGCCGGCCCCGTCGAACGGAAATGGAGAGCCGGATACTTCCGACGAGATGTCGACGGCGATCGTCGTGAAGGGGCTGGGCAGCTTTGGCGCCATCACGTCCTTCAAGCAGGCGCTCGAGCGTGTGGACGGCGTCCTGGGGGTCACTCTCAGCCTGGGCCCGACCGGCGAGTTCGTGTACCGGGCCAGCCACGGGGTCGACTTCGACCTGGCCGCCGCCGTCCGCTCCATCGAGGGGCCGACCGCGGAAATCGAGCAGACCGAGGGAACCCTGCGGGTCTCCGTCAGCCGCAACCGATAGCGGAGATCCCTCCCGGGCCATGCTAGACTGCGCCGCACGGCGCAGACCGTGAGGAGTACCCCTCAATCGGCCGCGAGAGACGGCAGGCCATCGGCTGAAAGCCCGCCTCGGCGCGAGTGGGAGAAGGTCGCACGCGAGCCGGACGGGTCCGCCCGATAACGCGGGTCGAGGGTGGCATCGGCCTCCGATGCCGCCGAACGAAGGTGGTACCACGACGAGCCCGTTCGTCCTTCGACGAGCGGGCTTCTTGCATGCCGGAAGGGACTGGACCGATGACGAGGGAGGCGAGACGGGAGCTGGCACCGCGCTACGACGCCGGGGCCGTCGAGCCGGGAATCTACGACCGCTGGCTGGAGAGCGGTGCCTTCACGCCCGCGGCCGAGGCGCCGTCGGGCGCGGAGCGATTCGTCATCATCCAGCCGCCGCCCAACGTCACCGGAGCGCTCCACCTGGGTCATGCGCTGACGGCGACCGTCGAGGATGCCTTCATCCGATACCACCGCATGCGCGGAGACGACACGCTGTGGCTGCCGGGTGTCGACCACGCCGGCATCGCCGCCCAGTTCGTCCTGGATCGCATCCTGGCCGAGGAGGGGGAGAGCCGCCAGTCCCTGGGGCGGGAGCGCTATCTCGAGCGGATGTGGCAGTTCATCAACGAGACCCGCGACATCATCGGCAGCCAGCATCGGCGCCTGGGGGCCAGCCTGGACCCCACGCGGCTGCGGTTCACGATGGACGAGGGGAGCGCTCGTGCGGTCCGCGTCGCGTTCAAGCGGCTGTGGGACGCCGGGCTCGTGTACCGCGGTGAGGCGCTCGTCAACTGGTGCCCCCGCTGCCGCACCACGATCAGCGACCTGGAGAACATCCACCGCGAGGAGATGGGGACCCTCTGGACGGTCCGCTACCACCTGGCGGGCCCGGACGGCAGCCCTGACCCGCGGACCTGGATCAGCGTGGCCACCACCCGACCGGAAACGATTCTGGGTGACACCGCGATCGCCGTCCATCCCGGGGACGAACGCTACCGGGACCTGGTCGGCCGCGAGGCGATCCTGCCGTTCGGCGGCCGCCGCCTGCCGATCGTTGCCGACGACGCGGTCGATCCGGCGTTCGGCACGGGGGCGGTGAAGATCACCCCGGCCCACGATTTCGACGACTACGAGCTCGGGAAGCGTCACGGGCTGCCGATGATCAGCGTCCTCGACGAGGACGCCCGGATGAACGAGGCGGGCGGCGCGTTCGCCGGCCTCGACCGCTACCGGGCGCGGGAAGCTGTCCTCGATCGGCTGCGGGAGATGGGGGACCTCGAGGCGGAAGCGCCCCATCAGATGGTCGTGGGCCACTGCGACCGCTGTGACACCGTGGTCGAGCCCCGCCTCTCGGTGCAGTGGTTCATCCGCGTCAAGCCGCTCGCCGAGCGCGCCCTGGCCAGCGTTCGCGAGGGCCGGACTCACATTGTCCCGGCCCACTTCGAGAAGGTGTTCGCCCACTGGATGGAGAACATTCACGACTGGGCGGTTGGCCGCCAGCTGTGGTGGGGCCATCGCATCCCGGCCTGGTACTGCGCTGATGGCCATATCACGGTGTCCGATGCCGCGGACGGCCCGGACGCCTGCGCGGAGTGCGGCCGCCCCGCCTCGGCGATGACCCAGGAGTCGGACATCTTCGATACGTGGTTCAGCAGCGGCCTCTGGCCGTTCTCGACCCTCGGCTGGCCGGACGACACCCCGGATCTCCGCCGCTTCTATCCGACTTCGGTGATGGAGACGGCGTACGAGATCCTGTTCTTCTGGGTTGCGCGGATGATGATGCTGGGCCTCTTCTGCACCGACGTCGAACCGTTCCACACGGTCTACCTGCACGGGATCGTGCGCGACCCGTACGGACAGAAGATGAGCAAGACGAAGGGAAACGTCGTCGATCCACTCGAGATGATCGGCGAGATCGGCGCCGATGCCCTTCGCCTGGCGCTCGTCTCCGGCAATGCGCCCGGCGTCGATCAACGGCTCACCGCCGCCCGGCTGACCGGTGCCCGGAACTTCACGAACAAGCTGTGGAACGCGGCGCGCTGGGTGCTCGGCAGTCGCACGTCGGCGGCGACCGGCGCCGACCCTGCGTCCACGCTCGCGCAGGATTGGATTCGCTCGCGGCTCGCGGTCTGCGTGGAGCGCGCGACGCGGCAGCTCGAATGAGCTCGACCTGTCCGGCTACGCCGCGACCGTCCACGAGTTCGCCTGGAGCGAGTACTGCGACGCGTTCATCGAGATGGCGAAGATCGACCTGCGGCGGGCCGATGCGACCCCCGGGCAGCGCGCGGGCACCTGGAGGACCGCTGCCGAGGTGCTCGCCGAGCTGTTGCGCCTCCTGCACCCGATCACCCCCTTCGTCACCGAGGAGATCTGGGGATCGCTGCGTGCGAGCGATCCGGCGCTGGCGCCCAACGAGCCGTTGCTGATCAGCGCCCGCTGGCCGGAGCCCGGGGAGCGTCACTCCGACGTCGAAGCAGACGGGGACCGGCTGCTTGAACTCGTCCGTGACCTTCGCGACCAGCGCAGCAACCTCGGGATCCCGGCATCCGCGTGGCTGCCCGCCACGGTGATGAGCGCGAACACGGCGGCGCACGCCATCCTGGTCCGTGGGAGGCCCTATATCGAGGGGTTGGCACGCCTGCGACCACTCGGGATCCTGGAGCCGGATACTGCACCGGAGCTTCCGCCGCATGCGTCAAACGCCCACCTGGGCACCTCGTGGATCGCGATCGAGGCTGCGTCCGTGGGGGATGAGGCGCGAAGCCGCAGGGCGCGCCGCGAGGCTGAGCTGCGCACTGCGATCGACCGTCTCCGCGCATTGCTGGCGACCGAGGCGTTCGTGGGGCGGGCGCCGTCCGGGGTCGTGGAGCGCGAGCGAGATCGCCTCGCCGACCTCGAGGGCCAGCTGCTCCGGCTCGGTGGGCGGGACGCGACGTGAGCCGTTGATGGGGAGCGCGTGCCGGCCACTGCTAGAATCGCCGCGCTGACCCACCACCAGGAGGGGTATTCAACCTCGCATGTCATTCCTCCGACGCAAGAAGAACGATGACGCCACGCAACCGCCGCCCCCGGCCGCGGTCCAGGAGGACGTTTCCGCCCAGCAGTACTCGCTGAAGCTGACCTACATGGCACGGTCCTCAGACGGCCTGCGCATGCAGCCCGATCCCGCCGTTCGCGCTCTGCTGCCGGGCGTCGTGGAGCCGCTCGCGAGCTCCCCGGTGGAGAGCATCGAACCCCTGCCGATCGAATACGGGGACGCGGCGCCGACGATCGAGCGCTTCAACGAGATGCAGCAATGGGTTCTGGCGCGCCGCGAGGTGAGTCCCATCGCACGGCACGGCCTTTACGTGCTGGAGCTCACCGACGCCTTGGACATGACGGTCGACACGTTCGCCTGCGCGCTCCTCCACGGCGAGGTCGACACGAGCGGCTATCCCGAATACAACGCGATCGTGGGGGGCCTCGCCAGCCACTGGGACGAGTTGTCCGGCGAGCTCATCGTGCGCGCGGTCGTCGGGTGGGGCGGCAAGGGCCTGCGCGGCGACACCGAGCGCATCGGGCAACGGCTGCTCAGCTCGCTCTATCAGCAGGTCATCGCCACCGGCTACAGCCTCGGGGCGGCCGATGTGACCCGCGCCCCACAGATCCACGGGCGCAGCGGGCTGGTGTGCGCGCATTGCGGTTTCGAGGCCGCGGGTGCCGGCGCCTTCTACTGCCCGAAGTGCGGAATGAGGATGGCGCGCGGAGCCTGAGGGCCGGTACTTTCGGGTCATCCGCACAGGCTGCAGTCCCATTGTTCGGAGGGTGGGTGCGGCGGATAGTGGTGCGGTCTGGAACAGACCGATTCAATTCGGAGGAGCCGAATGGAGCACCCCACTGTCCTGCTCGCGCTGGATGGCGACCATCAGCCAGTCGCAGACGCGCTGATGCGCGCAGGCTTGGCGCCGGTCGCCGATTCGGCGGAGACCCTGGCGCATCTCGAGTCCGGTGGTCGCGTGGACCTGGCCGTGCTCGACTGCGACCTGCCTCCAGAGCGGGCGGCGCGGGCCTATGCGGCCCTGCACGGTGCAGCTGCGGTCCCAACCCTGCTCCTGTTCGGCGACCTGCTCCCCGATTTTCTCAGCGAGGCGACGAGCAGCACGGACGAGTACGCCGTCAAGCCGCTGCCGCCCGATGCGCTCGTCTATCGCCTCCAGGCCCTGCTCATTCGGGCCGGGCATGGACTCCCGACTGACGGCGGCGGGTGGGCGCCGGCGACTTCGACGGAAGAGACGACGATCGGGGAAGGCCACGTGGTTGCGGTATTCGCCCCGAAGGGCGGTGTCGGCAAGACGACGGTCGCCGTGAACATGGCTGTCGCCCTCCGCGAGCAGACGCGCACCCGGGTCCTCCTCTTCGATGCGGACGTGGGGGTTGGCAATGTCACCTCGGTGCTCGAGGTGCCGTACCGCATGGGCCTCGCGGACCTGGCAGACTCACCGCAGTCGGAATGGACCGATGCAGCCTTCGAGCAGTGCATCGCGACCCACCCCGGGTCTGGGGTGCGTGTCATGTCCTGGGGCACCGATCCGGGGGAGTCGGAGCTCGTCACCGTAGACCTGCTCCTGGCCGCCATGCGCTGGGGCCGAGCCCACCATTCCTACGTCGTCGTCGACACCCATCCGGGCTACGACGATCGGACGATGGCGATGCTGACCCTCGCCAGCGAGATCTTCCTCGTCGTCACCCCCGAGGTCGGAGCGCTGCGCAACAGCGCACAGTTCCTCGAGCTGGCGCGGCAGGTCGGCCTCGGAGACACGGTGCGGGTCGTGGTGAATCGCGCGAATCACGGCATTCGTGGCTCGGACATCGAGGAGGCCCTGAAGCTCCCCGTTGCCGCCACCGTCGTGTCGAACGGCCCGAAGGCGGTGATCGCCGCCAACGAGGGCACGCCGCTCATTACGAAGTTCCCCAAGGAGAAGATCTCGACCGACCTTCACGGCGTGGCGCGCCTCGTGACGCAATCGGGCCAGCAGGCCGAAGAGACCACGGCTCGGCGCCCGTGGTGGGCAGCGCTCGTGTCGCGCGCCTCGAACGCCTGAGGCCCGCACACCCCCGCCATCCCGCCGCCGCGTTGCACCGCTTCGAGCGGGCTGCCATCATGCGGCAGCCGTGCCGACCTACGATTACCAGTGCCGAAGCTGCGGGCACACCGTCGAGGTGATCCACCCGATGCTCGACGACGGCCCGTCCGTCTGCGAGCGATGCGGGGGAGAGCTGCGCCGCGTCCTGTATCCCACCGGGATCATCTTCAAGGGAAGCGGCTTCTACAAGACTGACTCGCGATCGGCGAGCTCCGCGACCGTCGGCGGCGGCGCCGCCCGATCCGCGAGCGACAAGGAGTCATCGAAGGGCTCGAGCGACGCGGCGTCGGAGAAGGCGTCGAGCAACACGTCCAAGCCGGACGGGGGCGAGAAGGACAGGAAGAAGTCGAGCCCGGGCTAAGCCGATCGGGCCTGCTGGGTGCCGCACCGGCGACAGAATCGAGCCGAAGCGGAGAGCGACAGGCCGCACTCGCCGCACGACTGCACCCCGACGTGGCTGCCGGCACCCGCGACCTCACGAGCGGAGGCCTCCCAGAACCCTCGAGCTCCCCTCGCGACCGCCTCCTGCTGCAGTGCTGCGAGCTCTGCCGCGCTCGGGGTCGCGCCCCGTGAGCGATAGGGGAGAACGTTCGGCTGAGCTGCTGCCACCGGCCCCTCGCCGGGGTCACCGAGCCCCAGGAGATCGAGTTGCGCTCGTCGCGCGGCGAGGGCGGGGTCGTCGGCGGAGGCCGCGGCCGCGACGCGCTCGTCATCGGCCGGGGCCTGCGGCGCGGCGGGGATCTGCGGGGCGGCGGGGATCTGCGGGGCGGCGGGCGCCGGTGGAGCCGGCGTGGGGCGCGGCAGATGAAGGATCGTCTCGGAGACGGGCCGAATGGGCGTGGGGGGTGGCGGCGGCGACGGCCGTTCGGCGACGACCGGCTCCTCGGCGACGACCGGCTCCTCGGCGACCACCGGCTCCGGCTCGGTTGCCGCGACCTCGGGCTCGGGCGCTGCCTCCGGTGGCTCAGTCGGGAGCGACGGCTCCGCCATCGGCTCGGTTTCGGGCTCGGGGAGCATGGCGAACCGGGCGTCCTCCTCCCAGACGAGCGGCACATCCGGTGGCGCCACCTCGGCGGCAAGGAAAGGCTCGGCGAATGGCTGGGGCTCGGGTGCCGGCGGCTCTTCGACCGGCTCGTCGGCGACGATCGGCTCCCCATTGAGCGATTCGGCGCCGGTCAGCAATGGCCCGGCTGCCGCCTCCCAGAGATCGGCCTCCGCGACCGGGGATGGCAGGTCGCTCTGTGGCCAGGCCTCGACGCCCAGTCGTCGCTGGAGCTCGTCGGCGGCGAGATCCGCGGCGTTCGCCTCGGCAAGGTCTGGATGGCCGGCCTGGAAGGTCGCCTCGAACCGCTCGCGCAGGTCGTCGGTTCCCGGAATCGGAACGCATGTCCGGCAGCGACCGGCTTCGTCGTTCCAGCAGTTGACGCACGTGTACTGCCGGCAGTTGATGCAGAAGTTGAACGACTCATGGAAGGCGTCGAGCTGCTGCGACGCCAGGGAGGCCTCTTCCGAGCGCATCGCATCGCCAACCGCATCGGTGAGCGCGTCCTGGCTCATGATGTAGTTGCGGAGGCCCGAGATCAGGCCGCGCGTCTTCCTGATCGTGTTCAGGCGCGTAGGGGCGGCGAACTCGTATCGAGTGCCGCACCGTTCGCAGAAGGATTCCGTGAGCGCTTCGGGCATTGGTTCTCAGCTCGGCCGATGTGGGCAGCGGGCAAGGGGCGCCAGTATACCGAGAGGCTCCGCGGCGGCTGAACCGGGCGTTGGTACCCCGCCCCGCGCCGTTGGTACCGGATCCAGACCCGGACCCCGACGACAGGGAGGTACGCGGACGCCGGTGGCGGGATGCTCCGGGGCGCATGTACGATCGGCTGCGTGGGCATCCTCTCCAGGCTCGAGGCGTTCCTCGCGCGGCTCTTCGAAGCACCCGCCGGCAGGCTCGGCGCACGACTCCAGCCCGTGACCCTGTCGAAGCGGATCGAGCGGGCCATGGACACGAACAAGTCCTTCGGCAGTGACGGCGTCATCGTCCCGAACGTGTACGAGCTTCACCTGAGCAGGTCCGACTTCGAGGCGTTCGTGGCCTACCGCAACTCGCTCGAGGATGACCTCGCGCACGAGGTGCTGGCGCGAGCGCGTCGCGAGCACTACGCGCTCGTGGCCCGCCCGCGGGTCAGCATCGTGGCCGATCCGATAGTGCCCCGGGGGGATGTCCGGGTGGCGGCCAGCGTCGAGGACGAGGAGGGCGAGCGATTGCGAGCGCCGGAGCCCATGCCCGCAGGGCCCCAGACGATCGTTCTCAGCCGCGCCGGTGCCGAGCCCGACCCGCCGGAATCGGCGACGCGCGCGTTTCTCGTCGTTGGCGGGCACGCGGGCGATCCGGTGCAGTTCGACCTGGGCGGCCCGCTGATCAGCATCGGTCGCGCCACCGACAACGACCTCATCCTCGATGACCCGCTCGTCAGCCGTCACCATTGCCAGCTGAAGCTGCAGCACGGCGCCTACTCCTTCGCCGACCTCGGCAGCCGCAACGGCTCGTGGGTCAACGACCAGCCGGTGAACGAGATCGCGCTGGGGCCGGGGGACGTCATCCGCATTGGCAATACGGAGATCGAGTTCCAGGTGCGTCCATGACCGGCGACGTGCTGCGGATCCTGCTGCTGGGCCTGCAGCTGGCCTTCGTGGGTCTGCTCTACCTCGCCCTATTCGGATTCGCCCGATCGCTGCTGCGAGACCTCCGTAGCGCGGAGGCTTCGGAGCTCGCAGCCCGCAGCGGACTCGGGAGGCTCGCGGTGCTCGACTCCCCGGAGGATGAGCCGCCGGCCGGAACGGCGATTGCGCTCGGGCCCATCAACTCGCTGGGCCGGAACGTGAACAACACGGTCTTCATCGAGGACGATTTCGTGTCCGCCAACCACGCCATGCTCACCTTTCGAGGGCGCTCGTGGTTCATCGAGGACCAGGGCAGCACGAATGGCACGTATGTCAACGGCCACCGTATCGACCGTCCCGTCGCCCTCTCGTTTGGGGACGAACTGACGATCGGCCGCGTGCGGATGCGCCTTGAGCGCTAGGCCGATGGCGAGGCGCTGGCGCTTCGCCTGGCGGTGGACCGAGCTGCGGATGCTGCTGCCGATGGCGGCCCTCGTGCCGCTCGGCTTCGCGGTGACGCACATCGCGCAGACGAACCGCCTCGATCCGGGACCGCTTGCGCTCGCGGTCGGCTACGTCGCGATAATGGTTGCCGCGCACCTCGTGCTGGTGCTGAGCGGGCACCGTGGCGATCCGTTGATGCTGCCGCTGGTGGGAACGATTGGCGGGATCGGACTCGTCATGCTGAACCGGCTTCCCCAGGACCTGGCCGGGACGAACCTGCTCGGGCTTCACCTCCGCATGGCCGAGACCCAGCTGCTGTGGTTCGCGGTGGGAGTCGCCGCCATGCTGCTCGTGGCGGTCGGCTTCCGCGATGACAGCCCGTTGCGCCATTACAAGTACACGTGGGCCCTGGCCGGCGCCGCACTTCTCATCGTCACCTTCCTGTTCGGGACCGAGGTCAACGGGGCGCGGCTGTGGATCTACCTCGGGCCGGTCAACTTCCAGCCCGGCGAGGCGATCAAGATCGTCCTCGTCATCTTCATCGCCGCCTACCTGGCCGAGAACCGGACGCTGCTGGCGGGGGCCAGCGCGCGCATCGGCCCGGTCAAGATCCCGCCGCTCCCGTACCTGCTGCCGATGCTGGCGATCTTCGTCATCGTGATGCTCGTCGTCGTCGTCAGCAACGACCTGGGCACCGCGCTCCTGTTCTACGGGATCTTCCTCACGATGCTGTTCGTGGCCACTGGTCGGCGGAGCTACGTGCTCGTCGGCCTCCTCCTGTTCGTCGCCGGTTCGTTCGTCGCCTACCAGCTGTATGGACACGTCGAGCGTCGCGTCGACGCCTGGATCAGCCCGTTTGCCGATCCGAGCGGGGCGGGGTACCAGACCGTGCAGTCGCTCTACGCCTTCGGCCGCGGGGGCGTGTTCGGGGCGGGGCTGGGGCAAGGGCTGCTGCCGGGGGCCGGTGGTGGGTTCTACGCGGTGCAGACCGACTTCATCTTCGCGGCACTCGCCGAGGAGATCGGGTTGGTCGGGGTGTTTGCCCTGCTGGGCCTCGTGATGGCACTCGTGCTGCGCGGGCTGCGGATCGCGATTCGCGCCCACGACGAGTTCAGTGCGATGTTGGCTGTCGGGCTGACGACCGCACTCGGGCTCCAGACCCTGATCATCGTGGCCGGCAACGTGAAGCTCGTCCCGCTGACCGGCATCACCTTCCCGTTCGTCAGCTACGGTGGCTCGAGCCTGCTGGCGAGCTTCGTGATCATCGGCCTCCTGCTGTCGATCAGCCACCGTTCCGACGAGGGGCTGGCCGCGGTGCCTGAGCTCAGCGAGGCGGAACCGTGATCGCCACGAACGTCCGGCGCCTGGCGCTCTACCTGGTCCTTGCGTTCGCGGTGACCTCCGGAGGCCTGACCTGGTGGCAGTTGTTCGACGCGCAGGCGCTCGCCGCCCGGCCCGACAACCCGCAGGTGATCGCCGCTCACCGCAGCGCGCTGCGCGGGTCGATCTACGATGCGGCGGGTCGGCTGCTGGCCTCGAGCACGGTCGTGGACGGGATCAGCCGTCGCGCGTACCTCGACCCTGCCTTCAGTCATGTGATCGGATACGCGAGCCTCCGCTACGGCACCACCGGCATCGAGCGGGCGTGGGACGACCTGCTGACCGGCCGTGCCGAGCCAAATCCGCTCCGCGACGTGATCAACGACATCCTGGACCGCCAGGCTCCGCCCCGGGACCTGACACTCACGATCGATCAGCGCCTGCAGGACGTTGCCGCAGCCCAGCTCGGGTCGGACGTCGGCGCCGTCGTGGCCCTCGACCCGGCGACCGGCGCCGTCCTGGCTCTCGTCTCGACCCCGAACTTCGATGCCACCCCGATCTCCGGCGACCCGGCGACCGCCTCGACCGGGATGGACCGCATCGCCGGGCAGCCCAACGACCCGCTCGTGGACCGGACCCGGCAGGGCCGATACACGCCGGGGTCGATCATGAAGGTGCTGACCGCGGCGGCGGCGCTCGATGCGGGGGCCATCACCCCGGAGACGACCTTCGCGGATCAGCCGACCCAGGAGACTGCCGGGTACGTCGTGGACGGCTTCCGGGTCGTGGAGCATGACCTCGGCAAGGTGAAGCCCGCGCTCTGGTCGCTCTCACCGGCCCTCCAGGTGTCGAGCAACGTCTTCTTCGCGCACGTCGGCGTCGAGCTCGGAACAGATGCCTATC
Source organism: uncultured Chloroflexia bacterium (assembly GCA_963837425.1). Lineage (GTDB taxonomy): Bacteria > Chloroflexota > Limnocylindria > QHBO01 > QHBO01 > CAWINH01. Next base: position 37,024 of record CAWINH010000012.1, read on the forward strand.
TCCAGTACGCTCGTCGCGCCGGCTTCTGCGGCGGGCTCGTCATTGGCAGTGCGAGCCGCAACCTGCCGGTCTCCGCGTCATACGTGACGGCGCCCGCGGACGGCGACTGCTCACCGTTCAGCGATCGAGCCGAGCTGGCACAGGCGTCATTCGGACAGGGGCGGGTGAGCGTCACCCCGGTCCAGATGGCGCTCGTGGCGGCGGCGATCGCGAACGGCGGGTCGGTTCCCGTCCCCTACGTCGTCGCCGACGTGCGGACCCATGCCACGGATCCGGCCTCGGGCCCCACCGACCAGGTCCTGGAACGATACGGCGGGGGCGGCGCCACCCGGTTCGTCGGAGGAGAGGCCGCCGCCGAGGTACGGTCGGCGATGATCGACGCCGTGCAGGGCCCCATCGGGCGGGCCTACGCCGGCGCCGGGGCGGTGACCAGGTACGGCGTCTCGGGGGTGGAGACCGCTGGCAAGACCGGGACCGCCGAGCTGGGGCCGGGGCAACCGCCGCACTCCTGGTTCATCGGCTTCGCGCCCGCCCAGGACGGTGCGACCCCGTCGATCGCGGTGGCGGTCATCGTCGAGGGCGGTGGCAGCGGCTCCGGGCGAGCGGCGCCGATCGGTGGCGCGGTGATGGCCGAATGGCTGAAGCTGCAGGCCGGAGCTCGCTGAAGCCACTCCGTAACGGGGTGCGGTATTGTGATGACGGAGGGAGCCAGCCGAGGCGTGCCCAGCAGTAAGGAATGGTCATGGTGAAGAACGTCCAGCACCCGGCGGAGCGCGTCGTGGCCAACGTCGAGCGCGTCATCGTCGGGAAGCACGCCGAGGTCCGGATAGCGCTGGTGGCCCTCCTCTGCGAGGGACACATCCTCATCGAGGATGTTCCCGGCGTTGGCAAGACCATGCTGGCCAAGGCTCTCTCAAAGAGCATCGGCTGCAGCTTCCGTCGCATTCAGTTCACGCCCGACCTGCTCCCGTCCGACGTCACCGGACTTTCGATCTTCAACCAGAAGACGGCCGAGTTCGAGTTCCGTCCGGGTCCGATCATGGCCCAGGTCGTCCTCGCCGACGAGATCAATCGGGCCACCCCCAAGACCCAGAGCGCCCTCCTCGAGTGCATGGAGGAGCGGCAGGCGACGATCGATGGCGTCAGCTACCCGATGCCGACCCCGTTCCTCGTCATCGCCACCCAGAACCCCATCGAGTACGAGGGGACCTTCGCGCTCCCGGAGGCACAGCTCGATCGGTTCATGCTCCGCCTGAGGCTCGGGTACCCGAAGCCGATGGAGGAGATCGTCATCCTCGACGAGCAGAAGCGGCTGCACCCGATCGAAGACCTCCGGCAGGTGCTCGACCTCGAAGAGCTGCGCCAGATGCAGTCGGAGGTGAAGGAGGTGTACGTCGACCAGACGGTCGCCGACTACATCGTGCGCCTGGTGACCGCCACCCGCGAGCACCCGGACGTCTACCTCGGCGCTTCCCCGCGCGGGTCCCTCAACCTGTACCGCGCCAGCCAGGCGCTCGCCGCCCTCGACGGTCGGGACTACGTGATCCCGGACGACATCAAGACCCTCGCGGTGGCGATCCTCGCGCACCGCCTGATCGTGAAGAGCCAGGCCGCGCTGCGAGAGATCGATCCGGATGCCATCGTCCGCGAGGTGCTGAGCCAGGTGCCGATCGGCGAGGCGAGCAGCGCGACCGCCGGCGCCCCACACTAGGTCTGGAATGGGCACCCTGGCGCGCCAGCTGCGCGCCGTCTTCATCGGCACCGTGCTGGTGGTCGCCGCATTCAGCACGGGGATCGACTTCCTCTTCTTCCTCGTCTACCTGCTGGCGGGGCTGCTGCTGGGCTCGTGGTTCTACGCTCGCCGCGGGCTCCGAGGCCTCCGCGCCGGCTACCACGTGCTGAATCCGCGGGCACAGGTCGGGGACATGCTGCAGGGCGTCTACCGCCTCGACAACGACGCGCGGTGGGCGAAGCCGTGGGTCGAGCTGTGGAACGACTCGACCCTGCCCGCGCCGCTTCCCGGGCGAGCCATCGGGATCGGCGCCCACGGGAGCCGGCAGTGGCTGGCCAAGGTGACCCTGACCCGTCGCGGCAGCTACCGCCTGGGGGCATTGCGGGTCAGGACCGGCGACCCGTTCGGGCTCTTCACTTCCGAGATGGTTGTCGGGCAGCCGACGTGGGTCGTGGTGTTCCCCAAGGTCTATGAGCTGCCGCACTGGCGCCTGCCCCCATCGCCGGTGGACGGCACCTCGCGGGCCAAACGCCGCCTCGAGGCGACCTCCCCGCTCGTCTCCACGATCCGCCCCTATGTGCATGGTGATGCGATCAACCGCATCCATTGGCTGTCGAGTGCGCGCCACAACGAGCTGTACGTGAAGGAGTTCGACCTCGAGCAGACCGCCGACCTGTGGCTCGTCGTCGATCTCGATCGCGCGGCGCAGGCCGGCCAGGGCGACGGCTCGTCGGTCGAGATGGCGGTCAGCGCCGCGGCGTCGATCGCGGTGCAGACCCTGAGCGAGAACCGGGCGGTCGGCCTCACCGTCTCGTCCCGGCGTCAGCACGTGCTGACACCGGATCGAGGCACGCGCGTCGAGCAGAAGATCCTGCACCTGCTGGCCAACGTCCAGGCCGATGGCTCGCAGCCGCTCGCGGAGGCCACGTTGAACGTGCTGCCCCAGCTGCGGCGGGGCATGACCCTCTGCCTGGTCACCGCCTCCACCGACCGCGAGTGGGTGCGCGCGCTCGCCTCGCTTCGGCGCCGGGGCGTGGGCGCGGTCGTCGTGCTGCTGGATCGCTTCAGCTTCGGCGGCTCGGACGAGGCCGGGCGCCCCGAGCTGACCGCCGTCCGGCATGCGCTGGCTGAGTATGGGGTCGAACACTATCTCCTCAGCAACGGTGACAACCTGTCGATGGCGCTGGGACGCCGGGAGTGGACGCGTGCCGGCGTGGGTTGATCGCTGGCTGCGGCCGCGCGAGGGCTGGCTCTCCCTCGTGCTCCTGTTCGTCATGCTGCTGGCCCTGAGCTGGTCCACGCAGAGCGCGAAGTGGTTGCCACAGCTCGAGTTCCTGACGGCGGTCGCCTTCTTTGGCGTTGTGCTCGGCGCGCTCCTCGGGCTGAGCCGCCTTTCGGTGGTCCTCACCCTGCCGATCGGTGCGGTGGCCGGCACCGGCATCGTGCTGTGGACGGTGGGTGGCGAGTACTTCACCGAGCTCGGCCAGATCGGGCGGCTGCTCGCGATGCGCTCGGAGACGGTCGACTGGTTCCGGACGGTCGTGGAGCGCGGCTACCCGCCGCAGCTGGTTCCGTATGCGCTCGGCCTCGGGATCCTGATGTGGGTCACGGCCTTTACGGCGGGATACGCGATCTACCGGCACCACCGCGTTCTCGACGCCATCCTGCTGGTGGGCGGAACGCTGATCGCGAACCTGTCGGCGACGAGGGACAACCTGATCGGCTACCTGGTCCTCTTCGTCCTGGCGGCGCTCCTCCTCTGGCTGCGCGGGTCGCTCGTGACCCGCGAGGAGAGCTGGGTCCGGCGCCGCGTGACCGAGAATCTCGAGGTCCCGGCGGCGATCATGCGGAGTGGCATCCTGTTCATCGCCGTCAGCATCACCCTCTCCTGGACCCTCACCTCGGTGGCGCACGCGGCCCCGCTCGAGGGCGTCTGGAACAACCTCGACGGCGTCTGGAGCAACGTGCGGGACGAGCTGGCCGGGTACTTCAGCCCGCTCGGTGGCGGAAACACCCGCTTCACCGGCCCGGTCTTCGGCAACTCCTTCGTCATCAGCAACCAGTGGAACAGTGCGGACAGCGCGGTGATGACGGTCTACGCGGACCACCCCCAATACATGCGGGCCACGATCTACGACATCTATACCGGCCATGGGTGGGACCAGAGCCCGTCCAGCACGCGCCGGGTGGCGGCCCAGGATCCCTTCTTCGCCGATGACGTTCCCACCCCGGAGCGCCCCGACCTTGCCAACCTGGACGCATTCGTTCCGACCGCCGTTCGGGTGCACATCGATGGCTCGCTGGGCGGAAACGTCTTCACGCCGATCGGCAGCTTCGGCGCCTTCCCGGACTCGGCCCGCCTGCCGGCGATCGTCCGTCAGCTCGACGCGGGCCCGTTCCTGGCCGGCATCCAGGCTGCCGGCACCCTCCCCAAGGGAAAGGAATACGACATCGGTTCGCTCGTCAGCAACGCCACGGCGGCGCAGCTGTCCGCCGCCGGAACCCTCTACCCGGGCGGGAACTTTATCGCCACCTACCTCCAACTGCCTTCGAGCGTGACCGAGGACACGAAGAGACGGGCGCGGCAGGTCGTCGACGATGCGGGCGCGAAGACTCCGTACGCGATGGCCCACGCGCTCGCCGACTACCTGCGAAGCAGCAGCAACGGCCTCACCTACTCAACGAAGACCACCCTCCCCGACGACCCGAAGCAGGACGTCGTGGACTACTTCCTGTTCACGAGCCAGAGCGGATTCTGCGAGTACTACGCCTCGGCGATGGTGGTGATGGCGCGTAGCCTCGGAATCCCCGCACGACTGGCGGAGGGGTACCTGCCGGGGGAGAGCGCCGGCCCGAACACGTACCGGGTGCAGGCGAAGGACGCACACGCCTGGGCGGAGGTCTACTTCCCCGGCTACGGCTGGCAGATCTTCGAGGCCACGAAATCGATCCCCAGCGCGGTTCGCGTCCCCGGCGTCGCCGAGCCGAGCGCGACCGGCGGGCCGACCCCGTCATTTGGCGGGATTCTGCATGGCGCGGAGGAGCTGCCAAGCGGCGTGGGATCCATCGACCCGGTGCCAGGTGCGTTCGGGCCGGGCGAGGAGCCGCCGGCGACCGGCGCCCAGGGCGGGAACATCCTCATCATCAGCTTCCTCGCCCTGCTCGTGCTGGCAGTCGCGTTGTGGCGTCTCCGGCGCCTCCGCCGCTCGTGGCGCTTCCTGCCCCCCGGCGATCGGCAGTGGCAGCGGCTGGCGGCGGCCGCGGGCCGCGCGGGGATCTCGCAGCGGCCGACCGAGACGTACTACGAGTACGCCGGATGGCTCGAGGAGCAGATCCCAACCCGCAGTGGTGAGATCCGGATCATCGCCGACGGCAAGGTCTGGGAGAGCTACTCGGGGCGGAAAATGACGCGAACCGTCATCTCGACGATCGAGGGGGCCTGGAAGCGGCTCCAGCTCCCACTCGCCTGGTTGGCGATTCGCCGCCGCCTGCGGGCGCTCTGGCCGAAGCGACCGCGCTAGAGGGCGAGCGGCCCGCCCTCGGACTCGTCGACGTGGAGCCGGCCGCGTCCGAGAAGGTGCCCGCAGTCGTTCCAGCGCTCCACCCGCCAGTCCCCACCCGCCGTCTTCGGCACGAGGACCGATAGCGAGGCGTTGTCGAGGTCCATGGCCCACGCGCGCAACGGTGCGAGGCCGAGCAGATACCGGGCGGCGAGGCGCAGCGCCCCACCATGGGACACGATGCACAACGGCCAGCCGTCGCCGCCCAGCGCGTCATCCAGCGCGGCGCTCACCCGGCCGAACGCCGTGTCGATGGGCTCGGCCCCCGGCGGGGGCTGTTCGCCGGCGCGCGCCCGCCAGTCCGCGTAGCGCGCGGCATCGGTCGCGGCCAGCTCGGCATGGGTCTTTCCCTCCCACTCCCCCTGGCCCAGCTCGACCCACCGTTCATCGTCAACCACGGGGCGCCCATCGCCGATCACCTCGGCCGTCTGTCGTGCGCGCTGCAACGGGGAGCTGACGATCCGCGCCGGCCGCAGCTCGGGATCGGCGCTGATCCGCGCGGCGAGGAGCCTCGCCTCAGCGAGCCCGTCCGCGGCGAGCGGCGGGTCCAACCCGCCCTGAAAGCGGCCCTCGCGGTTCCATTCGGTCACCCCGTGCCGGACGAGGAGCAGGCGCCGCATCAGGCAGGCGGGGCGACCAGTGCGGCAGCGTGGCTCGTCTCCATGGCGGTGACGGCACCGTTGCCATCGGCGGCTCGACCGAGGTCGACGAGCGTGTCGGCCATCGTCCGCAGCGCGTCGGCCACCTCTGCGAGGCTCACCTCGCCCATGTGTCCAAAACGGAGGATCCGACCGGCCCACTTGCCCTGCCCGCCGGCGATCACCAGGCCCTGGTTTCGCATGGCGGCGTTGAAGAGGACCCATTCGAGGTCATCGGGCAGCCAGGCAGCGGTCACCGTGGGCGATCGATGCTCAGTCGGTGCGACCAGCCGCATGCCGAGCGACGTGAGGCCGTCTCGGACGCCCGCGGCGATCGCGGCGTGGCGGGCCCAGGTGTGCTCTCTGCCCTCCGCCAGCAGGCGCCGGACTCCGATCCGCAGCCCGAAGAGCACGCTCACCGCCGGGGTCCAGGGCGTCTGGCCCTTTTCCGCCCAGCGGCGCGCCTCGGCGAAGTCCCAGTAGAAGCGCGGCATCCTGGCGCTCCCGCCGGCGACCCGCGCCCGCTCGTTCAGGGCGGCGATCGCGATTCCCGGCGACGACATCCAGGCCTTCTGCGATGCGCTCACCACGAGGTCGACCCCCCAGGCGTCCATCCGGAACTCGGTGGCACCGAGCGCGCTGATGCCGTCGACGAGGAGGAGCGGGGAGCCCGGGGCCGCGCGCACCGCGGCAGCGATCTCGGGGAGCGGGTTGATGACGCCGGTCGATGTCTCATTGTGCGTGACCAGGACCGCCCGATAGGCGGGCTTCCCCGCGAGATGCTCGGCGAGCTGCGCCGGGTCGGCGGCCTCACCCCACGGGACCTCGAAGCGCTCGACGTCCGCACCGAAGGCACCCGCGATCTTCGCAAAGCGGTCACCGAATCCACCGATCGTCACGGCCAGCACTCGGTCGCCGGGCGAGAGGGTGTTCACGATCGCGGCCTCGAGGGCACCGGAGCCGGAGCCGGTGAGCAGGAGCACCTCGCCGTCCGTCCCGATCAGGCTGGCGATCCCCTCGGTGATCTCTCGCTGCATGGCGGCGAACTCAGTCCCGCGGTGATCGATCATCGGCGCCGACTGTGCCTCTCGCACGTCGATGGGGATCGGGGTGGGACCGGGAATGCGGAGGTTCTGCTGCATGGGCGCATGATACGGGTGGGCATAAACTGGCGTGCGCTCTCCCCCGCGGGTGAACTGCGCCCGCGGGGCTCGCATCATGCGAGTGCCCATTGCGGCCAGGAACCCATCGACGATGGGTGAGCCCATTCCGTCCAGAGCGCCCAGGAGGAACGTCGTCGAATCGCGAATTCACGTCATCACGCTTGCCGTCGACGACCTCGATCAGGCTGTGGCGGCGGGGGCAGCAGTCGTCGAAGCCCCGCACGAGCGCCCGTGGGGAATCTACTCAGGCTATTTCAGCGACCCGGACGGCCACCTCTGGGAGGTCATCTGGAACCCTGCCATGGACCGTGACCAGGCATCCTGAGTTCATGCCCCAATAGGATCCGGAGGGCGTCAGCGAAGCACGACGGGTAGACTCGCCGTCGTGCCGAAGCGCTCTGATCCGGTATCGCAACCCCTGTTTGAAAACGAGCCGGACGGCAACGCGCCGCTCGCGGCGAGGATGCGTCCTCGGACCCTCGATGAGTTCGTGGGCCAGACGCACCTGGTGGGGGAGGCCGGCGCCCTCACCCGCGTCGTCCAGCCCGGGTCGTTGCCCAGCATCCTGCTGTGGGGACCACCCGGCTCGGGGAAGACCACCCTCGCCCGGCTGCTGGCCGAGCGGGCGCAGGGCTCCTGGCGCCAGCTCTCGGCGGTGACGAGCGGCGTGGCGGATCTTCGCCGGATCTTTGCCGAGGCCGCGGCTGCCCGCGATCAGGGAGTGATGACCGTCCTCTTCATCGACGAGATCCATCGCTTCAACAAGGCTCAGCAGGATGCCCTGCTGCCGCATGTGGAGGACGGGACGATCCGTCTGGTGGCGGCCACGACCGAGAACCCATACTACGAGGTGAACTCGCCGCTCCTCTCGCGGCTGCGGGTCTATCGCCTCGAGCCCCTCGACGAGGCGGAGCTGCGCGCCATCGTCGAGCGTGCCCTGCGCGAGCAACGGGGCCTGGCGGGGAGGGTGACGCTCGAGGATGCGGCGATGGCGAGCCTCCTCGACCTGTCGGGAGGCGATGCCAGGCAGGCGCTCAACGTGCTCGAGGCGACCGCCTCCGCGGCGGGACTCTCGGCGACCCTCACCGCCGAGCAGGTCGCGGAGGCCGCACAGGAGCGCCTCCTGGCCTACGACCGGGTGGGCGACGAGCACTACGAGGCGGCATCGGCCTTCATCAAGAGCATGCGAGGGAACGATCCGGATGCGGCTCTCTACTGGTGCGCGAGCATGATCGCGGCGGGGGAAGACCCGACCTTCGTCGCCCGGCGGATCGTGATCGCCGCCAGCGAGGACGTGGGAAACGCGGATCCGCGTGCGCTGCAGGTGGCGGTGGCCGCCATGCAGGCGGTGGAGATGATCGGCCTCCCGGAGGCGCAGTACGCGCTGGCGCAGGCGGCCGCGTATGTCGCATCGGCTCCGAAGTCGAATCGGGCGGGCGCGGCGTACTTTGCGGCATTGGCCGATGTCGAGGAGCACGGCCGCAGGCCGGTCCCGCTCCACCTTCGTCCGTCGTCCCATCGGCGCCTGTCGCGTGAATATGGATATGGGAAGGGCTACCGCTATCCACATGACTACGAGGGGGCGGACGTCGATCAGGAGTACCTTCCCGACGAGCTGGTGGGGCACGTCTTCTACGAGCCGTCCGACCAGGGGCTTGAGGGAGCGATCGGGGAGCGGCTGCAGCGATTGCGCCGGGCTCGCCTCGAGTCGCGGCGAAAATCAGGGTAGACCCCGCTCGTTTCCTGCTAGATTTTCGTTGACAGCGAACCCAGCGATAGAGCATGGTTCCGCGCGACGGGTCGGCTGCCGCCAGGTTTGCTCTGGTGGGTGGGACACGAGGAGTAGAGGGCCAGGGTGACGCGACGGAGGGACCGTGGTCGTCTGGGCGCGTTGTGCGCCGCGTTCGGCTTGGTGTTCGCCGTCGTTGCCGGACCCATCCCGCTCGTCGTCTCCGCGGCGCCCATTCAGCCCACGGTCCAGACCGTGGTGGCTGCCGCCGGGTCGGATCCCGTGATCGCGGCGGCCGGCGATATCGCCTGCGACCCCGCCGATTCGAAGTTCAACGGCGGGCAGGGCGTTTCGAATGGCTGCCGGCAGGGCGCCACCTCCAATCTCCTGGTGAATGCTGGGCTGACCGCGGTGCTGGCGCTGGGCGACGACCAGTACTACTGCGGCAGCTACCAGGCCTTCGTCGGTTCGTACGGCCCGAGCTGGGGCCGCGTGAAGTCGATCACCTATCCCTCGGTCGGCAACCACGAGTACCTCACCAATGGGGGCTCCGGAGCCAGCACCGGGTGTGATGCCTCGAATGCGAACGCGGCCGGCTACTACCGGTACTACGGCAGCGCGGCGGGTGACCCGACCAGGGGCTACTACAGCTTCAACATCGGCGCCTGGCACCTGGTCGCGCTGAATACCCAGTGCTCGTCGGTCGGGGGCTGCTCGGCGAACAGCCCGCAGGGGAAGTGGCTGGCCGCGGATCTGGACGCCCACCCCAACCAGTGCACGCTGGCCTTCTTCCACATCCCGCTCTTCAGCTCCGGCGGGCGCGCATCGAGCAACTCGAATGCCATGTGGCAGATCCTCTATGCCCACCATGCCGACGTGGTCCTCAACGGCCACGACCACGTCTACGAGCGTTTCGCTCCGCAGACGCCGACCGGCTCAGCGGACCCGGCGAATGGCATCCGTGAATTCATCGTGGGGACCGGCGGGGCCAACCTGACGAGCTTCGCGTCGACCGCAGCCAACAGCCAGGTCCGCAACAACTCGACCTTTGGCGTGCTGGGGATGACCCTGCATCCCACGGGCTACGACTGGCAGTTCGTCCCTGAAGCAGGAAAGACCTTCACCGATGCCGGTTCGGGAACCTGCCACGCGAGCGGCGGCGGTGGCGGTGGCGGCGGCGACACCTCGAAGCCGACAGTCCCCGCCATCACGTCGGCAACGGCGCCGTCCTCCGGCCGGGTCGACGTGGCCTGGACGACCTCCACGGACAACGTCGGCGTGACCGGGTACACGATCTATCGCAACGGGACCTCGGTCGGCACCACCAACGGACCGACAGCCACCTCGTTCAGCGACCTGACCGTGAGCCCCTCGACGACGTACAGCTACACGGTTGACGCATTCGACGCCGCCGGCAACCATTCGGCTCCGTCCTTGGCCGCGCTCGTCACCACGCCCGCCAGCTCGGCAACGACCACCCTGACGCCGGTCGCGGACGCCTACGTCGACACATCACAGGCGACCAAGAACTATGGGACGTCGACCGCCCTGCGCGTCGATTCCTCGCCGATTGTGCGCAGCTACCTGGCCTTCAACCTCTCCGGTGTGTCGGGCACGATCACCAAGGCCACCCTGCGCGTCTATGCCAACAGCGCCTCGAGTGCCGGCTACACCGTGGGTGGAGTGGCCGGCAGCTGGACCGAGACTGGGATCAACGGGGCCAACGCCCCGCCAGTGGGCGCCGCGATCGGCAGCTCCGGTTCATTCAGCGCCAACTCCTGGACAAGCGTCGACGTCACCGCCCTGCTCGGCGCCGGCAACCTCAGCCTAGCCCTGTCCGGGATCAGTTCGACCGCCGTCAAGCTGTCCAGCCGCGAGTCGGGAGCCACCGCCCCCCAGCTTGTTCTCGAGCTCGGGGGCGGGCCGCCGCCGCCGCCCACCGCCTCGTTCACGGCATCGGCGACGACGATCACCGCCGGCCTGCCGGTCAGCTTCACCGACACGAGTTCGGGGTCGCCCACCTCGTGGAGCTGGACCTTCGGTGATGGAGGAACCTCCACCCTGCAGAACCCGAGCCACACCTGGTCCGCCGCCGGACCCTACACGGTCAGCCTCGTCGCGACGAACGCCGCCGGTCCGAGCTCGCCGGCTGCCACCGCCACGATCACCGTCAACCCTGGCGGGCCGCCACCGCCACCACCCACCGCCTCGTTCACCGCGTCGGCGACGACGATCACCGCCGGCCTGCCGGTCAGCTTCACCGACACGAGTTCGGGGTCGCCCACCTCGTGGAGCTGGACCTTCGGTGATGGAGGAACCTCCACCCTGCAGAACCCGAGCCACACGTGGACGACCACCGGGCCCCAACTCGTCAGCCTGGTCGCCACCAACGCCGCCGGTCCGAGCTCGCCGGCTGCCACCGCCACGATCACCGTCAACCCTGACGGCACGCCGCCGAGCGACCCGACGAGCTTCACCGCCACCCCCGGCGGCACGACCTCGGTCAATCTCGCCTGGGGCGCGTCGAGCGACAACGTCGCCGTCACCGGCTATGAGATCTTCCGCAACGGCTCCCTCGTCCCGCTCGTGGTCCTCGGCCCGGGCGCGGTCAGCTACCCGGACACCGGCTTGACGCCCGCCACGCTGTACAGCTACACGATCTGGGCTCGCGACGCGGCCGGCAACCACTCCAACCTGGTAGGCCCACGGACGGCCACCACGGGCGCGGTCCAGCAGGGTCCGCTAACCCTCACGGCGGTCGCTGACGCCTACGTCGACGCCTCGAATCCGACATCGAACTACGGCAGCTCGACTTCGCTTCGCTTCGACGGCTCGCCAACCGTCCAGAGCTATCTGCGCTTCGACCTCTCCGGCGTGTCGGGCACGATCACCAGGGCCACCCTGCGCGTCTACGCCAACAGCGCCTCGAGTGCCGGCTACACCGTGGGCGGGGTGGCCGGCGCCTGGACCGAGTTGGGGATCACCGCGACCAACGCGCCGTCGGTGGGCACCAGCATCGGTAGCTCCGGCTCATTCAGCGCCAACTCCTGGACAAGCGTCGACGTCACCGCCCTGCTGGGCGGCAGCAGCCTGAGCCTCGCCATGTCCGGTATCAACTCGACCAACGTCCGGCTCTCAAGCCGCGAGTCTGGAGCGACTGCCCCGCAGCTCGTGCTCGAGTTCGGCCCCTAGACCTGGCCGATCCCCAGCACGTTCACGATCACCGCGGCGGCGGCCAGGGTGATGGCCATGATGACCATCAGGACGCCGATGTTGCGCAGGTCGCGCTGGACGTAGTGATACTCGGCGATGGCGCGCTCGGACAGGCGCGATGGTCCGGCCAGCTGACCGCGGGCAGCCGCGTTGCGCGGACGCGATGGGCTTACGGGCGCGGGTGGCCGCTCGCGGGCTGGCTCCTCGGCCGCCGCGCTCCCGGCTTCGTCGCCGCTGAGCGGTGCCGGCTGCGGGACGGGTGGGCGAAGCGGCGGACGCTGACGACGACGCTGGCGCCCGCGGCGGCTGGAGGATCGGTTTGATTTTCGGGCCATGAGCTCTCGTGTTCGGCGGATGCGATTGATCGAGGCGCGCCGCCGCGAGGGGAGGCGACCCCGGGGGGCGGTATCATACCAGCCGCTTCGGCGGACCCCGCGATGCCGATGCGTGCCCGAATCTCGCTGAACGGGGGCGAGGAGGCGCGTCGTGGCCGACCTCAACCGGATGCTGTCCGACAACCTGGCGCTGGTCGTCGCCATCCTTGGCATCCTGCTCGTGATCCTGCTTTCAGTGGTCATCCTCCAGTCACTGCGCCTGGGACGTGCGGTGCGGGGGTACCGCTCCCTGGTGGGTGATGGCGCAGCCGGTTCGTTGGCCGAGGTCCTCGATGGCCAGGTGGGACGAGCCGAGGCGATCGGCCGGCGGCTGACTGAGCTCGACGCCGTGCAGGAGGATCTCGTGCTCCGCACGGCCGCCAGCCTGCAGCACGTGGGCCTCGTCCGCTTCAACCCATTCGAGGACACGGGCTCGGACCAGAGCTTTGCGATTGCGCTGCTGGACGGCCGACGCAATGGCCTCGTCATCAGCAGCCTGCATGGGCGGACCGGGACGCGAGTGTTCGCGAAGCCGGTCGAGGGTGGGACCTCCTCGCACGCGCTCTCCGACGAGGAGGTCCGGGCCATCGAGATCGCCGTCCATGACGCTGCCGAGGGCGCGAGCCGCTGAGGTCGGACTTCGATCCGGACATTCAACCTGTCCGATAAGCGCGCGATAACCGCGGTGTGAGTACCGCCTGGGATACCATCGCCGACGTGCCAGCGGTCGTGCCGTCACCCAATCAGCTCCCGATCTTCGAGGAGCTGGTGTCGGCAGCGCCGCGGCGCGAGCGGCCCCACCTCCGCATCCAGCCGCCTCTGCTCGCGGACCTCACCCGCCGGCAACGGAAGGCGGTGACGCACGGGGACGGTCCGCTGCTGATCGTGGCCGGGGCCGGCACCGGGAAGACCACGGTCATCACCCGGCGTATCGCCTGGCTCATTGCGGAGAAGCTCGCCGCTCCCTCCGAGATCCTGGCCCTGACCTTCACCGATCGGGCGGCGCTGGAGATGACCGAGCGCGTCGATCGACTCGTGCCCTACGGGTACACGGACACCGTGATCAGCACGTTCCACGCCTTTGGAGACCGACTCCTGCGGGAGCATGCGCTGGAGGCGGGGCTGTCCGATCGAACGACGGTTCTGTCGCAGGCCGAGCAGGTGATCTTCCTCCGTGAGCACCTCTTCGACCTGCCGCTCGAGCGATTCAGGCCGCTCGGCAACCCGACCCGATTCCTCAGCGCGCTCGTGACGCTCATCAGCCGCGCGCGCGACGAGGATGTGACGCCGGCGGACTACCGGCGCGCGGCGGATGCCCTTGCCGAGCGGGCGGCCGCCGAGCCGCAAAATGCGGCGCTCGCCGAGGAAGCCGCCCGCCAGGCTGAGCTGGCGGCGCTCTACGAAGCCTACGAGGCACTGATGCGGAGCACGGACCGCATTGACTTCGGTGACCAGGTCAGCCTCGCACTCCGCCTGCTCCGCGAGCACCCGGGAATCCTCGAGGCCGAGCGCGCTCGCTTCCGCTACATCCTCGTTGACGAGTTCCAGGACACGAACCACACGCAGTTCGAGCTGGTGAAGCTGATCGCGGGTACCGCGGACGCGAACGTCACCGTGGTCGGTGACGACGACCAGAGCATCTACCGCTTCCGCGGGGCCGCCCTCAGCAACATCCTCGGGTTTCGCGAAGCGTATCCGCGGGCCACGCGGGTCGTGCTGACCGACAACTTTCGCAGCCGGCAGCCGATCCTGGATGCGGCGTACCGACTGATCGGTCACAACAACCCGGAGCGGCTCGAAGTCCGCGAGGGTCTCGACAAGCGACTGACCGCGCGCGCGCGATTTCCGGGTGCCGCGCCGAGCTCGACGCCCATCGAGCTGTTGACGTTCGATACCGGTACCGATGAGGCCGATGCCGTGGCCGAGCGGATCGCGGCGTCCATCCGGCGCGGCGCGCGGCCGGGCGAGCACGCCATACTCGTGCGCGCCAATCGGGACGCGGAGCCGTTCCTGCGGTCCCTGAACATGGCTCGCGTGCCGTGGCGCTTCTCCGGCACCGCCGGCCTGTACCGGCAGCCCGAGGTTCGTGTCCTCGTCAGCTTCCTGCGAGCGGTGAACGATCCGAGCGACTCGGTGAGCTGCTACGACCTCGCAACCTCCGAGCTGTTCGGGCTTGACCCGCGCGACGTCACACGCGCATTGAACGCCGCATCGCGGCGACGGGTCCCGCTCGAGACGGCGTTTCGCGAGGCGGTCGCCGCGCCCGCCGAGGCGCCGTTCGGCAGGCGCAGCGTCGCGACCGTCGAGCGCCTCGTCGCCACGCTGGATCAGCACCGTCTGCTGAGTGTGGAACGGACGACCGGCGAGCTGCTCTACCACTTCCTCACCGCCTCCGGCTGGCTCGGCCGCCTCGCCGCGGAGGCTCGCGAGAGCGGCGAGGAGCGGCTGGCGAACGTGGCGCGGCTGTTCGAGATCGTGCGCCGCCAGTCGGCGCTCCTGCGCGACGACCGGCTTCCGTTCCTCGTGGCGCAGATCGACACGCTGATCGAGGCAGGGGATGACCCCTCGACGGCGGACGTGGAGGCCGAGGGATCGGACGCGGTGCACGTCCTGACGTACCACAAGGCCAAGGGCCTGGAGTTCCCCCGCGTCTACATGGCCGGCCTCGTCGACGACCGCTTCCCGACGCGATCGCGCGGGGATCGCCTGCCACTGCCGGTCGAGCTGGTCAGCGAGCCGGCCCCCGATACCGACCACCATCTCGCGGAGGAGCGGCGGCTCTTCTACGTGGGAATGACGCGCGCTCGCGAGGAGCTCGTGCTCTCGTGGGCGCACGACTACGGGGGCCGAACCGCACGGCGGCTGAGCCCGTTCGTTCTCGAAGCGTTGGATATGCCGCCGGCGACCTCGCTCGACGCACTTCGTCCGAGCGCCGCGGAACGCTTGGGTCGGAACGAGCGGCCCTCGCGAAAACCGGCCCGTGGCACGCTTCGGCCATCGCTGGCGGATCGGCCGCTCTCGCTGAGCTACGGGCAGGTGAGTGATTACCAGGAATGTCCCGCTCGTTACCGCTACGCGCACGTGATCCGGATCCCGACGCCTCCGTCTCACCAGCTCGTCTACGGCCGCGCACTGCATGCCGCGGCGCAGGCCTACCACCGCGCGCAGATGGCCGGCAGAGCGATGCCGCTCCCGGCGCTCCTCGCCGAGCTTGACGCGAACTGGGAGTCGGTTGGCTTCCTCACCCGCCAGCACGAGGTGGCGCGCCAGGCCGCCGCCCGGGACGCGTTGACTCGATTCTGGAGCGAACAGGAGCAGGACCCGGCCCACCCGATCGGCGTGGAGCAGGAGTTCAGCGTCTCGATTGGCGGTGATCGCGTGCGAGGACGGTACGACCGCGTGGATCGCGATCCGGACGGGACTGTGCGGATCACCGACTACAAGTCGAGCGACGTGCGCGATCCGGCAACGGCGAACCGTCGTGCTCGCGATTCGCTGCAGCTGTCGATCTATGCGCTCGCCTACGAGGCGCAGCACGGCAGCCCGCCCGGCGAGGTCGCACTCCATTTCCTCGAGTCGGGCCTGGTCGGTCGCGCCGAGCCCGGTGCGTCCCGGCTCTCCCGCGCCGTGGAGCAGGTGTCCGCCGTGGCTTCCGGGATCCGCGCCGGGCGCTTCGAAGCGACGCCGTCTGCCATGCGCTGCGGGTACTGCCCGTTCCGGGAGATCTGCCCTGACGCCGCGCGCTGACCCGCCAGGGCCATGACCCGTGGCAGCCGCCTGGCGGTCATCGGGCTCGTCGGTCTTGCGCTGCTGACTGCCACCGCGCTCGTGGTCTTCGCGTCGGGCGCCTGTCCCCAGGAGCTGCCCGGACAGTCATGTCCGGACGCGGGGCGCAACCAGGCGATCGTCATTGCGCTGGCCGCGATTGCCGCGGCGCTGCTTGGCATTCCCTTCGCCTTCCTGGCCGAATTCGCATTTCGGCGCGGGATCGCCTTTCGCGGCGCGTGGGCGCGCGCGCTGCGGCGCGGGACGCTGTTGGGGGCGCTGATCGCGGTAGCGGGCGGACTGCGGCTGGGAAACGCGCTCTCCCCGCCGGCGGTCCTGTTCATCCTGCTCATCGCGGGCGTCGTGGAGTGGTTCGGCATCCGCTCGCTCGACAGTGCCTGAGGGGCGCGCGTGACGGCAGACATCTTCAGCGCACAGCCAACCGATGCGGACCTGCTCGCCGAGATCTATGACCTCGAGCATGACGAGGTCGTGGTGGACCTCGCCTTCTATCGGCAGATCGCGCGCCGCTCGCAGGGACCGACCCTCGATCTCGGTTGTGGATCCGGCCGGCTCTTTCTCAGCCTGCTGGCGGGTGGGGCGCGGCCACTGCTCGGCCTGGATGGCTCACCGGCCCTGCTGCGACGGGCGGAAAGGAGAGTGGACGCCAGCGACGTTCTGCGCCGCGCCCGCGAGGCAGGCCGCCTGCGCCTCGCGCTCGGCGACGCGCGGCGGTTGGAGGTGGCCATTCCGGATCCGCGCCTCCGCTTCCGGCTGATCGTCGCCGTCGGTCTGCTCCCACACCTCGACGGCCCCGACGAGGCGATCGCGTTGCTGCAGGGCGCCCGACGCCGGCTGCTTCCCGATGGCGTGCTCATCCTCGATGACGTCGGGCCCGGTGAACTCCCGACCCGCGACCTGCCGCTCTCGGTGGACTGGACTCGCGAGCTCAACGGCCGGACGGTCGTGCGGAGAAGCCAACTGGCGCGCCGCGCGGCGCCCGAGGGTGTTCGCGTGCTCTTCTCGACGCTGGCGGACGTGACAGGACCCGATGGTACGATAGCGCGGCTTCCAGCCAGCTATCGGCTCTGGTATCCATCACGGGAAGCGCTGACGGCGCTCGTCCGGGAAGCCGACCTGGCGGTGGAGCTCACCTACGGTTCGCATGAGCTGGAGCCGCTGGATTCGGCCAGCGACCGGCGCATCGTCGTCGCCCGGCGAGTCGAGGGCAGTGGCGCCGCATGAGGTGATGAGTGGTAGCTGAGCAGATCCGGCTCCTGGTCGTGGAGGACGTGCCGCAGGTGGCGGCGCACATGCGTGCGCTGCTCCAGGCACAGTCGCAGATCAGGATGCTCGAGGTCGTCACCCAGGGCGATCGAGCGGTGGCTGCGGCCGACGAGTACAAGCCCGACGTCGTGATCGTGGATGCGCTCCTGCAGGGCCGGACTTCCGGCAAGCAGGTGGCCGATGCGATCCGCCGTGCCGAGCCGCAGGTCGGCATCATCGTTCTCACCGTCCCCCAGAACCCGGTGCACGAGGACCCCGACCACGGCATCGACGCGGTGTTGACGATGCCGTTCTCCGGGTTCGACCTCACCACGATCGTGCGCAAGACCTACGAGGATCGGTCGGTCGAGGCTGCTCACGAGCGCTCGCTGGTGGTCAGTCTCTTCTCGCCAAAGGGCGGCGTGGGACGCACCACGCTCGCCTACAACCTCGCGATCGCACTCGGCAGCGAGCACCGCGTGTGTCTCGTGGATGGATCGATGCAGTTCTCTGACCTGCGCGGCCTGCTGCGGGTCCCGGCCGGCGCACCATCGATCGTGAACCTCCCGACCGACCGCATCCGCGAGTCGGACGTGCAGGAGGTCGTGTGGAAGGATGCCGCCGGCATCGACGTACTGCTGGCGCCGCCCCGGGTCGAGATGGCGGAGATGGTGACCGTTCGAGACGTCGAGAAGGCGCTCAGCATCCTGCGCCAGCTGTACGAGTTCGTGGTGATCGATACCCGCGCAGCGCTTTCCGACGATGTCCTCGTCTTCCTCGACGCATCGGACCTGATCCTCCAGGTGCTCACCTACGACGCGATGGCCATCCGTGGGCTGGCCATGGCGGGCGAGGCATTCAACGCCATCGGCTATCCGGCGACCAAGCTCGCCACGGTCCTGAATCGGTCGGACGCCGCCGGTGGCTTCTCAAAGGCCGATCTCCAGGAGGCCCTCGGTCGCGCCATCGACTTCGAGGTGGTGTCCGACGGACGCCTGGTGCTGACCGCCAACAACGAGGGGATCGCCTTCGTCTCGTCCAGCCCGGATGCGCCGATCTCGGTCGGGGTCAGGCGCCTGGCCGGATCACTGGCTGAGCACCTCGCCCTTCGCGGCCCGGCGCTGGCGCGATCCTGAGGCTCGGTGATCGCCTCGCGATCTGATCCCCGCGCGGTCGGCGTCTTCGACTCCGGCGTTGGCGGCCTCACCGTCCTTGCGGAGCTGCGCCGCCGGCTGCCGGACGAGTCGACGATCTACCTCGGGGACAACGCACGGACCCCATACGGTCCTCGCCCCGCCGACGAGGTGCGACGCTTCACGCTCGAGGGCGTGCGCTGGCTGACGTCCCAGGACGTCAAGCTGCTCGTCCTCGCCTGCAACACGGCGACGTCGCAGGCGCTCCCGGCAGTGCGCGCAGCCTCGCCGGTGCCGGTGCTGGGCGTGGTTCGACCGGGCGCCGTCGCCGCCGCCGCGTCGACGCGCTCCGCCCACGTCGGCGTGATCGCCACGCTCGGGACGGTCAGGTCCGGAGCCTATTCGGACGCCATTGGCGAGGCCGATGCCCGCGTGCGAGTCACCCAGCAGGCGTGCCCGGACCTCGTGCCGCTCGTCGAGGCCGGCGAGCTCGACGGTCCCCGCGCGGAGGAGGCGGTGGGCAGCTATCTCGGGTCACTGCTCGCCGGCGACCCCGAGATCGACACCCTGCTGCTCGGGTGCACCCACTACCCGTTGCTGCGGCCAATCATCGAGGCGGTGGTGGGCCCCCGGGTGGCGGTCGTCGACTCCGCGTTCACGACCGCGCTGGCGGCCGAGGATCTGCTCGACGCGCTCGGCGCGCGCGCCCCCCACGGGACCGGCGTCGCGCACCGGGTCGCCTCGACTGGCGATATCAATGCTTTCATGCGGGTCGCTCCCCGTCTGTTCGGTGCCAGCCTCCCGGCCGTCGAGGCGGCCGAGCTGACGGCCGACTAGACTTTCGATCCATGGCACGCAACGCGAGCCGAGTGGGCATGGGCCTCGTGGTGGGCGGGCTGCTGGCGATGGGCGCCAGCGTCGCCCAGCGGGAGCTGCTGCGCCGCGCGGGCACTCGCCTCATCGACTGGGACGCGGTGCGCGACATCGCGCGCCGGCGACTCGGTCGTGCCGGGGCGCCGCTGACGGCCGAATATCGCGAGGAGGCGGAGGCGTTCTACCGTCGCGCCCTGGTGGGGATCGAGCCGATCGTGGCGGAGGAGATCGGCGCCGAGCTGCCACGCGCCCTCGAGGAGCCGGCGGTCATCGATCGCTGGGGCTGGGTGGAGCTGAACCTCGCCACCTTCGAATCGCTCTTCGGGCGGGTAGAGGAGCTCATCAACGAATCGACCCACGGGGCCGACACCCCGGGCAGGGCGCTGGCGCGGATCCTGAACCGCAGCCTGTCGAACCAGCAGATCGGGCTGCTCCTCGCCTTCCTCGCCCGCAAGGTGCTGGGGCAATACGACGTCAGCCTGCTCGCCGCCAACCCGGGGACCCGAGGTCGGCTGCACTTCGTGGAGCCGAACATCGTTGCCACCGCGACAGCGCTGCGCGTACCGCTCGACGAGTTCCGGACCTTCATCGCCCTTCACGAGGCCACCCACGCCTTCGAATTCGAGGCGTACCCGTGGCTCCGGGAGCACTTCGCGTCGCTCGTGCACGAGACCGTGGAGCAACTCGTTGCCGAATCGGGGGGGATCGGCGGCAGGCTGCGCTCCGCGATGGCGCGTCGCGGATCGGGCCACTGGCTCGAGCGGATGCTGACGCCAAACCAGCTGGCGACGTTCCAGAAGACCCAGGCCCTGATGTCGCTCCTGGAGGGATATTCGAACCACGTCATGAATGCCGCCGGCGAGCGGCTGCTCCCGGGGTTCACGCAGCTTCACGAACGCTTCGAGCGTCGGCACGAAGCGCGCGGGACGCTGGATCGGGCGATCCTGCGGGTCACCGGCCTGGACCTCAAGATGGAGCAGTACGAGGCCGGCGAACGCTTCGCGGACGCGGTTATCGCGCGCCGCGGCGGAGCATTCCTGCAAAAAGTCTGGGAGGGTCCCGAACGGCTGCCTAGCCTCGCCGAGATTCGCGACCCTGCGACGTGGATCGCGCGCATCGAGCGTGGCGGGGAGGGCGACGGCTGAGCGGGAGCGAGATCGCGGTCCTTGCCACGCCCATCTTCGGGCGGCCGCTCACCAGCGAGCAGACCGGCCGCATCGAGGAGGTGAGTGGCGTACGAGTGGTCCCCATCTCACGGGACGGGCTGGTCCACGATGACGCACAGGCGTCACTCGACCAGGCGCGGGTGCTGCTGCGTGGCGGGCTCCCCGCGGCGGTGCTCGACCACCTCCTGGGTCGCGCCCCGCGCCTCGAATGGATTCACTCGTTCTCGGCCGGCGTTGATCGGGTCGCCACGCCCGCGGTTCGCGCCCGCGGGCTCATCGTCACGAACGCCCGCGGCGTGTTCAGCGCACCGATTGCCGAGTACGTTGTCATGATGTGCCTGGCCATCGCCCGGCACCTCCCCCAGCTGATCGAGCTGCAGCGGGAGCGGACGTGGCAGCCCCTCCCGGGACGCGAGCTGGCCGGGGTGACGATCGGCATCGTGGGCTACGGGAGCATCGGCGCGGAGATCGCACGCCTGGTGGCCCCGTTCGGCACCCGGGTCGTCGCCACTCGCCGCCGGCCCGAGCGTGGTACCGGTGGCCTGCAGAACGTCGAGCTGCTGCCGGTCGACGCGCTTGACGATCTCCTGCGCCAGTCCGACATGGTCGTCATTGCGGCGCCGCTCACCGAAGAGACGGCCGGGATGATCGGCGCCGCGCAGCTGCTCGAGATGCGCGAGGATGCGTGGCTCATCAACGTCGCGCGCGGGCGGCTGCTCGACGAGCAGGCTCTGCGGCGCGCCCTCGAGTCGGGCTGGATCGGCGGCGCGGTCCTCGACGTCTTCACCGAGGAGCCGTTGTCCGCCGAATCCCCGCTCTACGAGATGCCCAACGTGATCATCACCCCCCACACAAGCTGGTCGGGCGATCGCGTCGTCGCTCGGTCGCTCGACCTCTTCGTCGACAACCTCCGGCGGTTTGCGGCCGGCCAGCCCCTGGAGAACGTCGTGGACCTGGAGGCCGGGTACTAGCCGGATGCAGGTCACGATCATTGGCCTGCCGGGGAGCGGCAAGACGACGGTCTTCAACGCGCTGACCGGTGGACGGGCGGAGACCGGCGGCTTCTCGGGCGGTCGTGCGGCCCCGAACATCGGTGTCGTCAAGGTGCCCGACGACAGACTCGATCAGTTGGCGGCGCTCTTCCATCCGCGGAAGACGACCCCGGCGGACGTGACGTACGTCGACGTCGCAATCCCTGCCGGCGCGACCCGCGAAGGGACGGTGCAGCCCGATGTCCTGGCCCAGATCCGCAACGCGGATGCGCTGCTGCACGTCGCCCGCGGCTTCGAGGATCCCGCCCAGGCTTCCACCGCCGACCCGTGGCGCGACGTCGAGTCGCTCGACCTCGAGTTCACCGTTGCCGATCTGGGGGTCATCGAGAAGCGGCTCGAACGGCTGCGGACCACCGGACGGCACGGGACGCCCACGGAGCGAGAGCAGAACGCGATCGAGGAGGAGCTGCTTGAGCGGCTCGAGGCCCACCTCACGAAGGACGAGCCGCTGCGTTCACTGCCGCTCACTGAAGACGAAGAGCATCGGCTCCGCGGATACCGATTCCTGACCCAGAAACCGGTCCTCGTGGTCCTCAACATCGGGGAGGAGCGCCTGCCGGAGGCGCCACGTCTCGCGGAGACCGGGCGCGAGCGGTATGCGCAGCCGCACAGTGACGTCGTGGCATTGGCCGCCAAGATCGAGGCGGAGATCGCCGAGCTGAGCGCCGAGGATGCCGCGCCCTTCATGACGGACCTTGGGATTGGGGAGGCCAGCCGCGGGCGGGTGATCCGGCTCACGTATCGGCTGCTCGGGCTGTTCAGCTTCTTCACCGCGGGCGATGACGAATGTCGGGCGTGGACGCTGCGGACCGGCGCAACCGCGGTAGACGCCGCGGACGCCATTCACACCGACCTCGCGCGCGGCTTCATCCGTGCCGAGGTCGTGACCTTCGACGACCTCATCGCGAGCGGCAGCCTGGCCGAGGCGCGCCGTCGCGGGGTCCTGCGGTCGGAGGGAAAGACCTACGAGGTGCGGGACGGGGACGTGATCGAGGTGCTCTTCAACGTCTCCCGCTAGGAGCTGCGGTCGAGCTCGGCCACGACGCTGCGGTAGTCGTCTGACTGGTCCACGAGGTAGGTGTCCTCGGCCTGGTGGCCGACGCTCATGCTGGCTCGCAGCTTCTCGTCGCCGATGTACGTGAACCCATGATGGCGCTCGAGCTCGCGGGCCACGGCCTCGACGAGCGTGTCCTCCTCGTAGCTTTCCAGGACGGCACCGCGCGCGGCCTTCACGATGTCCGCGAACGCCTCCGGCGTGTGATCCCGCTCGCTGACGAGGAGCGCGTCCGTCATCAGGTCGGTGGGCCCCTCATGGAGCTCGTAGAAGTAGAGTCGCATGGCCCGCCGATGATAGACCGATGCAGACCCAGCCGCCGATGACGGGCCTCGACCTCCTCCTGGTCGGTGGCCTCACGATCGACCGCCTGCCCGACGGGTCCCTGGCGGCGGGCGGATCAGTCCTCCACGCGGCGCGCGCCACCGCCGGGGCCGACTGGCGCGTGGGTGCGGTGCTCTCGGTGGGGAACGAGCCGCAGGCGCGAGAGGCTGTGCGCGAGATCAGGGAGCTCGTCGCGGTCGTGCAGGTGGATGCGGTGGAGCGCTCGATCGGCTTCGAGCACGCCGAAGGACCGACCGGGCGGCAGTTGCGGTTCACCGGGTCCGGCCGTCGGCTCGAGTGCGCCCCGCTCGCGATCCGGCCATCGTTCGTGCTGTACCTGCCGGTCGCCGACGAGCTGGCGGTGGATCTCGCCGGTCAGTCGTACCCGGGGGCGCGGTGCGGGGCCGTCCTGCAGGGCTGGCTGCGGCGGCTCGAGGCGGGGCGTTCGGTCAGGCCCCTGCCGCTGCGTTCGCTGCCGGCCGCCCTCGTGGAGCAGTTGCGTGGCTTCGAGCTGCTGCTCGCCAGCCGCGAGGACCTGGCGGCTGACGGCGCCGATCCGCCGACGCAGCTTCATGCCATGCGGGCGAGGTTCGGCTCCCACCCGACCCTGATCGTGACCGATGGCATCGACGGCGCGTGGCTCGACGCCGGGGGCCTGACGCGATCCGAGCCCGCGTGGCGGGTGGCGGTCGCGCGCCGCATCGACGGCGTGTCGACGATCGGGGCCGGGGACGTCTTCGCGGCAGGGATGATGGTCGGCCTTCCGGCGGCTCCCGCGTCGCATGCCGAGCTCAGCCGGCAGGTGAAGACGGCGATGGCGCTGGTGGCGACGATGCTCGAGGGACGTCGCGAGACGTAATCGAGGCTCGTTCCGCCCGCGCCCGTTCCGCCCGCGCGGCTCGCTCTGCTCGACGGGCGGCGGCTGCATGCCAGCGGCGAAGGCGCCGGAGCCGGGATTCAACGCGCAGTCGAGTCCGTCCCACGTCGGCGAGGCTGCCACCGCGACCGAGTGCGAAGACGAGGTCCAGGACCCGCGAGGCGTTCGCCGCCGCCTCCAGCGCGCCGCCGAGGTCCCCGCGGTGGCGCTCGCGGATGCGGGCGACCTCGATCCAGGCGGCGGCCGCATCCAGCGATGCACGGCGCGTGCCGGCGGTCCACAGCGCCTCGGCGCGGGCCACCTCGCCCCGCGCGAGCAGGAGGCGGGTGGCGAGCCTGCGAATGCCGGTCACCTCGCCAGGATCGGTGACGCCGTAGCTTCCTCGCTCGAGGAGCGCGAGCGCATCGTCGAAGGCGTCGTGGCGCATGAGCTCGACCGCCATCCCGCGTGGGTCGAGCATCGGCGCGTCGCGCCATCCGCCCGAGCGCAGCCGGACGAGCTCCGCCTCGATCAACGCCAGCGAGACGATGTCCTGCAGATTGTGATCCAGCACCCGCCTGAGCAGCTCCGGCGCGTCGCCGCGCAGGTAGCCGAAGTAGCGTTCGGGTACCTCGCTGCTCGGGCAGTCCGACCCGCGCCGGACGCCGAGCACCCCCTGCTCGATGCTCCCCAGCCGTGCGCTGCCCAGGGATCGGCGCCACAGTCGACGTGCGACCGGCAGCAGGTCGTCATGACCCTCGGGCAGGGCCGCCAGCTCCGTGTAGAGGGCATGGAGGGTGAGGCGCGAGGTGAGCAGCGGCAGGTCGAATGACCGGCCGTTGTAGGTCACCATCCTCGGGCGTGCGGCCAGCTGGCGCGACACGTGCCGCAGCAGGCTCGGCTCGTGCGGATAGTCGGGGAGGAGGACCTGCTGGACGTCGAATCGCGTCCCACGCAGTACCCCGAGCCCGGCGAGGAAGATGACGGTGCCTGCGCCGGTGGAGAGCCCCGTCGTCTCCGTGTCGAAATAGGTGGCCGGCGGCAGGGCTCGCACTCGCTCGGCGGCATCGGCCGGCAACTCCACGCTCCGCTCCACGACGACCGCAGACCCGGCTCCGCCCGAGAGGCGGGCGCCGAACCAGCGCGCCAGCCGCTCGGCACGGCCGTCGTCGGGGAGGGCTTCCGGGGACGGCCGCGGCGCACCCCCGAGTGACGCACGCGGGCGATGGATCTCGGCGAGCCGCTCGGCGACGCTTCGCATGCCGGTCAGGCCATTGCCCGCAGCAGCTCGATCACGGTCGCCTTGCCCCGGGGGCCGACCTCGACCGGCGGGCCGACGCAGCCGGGGCAGCCGTCCGCGCAGCCGCAGGAGCTCACCGCGTCGCGGCAGCCCTCGATGAGGTCGCGAGTGAGGGTGTGGAGGCGCTCCGTCAGTCCGACGCCGCCGGGGACCGCATCGTAGAGATAGAGCGTGGGCCGTCCGGTGAACGGGGCCTGGACCTGGGCCAGCACCCCGATGTCGCGAGGATCGGACATCAGCAGCAGGGCAGCCGTCGTGCGCGCAATCCGCGCCAACCCGATCAGCGCCCCGTCGAGCGTGTCGCGGTCGTACCGGTTCACGAGCTCGGCGGGCGGCACGAGCCAGCACGCGTGGGTGTGCATCTCCTGCTCGGGGATGGAGATCGACCCATACCCCACGTTCTCGTGGGTGTGGTACTTGATCTTCTTGAACATCGTCACCTTCCAGGCGACCATCACCTCGCCGCGCTGGCGCTTGCCGGCGGGGCCATCGTCGGCCTCGTCGAGGACCTCGAGCACCTTGAGCGTGACGCCAAGGTCGGCATCGGTGTAGTAGTCGACGTCCGTGCGCGTGACGTACGCCTTGCGCTCGGCCCAGTCCAGGCGGTCGACGTGGTGCTGGATGCCCTGGTGGATGTAGATCGCCTTCTCGTGGACGAGGAGCGGCGCTGCGAAGAGGTCAACCTCGCCGAGGACCCGGTGCCGATCGCCGGTCGTGTCGATGATGACGACGTTCTCGGGCGAGCCGGACCGCAGGCTGAAGGCACTCGCCGGGAAGTTCTCGTGGCTCCAGTAGTAGCGATCGTCATCCGCGCGCCGCACGAAGCCGTCTTCCTCGAGGACGTCGAGGAGGGCGGGCGTCTCCGCGATACCGAAGGTCTCGTCTGCCGGCACCGGCAGCTCGAAGCTCGACGCCCGCAGGTGGTTCAACAGGACGTGGAGGTTGTCGGGGTTCACGAGGCCGTGCTCGGGTGACGAGTCGAACAGGTATTCCGGATGGTGCGCGAGGAACTGGTCGATGGGCGCCGAGGAGCACACGAGTGCGGCCACGCTGGTGCCGGCCCGCCGGCCGGCGCGCCCGAGCTGCTGCCAGGTGGATGCGATGGTGCCCGGATACCCGATGCTGATCGCGGCATCCAGGCTGCCGATGTCGATCCCGAGCTCGAGTGCGTTCGTGGCGACCACTCCTCGCACGCGTCCGTCCCGCAGGCCGGCCTCGATCTCGCGGCGTTCGTTGGGCAGGTAGCCGCCGCGATAGCCGCGGATCGTGTGCGGGTGGCCGGGATCGGGCGCGAAGGTCTCGCGCAGGTAGCTGGTGAGAACCTCGACCGCCGTCCGCGTCCTCGCGAACGCGATCGTCTGCACGCCGCCCCCGATCAGCCGCGCCGCGAGCCGTTGGCCCGTCAACAGCGCCGAGCTGCGGATGCCGAGGTTCTCGTTGGCGACCGGGGGATTGACGAGGAGGATGTGCTTGCGTCCGCGCGGGGCTCCGCTGTCGTCGATCACCTCGACAGGTGCCTCGAGGATCCGCTCTGCGAGCTCACCCGGATTCGCGATCGTGGCGCTGGCGCAGATGAAGATCGGGTCCGATCCGTAGTGCCGGCAGATCCGTCGCAGTCGCCGGATGACGTTGGCGACATGGCTTCCGAACAGGCCGCGGTAGGTGTGCAGCTCGTCGATGACGACGAACTGCAGGTTCTCGAAGAGCTTGAACCACTTCGTGTGGTGGGGAAGGATGGCCGCGTGGAGCATGTCGGGATTCGTGATGGCGACCTGCCCGGCGGAGCGGATGACGCTCCGGATGTTGGCCGGCGTGTCGCCGTCATAGGTGTGGGTCTTCAGGGCGATGCGCCCCGCATCGGCGAGCGCCCGGAGCTCGACGAGCTGATCCGCCGCCAGCGCCTTGGTGGGAAACAGGTAGAGCGCTCGCGCGGCCGCATCGGCTGCGACGGCGTTGAGGACCGGGAGGTTGTAGCAGAGCGTCTTGCCGGAGGCGGTCGGGGTGACGACCATGAAGTTGCGGCGCGCCTCAGCGGCCTCGAAGGCCGCCGCCTGGTGCGTGTAGAGCGCGTCGATGCCCCGAGCGGCGAGCGATCGGCGAATCCGCTCATCCACGGAGGTTGGCCATGGTGCGTAGCGCGGGGGCTGCGGCTCCGCGACCCGGTGGGCGGCGAGCAGCGGGGCGAGGTCGGGATCCGCGACGAGGGCCTCGATGGCGGCCTCAATCGAGGCTGGTCGTTCGAGAAGCATGTGACCCTCCGGTCCGGCGCGAGGTATGAAACAGAACATCTGTTCGAGTGAGGCTATCACGAGTGTGGATAACCTGCGCACGTTTTGGTTGCGCTGTGGAAAAGTCGCTCGCTAGACTGCCCTGCGGATGACTGGCGTCGATTTGTCTGCCCCGCCTCCGCCGAAGCCGCGGCGAGTCGCGCTGCCGGGCGCCAGGTTCGGCCTGGCCTGGCTCGTGGTCATCGTGCTGGTCGGGGGGTTCGTGGCGATCCAGGTTGGGCGCCAGGTGTACGCGAGCTGGTCGATCGGTCAGCAGGCCAACGCCGTTCGCTCCCAGATCTCGCAGCTGGAGGCGGAGAACGCGGCGCTCCAGCGTCAGCTCACCTACCTGCGATCCGACGCCTACATCTCCGCTCAGGCGCGGAAGCTGCTCAATCTCGGCGAGCCGGGCGAGCATGTCCTGATCATCCCGCCCGGATCGGAGGTCGCACCGCCCGCCGCGGCGCAGCCGGAGGTGCCACCCCCGCCACCCCTGCTCGAGCAGTGGCTGAACCTCTTCCTGGGGTCCTGACCGCCGGTCCTGGTTGCCGCGCATGCAGGACCGATATCGGCGTCTCGTGACAGGTTGCGTGTCGCTTTTGGCCGATGCCGCCCGCGGGTGAGCGCGATCTCGCGGGCCGGATCGTCCACGAGGACGAGCGGCTCATCGCCCTCGACAAGCCGTCGGGGATGCCCGCGGTGCGGGATGGATCGGCGGGTGAGGACCGGTCATTGCACGCGTGGGTATCGGCCTACCTGGGGCTGCCGGCACTGGTTGTGCATCGGCTCGACCTGGGCACCAGCGGGCTCATCGTCTTCGCGAAGGACCGGGAGACGCACCGCCGGCTCTCCGTCGCATTCGAGGAGCGCGCGGTGCGCAAGACCTACCTGGCACTCGTGCTCGGAAGCCTGGAGGCGGCGTCGGGGGAGATCGACCTGCGGCTGCGCACCTTCGGCTCAGGCCGCGTGGCGGCCGACCCGCGCGGGAAGCCGGCGAGCACCGCGTACCGGGTGCGCGAACGCCTGCTGGCCGCCGATCTCGTGGAGGCCATCCCGGCGACCGGTCGCCACCACCAGGTCAGGGCGCATCTCTATGCGATCGGCCATCCGATTCTCGGCGATCCGCTGTATGGCAGCCCGCGCCCGGTTGGCGGCGCGGAGCGTCTGATGCTCCACGCCGTCGAGCTGATGCTGCCGGCCACCGACCCCTCCGAAGGCGCGCTGAGTCTGTTCGCGGCCCCGGGCGCGGACTTCGACGCCGTCGTCCGTCGGCATCGGGCCACCGCAGGAGGCCTGGACTCATAGCCCCACCGCCGTATTGGAATATGGCCACCCCGGGCATCCGACCCGGGGATGCGGTCCGGAGGGCACTTGGCGCAGCGAGGGCTGCAGACGACCATCAGCGCGAAGATATCGAAGCCGGTGGATCGCCAGCCGCCTCGGTGCGGAGCTGTGACCCGCGGGAGTTCCCTGGCGGCCCGGAGATGTCGACGGAGGCGCAGCATGGCACTCCAGCACCTGATGCACGAACAGCGATCCATCACCCCGTCCAACCTCGTGCGGGCCTTTCTCACGGTCATGGGGGTGATCGTGTTGCTCATCGCCCTGAACGCCGTGTTCGGGTCTCACGGCCTGATTCCGACCTACCAGATCACGAGCGATCCGGCCTGGCCGCTGCCGTTCTGACCGGGCGCCCGCCGGGGGTGGCCCGGCCATCGTGAGGCCGATTCCGCCGCTCGGGATCGGCCTTCCTCGTGCAGGCGAGAAACCGGGTACCCTGTCGGGGCACATCCCGCCCAGCGGTTTCGCGGTTGCCCGCTCAGCCGCCCGCCCATCACGAGGATGACCGGCGTGACACGACGAACGCAGCTGCTGGCAGCGGGCACCTTGCTCGGAATCATCGCGGTGGCGACGATCTGGGGCCTCACGCTGGGCAGAGGGCCCCAGGCTTCCGCCACCGGATCCGGCTCGGCGAGTTCGACGCCGATGCAGCAGTCAGTCCCAGGCTCGGCGGCGGCGACCTCGACGCCTACCCCGGCGTTGACCTCAACCCCGACGCTCAGTCCCTCCCCGGGCGAAAGCCCAACTGCGACGGAGGCCCCCACGCCGAAGCCCACGCCCGCCCCGACGCCGAAGCCGACAGTCCGCCCCGACGCCAAAGCCGACGCCCGCCCCGACGCCGACGCCGAAGCCGGTGACCGGGGTCCCGGCCTTCAGCCACATCTACCTGATCGTCATGGAGAACACCGACTACGGCTCCATCGTCAACAACGCGCAATGCGCCGTACCTGAACAGCCTCATCAAGCAGTACGGGCTGGCGACGAATTACCACGCGATCACCAGTCCGTCGCTGCCGAACTACCTCGCGCTCTTCTCGGGCTCGACGCAGGGAGTGAACGGACGACGGACGGTACAACCTGTCCGGGAAGAACCTCGTCGACCAGCTCGAGGCGAAGGGCAAGACCTGGCGCGTCTTCGCCCAGAACCTGCCGGTCGGCTCAGGCTGCTTCACCGATGACAGCGCGTCGGGTGGCCCCGACGGGAAGGGCGATTACGTGCGCCGTCACGAGCCGGCGATCAGCTTCACGGACATCTCGGGGAACTCGACCCGGTGCGCGAAGATCACCGACTTCAGCCACTTCAGCGCGGCGGCCGCCGACTTCGAGCTGATCATCCCCAACCTGTGCAACGACATGCACGACTGCTCGGTGCAAGACGGGCGACACGTTCCTGAAGTCAGTTCGTGCCGAAAACATCACGAACAGCGCTGGCATTCAAGAGCAACAGCGTCCTGTTCATCACCTGGGACGAGCCGAGTGGCGGGAACCATGTCGCAACCCTCGTCATCAGCCCCCTCGTCGCGGCCGGTACCAAATCGGGTGTCAGCCACAACCACTATTCGCTGCTGCGCACCATCGAAAACGCGTGGGGCCTGCAGTGCTTGAAGAGCGATTGCTCGGCGAACGATCTCCGCGAGTTCTTCGGCCCGTAGCCAGCCCCCGACTTTCTCACGAGCGATCGATCCGCTATAACTGGGTGCGAATCGGCGGCGGAGTAGCTCAGTGGTAGAGCAGGGGACTCATAAGCCTCCGGATCGATCCGCTGTGCTTCCGAGCGTCGAAAAGTCTGAGCACGAATCTGCTCACTTATGTGCTCTATGGCCGACTTCCCCAAGAGCACATAACTCCGGTTCAGCACATGCTTAACACGGCCGTTTGCAGGGATACGCGTTCGCCGTCAGATCGCAGCCTCGTGCGAGGACCTCGAATCCCAGGAAGACTTGGGGGCAATCCCTCCCGCTCGAGCTAGCCCGTCGGCGAAGAACCGAGGCGCGGGGATGCGGTCCGCTTCGCCGGAGGCGCAGCGCCTCAGGACCCCCACCATTGGAACGTCCTTCGTTGCGCAGGGATGAGGCGGCCTCAATGGCTGGGACACGACGGATCTGCGGCCCCGCCGGCCACATTCTGCAGAGCCGGATGACCCACAGGAAGAGGACTTCCGGCAGTATCGACGCCTCAGTGGCGGCTGAGATAGTCAGCTATGGCTGAGACATCTCGCCATTACTTCGAGGAGTCGTCCCGATGAACTGCCACGAATGCGCCCGCGACGGCATCGAGCAGACGGCCACCGCCGAATGCCGCTTCTGCCACGTCGGCCTCTGCAAGACCCACCTCGTGGCGTCCTACCAGAGCGCCGTCTTCCCGCAGTACGCCTGCGATCACCATCCGGAGCGACCCTTCGCCGCATCGCCGGCGCGCCCGGTCCGTCATCTGGCGGCGGTTGGCCAGTGAAGTCGCTCCTGGCACGGCTGGAGGATTTCCGCCTCCTGCCGTTCTTCGTCGTCGTCAGCATGGCGATCGGGATCGGCATCG
Source organism: uncultured Chloroflexia bacterium (assembly GCA_963837425.1). Lineage (GTDB taxonomy): Bacteria > Chloroflexota > Limnocylindria > QHBO01 > QHBO01 > CAWINH01. The sequence goes on from CAWINH010000012.1 coordinate 68,362, forward strand.
GGAACGCGCTCGCCATCTCGGACTTCGCGCTGACGCCGCCGATCGACGCCATCAAGGCCATCGCGGGCGGCTCGTTCGAGCTGAGCGTGCCGAACCTCATCAGCCTGGGCGTGCCGCTGGGCCTGTTCGCGATGATGTATCCGGCAATGACCAACGTTCGCCTCGGCGAGGTCGGTGCTGCGTTCCGTTCGCCACGGCAGCTGGCGGTGGTGCTGCTCTTCAACTACGCCATCGCGCCGTTCCTGATGCTCGGCCTGGCCAACCTGTTCGTCGCCGACCCGGAGCTCCACACCGGCCTGGTCCTGTACGGGCTGGCGCCCTGCATCGCGATGGTCATCATCTTCACCTTCCTGGCCAAGGGCAACACGCCCATGGCGCTAGTCTTCGTGGCGCTCAACTCGATCGCCCAGATGCTGCTCATCCCCGTCTACGCCGGGCTGCTGATCGGGAGCGTGAGCTTCGACGTCTGGATCGTGGCCGAGAGCGTGGTGCTCTACCTTGGCCTGCCGCTGGTGCTGGGCGTTGCCACCCGACTGCTCGTCGTCAGGCGGCGAGGTGAGGCGGGCATGGACGCCCTCAAGCCGATCCTCAACGGCCTCTCGATCCTGGGCCTGCTGTTCACCCTGATCGTCATGTTCGCCCTCAAGGGCGACCTCATCCTGGAGCGACCCGGCATCGTGGTGGAGATGGCTATTCCCATGACGCTCTTCTTCGCGGCCATGTTCTTCACCGTCTTCCTGGTCGGTTGGCGCCTGCGCTTCCGCTACGAGGATGCGGTCGCGGTGGCGTTCAACGCCACCGGGCGTGATTTCGAGATCGCGATCGCGATCGCCATCACCGCCTTCAGCCCGACCGTGGCCCTCGCAACCGTGGTCGGGCCCCTTATCGAGGTGCCGGTCATGCTCTTCTTCGTCTGGTCGGCCACGCGCCTCGCGCCACGCCTCTTCCGGTCCGCGGATGACCGTCCCGCTGCCCGGCTCGCGGAGGTGCGGCCATGAGTGCCCGTCTGCCGACCGTCTGCGTGCCGCGCGAGGGCATCACCCGGCCCGATGTTGCCGAGGGCGTGGCCACCGCGGCACTGCTGGCAGACCCGATCCGCGCCGGCATCCTGCGCCTGCTGGCTGACGGCCCGTACTGCGTTTGCGAGCTGGCCAGCGCGCTCGGGGCGCGCGAGAACAACGTGAGCAACCACCTGGGACGACTGCGCGACGCCGGGTTGGTCAGGGCCAGCCGGCACGCGATCGATGCCCGCTTTCTCTACTACGAGCGTGACGAAGCCGCGATCGCCAAGGCGCGCGCGGTCGTTCGCGAAATCCTGTGAAGGCGAGACGTGCTCGTGAGATGAACGCTCCCCTTCACGTGATCCGTCGCCGACCGCCGCCGCCGCCGGTCTATCTGCTCAACGTGGATGTCGAACGCGGCCACCGCACCCGCGTGCACGGGGCGTTGTGGGACGGCGTGCTGAACGCGTCTCCCGACGACGACATCGACGGCCCCAGCCCGGTCGAGGCCCTTCTGGCCGGGGTCGCGGGCTGCTTCGTCCGCAACCTGCGCTGGCTCGCTGACGGCCGACATGTCGACTGTGCACGAATCCAGCTCCGGCTCGCGGCCGAGCGCGATGACGACCCGCCGGCGCTCATCTCGGTCGGGCTCCAGGCAGACATTGAGACGGAGGCCTCGGCCACTCGCGTGGTTGAGGTCGTCGAGCGCGCCCTGCGAACAGGCACGATCACCCGCACTGTCGCCCGGGCAACGTCGTTCGAGTTCGCGCTGTGCGTCAACGGCGCTCCGATGCCGGTGGCAGTCCCGGACTGGCACGCTCGTGCGGATGGCTCGGAGGACGGCTGATGCCCGCCCTGCGCTCCGTCCAGGAGCACCTCAACCGCTGGATGCTGGCCTTTGTCAGCCTGGCCATCGTGGCAGGGCTCGCACTGGGCAACGCGGCGGCCGGCTGGGCGAACGCCAACGCCGGCCCGGTCGGCACGCTCACCACCGGCGCGGTGTTCCTGATCATCTACCCGATGATGATCAACGTCCGGTTCGAGGCCCTGTTGCGAGCCGGACGCAATCTGCGTGGCATCGGCATCACGCTCGCCTTCAACTTCGTCTGGGCGCCGCTCCTCGGGTGGGTACTCGTTACCGTCTTCATCTCCGATCCGCTGCTGGCGCTCGGCTTCCTGCTCGTCATGGTCGTCCCTTGCTCGAGCATGGCGATCGGCTACACCGGCCTGTCCAAGGGGGACCTTGAACTCGCGACGGTCGTCGTCGCGCTGAGCTTCCTGCTCGCGATCGTCGCGGTCCCGTTGTGGATGACCATCTTCGCCAGCCGCTACGCGGTCGTGATCCCGATCGGAGGTCTCATCAGCTCCATCCTGCTCGTGCTCGTCGCACCCATGGTCTTCGGCTACCTCACGCGGCGGGGGCTCGTGCGCTGGCTAGGCGCCGAGCGCTTCGCCACGTTCGGGCCGCTGTTTCCGGCCATCTCGCTGCTTGGCATGTACGCGGTTGTCTTTCTCATCTTCTTCGCCAAGGCGACCATGATCCTCGATCGCTGGCAGACCGTTGCGATCCTGCTCGTGCCGAACGCGATCTTCATCGGTCTGAGCCTGCTCGTGCTGACGGTGCTCGACCGGCGCCTGCACCTCGGCTACGCCGAGCACATGGCAGTGGCCTTCACCGCCACGGGCAAGAACAATGGAACCGCAATCGCCATCGCAACGACCAGCTTCTCGCCGCTAGTCGCGATTCCCGCGGCGACGATGCCAATCTTCCAGATCCTGCTGCTGGTCCTCTACCTGCGGGCGGCGCCACGCCTGCGGGCCTGGTTTGAGCCCCGGCAACGCAGCGAAGTCCGCGGGCTGCCAAAGCCGGCATGAGCGCTTCGATGGACGTCACCCCACCCGCACCCCCTTCTCCGGTCGGCGACGATCAGCTTGTCGCGCGACCGAGGGCGCACCGCCGGATCGGCGTCGGACACGCCACACTCCAGGTCGCGTCGAGCCCCTGTGGCCAGGGCCGGCGGCCCGCCAAGGCGGGCGCACGGCTGCGCGGAGCACGCGCATCACAATAAAAGGAGTCCATGTCATGACCGTCATCACGACCGATGACACCACCATCCTGACCAACGCCCTGGCCTTCCACGGGCACAAGTGCTGGGCCAGCACCGCCGGGGGGCGCCTGGGCCAGGCTGCTTTGCGCGAGCTGGGCGTCCAGCGGGCAGGCGCCAAGGAGCTTCATGCCATCATCGAGATCGGCGACTACCACGGCGGGATGTGCTTCGGCGACGGAATCCAGTTCACGACCGGCTGCACGTTCGGCAAGGGCAATATCGAGAAGAGCCGCCAGGGCAAGTTCGCCGTCACCCTCATTGACAAGGCCTCGGGACGAGCGGTCCGCGTCGCGTACAAACCGACCCTCCAGCCCCAGATCAAGGCCACGCCGTTCATGCAGAAGCGCGCCGCCGGAGTGCCCGCCTCGCAGATCCCGGTCGAAGAGCAGGACGAGGTCGTCCGTCTCGTGTGGGAGGCTCCCGCCGAGGCGGTCATGACCGTCGGGCCTATCGAGCCCCGTGACTGGTCTGAGCCCGAGGAGGTCGTCCGCTTCGCGGTCTGCCCGCGCTGCGGCGAGCTCGTCGCCGAGCCGTACCTGCGGTTGGTCGAAGGGACTGCCGTGTGCCTCGCCTGCTCGGCCTACCCGGGCTGAGCCGCGCCGAGAGAGCGGCCATGGCCCTCTACCTCATCGGCGGTGCCACCGTCTTCGTCTTCTCTGGCGTGATGGCCATGGCCGGCCTGGGCGCCGCCTTCCTGTTCGTACCCCTCTTCTACTACTTGGGCGTGCCGCTTGCCCAGGCGACTTCCACGGCGCTGCTGCTCAACGCGGTCAGCCTGTCGATGGCCACCGTCAGCTACGCCCGCGGGCACCTCATCGACTGGCGGGCCGGCATCCCCGTCCTCGTCGCGGCCGTCATCCTCGCCCCGCTCGGAGCGGCGCTCTCCGTCGGCGTCGACCGGCAGATCCTGCTCGGACTGTTCGTCGGCTTCCTGGTCTTCGCCGGGGCGATGATGCTCTTCTACCGGCCGCGCGCCGCGCGTCGGACACGCGGCGCGGTCGCCGAGGCCGGGGTCGGGGCCGGCGTCGGCGGTGTCGCCGGCTTCCTGGGGGGATTGCTAGGCGTGGGCGGTGGCAACATCATCCTGCCCGGGCTGACTTGGAGCGGCCTCGACGCCAAGATGGCGGCCGGGACGACCGCGCTGGCGGTCGTCTTCAGCTCGCTCTCGGGTTTCCTGGGCCACGTCGCGGTCGGCAGTCTCGATCCGGCGTTCCTCGTCGTGATGGCCGTCCTCGCCGCAGCGGGATCACTGGTCGGCGCCTACGTCATGCGCACCCGTCTCACCAGTCCGCAGCTCAAGCGCTTCGTCGGCGTGCTGCTGTGGGTCATTGCGGCCAAGATGGCCCTTGATCTGCTGTGAGGCCCGAGGCAGGCCGCCACGCAATGGACCTGTGGAGCCGCACCTCCCGGACAACAATCCGAACTTGGGTGCTGCCGATGGCGCTCGAGCTTGCGGCGGCGGCGGCGCACAAGGACAAGATCAACCTCGGTTGAACTGCTGTTGCATAGTTTTGTGCTGCATCATCGGCGGTTGCGGCCGTTCGTCACGCTCGGTAACCTTGCTCGGCGTGGCGGAGTAGCTCAGTGGTAGAGCAGGGGACTCATAAGCCCTTGGTCGGTGGTTCGAATCCGCCCTCCGCTACCACCCCCAGCCCGGATGGCGATTGGCACACCCCCAGGTGACCGCGGAACGCGGCCTGGCCGACCTCGTCGGACGCGGCGCGGAGCGCCTTGGCATTCGCGGGCCCGCCACCGTGGTGGTGGCGGTCAGCGGCGGCCCCGACTCGATGGCTCTCCTCCACGGCTTGGTCGCGTGCGCCCCGGATCGCGAACTGCGGCTCATCGTCGGCCATCTCGACCACCGGCTCCGCCCCGACAGCCACGCCGACGCAGACTTCGTGACCGATGCGGCAGCCAGGCTTGGCCTCGAATGCGAGATCGCGGCCGAGGACGTCAGGGCGCTGGCGCGACGCGAGCACCGGTCCGTCGAGGATGCAGGTCGGCGCGCACGGTACCGATTCCTGACGCGGGTCGCCGCGGCGGCCGGTGACGACTCGTGGATCGCGACCGGCCACACGGCGGATGACCAGGCTGAGACGATCCTGATGCGGCTGATCCGCGGAGCCGGGCTGCGCGGGCTGCGTGGCATTCCCGCGCGCCGAGGGCGGATCGTGCGGCCCCTCCTCGGGGAGCGGCGGGCGGTGCTCCGAGCGCTGCTCGACGCAGCCGGTGTCCGATACCTGACCGACCCGACGAACGCCGATCCGGCGAGCGCCAGCCGCAACCGGGTGCGAGCCGAGCTGCTCCCCGCGATGGAGCGGCTCAACCCGCGCGTCGTCGATGCGCTCGGTCGCTTCGCCCGGCTTGCCGCGGATGACGACGAGCTGCTGACCGCCCTCGCCAGCGCGGAGCTCGCCCGGCGGACGGGACAGGACGGGGAGCTTGACTGGCGCGACCCGCCGCCGCGCGCGCTGGGGAGGCGCGTCGTCCGCCTGGCGGCCGGCGAGCCAGCACCGGATGCCGGCCGCATCGAGGCCGTCCTCGACGCGGCGGAGGGGCCGCGTGGTGGCCTCATCGTCGAGCTCGGCGGCGGCCGCAGCGTCGAGATCCGCGCTCGACGGATGCGCATCCGCTAACGGGCCCCGCGCCCGGCATCGGTCCTGCATGGGTCCTGGCCCAATGGGGCCGTTTGTTGCGTGGACCTCGGCACCCCTATACTTGCCGCGCCTGCAGACCTGCAGGCCGACGGCCGTCACCGGATACGGGATGGTTGCCGATCCGCACGGAGGCGCAAAGAGGCCGACGTTGAGCAGTCGACTGATCCGTAACAGCGTGGTTCTCGTTGTGCTGGCCGTGTTCGGCCTGGCGCTGTTGTGGACGTACATGGGGGAGAGCACCCCGTCCCCGAATTACAACTATGGCCAGCTGATCGCCGACGCGCGTGCCGGCAAGGTCACGAAGATCGTCGTGGACGGCACGAAGCTGACGGCAACCATCAACGGCGTCGACAAACCGGTGATCGCTCCCGACCCGACGAAGGTCTACAGCGACCTCGGGTGCCCGGACAATTCAGCCGGGTTCGACTGCGCGCGGATTGGGGCCGTTGAGCCGAGCGCGGCCGGAAGCATCCTCACCACGCTGCTGATCTCCCTGCTGCCGGTGCTCCTCATCGGCGCCTTCATCTTCTTCATGATGCGGCAGGCGCAGGGCACGAATAACCAGGCCATGAGCTTTGGGAAGAGCCGGGCCCGGATGTTCCTCGGCAACAAGACGGTCGTGACCTTCGTGGACGTCGCGGGGGTGGACGAGGCGAAACAGGAGCTCACCGAAGTCGTCGAGTTCCTCAAGTACCCCGAGAAGTTCAATTCGCTCGGGGCCCGGATCCCGCGCGGCGTGCTGCTGGTCGGCCCGCCGGGAACCGGCAAGACCCTGCTGGCGCGAGCGGTGGCCGGCGAGGCCGGCGTGCCCTTCTTCAGCATCTCGGGCTCCGAGTTCGTCGAGATGTTCGTGGGTGTCGGCGCATCCCGGGTCCGCGACCTGTTCGAGCAGGCGAAGCGGAACAGCCCGTGCATCGTGTTCGTGGACGAGATCGACGCCGTTGGGCGCCAGCGCGGTGCCGGCCTGGGCGGGTCGCACGACGAGCGCGAGCAGACCCTGAACCAGATCCTCGTCGAGATGGACGGCTTCGACACGAACACGAACGTGATCGTGGTGGCCGCCACGAACCGCCCCGACGTCCTTGATCCGGCGCTCCTGCGACCAGGGCGTTTCGATCGCCAGGTCGTGCTGGATCGGCCGGACATCAGGGGTCGCCGCGAGATCCTCAACGTCCACATCAAGGGCAAGCCGCTCGACAAGACGGTCGACCTCGACGCGCTGGCGCGCCGGTCTCCGGGCTTCTCGGGTGCGGACCTCGCGAACCTCGTGAACGAGGCCGCGATCCTCGCCGCGCGGCGCAACAAGAAGAGCGTCGGGATGTCCGAGTTCAACGAGGCGATCGATCGCGTGGTGGCTGGCCCGGAGCGCCGCAGCCGGCTGATCACCGAGGAGGAGAAGAAGATCATCGCCTACCACGAGGGCGGTCACGCGGTCGTACAGCGTGTGCTCCCGAAGTGCGACCCGGTCAGCAAGGTGACGATCGTGTCGCGGGGCATGGCCCTCGGCTACACGATGAGCCTCCCCGCGGAGGACCGCTACCTCCATTCGAAGTCCGAGTTCGAGGACAAGATCGCCGGCATGCTCGGCGGCCACGTCTCGGAGGAGCTCGTCTTCGGCGACACGACGACCGGTGCCAGCAACGACATCGAGAAGGCCACGAACCTCGCGAGGGCCATGGTGACCCAGTACGGGATGAGCGAGAAGCTCGGCCCGCTGACGTTCGGCAAGAAGGAGGAGATGATCTTCCTGGGTCGCGAGATCAGCGAGCAGCGCAACTACTCCGACGAGGTGGCGGCGAAGATCGACGCCGAGGTTCGCGAGATCATCGACCGCGGCTACGAGCGCGCCAAGCAGGCACTGATCGAGCAGCGGGCGGTGCTCGATCGGCTCGCGAGCCTCCTCATCGAGAAGGAGACGATCGAGAGCGAGGAATTCGAGGCGCTCTTCGAGGGAGTCCTGCCACCGCGCGGACCGGCGCCGAAGGTGGCCGCCGCGGATGAGCCTGTCGCCGGGGCCGATGCGGAGGGAGAGGCAGCCGACGGAGGCGAGACGCCGAAGCGGCGCCGGGGCCCCGCACCACAGCCGGCCTAGGCGGCGACCGAGTACCTGCCCGGTCTGACGATCGGGCCGGTTGACCCGCCGGCAGCGGGCGACGCACCCTCGCGCCATGCACGGTTCCGGCCGCCGCTGGCCCATCGTCGTCGCCGTCACGCTGTTCGTGTTGTGCACCCTGGCGGGAGCTCGCCTCGTGACGCCGCTGACCCCGGGCGCCGCAGATCAGCCGGTCGACGAGGCATCCTTGCCCCAGGGGGACGGGCTCCACGCATCGCCACGTTCGGTTGCCGCGACCGCGTCCGGCGCTGCAGCAGCAGCCACCCCGCTCCCGACCGAGGCGGGGCGATCACCCGCTCGCACCCCTGCCGGCTCGCCGATTGGAGCCCCCACGTCAGGTCCGACCCCGGCGCCAACCCCAAAGCCAACCCCGAACCCAACCCCGAACCCAACCCCACGACTCACCCCGGCCCCGACGGCCACGCCGAAGCCGGTGGCTGCGGCGCCTTGCCCGGTCTTCCCGGCCAGCAACGTCTGGAACCGCAAGGTTGCGGGGCTGCCCGTTCGCGCCGACTCGGCGACGCTCATCGCGTCGATCGGCCTCGGCGCGTCCCTCCATCCCGACTTCTCTTCAACCGGGTACGGCATCCCGATCAACAAGGTCGGGGACTCGACGCCGCTCAGTCCGGTCTCCTTCGACTACGCCAGCGAGTCCGATGCGGGCCCGTACCCGATCCCCGCCGACCCGGCAATCGAGGGTGGCAGCGACCGGCACATCATCCTGTGGGATACCGACGCCTGCACCCTCTACGAGCTGTACGCGGCGCAACGTGTCAGCGGCGCATGGCACGCGGGATCCGGGGCGATCTGGAACCTGCGGTCGAACGCGCTGCGACCCGATGGCTGGACGAGCGCCGATGCCGCCGGCCTCCCGATCCTGCCGGGACTCGTCCGCTACGACGAGGTTGCAGCCGGCGCGATCCGGCACGCGATCAGGTTCACTACCCCGACCTCCCGCTCGGCGCACATCTATCCCGCTCGACACGACGCCGGTTCCGGCTCGAGCAACGCACTGCCGCCGATGGGACTTCGCGTGCGGCTGAAGGCATCGGTCGACATCAGCGGATTCGGGCCGCAGGCGCGGGTCGTCCTCACCGCCCTCAAGCAGTACGGCATGATCCTGGCTGACAATGGCTCCCCGTGGTACATCACCGGGGCGCCGAACGCCGGCTGGGACGACGACCAGCTCCACGCGCTCGGGGGGCTGACGGGTGCCGATTTCGAGGTCGTCGACACATCCGGGCTCACGAACGGTTGAGTAGGCCTTTCGGGTCATTCCGGAGATAGGAGGCGGAATCGTATACTCGCTTCCGTTGCGCGCCGGCACCGTCTGCCGCGCCTCAATCGGATCTGAACACCAGTGGGAGCTGCCTGCACCAATGATCGACGAGTCGCCTGCCGAGGCCACAGAGTCGGCGCCGACCTGGAAGCTGGAGGCCGGTGAGGGGACGCTGAACCCGCGCTCGGCCCTGGACGTCCTGACCAACCTCAACGAGCGCATCGCGAGTGGACAGGTCGAGGAGTTCATGCCCATTGCGACCGGCTTCGTCCCCATGGACAAGACGATCGGGGGCGGCCTGCGGCCGGGCGAGCTGATGCTCATCGGCGGCGCGCAGGGCCAGGGCAAGACGACGATGGCCCTCCAGATGGCCCGCAACATGGCGGCTTCCGGTCAGGCATCGGTCCTCTACGTATGCTTCGAGCACGAAGAGGAGTACCTCATGCAGCGCCTGATCGCCATGGAGTCGGCGCTCAGCCATCTCCCACAGAAGTCCGGGGCGGTGAAGATCCAGGACGTGAAGAAAGAGGTCCTCGGAAGCTACACCGCGGCCGCGGAAACGGGCCAGCGTGCGAAGCTCGGCACGAACCCACGGCTCCGCCCCTCGCTTGAGCGCATTGCTCGCTACGGCAGCAACCTGTACCTCCTGCGGGGCACGGCGACGGCGTCCACTGTCGACAACATCCGCAGCCTCGTTGCCCAGTACCGCGGCGATGAGGAACGGCGACTCGTGCTCTTCGTCGACTACCTGCAGAAGGTGCCGGTACTGCCCGAACCTGCCGACGAGGCGGAGAAGGTGACGCGGATCGTGAGCGGCCTGAAGGACATCGCGCTCGCGGAGGGCGTGCCGGTGGTCGCCATCGTGGCCGCGGATCGCGAGGGCCTCAAGGCCAAGCGGCTGCGGAACCACCATCTGCGAGGATCGAGCGCCATCAACTACGAGAGCGACATCATCCTGATCCTCAACGACAAGTACCACATCGTTGCCAAGGTGAACATCGAGTTCAATCCGTACCAGGCCCAGCGCTACCGCGACTGGATCGTGGCCAGCGTCGAGAAGAACCGTGGCGGACAGGACAACGTCGACCTCGAATACGAGAAGCTCTTCGAGTACAGCTGCTTCGACCCGACCGGGCGGATCACGGCCGAGAAGCTGATCGAGGAGCGGCTCTACAACGAGTGAGCGGACCCAGTCCGTGTCGGTGCTCGATCCCTACCACGTGCTGCAGGTCGCGCCGGGCGCCGAGCAGGAGGTCGTGAACGCCGCCTTTCGGGCCCTCGCCCTGAAGTATCACCCGGACCGCGACCAGACCCAATACGCGTCACGTCGCATGACGCAGCTCAACGAGGCCTACACGCTCGTGCGTGACGAGGCGGCCCGGGCGCGTTGGGATCGCGCACAGCGGCAGGCGGCCTTCGGCTACGTGGGGCAGCGAGCGCGTCAGGGGTCGGGCCAGGCTCCACCGCCGCGCTCCGCGAGCGCCGGCACGCGACTCGAGTTCGGGCGCTATTCGGGTTGGACGCTTCGCGACCTGGCCCGCCAGGATCCCGACTATCTCCGCTGGCTCTCGCGGCACGCGTCCGGGCTGCGCTATCGGCGCGAGATCTACCAGATCCTGGGTCGCATGGGGAGCACCGCCGCCTGAGTCCGCGACGAACGTCTCGGGTAGGCTGTGGCCGATGGATCACCCTCAACCGATCGCACCGCTGCGCGCCGTCTTCGTCGACATCGGCGACACGGTCATGCGTCCCGATCCCTCCTGGGAGGACATCTACGCGGTCGCGTTCCGCGAGTTCGGCGTCGAAGTCTCGGTTCCCGATCTGCAGGTGGTGCTGCGCAAGGCCTATCACCACGGCGGATGGGGCCTTTCCGACGGCTTCGACCCGAGTCCGGAGGCGAGCTTCCGCCGCACCGTGGAGATCGATGCCGGGGCCATTGCCGAGCTCGGTATCGGGCCCATGCCGGAGTCGTTCTACCGTCGTCTGAACGAGATGTTCGGAACGCCGGACAACTGGCACGTCTTCGCCGATTCGCGTCCCGCGCTCGACGCGCTGCGAGCGCGCGGCCTCGTGGTGGGCGCGTTGAGTAACTGGGTCTGGCACCTGCCGGACCTGCTCGATGCGCTCGATCTCGGCGACCGCTTCGACTTCGTGGCTGCCAGCGCGCGCGTCGGCTTCGAGAAACCGAATCCGGGCATCTTCCAATTCGCGCTCGAGCGGGCCGGGGTGACCCCGCCGGAGGCGCTCCATGTCGGCGACCACCTGGACGCGGATGTCCAGGGGGCGCAGAACCTTGGGATCGGCGCCGCATTCATCGATCGCCGGGGGCGCTACCAGGCGGCGCAGGTGCCGGACGGCGTGCCCCTCATTCGATCCCTGGCCGAGCTGCTGCCGGTCGTCGACGAGCGGATCCGGGAGGGCATGGCGGAGTCGGCATGAGCGAGACCTGGCGCTGCTTCGTGGCCGTGCCGCTCGACGACGCGCTTCGCTCCAGCCTTGCGGCGGCGATCGGGGCCCTCCGCGCCGCCCACCGCGAGATGGACGCGCGATGGCGGTGGAGCGATCCTGCTTTCTGGCACGTCACCCTCGTCTTCCTGGGCGCGATCCGGCCAACGAGCCGATCCGACCTGGAGGCTGCGCTCGAGCTCGTGGTGCGCGCTTCCCGGACCTTCTGGGTGCCGACCGGGGGGATGGGGGCGTTCCCCTCGCCGCGCGCGGCGAGGGTGCTGTGGTACGGGGTCAACGACTCCGAAGGGCACCTCCGCCGGCTGGCGGACGAGCTGCGCAGGAAGACCGCCGTCCGCGCCGAAGGACCGTTCCATCCGCATGTCACCCTGGGCCGCGCCCGGCATCGGCACGGCTCGCAGGTCAGCGACCTCCTGCGGGATGCGCGCCTCCCGCGGGGGCGGTTGCGCGTGGACCGGGCGGTCCTGTACCGCAGCCATCTCGGTGGAGGCCCGGCCCGCTACGAGACGATCGCCGAGTCCCCGCTGGCGTCGGTCGCTGGGGCCGTGACGTGAGCGAGCCGGTCGCGCCGCGCCGCACGCCGTACGTGGCGGTGATCGGAGACGGCGATCCGCGAGGGCCTGACGCGCGCCGAATCCTCGAATGGGCCGAGGAGGTCGGCCTCCTGCTCGCGCGCGCCGGTGCGACGGTGGTGACCGGCGGCATGGGCGGGGTCATGCGCGCGGCGTCCCGGGGCGCGAGCTCCGCCGGCGGGATGACCATCGGGATCCTGCCCGGCTCCGACTTCGCCGAAGCGAACGAGTACGTGAAAATACCCATTCCGACCGGCCTCGGAGTGGTGCGCAACCTCGTGGTGGTCACCGCCGCGGATGCGGTGTTGGCGGTCGGCGGTCGCCACGGAACGCTGTCGGAGATCGGGCTCGCGTTGCGGCAGGGCCGGCACGTCGTCACGCTCGTCTCGTGGCGGCTGGAGTCGGAGCAGCGGCTGGGTGGCCCGCGAGTGCATCGGGCCCGGGATCCACGCGAGGCGGTCAGCCTCGTCATGGAGCTGGCCGCCGCGGGTCCCGAGGTGCCGGCGTAGCCTGAACCCGCGAGGGGCGTCAGCCGAGTTCGGTGCCGCGCTTCGTCGAGGTCAGCACGGTATCGGATCCAGTCGTGACGCGCCGGGGACGAAGCGACCACCACGCGGCGATCACAACTGCGCCGGCTGCGGCGAACGGGACGAGGTCCGGGAGGCCCAGGATGTGGTGGCTGATCGATGCCCAGATCGACGCCGCGTAGGCCCAGACGAGGGCGAGCAGGCCGGCCCGGATCCAGCGTGCGTACTGCATGCGACAACGCTGATTGGTCCGGTCCCACGGCTCAAGGTGACGATAGTCCCAATGGCTGGCGGCCCTACGGGTTGCAGACGGTAACCGTGGGCGAGCAGGCGGGATCAAGCCGCAGGACGCCGGTCAGATCCGGCAGCGCGGTGGCCATCGTGAATTGCGTCCCACCCTTGAAGGCGACCGAATACGACCAGAACGCGCCGATCTCAGCCTTTTGCCCTGAGTTGCCCGTCAGGACCGCGTTGTCAGTTGGCGCGTATTGCACGCCGGCCAGGAAGATGTTGCCGCCGCCATCGAGCTTCAGGGTCTTGTTGCTGTTCTGATTGCATGTCCCCGCCTCCTTGAGCCCAACGGGGCAGTTGGCGTCGGGTACCACCATGATGGTGATAAGGACCGGCTTCTTCCCGGGCGTTTCGACGGGCCCGAGTGGCCCGTCAGCCGGTCCCGCCCATTGTCGAGGCGGGGTCAGTTGCGGGCATGTCGCGCCGATCGCGCCCGGGCAATAGGCGTTGCCGAAGTTCAGCGCGAGCAGGGACGTCACGCTCGACGTAATGAACTGGCCCGGATCGCCGCTCTGGTTCTTCGCCTCCTTGAACACGAGTGCAACTCCGGGGTTGCCTGGGTCATAGCCACCGATGAGGCTCGACTGGGCGGTCGCGCCCCAGTCGAGGAAGTAGACGCCCGGCTCGAGAAGGATCGCCTTCGGTGGCCCGGATCCAGGGTTGGAGGCCACCAGGGTGAACTTGTATATCCCGGGTCGGACGCACACGGCTGTTACCTGGGACGGGTCGTTGATCTTCTTATTGGTCTTGAGCTCCCTGTACTCATCGGGTACGAGCTGCTGCTCGGCAAGGCAGTTGGTAGCGACCGGATCAAGCGCTTGAGCCAGCGTGTTGTATGTGGGCGTGCTGCCTGTGCGTTGAGGAATCGTGTAGTTGGGGTCCGCAATCGGTGACGTCAGCTGAGAACCGGGCGGCGGGTTGAGACAGAGCCCAGATCCGCCCACCCAGGCTTCATACGTGTCCCAGTGATAGACGAGGTACCCTGGATCGAGCCTGAGTTGAGAACCCGAGCCCGAGCAGACCAGGTTCGTGTTGGTCGCCACATCCGCATTGCCGACGACCACCTTGCTCCCCCCGGTGATGAAGATATCGTCGCTGTTCTGCGTACTGGCGCCACGGCTGTCCTTCGGCGGTCGAAGGGTCACGATCCCGTACTGCTTTTCGTAGATCTTGCCCGCGACCGAGGTAGTGTTCACGGACCAGTGATCCTGGCCGAAGATGCGCGCAAAGGTCAGGCCAAAGGAAGGCTGCTGCACGCTGACCTGGATGCATCTCTCCGGCTGACAGTCGACATAGCTTGGGGATGGCGTCTGGATTGAAACGACGTAGGGCGTCCCCGCCAGGGAACACCCTGCCGATGTGAGACACGAGGATCCGGCGGTCACCGACGGATATGGCATCGATGCACCGAGCTGCCGACCGAGCACATCCATCGCGTGCTCGCGCGCGGCCAGCTGCTCGGTTGGCCCGGGAAGATCTCGGCTCCCCGGGATCTGGAGGTCCTGACCGCCGGCGAGGGCGGCCTCGTCCGCTACGGCGCGCTGCCAGCGATCCGCCATATACGCCGCGCTCACGTCGATCGCAAGGCCCGCAATCGCGACGAGCACAAGCATCATGAGGGCGGCGAGGACGAGGATCTGGCCCCGTTCACGGCAGCTGGTCAGGAAATGCAGCGCCTTGCTCATCGTTTCTTCGGCTCCACCCGCAGGTCGGTCTCGGTCGTGAGGCAGAAGCCGTCGCCTGAACACGGGGGTGCCAACAGCTGCAGCCCGGGCACGAAGATCGGAACCACGTGGTTGACGCGGATCCGCACGTATACGGCAATCCGGTTGTCGGAAGGTGGGCAGTCACTGGTGGTGTACCCCGACGGGACGTCCCAGTCGACGCCGATACCCTCGGGACCCAGGCTGCCGATGGCCGGGGCGGAGCTCCACATCCCCCCGCTGTAGCCGATCAGTGCGGCGTCTTGGGCGATCTCATCGGCCGCGGCTGCAACGAGTGGGCGGGCATTCGGATCGCACGGTGAATCCGACAGCGTGACCGCGTACCGCGCCGTATCGCGGGCGATCTGGGTGATGGAATTCTGGCTCCACAGAATCACGCCGAACTGGACCAGGCCTCCGACCACGAGCATGAAGAGGCCTGCTACCAGGCCGAACTCGACGAGCGCCTGGCCACGCACCTGGCGCTTGTGCCGTCGGTGGCGCTGGCTGGTCTGAAGGTTCATGGCGCGTCAACCGGCTCCATCCGGAACTCCGCTGTGGTCGTCACCACGAAGTAGCACCCGGTCGAATCGCAGGTCCCCAGGCCGGGCAGGTAGGGGAATCCCGGGAGCAGCACGGGAGCTCGATGCGTCAAGCGGATCGTGACCCAGGAGGTCTGGGTGCTATCCGATGGCGGGCACGTGATTCCGCCATCACTCGTCCACGCGACCTCTACCGCCTCCGTTGACGGCGGTGTTGCCGCTTCCAGGACATCCCTGTCCGCATATGCCTTGAAATGCTCCTGCAAGGGGTCGGCATACCAAGCGCCGTCGGAGTACCCCATCAGCCGGGATTGCATGGCGATAGCGTTTGCTTGCGTCACTGGCTGGGCGGGAGAGGCGGAGGTGATGTCGCTGCAATTCGCGAGCGGAGTCCCGCTGGAATCGACGGTCTGGGTGGAGGCCCAGCGACCGAGGTCGCGGCCGACCTGGATGAGCGAGTGCTTGGTCGCGAAGATGGCGCCGTACTGCACGATGCCGCCGACGAGCATGAGCAGGATGGGGAGGATCAGGGCGAACTCGACGAGCGACTGCGCACGCGATGTGCGGCGCCGACCGCGCGGGAATCGCGGTCTGATACGGGCCATCGCCTGCTGCCATCCCTCCTCACGGGCTTCGAGGTATGAGAGGGCAGCAGGACCACGGTACTACCCGAACCTTGCAGGAGACCTTGCACGGCGAGAGCGCGGGCGCATCGTGAGCCGGAAGCGGGGACCGCGCGCACCGCGCCCGGTCTAGACTCCGGCCCGTGACCGAACGCGTGCTGGTCCTGCCGCGCGATCACGTCCCCGGCGGCTGCGACTTCCGGGGCGTTCGCCATGCCGATGCAGCTACGGCAGACCGTCTCGGTACCGCCGCGGTGCGACACGGCAGCTTCGTCGACCGCGCTGCCGCCGAGGAGAATCCCGCGCTCAAGCAGCTCATTCCGTATGTCATGCTCCGCGACCGCGGTCGCGTGTTCCTCATGGAGCGGACCGATGCGGGCGGCGATCCGCGGCTCCACCACAAGGCCAGCATCGGCGTCGGCGGGCACCTGAACCCGGTGGACGACGGCGAGGACCCTCTCGACGCCGGGCTTCGACGCGAGTGGTCGGAGGAGCTCGATACGGCGTGGGAGCCCGAGTTCCATCTCGTGGGCCTGCTCAACGACGACTCGAACCCGGTCGGCTCCGTGCACCTGGGTGTCGTCTTCGAGGTGGAGGCCGATGGCCGGCCGGTGGCCGTTCGAGAGCGCGACAAGCTCACCGGACGGATGGTGGAGCCCGCCACGCTGCGCGACGTCTGGGATCGCCTGGAGACGTGGTCGCAGCTCGTGGCCGACGCCCTGCTGTTTCCCCGCTAGGGCGGCGACTCGGCGCAACCGCCGAGCGTGCGTATACTCGATCGATGCGTGCCGTCAGGCGGGTAGTCACGCTGCTCTCGCTCGTGCTGGGAGTCGCTGCGCTGGCGGCCCCCGCGCTTGGCGCCGGGGATCACATTGCCCGGCTGCGGATGACCGGGGTCATCGACCAGGTCAACGCCGCCTACCTCGACGAGGGGATCTCCGCGGCCGCCGACGGGGGAGCCTCCGCGGTGATCATCGAGATCGACTCACCCGGCGGCGACCTGACGAGCATGGACGACATGATCAAGGCGATCCTGAACAGCTCGATCCCGGTCATCACCTACGTGACGCCGGCCGGCGGGCAGGCGGCGAGCGCCGCGACCTTCGTCACGCTCGCCGGCGACGTGGCGGCCATGGCGCCGAACACGACGATCGGGGCTGCCTCCGTGGTCGGCGGGTCGGGCCAGGACCTGGGGCAGACGCTCTACGACAAGATCACGAACTCGAACGCGGCGAAGATCACCGACCTCGCGAAGCAGCACGGCCGGAATGCGACGTGGGCCGAGTCCGCGGTGCGCAATGCCGTCTCGGTGTCCGCCGCCGATGCCGTGGCCATGGACCCGCCGGTCGTCGATCTCGTCGCGGACAGCACGACCGAGCTCCTCGCGGCGATCGACGCTGGGAAGCGGGCGGACGGCTACGCCTTCAACTTCAAGGGCCAGCCGCTGCCACCGCTCAGCGCCCTCCCGATTCGCGATCTGTCGATGAACCTCGGGCAGTCGATCCTCCACATCCTTTCGGACCCGAACATCGCGTTCATCCTGTTCACCGTCGGGTTCTACGGCCTCATCGCCGAGGTGTTCCATCCGAATTTCGTGTCCGGGATCCTGGGGGTCATTGCGCTGGTGCTGGCCTTCATCGGCTCGAACAGCCTGCCGCTGAACGTCGGAGGCCTGCTCCTCCTCCTCATTGCCGTCGGCATGTTCGTGCTCGAGCTGCACGTGACGAGCTACGGGCTGCTGACCGTCGGCGGCATCGTTGCGTTTCTGCTGGGGGCGTTCGCGCTGTACACCGGCGTGAATGAGCAGCAGGTCGTGAGCCAGGTCTCGGTGAGCCCGATCCTGCTCGTGGCGGTCCTCGGCATCACCCTGGTCTATTTCCTGGGCTTCATCCGCGCCCTCATGGGAATGCGCAACCGCGACACGTTCTCGCACCCGATCGCGGGGCTCGTGGGTGCCGGCGGGACGGCACAGACGCTCATCGCGCCGACGGGCATCGCCTATGCTGGGGGAGAGACGTGGTCCGCCCGGAGCGCCGATGGCGAGATTCCAGCCGGCACGCCGGTTCGCGTCGTCCGCGTCGACGGGCTGGAGCTCATCGTGGAGCCCGGTGACGCGCAGCCGGACGACGCGGGGAATGCAGGGAAAGGAAACGGAGCGGATTGAGCATCGGACAGGCGACAGACGACGCCGTGCGGCGGATCGCCCACACGGAGCCCGGGCCGACGATTCGAACCTCGCGTTCCGCCCCGAGCGGCGTGACGATCGTCGGCGGCGGGCTTGACGGGCGCGCCGCCTGGTTCCTGGACGGCGTGGCACGCGGCCTGGCGGCCCGCGGCTATCTGGTCCGGCGGCAGGACGGCCGGGATGCCCGCCACATTCCGCCCGATGTGCGGGTCGTGCTCAACGCGGTCGATCCCGGCGGGCCCCAGCCGTTCCGGCGCCGCTCGAAGGACATCTTCGTGGTGGGCGTCGCGGATCTCCCGAGTCGGCCGGACGATATGCTCCAGGCGGGCTACTCGCTCCTCGTGCGGTCGCTCTCGAACGTGTTCATCCCGATCAGCCGACATGAATCGCAGACGGAGGCCTACTTCATCACCATGGAGCAGGGCTTTCATCGCTTCGCTCCCCGGCCGGACGAGGAGGCCTTCTTCACCGAGGTCGTGGATCGGCTCGTGCCGCTCGCGGAATCGCGCCTCGTCATCGAGAACGAGTTCGTTCCCGACCTGCCGCGCGAGCTGTGGGGAGGGGACGAGCACACCGCCGCGATGTACCGCACCGGACTGCGGCTCGCCGAGCTGGACCTGCTGCCGGCGCCCTGGCCCATCGACGAGCTCCTCTCGCCGGACGACCTGCGGCATGTGAAGCGCCTGTTCGGGATCGGCGGCCTTTCCTACGGGAACGCGAGCGCCCGACACGAGGGAGACCGATTCTGGATGAGCGCCAGCGGCGTGGACAAGAGCCGGCTGCGCAAGGTCGGCACCGAGATCCTGATGGTCTCCGGCTTCGACGCCGAGGCGGGTGTCATCCGCCTCAGCGTGCCGCCCGGCGTGAAGCCGCGCCGGGTCTCGGTGGACGCGGTTGAGCACGTCACGATCTACCGCGAGCACCCCGAGGTGGGAGCCATCCTCCACGTCCATGGCTGGATGGCGGGCGCCTCCTCGACCGAGGTCGTCTACCCGTGCGGGACCCAGGAGCTGGCGCTCGAGGTGGCTGACCTCGTACGGGAGGCGCCCGATCCGGGGCACGCCGTCATTGGCCTCAAGAACCATGGGCTGACGATCACCGGCGAGAGCCTCGACGAGATCCTCGAGCGCGTCGGCCCCAGGATCCTGCGCCGCGTTCCCATGAGCTGACCGGCCGCCATGGCCGATGGGTCCGCGCACGGCGTTCGCCTCAGGTTCGGTACATCGGCGCTGAATCATCGCGCGCTGCGGTTACTGGGCGGCCGCCTCCCGAGGGTGGCCGGCGGCTGGATGCCGTGGCTCACGTACGGGCCGATGAGGCTCCCCGCGCCCACGACGACGGGGTGGGTTCGGCTGCGCCCCGCGCTGTCCGGTGTCTGCGGGACCGACATCTCGCTCCTGACCGGGCGAGCCAGCGCCATCCTCTCCCCGTTCGCCTCGTTTCCCGCGGTGCTGGGACACGAGATCCTGGCCACGATCGTGGATGGGCCGAGGGCGGGGGAGCGGGTCGTCGTGGATCCGCTGATCTCGTGCCGGATGCGCGGATTGCCCGACTGTCAATGGTGCGCGGCGGGCCAGCCGTCACTGTGCCTGAACGCCGCGGAGGGCGCCCTGGCTCCCGGGCCGATGATCGGCTTCTGCGCCGACCTTCCGGGCGGCTGGTCGGATGCGATGCTGGCGCACGAGAGCCAGCTGCATGCGGTGCCGCCCGAGCTCACGGATGAGGAGGCGGTGCTCGTCGAGCCGATGGGCGTCGCGATGCACGCCGTGCTCCAACGGATCCCGCAGGCCCGCGAGCGGGTGCTGGTCATCGGGGGCGGGACCCTCGGACTGTGCACGGTGGCGGCGCTCCACCTCACCGATCCGGAGATCGATGTGACGATCGTCGCCCGCCACCCGGCGCAGGCTCGCCTGGCCGATGCGCTCGGGGCAGCGCGGGTCCTTCGTTCCGACGGCGACCGCGTCGTTCGCGAGGCGGCGACGGTGGTCGGCGCTCGGGCGTATCGGTCCCTCTATGGGAAGCCGGTGATCACCGGCGGCTTCGCTCATGTCTTCGACGCGGTCGGCTCACGGACCACGCTGCAAGCGGCGATCACCCTGGCGGCGGGCCGCGGGCGGGTGACCGTTCTCGGGGGACCCGGCAAGCTGGCCGGCGTGGACTGGACGCTGGTATGGACACGAGAGCTGCACCTCGCGGGCACCTACGTCTACGGGCGAGAGGCGGACCTGCCCGGCACGCCGCATACCTTCGACCACGTGATCAGCCGCCTGGTGGCAACGCGCGATCTGCCGCTCGGCGAGCTCGTCACCCACCGGTTCGGCCTGCGCGAATGGCGCGCGGCGATGGCCACCGCGCTGAACCGCGGCCGGTCTGGTGCGTTGAAGATCGTCTTTCAACCGTGAGGGCGCGACGCCGAGCCGGAGTTGGCATATGCTGACCTTCACGCCCAGCACGGAAGGGGTCCTCGACCGCCATGGATAACCCTGTCACCCTGTCGATTCTCGTCGCCGTTCTCATCGTGCTGCTGTTCCTGATCTACAGCACGGTCCACATCGTTCGACAGTACGAGCGACTCGTGGTCTTCACGCTGGGACGGGTCACCAACGGATCCGCCGGCCCGGGCCTGATCCTGCTGGTGCCCATCGTCCAGCAGCCGGTGAAGGTGGACCTCCGTGAGTTCTACCTTGAAGTACCGCAGCAGACCTGCATCACGAAGGACAACGCGCCGATCAGCATCGACTTCCTCGTCTACTCGAAGGTCTTCGAGCCCGAGCAGTCGGTGACGGCAATCACGAACTTCTCCGGCGCGTCCCAGGCGTTGGCCGCCACGACGCTGCGCGCCGTCATCGGCGACATCCCGCTCGATGACGTCCTCGCCAAGCGCGAGGAGATCAACAACATCCTGCGCACGAAGCTCGACGAGGTCACCCACCGCTGGGGGGTGAAGATCACGAACGTCGAGATCCGGGAGATCGTGCCGCCGCGCGATATCCAGGAGGCGATGAACCGCCAGATGAGCGCCGAGCGCAACCGGCGCGCGGTGATCACCGAGTCGGAGGGCACGCGGCAGGCGACGATCAACGTCGCCGAGGGTGACAAGCAGAGCGCCATCCTGCGCGCCGAGGGCAATCGCCAGTCCCAGATCCTCCAGGCGGAGGGCTATGCGAACGCGCTGAAGACGATCTTCGGCGCGGCGAAGGGGATCGATGCGAGGACGATGGCGCTCCAGTACCTCGAGGCGCTCAAGGTGCTTGGTGCCGGCGAGTCCACGAAGTGGGTGATCCCCATGGAGCTCGCCGAGCTGACACGGCCGATTCGCAGCGCCATGGCCGCCGCGGGCGCCGGCGCGGGCTCGGGCGAGGCGACATCGGGGTGAACCCGGGCCGGGAATGACGGCACCGGCCGGCTCGCGGCGCAGCCTGGCCGGCTCGATCGGCCGCATCGCGGCGGCCGGAGCGGCCGCGGCAGTAGCGTACCTCGCGTATCTCAGCATCGAGGGGTCGCGCCGCGTCGTGCGGCCCGGACGCCGGCCGCTCGTCCCCGAGGACGGCGGCCCCGCCACTCCAGCAGAGGTTGGTCTCCCGTACGAGGCGGTGCGTTTCACCGCCGACGACGGGGTCACGCTGTCGGGCTGGCTGATCCCGGCGGCGCGCGAGACGCGGGCCGTCGTCATCCTCCTCCACGGCTTTTCCTGGCACCGGCTGCCATGGCTCACCGACTTCGTGCCGTGGCTGCAGCCCCGGTTCCACCTGCTGCAGTTCGATTTTCGGGGCCATGGCGCCTCCGACGATGCGCCGATCACGCTCGGCACCCTCGAGCAGCGTGATGTGGCGGCCGCCGTCCGGTTCGTCACCTCGCGGGGTCTGGGCCCGGTCGCCCTGATGGGGGTCTCGATGGGGGGCAGTGTGGCGATCATGGCCGCGCCCGACCTGCCGGTGGTCGCCGTGGTGGCCGACTCGGCCTACGCGGAGCTGCGGAATCCGATCGCCAACAGCATGCGAGATGGCGGCTACCCGCTGGCCGGCATCGGGTCGAGGCTCGTCCTGCTCGCCGCGAGCCTGCGCGCCGGCGTTCGACTCCGATCGCCGATCGACCGGGCGCCGGCGATCGCGCCGCGCGGGCTGCTCCTGATCGCACCACGGGAGGATCGGCTCGTGAGCTGGACCCAATCGAGCGCGCTCTTCGCGGCGGCGAGGGAACCGAAGGAGCTGTACGTCGTCGACGGCGCGGAGCATGCGGGGGCGCACGCCGTCGGCGGAGCCGAGTACGAGCGTCGGGTGCTGGACTTCCTCAACCGCTACCTTGACGGTGTCGCGCCCGTATAATCGCGCGGACCGATCGCTTGCCAGGGGTCCTGCATGCCCGCCACCAAGGTCCTGGTCGTCGACGACGACCTCAACATCCAGCGAGTCCTGGTCTTCGCCCTCAAGCAGGAGGGCTACGAGGTGCTGGTCGCCTCGGACGGTGAGACCGGGGTCGATATGGCCCAGGACGCCCAGCCGGACCTGATCCTCATGGACGTCGCCATGCCCAAGCTCGATGGCTACGCGGCGACGCAGCAGATTCGAGCGGCCGAGGCGGCGGGACGGCGGGTGCCGATCATCATGCTCACCGCCGAGGCCGACGTCGGACAACGCGTCAGGGGGCTCCGGGCCGGCGCGGACGACGATATCGTCAAGCCCTTCCATCCGCTCGAGCTCATGGCGCGTATCAAGGCGCTGCTGGCACGGAGCGGGGGGAGCGCGCCGGTGACGACCGGGGACGCACCCACGCTTGGGCAGCTCGCCCTTTTCTACGGCGCGAAGGGCGGAGTTGGGACCACGACGATCGCCATCAACGCCGCGATCGCCCTCTCGCGGGAGCTTGGGCGCAAGACCGCGCTCGTTGACGCCAACCTCCAGTTCGGAGACATGCGCGTCTTCCTGGACCTCGGGCTCGACACCGCGTCGATCGTGAACGCCATCAGCGAGCCCGATCTCGACGGCGACCTCCTGCGGAAGCTGATGGTCCGCCACCATGCGGGAATCGACCTCCTGCTGGCGCCCCCCTCACCCGAGGCCGCGGACATCGTCATGGAGCGCCAGCGAACCGATCCTGCCGCCCTGACCAACCTGCTCAATCTGCTGCGGCGCGCATACGACTACACGATGGT
This sequence comes from uncultured Chloroflexia bacterium, assembly GCA_963837425.1. Taxonomy (GTDB): domain Bacteria; phylum Chloroflexota; class Limnocylindria; order QHBO01; family QHBO01; genus CAWINH01. Next base: position 91,581 of record CAWINH010000012.1, read on the forward strand.
CGACATGGGCAAGACCATCGACGACTTCAACCTGCAGCTCTTCGACGAGGCGGACCTCATCTTCGTGGTGATGACCGCGGACCTCTCGTGCCTGAAGAACGTGCGGCTGGTCGTCGAGACGATGGAGCACCTCGGGTACGAGAAGGGAAAGGTGCAGCTCGTCCTGAACCGGTCGAACGCGTACACCGGGATCAACGTCGCGAATGCCGAGTCGGCGCTCGGCCGCAAGATCGACTACCAGGTGATCAACGAGTATCGCGCTGCGATCAGCTCGTTGAACTCCGGCGAACCATTCATGTCCAGCCGCCCGGATTCGCCGCTCGGCCGCAGCGTGGCCGACTTCACGAAGGCGCTCGACAAGGAGCTTGCCGCCGAGGCCGCCGCCTCCCGGTAATCGGGGGCTAATGGACCGATAAGCTCCCGCGCGTAGCCTGCCCTCCGCCGGTCGCCGCTGGAGTTTGGGAGGCGAGCAGGCGGGCGACCGGCACTCCTTTCTTCAGCCTCCCGTTGTCGGAGCGGTGCCGTGCTTGCCCAGTCGCTGAGCGCCTCGATTCTCGGCGTGGACGGAGTCCTCGTGCGCGCGGAGGTGGACGTCGCCTTCGGGCTCCCGTCGCTGACGATCGTGGGGCTTGCGGGGAGCCAGGTCCAGGAGGCCCGCGAGCGCGTGCGCAGCGCGCTGCGCAACAGCGGCTTCGAGGCGCCGGCGCGACGGATCACCGTCAACCTCGCGCCGGCGGACCTGCCCAAGAACGGGACCGCGTTCGATGTCGCCATCGCCACGGGCATCCTCGCCGCCTCGGGGCAGCTGCCTGCGGCCGAGCGCGCGCTGCGGCGCACGGTCCTCATCGGGGAGCTGGCATTGGATGGGACGCTCCGTTCGGTCGCGGGCGTGATGGCTCTGGTCGCCGCCGCGCGCGACGAGGGAATCCGTCGCGCGATCGTGGCCGCGGACGACGTGATCGAGGCGGCGGCGGTGAGCGACGTCCGGGTCATGGGTGCCCGGCGGCTCGGCGACGTGGTGGCCTGCCTCGCCGGCGTGAGGCCGCTGCCCGCAGCTCGTCGCACGCTCCTGCCCGATGTGGCAGAAACCGTCGCCGATCCGGACCTCGCAGACGTCGTTGGCCAGCGGTCCGCGCGCCGGGCCCTGGAGATCGCCCTGGCCGGGCGACACAACCTCGCCCTGTGCGGGCCGCCGGGGGTGGGAAAGACGCTGCTCCTGCGCTGCGCATCCGCGCTGCAGCCCGCCCTCGATGACGACGAGGCGATCGCCGTCAGCCGGATCTATTCAGTAGCCGGCCTCCTCGACCGGCGGGCGCCGATCCAGCGAGTGCGCCCCGTTCGAGCGCCGCATCACACGGTGTCCACCGCGGGGCTCGTGGGCGGCGGTCCGCACGTGCGCCCCGGCGAGGTCTCGCTCGCGCACCTCGGGCTGCTGGTCCTGGACGAGATGCTCGAGTTTCGAAGCGACGCGCTCGACGCGCTGCGCCAGCCGCTCGAGTCCGGCACCGTGACAATCGCGCGCGCGAACGGAGCCCTGTCGCTCCCCGCACGCTTCACGCTGCTCGCGGCGTTCAACCCGTGCCCGTGCGGCTGGCGGGATGTCGAAGGTCGAACCTGCGTCTGCGACGAAGGCGTCGCGCGACGCTACCTCGCGCATCTCTCCGGGCCGCTCCGTGATCGCCTCGATCTGTGGGTGAACATGGATGACGGCAGTGGCGTCGGGGCGGGGGACGGAGCGGAGGCGAGCCACGACGTTGCCGCGCGGGTGAGCCGGGTGCGCGCGCTTCAACGCGAGCGCGTGGCCGGTGGCGCGGGTCGCATGGCGGGCGCGCAAGCCGGCTCAATCGGCCTCCTCGAGCATCGGGCTCGGCAGTTCAGGCTGTCGCCGCGTCGCGTGCGGCGAGTTGCCGGCGTGGCGCGCACGATCGCGGACCTCGAAGGCGCTGATCGAGTGCGGAATCAGCACGTCGATGAGGCGCTGCACTACCGTCCGGCGCCGGCATGATCGGTGTCGGCGGGCTCGATCCGGTTGCATCGCGCCCATTGCAGCTGCGAATGACCGAGGCAGGGGACCTGCCGTACGAGCCGGCGGACCGCGACTGCTGGCTGGCCCTCACACTCCTGCCGGGCGTCGGCCCGGCCGCGTTCGCCCAGGCGCTGCGGCGATTCGGGTCGGCGCGCCGTGCGTGGGCGGCCGGGCCGACCTGGCTCGGAACGCTGCAGCGCCACCACCAGGAGTCTCTCGCTTCCTACGAGCGGATCGGACGCGAGGGTCCGCGACGGGCAAGCGCCAGGCTCGAGGCGGCGCTTGGGGCATGTGGTGCCAGGGCCGTGATTGCGCCCGATCCGGGATACCCGGCCGCCCTTCGCGACATCTGGCCACGGCCCCCGGTGCTGTACGTTCGTGGCGACCTCGCCTGCCTCGAGGCGCCGACCGTGGCCGTGGTGGGGACCCGACGCCCTTCCGGGTACGGGCGCGCCGCCGCGACGGAGATCGCTGACGAGCTGGCGCGGGCCGGTGCCACCGTCGTCAGCGGGCTGGCGCTGGGCATCGATGGCGAGGCGCATGCTGCCGTGCTGGCGGCGGGCGGTCGTACCGTGGCCGTGCTGCCATCGCCAATCAGTCGGGTGTACCCACCTCGGCACACGGAGCTCGCGGAGCGCATGGTGGCAGCCGGTGGGGCGCTGATCAGCGAGGTGGCCCCCGGACAGCCCATCGGCAAGCCCGACTTTGCGCGGCGCAACCGGATCATCGCCGCGCTGGCGGTGGCCGTGGTCGTTGTGGAGGCGCCGGATCGGTCGGGCGCACTGCTCACCGCGGCCGCAGCGGCCGGACTCGGACGCGAGGTCCACGCGGTTCCCGGGCCCATCCACGCGGCCCAGTCGCGGGGCTGCAACCGGCTGATCGCCGACCAGCACGCGTCGCTGGTCACCTCGGCCGTTGGGCTCCTCCATCAGATCGGCGTCAGTCGCGGTCGAGCGCCAATCAGCGTCCAGGAGCTGTCGGATTCCGAGGGTGTCGTCCTCGGGCAGCTCCTGCGCCGGCCTGGCTCGATCGAGGAGCTGATCAGCCGGACTCACTACCCGACGCCAACGATCGCCAGCTCGCTCACCCTGCTCGAGGCGCGTGGCCTCGTCACGTCGTACGGTGGCGCCACGTTTCATCCGACCCTGACGGCGCGCCGAATCGGCCATCTGCCGGGCAGCGCCGCAGCTCCGCGGCTGGCGGCGCGCGAGGACGGATGAGCAGCCGCCGGCGCTTTCTGCCTATACTGCGCCCGCTCGGCTCCCCGCCCGTCGTGCCCGTCGGACGTCGCAGCCCAACAGGAGTTCTCGGTCTATTGCGTTTGAAACACAGCATCGGCGCGTCCAGGCGCGCAGTTTCCTCCCCCCTTGTGGGCCTGACGAGGGCGCACCCTCGTGCGGTCCGCGTCGCGGCTACGGCGCTCGCGGTGTCGATGATCTTCATCGTGGCCCGGTTCGGAACGACCCAGGCGAGCCCGCCGCCGGTCGACAGTCCGCCCATCTCGATCCTGCCGAACGTGGTGGGGGCTGGGATCCCGACCACCGACAGCGTGTCGGTGTCGTTTGCCGAGCCCATGGACCGCGCATCGGTCGAGGAGGCCCTGACCGTCGAGCCGGCCGCCAACACGGTCCTGCTTTGGGCGCGCGACAGTCGCAGCCTGACGCTGTGGCCGAACCCGCGCTGGGAGACGGACAGGCGGTACCTGATCACGATCGGGCCGTCGGCGCGCACCGCCCGGGGTGAGCGCACGGGCGTACGGCAGGCCTCGAGCTTCACGACCGAGACCGCGCCCGTCGTGACCAGCCTGCATCTCCAGTTCCCGACGGACTTGCAAATCGAGCGGCTGCACGTGGCCCATGGCGCATTGCAACCGAAGGTCCCGGCCATTGGCCTGCCGGCGGCGGCGGGAGCCGTGTCCGACGTCAGCACCCGGACCTCGATCTCCATCGGCTTCTCGACGCTGATGGACCACGCGGACGTCACTTCCCATTTCGTGATCACCCCCGCGGTCGACGGCTCGCTCGACTGGGATGGGGGCTCACTCGTCTTCACGCCGGATGCGCCGCTCCCTGACGACGCGCGATACGGGATCACGCTGGCCGGCGCCCACGACATCGACGGGAACCGGCTCGACGGCGATGTCTCCTTCTCGTTCTCCACCCGTCCGGGGTCGCAGGTCGTCAAGGTGACTCCCAAGTCGGGCGCAACCGGGGTTGACGGCACGCCGATCAGCGTCTGGTTCAGCGGCCCCATGGACGTGACGGCCACCACCCCCGCGGTCCAGCTCAAGGACGTGACCCTCAATCGAGTGCTCGACGCCACCGTGACGTTCAACGATGCCGGCGACCAGCTCACGGTCACCCCGGCGGCCAGGTTGGGGCAAGGGCACAGGTTCGAGGTACGCATCACGAACCAAGCGCTGGATGCCGACCACAACCCTGTATCGATGGCGTGGGGTTTCACCACCAAATCGCCACCGCGACCAACAACCCCTGTATCCGGCCCTCCACCGCCGGCCGACCTTGCCCAGTACGCGCTGTGGCAGATCAACCATGCGCGCGCGGCGCACGGGTTTGCCCCGCTGCGCCTCGATTCGGCGATCTCGCTCGTCGCGTCGGGGCACGCGCTCGACATGGCGAAGTACGGCTACTTCAGCCACACCGGACGAGACGGATCGACGGTCAGCGTCCGGCTCCGCCGCGGCGGGGTGAGCTTCGGCTACTCCGGCGAGAACATCTGCTACGTGAACGGCTCGGGATCGCGGCAGATGATCGACTGGTGCCACTCGGTCTTCATGGCGGAGCCGTACCCGGGCGTCGCGAATCACATCGGCAACATCCTGGGTCCGGACTACACCCGCGTCGGCTTCGGCATCGCCATCAACGGCAGCCGGATGTACATGGTCTGGGACTTCGCCGACTGAAGGCATCGAGGGCGCCCCGGCCGGCAGGGGTTCCGAAAACCGGTGCTACACTCCCTGACCGATGTCTCCCCGAAAGCGTGCCGCGGGCGATCTCGTGATCGTCGAGTCGCCTGCGAAAGCGAAGACCATTGAGCGCTACCTCGGCCCAGGCTATACCGTGCTGGCCTCGTATGGCCATGTCCGAGACCTCCCGCAGCGCGGGCTCGGGGTGGACGTCGACCACGATTTCGCCCCGCGTTATGAGCCGCTCAAGGAGCGCCGGCGCGAGCTCGACAAGCTCGCGGAGCGGGCCCGCGGCGCCGACCAGGTGTGGCTGGCGACGGACCTCGATCGCGAAGGCGAGTCCATCGCCTGGCACATCGCCGACTACGCAGGCCTGTCCGAGGACCGGGTCCGGCGCGTCACCTTCAGCGAGATCACCCGTTCTGCGATCCAGGAGGCGTTCGCCCACCCGCGTTCGATCAACCTCGATCTGGTGAACGCTCAGCAGGCGCGCCGAGTGATCGACCGGCTCGTCGGCTACAAGCTGAGCCCCCTCGTCAGCAGCAAGATCCGGCGCGGGCTATCGGCGGGACGAGTTCAGAGCGTCGCGGTGCGGCTCGTCGTCGAACGCGAGCGAGAGATCTCGGCCTTTGTTCCGCGGGAGTACTGGACGATCTCGGCCGAGCTGGGGCGGCGCTCGACATCCGGGTCCTTTCGCGCCGAGCTGACCCGCATCGACGGGAAAAAGGCGGTCGTGGCGACCGAGGCCGAAGCGCGCGCGCATGAGGAGGCGTTGCGCGCGGCCGCCTACGAGGTTGCCAAGGTCACCCGGTCCCAGCAGCGGAAGGCCGCCCCACCGCCGTTCACGACCTCGACGTTGCAGCAGGAGGCGTCACGGAAGCTTGGCTTCGGAGCTCGCCGCACGATGAGCGTCGCGCAGCGGCTGTACGAAGGGATCGCCCTGCCGGAGGGGCAGGTCGGCCTCATCACCTACATGCGCACCGACTCGGTGGCGATGGCATCCGCCGCGGTCGGCGAGTCGCGCGAGGTCATCGGTCAGGGATATGGCGCCGAGTTCGTCCCGGACAAGCCGAACGCCTACCGGACCCGCAGCCGCGGTGCGCAGGAGGCTCACGAGGCGATTCGGCCGTCGGCGTTCCGGCGCTCCCCGGAGTCGGTGGCCGCGTATCTCAAGCCCGAGGAGCTGCGGCTGTACGAGCTGATCTGGCGTCGAGCGCTCGCCAGCCAGATGGCTCCCGCCCGCTTCGACCAGGTCGGGGTCGACGTCGTGGCCGGGCGATACACGCTGCATGCCGGCGCTCGGAAGCGGATCTTCGACGGCTACCAGGCGCTCTACGTGGAAGGCAAGGACGACGAGGAGGACGAGCGCCTGACCGTGCTGCCCGACCTTCGCGACGGAGAGCCCCTCGACCTGCGATCCCTCGGCAGCGAGCAGCACTTCACCCAGCCGCCTCCGCGGTACACCGAGGCGACGCTGATCAAGGCGCTCGAGGAGCACGGCATCGGCCGGCCATCGACGTACGCGCCGACCCTCGAGACGATCCGCCAGCGTGGCTACGTCACGATCAAGGATCGCCGCCTCACTCCGGAGGAACCGGCATTCCGGGTCACCGACCTGCTCGTCGAGCACTTTCCCGAGATCGTCGACCTGGAGTTCACGGCGCGGATGGAACAGCAGCTCGACGACATCGCCCGCGGCACGAACGCCTGGGTGCCGATGGTCCGCGGTTTCTGGGACCCGTTCGCCATCAAGGTCGCCGAGGGCCGCGAGAAGATCGCGAAGCAGGTGGAGATCACCGACATCCGCTGCCCGGAGAGCGGTGACTTCATGGTGAAGCGGCTCGGCCGCAACGGATGGTTCCTCGGGTGCAGTGGCTATCCGGAGTGCAAGCACACAATGCCGCTTCCTGGCGAAGAGCAGGACCTGCCCGATCTGCCCGGGGTCGGGGAGGTGTGCCCGCAGTGTGGCGAGGGCCACCTCGCGGCGAAGCGCGGACGCTACGGTCCGTTCGTCGGCTGCGATCGCTACCCCGAGTGCCGCTACATCAAGAAGGACGCCCAACCGGCCGCGGAGCGATTCGGCACCTGTCCGACGTGTGGAATCGGCACCGTGGTCACGAAGCGCGCCCGGCGGGGCCGACGCCCGTTCTGGGGCTGCGACCGCTACCCCGACTGCGACTACGCAACGTGGACGCGGCCATCCCCTGCAGACGGCGACGATCGGCAGGCGACGGAGCCGGAGGTCCAGACGTCGGGTGCTGGCCAGTCCGTGGCCGGTGCCGACGTCGAGACCAGTGGCTGAGCGGGGTCGCCCTCCGCGATCGGTCGCCGCCACGCGACCCCCGACCAGGGAGCTGGACGCGGCTGCCGCGACGGCCCTCGATCGCTTCCTGCGCGCCCTCGAGACGCGAAACGCCTCGCCCGGAACCGTGCGGGAGTATCGGCGCAACGCGGGAGAGTTCCTCGCCCACATCCATGCCGACGGGGTTGATTGGCGACGGCCGGGACGAGCAGCGGTTCGGCACTACCTCGCCGCACTGGCCGACCGCGGCCTGGCGGCCACATCGATCGGCGGACGGCTGGCGGCGGTGCGATCGTTCTACCGGCATGCCGCGCGCGAGGGCTGGATCAGCGCCGATCCGATGGCCGGGGTTCGCTCGCCGCGACGGCCTGGGCGTCTGCCGCGCGTGCTCTCGGCCGAGGATGCGGCTCGGCTGGTGGAGGCGCCTCGGAAGGCGATGCTGCCGCCACGACGAGGCGTGCGCCGCTCAATCGTGGAGGCGCTTGCGCGCCGCGACGGGGCGCTGCTCGAGCTCCTCTACGCGACCGGCATGCGCATCAGCGAGGCGTCTGGCCTGACGATCGACCGGCTGGACATCCCGCACCGGCGACTCCGGGTCATCGGCAAGGGAACGAAGGAGCGGGAGCTGCTGTTCGGGGCCCCGGCGCGGGCCGCCCTCGAGGCGTATCTGCAGGGCGGACGGCCCGAGCTGGCAGCTCGCGGTGCACGATCGACGCCGGCGGTCTTCCTCAACGCGACCGGGGGGGCGCTGAGCGCCCGCGGGGCGCGAATGGCGGTCGATCGATGGGTGAACGCCACCGGGCTCAGCTCTCGTGCCTCCCCACATACGCTCCGGCACTCGTTCGCCACGCACATGCTGGAGGGAGGAGCCGACCTGCGCAGCGTCCAGGAGCTGCTCGGACATGCCAACCTGGCGACGACCCAGGTGTACACGCACCTCTCGGACGCCGCCCTTCGCGGCGCTTATCGCGCCGCCCACCCGCGCGCCGCCCGGCGGTCCGGTCGCGAGCGGTGAGCACCCACCCGGACGTCGTCGACGATGCGGGCGGCGCTCCATCGACCGGTCGGATCCTCGTCACCGCCAGCCTGATCCTGACCGTCGCGGCGCTTGCCAGCCGGATCCTGGGGTGGATGCGGCTGCTCGTCATCGGCTCGCAGTTCGGTGCGTCGCGGGAGCTGGATGCCTACTTCGCCGCCTTCCGGATCCCGGACGCGATCTTTCAGCTCGTGGTCGCCGGAGCTCTCTCCGCTGCGCTGATCCCGGTCTTCTCCGGCTACCGCGCTCGCGAGGAGGAACGCGAGGCCTGGCGGCTGGCCAGCAGCGTCATCAACCTCGTGGTCATCGCGCTCGCTGCGCTCAGCCTGCTGATGGCGATCTTCGCGCCGATGCTGGTCGGGGTGGTGGTAGCGCCGGGCTTCGACGCCGCAACCACCGAGCTGACGGTGCGCATGACCCGCATCATGCTCCTCAGCCCGGTCTTCATCGGGATGGGGGCAGTCGTCACCGGCATCCTGAACTCGTACGGGAAGTTCGGGGTGCCCGCCATGGCGCCCCTCGTCTACAACCTCGCGATCATCGTGGCGGCGATCGTGCTCGCCCCGCTGATCGGCGTCGAGGGGCTGGCGGTCGGGGTGGTCGTCGGCTCGCTCTTGCACCTCGCCATTCAGCTGCCTGACCTCGGCCGGGTCGGTCAGCGGTACGATCTGAGCATTGGGCTGTCGGACCCCGGCGTCCGTCGCGTCGCCTGGCTCATGGGCCCACGGATGCTGGGACTCGCCGCCGGGCAGCTGAACTTCATCGTGAGCACGCTGCTCGCCTCGGGGCTGCAGGAGGGAAGCATCACCGCCTACAACTACGCCTTCCAGCTCAGCCAGATTCCGGTGGGGGTGATTGGGGTCAGCGTGGCCGTGGCCCTCTTCCCGACGTTGAGCCGGGATGCGGCATTGGGGCGACTGCCGGAGATTCGTCGCCAGGTGGCCGCCAGCCTTCGCATCCTCGTCTTCCTGGCCGCCCCGCTCACCGCGGCGATGATCGTGCTGGCCAGCCCGATCACGAACGTCTTCTTCCAGTACGGCCTGTTCAGCCAACGCTCCGCCGAACGAACCGCCGGCGCACTCGTCTTCTTCGCGATCGGGCTCGGCGGGCATATCGTCGTGCATCTCCTGACCCGTGCCTTCTACGCGATGCAGGACACCCGGACCCCGGTGCTGTGGGCGGTCATCGCGGTGATCATCAACGTCCCCCTCATGATCTGGCTGGTGGGCCCGATGGGGGTCGGCGGGCTCGCGCTGGCGCTCTCGATCAGCGCGGTGCTGGAGGTCATTGGGCTTCTCTGGGCGTTGCGGCGCCGAATCGAGACGATCGACGAGGCCGTGGTACTGCGCTCCGTCGTGCGCTCCGCGGTCGCCGGCCTGGTCGCCGCGCTCGCGATGTACGGCGGCCTGACGCTGGTTGGCGATGTCGTGCCGGGCCTGCTGGAAAACGGTCTTGGACGGGTCGTGGCCCTCGTGGGCCTGGCCGGCGGCGGTGGGGCGGTCTATCTGCTGATCGCGTCGGCCCTTCGCTCCCCGGAGCTGAGCCAGGTCCGTGCCATGCTGCGGCAGCGGCGCGCGCGGCGCTCCGCATGATCGAGGTCCGTCCCGCAGACGAGGGGGACCGCCACGCGTGGCAGTCGTTCCTCGAGGGCTGCCGGTCCGGGGATTTCCTCCATGACTGGGAGTGGGCGGAGATCGCCGCGCTCGATGGGCAGCCACAACGTCGGTTCGTGGCGATCCAGGGCGGTCAGCTCGTGGGGCTGGCCGCCGCCCAGGTCCGACGGGTGGCAATGGGTCGCAGCTTCTGGTACGTGCCCCACGGCCCGGTGCTCGACTACGCGGACCCGCTCGCCGCAGCGCGTTTCCGTGCCCTGGCGATCGGCCTGCGATCCGCGGCACGGGCGTCGCGGGCAATCGCCGTCAAGCTCGAGCCCCGCCTGGAGAGTGGCACCGCGGAGGTTGCGCACTTCGGACGCCTGCATCACGACCCGCGCACGCTCCAGGTGGGGCACACCCGCGTGGTCCCGTTGGCCGATGATGACGAGCTCATGGCCGGCTTCGACAAGGACACCCGCTACGCCGTTCGGCGGGCGGGCCGCGAGGGGGTGCGCGTCGAGTCTGTGGACCACGCCGCGGACCCGGCGGCCGTGGATCGGCTCCACGATCTCGTGCTCGAGACGCAGCTCAGGGCCGGCTTTCCGCGACCGTCCCTCGAGCGCTACCGGACGGTGTGGCGCGCCCTCGGTGGCGCAGGTCGGGCGGTCATTCTCGAGGCTCGCCGGGACGGGGAGCTCCTGGCCAGCGGGATGCTGGTACTCGAGGGAGATCGTTCGTTCTACGTGTTCGCCGGCTCTCGGCGTGAGGCTCCCGGCGAACCGAAGCGATACGCAAGCTACCTGCTGCAGTGGGAGATGATGCGGCACGCGCGGGAGGCCGGGAGCCTCGTGCACGACCTGTGGGGGATCGCGCCGCCCGGCACCGGGCCCGACCATCCGTGGCACGGGGTGGGACTCTTCAAGAAGGGCTTCGGCGGGCGAGCGGTGGTCTGGGCCGGCACCTGGGACGTCATCGTGGATCCGACCCTGTATCGGCTTCGGGCGACGATGGCCCGCCTGCGCGCCCGGGGAGGCGAGGCGCTCCGGGCGGTGCGGAGGGGGCGCTGATGGGCGACGAGCGCTCGATGGGACTCGGCGAGCTCACGGACGCGATCGGGCCGGAGCGAGTGATCGGTCTTCCGGTCGGGGTGGTTCGCGGCCTCGCCTACGACTCGCGGTCGTTGCGTCGCGGTGACCTGTTTTTCGCGATTCCGGGGTCGCACACCGACGGGCACGAGTACGTGGCGGAGGCGTCGCGGCTCGGAGCGCTGGCGGCGGTGGTCGAGCGCCCCGCGGAGGACGCGACGATCCCTCTGCTCGTCGTTCCACGCTCGCGCGTTGCGCTCGCCGATGCCGCGGACGCCTGGTACGGGCGACCTTCCGAGCGGCTCCACGTCGTGGGCGTCACCGGCACCGACGGGAAGACGACCACCTGCTTCCTCGCGGCCGAGATGCTCCGGGCCGCCGGACGCCGCCCCGGGCTGGCGGGCACGGTGGCGACCCGGGTCGGGGATCGCACCGAACCGAACCCGCACCGCACCACGACGCCCGAGGCACCGGAGCTGCAGGCGCTCCTGGCCGAGATGGTTGCCGCGGGGAACGACAGCGTACTCGTCGAAGCGACCTCGCACGGCCTGGCGCAGGCCCGTGTTCGCAACTGCCGATTCGACGTTGGGATCGTCACGAACCTGACGAGCGAGCATCTCGACTTCCACGGCACGCTCGAGGCCTACCGTGACGCCAAGGCGATGCTCGTCCGCGAGGCCCCGCTCGCGATCCTCAACTCGGACGACCCCCACGTCGGATACTTCCGCGGGCAGGCACGCGACCGCGTCGTGACCTACGCGGTCGAGGCCGACGCCGATCTCCGTGCCGATGACGTGCGCCGCCGGCCGGACGGCACGAGCTTCGTGGCGCGCACCGATGGCTGGTCGGGGGCCGTGCATCTGCAGCTGCCGGGCTCGTTCAACGTGCCGAACGCGCTGGCCGTGCTGGGACTGGCGCTCGGCGAAGGGATCGACCTCGACCTCGCCGCCGGCGCGGTCGGCGGGGTGCGCGGCGTTCCGGGCCGGATGGAGATCGTCGACGCGGGGCAGCCGTTCACCGTGATCGTCGACTACGCGCACACCGCGGATGCTCTCGAGAAGGTCCTCCGCGAGCTCCGACCGCTGGCGACCGGGCGCCTCATCGCGGTCTTCGGTTCCGCGGGCGAGCGAGACCTCGCGAAGCGGCCGGCGATGGGTGCGGTCGCCGCTCGCCTGGCAGACCTGGCGGTCATCACCGACGAGGACCCCAGACTCGAGGATGCGCGCGCCATCAACGAGGCGATCGCGGACGGTGCCCGGGCCGCCGGTGCACGAGACGGTGAGACTTTCCTGGTGATCGACGATCGAGCCGAGGCGATCCGCCACGCCATCGGTCTCGCCGCCAGGGGAGACGTCATCCTGCTGGCAGGGAAGGGTCACGAGCGGAGCATGATCTACGGGACCGAGTGGCGACCCTGGGACGAGGCCGGGGTCGCCCGCACCGCACTCCGCGAGGCGGGTTTCGGGGATGGGTGAGCTCCGCGCCTTCGAGATCGCGGACGGAGCGGCCTGGAACTCGTTCGTCGAATCAGCGGCCTTCCGCAGCTTCCCGCAGCTGTGGGAATGGGGCGAGCTGCGCGAGGGCTTCGGCTGGCACGCGCTGCGCGTCGGGGTCGGACCGGACCCGCACGAGCCACCGTTGGCCGGAGCCCAGGTACTCGTCCGACGGGTCCCCCTCATCGGCTGGCGACTCGGATACGCACCACGCGGACCGGTCGGCCAGCTCGACGACCCCCTGGTGCGTGCCGCGCTCACCGCAGCGATGCGCGCTCTCGCCCGTCGAGAGGGCATCGCGACGATCAAGGTCGACCCCGAGACCACACGTGAGGATCCCTTCGGCCGGGCGCTCCTCGAGCCCCCGTGGCGGGCCGCTGAACGTGTCCAGCCGCCGCGGACCCGCGTCATCGACCTGGCCGCGGACGAGGACGCGCTGCGCGCCGGGCTGCGTCGAAAGCATCGGCAGTACGTGAACAAGGCCGAGCGTGCCGGCGTTACGATCGAGCGACTGGACGGAACCGCCGATCACGAGACGACGCAGCGTGCCCTCGAGGACTTCTACCGGATCTACGCGCACACGGCCGAGCGGGCCGGCTTCGTCGCGAGGGCAGCGCGCTACTACGAGCGGCTGTGGGCCGCCTTCGCGCCATCGAATCGCGCGCGCCTGGCGTTCGCCACCATCGAGGGGGAGCGAGTGGCCACCCTCTTCCACTTCACGTGCGGGGATCGTGCTGCGGAGGCCTTCGGCGGGATGACCGACACCGGGGCCGGCGCACGCGCGAACTACCTCCTGAAGTGGGAGTCGATCCTCGGATTCCGGCGCGAGGGTTTCGCCGTCTACGACCTGTGGGGCCTGGCCACCGGTGGAATCGCGCAGTTCAAGGAGGGCTTTGGCGGGCGGCAGGTCGAGTACGTCGGGGCGCGGGACCTGCCGGTGCGCCGCGCGCCCGACGCGGCCCTGCGTTTCCTGCTGCCGGCCTACGGCATCGCCCAGCGGGCCCGGTTGCGTCTCGCCGGCCGGCATCTTGCGGGAAGCGACGACCAGGCGCATGCCACCGATCGTTAGACGTGCCGCCGACGCCGATCGCCCCGCCTGGGACGCCTTCGTCGCCGGCAGGCCGGAGGCCGATCTGCTCCAGCTTTGGGCATGGGGGAAATGCGCGGCGCTCGCACACGAGCCACCGGTGCGGATTCTCGTCGAGGACCAGCGGCGCATTCGAGGCGTGGCCCAGGTCCTCCTGCGACCGTCGAGCTTCGGCAGGCAGGTGGCCTACGTACCCCACGGCCCGGTGTGGGACCGAGGGGCGGCGGATGCCGACCGGATCTTCGCCTGGCTGGTGCAGGGCCTGCGCTCACTGGCGCGCAAGGAGCGCGCGCTGGTCGTGAAGCTGGATCCGCGTGCCGAGCCCGGGACCACGCTCGCCATGGAGCGTCTCGCCGACGAGCACGGTCTGCGGCCGGCGCCAGACCTCCAGGCGCCGACGACGCGGATCGTGGACCTGCTCGATGGCGGTGAGCAGCTCGAGGCCTCGTGGCACCCGGACGCGCGGCGCCTCATGCGTCGCGCCGAGCGCGAGGGGACCGCGGTGACGATCTCCACCGCGCCGGACGACGGCGAGATTGCGACCCTCCACGCCCTCCTCGTGCGCACCGCGGAGCGGTCCCCGTTCCGGGTTCGCTCGGAGCGCTTCCTCCGGCGCCTGGCCGCCGAGCTGGAAGGGGGCGATGGCTGGTACCTGGGGATCGCGCGGGTGGACGGCACGCCGATTGCCGCGATGGCCTTCCCCCGGGTCGGGACCCGCGCGTTCTACCTCTACGGGGCCCTGCTGCGGGATCCCGCCTACAAGCACAACTACGGCGCGCACGCCGTCATGGCGGCAATGCTCAAGGCGTTGGCCGCCGACGGTGTGCGGAGCGTCGACATGTGGGGCGTCGTCGAGCCGGACGACGACGACGTCGACCCGACCTGGCGCGGCTTCAGCGATTTCAAACGGACGTTCGGCGGTACCCCGCTCCGCCACCCCGGCCTCTTCGACCTCGTCACGAGCCGGTTCTGGTACACCGCACGGCTGCTCCGCGAGCGCGGTGTGCGCGTATGATGAGCGCGACAGGAGGGACGTCCGATGTGGAACATGGGACCTGGCCAGCCGAACAACTCGCTCAACCCGGGGACGGGCGGTGTGCGAGATACCTACCAGCCGAGCGAGGGGGCCGACTGGTCGCAGGCGGAATACGCGGAGCAGACCGAACGCGAGGTCCGCGAGGCCCGGAAGCCGGTCTTCACCCGGGTCTGGCTGGCCGTGCGTCGCTGGGTCTGGGGCGAGTAACGCGTCAGTCGTCCGGGTGCCGGAGCGTCTCGGTCCCGCGTGACGCGGACCAGCGGAGGAGCCGTCGTCCCTCGCCGAAGCTGATGTACGCGGCCCGCCCGATCTCGACCCGAAAGAGCGGATAGGGTTCGGTCGGACGCCACCCGATGGCGTCGAAGATCGTCGCCGCATACCGCTCGCGGAGGCCCGGTTCGGTAACCGGGTCCGCGGTTCCGTAGAGCTTGAAGTCGCCGCGCGTCGCTGCGCGGTCGCATTGCGGGGTCATGACCGTCAGGCGCGCATCCCGCTCGAGGTCGCGCACCTTGCGGGAGGCCGGCATCATCCCCAGCAGCATTTCGCCGTCAACGAGGTACACCTCGTTCGGGCTGATCCGCGGCCAGCCATCGGAGCGCAGCGTGCCGAGCAGGCACAGGTTCTGCTCACGAAATCCCTCGATGCCCAGGGCGGCCAGTTCCGGGGCTGCCGCGGCAAACGCGCTCCACTTCATCGGCCGTGCCATTGTGGACTACCATCAGATCGTGGATCTCGCCCGCCTGCGGGCGGCTCCAGCGGCTGTCGTTCAGCGCATCTCGCGCGGGCAGGCGGCGGCGGAGCCGACCCTGCACACCATCGAAGACGTCATCACCGAGGCGCAACGTCATCGGCCGAGCATCAACGTCGGCCTGATCGAGCGTGCCTACGAGGTCGGTGCCCAGGCCCACGAGGGGCAGTTGCGCGCCTCGGGCGAGCCGTACATCACCCACCCGGTGGAGACCGCCTATGAGCTGGCGGCACTCCAGATGGACGCGGAAACGCTCGCCGCCGCAATCCTCCACGACGTCCCCGAGGACACCGATCTGACCCTCGCCGACATCGAGAAGCGTTTCGGCCGGGACGTCTCGCGGCTCGTCGACGGGGTGACCAAGCTCAGCAAGTTCGGCTCGGCGCGGACGATGGAGGAGCAGCAGGCGGAGAACATCCGAAAGATGTTCCTGGCCATGGCCGAGGACGTGCGGGTCGTGATCATCAAGCTCGCCGACCGGCTCCACAACATGCGCACGCTCCAGTACCTGCCGGGCGAGAAGCAGGTACGCATCGCGCGGCAGACGATGGAGATCTACGCCCCCCTCGCACATCGGCTCGGGATCTGGCAGTGGAAGTGGGAGCTCGAGGATCTCAGTTTCAAGTACACCGAGCCGGCAAAGTACCGGGAGCTCGTCGAACGCCTGGCGGATCGCCGTCGGGCTCGTGAGAGCTTCATCAACAAGAGCATCGGCATCCTCCGCAAGGAGCTCGCGAAGGTCGGGCTCGAGGCCGAGATCAGCGGGCGCCCAAAGCACCTCTACAGCATCCACAGCAAGATGGAGCGCAAGGGCGCCGAGTTCAGCGAGATCTACGACCTGCACGCCATCCGACTGCTCGTCGACGAGGTCAAGGACTGCTATGCGGCGCTGGGGGTGGTGCATTCGATGTGGCGCCCGATCCCCGGCCAGTTCGACGACTACATCGCCATGCCCAAGGCGAACATGTACCAGTCGCTGCATACCGCAGTCATCGGGCCCGATGCAAAGCCGCTCGAGGTCCAGATCCGGACCCGCCAGATGCACGACGTCGCCGAGGCCGGGATCGCCGCCCACTGGCGCTACAAGGAGGGGAGCCGCGGCGATCGCCGTTACGACGAGAAGCTGGCCTGGGTCCGCCAGCTCATGGAGTGGCAGCGCGAGGTCGCGGACGCCACCGAGTTCGTCGAAGGGCTCAAGCTCGAGGTCTTCCAGGACCAGGTCTTCGTGTTCACCCCGAAGGGAGACGTCAAGGACCTGCCGAACGGCGCGACTCCGCTCGACTTCGCCTACCGGATCCACACCGACGTCGGCCACCGCACGATCGGCGCCAAGGTGAACAACCGTCTCGTGCCGCTCGACTACAAGCTGCGCAACGGCGATATCGTCGAGATCATCACCACCAAGGCGGCCCACGGCCCGTCGCGCGACTGGCTGAGCATCGTTCAGACCAGCGCCGCTCGCGAGAAGATCCGCCAATGGTTCAAGCGCCAGCAGCGAGACGAGAACGTCGCGCAGGGGAAGGATCTCCTCGACCGCGAGCTGCGGCGCCTCGCGCACGAGACCCTCGTGACCGTCGACTCGGCGAGGCTGACCGAGATCGCCGGCCAGGCGCACTACAAGGAGCTCGACGACTTCTTCGCCGCCATCGGCTATGGGGCGGTCAGTCCGGGAAGCGTCGTCAGCAAGCTCGAGGTCCATGACGACGCGGCGATCACGCTCCCCGAGGTGGCGCCGCCGAGCAGCGTGCCGTCGGCAACGGGGATCCGGGTCAAGGGCGTCGGTGACCTCCTCGTCCGCTTCGCGAAGTGCTGCTCGCCGATCCCCGGCGACCCGATCACCGGCTACGTGACGCGCGGCAAGGGCGTGACCGTCCACCGCGCCAACTGCTC
Organism: uncultured Chloroflexia bacterium; assembly: GCA_963837425.1. GTDB lineage: Bacteria > Chloroflexota > Limnocylindria > QHBO01 > QHBO01 > CAWINH01. Next base: position 108,805 of record CAWINH010000012.1, read on the forward strand.
GTCGGTCCTCTCCGAGCGGGATATCGAGCGGCTCATCGACGTCCAATGGGAGTCGGCGGCGGAGCAGACCTATCCGATCACGGTCAGGATCGAGGCGCTCGACCGCCCGGGCCTGCTGAACGACGTCACGAACGTCGTGGCCGAGCACCGGGTGAACATCGTCGCGGCCTCGATCGGCACGCACCCCGATGGCTCGGCAACCATCACGGCGACATTGAAGGTGACGAGCCTGCAGCAGCTCTCGAAGGTGCTGTCACTCATCGAGCGGGTCCGCGACGTCACGAGCGTCACCCGCGAGGCTCGCTGAGCGGCCGCGCCGGCGCCGCCGGATCACGAACAGGGCTCCCGCTCCGCCCCCGCCGAGCAGGACCAGCCCCCCTCCCGCCACGAGCGCCCGCTGCGTGCCCACATCGCGCGCGGCGCTCCAGGCATCCCGTGCGGAGGCTGCATCCCCGGTGGCGGCGGTGATATCGCCATCGGCCAGTGAGCGGCCTGCCGCCGCGAGCTTGGCGTCGGGATCGGCCCCAAGGAGGCCGATCCATTCGAGCGCGTCGGTGCCGTCGTTCGCCTTCGTGGCCTCTTCGTACGCGGTGAGAGCGGCGTCGAGGTCATCCGCGATCGTTGAGGCGCTGCCGAAGCTCCCGGCCTCGAACGCGTCGCGCATAGAGCCCGGAAGCGTCAACCCCAGCTCTGTTCGCCCGCGCCTCGAGCGCATCCCTGCGTTCGACCAGCGCGGTCGCGGTGTTCATGAGCTCGGTCGCCGCGCCGAACGACCACGAATTCATGTCCCGCCGCAGGTCGCGCGGCAGGCTCCAGGCGCCGGCCGCGTCGAGGAGCGCGTGGTACGCGAGGCGGGCCGACGCTCGCTCGTCGAGGAGGGCCGCGTCGTCCGGCGTCACGATCCACTTCTCGAAGATGTCCCGGTAGCTCTGCGGCGTGCGCTCCTCGAGGAGGTCGAGGAGGTAGCGCCAGTCGCTGCGCCCCGCAAAGGCCTCGGTCCCGATGGCATCCGGCGGCTGATAGGCGGCGCGGCGGTCGTGCATGTCGGCCCAGACCGCGGCGAGGCCGGCGACGCCGGCGCGGGTCCCGAGGTCGCGTGCCGCCTGCAGCGACGCGCCGTAGGCGTAGAGCTCCGCGTTTCGCTCCGCGACCCCGATATCGCCCCACTCGGTGAGCGGGAAGGCGGCCGACTGGAGGTCGGCGGTCAGCTCGAGCTGGGTGCCGTCGACCTTGAGCCTGCGCGCCGCGAGCTCGGCGTAGTAGGAGGCGAATCCCTCGAGGATCCAGCGTTCCGATGCGAGCTGATTGTTGAACCAGGCGTGCGACGCCTCGTGGAGGGTGACGCCGGAGTCCGCGTCGTAGCTGATCTCGATCTCGTCGTGAGCGGGGCCCGTGTCGAAGATGCCGGCATAGCCCCCGATCGTCCGTGGCACCGTCTCCGTCACGGTCAGCCGGCTGCTGCCGATGTACGGGAGGCCGATGAGATCGGAGAGCACCGGGAGCCCGGTCGTGATGCGGTCCGATACCCGCTGCCCCCATGCCGCGTCGTCCGCCCATGCCCGCACGGTGATCGTCACCTGTCGGTCGGCGACCTGGACCGTGGTGGGCACCTCGGTGAAGGTCCCCTCGGTGACGATGGGATTGTCGGCCACGACGTAGGGGAAAAAGTCGATCGGATCCGGGAGGGGACCCCACGTGTACAGGTGACCCCCGTCGCCGCGAGGCGTCGCTTCGGGAAGCGGCTCTCCGGTGACGTCGATCTGGAAGTCGCGCGGCAGCGATACAGTGACCGTGCTCCCGGGCGTCTCCGGCGTTCCCACCGCCCAGATCGGGAACGCGGCCACGTTGGCGCCGACCCGCACGTCGCCCCCGGCGGCCCCGTTTGGCAGGTCGAAGGCGAGTTGGAAGCTGCCGGTCTGCCGATAGAAGACCGACCGGTTCAGCGCAATGCGCAGGGCGACCTGGTGATCGTCCTGCTCGAGCACGGTGATCGCAGCCGGCAGGCCGGCCGCCGTCGCGTTCAGGTTCGCGGCGCCACCGGCTACCACCACGACGACGTTCGTGTAGTAGTAGCGCTGGTCGGTGGTGTCCGCCTTGTAGGAGGTGCCCCGGCCGTCGACGGTGACGTGGATGAGTCCCTGTGCGGGGCGCGCCTCGTAGGTCGTGTCGGAGACGAGCCGGAAGTCGGGAGGTGCGGCGAGCACCGAGGGCGCGGCCGCGACACGAAGGCCGAGGAGCGCCACCGCCGCCAGCGTCGCGGCGAGCGCCGGCCTAGGGAGGCGCATCGCCGAGCCCCGCCGGACGTGGTGAGAGGGACAGCCGCGCTGCCGGGCGGCGGCCCCACGCGACGAGCGCCGCCGCGGCGGCAAGCAGCGCGAGCCCGGTACCCCACGTCAGGGCCGGCGAAATGAGGATCGATCGCAGTGGCTCCCCGACGTCCCACGAGGTGATCTGGAGGAGGGACTGGATCAGTGACAGGGCGAAGGCCGATGAGAGGAGGAGGTAGCCCGCCAACGCCGGGAGTCCGAGCACCGCGAGCGGTGCCGCCGCCGCCATGGCCGGGAACAGGTACCGCTCGTGGACGCGCGTCGGGAGAAAGTAGAAGGCGAAGACGACACTGGTGCCCACCGCCAGCACGGTGAGCGCATCGCGGCGTCGAAGGAGCGGCAGCTGCGAGGCCACGAGCCCGCACAGGAGCAGCGCGCTCCCGACGTAGACCAGCCCGCCATCGGGGTGGTCGAAACCGGCCAGCAGGCCCCACGGGTTCGGCGCGTAGAGCGAGGTGTCCGGCTGATTGGTGGCCGCCCCGGCCACAAGATCGGCGTAGAGCCATGGGGTGAGCTGCAGTGGGATCCCGAGCGTCAGGTAGGCGACGAGCCCTCCGAGCGCCGCCCGCCGGAGCGGGCGCCAGTCCCGTGCCGTGAGGCCGTCTCGGACGGCGAGGACGAGGACCGGGACCCCCACGAGGCCGAACTGCGGCTTCACGAGCATGGCCACCACGGCCGCGGCCCCCGCCCAGCCAAACCGCGATCGCCCCAGGAACAGCAGCGCGGCGACGAACGGGAGCGTGCCCGCGGCATCGACCTGGCCCCACATCGGTCCGGCGATGAGGACCGCGGGGTTGAACAGGTACAGGGCTGCCGCGGCAAGCGCGCGCCATGCGCCGGCGATCGACCGGATCCCAAAGAAGAGCAGCAGCCCGACGGCGGCGTCGAAGGGGATCGAGAGCCCCTTCACGACGGTGCTCAGCGCATCTCCGTGGAAGAGCAGGCCAATCGGCCACAGCACGTAGAGCAGGGCAGGGTAGACGGAGCGGTTGATGGTGTAGAAGCCCCACGGTCCGGCCTGCTCCAGGCTTTCCGCCCAGCGTGACGTGATGAACACGTCTCCGCTGTGTCCGGGAGCTGCCACCAGGGCGATCCGAACCAGCGTGCCCGCCACCAGCAGCACGGCCAGCGCGACGATCGGATACGCGGCCCGCTGCCGCCCGCCGGAGGCCCCCATTGGAGGGCAGCCTAGCCGATCACACGGGTACACTGCCGCCCATGTCCCGGACCATCGCAGCCCCCCGTGGCACGCGCGACCTGCTGCCCGAGGATGGTCCGCGCTGGCTGCAGCTGGAGGCACTGGCGCGGGGGCTCTCCGAGCGGTACGCCCTCGACCGGATCGAGACGCCGCTTTTCGAGCGAGTCGAGCTCTTTGATCGTGGGCTCGGCGAGAGCTCCGACGCGGTCGAGAAGGAGATGTTTCGCGTCTCGGGCCCGGCCGGCAGCGCGGAGCGGACCTCGGCGTGGGCCCTGCGGCCGGAGCCGACGGCTGGGATCATGCGTGCGTTCCTCGAGCACGGCATGCACGCCAGGCCGTTGCCACTGCGGCTGTGGATGTTCGGACCGATGTTCCGATACGATCGCCCCCAGGCCGGGCGTTACCGGCAGTTCACGCAGTGGGACGTCGAGGTCATCGGCGATCCCGGCCCGATGGTCGACGCCGAGCTCATCGAGCTCGCCGCGCGCTTCTTCGCCGAGGTGGGCGTCCGCGACGTCGTCGTCCACCTGAACTCGATCGGCGATGCCGCCTGCCGGCCGGTGTTCCGAGCCGCGCTGATCGCCTACTTCTCCGCGCACGAGGCCAAGCTGACCGACGACTCACGACGGCGACTCAAGGTGAACCCGCTCCGGGTCCTCGACGACAAGCACCTCGACCCGGGCATTGCGTCGGAGGCGCCAAGGGCCATCGATCACCTGTGCGCGGCATGCGCGGCGCACTTCGCCACCGTGCGCAAGCTGCTCGACGATCTCGGGGTGCGCCACGTCGTCGATCACCGGATCGTGCGCGGGCTCGATTACTACACGCGGACGACGTTCGAGCTGTACGTCGCCGGTCGGGAGGGTCAGCAGCAGGCCCTCATGGGCGGCGGGCGGTATGACGGACTGGCCGAGCTGCTCGGCGGCCGCCCGACTCCGGGCATCGGCTTCGGGCTGGGGATCGATCGCGCCGCGCTGGCCGCCGACGAACAGGCCGCTCCGTTGCCGGAGCTCATCCCGCTCCTCGTCGTGGTCGGGACCGATCAGGATGATCATGCCGCCAGGCTGCGTGTGGCCGCCGCGCTTCGTGCAGCAGGCCTGCGGGTGCGGGCCGACGGCAGCTCCCGGAAGCTCGGGAAGCAGCTCGAGAGCGCCGCGAGGCTCGGCGCGCCGTGGGCCGTCATCGTCGGCGAGGAGCTCGAGCGCGGGAACGTGATCCTCCGCGACCTGGGGCGCGGCGAGCAGGAGGAGCTGGCGCTCGGAGACGTTCGGGCTCGCCTGCCGGCCTGACCTCGCTCGGCTACCATGCGCATCCCATGGCCCAGGCATTCCGCACCCATACCTGTGGCGAGCTGCGCGCCGAACACGTCGGCGAGCGGGTGATCCTGGCTGGCTGGGTCCACCGCCGGCGCGACCACGGGCAGCTGACCTTCTTCGACCTCCGTGACCGTTACGGCATCACCCAGGCCGTCACCAGCGCCGACGACTCGCCAGAGGCGCATGCGGCGGCGGGCAGCGCCCGAAACGAGTGGGTCGTCCAGGTGGAGGGCTTCGTCCGTAATCGGCCAGAGGGCACGACGAACACCGAGCTCGGCACCGGCGAGGTGGAGGTGGCGGTCGAGGCGTTCCGGGTCCTGAACGAGGCGAAGGTTCCGCCGTTCTACATCAACGAGGAGCAGCCCGGCCTCGACGAGTCGCTGCGCCTGCGGCATCGATACCTGGACCTGCGCCGCCCGCCCCTCGCCGCGCGGATGCTGCTGCGCGCCCGCCTGGCCAGCTCGATCCGGCGCGCCCTCGAGGACGAGGGCTTCGTGGAGATCGAGACCCCGACGCTGATCCGCTCGACGCCGGAAGGCGCGCGCGACTTCGTGGTGCCCAGCCGGCTACAGCCGGGGAGGTTCTACGCGCTGCCCCAGAGTCCCCAGGTGCTCAAGCAGCTGCTGATGGTCGCCGGCTACGACCGCTACTACCAGCTCGCCCGCGCCTACCGGGATGAGGATTTCCGCGCGGACCGCGGTCCGGAGCACACGCAGGTCGATCTCGAGATGAGCTTCGTGTCGCAGGAGGACGTCATCACCACCGTCGAGCGGGTCGTGACCCGGGTCGCAAGGGAGGTGCTCCCCGAGCGCCCCATCCTCCGCGAGCCCTTCCCGCGGCTCACGTATCGGGAGGCCCTGGACCGATACGGATCCGACAAGCCGGACCTGCGTTTCGGGATGGAGCTCACCGAGCTGACCGACCTCCTGCGCGGCGTCGACTTCCGGGTCTTCGCCGAACCGATTGCCGCCGGAGGCGCCGTGCGCGGTCTCGTGGCGGCGGGCTGCGGCGCATACTCGCGCCGCCAGCTCGACGAGCTGACCGAGCTCGCGATCCGCCACGGGGCAGGGGGTCTCGTCCACCTCGCCGTCGACGCCGATGGGTCGATGCGCGGCCCGGCCGCCAAGTATCTGGACGCCCCCCACCAGGCAGCGATTCTCGAGGCGACCGACGCCGCACCCGGCGACCTGGTGCTCGTCGTCGCCGACGCGGACCGCGTCGTCGGAGCGGAAGCGCTTGGCCGTCTGCGGCTCGAGATCGGGGACCGGCTGGGCCTCCGTGACCCCGGCGTGCTCGGCTACGTGTGGGTGACCGAGTTCCCGATGTTCACCTGGGACGCCGATCTGGGCAGGTGGGACGCGACCCACAACCCGTTCAGCGCCCCGATGCCGGAGGACGAGGAGCGCATGGAGCACGACCCGGGAGCGGTACGCGCCCAGCAGTACGATCTGGCGCTGAACGGCTGGGAGTCCGGCGGCGGCTCGATCCGGATCCATCGGCGCGACCTCCTGGAGCGAGCCTTCACCTTGATGGGCCACTCCCTCGACGGGATGCGCGACCAGTTCGGCGCCCTGCTCGACGCCCTCGAATACGGGGCGCCGCCCCACGGGGGGATCGCGATTGGTCTCGATCGGTGGGCCGCCCTGTTTGCCGGGGTCGACAACATCCGGGAGGTGATGGCCTTCCCGAAGACGCAGTCGGGAAGCGACCTCATGCTTCGCGCGCCGTCGCCGATCAGCCAGGAACAGCTCGACGAGCTTGGACTGACGGTCAGCGACGGCAGGGCCGACTGACCGCCTCGCGGCGGGCCAACAGCCTCTCGAATCCGGGCCGCTCGGACCTACCCGAAGCTGCCTCCGTCGGGGACGCTGTGCTCAGGTGGGTGAATAGAGGTGCGAAATGAAGGTCCTTGATCTCATGACGACCAAGGTCGCCAGCGTCCGGCCCGAAACGCCGCTCAAGGAGGTCGCGCGCGTCCTGGCCGAGCATCGGATCAGTGGCCTCCCCGTCCTCGACGAGCAGGGCCACGTGCTCGGTGTGGTTTCCGAGGCGGACTTCGTGGAGCGCGAGGCCGATGGCCCCCCGCGACGCACGAGCTGGCTCGCGCGACTGATCTCGGGGGACGACGCGGAGGCGATGCGGGCTCGCCTTTCGGCGACGACCGCCGGCGCGGCCATGAGCGCGCCGCCCATCACCGTCACACCCGGCACCTCGATCAAGGAGGCGGCGGCGCTGATGTCGGCGAAGGCCGTGAACCGGCTCCCGGTGGTCGAGGACGGCCGGCTGGTCGGGATCGTCACGCGGGCCGATCTGCTGGACGCCTACCTCCAGTCGGACTCCGAGCTGCGACGCGCCGTGCGCGAGGAGATCCTCCGGGACACGATGTGGCTGGATCCCGACGAGCTGCAGGTGACCGTCCTGGAGGGGATCGTCTTCCTGATGGGTCGCGTCGACCGCCGCTCGACAGCCGAGATCCTCCAGCGGCTGATCCGGCAGCTGGACGGGGTCCTCGGAGTGCGCTGCGAGCTCACCTGGGACCTCGACGATCGCCGGCTGGAGCCGGTTGGCGAAGCGCAGCGTGAGCCGGGGGCAGCCTCGGTCACCGCCCGCGCCATGCCGCGCCCGAACCACTGAACCCTCACGTGCCGTTCGCGGCGCGTGATGCAACGTCTCTACCCGACCCGCAGCGCGGCCCGCACCATCCGGCAGGTCAAGCGTAGACTCCCGCCGTGGCTCACCGCGCCGCCGGTTTGATTCGTCGCTCCGCCGTTCTGGCGGCAGCGCTCTCGTTCGTCTTTCCAGGACTCGGGCAGGGCTGGGTGGGCGCCTGGCGGCGCGCGATTGTCCTGGCCGTGCCGCCGGCCCTCCTGCTCGGTTTCGCGATCGGGACGGTCCTTTTCGAGGGGAGGGCGCGCACGGCCGGTCTGCTTCTGCAGCCCGAAGTCCTCATCGGGCTCGTGGTCATCAACGTCGTCGCGCTCGCCTATCGGCTGGGCGCCATGCTCGACGCCTACCTCCTCGCCCGCCGCCGCTGGCCCGTCAACATGGCCTCCGGCCAGCGGGCGGTCGCCGCGCTGCTCATGGGGCTGCTGCTGCTGACGACGATCGGCATGCACGTTGGCCTCGGCTACGTTGGCCTGAAGACGTACGACACGGTCGCGACCATCTTCGCCTCGGATGAGCCGACCCCGACCCCGGTACCGACCGCCATCCCGACTCCAGCGGGACCGGGTCCGACCCCGGTGCCGACGCCGACCCCGGTACCGACGCCGGAGCCGACCCCGGTGCCTGTCTGGTCGACGGACGGACGGCTGGACCTGCTGCTGGTAGGCGGGGACGCGGGCCCCGGACGCTGGAGCCTGCGCACGGACACGATGATCCTGCTCAGCGTCGACGTGGCCACCGGCCGTGCCGCGATGTTCGGGATCCCGCGGAACCTCATGAACGTCCCGCTCCCGGAGGGCCCGGCGGCCGCCTTCAAGTGCGGCTGCTACCCGGATCTCCTGAACTCGCTGTACGTGTACGCAGGGGCACACCCCAACCTGTTCCGCGGCGGCGACAACCGCGGGTACTACGCGGTGCAGGATGCGGTGAGCGTGATGACCGGCCTGCCGATCGACGGGATGATCGTCGTCACCCTCCAGGGCTTCGTCCGCCTCGTGGATGCGCTGGGCGGCCTCGACATCACGACGCCGTACAGCGTGTACGACTCCCATTACCCGATGGAGGATGGGTCAGGCGACGTCGTGATCTCGATTCCGGCGGGCAAGCACCACTTCAGCGGGCATGAGGCCCTTGCCTATGCGCGCTCGCGACACCAGGACAACGATTACAACCGCATGGAGCGCCAGCAGCTCGTCCTCCGCGCGCTGCGCCAGGAACTGCGGCCATGCGACCTCATCGTCCGGATCCCCGAGCTGCTCGACATCGCGAAGGATTCGCTTTGGACCGACCTGCCGGTCGGTCAGCTTCCCGACCTCTTTGCCCTGGCCAACCGTGTCCAGACGAACCAGATCGCCAGCTACCAGTTCTGGCCTCCCCAGATCCCCGAGGCGTTGAACGCCGCCGGGCTGGCGCGCATTCGGCAGATGGTGGCCGATCCGTTCCTGGCTGAGCCGACGCCGGGCCCGTCCGCGGGCTCACCCACGCCGCAACCCGGAACGCCCTTCTGCTAGGGCTTCGGCGCGGGCGGGTATCATCGGGCGGGATGACCATCTACCTCGATCACGCCGCGACGACGCCGCTGCGAGACGAGGTGCTCGATGCCATGCTCCCGTACCTTCGCGAGCACTGGGGGAACCCGTCGAGCATCCACGCGGCGGGTCGTCGCGCCCGCCAGGGAATCGACGAGGCCCGTGAGACGGTGGCCGGCATCCTCGGCTGCCGGCCTCGCGACGTCGTCTTCACCTCCGGTGGCACCGAGGCGGACAACCTGGCCCTGAAGGGAATCGCCTGGGCCGCGAGCGCGCGCGGCCGGCACATCATCACCAGCAGCGTCGAGCACAAGGCGGTGCTCCACGCGGCCGCGGTGCTCGAGCGACACGGCTTCGAGGTGACGTACCTGCCGGTGGACCGATACGGTCGCGTCGACCCGGCCGACGTGCAGGCGGCCATCACCGAGCACACGACCCTCGTCAGCGTGATGTACGCGAATAACGAGGTCGGCACCGTCCAGCCCATTCCCGAGATCGCGACGATCTGCCGCGATCGCGGCGTGACGTTCCACACCGATGCCGTCCAGGCAGCCGGGTTCCTGCCGTTGGGCGTGGATCGACTGCAGGTCAGCCTGCTGAGCCTGGGCGCGCACAAGATCTACGGGCCGAAGGGGGTCGGCTGCGTTGTTCGTCCGCCACGGAACGGCGCTGCTGCCAGCAGCACTCCGGCGGATCACAGGAACGGCAGCGCCGTGCCGGGACCGAGAACGTGGCCGGCATCGTCGGGTTTGCGCGAGCGCTCGCGCTGGTCCAGGCCGATGCCGACCTCCTCGCGGCAGAGAACGCGCGGCTCTCGGCCCTGCGCGACCGGCTCCTGGGCGGACTGCTGGCGATCCCCGGGACGGCCGTCACCGGCCACCCGACAGATCGCCTGCCGAACAGCGCTTCGGTCGTCTTCGAGGGCGTTGAGGGCGGCGACCTCGTCGCGGCGCTCGACCTCGAGGGGATCGAGGGCAGCACGGGCAGTGCGTGCACGACCGGTTCCACGGAGCCCAGCCACGTGCTGCTGGCAATGGGCCTCGAGCCGGAGCTCGCGCACGGTTCGCTGCGCCTGACGATCGGCCGCGAGACGACGGAGGCAGCCGTGGATCGCGCGATCGAGGTCACGGCCTCGGTGGTGGGCAGGCTCCGGGCGGCGTCGCAGCCACGTGCCGCGGCGGCATCGGCCTGATGGCGCGCACGGTGGCCGCCATGAGCGGCGGCGTCGACTCCAGCGTGACCGCCGCGCTCCTGGCCCGCGAGGGGGCCGACGAGGTGATCGGCGTCTGGATGCGCCTGCACCCAGACGACGGCGACGGATTCGAGCAGTCGCGGAGCTGCTGCTCCCCGGACGCGGCGGATGACGCGCGGCGCGTCGCGCAGCTGGCCGGGATCCCGTTCTTCATCCTCAACCTGGAACGCGAGTTCGGAGCGAGGGTGATCGACGCATTCGCCGACGGCTACCTGGCGGGCGCGACTCCGAACCCGTGCCAGGCGTGCAACCAGTACATCAAGTTCGACGAGCTCCTTCGGCGCGGCCTGGCGGCATATGGCGCCGACCGCGTGGCGACCGGCCATTACGCCCGCGTCGAGTATCGCGACGGGCGGTGGCGGCTCCTCCGCGCGGCAGATCGCGAGAAGGATCAGACCTACTTCCTGTGGACGCTCGACCAGGAGCAGCTCGCGCACACCCGATTTCCGCTCGGCGACCTCACAAAGCCCGAGGTACGCGCCATTGCCGCCGAGCTCGGCCTGCCGACCGCGGACAAGCCCGAGAGCCAGGAGATCTGCTTCGTGCCGGCCGGCGACTACCGCCTGCTTCTCGCCGAGCGGCGCGGGTACGCGGGTGAGCCGGGACCGATCGTCGACGGCGACGGCGCTCGGGTCGGGACCCACTCGGGCTACGCGCACTACACCGTCGGGCAGCGCCACGGCCTGGGCCTGGCGATGGGGGAGCCGGTCTACGTCCGCGAGGTGCGTGCCGACGCCAACACGGTCGTGATCGGGACGCGCGACGAGGTGGCCACCGACCGGCTGTCGGTCGTCGACCGGCGCTTCGTGGCCGGCGAGCCCCCCGCGCGAGCGCTTCAACGCCAGCCTCCGGATCCGCCACCGGGGGGCCGAGGTGCCGTGCGAGGTGACCCTCGTGGGTTCGGATCGGCTCGCGATCGAGACGGACGGCCCGGTCTGGGCACCGGCACCCGGTCAGGCCGCCGTCCTCTACCAGGATGCGGAGTGCCTCGGCGGCGGCCGCATCGTGCGGGCATGACGCGCGCCGGTCGGTGCTGACGCCGTGGATGCTCGCCGTCGTGCTGGTCGCCGGGGCGAACTGGGCTGCGCACCTCGTCGTTCGCGGCCGCTGGGGATGGCTGGCCATCGCGCTGGCGCTCGCCTCGTTGCTCGGGACGCTGGGCGGGGATGCCATCGGCGCGCGGACCGGGCTCGAGCCGGTGCGGATCGGGAGCTTCCACCTCGTGGCCGCCTCGGTCACCGCGCAGCTCGCGATGCTGATGGTGAGCCTGCTCGGGGCGCTGGCGCCTTCGCGCGCGGAGTAGGAGGGTGGAGATGGACCTGGCGCTGACGATCTTCGACATCGGGGTCGGCGTCGGGGCGGTCCTGATCGGGCTGGCGCTCGTGCTGCTGGTCGTCTCGCTGCGGGGACTCGGGCGTGACGCCCGTTCCCTCGCCGATGACGTGCGACGCCTGAGTCGGCTCCTCGAGACGATGAGCGGAGCCGCGGACTCCCCGGCAGACGCGGCGCCGGAGCCCGGTGCCGGCTCGGTCGAGCAGGACGACGGCGTCGTCGAGCCGTGGACGGCGCCCGATGAGACGACCGGGGCTCCGCCGTCCGAGGAGCTGATCGGCTGGTGGCCCGGACGCGAGCCCGAGGTGCCGGTACAATCGGCCAACCAGCGAGAGGACGAGCGCATCGCATGAAGGATTCGACGGTCGGCAGCTTCCTTGCCGGGGTCGCCATCGGCGGCCTGATGGGCGCCGCGATCGGGCTGCTCCTGGCCCCCGCGAGCGGGGAGAACCTGCGGGGACACGTGGGCGAGTTCGTCGAGGAGCGACGGACCGCCTTCGACGATGCCGTGAACGAGGGGCGGGCCGCCGCCGAGCTGGCACGCGCCGAGATGCTTGGCGCGTACGATGAGGAGGCCACCGCCCCCGAGGGCGGGGCCGCGCCGGAGGGCGCCGCCTCCTAGCTGAGCCGCCGTTGCTGATGAATGCGCGAGAGCCGGTGGTGTGCCGGCTCTCGTCGTGAGTGGAGGATGGGCACCCTGGGCATGCAGCCGATGAGCGGAGCGGAGATCAGGGAGCGATTCCAGCGCTTCTTCGAAGGGCCGGACCATACGCGTGTGCCCCCCGCCCGGATCGTGGCCCGCGACGATCCGACGCTCCTCTTCGTCAACTCCGGGATGGTGCAGTTCAAGCGGGTCCTCACCGGGGAGGAGACCCGTGACTATCGGCGCGCCGTCGACGCGCAGCCGTGCTTGCGGGTGGCGGGTAAGCACAACGACTTCGAGGAGGTCGGCAGGAGCCCTCGCCACCAGACCCTCTTCGAGATGCTCGGCAACTGGAGCTTCGGCGACTACTTCAAGCGGGAGGCCATTCATTGGGCGTGGGAGTTCCTGACCACCGAGCTGCAGATCCAGCCGGAGCGTCTGGCCGCCACGACCTATGCGTTCGACGATGACGCGCATCGGATCTGGACCGATGAGATCGGACTCCCGCCAGAGCGTCTGGCGCGGTGGGGCGACATCAGCAAGGGCGACGATCACAACTACTGGCAGATGGCCGAGACGGGGCCGTGCGGCCCCTGCAGCGAGATTCATTTCGACCGTGGTGCCGAGTTCAGCGAGGGACCTGCCTGCGTCCCCGACCACTCGGAGAGCTGCCCGCGCTGGCTCGAGGTATGGAACCTCGTGTTCATGGAATCGGACCGTGCGGCGGACGGCACGCTCACGCCGCTCCCCTTCAAGAGCGTCGACACCGGGATGGGCCTCGAGCGGATCTCGAGCGCGGTGCAGGGCGTCGACTCGAACTATCGGACCGATCTCTTCGAGCCGATCATCGAGCGGTTGCGCGCGCACCTCGGACACGATCCGGAGACGGTGGAGGCGGAGCGCTTCAGCTACCAGGTGGTGGCCGATCACTCGAGGGCCGCGACGTTCCTCATCGCGGAAGGCGTTCGACCCTCGAACGAGGGACCGGGCTACGTGCTCCGCCGAATCGTCCGCCGCGCCGTCCGCCACCTGCGGTTGATGGGCATCACGGATCCGGTACTGGCCGAGACGTCGGGGGCGGTTATCGAGCTCATGGGCGCGGCCTATCCGTACCTGGCCGAGCAGCGGGACCGGATCTTGGCCGAGGTGGCGGCGGAGGAGCAGAAGTTCGGCCGCACCCTGGAGGCCGGCAGCGAGCGGCTCGCCACCCTCATTGGCGAAGTCGGGCACGGGGGCACGATCGCCGGGGACGACGCGTTTCGGCTCCACGACACGTTCGGGTTTCCGATCGACCTCACCGTCGAGGTCGCAGCGGAGGAGGGCGTCGGGGTCGATCGAGCCGGGTTCGACAGCGCGATGGCCGAGCAGCGCGAGCGCTCGCGGGGAGGCGCCGGCGGGCGATTCGCCCTCGCCCCCGAGCTTGCCGGGCTGGCGAGCGAGTTCATTGGCTACCCGAATGAGACGTCGGCCGACGGGTTGCGGATCCTCGGCCTGGCACGGGTCGAGGACGGCTGGCAGGTCGTGCTGGACCGGACGCCGTTCTATGCGGAGGGTGGTGGCCAGATCGGGGATCGCGGCACGATCGTCGGCGACCGCGGCCGGCTCCAGGTCCTCGACACCCAGCGCAGCGGAGACGCGATCGTCCACCTCGGGACCATCGAGGGCGAGCTGCGCGTCGACGGACCCCGTGGCGGCGAGGGTCGACGAGGAGCGGCGGTGGGGAGCCGCCCGCAATCACACGGCGACTCACCTGCTCCATCGAGCGCTGCGCGACGTGCTCGGTGAGCAGGCGAAACAGGCGGGCAGCTGGGTGGGCCCCGATGGGCTGCGCTTCGACTTCCCGGCCGCCGGCGCCACGTCACGCGACGCGCTGCGCGAGATCGAGCGCCTCGTGAACGCGCAGGTCCGCCGCGATGCGCCGGTTCGACCCGATTGGATGGCCCTCGGCGAGGCGCAGGCGCTGGGCGCCGACATGTTCTTTGGTGAGAAGTACGCCCCCGAATCGGTACGGGTCGTGCAGGTGGACGGCTACTCCCGGGAGCTGTGCGGCGGGACGCACGTTGCCGCCACCGGCCAGATCGGCGCCTTCCGGATCACGGGGGAAACGAGCATCGGGACCGGCCTGCGGCGGATCGAGGCGGTGACTGGGGCGGCGGCGGACGAGCTCGTGGCAAGCCGGCTCGCCGCGCTGCATGATGCGGCGACGGCGCTGGGCGTCGCCGTCGAGGAGGTGCCCGCCAGGATCGCCGCGCTCCAGGAGCGGCTGAGGGCGGCCGAGCGGGAGGCGAGATCCCCGCACGTCGATCAGGCGCGGCGTCTCGACGCCCGCGCGGCCCTGGCCGGGGCGCAGCACGCCGGGGAGACGCAGGTCGTCGTCGAGCGCTTCGATGACGCCTCGGCGGTCGAGCTGCGAGGCCTCGCCGACGATCTGCGTGGCATGGTCGGGCGGTTCGTGCTCGTCGCCGGTGCCGGTCGCGGGCCCGCACTGCTGGTGGCCGCCAGCCGAGACCTCGCCGGCGAGGGTTTCGACGCCGCGGCCATCGTTCGCGAAGTGGCACCGATCATCGGCGGTGGTGGCGGCGGTCGGGCGGATCTCGCCCAGGCCGGGGGGCGGGATGCCGGCCGCCTCGATGACGCATTGTCGGAGGCGGCTCGCCTCTCGCTCGAGGCGCTGCGACGACTTGAAACCGGCTGAACTGGCCCGAGGGGCACGCGTGCAGAACCTCGTCGGCGGCGTCGTGGACCGCGTGCGGGGACTCGCGCGGGCGTCCGGACGGGGGGCGGCGGCGCTCACCGCGCTTGACGTCGGAACCGAGTTCGCGAAGGCGCTCACCGTCGCCCTCGAACCGGTCGGGGCCGATGCGGCGGTCGGCGTGGTGCGGGGCGCCGGCAGGCAGCGCCAGGGCCTGACGCACATGCAGTCGGGCACCGTGAGCGACATCGATGCGGTGGTGAACAACTGCCGGCTGGCGCTGGCCGCGGCCGAGGAGGCGTCGGGGCTGCGTCCCGGCGCGGCGGTGATCGGGATCGCCGGAGAGCTGGTCAAGGGGACGACCTCGGTGGGCGTCGTGCGGCGCGACGCACCGCAACAGCCGCTGGGGGACGAGGAGCTGGCGTCGATCGTGACCCGGATTCAGGACGAGGCCCTGGCCGACGCCGAGCAGCGCATCGCGTGGGAGAGCGGCGTCGAGTCGCTCGACGTGCGGCTCGTCCACGCCGCGATCGTCGAGATGAAGATCGACGGCTATCCGGTGAGCAATCCGATCGGCTTCACCGGCGCCCAGGTCGAGCTCGGTGTCTTCAACGCCTTTGCCCCGATGGTCCACATCGGGGCGCTGCAGTCCGTGGCGCACCGGCTTGGGCTCGAGCTGCTGGGGGTCGTCGCGGAGCCATACGCGGTCGCGACCTGCCTCGACCCGGGCGAGCTCGGCGATGCGGGAGCCGTCTTCATCGACGTCGGCGGCGGCACGACCGACGTCGCGCTCGTCCGACACGGTGGAATCTCGGGGACGAAGATGCTGGCGCTCGGCGGACGAGCGTTCACGAAGGGGCTCGCCGAGAGGTTCGGACTCTCGTTCGCCCGCGCGGAGTCGCTCAAGCTGGCCGCCGATGCATCCGACCTCCCCGAGGCCCTTGACCCCGAGGCGGTCGGCGCGGCGCTGCGGGAGGACGCGGCGGTCTGGCGGCGCGGCGTGGAGCTGATGATCGGCGACCTCGCGGAGGGTGAGCTGCTCCCGGGCCGCATCTACCTGTGCGGCGGTGGCGCCGAGCTGCCGCAGATCTCCGCGGCGCTCGAGGACGACGGGTGGTGGCGCCGTCTCCCGTTCGCACGCGCGCCGGCGGTGCGTGCCCTGCGCCCGTCCGAGGTGACGGGCCTGCGCGACGCAACCGGCGAGCTGGTGAGCGGCCAGGACGTCACGCCCATGGCGCTTGCACACCAGGCGTTGATTCTCGACGCCCAGCTGAGCCCGCCGGAGCGAGCGATGCGCTCAGCGATGCGCGCAATGAGGCTCTGATCATGGCCATGCAGCCGTCGGAGATGCTGTACCTCGAACCGGACGACGAGATCACCGCGGTGGTCCATCGCCTCCGCGCCTCGACCGCGCCACGGGTCGTGTTGATTGCAGCCGGCCGCACGAAGGCGACATCGAGCGCGATTGCGCTCCGTCTCCTCGCCCAGGTCGCCGCCGACGAGGGGCGCCGGATCGCGCTCGTCGCCGATCCCGGGGCGCGGGCGCTGGCGGCCGAAGCCGGGATCGAGGCGTTTCCCTCGGTGGCCGAGGCCGAGGCGGAGGACGCCAGCCCGCCGCCGGCCCCGCCGCCCAGGCGGGCGTCGATCCGGGTCATCCGCGATGCGCCCGAGCCGATGAGAACCCCGCCGGGCGCTCGCGCGACCTCGGGTCGCGGCGAAAGCGCAGGGCCTGGGGACGAGACTCGCGCGGCGCCCGTCGTCAGCCCCGACCGCGAGCCGGTAGGCAGGCGATCGAATCGGGCGCGCAACACCGGGCCGCCCGCCCGCCGGCGCACGCTCCTCCTGGCGCTCGTCTCCGTGCTGCTCGTGAGCGGCGCGGCCCTGGCGGCCGTTCTGCCGGCGGCGACCGTGGTGATCACTCCCGCGACGCAGGATGTTGGCCCGCGTGACTATACGGTCAGTCCGCCGGTACTCGGTCCCGAGACCGACACCTTCCAGGCATCGAAGCAGGGTACCGCCAGCGGGACGCGGGTCGAGGAGATTGCCGCGACCGGGACCGTCACCTTCTACGCATGGGGGGCCGCGGTGCGCGTTCCCGCCGGAACCGTGGTCTCGGCTGCTGGCAAGACCTTCTTCGCCACCGATTCCGATGTCGTCGTTCCGCGGGGTACCGTGAACGGCAGCGGGCAGATCGTGGCCGGTGAAGGGGTGGCACCCGTCACCGCACGGGATGGAGGGAAGGGTGGGAACGTGGGTGCGGGGGCGATAGACACCGTCGAGGATCGGGCGGTTGCCACCGCGCTGCGCGGCATCTTCCAGCTGAACGGACCCATCGTGACGAATTCGGATCCGACGAGCGGCGGAGACGAGGTGCAGCACCCGGTCATCGAGCAGGCCGACGTCAACGCCACGGTGACCGCCATCCAGGCCGACATCGCGGGCCAGGTCAGCGCGAAGCTCGCCGCCGACGAGAGCCGGATCTACGCGCCGGGCGCTCCGGTCCAGGTGGTCGTCGACGTGCCGGGCGACCTGGTCGGAACGGAGGACCTGCCGACCTTCGAGCTCTCGGCGAGCTACGACTTCTCTCGAACCTACGTGACGCGCGCCGCGATCGAAGCCGCTGCGGCCGCGGCGATGCAGGCCGATGCGGGGGCGGTTCCCTCCGGGATGACCCTCGTCCCCGACTCGATCTCGGTCTCGATCGGGAGCGACCGCCTGAGCGGGACGGCTATCGCCGTGGAAACGACGGTGAGCGCCCGCGCGGCGGTCACGGTCGATGCCGCGGCTGCCCGACAGCAGGTCATGGGAAAGACGCCGTCCCAGGCGCGCGACGCGCTACAGGGGATCGGCAGTGTCGAGATCCGCCTCTGGCCGGGGTGGGTGGATCGCATCCCGCGCCTCGACTGGCGCGTCAACGTGGAGGTGGCCGGCGAATGAGCCGTCTGCTCGGGATCGATCATGGCACGCGCCGCATCGGCCTGGCGGTCGGCGACACGGAGACGGGCATGGCTTTTCCGCGACCGGCGCTGCAGCGGAGGCGCGAGACGATGGACCTCCAGGCGATCCTGGAGCTCGCCGAGTCCGAGGGAGCGCAGGAGGCCGTCCTGGGCCTGCCGCGTAACATGGACGGCAGCGAGGGGTCGCAGGCTGCGATGGTGCGCGCCTTCGGGGAGCGGCTGCAAGGCATCGGGCTGAAGGTCGTCTACGTCGACGAACGGCTGACCAGCTGGGAGGCGAGCGAGAGGCTGGCGGTCACCGGGCGTCGCCCGGCGCGGCGCAGCGGAGAGCGGGACTCGGCAGCGGCCCGCCTCATCCTGCAAGAATATCTCGACGCCCAGCCCCGTCCAGCATCGGAGGCCGAATGACCCGTCGTCCCGAGTCGCCCCATGACCTGCAGGAGCGCCGCGACGCCCGGATCCGACAGCTCCGCGAGGAGCGGGAGGCGCCGGTACGGAGGCGCGGGGCGTTGCAGCCGGTCGTGCTGCTCGCGTGGTTCGCGGGCGTCATCGCTCTCGTCGGGATCCTCCTCTTCGTGGGTTTCCTGGCCTTCGCCCCGAGCCTGATGAGCTGGGTCGAGGAGCACCCCGGGACGATCGACCAGGGCGTCGTCCGCAACTTCGTGGAGTGGTATCGCCCCGGCGCCCTGGCCGACGAGCCGGCCGGCGGCGACGGTGGACGGATCAGCGTCACCGTCGATCCAGGCGTCAACGACACGGAGATCGGCCAGCTGCTCTTTGCGAAGGGGCTGATCCGCAGCGAGCTCGCGTTCCAGTACGCGGTCTTCCTCGCCGGCCGGTCCGGATCGCTGGCTGCCGGCACGTACGACCTGTCGCCGTCGATGCGCCCGTCACAGATCGTCGCTGCCCTGCGCCAGGAGGCGGGACCCGAGGTTACGATCCGGATCCAGGAGGGCTGGCGGCTGGAGGAGATCGTCGGCTACCTGGCGACGACGCCGTTGACGATGGACCTTTCCGACTTCGCGGCCAAGGTCCAGGCGCCCCCGGATTCGCTGGTGGCGAACTACGACTTCCTGGCCGATCTTCCGACGGGCCGTTCGCTCGAGGGCTACCTGTATCCCGATACCTACCGCGTCGACGCCAACGCGTCGGCCAGCGAGGTGATCGATATGCTGCTCAGCACGTTTGGACAGCGGCTGACCCAGGACATGCGCGACGCGATCTCGGCCGAGGGGCTCTCGATCGATGAGGCGGTTACGATCGCGAGCATCGTCGAGCGCGAGGCGGTGCTCGACGAGGAGCGGCCGCTGATTGCCGGCGTCTTCATCAACCGCCTGCAGCACCCCGATGCGGCGGCCGGCACGAACGGCCTGCTCCAGGCTGATCCGACCCTGCAGTACGCGCTGGCCACCGCCGCCAACGCGAACGCGCCAATGAGCCAGTGGGGGAGCATCGAGTGGTGGCAGCCGCTCGAGGTCGCCGGTAGCGACGTGACGCTGCCCGACAACCTCGCCGAGTATCAGACCTACGAGCACGTGGGGCTCCCGCCGAGCCCGATCGCCACGCCGCGCATCGCGTCGCTGGCGGCGGTCGCCGCGCCGGAGGGAAGCAACTACTACTTCGTGGCGGCCTGTCCGAACGGGCAGCGCGACGGCTCGCACTACTTCGCGGAGACGTACGACCAGCACCTCGCGAACATCGCGAAGGCCAAGAAGGAGTGCGGAAGCTGACGGGGCCGACGGCGCGCCTCGATCGGGTGCGGGGGATCCTCGACGAACGCGAGCTCGACGCCCTGCTCGTGAGCGGGCCCGCGACGCGGCGCTGGGTCTCCGGGTTCGTCCTCGAGCCAATGGAGGCGGCCGAGGCCGGTCCCTCCGGCACGCTGATCGTGACTCGCGAGCGCCAGGTGCTGCTCGCCACCGCGTTGCACGCCGAGCAGGCGACCGCCGACTGCCCCGGGTGGGAGGTCGTGGCCTTCACCGGCGATATCGCGGCGGGCCTCGGAGCGCTGATCGGCACCGCGCGACGGGTTGGCGCGGAGACCCGCAGGGTGCCGCACGCCATGTGGCTTGGGATCGAGGCCGCCCTTCCGGACGCGGAGCTGGTCGCGATCGACGACGCCCTCGACCGCGTGCGGCTCGTGAAGGAGGCGAGTGAGATCGCCGCCCTGGAACGGGCCTGTCAGCTCACGGCAACGTGCTTCGTCCACCTGCGCTCCACGCTGCGCGTCGGGCAGACTGAGCGTGAGGTGGCCCGGATCATCGAAGCCTGGTTCCGCACGAATGGAGCCGACGGGCTGGCCTTCGACTCCCTCGTGCTCGTCGGCGCGCGCGCCGCGCGCCCCCACGGGCGGCCGGACGAGGTGCCGATTCGCGGGGACGAACCACTCCTGATCGATTTCGGGTGCGTGGTCGACGGCTATCACAGCGACATGACCCGGACCGTCTTCTTCGGACCTCCGACCGAACGGCAGCGCGAGCTCTACGAGCACGTGCTCGCCGCGCAGCGACGTGCGGAGGAGATGGCGCAACCCGGGGTGAGCGGAACGGAGGTCCACGAGGCTGCGGTGGAGCGGCTGGCCGAGGCCGGCCTGGCCGATGCCTTCCTCCATGGGCTGGGCCACGGAATCGGCCTTGAGATCCACGAGCCGCCGATGCTGAAGGACTGGCGGCAACCACTGAGCGCGGGGATGACGATCACGCTCGAGCCGGGGGTCTACATGCCCGGCGAGATCGGGATCCGGATCGAGGACGACTACCTGCTGACCGATGCGGGCGTGCGGCGCTTGACCGCCGCGCCGCGCGATCTCATCGTGATTTGAGCACGCACCCGGAGGCGCCGAACGCATGATCGATACCGGCGACATCAAGAAGGGAATCATCATCGAGCTCGACGGCCAGCTCATGAAGGTCCTCGACTGGACGCACATCAAGATGGCCCGCGGCTCGGCGCAGGTCCGCATGAAGCTGCAGAACGTCCGGAAGGGCGATATCACGGAGAAGACCTTCCAGGCCGGGACGCGCTGGCCCCGGGCCCGGGTCGAGCAGCGCAAGGTCCAGTACCTGTACCGCGACGATGATGCGTACCACTTCATGGACAACGAGACTTACGACCAGTTCGCGTTGCCCACCGCGCAGGTCGGGGACGACGCCCCGTATCTCAAGGAGAACAACGAGGTCTTCGTCAGCATGCACGAGGGCGAGGTGCTGGCGCTCGACCTGCCGGTGACCGTCGACCTCCTCGTCAGCGAGACCGAACCGGGCTTTGCCGGAGATACCGCCACCGGGGCGAAGAAGGCCGCGACCATGGAGACCGGCCTCGTGGTCCAGGTCCCCCTCTTCGTTGAGGCGGGGGATACCCTGCGTGTCGACACGAGGAGCGGGGACTACGTCACCCGCGTCCAGTGAGCGACGAGCAGCCCACCTTGTGGGAGGGCACCGGGCCGTCTGAGCCGGCCCCGCGCCCCGCTCCGCGCATCCTGCGCGTCAGCGACCTGAACCGCAGGGTCCGCTCCCTGCTCGACGGCGATCCGATGCTCGCCGACGTGTGGGTCGAGGGCGAGGTGAGCCAACCCTCCTATCCGCCGTCCGGCCATTGCTTCTTCACCCTGAAGGACGCGGCGAGCCAGCTGCGGGCCGTCCTCTTCCGGGAGGAGCTCGCCCGCGCGACCGTGCGGCCCGAGCACGGGATGCTCGTGATTTGCCACGGCCGCTTGCGCGCCTACGAGCCGCAGGGGGTCTACCAGCTCTACGTGGAGTCGGTCACCCCGGCCGGGGCCGGGGACCTCCACCAGCAGTACGAGGCGTTGAGGGCCAAGCTCGCGACCGAGGGCCTGTTCGATGCCGCCCGCAAGCGACCCATCCCCCGTTGGCCGCGACGTATTGGCGTCGCGACCTCGCCGGTGGGAGCGGTGTGGCGCGACATCGGCAACGTCATGCGTCGACGGTGGCCGTTCGCGGAGCTCGTCCTGTCGCCAACCATCGTCCAGGGAGCCACCGCGGCGGGTGCCATCGTCCGCGCCCTGCATCGGCTGTATGCGCTCGACAACCTCGACCTCGTGATCCTGGCGCGCGGCGGCGGGTCGCTCGAGGACCTGTGGTCGTTCAACGACGAGCGGGTCGTGCGGGCCGTGGTCGCGGCGCCGATCCCGGTCATCGTGGGCGTGGGCCACGAGTCCGACGTCACACTCGCCGACTTCGCTGCCGACCTCCGGGCGCCAACCCCCTCGGCGGCGGCCGAGCAGGCCGTGCCGGATGCCACTCAGCTGCCCGCCATCCTGGCCCGCCTCCGGGATCGGGCGTCCGCGGCACTGCTCGCCGGGCTCGCGGCGCGCTGGCGGCTCGTCGAATCCGAGTCGCGCGCCCTGCTTGGGCTGTCCCCGAACGTCCAGGCCGCTCGCCAGCACAGTGCCGACCTGCTCGACCGCGCCGGTCGCGCCCTCGGGGTCCGGGTCGAGCGCGAGCGGGTCTCGCTCGACGCCCGCGGCAACGCGCTTCGCACGCTCGGGCCGCAGGCCACGCTCGAGCGCGGCTACGCGATCGCTCGCCTCGCGGACGGCAGCCTCGTGCGCGACGCTGCGCAGGCGCCGGCCGGAACGCGCCTCGACGTGGTCGTGGCGCGTGGCACCATGGAGACCACGGTGGAAACGACGACCGCTGCGGAGGACGGCGCATGATGCAGGAGCCCCTCAGCGACGAGCAGCTTGCGGCCCTGCCCTTCGACGAGCTCGTGACGCGTCTGCAGCAGATCGTGCAGGCCCTTGAGGCGGGCACGGTGGGCCTCGAGGAGAGCATTACCCTGTATCGCGAAGGGCTGCGCCTGCACGCGGCGTCTGAAGAGCGGCTGCGTGCGGCCGAGCTCACGATCACGGAGCTCGGCCGCCGCCAGGGGGAGGAGCCGGACGCGGAGGGGGAGTGACAGGATCGGCGCCCGGCTCGTCCTGACCGATGCCCGGGTGGCCCGCCATACGGGACCTGCGGCCACCGGCTCTATACTCTTCGCCGCCCTTGCAGGGGAGAAACGCGACATCGTGTTGGACCGAATCAGCGACCCCGCCCAGCTCCGCGGCCTGAGCCAGCCGGAGCTCGAGGCGCTGGCCGCTGACCTGCGCGCCAAGATGATCCGCACCGTGCATTCGACCGGTGGGCACCTTGCCAGCTCGCTGGGGACGGTCGAGATGACGATCGCGCTCCACCGGGTCATGGACTCGCCGCACGATCGGATCGTGTGGGATACCGGCCACCAGGCGTACGCGCACAAGCTCCTCACCGGGCGGCGCGAGCGGTTCCATACGCTGCGCCAGGTCGGCGGGATCGGGGGGTTCCCCCGACGCAGCGAGAGCGAGCACGACGTCTTCGACGGCGGCCACGCCGGGACCGGGGTCAGCATCGGCATCGGGCTGGCGACCGCACGGGACCTGCTGCCGAAGGGCGACCCGCGGCGACGCCAGCGGATCGCGGTGGTCGTGGGCGACGCGGCACTCCAGAGCGGCCTGTCGCTCGAGGCGCTGAACCACCTGGGACATATCCACAAGCGGCTGCTGATCGTGCTCAATGACAACGCCATGAGCATCAGCCCGTCGGTTGGAGGCCTTTCGACGCGGTTGAACAAGCTGCGCCTGACGCGCATGTACCAGGAGACGAAGGAGGCCTCGAAGCGCACCCTGCCGCGCGTCCCGATCGTGGGCAATTCCCTGTTCACGCTGCTTGCCTTCGCGAAGGAGGGCTTCAAGCGTTCGTGGGCGAACGTCGGGTTCTTCGAGGACATGGGGATCACGTACGTCGGCGTCCTCGACGGCCACGACATCGCCGACCTCGAGGAGACCTTCGAGCGCGCCTTTGTGCTCGACGCCCCGGTGCTGGTCCACGTCAAGACGGTCAAGGGCCGTGGATACGCGCCAGCCGAGCTGGACAGCGTCAGCTTCCACGGGGCGAGCCTGCCACCGGTCGACCTGACCGTCATCGACCCGACCGAGGAGCCGCTTCCCGAGAACGGACCCTTACACAAGGCGAAGACCTACACCCAGACCTTCGTCGAGGAGCTCATCCGGCTCGCCGCGGAGGACAAGCGGATCTGCGCGATCACCGCGGGGATGCCCACCGGCACCGGGCTGTCCCGCTTCGGTCAGCGCTTCCGCGACCGGTTCTTCGATGTCGGAATCGCGGAGCAGCACTCGGTCACAATGGCGACCGGGATGGCGCTCGCCGGCCTGCGGCCGGTCGTTGCGCTGTACTCGACGTTCAGCCAGCGGGCGTACGACCAGCTCGTCCACGACGTCTGCCAGAATGACGCCCCGGTCCTGCTGGCCATCGACCGGGCGGGGCTGGTCGGGGAGGACGGGACGAGCCACCAGGGCATGTTCACGCTGCCCGCGCAGCGGTCCCTGCCGAACCTCGTCATCGGGTCACCGAAGGATGAGCAGGAGCTTCGCGACATGGTCGTGACCGCCATGGCCCACGACGGGCCGATCAGCCTGCACTATCCCCGCGACACGGGCGAGGACCTCGAGGACCGGCAGGGGGCGCCGCTCGAGATCGGGAGGGGCGAGGTGCTGCGCGAGGGGTCGGACCTCCTGCTCGTGGGATTCGGCCCCATCGTCCAGCGACTGCTCGTGGTGGCCGATGCACTCGCGGCCGATGGCGTGGCGTCGACCGTGATCAACGCGCGCTGGGCAAAGCCACTCGATGAACGGCTTCTCGCCGACCATTCAGCGGGGAAGCGGCTGGTCGTCACCGCCGAGGAGTCGTCCGCGATGGGCGGCTTCGGAGATGGCGTTCTCGACGCGCTGAACCGCGCCGGCGTCCGGGTCCCGCTGCTGAAGGTCGCGCTCGCCGAGGGATTCGTGCATCACGGCGCGGTCGAGGAGCTACGCCGGCAGCAGCTGATCGACGCGCCCGGCATCGAGGCCCAGGTGCGCGGGGCGCTCGGCACATCGGGCGTCGGTGCCGTCGCCGGCGAGGAGCGGGTGGGGGCCGCCTGAGGCGCGCGCCCGGAATGCCACGTACCCGCCTCGATCAGCTTCTCATCGAGCGGGGGATCGCGCCCTCACGCGCCGCAGCCCAGGCGATGCTGCTGGCCGGGGAGGTGGAGCTGGCCGGCGCCGGGAGCCGCACTCTGAAGCCTGGCCAGCTCGTGGCCCGGGACGTCAACCTCGCCGTTCGCGCCCGACCGCGCTGGGCGAGCCGGGCGGGCGACAAGCTGGAGGCCGCGCTCGACCGGTTCGAGGTGGATCCAGCGGGCCAGGCGTGTCTCGACGCCGGAGCCTCGACGGGGGGCTTCACCGACGTGCTCCTGGCGCGCGGGGCGCGGGTCGTCTACGCGGTCGACGTCGGGCGGGCTCAGCTCCTCGATCGTCTGCGCCGCGACGAACGGGTCGTCAGCATGGAGCGGACGAACCTCCGCGGGCTGACCGAGCTGCCCGAGCCGATCGGGCTCGCGACCCTGGATCTGTCATTCATCTCGCTTCGCCTCGTGCTGGCGGTCGTGCGGCGACTCCTCGCCCCGGACGGGCGGGCGATCGCCCTCGTGAAGCCCCAGTTCGAAGCGGGGCGTGGCCAGGTGCCACGCGGCGGCGTGATTCGTGACCCGACCGTCCACCGCGGCGTCCTGCTGCGCTTCGTCGCCGACGCGGCGGCGGCGGGGCTGCCGGCGCAGGCGCTCGAGTCCTCGCCGCTGCTCGGCGGCGACGGGAATCGCGAGTTCCTGGCGCTGCTGAAGGCGGGCAGCGGCCCGTCGCCCGAGTCGCTGGCGGCCGAGGTCGCGCGACTGGCGGCGTCGGCCGGGTGACGCTGCGGGTCGCGTCGAACGGGTCAGAACCGCCCGCGGGAGGAGGGCGGCGTACTACGATGCCCCACGCCATGAGGAAGCGGAGCGCCCGGCCGCAGATCGAGCAGCTCAGCGTCGGATTCGAGGGGCTCGAGGTCATCGAGCCGGAGCGCCACGAGCCGGCGCCGGACACGATGCGCCAGATCGTGTCGCTTCGGATGCCGGACGCGCTCCTCGAACGGGTCGAGTCGGCCGCGCATGCCCGTGGCGTCTCGCCGTCGAGCCTGATGCGCGCCCTCATTGCCGCCGGGCTCGACCGATCCTACGCCGCGGTGGCGCCCGGCGAGCTGGCCGGCGAGGTGGCGGCGCTGCGCCGCGAGGTGGAGCGAATCGCCGATCGACTGGCCGCGGGCGATCGCGAGAGCTAGATGCGAATCGGCTTCGCCGTGAACCCGGGGATCGCGGACGCGCAGACGGTGCTGGAACGTGGAAGGGCCTGGTGCGCGGCGCACGGCGCCGAGACGTGGGACGCGGCTCCGGACGATCAAGGGACGATGGCAGCGTCGATTCCCGGCAGCGACGTCGTCTGCTCGCTGGGCGGTGACGGGACATTCCTCCGCACGGCAAGGGCGATCGGCGGCTCCGGGGTCCCGGCGCTCGGCGTCAACCTCGGCCGGGTCGGGTTCCTGGCGAAGGTCGATCCCGACGGATTGGAGGATGCGCTCGACGGTATCGCGTCCGGCGAGTACAGCGTCGAGGAACGGCTGCGCATCGGTGCCAGGCTCGTCCGTGATGGCGGTCCGGATGAGGAGCATGCCTGCCTGAACGAGGTCGTGATCGCGCGCGCCGCCCGCGTCCGGATGATCCTGGTGGAGGTCGAGATCGGGGACAGCCATCTGGCGACCTACCCCGCGGACGGCGTCGTGGTCGCCACTCCGACGGGGTCGACGGGCTACTCGTTCTCCGCCGGCGGGGCGGTGCTCGATCCACGGCTGCGGAACGTCATCATCACGCCGGTCGCGTCGTATCTGTCGCCGCTGCACAGCGTCGTTGCCGGCGAGGATCGGGTCGTGCGTCTCACGCTGCGCCAGGCGACGGGGGGCGCCCTGGTCAGCTTCGACGGCCAGTGGGACCTCCCGATGCGGGTAGGCGAGTCGGTCGAGGTGCGCACGCTGCCAGAGCCGCTGCGCCTCATCGAGCCGGCCGGATCCACGCCGTTCTACGACCTGCTGCGCACGAAGGCATCGCTGCTGCCGCACTGAGCGGAGCAACGCGAATCATGGCCCTCGTGGAACTCTCAGTCGAGAATCTGGCGGTGATCGAGCGCATCCGCCTTTCGCTGCGCCCGGGCTTCACCGTGCTCACCGGTGAGACGGGAGCCGGGAAGTCGCTCGTCGTGGACGCGCTGGGTCTCGTGCTCGGCAGCCGCGCCGCCGCCGACCAGGTCAGGTCGGGGGCGGAGGCCGCGCGGGCGGAGGCGATCTTCGACTCGCCGGCCGGCTGCGAAGACGATCCACTTGCCGATCTCGTCGCGGATGGCGACGGCCAGGTGATCATTCGCCGCGAGGTGCGCGTTGACGGTCGCTCGGTGGCGAGGGTGAACGACCGCAGCGTGACGATCGGCAGCCTCGCCGCGCTCGGGGAGCGGCTGGCGGAGATCCACGGCCAGCATGAGCAGCAGCGGCTGTTCGCGGCGGATCGCCAGCTCGCCCTCCTCGACCGTTTCGCGGGGCTCGAGGAGACGACCGCCGGGGTCGGCGACGCGTACCTGGCCTGGCGCGCGACGGTAGCCGCTGCCGCCGAGCTCGTGATCGACCCTCGCGAGCTCGCGCGACGCCAGGAGCTGCTCCAGCACCAGGTCGACGAGATCGAGGCCGCCGCGCTCCGGTCGGGCGAAGAGGATGAGGTCGTGCTGCGGCTGCGCGCCGCGTCACACGCCGAGGCGGTTGCGGGCAATGCTCGTGCCGCGGCCGAGGCACTGGTTGCCGAGGGTGGCGGGACCGATGCCCTGCGCGAGGCGCTCGCCGCGCTCCGTCGCGCGGCGAGCGATGATCCGAGCTTCAGCGGGATGGCGGAGCGCGCCGACGGGCTCGTCGCGGAGGCCACCGAGCTGGGGCGTGAGGTCGGCGCCGCGGCCGATCAGGTGGAGCTCGATCCGGCCCAGCAGGCGGCCCTCGACGAGCGGCTGGCGCTGATCCGCGACCTCCAGCGCAAGTACGGGCGGACGAGCGACGAGGTCACGTCCTTCGCGGAGCGTGCGTCCCGTGAGCTCGAGCAGCTCGACGACCAGGAGCAGCTGCGCGACCGATTGCGGAATGAGGTGCGGGAGCGGCGAGCCCTCCTCGAACGACTCGTCGCCGAGCTGCGGAAGGCCCGCGAGACGGCCGCGACGGCGCTCGCCGAGCACGTGAACGCGGAGCTACCGCCCCTCGGCCTGCCGAAGGGCGCATTCGGAGTTGCGCTCGAGCCCGACGAGATCGGGGCCCGCGGCGGCGATCGGGTCACGTTCACCTTCGCGCCGAATCCGGGCGAACCGGCCCGCCCGCTGGGGCGGATCGCATCCGGTGGCGAGGCGAGCCGCCTGTCCCTGGCGTTGAAGGTGGTCCTCGCTGCGGCCGACGAGACTCCGCTTCTCGTGTTCGACGAGGTCGACGCCGGGGTTGGCGGACGCCACGCAGGAGCGCTCGGCGAGCGGCTTCGGGCCCTCTCCGAGTACCACCAGGTCGTCTGCGTCACCCATCTTCCGCAGGTCGCGGCCTACGCCGACACGCACGTGCACATCGGCAAGCGCGTCGTGGACGGCAGGACCGTGGCCGATGTCGTCGACCTCGACGCGGACGCCCGGGCTGCCGAGCTGGCGGCCATGCTGGCCGGCGAGGCCGCCGGGGCGGAGGCGCGCTCGGCGGCCGAAGCGCTCCTGCGCTCGACCGCCAGGTAGGGACGGAGGCAGCGTGGCCGCCGCCGATGCCGGGCTTCGCGAAGCGATCGACGCGTTCCTGCTCGAGCTCCGAGTGGAGCGGGGCCTCTCGCCGCTGACGATCTACGCCTACCGACGCGACCTCGAGCAGTTCACGGCCGCGGCCGGGAGTCGCTGGCGAAACGATCCGGAGCCGGTTCGTGAGTTCGTCGCGGAGCTGCGGCGAGCCGGGCGGCGTCCGAGCACCCAGGCGCGCAAGGTGGCCGCGATTCGGAGCTTCTACGGGTTCGCACTGCGCGAGGGGCTCGCCGGGCGCGACATCGCCGGCCTGCTCGACATGCCGCGTGCGGGGAGCTACCTCCCCGACGTGCTCGACGCGGACGACGTACTGCGGATCCTCGAGTCGCCGCCACCGGACGAGCCGGTGGGCGTTCGTGACCGGGCGATTCTCGAGATGCTCTACGCCTGCGGGCTGCGGGTCAGCGAGCTGACCGGACTGGACCTCGACAGGATGGACCTGGCGAACCTCCAGGTGCGGGTCATCGGCAAGGGCAACAAGGAACGACGGGTGCCGATGGGCGAGCCGGCGCGGGATCGGCTGCACGCCTACCTCGAGGGACCGCGGCGGACGTGGACGGCCGGGAGGCCGGCGCCGGCGGT
This sequence comes from uncultured Chloroflexia bacterium, assembly GCA_963837425.1. Taxonomy (GTDB): domain Bacteria; phylum Chloroflexota; class Limnocylindria; order QHBO01; family QHBO01; genus CAWINH01. The sequence continues at coordinate 138,056 of CAWINH010000012.1, forward strand.
CTTCGTCAGCCAGCGCGGCCGGCGCCTGGCGCGCGAGTCGGTGTGGCGCATCGTGCGTCGCTGGGCGGCCGCTGCCGGGGTGACCGGTCACGTCACGCCCCACACGTTCCGGCACAGCTTCGCGACGCATCTGCTCGAGGGGGGAGCGGATCTGCGAGTGGTTCAGACCCTGCTCGGCCATGCTAGCATCAGCACCACCCAGCTCTACACGCATCTGACCGGAGAGCGGCTGCGGGAGGTCTACGCCCGCGCCCACCCCCGAGCTTGACCCCAGCCGGAGAGCAGCGGAGCAGCCGATGAGCTACGCCAGGAACCTTCTCAGCCGCGGCGAGGAGGTCGTCTTCGAGAGCCGTCAGCACTGGTTCGCCGTGCTCGCCGAAACCTGGGCCTTCATCATCGTCGCCGTCCTGGCCTTCGCGATCCTGATCTGGTCCTCGACGAGCGACCTCGGGACGGTGGGCAGCGTGCTCGGCATCGTGTCGCTCATCGCCCTCGTCGTGTGCCTGGTGCAGATCGGCCTCAAGGTGTGGGCGTGGCGCAACCAGGAGTACCTCGTCACGAACCGCCGGGTCATCAAGTCGGAAGGGATCTTCAACAAGAACATGGGCGACTCGAGCCTGAACATGGTGAACGACGCCCACCTGTCGCAGAGCCTCCTGGGCCGGATCTTCAACTTCGGCGCGCTCGAGATCATGACCGCCGCCGAGGAAGCCGACACTGACATGCTCAGCGACTTCTCGATGCTGGCCGATCCGGTGCAGTTCAAGATCGCGATGCTCAACGCGAAGGATCAGCTCCTGCATCCCGACCTTGCGCCGGCACCTCGCCAGCGCCCGGAACCAATGCCCGAGCTCCAGCGCGCGGCCATGCCGCCGCGAGCAGGGTCGGAACGCGTGTCGCAGGTGCCGCAGGCCGCCGCCTCAGCGGCACCTGCACCAGCTGCCGCCCCGGTCTCGGGCAGCTCGAGCGCGACGGCTGCCGACGAGCTCGCAGTCACCCTCGAGCGGCTGGCGGGACTGCGCGACAAGGGCCTCATCACCCCTGAAGAGTACGAATCGAAGAAGCGCGAGCTGCTGGGGCGGATGTAGGTGCAGGCCGTCCAGCGCGGCGCCCTCTCGGACGGGATCTTCGGCTCGGAGCTCGAGCGCTGCATCATCGAGAGCGCCGACGTCATCGCGCGCGGGCTGGCAGCCGAGCCCGAGCTGACCCGTCCGCGGCTGGCCTTCGTGCTCGGGTCGGGGCTCGGTGGCGTCACCGAGCTCCTCGACGCGGCGCCACGGATCGAGATCGCGTACGGCGAGATCCCGAACGTGCCGGGTGCCGGCGTTGAGGGGCACGCCGGTACGCTGGTCGCCGGGCGGGCGCGCGGCATCCCGACCCTGATCCTCTCGGGGCGGGCCCATCCGTACGAGGGGTGGTCACATCGGCAGGCGACGCTCCTGCTGCGTGCCTGCCTCTCGCTGGGGGTGAAGACGGTGGTGCTGACGAACGCCGCGGGCGGCGTGAACCCCGAATTCGAGGCCGGGGACGTCATGCTCATCCACGATGTCATCAACCTCTCCGGTGACAATCCGCTGCGTGGCCCGAACCTCGACCGTTTCGGACCGCGCTTCCTGCCCATGGCCGACAGCCTTGACGTCTCGTTGCAGGCCCACGCCCGCGAGGCCGCGCGCCGAGCCGGCACGGAGCTTCGCGAGGGCGTGTACGTCATGCTTGCGGGTCCCAGCTACGAGACCCGGGCCGAACTGCGGATGCTGCGAACGCTCGGTGCCGACGCGGTCGGGATGTCCACCGTCCCCGAACTGCTCGTGGCTCGCCATCACGGCGCCCGAGTCCTCGGCTTCAGCCTGATCACGAACAAGGCCACGCCCGAGATGGAGGGGGAGGTGACCCACGAGGAGGTGCTGGCCATGGGTCCCCTCGGCGCCGCACGGCTGATCACCATCCTCCGTGAGCTGCTGCCGGAGCTCAGCTAGGTGCTCCTGCTCGGCAACCCGACCCTCGAGCAGATCATCGGCCTGGCGGTCGCGCTCGTGGTGGGGATCACGTTCCACGAGTTCAGTCACGCCTTCGTTGCCGATCAGCTCGGGGACCATCGGCCCCGGGCGCTCGGCCGGGTCAGCCTGAACCCGGCACGCCACATCGACCCCATGGGCGCCCTCTTCTTCGTGCTCGCCGGCTTCGGTTGGGGCAGGCCGGTGCCGGTGAACGGGTACGCGCTGCGGCCGGGCCGGATCGGGATGACCTGGGTGGCGGCCGCCGGCCCGATCGCCAACGTGGTGGTGGCGATCGTCTTCGCGGTGATCGTGCGGGCAGCGCGACTCGGTGGCCTCGAGGTTCTGGCGAGTGGCACGCTCGGCCTGATCCTCGTCTACATCGTCTTCTACAACGTCGTCCTGGCGCTCTTCAACCTGATTCCGATCCCGCCGCTCGACGGGTACAACGTCGTCCTTCCGCTGCTGCCGCCGCGGACCGCGTTCCGGATCCAGGGCTACGCGCAGTACGGGCTCGTGGTCCTGCTCGTGCTCATCCTCCTCTCGCGCTTCGGTGGCTTCAATCCGCTCGGCTGGGTGTTCGACGGCGCGTTCTCCATCGTGCAGGTCCTGCTTGGTGTCTAGGGTGCGGCAGTTCTACAGGCACCTGAACGCCCGGGTCGGAGAGGACGAACGATCGTCGGTCGACGAGCTGCTGCCCGCGGCGGCTGCGAGCCTGTTCGACGCCATGCCGGTCGCGGACCGGCGCCACGGGCTGGATGTGGCCGCGCACCTTCGGGCCGCGGGCCACGATGATCGGGACCTGCTGGCCGCGGCATTGCTGCACGACGCTGCCAAGGGGCATCGGATGCGCCTCTGGCACCGAGTCGCCGGCGTCCTGCTCGCGGCGGCCGCCCCCGGCCTGCTGCGGCGTCTGGCATCGCCGCGTGAGAACTCGTGGCGCTACCCCCTCTACCTCTACCTCCACCACCCCGAGCTGTCCGCGCGGGCGGCACTGGGGACCGGTTGCAGCCCTCGCACGGCGGCGCTCATCCGGGGTGCCGGTGCCGGGGCCGATGGAGCCTCCCTGGCGGCGCTACACCTGGCCGACGAGGCGAGCTGAGCCATGCCCCTGGAGCCGATTCCCGTCGGCGCAGACGCCGCCGCCGGCCCGCCGGCGGATGGGTTCGAGGTCCAGCTCGACGTCTTCACCGGGCCGCTCGACCTCCTCCTGCACCTCATCGAGTCACGGCAGCTCGACGTCCTGACCGTGAGCCTCGCAGACCTTGCAGACGGGTACGTCGAGCATCTCGCGACGCGGGTCGTTCCGCCCGAGCAGCTGGCCGACTTCGTCGCCATGGCGGCCCAGCTGATCCTCCTGAAGTCCCGCCGGCTGCTGCCCGGCGATGGAGCCCCGGTGCCGGGCGCCGAGGACGAGGAGGCCGATGAGGATGCGCTCCGACGCCGGCTCGTCGAGTACCGGATGCTGCGCGACGCCTCCCGCGAGCTGGGCGAACGCGACCTGCGGCTGCCCGCGTATCGGCGCGAACCGCGGGAGAGCGACCTGCCCGAGGTAGCCTCGCAGGCCCTGCCGGTTGCGGTGCTGGTTGCCGCGCTCGAGCGGATGGCGGCGATTCCCGAACCGGAGCCGCCGCCCCCGGAGGTCGTTCGGCGCGAGGTGACGATCGCCATGCAGATTGCGGCGCTGCGGGCGGCGATGGCGCGGTCGGGCAGTGTCATCCTCCAGGAGATGCTGGCGACGTGCCGTTCGCGGGCGGAGGTGAGTGTCATGGTCCTCGCCACCCTCGAGCTCGTCCGCCGGCGCCAGGTCAGCGTGCAGCAGGACGAGCTCTTCGGTCCGGTTCTCGTCGAGCGCCTCCGCTTTGGTGATGGCGACGATGAGTGAGCTGACGACGTACTACGAGGCACTCCTCTTCATCGCCGAGCGTCCGCTCACCACCTCCGAGCTCGCCGAGCTCGGGTCGGTGCCGTCAGCGCAAGCGCAGGCGGCGCTCGCACGGCTGGCTGACGAGCTGACCCACGGCGGGCGTGGCCTGCGCCTCCAGCGCTTCGAGGACGCGTGGCAGCTGGTCACCGCGCCGGAGGTGGGAGCTCGGCTGGCGGCGTATGCCGCGCGGGAGGAGGCCCGATTGTCCGCGGCCGCTCTCGAAGCGCTGGCGGTCGTCGCCTATCGCCAGCCGTGCACCCGGGGCGAGGTCGACCGCGTCCGTGGCGTCGACTCCGACTACGTGATGCGTTCGCTCCAGCATCGCCGGCTCATCGCCGAGGTCGGGCGCCGGGACACGCCCGGTCGACCGATGCTCTTCGGCACGACCTTCACGTTCCTCGAGCGATTCGGTCTCACCTCGCTCGACGATCTGCCGCCGCTCTCGTCGGACGCCGCGGCGCTGACCGCTCTCACGTCGCTCGAGGGCGGCACGGAGCCGGCGGATGCCAGCTGAGCGTATCCAGAAGCTGCTGGCCCGGGCGGGGATCGCGTCGCGGCGCGGTGCGGAGCAACTGATCGCCGCCGGCCGGGTGACCGTGGACGGGAGGGTCGCGACGCTGGGGGAGTCGGCGGATCCCGCTGTCGAATCGGTCGCGGTGGACGGGAGGCGGGTCGGCAACGCGGAGACGACGGTCCACATCGCCGTGCACAAGCCGCCGGGCATGGTGAGCTCCAGCCGCGACGAGCGCGGACGGCGTTCGGTGATCCATCTGCTCGACGGCGCGAGTGGGGTTCCGCGTGGCCGGCTCTGGCCGGCGGGCCGGCTCGACGTCGGGACCGAAGGCTTGCTGATCCTGACCAATGACGGTCCGTGGGCGAACCGCTTCCTCCACCCGCGCCACGGCGTCGAGCGTGAGTACGCGGTCCTTCTCGACCGGGCGCCGACGCCCATCGAGCTCGAGCGACTCGTGCGCGGCGTCGTGCTGGATGACGGCTTCGCCCGCCTCATCGGCGGGCGCGTCGCGGACCCGCCTCCCGAGATCGAACGAGACACCGAGTCCCGAGGGGCATGGGTCCGCGTCCGCATCGGCGAGGGGAGGAAGCGGGAGGTCCGGCGCTTGTTTGCCGCGGTGGGCCTGGTGGTGCTGCGGCTGGTTCGAACCTCGTTCGGTCCGCTCACGCTCTCCGGCCTCTCGAGCGGGGCATGGCGGCGCCTCGGCAGCGATGAGGTGCGGGCGCTCGGCGCCGCGGGGGCCGAGGCGCACGCCGGTTCGCTCGCGCGGCGTGGCGATCGACGGCCCGTCGGGAGCCGGCAAGAGCACGATCGGCTGGGCGCTCGCCGAACGTCTCGGCGCCACCTTCGTGGACACCGGGCTCATGTACCGCGCGCTCACCCTCGCGGCACTGGAGCGGGGGATCGACCCCGACGACGCCGCAGCACTCGGGGAGCTGGCGCAGACGGTCAAGATCGCCGTCGAGCGGCCGGGGCCAGATCACCCGGCCCGCCGCGAGACGGTGCTGCTCGATGGTCGCGACGTCACGGACGAAGCGCGGCGCCCGCGGATCGACCGGGCGGTGAGCGCCGTGAGCCGCCACGCGGCAGTTCGCGACGCGATGGTGGCGGTCCAGCGCGACCTCGCCCGGCGTGGCGATACGGTGATGGTGGGCCGTGATATCTCGACGGTGGTACTTCCGGACGCAGCCGTGAAGGTGTACCTCACGGCCGCCCCGGAGGTGCGGGCCCGCCGGCGCGCGGCCGAGATGGGGCGCCACGATCGGCTCGACTCGTATCGAGCCGAGATCGAGCGCCGGGACGCCGCCGACAGCCAGCGCGAGGTGGCGCCGCTGCGGCAGGCCCCGGACGCGCTCGTCCTCGACACCGGCACGCTGGATGTCGACGCCTGCGTGGACGCCATCATGACGAGGCTCTGATGGCGACCTGGTTCTTTCACCCCGGTGCGATCCTGGTCCACGGTCTGCTCGGGATCCTCGGCCCCGCCGAGGTGAAGGGCCTCGAGAACGTGCCGCGGCAAGGCTCGTACCTGCTCGTCGGGAATCACTCTTCCAACCTGGATCCGCTCGTCGCCGGCTGGTCGGCCGGACACCTGACCGGGCGAGTCATCCACTTCATGGCGAAGCGCGAGCTGCGTGGCTGGCCCCTGATCGGGTACCTGGCCAGCCAGTCGGGCGTCATCTTCGTGCGGCGTGGCGAGGGTGACCGCGCCGCGCAGCGAGCCGCGACGTCCGCCCTGCGTGAGGGCCGGCCGGTCGCGCTCTTTCCGGAGGGCCACCGCTCGCGCGACGGCCGGATGCGGGAGGCGAAGGCCGGTGCCGCACTCCTCGCCATCCGAACCGGCGCGCCGGTGCTCCCCGCGGGGATCGCGGGAACGCAGCGGATCTTTCCGGGGACCAGCCATCTCCCGCATCGGTCTCCGATCACCATTCGGTTCGGGGAACCATTCGCGGTTGGCCATCAGCCCGAGGGCGCGCTGGATCGCGTCGCGCTGAACGCCGCATCCGAACGGATCATGCGGGCCATCGCGGGCCTGGTGCCGGCGGAGCAGCGCGGCAGATGGGGGGCGCCGCCGGGTGACGATTCGGAGGCGAGCCGGATCCCTCGATAGAATGGTGCCGATGACGACTGCCGTTCGACCCGAGGTTCGCATCGCGGAGCGCGCCGGCTTCTGCTACGGCGTGCGCCTGGCGATCGACAAGGCGAAGCATGCCCGAGAGCAGGGGAAGGACGTGACGACCCTGGGCCAGCTCGTCCACAACCCCGGGATCAAGGCCGATCTCGCCGAGCGCGGGATCCTGACCGCCGATCTCGCGGACCAGGTCGAGGGAGGAACGCTCGTGGTTCGCGCGCACGGGGTGCCCGCCACGGAGATGGACAAGCTCCGTGCGAAGTCGGGCGAGCTCGAGCTGATCGACGCCACGTGCACCTGGGTGCTCCAGTCGCAGCGAGCCGCCATGGAGCTCGCCGACGCCGGCTACACCGTCTGCATCATCGGCCACGAGGACCACCCCGAGGTGAAGGGAGTGCGCTCGTACGCCGGTGAGAAGCACGTCGTGGTGGACGACGTCGACCGCTCGACCTGGGAGCGCGTCCCGCATACGAAGAAGCTCGGCGTCCTCTCGCAGTCGACGATCCTGCCGCACAAGCTCGAGGAGTTCGCCGCGTTCTGCCTGCGCCGATGCCACGACCTGCGTGTTGTGAACACCGTGTGCCCGGTCACCCTGACCCGCCAGGACGACTCCGTGAAGCTCGCTGCGGAGGTCGACGCCATGGTGGTGGTCGGCGGCAAGAACTCGTCGAACACGAAGGAGCTCGCGGTCAAATGCCGGGAGATGTGCGGGGAGACGATCCATGTCGCCGATGCCGACGAGCTTGAGGCCGACTTCGCTTCCTGGCTGGCGGGCAAGGCACGGATCGGGATCACCGGCGGCACCTCGACCCCGGAGGTCGACCTCGAAGAGGTTCGGGACCGGATCTACGCCCTGACCGCGCCCTGACGGCGCCGTGCGGGCACCCGGCCGCGCCTATCATGGCGTGGATGCCACGCTATGCTCCCGAGGACTCGCTTCAGAGCCCGCGCTTCACGGGTCCGACCACGTTCGCCCGGCTGCCGCTCGTCCGCTCCCTCGACGACGTGGACCTCGCGATCGTTGGCGTCCCGTTCGACACGGGGGTGACCTACCGGGTCGGCGGGCGCTTCGGGCCCGCCGCGGTGCGGGCGGCCAGCGTCATGCTGCGGCCTTACAACCCGAACCTCGACGTGAAGCCGTTCGAGATCCTCTCGTGCGTCGATCACGGCGATGTCGCCATCGTCCCCGGATACACCGAGCGCAGCTACCGTGCCATCGAGGCCGAGGTCGCTCCGATCGTCGAACGCGGGGTCGTCCCGCTCCTCATCGGCGGCGACCACGCCTGCACGCTGCCCCACCTGCGGGCCACGCGCTCCCGGGGCCCGGTGGCGGTCATCGACTTCGATTCGCACACCGACGCCTGGGACAGCTACTTCGGCGAGAAGTACAACCACGGGACCTGGATGCGACGCGCGATCGAGGAAGGGCTCGTCGACGTGGAGCATTCGATCGAGGTCGGGTTGCGCGGGTCGCTGTACGGCGCTGAGGACTGGACCGACCTTGGCAGCCAGCTGGGCCTCGACTACCTGACCACCGAGCAGGTCTTCTCACTCGGCCCTGAGCAGGTGGCGGCACGCATCCGCGAACGGATCGCGGATCGGCCGGCTTTCATCAGCTTCGATATCGACGTCGTGGATCCGGCATACGCACCCGGCACCGGCACCCCGGAGGCCGGGGGACCATCGGCGCGCGACATGCTCGCGGTGCTTCGCGGGTTGACCGGGATCGAGTTCGTTGGCTTCGACGTGGTGGAGGTCATCCCCGCCTACGATCCGGCTGGCCAGACGGCGACCCTCGCGGCAAACCTCGCCTACGAGATGCTGTCGCTGGTGGCGCTCCACCGGCGCAACGACGGTGGGTGACGGCGGGTTCGCGTGGCCCGAGGGCAAGCGGGCGGCCGCCTGCTTCACGTTCGACGTCGATGCGGAGAGCGCGATCCTCTTCGAACATCCCGAGGCGGCGTCCTGGCTGGACGTCATGTCGCACCAGGCATACGGTCCGCGGACGGGCGTCGGGCGCATCCTGCGCGTCCTCGACCGGCAGGGCGTGCGGGCGACCTTCTTCGTGCCGGGGTACACCGCCGATCGCTGGCCGGAGGTCGTCCGCGAGATCCGGGATGCCGGCCACGAGATCGGCCACCACGGCTACCTGCACGAGGGTGCGCACGCCGCGCCCGATGCGGAGACGGAGGAGCGACACCTGCTCCGAGGGCTCGAGGCCCTCGACCGGGTCACCGGCATCCGACCGGTTGGATATCGGGCGCCGATGTGGGAGCTGTCGTACCGGCTCCCCGGATTGCTGGCGCGCCACGGTTTCCGCTACGACTCCGGCCTGATGGACAGCGACCGGCCCTATCGCCTGGCCAGCGGCCCCGAGCCGGATGCCCCATCGATTGTCGAACTCCCGGCCCACTGGAGCCTCGACGACTGGGAGCCGTACAACTACCTGCCCGGGATCACCGGGTCGGGCGTGATCGCCAGCCCCACCGAGCTCCTGGAACGCTGGACGCTTGAGCTCGAGGCGATCGTCGACGAGGGTGGCCTCTTCGTGCTGACCAACCATCCCTTCATCTCGGGCCGGGCGTCCCGGGCCGCGGCTCTCGAGACGCTCATCACCCGGGCGCGCGGAATCGACGGGCTATGGATCGCCTCGGCCGTGGAGATCGCCGGCCACGTCGAGACGCTGCCGCTGACGCCCGTCGTCCACGCGCCGCACGACTCGTTCTGAGCATCTGCGGGCGGCCCCGGTCGCGGGACCCGGGCCTGCCCGTGAACGAGGATCAGGCTCGCTGCACTGACGAGCGGGCCGCGAACCAGTAGACGGCGAATGCCACCGCACCCCCGACGTAGTAGGCCAGGTCGGCGCCGTGGGCGTAGTTCACAGTGACCCAGTTGAAGGGGCCGCCCCAGTCGTAGCCGAGCGAGGAGTTCTGGAAGGGAATCCCGACCACGAACCCTATGACGAGCGCGGACAGCGCGGTCATCCCGCTCGGCAGGTGCGCGTAGTCGACGATCGACCGCGCATCCGCGTGGCGCCCGCGGAGCCACCAGTCCGCCAGCACGACGCCCACGAACGGCGAGATCCAGTAGCTGATGAACAGCAGGAAGTTCGTGAAGTTCGCCGAGAACTGGCCGTAGTTCTGGAGGATCAGGGTGAACACGAATCCGAGCGCCGCCACGACCGCGGCGGAATAGACGCGGCGGACCCGCACGCCCGCCGCCTGCAGCGAGAGGGAGCCGGTGTAGTCGTTCATCGCGTTGACCGCGATCGTCCCAATGAAGATGGCGACCATGGCCAGGCTGGCGATGATCGCCCCGCTCCCGCCAAGGACCGCATAGATCGTGTCGCTCGACTCTCCGCCGGTCGCCTTGGTCGCGACGAGGAGACCCAGGATCTCGAGCCAGCCCGAGGCGAGCGACATGCCGAGCAGCGTGTACCAGAAGACCTTGCGCGGCGGCGCGTCGACCGGGAGGTAACGCGAATAGTCGGATGCGTAGAGGCTCCAGGCCAGGACGAAGCTGGCCACGATGGCGACCATGGCCACGAAGGCACCGACCTGATCGAGGCCGCTGAAGCCGTCAACCATGCTTGTGTCCGCCTGCCCCAGGATCGAGATGGTGAGGACCACGAACATCGCGCCCAGCACGAGCGCGCCCCAGCGCTCGAAGGTATGGATTGCCTCGTAGCCGAAGATGCCCAACGCGCCCTGGCACGCGACGATGACGAGCAGGGCGACCCAGAACGGCAGCCCCGGGAAGAGGATCGTGAGCGCGATCGCACCGAAGACGTTGTTGATCGCGTCCCAGCCGATGGTGCTCACCCAGTTGAGCAGGCCGGGGACGACGATCGACTTCCCGAACGGGAGTCGTGCCGCGGGCAGCTGCGCGAGGCCGAGCTTCGGCCCCATCGTGCTCAGGAGCGCCACGAACAGCGAGCCCACCAGGTTGCCGACCACGATGGCGAGCAGCGAGGTCACGAACCCCAGCTGGAGGAAGTCCAGGGTGACCAGCGTGCCGATGAAGAAGGCGGCCGGCACGAGGTTGGGTGTGAACCACACCGTGAAGACTCGATTCAGCGAGCCGTAGCGCCGTGATTCCGGGATCGGCTCCATCCCGTGACTCTCGATGGAGAGGTCCCCCTCCCGGCTGGGCATTCCCTCCTGCGAGGCTGCGTCCATCATCGCCATGGTCGGTCGGCTCCTTCTCTCATCCGGCGCGCGGCACCTGCCGGCTCCCGGAACCCTCGCCCCCAATTGACCGGTGCTGCGGACTCCCTAGTCGTGCCCTCCTTCCGTCGCCGGCTTCTCGAACGTGACCTCGGTTGTCTGCCCCCGGTGGTGGACGATGCTGCGGGATGGCTGCGTCTCGCCCACCACCTGCCCGCCGCGGACCACCCACCGGGCCGCCGGGCGCAGGCGGATCGCCTCCGCCTCATCGCTGCAGTCGAAGACCACGAAGTTCGCTGGCAGGCCCTCCTCCACCCCCCACGGAACCTCGGCGGCGCGAGCCGGGTTGCCGGTCACCATCTCGTAGGCGCGGAACAGCTCCGCGCGGCCCGTCATCTGCCCCACGTGGACGAGCATCGAGAGCGCGTCGAGCATGGACCCGCGACCGAGCGGGTACCACGGGTCCATGATCGAATCGTGTCCGCAGGCGACATTGATGCCGGCCGCGTCGAGCTCCTTGACCCGGGTCATGCCGCGCCGCTTCGGATAGCTGTCGAACCGACCCTGGAGCACGATGTTGTCGAGCGGGTTGGCCACGATCGTCACCCCCGCCCGCTTGAGGATCTGGGTCAGCTTGAACGCGTAGTTGTCGTTGTAGGAGGCCATCGCCGTCGTATGGCCCGCCACGACGCGGCCCTCCATCCCGTCGCGGATCGCCCGCGCCGCCACGACCTCCAGGAAGCGGCTCTGCTCGTCATCGGTCTCGTCGCAGTGGAGGTCGATCGGAGCGCCGGTCTCGCGGGCCAGGTCGAAGATGAAGTGCACCTCCTCCACGCCGTCGTCCCGCGTCCATTCGTAATGCGGGATGCCGCCGATGACGTCGCAGCCGAGCCGCATCGCCTCGCGCATGAGCTCCTTACCGTCGGGGAAGGAGAGGATGCCGTCCTGCGGAAACGCGATCAGGCGCAGGTCCACGATGTCGCGCACCTCCTCTCGCAGCTCGAGGAGGGCTCGAAGGGCAACGAGCTTCGGGTCGCAGACGTCGACGTGGGAACGGATCAGCCCGGTACCTTGGGCCACCTCCCAGCGGATCGCTTCCATGGCGCGTCGTTTCACGTCCTCGCGGGTCAGCGATGGCTTGCGCGCGGCCCAGGTCAGGATCCCCTCGATGAGCGTTCCGGACTCGTTGTAGCGGGGCTCGCCCACGGTGAGGACCGCGTCGAGGTGGACGTGCGGGTCAACGAGTGGGGGAGAGACGAGGCAGCCAGCGGCGTCGAGCTCGGTGGCGGCCCCCGAAATCGTGCCGCGTGGCCGAATCGCGGCAATATGACCCCCCTCGACCCCAACGTCGACCGGCTCGGGTGCATTCCCGCCGGTCGGGTGCAGGCGCGCGTTGCGCACGACGAGATCCATGACCAACGCTCCTTGTCAGGGCGCCGGGCTGAACGGCACGACTTCGGATGATGCGCCGAGCCGGCACGCCATGCACGGTCGTTTTGTAACCCTCGCGCGCGTCCTCGCTACACTCGGGGGCCATGCCGCTTCCCGTCGTCGCCATCGTCGGCCGCCCCAACGTGGGGAAGTCGACGCTCTTCAATCGCCTCGTGGGCGAGCGCCTGGCGATCGTCGAGGACACGCCCGGCACGACTCGCGATCGCGTGTATGCCACCGCGGACTGGAACGGCCGCGATTTCACCGTCGTCGACACCGGTGGCCTCGAGCTCGAGCCGGGCAGCAGCATCGAGGAGAGCGTCCAGGAGCAGGCCCGCGTCGCGATGCGAGAGGCGGACGTGATCCTCTTCCTCGTCGACGCGGCGACCGGGCTGGCACCGCTGGATCACGAGATGGCGGATCGTCTGCGGCGCGCCGACCGACCGACGATCCTCGTCATCAACAAGGCGGACAATGCGCGTCGCGAGGCGGACGCGGTCGAGTTCTCGGCCCTCGGCTTCTCAGCGTCGATCCCGGTCAGCGCCCAGCATGGCAGGAATACCGGGGACCTCGCCGACATGATCGTCGACGCGCTCCCGCCGCCATCGGCCGAGCCGGAGCCTTCAACGCCCGCGGAAGGTGAGCTCGGCCCGCCCCGGGTCGCCATCGTCGGTCGCCCGAACACCGGCAAGTCCACGCTCATCAACCGAGTGCTGGGCGCCGAGCGGATGATCGTGAGCGACGTGCCCGGCACGACGCGCGATCCGGTCGACACCGCGATCGAGCTCGACGGCGAGCCGATGATCCTCGTCGACACCGCTGGAATCCGGCGCCGGGGCGCGATCGATCGCGGGATCGAGCGTTACAGCGTGCTCCGCGCCATGAAGGCGATCGATCGGGCGGACGTCGCGGTCGTGATGAGCGACGCCACCGAGGGCTACACGGCCCAGGACGCTCACGTCGTGGGCCACGTCCTCGATGCGGGGAAGGGAATCGTGCTGGTCCTCAACAAGTGGGACGCCGTCGAGAAGGACGGCCACACCGCCGACGCGTGGCTAAAGGTCCTGCGCCAGGAGGCGCCCTACCTGGCCTGGGCGGACATCGTGTTCGCGTCGGCCCTGACCGGGCAGCGGGTCGAACGCATCCTGGCCGAGGCGCGGCGCGTCGCCGAGGAGCGCTATCGCCGCGTGCCGACCGGCGAGCTGAACCGTGTCGTGACCGACGCCGTGCGGGCACACCCGCCGTCCCACGTCCGGAATCGGCTGCCGAAGGTGTTCTATGCCACCCAGGCCGCGGTCGCGCCACCGACGTTCGTCATCTTCGTGAACGACCCTGAGCTCATCCACTTCAGCTACCGGCGCTATCTCGAGAACCGGATCCGCGAGGCGTACGGCTTCCTGGGCACCCCGATCCGCCTCATCTTCCGCGCGCGACCCTCCGAGGCGTCGGCCAGGCGCTCCACCCGCCCACGCCGGGTCGCCACCCGCGAGCGGCAGCGGCGTCGCGGCTGAGGGGGGTCGCCCCAGCCGGTGCGAGGATCGGACAGAATGGACCCATGACACGGATCCTGCTCTACACCGGGAAGGGGGGCGTCGGCAAGACGAGCGTCGCCGCCGCCACCGCGCTGGCATGTGCCCAGCGTGGCTACCGCACGATCGTGCTGTCCACCGACATCGCGCACTCGCTGGGTGACGCGTACAGCGTGGAGCTCGGCGCGGAGCCGACCGCGCTGGCACCGAACCTGTGGGCGCAGGAGTCCGAGGTCTTCCACAACGTCGCGCGGTACTGGGGGCGCATCCAGCAGTATGCGGCGAGCGTCCTGCGCTGGCGGGGGCTCGACGACGTCATGGCCGAGGAGATGACGGTCCTGCCCGGGATGGACGAGGTCGGCAGCCTGCTGTGGATCGCCGAGCACCACGACTCGGGGAACTACGACGTCATCGTCGTCGACGCCGCGCCGACCGGCGAGACGCTGCGCCTCCTCTCGCTGCCCGAGGCAGCGAAATGGTGGATGGAGAAGATCGAGCCGATCGGGCGCCGGATCACGAAGCTGACCGGGCCGCTCATCCAGCGCGCGGTCGGAATGCCCATGCCGGGCGACGAGGTATTCAACGCGGGCGAGGAGCTGTTCACGCGCCTCGAGCACATGCGCGAGCTTCTCGTTGATCCGGGGCGGACGTCGGTTCGTGTCGTGCTCACCCTCGAGCAGGTGGTCATCGCCGAAGCACAGCGAAGCTTCACCTACTTCCACCTCTACGATTACCCGACCGACCTCGTGATCGCGAACCGCGTGCTTCCCGACGAGGTGGGCCACTACTTCCGCGGCTGGTACGAGACCCAGCAGCGATATGCGCCGATGGTCGAGCGTACCTTCGCGCCGATCCCGATCCGGCGCGCCCCGTACTTCGATCGCGAGGTGGTCGGCATCCCGATGCTCCGCCAACTCGCCGACGCGCTGTACGGAGAGGAGGACCCGGCGTCCCACTTCTATCGAGGAAGGCCGTATTCGGTGGTGCGCAGCGACGGCGAGTTCGTCCTGTCGGTGGAGCTCCCATTTGCCTCGAAGGAGAAGATTGCACTCTCACGAAAGGCGGACGAGCTGGTGATCGATGTCGGGACGTGGCGGCGCAACCTCGTCCTGCCGCGCGCGCTGCTCGGTGCGCCGACCCGCGGTGCGACGTTCGAGGACCACGTCTTGAAGATCCGCTTCGCGGCGCCGCCGCGGAGCGCGTAGCTGGAGGTGCACACTCGTGGAGGACCTGATGGCCGGTGACCTCGAGAGCCGGATCGCGGAGCTCGAGTCGCGGCTGCGACGACGCGAGCGCAGGGAGGGTGCCGAGACGGCCTTCTGGGCGCTCATGCACAACGTCTTTCCGGAGGAGACGCGCAAGCACATGAAGGCCGCCGGGCGCGAGCAGCTGCTCGCCGCGCGAGCGTATCTCGATCACTGGATCGCGAAGCTGGAGGAGGACCGGCACGCGCCGGCCGAAGCCGAGCGGATCGAGGTCGGCTAGCCCGCTGATGAGCGAGCGGGTCGGCGTCATCGGCGGCGGCGCCTGGGGGACCACGCTGGCGGTCATGATCGGGAGCCGGCCGCAGCCGGTCACGCTCTGGGCGCACACCGCCGCCGCGAACGAGAGCCTGGAACGGGACCGCGAGAACGTTCGCTACCTCCCGGGCGTCCCGCTGCCGCCCAGCGTGGAGGTTGCGATCGACCCGGCGCTCCTCGGCGAGCCGCACGGCCTTTACGTCGTGGCCGTCCCGTCGGCGCACGTTCGCGACGTCCTGCGGCAGCTCCGCGAGTTCCTGGTTCCCTCGGCCACCGTGCTCTCGGTGGCGAAGGGCATCGAAGGGGGGACGCACCTAAGGATGAGCGAGGTGATCGAGGAGGAGCTTGCGGGCCGCTCGATCGCGGCTCTCTCCGGGCCGAACCTGGCGCGCGAGATCGCCGCCGGAAAGCCCGCCGGGAGCGTGATCGCGTCGGCCGACGCAACGCTCGCCGCGGAGCTCGCGGCACTCCTCGCGTCGGACCGGTTCCGGGTCTACACGAACGCCGATCTCATCGGCGTCGAGCTGGCGGGAGCGCTGAAGAACGTCGTGGCGCTGGCCGCCGGCTTCGTCGACGGGCTGGAGCTCGGCGACAGCGCGAAGGCCGGGGTCATCACCCGCGGCCTGGCGGAGATCACGCGCCTGGGAGTGGCGGCGGGCGCCAACCCGATGACGTTCGCCGGCCTGGCGGGCGTGGGGGACCTCATCGCGACCTGCATGAGCCCGCTCTCGCGGAACCGGCGCGCGGGGGAGCTCATGGCCTCCGGCGCGCCGTGGGCCGAGGTCGCGGGCCGGCTGAATGGCGTTGCCGAGGGCGTCTTCTCCGTGTCGGGCGCCCTGGCTCTCGCGTCGTCGCACGGCGTGGAGCTGCCGATTGCCGAGCAGGTGGCGGCCGTCATCCACGATGGGCGCGGGCCCCTCGCCGCGGTGGCTGAGCTGATGGGGCGCGAGCCGAAGGACGAGCTGACCGGCCATCACTGAGCCGCAAGGACGTCCGCGCGAGATAATCGGGGGCATGACAGCCGACCCCGTCCAGGAGCCCGGCCTCGATCGCGCCGGCGAAGTCCTGGGCCATGGCAGTACGCCGCTCGACGTCTTCTTCTCGCCGCGCTCGGTGGCCGTCATCGGCGCCACGGAGGCAGCGGGCAAGGTGGGGCGCACGCTCGTCTGGAATCTCATCAGTTCCCCGTTCGGGGGGACCGTGTTCCCGATCAACGCCAGGCGCGCCAGCATCCTCGGCCTCAAGGCGTATCCGAGCCTCGCCGATCTCCCCGATGTGCCCGAGCTTGCCGTGATTGCGACCCCTGCCGCCGGCGTCCCCGAGATCGTGGAGGAGTGCGTGGCCGCCGGGGTGCGCGGCGCGATCATCATCTCCGCCGGCTTCAAGGAGACGGGAGCCGCCGGCGTCGAGCTCGAACGGCGGATCCTGGCCACCGCACAGCGGAGCGGAATGCGCATCGTCGGGCCCAACTGCCTGGGGGTGATGAACCCGATCGGAGGTCTGAACGCGACGTTCGCGGCCGGCATCGCGAGCCCCGGATCGGTGGGCTTCGTGAGCCAGTCCGGTGCGCTGCTGACGGCGATCCTGGACTGGGCCGAGCGTGAGCAGACCGGGTTCTCGTCCATCGTCTCGCTGGGTTCGATGCTCGACGTCGGCTGGGGGGACGTCATCTATCACCTCGGCGACGATCCCCATACGCGGTCGATCGTCGTCTACATGGAGACGATCGGCGACGCACGTGCCTTCCTGTCGGCCGCGCGTGAGGTGGCGCTCACGAAGCCGATCATCGTCATCAAGCCGGGCCGCACCGAGGCTGCCGCCAGGGCCGCGGCGAGCCACACCGGCTCGCTGACCGGCAGCGACGACGTCCTGGAGGCAGCCTTCCGCCGCGTCGGCGTGCTTCGCGTGGATGCCATCGACGACCTGTTCGGGATGGCCGAGGTGCTCGCCAAGCAGCCGCGGCCCCGTGGACGTCGGCTGACGATCGTGACGAACGCCGGCGGCCCGGCGGTGCTGGCGACCGATGCCCTTATCACCGGCGGTGGGGAGGTGGCGCCGCTGCCCGAGGCCACGATGAGCGCTCTCGACGCCGCCCTGCCCGCGCCGTGGAGCCACAACAACCCGATAGACATCCTTGGCGACGCTGATGCGGAGCGGTATCGGTCCACGGTCGAGATCGCCACCGCCAACCCGGAGAGCGACGGCCTGCTCGTCATCCTCACCCCGCAGGCGATGACCGAGTCGACCCGCACCGCGGAACGCCTCTGCGACTTCGCGCATCTTGCCCACACGCCGGTGCTGGCCAGCTGGATGGGGGGCACGAACGTGGAGGCTGGCACGCGCCTCCTCCAGGAGGCCGGGATCCCGGTCTTCAGCTACCCGGATGCCGCCGCCCGGATGTTCAACTACCTGTGGCGTTCGGCGGACGACCTGCGCCATCTCTACGAAACGCCGCAGCTCCCGGCCGATGCGGAGACGAGCCCGAACCGGCAACTCGCTCATCGGCTTGTCGACGCGGCGCGGGATGCAGGGCGCGGGCTGCTCACCGAGGACGAGTCAAAGGCCGTGCTCGCCGCGTACGGGATCGGGGTCGCGGAGACGCACGTGGCGGCCACCCCCGACGAGGCCGTGGCCGCGGCCGATCGCATCGGCTACCCGGTTGTCGTGAAGCTCTACTCGCACACGATCACGCACAAGACCGACGTCGGTGGCGTGCGGCTCAACCTCGTCGACGCGGACGCGGTCCGCGAGGCGCATCGGGCCATCCGTGAAGCAGTGGCCGGGCTGGAGCAGGCGGATGCCTTCGAGGGGGTCACGGTCCAGCCCATGATCAACTACGCCGGCTACGAGCTGATCCTGGGCAGCAGCGTGGACCCCCAGTTCGGACCGGTGCTCCTGTTCGGCCTGGGCGGCACGATGGTGGAGGTGATCCGCGACCGGGCGCTCGCCCTGCCGCCGCTGACGACAACGCTCGCGCGACGGATGATCGAGCGGACGCAGGTCTATCGCGCGCTCTCCGGCGTTCGCGGCCGGCGGCCGGTCGATATCGGTGCGCTCGAGCAGCTCCTCGTGCGATTCAGCCAGCTCGTGGTGGAGATCCCGCGGATCGCCGAGATCGACGTCAACCCGCTGCTCGCCTCGGCCGAGCGCCTCATCGCCCTCGACGCGCGCATCGTGCTCCACCCGCCGGAGGTGGCGGACGAGGCGCTCCCGCGTTCCGCGGTGCGGCCATATCCGCTGCGCTACGTCGGGGACTGGGCGCCGGGCGACAGCCCGCCGCTCGTCATCCGACCCATCCGCCCCGAGGACGAGCCGCTCATGGTGCGCTTCCATGGCACGCTCTCCGAGGAGACGGTCCACGCGCGCTACTTCGCCTATCTGAAGCTCAGCCAGCGGATCGCCCACGAGCGCCTGACCCGGATCTGCTTCATCGACTACGACCGCGAGATGGCGCTCGTCGCCGAGGCGCGGGATGCGGAGACCGGTGAGTCGGAGATCGTGGGGGTGGGGCGGCTGTCGAAGGTCCACGGGCGCAACGAAGCGGAGTTCGCCATCCTCGTCGCCGATGCGTGGCAGCATCGGGGGCTGGGCACCGAGCTGCTGCGGCGACTGGTCGAGGTCGGGCGCGACGAGGGTCTCGATCTCATCTTCGCCGAGATGCTGAGCGGCAACCTCGGGATGCGTCGCGCGAGCCAGGCCGCGGGCTTCGGGCTGGAGCCGATCCCCGAGGATCGCTCGGTCCTTCGCGCCGTCCTTCGGCTGCGAGATGCCGCGGAGGTCGCCGGCTAGGACGAGGTCGGCGAGCCCGACGAGAAAGAGGCGTCGACGAGGTCGTACTGGAGGTACTCCGGCCACCACATCGCGCGGTCGACGGCCGGTTCGATGTCGTCGTCCGCGTACTGCCGTCCGTAGCCCGTGTCGCGGAAGTGCCGGACGAGTGCGACGGCGATCGAGCGCGCCGCGTGCCGCAGCTCGGGAATGGGCGGGTACAGGGCGCCGGCGGCCAGGCGTTCCGTCGTGACGAGGCGAGCGAGCTCGTGGGCCGCGACGAGGAAGCTCTCGTCGGTGAGCTCCCGCGCCTCGGCAACCATCGCGCCCAGTCCCATGCCGGGGAAGATGAAGACGTTGTTGGCCTGTCCCGAGATCCGGGTTCCCGCCTCGGTCGTTACGTCCCCGAACGGGCTGCCGGTGGCGACCAGCGCCCGGCCATCCGTCCAGGCCAGGATGTCCGCGGGGAGCCCTTCGGCGCGGTCGCTCGGGTTCGAGAGCGGCATGATGACCGGCTGCGGGTCGCTCGCCGCCACCGCGCGCACGAGGTCCTCACCGAATGCGCCGTGGCACCCCGTGGTCCCCAGCAGAACCGTGGGCTTGAACGCGCGCGCCACGGCCACAGGATTCCTGAGTTCGGCTTCGCCGAGCCCCCATTCCGCCACACGCTCGGCGCTCACCGCGAACGGGCGCTGATCGGCCGCCACCCGCTCGCGTCGCTCGTGGACGACGCCGAGGCTGTCCATCAGCACGATCGTGCGGGTCGCGGCCTCCGTGTCGAGCCCCTCCGCCTCCAGCTGCCGGGTCAGCATCGTCGCGATCCCGATCCCGGCCGCGCCGGCCCCGAGCGACAGGAACCGCTCCCCGGCGAGCCCGCCTCGCTCCGACCGCCCGGCCAGCAGACCGGCGAGAACAACCGCGCCGGTGCCCTGGACGTCGTCGTTGAAGCAGGGCCGCCGATGCCGGTAGCGCGCCAGGACGCGGAGGGCGTTGTGCTGCTTGAAGTCCTCCCACTGCAGGACGGCGCGTGGGAAGACGCGGCCGACCGACTCGACGAACTCCTCGACGACCTCGTCGTAGGCGGCACCCCGCAGGCGCGGAGCACGGTAGCCAAGGTAGAGGGGATCGTTGAGCAGCTCCTCCCGGTCGGTGCCCACGTCGAGGCTGACAGGGAGCGTCCAGGCGGGGTAGATGCCCGCGGCGGCGGTGTACAGCGCCAGCTTGCCGACGGGGATCGCCATGCCGCCGGCACCCTGGTCACCGAGGCCCAGGATCCGCTCGTTGTCGGTGACCACGATGAGCCGGATGTCGTTCGTGGTCGCGCCCCCGAGGATCTCGTCGATGCGCCCGCTGTCGTCGGGCGTGATCCAGAGCCCCCGCGGGCGGCGGAAGATGTGGCTGAACCGTTCGCACGCCCGTCCCACGGTCGGCGTGTAGACGATTGGCAGAAACTCCTCGAGATGCTCGACGAGCAAGCGGTAGAAGAGCGTCTCGTTGCGATCCTGGATGGCGGCCATGCCGATGTAACGCTCGAGGTCGTCGTCCTTGCGGTGAATGTGCTCGAGCTCGAGCGCGACCTGCTCCTCGATCGTCGTGATGCGGGCGGGGAGCAGCCCGCGCAGGCCGAACCGATCGCGCTCCTCCTCGGTGAATCCGGTCCCCTTGTTCAGCAGCGGGTGGCCGATGAGGTCCGGCCCGCGGCGGCGCACGCTGAGGCGACCGCCGGGCGCCTCGAGGGCGGGCGGCGCAGCGGGCCAGGCAGGCATGATCGCCATTGACGCTCACGCTACGGCGCTGGTCGGCGTCGGGAACAGGGCCGATGGGACCGCGCGGCCATGCCGGACGGCCCGGCGCAACTCGGCAGCATTGCCGGTGCGCTAGACTCCATCCGTCGGACCGATCGGGGCGTAGCGCAGCCTGGTAGCGCACCTGAATGGGGTTCAGGAGGTCGCTGGTTCGAATCCAGTCGCCCCGACCACCCGCAAGCTCCCACGTGACCCGGATGGGCCGTTTGCCTCTGGCTGCAGGCCCTCTGAGGATGGTCTCCTCGGAGGGAACAAGTCCGGAGGAGTGACGCACATGCAGCTCGATGACCGTCTGACGGTGGCCGACGTGATGAGCGTGGACCCGGTGGTCGTGCGGTCCGACGCCACGCTGGAGGAGGCGGAGGAGCTGCTGCGCAGCTATCGCATCCACGGACTGCCGGTGGTGGACGACGCGGGTGCCCTCGTTGGCGTGCTCAGCCAGACCGACCTGCTATGGCGCGCCGCTCCGCACCTCAGCAGTCTGCTTCGAGCGAACAGCGAGCGGCTTCGAGTGGCGGAGATCATGACCAGCCCATCGATCACCATCTCATGGACCACGTCGCTCGGCGAGGCGGCGCGGGTGATGGCCGATGAGCGTGTGCATCGGCTCGTCGTCATCGACGAGCACGACCGGCCAACCGGCGTGCTTTCCGCCATGGACTTCGTCCACCTCGTGGCCGAAGCGACCGCACCACAGGGACCGATCCCGATCGGTTGAGCCGCGGAGGGGTTGCAGCCGTCAGCCGAGGATGTGGGTGCCGGCCTCCCCGGTGAGAGCCCTCTCGAGGTTCTCCGGGTTCGTGATGATCGCCTCGCCCCCGCCGTGCTCGACGAAGCCGATGCAGGCTTCGATCTTCGGCGCCATGCTGCCGGCGGCGAAGTGGGTGCCGGTGGCCAGGTACTCCCGCGCCTGGTCCAGAGTGAGCCGGTCCACCCATTCCTGCTCGGGCCGTCCCCAGTTCAGGGCCACGCGTTCCACACCGGTGCTGATCATGAAGACGTCGGCGCGCAGGGTGATGGCGAGCTGGGCGGAGGCGAAGTCCTTGTCGATGACGGCGGCCACGCCGTGCAGGTCCCCGTGCTCGTCGGCGACGACCGGGATCCCGCCGCCTCCCACGGTGATGACCACGAAGTCGTCGCGGAGCAGTGCCTTCACGGCCCGCTCCTCGACGATCCGCAGCGGCCGCGGGGAGGGCACGACGCGCCGCCAGCCGCGGCCGGCGTCCTCGCGGACGGCCCACCCCTCCTCGTCCTGGCGCCGCTTTGCCTGCGCCTCGTCCATGAATGAGCCGATCGGCTTCGAGGGATTCACAAACGCCGAGTCCGCGGGATCGACCTCGACCTGGGTCACGACCGTCACCGCCTGGCGGTCGATTCGCATCCGACGGAAGTCGTGCGCGAGGTTCTGCTGGAGCTCGTAGCCGATCGCGCCCTGGCTGTCCGCGTCGCAGACGTCGAGCGGGACCTCGTGGAGCTCATGGGCGGCCAGCTCAGATCGGCGCAGGATGAAGCCGACCTGCGGCCCGTTCCCGTGGCCGATCGCGACGTGCCAGCCGTCCTTGATGATCGACGCGATGTGGCCGGAGGTCTCGCCCAGGGCCCGGTACTGGTCCGGCACGCTCATGTGCTGCGGGTCCTTGATCAGCGAGTTGCCGCCGATCGCCACGACGAGCACCGACTTGGCCATGACGGACGCCTCCTAGCGCATCGTGGCGGCCATGACCGCCTTCTGGGCGTGGAGCCGGTTCTCGGCCTCGTCGTAGACGACGGACTGCGGCCCGTCGATCACGCGATCAGCCACCTCGACGTTACGGTCCGCCGGCAGCGGGTGCATGAAGATCGCGCCGGGGGCTGCGAGCGCCATGCGGCGCTCATCGGTGATCCAGTCCGTGTAACGCTTCGCGATGATGGCACCATCGGCCTCGTCCTTCGCCGTGAGGAGGGCGCCCCACGACTTGGCGTACACGACGTCCGTGCCACGGAAGCCGGCCTCGAAGTCGTCCATCTGCTCGAACGAGCCGCCGGACCGGCGAGCGTCGGCATCCGCCCGCTCAACGATCTCGGGCAGGAGCTTGAACTCCGGCGGGTGGACGAGACGGACGTGCATGCCGAATCGGGCCGCCAGGCCGATGAGGTCCTGCGGCACGCTCATCGGCTTCTGGTACGACTCCGCATAGGCCCACGAGACGGTGATCATGCGACCGCGCGGGTTGCCGAGCTTCTCGCGGATCGTCATGAGGTCGGCGAGCGTCTGGTGCGGGTGGAACAGGTCGCACTGCATGTTCAGGACCGGCACCCGCGACGCCTCCGCGACGTCGCGGATATAGCGGTTGCCGACGCCCCAGTCGACGTTGCGGATGGCGATCCCGTCGTTGTAGCGCCCGAGAATCTCGCCGATCTCCTTCGCCGTGTCGCCGTGGGCGATCTGCGTCGTGCGGCTCTCGATGAACTGGGCGTGCCCGCCGAGCTGCGCCATCCCGGCCTCGAAGCTGGCGCGGGTCCGGGTCGAGCTGAAGAAGAAGAGCATCGCCAGGACCTTGTCGCGGAGCAGGGGGTGGGGGATCCCGAGGGCCCGCTCACGCTTCAGCTGGTCCGCGATGGCCAGGACGCTCTCGATCTCCTCCACGGACCACTCCCCGAGACTGATCAGGTCGCGGCCGCGCAGGTTCGTCTGCATTTCGAGCCCCCTACTCCGTGGCGCCCAGCACGAGGCTGAGCAGCGACATGCGGACCACGACGCCGTTGAAGGCTTCGACCCAGTAGCGCTGGTGGCGCGTCTCGTCGACGTCCGGCGGCAGCTCGTCCATCCGCGGCAGGGAGTGGAGGATGATCGAGCCCGGCTTCGCCGCGTCGCGCAGCAGCTTGCGGGTGACGCGGTAGGCCTCCGGGGTCATGGACACCTCCTCGCCGCGCTCGACGCGTGACTGCGTGTAGTCGGCCTGCACCACCGGCTCCATGTAGATGACGTCCGCGGAGCCGATGACATCGGGGACCGAGGGGGCCACCTCGTAGCGCACGTTGAGCTCGTCGAGCTCCGCGGTGAACGCGGGCTGCAGTGACATGTCCGGGGGAGAGACGACGAACGCCTTCGCGTCGAACTGGGAGAGCGCGTAGAGGATCGAGTGCATCGTCCGCATCCGCATGTCGCCGACGAGGAGGTACGTGAGCCCGTCGAGCGTGCCGAGCTCGCGTGAGATCGTGTAGAGATCGGTGAGGACCTGCGTCGGGTGCTCGCCCCAGCCGTCGCCGCAGTTGATGATCGGGACGCTCGCCCAGCGTGCCGCCTCGGCGGGTGCCCCCTCCTGGAAGTGCCGGATGGCGATGACGTCGCCGTAGTACTCGAGCATGTGGAACGTGTCCTTGATCGACTCCTGGTAGAAGTCGCCGGCACGCGTCATCTTCGCGTCCGCGAAGCCCAGGACGTGACCGCCGAGCCGATGCATCGCGGCCTCGGTCGCCAGTCGTGTCCGCGTCGAGGGCTGGTAGAAGGCGGTCAGCAGCGTCTTGTCCTTCAGGAGATCGCCGTTCCGGCGCTCGCGGGCGTAGGGCTTGAGGTCATCGGCGACCTCGAAGACGCGGGTGAACTCGTCACGGGCGAATCCCTTCAGGGACAGGATGTCGCGACCGAGGAAACTCCTCATCATGCATCTCCGCTTCGTCGGATACCGGTGAAGATGACCGCCACCAGCTCGTCGGGGCCGATGGCGCCGCGGCGCTGCAGGTCGAGCACGCCCGCGAGGCCCGCCGATCCGGTGGCGCTCACGTCGATCCCGGTCGCCTCCCTGGCGAGCCGGTTCGCGCGCCGCAGTGTCTCTTCGTCGACGATGAGCGGCGAGCCGCCGGTGAGCAGCATCCCGCCGACGACCGCGCGCCAGTCGTAGGTCTCGTCGTCGAGGATGCCGCTCGCGACGCTGTGCGGCTCCGTCTCCCACGGCCACATGAACTCGGACCGGTGGGCGGCGGCGTAGGTGAGCTCGGCGTCGATCTCCTCGGGTGACGGGCTCGGCCCGAGGCGCGCCGCCAGCCGCTCGTACGCACGCGCGACCGGGAAGGCGCCACGCGTCTGCAGTGCGTGGATCCGTGGCAGAGAGCGGATGGCGCCGAGGTCGCGGGCTTCGCGGAGTGCCTGGATGACCGACGAGGCGAGCGCACCGCCCCCGACCTGGATGACGAGGCGGTCGATCCGGCGACCCGTTTCGGCGAGCTGGCTGACGAGCTCCCAGCCGAGGGTCTCGCCACCCTCGATCGCCAGGCCGTTGAGGTTCCCCTGGCAGGTGAATGCGATCGCCCCGTGGTCGAGCGCCTGGCGGAGGCCCGCGTAAGTCGGGTCGCCGGCCGCGCCGGGCAGCCGCTCGCAGACGGTCACTTCGGCTCCGAGCCGGTTGAGCTCGTCCACGACGCCCGGATCCGCGCCGATCGGGATGAACACCTTCAGAGGCCATTCCGCACTGCGGGCCACGACGGCCGCGGCGAGGGCGGCGTTGCCGCAGCTGGCGATGGCCAGCGGATGCGAGGCGCCGTTCGTCGGCCCGCCGGCAAGCTCGAGCTCGAGGAGCGTCCCGAACAGGTGGCGAGCCTTGTGGGAGCCGGAGACGTTCACGGTTTCGTCCTTGATCAACACCCCACCCGTGGGCGCGAAGCCGAGCTGCGCGGAGAGCACCTCGCTGCGCGCGAGGGGGGTCACCCGGAACCCGCGCCCGTCGATGCGTTCGACGTCGTGGTCGAGGCGCTCGATGAAGGCGACGAGGTCCGCATCCGACCATCCGGCCGCGACGGCGACGTGGTAGGCGTGGAGCAGGCGGCGGTAGCGGACGAAGGGGTTCGGCTCGGCGCTCCGCGGGAAGCCCAGCTGCGCCGGCTCGAGGACGCGCACGAGGAGGTGATCGACGTCATCGCCCGGCTGGGCGGCCGGGCAGCGCCCGACCACCGGATCCAGGTCGGAGACGCGGTAGCCACAGGCGGAGCAGGCGAGTGCGGTCGGCAGCTGCCCGGGAATCGCATCCAGGTCGGGTCGCTTCACGGGCAGGAGCATGGGACTCACGCGACGGGGACCACGCCGACGCGGGCGTTGAACTCGGCGATCATTTCGTCCCAGATCGGGAGCAGGTCGCGGTGCGCCATCCAGGTCCGCTGGTCGCGGCGGATGACGAATTCCTCAATCGAGACGCCCTGCTGCTCGACCCAGGTGTAGTAGCCGAGGTTGAAGATCCGGCGCCGGTCGCGATCGGTGAGCTCGAGCACGTCGTCGGTGCCGATCGCCTCGAGCTGGGCACCCCAGACCGCGGCGGCCGCGACCGCGTCGAAGCCGTCGGGGAAGTCGCGTCGGATGACGCGGTGCATCTCGCTCGCGTAGAGCGGCGCGCCGTCGGTGGCCACGGTGAGCAGCACGTCCTTCGGACCCAGGCGTGCATGGCGCGCCACCTTGATGGCGGCCACGATGTTGCAGATGCTCGACAGCCCGAGGGACCCGAGCTGCTCGATGAGCGCGTCCGGCAGGGCGTGACGGTCGGCGAGGTAGTCCCGGCCGGTCGCGGTGTTGAAGAGCACGTTCAGCTGGTCGGTGGCGCGGTCGCTGACGCCCACGACGTAGTCGGTGTTCATCACGTTATGGATCAGCGGGATGTGCTTGTCGCCGATGCCCTGGATGTTGTGCTCGCCGAAGCCGTTCTCCAGCATCGTTGGGCACTCGGTCGCCTCGACCGCCACGATCCGGGTGCCGTGGCGCTCCTTGAGGTAGTCGCCGGCGCCGAGCGTTCCGGCAGAGCCGCTCGCCGAGACGAATCCCCAGGGCCGCGCCCCACGCGCCCGTTCGGCCAGCGCGAGCGCGACCCGCTCGAGGGCTCGTCCGGTGACGAGGTAGTGGACGAGGTGATTCGGAAACTCGGCGAACTGGTTGAAGATCACGTTGCGCTCGTCCTGCTCGAGGATCGCGCAGCGGTCGTAGATCTCCTTCACGTTGCTCTCGGTGCCGGGGGTACGGATCACATCGGCCGGATCGGCGACCCAGCGCTCGAGCCAGGCGAAGCGCTCGGCGCTCATTCCCTCGGGGAGCACCGCGACGCCACGGCAGCCCATGATCCGGCTGATCGCCACGCCGCCGCGGCAATAGTTGCCGGTCGACGGCCACACCGCGCGCTGGGAGGTCGGGTCGAACTGGCCGGTGACGATCCGCGGTGCGAGGCACGCGTACGCGGCCAGCACCTTGTGGGAGGCGATCATCGGGAAGCGGTCCGCCAGCGCGACGACGATCGGCGCCTCGACCCCGGTCAGCTCGCGCGGCAGTACCAGGTGATCGGGGAGCGTCACCCGCCCGCGGCGGTCCCGGGCGTTGTGCCAGTGGACGCGGAACAGGTTGCGGGCGTCCGGGGCGTCCGGATCGACCGCGGCGAGCCCGGCGAGCGTCGCCGCGTCAATGGTGTCCGGATCGGCGAGCTGCGCGAAGGTGGGCATGATCATGCCGGCGCTGCGAAATCGATCGATGGCGCGCGCATACGCGGCGGCATCGACCAGCTCCCGCGCGAGTCCGAGCTGCTTCACCCGTTCACTCCTCGTGGGTACCGACGGCCCGAAAGGTCGGGACGAATGGCACGCGCCCGGCGCGCTGTGCCGTTCCTACAGTCGAATCCGGCCCGCCGCACCCGATAGGGCCACATGGCCCGACCTTGACGGGCGAGGACGACCGAATGCAGCTGACCGTCAACGGACGCCGCGTCACGGCCTCTCCCAGGCCGGGCGCCAGCCTGCTCGATCTGCTGCGGGGCGAGTGCGGCCTGCGCTCGATGAAGGACGGGTGCGCGCCCGAGGGTTCGTGCGGAGCATGCACGGTCGTGCTCGACGGTCGCGCCGTCGTCTCGTGCTCGGTGAGCGCGAAGCGTGCGGCGGATCGCGAGGTGCTGACCGTCGAAGGCCTGTCCTCGGACGCTCGCACCGCCTGGGCCAACGCGTTCGTCCATCTCGGCGCGACACAGTGCGGCTTCTGCACGCCGGGGATCGTGATGAAGGCGGAAGCCCTCCTGGCTCGCACCCCCGACCCGACCGCGACGGAGGTGACGCGTGCGTTGGCTGGAAACCTGTGCCGATGCACCGGCTACGGGCCCATCGTCGAGGCGATCCGCGTCGTTGCCGCCGCGCGGCGCGGCGGGGAGATCCCGGCGGGGGAGGAGGCCGGCGTCGGGTCGAACGCCGTCCGATACGAGGGGCGAGCCCAGGTGCTCGGCGAGCGTCCATTCGTGGCCGACCTGTTCGTGCCGGGCATGCTCCATGCGGCGCTCCGCTTCGCGGACCACCCGCGGGCCCTGGTCCAGCGGATCGACGTGGAGGCCGCCGAGCGAGCGTCGGGAGTGGTGGCGGTGGCAACCTGGCGAGACGTGCCGGGCGAGCGCGTCTGCGGGCTGCTGACCGCGGACTGGCCACCGTTCGTGGCCGAGGGCGAGGAGACGAGGTACGTCGGCGACGTGCTCGCCGCAGTCGCCGCAGAGACCCGGGCTGAGGCACGGGAGGCCGCCGCTTTGATCGAAGTGGCCTACGAGGTCCGTGAGCCGCTGACCGACCCCGAGGCCGCGCTGGCCGCCGGCGCCCCGGCCATCCATCCGGGCGGGAACCTGCTCTCCGTCTCTCGTGTGCGACGCGGCAATGTGGATGTCGCGCTGGCCGCTTCCGCGCACGTCATCTCGGACACGTTCCGCACGCAGCGGATCGAGCACGCCTTCCTGGAGCCGGAGGCGGCGCTCGCGGTGCCCGGGCCGGCGGGCGACCCGGTGCGGCTCCACGTGCACTCGCCGGGCCAGGGGGCCTGGGAGGATCGCCGGCAGCTCGCCGCCTTCCTTGGGCTGCCGGAACCCGCGGTCAGGGTAACGAGCGTGCCGACCGGCGGCGCCTTCGGCGGCAAGGAGGACCTCGGCGTCCAACCCCAGGCCGCACTGCTGGCGCTGCTCACCGGCAGGCCGGTGAGCCTGTCGCTCGCCCGCGCCGAGAGCCTGCGCTTCCACCCCAAGCGCCATCCGATGACGCTCGAGTTCACGATCGGCGCCGACGCCGAGGGCACGCTCACCGCCGTGCGGGCCCGGATCATCGGCGACACCGGAGCCTACGCCAGCGTGGGTGCCAAGGTCCTGGAGCGCGCGGCGGGGCACGCCTGTGGCCCGTACCGCGTCCCCGCGGTGGACGTCGAGGCACGCGCGGTCTACACGAACAACCCGCCGTCCGGGGCAATGCGCGGCTTCGGGGTCCCGCAGGTCGCATTCGCGCTCGAGGGGCTGCTCGACGTCCTGGCCGAGCGGGTGGGGATCGACGGCTGGGAGATCCGCTGGCGGAACGCGCTGGCGGACGGCGACCGCTTTGGAACCGGTCAGCTGCTGACTGCCGGCGTGGGGATCCGCGACACGCTGCTCGCGGTCCGCGACGCGTACCGGGCCGCGCGCTGTGCCGGCATCGCCTGCGGGGCCAAGAACACCGGGATCGGCAACGGGATCGAGGAGCGGGGCCGCGCCATCCTCCGTCCCGAGGCGGACGGCACGATCACGCTCTTCCACTCCTGGACCGAGATGGGCCAGGGGGTCCACACCGCGCTGCGACAGATCGCGTGCGCGGAGCTGGGCCTGCCGCCCGAGCGGATCGTCGTCCGCGTCGACACCGAGCGCGAGCTCGACACCGGCGAGACGACGGCGTCGCGGTCGACCGTCCTCGGCGGGCAGGCGGTCCTCGGGGCCGCGCGACGGCTGCGAGAGGCGCTCGACGGGCACCGGCTGGAGGAGCTGACGGGGCAGGAATTTGCCGGTGAGTACGCAGTGACCTGGACGACCTCGCTCGAAGAGTCCGTCGAGCCGGTGACGCACCTCGGCTACGGCTGGGCGACGCAGGTGGTGATCCTCGACGAGGAGGGGCGCCTGGCGAGGGTCGTGGCGGCGCAGGACGTCGGGCGCGCCATCAACCCGCTGGCGGTCTCCGGACAGATGGAGGGCGGGGTGCACATGGGGCTCGGCTACGCGCTCAGCGAGAATTTCGAGGTGTATCGCGGCGAGCCGATCGTCGCCGAGCTGAAGTCGCTCGGCATCATCCCGCCGGCCGGCATGCCGCCCGTCGAGGCCATCATCGTGGAGCACCCGCGGCCGGACGGACCCTACGGCGCCACCGGAGCGGGGGAGACGGTACTGGTGCCCACCGCCGCGGCGGTGGCGGGGGCGCTTTACGCCTTCGACGGGATTCGGCGGCGGCAGTTGCCCATGACGGACAGTCCGGCGGCTCGGGCGGCCGTCCCGCGCCTCGCGCGGCGCGCGGCCCGACCAGCGCGCGAACCGGCGGAGGTGGGCTCGTGAGCCTCGTGTTGACCGGCGCGCAGGTCGCTACCAGGCTGGCTCCGCCAGCCGTCGAACGGGCAGATGTCCTGATCGAGGATGGACGCATCGCCGCGGTGGGTGCTCCCGCGGCGACCGACGCCGGACGAATCGACTGCAGCGGCTGTCTCATCCTGCCCGGCAACGTCAACGCCCACACCCACGCGTACTCGGCGCTCGCCCGCGGTATGCCGTATCGGCTCGAGCCGCCGGCGACGTTCCTCGAGATCCTGCAGCGCGTCTGGTGGCGACTGGATCGGGCGCTCGACGAACCGTCCATCCGGGCATCCGCGCTCGCTGCCGGTCGAGAGGCGCTCCTCGCGGGGACGACCACGCTCATCGACCACCACGCCTCGCCGAACGCGATCGACGGCTCGCTCCACATTCTCGCCGAGGCGTTCGGCGAGCTCGGGATCCGGACCGTGCTCGCCTACGAGGTGACAGATCGCGACGGCGAGGAGCGGGCCCGGGCCGGCATCGAGGAGAACCGGCGCTTCCTCCAGCGCGCAGCCGAGCACTGGTATCCACTGGCGCGCGGGATGGTCGGCGCGCATGCGTCGTTCACGCTGTCCGCCGACTCGCTCGACGCCTGCGTCGAGCTGGCTCAGCGGACGGGCACCGGCGTCCACGTGCACGTGGCGGAGGACGCGATCGACGAGGCCGATGCGGTCAGCCGCTTCGATCGACGCGTCGTGCATCGGCTGGCGGCCGCCGGGGCGCTGAGCGAACGGTCGCTCCTGGCCCACGCCGTCCACGTGGATCCATCCGAGGTCGAGGTCGTTCGCCGCATGCGGGCGACGGTCGTCCACAACCCGCGGTCGAACATGAACAACGCTGTCGGCCGGGCCCCCGTCGGGTGGCTCGGCGACCGTGTCGCCCTGGGGACAGATGGGTTTGGCGCCGATATGTTCGAGGAGGCCCGCGCCGCATACCTGCACCGTCGGGAGGAGGAGGTGACCACCTCCGCGGAGTGGTCCGTGGCCCGCCTGCAGGAGGGGGCGAGGGTTGCCGCGCGCGCCTTCGCCGAGCCGCTGCTCGGGACGCTCACCGTCGGGGCGCCTGCGGATCTCGTGGTGCTCGACGTCATGTCGCCGACCACGGTCGACACCGCCAACCTCGCCGCTCAGTGGATCTTCGGGCTCGGGGCCAGCCACGTCCGGGATGTGCTCGTTGCCGGAGAGCCGGTCGTGCGCGGGGGCCACCTGGTCCGGTTCGATGAGCCGGAGATGGCCGCCGACGCGCGGGAGCAGGCAGACCGGCTCTGGGCACGGGTTGACGCCATCGGACCTCACCCTTTCACGCCGAGCCGGCTGCTGGCAACCTCCGCGGGACGCCGCTGATGGCGAACCTCGAGGTGACGCTCTGCGGGCTGCGCCTTCGGAACCCGATCATGCCGGCCGCCGGCCCCCCGGGACGGGACGGCGCGGCGCTCCTCGCCTGCGCCGAGGGTGGAGCCGGCGCGCTGGTGGCCAAGACGATCTCCGCGCTCCCCGCCGAGCCGCCGACGCCGAACATGGCGGAGATCCCGCACGGGTTCGTGAACACCGAGCTGTGGTCCGAGCTGCCGCCGGAGCAGTGGCTGGAGCGCGAGTACGACGTCGCGCGGGGTGCTGGCCTGCCCCTGATCATCAGCCTCGGGTACACCCGCGAGGAGATCGGCAGGCTGGCGCCGCTCGTCCGGCCCTTCGCCGACGCGGTGGAGCTGTCGACTCACTACATCGGCGACGACCCGGAACCGATCGTCGGCGCGATCCACGCCGCTCGCGCAGCACTCGACGTCCCCGTGCTCGTCAAGCTGAGCCCCCACGGCAGCGACATGGCTACGGCCGCGCGCCTGGCGCTGGAGGCCGGAGCCGACGGGATCGTGGCGATCAACTCTTTCGGGCCCGTGCTGGCGCTCGACATCGAGACCGGTATGCCGCGGCTGGGTGGTCCGCGTGGCTACGGGTGGCTCTCGGGGCCGGCGATCAAGCCGCTCGCCGTGCGCTGCGTCCGTGACATCGCCCGGGCAGTCGAGCTGCCGGTAATCGGGGTCGGGGGCGTGACGCGCGGGACCGACGCGGTCGAGATGCTCATGGCCGGGGCGTCGGCGGTCCAGGTCTGCACGGCCGCGATCCTCCGTGGCCCTGCGGTCTTCGGCAGGATCGTCCGGGAGCTGGACGCCTGGCTGGACAAGCACGGCTAT
>CAWINH010000013.1:0-41948 GCA_963837425.1 uncultured Chloroflexia bacterium
GATCGGGGCGTGACGCGGAAGGCCGAACGCGCCTCGTTTGGCGCCCTTGTCGGCTGGTTCACGCCTCGCTAGCGCGAACGGCATGGCGATCGTTGCAAGACGAGGGGGTGTGCTTACCTGTGCCCGCGTGGCACAAGGGCAGAGGAAACGATCAGCGCGTGTGTCTCCCGCAACACACAGCACGCGTGCATCGTCAGGACCGTAGATGCGAGACACCGAAGCGAGGGGCTTCGTGCATCGGCGTTCGTTCGCCATGGCCTGCGCGACTGCCGCTCTCCTGGCCGGGTGCGGCATCACGCCGAGCCCGGCGCCGTCCGGTTCAACGTTCCCGACGCCGACCGACTACCCGTTCCCGTCGCTCGACGCGCGTGCCTGCCAGGCGTCGGACTTGCGCGCCGAACCGCAAGGATTGTGGCCCGCGGCGGGCAACGTCGACCTGCCGGTTCGATTCGTGAACGTTTCGAACTCGGCGTGCGGGCTGCTTGGCTATCCGACCCTGGCCGGGATCAAATCACACCGGGTAGAGGAGCCGATCACGGTGCAGCACGGCGGCTACTTCGGCGACCCCGGTCCGCCCGGGATCCTCGCCCCGGGCGGCGTCGGTGCTGCGGTCCTCAACGTTCAGACCGCGGATGCCTGCCTGGCGGCTCAGGCAGGGCATCACCGGGAGTACAACGTCCTGCGGGTCGGCATCCCGGCCGGTGGCAGCATGGACGTCAGACTTCCGAGCCCCGGCTTCGACACGATCTGCGGCGTCTGGGTCAGCATCTTCGGAATACCCGCCGGGAGCTAGCGCGGCGCGCGGGAAGCGCGCAACTTGGGCACGGCCTCTGCATTGGGGGCGCCACCCAGGGGCATCGATGAGCCGCTGGCGATCTACAGGGTCGCCGCCCAGACGCCCGGATCGGGCTGATGGACCGACAAGCGGTGAACATCTGTGCTGCGCCGGGCTGCTTCCCCCATGTGGCGCGCCGGGGCTTGGTCCGGCACGGCCGCTGTTACTACGCCCCTTGCGCTTTGTGACGCCAGCAGTGTCACGGGTGACCGGGTGCTACCGTCCCTCCCATATGAGCATGAGCCACGCGCCGTCAAACCCCGACGAGCCCGGCGGCGTCTACGCCACGCTGCGGCCGTTGCTCGCCTCGATCGCCTACGAGATGCTGGGCGCGGTCGGTGAGGCGGAGGACATCGTCCAGGAGGCGTTCCTGCGGTTCCATCGAGCCGAGGCGGACGGCACTGCCATCCAATCCCCGAAGGCCTGGCTCTCGACCGTCGTCACCCGCCTCGCGATCGACCACGTCCGCTCGGCACGAGTCCGCCGCGAGACCTACTTCGGGACTTGGCTCCCGGAGCCGCTCCTGACCGACCCGGCGCCGGACGCGGCCCGGTACGTCGAGACCGCGGAGGCGCTCTCGATGGCGTTCCTGGTCCTCCTCGAGCGTCTCGGCCCCGTCGAGCGGGCGGTGTTCCTGCTCCGCGACGTGTTCGACTTCGGGTTCGACGAGATCGCTGACATCGTCGGCAAGTCCCAGGACAACTGCCGCCAGATCGCGGTGCGCGCCCGGCGGCACATCCAGGACGGGAGGCCGCGGTTCGAGGCCTCCCGGGAGCGTCGCGAGGCACTGGCCCGGCGGTTCTTCGAGGCGGTCGGTGCCGGGACGACGGACGGGCTCG
Source organism: uncultured Chloroflexia bacterium (assembly GCA_963837425.1). GTDB lineage: Bacteria > Chloroflexota > Limnocylindria > QHBO01 > QHBO01 > CAWINH01. Next base: position 1,675 of record CAWINH010000013.1, read on the forward strand.
TGGACCTGCTGGCGGCTGACGTCGTCCTCTACACCGATGGCGGCGGCCAAGGCCCGGCGTTCCCGCAACCGATCCACGGGCGCGAGAGTGTCACGCGGATCTTCAGCGGCTACCGCCCGGCGGCCCTTGGCGCTGTCGAGCAGCGGTTCGCCGAGCTCAATGGCCAGCCCGGGATGGTATTCCTCGATGCCGAGACGCGGGCGGTGGCCGTCATCGCGCTCGACATCGCCGGCGGGCAGATCATCGCCGTGCGGGCGATCAGCAACCCGGAGAAGCTCCGCCACCTCGACGACCGCTCGGTCCGCCTGCGGCCAAACTGACAAGCTGTCACTGGCTGGCCTCCGGTCCCGTCTTGATCGTTGTCGAGGGCGATTACGATCGGATCACGGCGCGCGGTGGAAGTTGGAACACGGCGAGGACGGCCATTTAGCCGATGAGATCGACCCTGGAGAGGAGACACCATGACGGATGACAAGCCGACCACGAGGCGCCCGGGGGCGCGCAAGTCAGACGAAGCGTGGACCGACGAAGAGCGGGCGGCGATCCAGGAGTACCGCCGGGAGCGCACGCGCTCCGCGCGTCCTCGCAGGGCCGGCAAGAAGGACGCGGCGGACGGCGAGGCCGAGGTCCTCGCAAAGATCGCGAAGCTGGATGAGCCGGATCACTCCATGGCCGAGCGACTCCACGCGATCGTCAAGGCCGCCGCGCCAGGGCTCTCGTCCCGGACCTGGTACGGGAGCCCCGCGTACTACCGGGATGGACAGCTCGTCTGCTACTTCCAGGAGCGCGCGAAGTTCAAGGCGCGATACGCGATCTTGGGGTTCAGCGACAAGGCCCACCTTGACGAGGGCTCGATGTGGCCGGTCATGTACGCGCTGCCGGAGATGACCCACGCCGACGAGGCACGGATCACCGCGCTCGTCAAGAAGGCGGTGGGCTGAGAAGGGCCACGAGCTGCTGCGGAAGGCCATCCGGCAGCGACAGGGGCGAACAGACACGGCCGAAACGTATCGGCACGCCAGCCGATCGAGCGCGATGGAGGGGTCGACGGAGGCCCGCGAACGCTGCGGCGGCCCCTTGAAAACCGCGAACCCAGCCCGGGTCATCGCAAGAGCGGCAAATCAGTCGAAGAGCGCCTCACTTCGGCGCCGGTAGGTCGGTGATCCCCTGATCCGACTCGCCCTCGTGCGGCGGGGTGGGATTGCGCGACACCACGCGATCGTCATCGATCCAGTCAGCCCACTCGTCGGGGTTCGGACCCTTGCGACGGCGCTCTTCCTCGAGGCTCCCCTCGCGCGACCCTTGGTTCAGCATTGGCGTCAGGTCCATCAGGCTGCTCCCACCCATGGCCGGTCGGCAATTGCTCGCCTTTCGCGAGCACCGCGCCGGACACGTCCATCCTCGACTCGAACCGGGGCGGCGTCAACGGCGGTTCGGCCACCGGATGGAATGGTGGAGATGAGGGGACTCGAACCCCTGACCCCCGCGATGCGAACGCGGTGCTCTCCCAGCTGAGCTACATCCCCACGGGCATGGTCCGGGCGGGCCGGCGGCGAGTATAGCAGGGGTCTCGGAGGGCCTTCACAGACTAGAACATTTGTTCTATCATCGGTCGGGCCATGAGCTTGCAGGCCGATGTCGCCCGACCCGTTCAACCCCTCCCCGAGCTCCTCGAGGCGCTGCGCGACCGCGGGCTGCGACGGGGGACCGACCCGGGGCCGATGGCGCCCTCGGGCGCCGGTCGCGCGGCCCTGCCCACCGGCCAGCCACGGCTCGACGCCGCGCTGCGCACCGGCGGCTGGCCGCGGGGCGCGCTGGCGTTCCTCGACGCCACCCCGGGGAGCGGCGCCACCAGCCTGTCGCTCGGCTCGCTGGCCGCCTGCCAGGCGGCGGGCGGGGTGGTCGCCTACCTGGATCCGGCCGGCAGCCTGGATCCGGCCACCGCTGCCCGGCTGGGGGTCAACCTCGACTGGCTGCTCGTCGTCCGCCCCGCGGACGCCACCGAGGCGCTGGAGCTGGCCGCCTGGCTGGCCCGCGACCGGAGCGTGGACGCCCTGGTCCTGGACCTCGCCGATGCGGACGGCGTCGGCGCGCGGGCGCTGGACCGCCTGGCGGGGCTCCTCCTCCGCAGTGGCGGAGTGGGCCTGCTGCTGGCCGGCGGCGCCTCAACCCGCGCCTCGACCCGTGCCTCGGAGCAGGCCGCCGCACGGGCCGCCGGGGTCCGGGTGACGCTGCGGCGCAGCGCCTGGCTGTCGGTGGGTCGCGACCTCGTTGGCCAGCGGGTCGAGGCGACGGTTGTTCGCCACCGCTGGGCACTGGCCGGCAGCCGGGCGGAGCTCGACCTCTTCTTCGCCGAGGGGCGCCGGACGGACGGGTTGCTCCGCGCCGCCGCCCAACCGGTGGTGGAGGCCGTAGAGCGCCCGCGGCTCGCCGTCATCGGCGCGTGAGCCCGGATGGACCATCTACCCATCTGGATGGTAGGATGGTCGCATGAAGGTGACGATCGCCCTGCGCGACGATGCGCTCTACCGGGCGGCTCGCATCCGCGCCGTGGAGTCGGGGCGCCAGATCCGGGACGTGATCGAGGAGGCACTGCGGGAGTGGCTCGAGCGCCAGGAGGATGCCGAGGACCGCGAGCTGGGCCGGGAGGCCCTGGCCGAGTACGACGCCGCAGGCGGCGAGGACGCGGATCGCTTCTTCCGGCGGATGGTTGCCGAGGGCCGCGTGGCGTACGAGGCGGACGGCTGAGGCGTGGCGCTCCGGGTGGAGCTGGCGCCGACCGCCGCACGTCAGCTGCGGCGCCTGCGAGCGGCGGAAGCGCTCGCGCTGCGCGGCGTGATCCTGGCGCTGGGCGAAGAGTCCCATCCACAGGGGAGCGGGAAGCTGGCGGGCTCGGACCTGTGGCGGGTCCGGGTGCGGATCGACGGCGCTCCCTGGCGCGTCGTGTACCAGGTGCGCGAGGCGGCGGGCGTGGTGGTCATTGCCCGCGTGGCGCGGCGGGACGAGGCCACGTACCGGCAGCTGAAGGGCTAGCAATAGAACATTCGTTCTATTAGACTGGCGGCATGCCCGATGCCCGGCTGCTGGCCATGGTCTGGCCCGACCTGCGCCTTCCCGATGCCGATCAACATGCGCCGTTCGACGCCGCGCTCGACCGCCTCGACGACCTCTCCCCGCGCGTCGAGGCGGTGGATGTGGGGGTGGCGCTGGTCGACGTCACGGGCCTGGGGCCGATGCTCGGCACCGAGCGCCGAATCGCGGCGCGGGCGGTGGCCCTGACCCGCGAGGTGCTGCCGCTCCGGGTGCGCTGCGGGGTGGGGGACAACCGCTGGCTGGCGGTGCTCGCCGCGCGGCTGGCGCGTCCGAGCCGGCCAAATGCGGTGGCCGCGTTCGCCGCCCTGCCGGCCGGTGCCCGCCCCGCGCGCGCCGCGCTGGCGCCGCTGTCGCTCGATCTGCTGCCGGCGGACCCGGCCACCCGCCAGCGCTTCGCGCTGTTCGGGCTGACCGAGATGCGCCAGCTGGCAGAGCTGCCGCGCTCCGCGGTGGGGGCCCAGTTCGGTGGCGCCGGGGAGTGGCTCCAGCAGCTGGCGCGTGGCATCGACCCGCGCCCCCTCGTGCCGCGCCGCCGCCCGGAGCGGCTCACCGTGCGGACCGGCTTCGATCCGCCGGCGGACGGGATCGGCGCCGGCGCCCTGGCGCTGCGACGCAGCTGCGCCGAGCTGTGCGAGGCGCTCCGCTCGCGTCACCTGGCGCCGGGACGCGCCATCCTGACCCTCAGCCTGGAGGACGCCCCGCGGCTGGAAGTGACGCTCGCCTTCCCGGCGCCGGCGCTCGAGCCGGACTGGATCGCGCGGCTGCTCATCGGGCGCCTGGAGCAGGCCGCCCGCGCGCGGCGCATGGAGGCCGAGCCGCGGGTGACCGCCATGGGCCTCGTCTTCGACCGCCTGGCGGACCCGTCCAGCCGGCAGCTGCCGGCCTTCGAGGCCCAGCCCGGACGCTGGGAGGAGCTGCGCTGGGCGCTGGAGCGGATGCGCGCCCGCTTCGGGGAGGGCCGCCTGTGGCGGGCCGCCCACGACCGCCCGAACGCGGCGCTCGACGAGCAACGGTCGCGCCTCGTCGACATCGGCGCCGACAGACCATGACCCGGCTGGTGGCCGGCCATCCCCTCGTGCAGGTGGAGGCCGATGCCGAGGGAACCCCCGTCCGCCTGCGCCTCGACGGCAGGACCTACGACGAGGTGGGGATCTGCAACCGCTGGCGGGTGGACGACGACTGGTGGCGCACCCCGCTGGCGCGCGCCTACTTCAAGCTCGTCACCCGCGAGGGTCTGCTGTGCACCGTCTACCTCGACGAGCTCCGCGGCACCTGGCACCTGGAGCGGATCTATGACTGACCGATCACGAGCGCCACGCCCAGGATCACCAGCAGCCCGAAGAGGAGGCGTCGGAAGAGCAACTCCGGCATCCGGCGCAGGAGCGGAGCGCCGAGCAGGGTCCCGGCCAGTACGCCCGCCGCGAGCAGCAGGACGAGGCCAGGTCGTGCCGCGATCTCGCCCCCGCTCAGCGCCAGGTAGACGGGGATCCGCGCGAGATCCACCGCCATCGCCACGCCGGTCGAGGTCGCCACCAGCGCCATTCGGGACAAGTTGAAATGGACGAGCGCCGCCGAGCGGATGCCGCCTTGGTTGCCGACCAGCCCGCCGAACCCGCCGGACAGGAATCCGGCGGCGACGGCCAGCGGTCCGCTGCGGATCCGGAGCCGGGAGCTGATCCCGGTCAGGCCCGAGAGGCCAGCGAGTACGAGCAGGACCCCGAGCAGGATCCCGAGGCCGCGGCTCCCGAGGGCCCCCTGCAGGAGCGCGCCGCTCAACCCGCCCGCAGCACTCGCGGATCCGAACGTGAGGAGGACCCGGCGTTCGACCTCCGCGCGCAACATCCAGAGGCGCAGAGCCGTGGCTGCCGCGTGGGGCAGGGCCACGAGCAGCACGGCCACGTGGGCGCCGTATTCGAGCGCCAGCAGCGGGGTCAGGATGCTCCCGATGCCGAAGCCGGCGAGCGCGGCGACGGCGCCTGCCAGCACGGCGGCCGGAAGCGCAAGGAGGAGGACCGCACCCACTGGTGCTGCTTGTACCACGTCCGGCACCTACCATGGCCGCATGACGGATCGCCCGGGTCACGTCGATCGCCTGTGGCCGGACCCGCGCGCCGGCCTGCTGCTCGACGAGGCGCTGGCCGATGCCCGCCCGCAGCTGCGTGCGGATCGCCCGGTGGTGGGCGTGAACATGGTCACCAGCATCGACGGGCGGGCCCAGCTGGGCGGCACCGCCGAGGGGCTGAGCGGCCGTGCCGATCGACGCCTGATGCAGCTCTACCGCGTCGGGTTCGACGCCGTCGCGAGCGGCGTCGGGACGCTGCGGGCGGACGACTTCCACTCGCGCCTGGCGGCCGACCTCGCGGCGCGCCGCGAGGCCAATGGGCTGACCGCGCAGCCGGTCGCGGTGCTCATCGGGGGAAGCGGTCCGATTCCCGTCGAGCGGGGCTGGTTCACGAACGCCCATCCCGAGCAGCGCCGGATCCTGGCGATCGGCGCCGACAGCCCGCATCGCGACCACGAGCTTCCCGGGGTGGAGGCATGGGTCGCACCCACCCGGCGTCCCGACCCCGCCTGGCTCCTGGGCCGCCTGACTGCGATCGGCGTTCGTTCGCTGCTCCTCGAGGGCGGCCCCACCGTCGTCTCGGCCTTCCTGGCCGCGGACCTCATCGACGAGCTGTACTGGACGATCGGGGCGCGCCTGATCGGCACCGGGGCGCTGCCGATGATCGCGCCCGTCGCCGGGGGTTCGCCGTTCGCGGATCGGCCGCGCGAAGGGCATCTGGTGGGCGTCCTGCGCAGCGACGACGAGCTCTTCCTGCAGTATCGCTTCACGCCGGTGGAGGTCGGGTAGCATCGGGCCATGCGTCAGCCTCCGCCGGAACTCGGGCGTCTTGGAGTGTGGGGTCACCTCGACAGCCTGTCCATCGGCGACGCACGCGCGTATGCGCGTCGCGCCGAGGAGCTCGGCTTCGGAACGCTGTGGGTTCCCGAGACGGTGGGCCGTGAGCCGTTCGCCCTGCTGGGCCTCCTGGCCGGGGAGACGAGCGAGATCCGGCTCGGCACCAGCATCGTGGGCATCTGGGGCCACGATGCCCAGACGACCCGGATGGCGGCCCTCACTCTCGCCGAGGCGACCGGCGGCCGCTTCGTGCTGGGGCTTGGCGTCTCGCACCCGCACCTTGCCGGCAAGCTGCGCGGGCACCGCTTCGAGCGGCCGCTGACCCGGATGCGCGAGTTCCTGGCCGGCTACCGGGCAGCGGTCTACCGGGGACCGATGGTGGAGGGCTGGACCGAGCCCACGGTGCTCGTGGCCGCCCTGCGCGAGCGGATGCTGGCGCTTGCCGCCACCGACGCCGACGGCGCCTTTCCGTATCTCGTCACGCCCGAGCGAGTGGCGTGGGCCCGTGATGTGCTCGACGCGGCAAGGGCCGACGACAGTCGGCCGGTCCTGGCCGTCACGCTGCCCTGCGTGCTGGAGACGGACCCCGCCGCCGCTCGCGAGACCGCCCGCGCGTACCTCGCGCCGTACCTGCGCACCCCGACCTACCACGCCAGCTGGACCGAGCAGGGGTTCACCGATTCCGACTGGACGAAGCCCGGGAGCGACGAGCTCGTCGACGCGATGGTGGCCTGGGGCGAGGTCGGGGAGCTCCAGGCGCGGATCGAGGAACTGACCGACGCGGGCGCCGACCACGTCGCGATCATTCCGCTGGCGCCCGACGGGACGACCGAGCAGCGCGCCACCCTCGAGGCCCTGGCCGGCTAGCGAGACGCCTCGATCGAAGTGGGCAGCTCGCCCGCGCGCACCTCCCCGGCGCGCCACCCGATGCGCCGCACGCTCGGAATCAGCAGGGCACCCAGGTAGACGGCGACCCCGAGCGTGGCGGCTGCGACGAGCGTCGATGCCGGCCCGATCGCATCCGAGATCGGCGCCACCAGCAGGTAGCCAATCGGCTGGAAGACGAGCGACACGAGCCAGTCGTAGCTCGAAACGCGCGACAGCGCCTGGGGCGGGACCTGCTGCTGGAGGACCGTATACCACCAGGTGTTCGCGAGCTCCATGCAGGCGAGCGCCACGAGGGAGGCGGCCATGATCAGCCCGACGCCGAGCGGTGGCGCCAGGACGTAGAGGGGGACGAAGAAGAGCGGCCCGAGCACGAATCCGGCGGCGATCGGTCGCGCCGGCCGCCAGCGCAGCGCGACGACACCGCCAAGCAGGCCGCCAACGGCCTGGGCCGTGACGATCAGGCCCCAGCTGGCGGCCCCGCCCAGGGAGGAATCGGCGATGACCGGGCCCAGGACGAAGAAGGAGGCCAGGCACATGTTGCCGATCGCGAACACGAGGAGGGCGGAGCGAAGCCACTGCCGCGAAGCCACCTCCCGCCAGCCGGCAGCCAGCTCGGCCACGAACAGCCCGCGTTCGCCGGGCTCGACGCGTCGCGGGACCCGCAGGAGGAGGAGCGAGATCGTGCTGACGCCGTACGTCGCGGCATTGATGGCGAAGACCCACGCCACGCCCGCGGTCGCCACCATGAGCCCGGAGACCGAGGGGCCGATGATCGAGGTGGCGCTCCGCGACAGGCTCATGAACGCATTGCCCTGCTGCAGCCGAGAGTCATCGAGCACCTGCGGCATGAGCCCGGCGGAGGCCGGCACGAAGAACGCGCTGGCGGTGCCGATCACCGCGCTCCCGAGCGCGAGATGCCAGAGCTCGGCGTTGCCGGTCAGCAGCAGGACCGTGAATGCGACCTCTACGCCGCCCCGGATGACGTCGGCCGCGAGCATGACCCGCTGTCGCGGGAGGCGATCGGCCCACACGCCACCGACGAGGATGAAGACGAGGCGTGGCACGCTGTACGTGGTCAGGACCAGGCCGATGCCTCCGGCACCTCCGCCCAGGCCCAGGACCGCGAAGGCAAAGGCGACCGGCATGAGGGCGTCGCCGAAGGCACTCGTCGCCTGGCCGATCCACAGCATGCGGAACGGCCCCTCGCCAATGGGACCGAGCCGCTGGCGTAGCTGCGCGCCGAACGTCACAGCCCCATCGTCGCCGATTCGGGCCGGTGGTGTGCAGCTCTTCGGCTACGCGGTGCTGTATGTGGCGGGGGCGGCGCTGGCGGTGGTCCTGGCGACGATGATCGCCGTGAACGGTCGAGGTCTCGAGCCCGCAAGCGCGTGACGATCGCCGGCTGGGCCCCCTGTCAGGGGCTGGTCCACATCGAACGGTTGTTCTATTCTTGCAGGTCCGATGACCAGCCCGCACGCCGATTACTGCGAGCTCCATGCCCACTCGAACTTCAGCTTCCTGGACGGCGCCAGCCACCCGGAGGAGCTGATCGGCCGCGCCGCGCAGCTGGGCATGCCGGCCCTGGCCGTCACCGACCACGCGGGCCTGTACGCCGCAGTCCGCCTCTGGAAGGCGGCCGCCCAGACCCGTACCAATGCCGCCCGGGCGGCCGGCCTGCAGCCGATCACCGCGATCGTCGGGCTGGAGCTGGCCGTCCCCCGGGATCCCGATGAGCTGCGTCTCGCGCAGCGCGGCCGGAGGCTGAACGACCCGTACCGGGGCAGCCGGGCGAGCCGCGGCTGGCCCGGCGAGCTGCACGCAGGCCCCATCCCCGGCGACCACCTCGTCCTGCTGGCGCGGGACGCCGCCGGCTACACCGCACTTTCGCGCCTCGCGTCGCGCGGCCACCTGGCCGGTGAGAAGCAGTTCCCCGTCTTCGAGCGCTCGCTCGTGGAGACCGCCCTGGACGAGGCGCGGGGCCACCTGGTGGGCCTCTCCGGCTGCCGCAACGGGGAGGTTCCGCGCCGCCTGCTGGCCGGGGAGGAGGACGGCGCGCGCGCAGCCGCAGAACGCTGGGCGCGCCACTTCCCGGATGGTGACTTCGCGGTGGAGCTTGGTCACCACCTCCTGCCGGACGACGACTGGCTCACGGCGCAGCTCGCCGACCTGGCACGAGCGACCGGGCTGCCCGCCGTGGTCACCAACGAGGTGCACTACGCCGATCCGGGCGGCCATCGGCTCCAGGACGTGCTGGTCTGCGTCCGTCACGGGGCCACCCTGGACGAGGCGCGCGAGCTGCTCCTCCCCAACGCCGAGTATCGGCTCAAGTCGGGGGCCGAGCTCGCGGCCATCGGCCAGGGCCTGCCGGACGCACGCAGCCGCGAGGCCTGGCAGCGAGGCATGGAGCGGGCGGCCGCCATCGGCCGGACGTGCAGGCTGGACCTGGACTTCGAACGCTATCGGTTCCCGGGCTTCACGGTCCCCGAGGGCGAGACGCCGTTCTCATACCTGTACCAGCTTGCGCACAACGGCTTACGGCAGCGTTATCGGCCCATTACCAAGCAGGCGGTGAACCAGCTGGCGCACGAGCTCGACATCATCGAGCGCACGAACCTGGCCGAGTTCTTCCTCATCGTCTGGGACCTCATGGAGTTCGCCCGTGCCGGCCGCATCATCGGCCAGGGGAGGGGAAGTGCTGGCGACTCGATCGTGGCCTACTGCCTGGGCATCACCAAGGTCGACCCGATCGAGCACAAGCTCCTCTTCGAGCGCTTCATCAACGAGGCGCGGACGCTGCCGGACATCGACATCGACTTCGACGTCAATCGCCGCGAGGAGGTGATCCAGTACCTCTACACCCGCTACGGCGAGGACCACGCGGCCATGGTCTGCACGGTCATCACTTACCGCGCCCGGTCCGCGGTGCGCGAGGTGGCCAAGGCGCTCGCCTTTCCGCCCGATGCGGTGGACCGCGTGGCCAAGGCACTCGACACCCGCGACGCGACGGACGTCGCCCGAGACCTGGCCCTCGACGGCTCGTTCGGGTGGCTCTTCGACGAGCTGGGGCTGCCCATGGAGGATGCGGCGGTCCCCTCCGGCCGCGATGGACGGGCCGATGCCGGCGCGGTCGTCCGCCAGCCTTCCGACTCCCCCTGGCACGGCAGCCCTCGCCCAGCCCTGGCGCTGCCACCGGCGCCGCTTCCCCTGCGCCCGGACCTGGCCGATGCCGAGGCGCGCGCCCGAGAGGCGGCGGGGGACCGGGATGGGCGGCCGTACAGCGAGTCGGGCTGGGTGCCGCCGCGGCGGCCGAGCGTGCTTGATCAGTCCGTCGTCAGCGTCAAGCACGAGGGCTGGCAGCAGAAGCGCTACGGCCCGGGTGGGCTGCGCGAAGCGGGGCCGCCTCCCGAGTCGTTGGCGGTACCGCAGCCGCGCGACAACGGCTCGCCGGGGCCCTGGAACGACCCGCCGCCGGTGGTCCGCGTGGACCCCGAGAGTGGCATGCCCATTGAGGAGCGCCGACGCCCGAGCGTCATTCCGGAAGAGAGCGGTGCCGCATCTCGCCATCCAGTCGCCGGTGCGCCCCATGTCGCGCCGCGGAACCGCTGGCAGTGGCTCCTGGCCCTCTGCGCCGAGATCGACGGCTTCCCGCGCCACCTGGGGATCCACGTGGGTGGCATGCTCGTGACCCGCACCCCGCTCATCGAGCTGGTGCCCATCGAGCGCGCCAGCATGCCGGGTCGAGTCGTGACCCAGTACGACAAGGAGGATATCGAGGCGCTGGGCCTCGTGAAGATCGACCTCCTCAGCCTGCGGACCCTGGGCGTCGTCTCCGACGCGCTGGACCGGATCGAGCGCGACACCGGCACCAGGATCGACCTCGACGAGCTCCCCCACGACGACCCCGAGGTGTTCCGCACGATCCGCGCCGCGGACACGGTGGGGATGTTCCAGGTCGAGTCCCGGGCCCAGATGCAGGCGCTGCCCAAGGCGCGCCCGGAGCGCTTCGAGGACCTCGTCGTCCAGGTCGCGATCATCCGCCCCGGCCCGGTGCAGGGCAACGCGGTCCATCCGTATCTGCGAAGACGCGCCGGGCAGGAAGAGGTGACGTATCCCCATCCCAGCCTGGAGCCGATCCTGGGCGACACGCTGGGCGTGATCCTCTACCAGGAGCAGGTCATGCAGGTCGCCATCGACGTCTGCGGCTACTCACCCCTCGAGGCGGACATCTTCCGCAAGGCGATGGGCAGCCACCGCAGCCACGCGAAGATGCAGGCCGAGCGTGACCGCTTCGTGGGCGGCGCCATGCGCACCGGCCTCACCGAAGCCGATGCGGAAGACCTGTTCAAACGCTGCTCCGCCTTTGCCGAGTTCGGCTTCGCGCGGGCCCACGCGGCGGCCTTCGCGAAGATCACCTACGACACCGCCTGGCTGAAGATCCACTATCCGGCGCACTACTACGCGGGCGTCCTGAACAACCAGCCGATGGGCTTCTACTCGCCGGCGGTCGTGCTCGGCGACGCGAAGCGGCACGGGATGAGGGCGCTGCCGGTGGACGTCAACGCATCGGCCTGGGATCACGACACCCGCCCGGGCGAAGACGGTGACGGCGCCTTCGCCCTGCGCCTCGGCCTGCGCCAGGTGAAGGGGATCGACGAGGCCGCGCGCGAGATGCTCGAGCGCGAGCGCGCCATCGGGCCCTATGCCGGCGTCCGCGACTTCGTGGCACGGACCGGCCTCGGCGAGCAGGTCGTGGAGCGGCTCATTGCGGTGGGCGCCTTCGACTGGACCGATGCACCCCGCCGCGAGCTGCTCTGGCAGCTGCGCACGACCATGGCCGACGCCAACCCCGCGCGTCCCGCGCTGGGCCTGACCGATGACGCTCAGCGCGCGCTGGGCGCCTCCCTGCCGCAGATGACCTTCGCGGAGAAGGTGGCCGCCGACTATCGGGAGCTGGGCCTGTCGCAGACGGCCCACGCCGTCGAGCTCTTCCGCGAGCGGCTCGGCGCGCGAGGGGTGATCACCGTGGCCGAGGCGGGAAAGCGGCGGGATCGGTCCTCGATCCGGCTGGCGGGGCTGGCGGTCAGCGTCCAGCACCCGATGACCGCCAAGAACTTCGTCTTCATCGCGCTCGAGGACGAGACGGGAATGATCAACGTAACCCTGCGCCCGAACGTGTACACCGCGCATCGGTCCATGCTCCATCGCCATCCGCTGCTCGTCATCGACGGGGTGCTGCAGGTCGAGGGGGAGGTGCTCAACGTCGTCGCGCGGCGCCTGCGCCCGGTGGCGGAGGTGATCGCCGAGGACGCGCGCGACCCGCGTCTTCCACTCCGCAGGCAGCAGCGCATGTTCCGCTGATTGGCCCTTGACGCGCCGCCCGGCGCGACGCACGCTCCGCCGCACAACGCTTCACCCAGGGGAGACTCGACATGACACGGCCCGAGCCCGGCCCGCGCGACCAGCACGGCGTGCGCTCCTTCCTCCGCGTCGGTGGGCCGATCCTGCTCGGGATCGGGCTGATCCTCACCATCGCCGGCCTCGCCAGCTTCTTTGCCGCGTTCGGCTCGTTCGGCTCGTTCGGCTCGTTCGGCGTGCCGAGCAACTTCTGGATGGCGTTCATTGGCCTGCCGCTGATCGGCATCGGAGCGTCCATGACCTGGATCGGCTACCTCGGCCCCGCGACCCGCTACGTGGCCGGCGAGCTCACGCCCACCCTTCGCGACACGCTCGGGTCGCTGGGCCTCTCGTCGGGGACGAAGTGCCCTTCCTGCGGCGCCGCGAACGACCGCGACGCCCGGTTCTGCGACGCGTGCGGCCATGCGCTGAGCGCGACCTGCCACTCCTGCGGGGCCGCCAACCACGCCGGAGCTCGCTTCTGCGACTCGTGCGGCGCCGCGCTGAACGGCCCTTGACGCGTCCGCTCGGCGGACGCACCCTCGACGCAGTGGACCAGCAGCGGAGGGCAGACCGATGTCCGAGGGACACGCAGAGGAGCAGGCGGTCGGGACCGTCACCCACTACTTCGGCCATCTGCAGGTGGCGGCGGTGACGCTGACCAGGGCGCTGAAGCTCGGCGACCGGATTCACATCCTGGGACACACCACCGACGTCGAGCAGACCGTGGACTCGATGGAGGTCGAGCACGAGAAGGTCGAGAGCGCCGGCCCGGGTGATGACGTTGCGCTCGCCGTCGCCGATCACGTCCGTGAGAACGACACGATCTACCGCGAGGACGGCTGAGCGCCTCCTCCGCATCCGGCGGTTCCCCGACTAGACTTCTCCGCGCAGCGGAGGAGGACAGAGCAGGGCATGGCGGCGATCGAGGACGGCGAGCTTCGGGTCCGCAACGAGCGGTGGCTGATGCTCGCCATTGGCGCGTACGCCGTGCTGGTGGTGGGCCTCATGGTGGGGGGCGGGCTCGAGATCCACCCCGACGTGTTGGCCGTCGCCTTCCTCCTGGTGGCGGTGCTCCTCGGCCGGACCTGGCTCTTCCTCCGCGACTGGGTGCCGTTCGTCGCGATCTTCCTCGCCTACGAGCTGATGCGCGGCATCGCCGATGACGCTGGCTTCCCGGTGCACATGTACGACGTCATCGCCGCCGAACGGTTCCTCGCGTTCGGGCATATCCCCACCCAGGTGCTGCAAGACTGGCTGGCGCCCGCCTCGGGGGTCGGAGCGGCGGCGATCGTCGCCACGATCCTCTACATGCTCCACTTCGCGCTGCCGGTCGTCACCGGCTTCCTGCTCTGGCTGTGGCGTCGCCCGCTCTACTACGAGTTCGTGGCCGCCTTCATCCTCCTCAGCTTCGCCGGGTTCATCACGTTCCTGCTGCTGCCGGTGGCGCCGCCGTGGTGGGCGGCCGGGCTGGGCGCGCTCAACGGCCCGGACGGCCAACCGGTGATCCATTACCTGAAGCCGGACGCCTTTGCGGTGATCGCTCATGCGCTCGGCTATCCGAACGGCGAGCAGCTGAGCTCGTACATCTTCTATGGCGTAAATCCGAACGGAGTGGCAGCGTTCCCGTCGCTGCACGCGGGGTATCCGTTCCTCTCGTTCCTCGTCCTGCGTCGAGCGTTCGGCAGGGTCGGCTGGCTGGCGCTGGCCTACGCGGCCGCGGTCTGGTGGGCGGTGGTCTTCACCGGCGATCACTGGGTGGTCGACGTGCTGGGCGGCATCGCCTACGCGGCCGCCGCGTTCTTCGGCACCCGGCTGCTGTTCCGCCGCCTGAAAGCCCCGGATCGCGTCACCGCTCCCGGCGGCGAGGCTGAACAGGCCGCCACGTGATGCAGGCCAGCCATCGGGCGAGACGGGCAACGATCGGCCCGGCCGCGCCCGATCCGAGCCTCTCCGGCTGGTTCGACTCGATGCTGCTCATCGTGGCCGTGGGCTACGCGGCCTTCATTGGCCTGCTCAGCCTCGTGAACCACGTGGCTCCGACCCCGGACGTGGGGCTCGTGGCGCTGGGTTTCGCGGTCGTGCTCGTGACCCGGACCCGCGCCGGCCTGCTGCGGGAGTGGACCCCGTTCCTGGTCCTCTTTCTCGCCTATGAGCTGATGCGGGGCCTCGCGGACGACGCGGGGCTGCCGGTCCACGTCAGCGACATCGTGGCCATGGAGCGAGGGCTCTTCTTCGGCGCGCTGCCGACCGCCGTCCTCCAGGCGTGGTGGCACCCCGCGAGTGGCATTGACGCGCTCGCGGTGGTCGGGACCGTGGTCTACATGCTCCACTTCCCGCTTCCGCTTGTGACCGGGGTCGTCCTGTGGCGCTGGCGGCGCGACCTCTTCCACCCCTACCTCGTGGCCCTCATCCTGCTCAGCTTTGCGGGCTTCGTGACCTATCTGCTGCTGCCAGTGGCGCCGCCCTGGCTCGCCGCCGAGCAGGGCAGGCTCGCAGCCCCACCCGGCGAGTACCCGATCAGCTATCTCAAGCCTGATGCCTTCATGGCCCTCGCGGGATGGCTGGGGCTTCCCGGCAAGTCGCTCTACGACGTCACGTTCCTGAGCCTCAACGCGAACCCGGTCGCCGCCTTCCCGTCGCTGCACGCCGGGTACCCGTTCCTCACCTTCCTCGTCCTGCGCCGCGCCTTCGGCCGGATCGGATGGCTGGCGCTCGCCTACGCGGCGCTCGTGTCGGTGACGGTCGTATATACCGCCGACCACTGGGTGGTGGATGTCCTGGCCGGGATCGGGTACGCGACCGGCGCCTACCTGCTCACCGGCTGGCTCGTGCGGCGCCGCCGGGAGCGGATGGCGCCGGCCCGTGGCGCGAGATCGGGCGGGTAGGGCGATGGCCATGCGCCTCGGGCCGCTCCGCGTGGAGGACGTGCTGCTCGGCGCGGCCAACCTCATCGCCCCCTCGCTGTTCGGTGGCGGCATCAACCTCGATGCGGCGCCGGATACGGGGCTGGGGCTCCTCATGGTCCTCGCGCTGGCGGCGGCGGTGGTGGGCATCGGCCTCCGACCGGCGGTCCAGCCATCGCTGCGGGCCGGACCAGTCCAGGCCCCGCGCTGGGGGCTCATCGGCCCGTTGATGGGCGGCCTCTTCTTCGTGGGGATGGTGG
Organism: uncultured Chloroflexia bacterium; assembly: GCA_963837425.1. Classification (GTDB taxonomy): domain Bacteria; phylum Chloroflexota; class Limnocylindria; order QHBO01; family QHBO01; genus CAWINH01. Next base: position 17,115 of record CAWINH010000013.1, read on the forward strand.
CCGGCGAGCAGCTCGGCATGTCCGATGGCTCGCCGATCGGCGGCGGGGCCATCGTGCTGGCCGGCGCCGCAGCGGCGACGAACCAATGGCTGCCGGTCGCAGATCCCGCCGTGCGGCGCGCGCTCGTCACCCCCTTCGTGCTCGTCTGCAGCGGCCTCTTCGCCGGCTTTGCCGGGGGGATCGTTGGCAGCATCGACGTAGGAGCCATGATCCGCGACGCCCCGGCGGTCGGCACGAGCTTCGCGCTCTTCGTCGCCGTCCTGCTGACCGGCGGCATCGCGGTCTACTACACGATGTTCGTCGCGGCGCCGCGAGAGCTCGCTGACCCGGAGGGCCGCAGCTGGGTCTGGATCCCGCGCTTCGTCCTCTTCCTGGCGACCGCGCTGATCGGCTTTGGGCCGATCATCTTCTGAGGCGAGGCGCCGGAATCAGGCGCCGGTGGCGGGGACGCCGAGGATCGTGGGCAGGAGGGTGCCGAACGCGAAGCCGGCGACGCCCGCAAATGCGCCGAGCGCGACGATCTCGAGGCCGGAGCGCAGCCATGGGCGCCGCGTCCAGCGCGACTTCACGACCCCGATCCCGAACAGGACCGCGCCGGTGAGCAGCACGGAGATCGGTGTGGCCGCCGACATCGGGACCAGGAGGTAAGGGAGGATCGGGGGCAGTGCCCCGAGCCCGAAGGCGGCGCCCATGATGAGCGCCCCCTGGAACGGGCCAGCCACCGCGGCCTCGCTCGCGACCCCGAGCTCCTTCTCGACCATCGTCGTCAGCAGGACCTCGGGATGGCCGGCCATGATCCGCGCCACCTCCCCGGCCTGCGCCCGCGGAAGGCCCTCCTCCTCGAGCATGAAGGCCACCTCGGCCTCCGCCTCGCCGGGTCGCTCGTGAACCTCGGACCGCTCTCCCGAGATCTGCGCCTCGAAGATCTCGCGCTGGCTCTTGCTGCTCATGTACTCGCCGGCGGCCATCGAGAAGACCCCCGCCAGGCCCGATGCAACGCCGGCGACCAGCACGGCGAACTGGCTGGACGAGGCGCCGGCCACGGTGCTCACCACCGCCACCGTGGAGACGAGCCCGTCCTGGGCTCCGAACACCGCCTCGCGGATCTCGCCGAGCAGACTGGCGGTCCGGCGCTCCTCGTCGAGGTGGGAGCGCAGCCAGCCCCGATCGAATTCCGCCGCGGCCAGTCCGGCTCGGGACGCCTCGTCGTCGAGGGTCTCGAGGGTCGTATCGCTCATCGAGGCCAATGCTATCGGACGGCGGTGGGGAACGCGGGACGCGGCTACGGCGTCATGCGGGTACCAACTCAATCCCCGGAGGGAACGAACGATGCCTGCGCCACGTCCGGCGGCGATCGCCGCGGTTTTGCTCATTGGCCTGCTGACCGCCTGTGGGGCGGCCTCGCCGGCCGCCAACTTCGCCGCTGCCGCGCGGGCGGCACCCGCGGCGGGAACCGCCGACGGGGCGGCTCCGCAGCCCGGGGCGGCCACGACCGACAGCGGGACCGTCCTGACCGGGGTCGCGGACCTCGCGGATCGGAAGATCGTGAAGACCGGCGAGATCACCGTCGAGGTGCCGAACGTCGGTGCCGCCGTCGGCATCGTGCGCGCCATGGCCCTCGATCTCGGGGGCTACGTCGGCGATTCGAGCGCCGGAGAGGCGGACCAGGCGGCCACGCTCACCCTCAGGTTCCCGGCCGCCCGCTTCGACGATGCGCTCCAGCGGCTGCACGCCATGGACGGCACGGTGATCGCGGAGGCGACCCGCGAGGAGGACGTCACCTCGTCGGTCGTGGACCTCCAGGCCCGGATCGACAACCTGCAGGCCTCCGAGGAGCAGTACCGGACCCTGCTGGGCCGCGCCGAAAAGATCGATGACATCCTGTCCGTCCAGCAGCACCTCGACGACGTGCAGGGGCAGATCGAGCAGCTCACCGCCCAGCTCAAGCTGCTGAGCGGCCAGGCTGACCTGTCGACCCTGACGGTCACCCTCACCCCCCGCGACACGTCGGTGAAGCAGGCGGCGGCGGGCTGGGACCCCGGGTCGACCCTCGACAAGGCGCTCGCCGCGCTGGTGAGCGTGGGCCAGGCGCTCGGCACGGCCGGGATCTGGCTCGCGGTGGTCGGCCTGCCGATCCTCATCGTGCTGGCCATCCTGGCCCTGTTCGGCCGTCGCTTCGGGCTTCGCCTCCCGCGGCGCCGGGCGAGCCCCCCGTCCGCCTAGCGTCGACCGAGCACGCGCCAGGCGGCCGGCAGCAGCCCGGCCGCCAGCGCGATCTTCGCAGCGTCCCACGGCAGGAAGACGAGGGCGCCGGACTGCAGCGCGTCGGCGGCCGGGAGTGACAGGACGAGCGCCAGCACCGGGACGCCGACCGCGTAGATCACGAGGTTGCCGAGCAGCATCAGCCCGGCGGCGCGCAGTGGTGTCCGGTCCCAACCGCCTTCGGCGAGGCGACCGACGAGCATCGACGCCAGGATGAACCCGACGAGATAGCCACCTGTCGCGCCGAGGAGCTCGTCGACACCATGGGCGCCGTGAGCGTAGACCGGGGCGCCGGCGAGGCCGGCCAGCACGTAGAGGAGCATGCTCGCGGCCCCGAGCCGCCATCCGAGGACCGTTCCCACCAGGAGGACCGCGGCCGTCTGCCCCGTGTAGGGGACCGGGGTCCACGGCACGCTGAACGACAGCTGAGCGGCGAGCGCGGTGAGCGCGGCGCCGGCGGTCACCAGGACGACGGCCCGGGCTCCGGTTGAGAGGCCCGCACGGTCGGAGGTTGGGACCAGCGCTTCGGCGAGGGTCATGCGCCGGATGGTACCCGAGACGGCGCGCTACGCAAGGCCCCAAGCCGATGCGCTAGACTGCCGCGAGGTCCTTTAAGGCCGGCACAGTGATGCCGGAAAGGAGCGAGATGCAGACAGTCGAACGCACGGGCCATACGACGTCAAGCGCCGGAGAGCGGTCGGCGTCGTTCGCGTCTCAGGTGCCCGGCCTGCTTGCTCTCGAGGGCGGGACCATTCACCACGGGCGGCTGCGTGGCGCCCCGGTCACGGCCAGCGGAGACCTCATCTTCACGACCGCCGCCACGGGCTGGGGCGAGATCCTCACCGACCCCTCCTACGAGGGGCAGATCGTCGTCCTCACCCACCCGATGGCCGGCAACTACCGGATTGACGCAGCCGAGCTCGAGTCCGAGCGGGTCCACGCGCGAGCGCTGGTCGTCACTCGCCTCGTCACGCCGCCGGCGGGTCCCGGGCGGAGCCTCGAGGAGTTGCTCATCGAGGCGCAGATCCCCGCCATCGAGGGTGTCGACACTCGCGCCCTGACCCTCGAGCTGCGGCGCGGCGCGGCGCGGCGCACGGTCATTGCCCCCGGCGCCGACGAGGCCGGCACGGTGGCCGCGGCCCGCGTCACGACGCCCTGGGAGGCGATCGATCACGTCGCGGCGGTGGCAACCCGCCGGCCGTACAAGGTCGCGCCGGACGGGCCGCGCCGGGCGCGCGCCACGCTCGTCGACTACGGCGTCAAGCGCTCGCTCCTCCGCGCCCTCGCGGCGCGCGGCTTCGAAGTGACCGTCCTGCCCCACAGCTCGGGAGCCGAGGCGGTGCTGGCCACCGAGCCCGACCTCATCGTCCTGTCGCCCGGGCCCGGCGATCCGTCGCGAATGGAGGGCGAGATCGGCGTCGCCCGGACGCTCGCCGCCGGAGCTATTGGCGGCGGGGTCCCGATCCTCGGCATCTGCCTCGGCCATCAGCTGCTGGCCCTGGCGGCCGGGGGGCGGACCGCCCGGCTGTCGGTCGGCCACCACGGCGGCAACCACGCGGTCATCGAGATCGCCGCCGGGCGCGTCGACATCGGCGCCCACAACCACGAGGTGGCGGTCCTCGACGACCCGGCGCTCGGCGCCGCCGGCTACCGGGTCAGCCATCGCGATCTGAACGACGGCACCGTCGAGGGCCTGGTTCACGCCTCGGGACGGATCGCATCGGTCCAGTTCCATCCCGAGGGTGCTCCCGGACCCATCGATGGGTCGCGCGTATTCGACGTCGCCCTGGAGCGGGCGGTGGCGTGACGCCGCCGCGCAAGGTCCTCGTCATCGGCTCGGGGCCGATCCTGATCGGCCAGGCCGCCGAGTTCGACTACGCGGGCGTGCAGGCCTGCCTCGCGCTGCGTGGCGAGGGGGTCGAGACGGTCCTCGTCAACTCGAACCCGGCCACGGTGATGACCGACCCCGACGTGGGCGGCACGGTGGTCATCGGCCCCCTGACGGTCGAGCACCTCGGCGCGGTCATCGCCGAGCACCGGCCCGACGCGCTGCTCCCCACCCTCGGCGGGCAGACCGGGCTGAACCTGGCGGTGGCGCTCGACGACGCGGGCATCCTGGACCGATACGGGCTGCGCGTCCTCGGCACACCGCTCGATGCGGTGCGCGCCGCGGAGGATCGCGGAGGGTTCCGGAGCCTCGTGACCGGGATCGGCGAGCCGGTGCCGGAGAGCGCGGTCATCGAATCAGTCGACGACGGGATGCGCTTCGTCGAGGCGCTCCGAGCGCCGGTCGTCATCCGTCCGGCCTTCACCCTGGGCGGCGGAGGCGGAGGCTTCGCCTTCACCCCCGAGGAGGCCCGGGAGCGGATCGCGACCGGGCTGCGCACGAGCCCCATCGGCCAGGTGCTCGTCGAGCGTTCGTTGCTGGGCTGGTACGAGATCGAGTTCGAGGTGCTGCGCGATGCCGCCGACACGACGATCGCGATCTGCGGGATGGAGAACGTCGATCCGATGGGGGTTCACACCGGCGACTCGATCGTGGTGGCGCCCATCCAGACCCTCCCCGACCCGGTCGTCCAGCGGCTGCGTCGTTCGGCGCTGAAGATCGTCCGGGCGCTGCGCCTCGAGGGAGGCTGCAACGTCCAGCTGGCCGTGACGCCAGATGGGAGCGACTACCGGGTCATCGAGGTCAACCCCCGCGTCAGCCGCTCGTCGGCGCTCGCCTCGAAGGCGACCGGCTATCCGATCGCCCGCGTGGCGGCGCTCGTCGGGCTCGGAAAGCGGCTCGACGAGCTCCCGAACCCGGCGACCGGCGGCAACTCGGCGGCATTCGAGCCGGCGGTCGACTACGTCGTGGTGAAGATCCCGCGCTGGCCGTTCGACAAGTTCCCGGCCGCCGATCGATCGCTCGGGGTGCAGATGAAGGCGACCGGCGAGGCGATGGCGATCGACCGTGAATTCGGCCCCGCCCTCCTCAAGGCCCTCCGTTCACTCGAGCCGCGCGGTCACGGCTGGCTGTGGGAGGACGACGGCTGGGGTCTCACCCACCGCGCCCCGGACGACCCCGAGGCCTTCCTGGCGCCGAGTGACACCCGCCTGTGGCGGATGCTGAGCCTGCTCCGGCATGGCTGGACCGATGCCGCCGGCCTGGCGGCGCTGACCGGCATCGCGCCATGGTTCTGCGAGCGCTTCGCCGAGCTCGTGGCGTCCGAGGCATCCGTGGTCGGGGCGCCGCTGCTCGAGGCGAAGCGCGCGGGTTTCGGGGATGCCGAGATCGCCGCGCTCTCCGGCGTGCCACCCGCCGCCGTGCGCCGTGCGCGGGTGCGGGCCGGGATCCTGCCCGCCTACCGCCGCGTCGATACGTGCGCCGGCGAGTTCCCGGCCGAGACGCCGTACTTCTACTCGTCGTACGCGCTGCCCGAAGTCCCGCCGCCGGCCGAGCGGCGCAGCGTCATCGTCGTTGGCTCGGGGCCGATCCGCATCGGGCAGGGGATCGAGTTTGACTATTGCTCGGTGCGTGCCGCGTGGGCGATCCGTGAGCTCGGGCTCGACGCGGTCGTCATCAACAACAACCCCGAGACGGTCTCGACCGACTACGACGCGTGCTCGCGGCTCTACTTCGAGCCGCTCGACACCGAGTCGGTGCTCGACGTCATCGACCACGAGCGAGCGCTCACCGGTGAGCCGCCGCTCGTGCTGCTCACCTTCGGCGGGCAGACGGCGATCGACCTCGCGAAGGACCTCGCCTACGACGACGTCCCGATCGCCGGGCTCACGGCCCACGCCATCGAGCTCACCGAGGATCGCGAGCGGTTCGCCGATCTCCTCGAGGAGCTGGGGCTCTCTGGACCGCGCGGACGCCTGGCCGCCGATGCCGCCGACCTCCGGGCCGCCGCGGATGCGATGGGTCTGCCGGTCATCGTGCGGCCCTCCTGGGTCATCGGCGGGCGGGGGATCGCGGTCCTGCGCTCTGCGGACGACCTCGCCGAGCTGCTGCGCACCGACATCGGCTGGCCGCTTCGCGTCGACGAGCTCGTGGAGGGCACCGAGCTCGACGTGGACGCGATGTGCGACGGCACCGCGTGGTGCGTCCCCGGCATCCTCGAGCAGCTCGATCCGCCCGGCGTCCATTCCGGTGACTCGATCGCCGTCCTCCCGCCCCAGAGCCTGTCGCGCGACGCCCAGGAACGCGCCGCCTCCGCTGCCGGCCGCATTGCGCTGGCGCTCGGTATCCGTGGTGTCCTCAACGTGCAGATGATCGTCGCCGGCGACCGGATCGTCGTCATCGAGGCGAACCCGCGCGCGAGCCGAACGGTGCCGATCGTGGCGAAGGCCACCGGGCGCGACGTCGTGGCCGCGGCCGTGCGCTGCGCGCTGGGAGGAACCCTGGCGGAGGCCGGCTGGGAGCCGGGGCTGGCGCCGGATGCGGCGCTCGTGGCGGTGAAGGCGCCGGTCGGCTCGCTGTGGCGCCTGCCGGGCGTATCGGGCGAGCTGGGGCCGGAGATGCGATCGACCGGCGAGGTGCTGGGGCTGGCGACCGACTACGAGACCGCGACGGCGCGGGCGATGGATGCGGCCCGCGCCCACACGGCCTGATCGCCCTCAGCGGGAGGAGGCGCCCTTTCGACGGCGCGCGTTGCCGCCGCGCCCCGACGCGGCCGGAGAGGCGACGCGGCGCCGCAGGTAGCCGCCGTACCAGCCCGCGATCGCGCCGAAGAAGAGCTGGAAGCTCTCCTGGGAGGCGAGGCCCAGGAAGACCGCGGGTCCACTGAGCCCGGTGTCCACCCCGCCCTGCAGGATCGCGGTGCCAACGATGCCCGAGAAGAGGATCACCCCGAGGAACGCCGCCGCGAGGCCGAAGGCCCACGGCCGTTGCCAGCCGAACCAGCCGGCGGCGATCAGTGCCGCGAACGAGACGACCGACGCCAGCGTCGCGGTCAGCGCGGATCCGGGGCCAAGCCGCGCGACGAGCTCGCCGATGGCCCACAACACGCCGCCGAGCACCCACCAGCGGGGTGCCAGCGCCAGCAGGTAGAAGCCGGCCACGATGCCGCGCATCGGTCCGGCATAAGTGAAGCCGGCCAGCGGGTCGGGCTTGCCGGGCAATGGCGGCGCGGGCGGGAAAATGCGGTCCAGGAAGCCGGCCGGCCTTGGAGCCGGCGCCGTCACCTTTCGCTCGCCGCCCTCGCCGCCCTCTGCAGCCTCCTCGGCGTCGACGCCGCCCTGGGCCCGTTGTCGCGCTCGGCGACGCGCCTCGGCACGCGACGTGGCTCGGTCGGTCTGATCTGGCATGGGGCGCCGATTGTACGCGACGCGAGCACGGGGCCGGGGAGTGGCGGCAGTAACCCGGCGCTAAGCCGCCGGTAACGCGGCTTCCGCCATGCTCGCCCCACGCCGGCGCCTCCTGCGACCGGGAGGTCTCCATGCTGCATCGTCCGTCGTTTCACCCCCTACGCCGATGGCACCGCGTCGTGGCCGCGATCGCCGCCTGCGGCACGGCCGCCCTCAGCCTCTCCGCGGCGCTGGCCGCGCCGCTCGCTGTCGACGACGCCGGTGCGGAGCACCTGGTCATCAGCGAGCTGCTCACCGGCTCCGCCAGCGCGTCGGACGAGTTCATCGAGGTCTACAACCCGACGGCCAGCGACGTGCCGCTCGACGGCCTGGAGCTCATCTACGTCAGCTCCAGCGGTGCCACGATCACCCGCAAGGCGACCTGGGATGCCGCGGCGACGGCGTTGCCGCCTGGCCGGCACCTGCTGGTGGCAAACGAGTCGGGCACGTATGCGGCGATCGCCGACGCGACCTACGGCGGCGGCCTGGCGGCCGCAGGGGGAAGCGTGGCCATCCGGGTCGCGGGTGCCGACACGGCGATCGATGCCGTCGGATGGGGAACCGCGGTCAGCACCTGGCTCGAGGGAAACGTCGCCGCCGCGCCGCCTGCCGGCCACAGCCTCGAGCGACTGCCGGGCGGTGTCGACGGATCCGGGCAGGACACAGACGACAACTCACTCGACTTCGTTGAACGCGCGCAGCCGGCCCCGGAGAATCTCGCGTCGCCCCCGGTTCCCGAACCGCCGGTGGCCACGCCGACCATGACGCCGAGCCCGGCCGCGAGTCCAACGCCGACGCCAACGCCGATGCCGACGCCAACACCGACGCCGGCGCCCACCGCTTCGCCAACTCCGGCGTCAACGCCGCTCCACACCCCGTCCCCGGCGATCGGCATCGCCGCCGCGCGCGCGATGCCGGACGGCACGCTGGTCACGATCGAGGGCACGGCACTCACCGATTCCGCCTTCTTCGACGGCGGCGGCTTCGTCGCGGATCCGACGGCGGGGATCGCCGTCCTGGTGACCGACGGCGCGTTCGTGCGGGGTGCTCAGATGCGGATCACCGGCACCATCGGCGACCGCTACGCCCAGCGCACCCTTCGCGCGGAGGGGACGGACATCACGGTGCTCGGAGAGGGCGTCGAACCCGAGCCGGTGGCCGTGACGACCGGGACGGTCAACGAGACGGTGGAGGGCCGGCTGGTCGTTACCTCGGGAGCGGTCGCGGGACCGACAAGCCCGCTGACCGGCGCCGTCGCCTTTGATCTCGACGACGGGTCTGGCAGCGTCCGGCTCGTCATTGGCGACACGACCGGAATCGACGGCGGCGCCTGGGCCGCGGGCACCCGGCTGTCCATTCGGGGAGTCGTGGACCAACGGGACTCGAGCGGCACTGGCACTTCGGGGTACCGCCTCATGCCGCGCGACGAATCCGACGTGCTGTCGATTCTCGAACCCTCGCCGACGCCGGCCTCCTCGCCGGCTGGCTCGCCAACACCGATGCCGACCGCCACGCCCGGCACGTCCGCGACCGATATCTCCGACGCCCGTGGGTCGGCGAAGAATACCCGCCTCGTGGTTCGCGGCGTGGTGACGATGCCGAGCGGCCTCTTCGAGCCGGCCGCGGCGGTCGTGGAGGATGAGAGCGGCGCCATCTACCTCCGGCTCGGCGACGACGCCGGAGAGCTGGCGGTGGGACAGCTCATCGAGGCGGCTGGTGTCCACTCGACGTGGACCGGCATGGAGAGCCTCAGGATCTCCGAGCCGCCGCAGCAGCTCGGAGAGGCCGCGGTTCCCACCCCGCTGTCGCGGGCCACGGGTGCAATCGGCGAGCCCGAGGAGGCGAGACTCGTGATCGTGCGCGGGATCGCGGCGAGCGCCCCGCGTCGGACGTCGGCGCACAACTCCTACTTCGACCTTGATGACGGGAGCGGGCCGCTGCGCGTCTTCCTCTCTCCCGCACTCGCGTTCGACGTGACGGCGATCGCGGCGGGCGCCCGGCTCGAGGTGCGAGGGGTCGTCCTCCAGGCGACGACCGGTCAGCAGCCGCTGCGCGGTTACCGCCTGTGGCCGGTGACTGGCGCGGACGTCAGGGTCCTCGGGCCTGCCGCGGCAGCCAGCGCCTCATCGGGCGGCACCGAATCAGCCGCCGATGGATCCGGGGCATCTGGCGGGCCGGCGGGCATCGCCCGGGCGTCCTCGACGCCTGCGCCCCGGCGGGCGCAGCCCGAGCCGCAGCTGGCGATCGCGCGGCCGACTGCCGCTTCGGTCGTGCCGGCGACCCCCGAGCCGGGCGCAGCCGAGGGTCGCTCGGCGCGGCATCCGGCGCCTACGGGCGCCGTCGTGCTGCTCGGGCTCGCGGCCGTGCTGGCTGCCGTGGCGGGGGGTCTGCTGCTGCGCGGCTCATTCCTCAAGCGCCTCGCGAATTTCGCGGGCCTCCCTGGCGGAGTTGATGACAGCGTTGTGGCGGAGCCGGCGGTCGATTCGGCCAGCGGGTCCCTCGAGGGGCTACCGGAGCTGATCGGGTTGGCACCGATCGCGACAGACGCGGCGCCATCTCGCGCGCTGAGCGCGCTGAGCACACCCGGGGCGAGCGGCGGATCGGGAAAGGACGGGGGTATACTCCCGCGGACCTGACGTTCCACGCTCAGCGGAGGCGGTTCAAAGCAAAGTGTCCGAGCTCTCAGCGGCCGATGCGCCGCATACAGGAGAACGCCAGTACCACATCGACCTCGAGCGCGGAGAGCTGTCCGAGTACATCCTGCTCGCGGGTGACCCGGGTCGCGTGCGAAAGACTGCCGCGCTCTTCGATGAGGTCGAGCTCGAGCGGAGCAACCGGGAGATCGCAACCGCCACGGGAACCTACCGCGGCATGCGCGTCTCCGTGATGTCCACCGGGATGGGCCCCGACAATGTGGAGATCGTGCTCGCCGAGGTGCTTGAGATCACTGACGCGCCGACGTTCGTGCGGATCGGATCCAGTGGCGCCCTCCAACCGGAGATCGAATCGGGCGACCTCATCATCTCCACCGGGGCCGTGCGGATGGAGAACACGACCGACTACTACGTGCACCCCGGGTACCCCGCCATCGCCCATCGGGACGTGGTCTGGGCCCTCGAGACGGCGTGTCGTGACCTTGGCTACACGCACCACCTGGGGATCACCGCCACCGCGAGCGGGTTCTACGCTCCGCAGGGACGGGCGATGCACACGCTCCCGGTTCGCTATCCTGACCTCGCAGAGGAGCTCAGGAGGCAGCGCGTTGCGAACTTCGACATGGAATCCTCGGCGCTGTTCGTGCTGAGCTCGCTCGCCGGCCTTCGGGCTGGTACCGTCTGCGCGGCTTATGCGCAGCGTGTGAGTGGAACATTCATCGAGGGAGCGGCGAAGGAGGCCGCCGAGAAGCGCTGTATCGATGCCGGACTGGCCGGCATCCACCTGCTCTGGGAGCTCGACCAGGCACCGCCTGGCGAGGCCCGTGACCGCTGGTCGTCACTAGTTGGCGGCAGGAGCGGCGAGCAGTAACCACAGACCCGGCCGATATGGGCCGGAGAAGGAGGCTACCGACCGATGGCGACCAATGCCTATTGCGTCAAGTGCAAGGCCAAGCGCGACATGAACAACGAGCACAAGATCACGATGAAGAACGGCAAGCCGGCCACTGAGGGCATCTGCCCGGTGTGCGGCACCAAGATGTTCAAGATCGGCGGCTGACGACCTCGATCGCCATCGCAGGTCGGCCGCCCGGCCGCCCCTCGGCCTCCCAACCGGGAGCAGCCGGCGGGTGACCGGGCGGCCTTCTGCGTGTTTCGGCACGACCGCTACAATTGACCGACGTGGATGAGGCAGCCGAAAAGCCGATCCTGGCGATCGACCTCGGCGGCACCCAGATCCGCGCTGCGCACGTGAACCCGGACGCTGCTGTGGCGTGCCGCCGTGCCGTCGGCACGAACGCCGACGAGGGCGTGGACGCGGTGGTCGGCCGAATCTGCCGGCTCGCCGCGGAATGTCGCGCGGAGGCCGCGTCCACGGGCCTGGGCGCCCCGATCGGGATCGGCATCTCGTCGCCCGGCCCCCTCGATCCGTGGCGTGGGGTGGTAATGGGGTCGCCGAACCTCCCCGGCTGGCAGGCGGTCCCGCTGGTGGAGATGGTCGAGAAGCGGCTGGACCTGGCGACCTTCCTCGAACGCGACACGAACGTGGCGGTAATGGCCGAGTGGCGCTTCGGTGCCGCGCGCGACCGGCGCGACGTCATCTACGTCACCGTCTCGACCGGCGTCGGGGGCGGGATCATCATCGACGGGCGGCCCCTCCACGGGAAGGACGGCACGGCGGGCGAGGTCGGCCACCTCACGGTGGAGCTCGACGGACCGCTGTGCGGCGATGGGATGCCGGGGCACGTCGAAGCGATCGCGTCCGGCACCGCGATTGCCCGCGAGGGCCGAGCGCTGCTGGCGCGCAACGCGGCGCCCGTGCTGGCCACCCTGGTGAAGGATCCCGACGAGGTCGACGCCAAGCTCGTGGCGCGTGCGGCAGACAGTGGCGATGCCGCGTGCAGGGCCGTCCTCGACCGCGCGTGGACCGCCATCGGCGCCATGTGCGCCGGACTCATCAACGTCCTGAACCCCGAGGTCATCGTCATCGGCGGCAGCATCGCGACGCACCGCGAGGAGCTGCTGCCCCGCATCCGCGAGGAGGTTGCCCGCCGCGCGTTTGCGACCCCGGCACGCCGCGCGAGCATCGTGCTCGCCGCACTCGGAGACGATGTCTCGCTGATCGGCTCGCTGCCGATCGTCAATGAACGCCTTCACGATTCGGCCTATCGGGCCGGTCGTTCCCCTGAACCCGCAACCAGCATGAGGAGCTCCTCGTGACCCGTATCGGCATCAACGGCTTCGGCCGGATCGGCCGTCAGACGCTCAAGGCCATGATCGAGCGCCACCCCGATGACCTCGAGGTGGTGGCCATCAACGACCTGGCACCGACGGCCACCAACGCCCACCTGTTCAAGTACGACTCCACCTACGGTCGGTATTCCGGCGAGGTCAGTGCCGGGGACGGCCAGATCACGGTCGACGGCCGCCAGATCAAAGCCTTCTCGGAGCGCGACCCCTCGGCGCTGCCGTGGAAGGATCTCGGCGTCGAGATCGTCATCGAGTCGACCGGGATCTTCACCGACGCCACGAAGGCCGCGGCCCACCGCGAGGCCGGCGCCCGCAAGGTGATCATCAGCGCGCCGGCCAAGAACGAGGACGTGACGCTCGTCCTCGGCGTCAACGAGGGCGCCTATGACCCCGAGCGGCACCACATCGTCAGCAACGCGTCGTGCACGACGAATGGGCTGGCACTGCCGGCGAAGGTCGTGTGGGACACGTTCGGGATCGAGCGCGGGCTGATGACCACGATTCACAGCTACACGAATGACCAGAACGTGCTCGACGTCGTCCACAAGGACATGCGGCGCGCCCGCAGCGCGGGCCAGAACATCATCCCCACCACGACCGGGGCGGCGCGTGCCCTGGCCCTCGTGATCCCCGAGCTGAAGGGCAGGTTCGACGGCTTCTCACTTCGGGTTCCGACACCAACGGTCAGCGTCATCGACTTCGTGGCCGTGACGAGCCGCCCGGTGAGCGCGGAGAGCGCAAACGAGGCGCTGCGGGTCGCGGCCGACGGCCCCATGAAGGGCCTGCTCGGCTATACGGAAGAGCCGCTGGTGAGCATGGACTTCAAGGGGGACGAGCGGTCCAGCATCGTCGATGCGGCATCAACCATGGTTGCCGGCGAAAACCTCCTGAAAGTCATCGCCTGGTACGACAACGAATGGGGCTACAGCTGCCGCGTGGCGGACCTTGCGAGCTTCATGGCTGCACGCTTGTAGACGGTGACAGGCATGGAGAAGAAGACGGTCCGTGATATCGACGTGCGCGGCAAGCGCGTGTTCCTGCGGGCGGACCTCAACGTCCCACTCGATGACGGCCGCATCACCGACGACACTCGGATCCGCGCGAGCCTTCCCACCCTCGTTTACCTGCTCGAGAACGGGGCCAGCGTCATCCTGGCCAGCCACCTCGGGCGTCCCAAGGGGAAGGTCAACGATGCCCTGCGCCTGAAGCCGGTCGCCGACCGGCTCAGCCAGCTGATGGGCCGCCCGGTGCGGATGACCGGGGACGCACTCGGCCCGGGCGTGATGACCGCGGTCGACAAGCTGCGACCGGGCAGCATGCTGCTGCTCGAGAACTTGCGCTTCCACGCTGAGGAGGAGGCGAACGACCCGGAGTTCGCCGAATCCCTGGCGGGCATGGCCGATGTCTACGTCGACGACGCGTTCGGCTCCGCGCACCGGGCTCACGCCAGCACCGAGGGGATTACCCACTACCTCCCGAGCGTGGCCGGCCTGCTGCTCGAGCGCGAGGTGACGGCGCTCTCGAAGCTCCTGCAGAAGCCGCCGCGTCCGTTCCACACCCTGATCGGCGGCGCGAAGATCACCGGCAAGCTCGAGGTCCTCGAGGCGCTGCTCGCGCGCTGCCAGGCGATCCTCGTGGGCGGCGGGATGGCGAACACGTTCCTCGCCGCGAAGGGGCTGGACCTCGGCAAGAGCCTGGTCGAGACCGACCAGCTCGAGAGCGCGAGGCGCATCATCGCCGAGGCGCGCCGCAGGCGGATGCGCTTCATGCTGCCCACCGACGCGGTCGTCGCCGCGCAGGTGCATCCGCGGGCCCAGCGGGCCGTGGTGCCGGTCGCCGAAGTGCCCCATGACTGGAGCATGGTCGACATCGGTCCTGCCACGATTGCGGCCTACACCGAGTACATGGCGAAGGCAAAGACGATCTTCTGGAACGGGCCAATGGGCATCTTCGAGATCGCCCCGTTCGCGGAGGGCACGAACGCGATCGCCCGCTTCCTCGCGGAGCGGACGGCAAAGGGGGTCGTCACCGTGGTGGGCGGCGGGGACTCGGTGGCCGCCGTCGAACAGCTCGGTCTCGCCGAGCGGATGACCCACGTGAGTACCGGAGGAGGAGCTTCACTCGAGTTCGTGGAGGGCAAGACCCTGCCCGGGGTGGCGGCCCTACTCGACGCCGACGCGAAGGTGGAGGCAGCACGATGAGCACGTTGATCGAAGACATCATCGCCCGCGAGGTCCTCGACTCGCGCGGCAACCCGACGGTCGAGGTCGAGGTCTTCCTCGAGGGTGGGGCGGTGGGGAGCGCCATCGTTCCGTCGGGTGCCTCGACCGGCGCCCACGAGGCGGTTGAGCTGCGCGACGGCGATCCGCAGCGGTACGGCGGCAAGGGCGTGCTCCAGGCGGTCCGCAACGTGAACGACACGATCCGGGCGGAGCTGGTCGGCATCGACGCGCTCGAGCAGATCAGCCTCGATCGGCTGCTCATCGAGCTGGACGGGACGGGGAACAAGTCGCGCCTCGGCGCGAACGCGCTGCTCGGCGCTTCGCTGGCGGTCGCCCACGCCGCCGCCGAGTCCCTGCGGCTGCCGCTGTACCGCTACCTGGGAGGCGCTGCCGCCCGCACGTTGCCGGTCCCCCAGGTCAACATCCTCAACGGCGGGAAGCACGCCATCGACTCCACGGACTTCCAGGAGTTCATGATCGTCCCGCTCGGAGCCCCCTCGTTCCGGGAGGCGCTGCGCTGGGCGTCCGAGACGTTCCACGCTCTCGGCAGCCTGCTCCACGAGCGCGGGTTCACGACGACCGTGGGGGACGAGGGCGGCTACGCACCGAGCCTCGAGGGCAACGAGGCCGCGATTGGGCTTGTTGTCGAAGCGATCGAGCGGGCCGGGTACCGCCCCGGTGAGCAGGTCGCGATTGCCCTGGATCCGGCCGCCAGCGAGATCATGAGCGACGGGAGCTACGTGCTGGCCCGCGAGGACGGCCGCCGCCTGTCGAGCGAGGAGATGGTGACGTTCTGGGCGGACTGGGTGGCGCGCTACCCGATCGTCAGCCTGGAGGACGGCCTGGGTGAGGACGACTGGGACGGCTGGCGGCTGCTCACCGAGCGTCTGGGATCCGGCCTGCAGCTGGTCGGCGACGATCTGCTCGTCACGAACACCGAGCGCCTGTGGCGCGGGATCACCGAGCACTCGGCGAACAGCATCCTCATCAAGCTGAACCAGATCGGCACCGTCACCGAGACGCTCGAGGCGATCGAGATGGCGCATCGTGCCGGATGGACGACGGTCGTCAGCCACCGCTCGGGCGAAACCGAGGACACCTCGATCGCCGACCTGGTGGTCGCGATCAACGGTGGCCAGATCAAGACGGGGAGCATCAGCCGCAGCGAGCGGATTGCAAAGTACAACCGCCTTCTGCGGATCGAGGAGGAACTGGGAGACTCGGCGGAGTTCGCCGGGCGCCGGGCGTTCGCCGCGCTGCGCTGAGGGCGCCGCGGGCTACTCCTCGGGGGTCTTCGTCTCGTCGGCGGGCGCGTCGGGCTCGTCGGCTCGACGGCGGGCGGCCGCCGATTCCCGCTTCGCGCGGGTCACCGCCACCTTGGCCTTGCCGGCGGCGGTTCGTGGGCGGTCGGCGGTCTTCGCGGCGGCGACCTTCGACGCCTTGGCGGCCGCCACGCGCTTGCGCTGCGCCGTCTTGGTGGCGACCGACTTCCGCTTCGGAGATGCCTCGGCCGGTGAGCTCTGCTCGAGGAGGTGGGCGACGTTCGCCTTCGCGAGCAGTCGGCTCTTGCGGCGTGCGGCGTTGTTGCGGTGCAGGATGCCCTTGCTCGCCGCCCGATCGAGTGCGCTCACCGCGGCGAGCACGGCCTCCTGGCCGTCACCCTGCTCGCGTCCGGTGGCAATGCTCGTGGCGCGCTGCACAAGCGTCTTCGCCGCGCTCCGCGTCCGGCGGTTCACGGCGCGGCGTCGTTGCGCCTGGCGGTCGCGCTTCAGTGCCTGGGGCGTGCGAGCGCCCTTCCAGGTTCGAGCCTTACGTGCCAACGAGGTCCCTCAGTAACGGCGTGGAAACATGAAAACGAGCGCCGCCGAGATGCGGCGCCACGGCGGCCGAGTATAGCATCGGGCGCTCGAGCGGCCAACCGGCGTCCTGGAGTCGGCATGGACCAGAAGGACCACTCGACAGCACCGGTGACAGGCGGCACAATCGACCACGCGGTGGCGCGCGGTTCGGTGCAGCGGATGCAACGTTCACGGTCGCTGCCGCGTCCAGGGGAGGAATCCCGATCCGTGCCCTGTAGAGGATCAAGCCGCAGCCGTGCCGCAGCTCCGCTGCGTGATGCAGGCATCTGACCATGACGACCGCCACGCTCAGTCGACCGCGCTCCCTCTTCCTGCCGGGCGCCACCCGGCGCGGCTTCGTGGCGGGCCTGTTCGGGACGCTGATCGTGGGCCTCTTCGTCCTCGTTGGCCTGGCGATCGGCATCGGGCTCGCCTACGAGGGCCGGGTGATGGCCGGCGTGCGGGTCGAAGGCGTCGACATCGGCGGGCTCGACCGGGCCGCGGCCGGGACGCGGCTCCGCAACGACCTGCCGTCACTGAGCGCTGGGAGCGCCACGGTGGTGGTCGACGGGTCGCCCGCCAGCGTCTCGTACGAGGAGCTCGGGCGCGGCTACCAGATGGACGCGACGCTCGACGCCGCGCTTGCCGTCGCGAACGGCGGGAATCCCCTGAGCGACGGGCTGGCACGGCTCCGCGCGCTCGTTCACCCGACCGCGGTGGCGGCCGTCGTGCATGGCTACGACCCGGCGTCCATCGACGCGGCGGTGGCGCGGATCGCAAATGAGTTCGCGGTCCGGCCGGTCAGCGCCGGCGTACGGTACGACCCGGCGAGCGGGTATGTCGTGACCCCGGCGACTCCGGGACGCGTTGTCGACGCCGACGCCCTCCGCGCCGCACTGGCGGCGGCCGTGACCCAGGATCGGCCCGGCAACGTGACCGTCGCGGTCTCGACGACGAGCATCGACCCTCTCGTGAGCACCGTCGACGCTGACGCGGCCGCCGCGGCCGCGCGCCGCATGAGTGGCGACCCGCTCCAGCTCGGCCTCGGCGACTCCTCGTTCGTCCTCGACGCGGCGACGATCCGTGGCCTCGTCCATTTCGAGCTCACCCCGACGGGATACCAGCCGGTGGTCGCCCGTGAGGCGCTGCAGACGTGGCTCATCGATCTCGCGCCGAAGGTCGCCCGGGATGCGCAGGACGCGGGCTTCACGTGGGGCGCCAACGGGGTCGCCGAGGTGACGCCCGCGGTCGAGGGCACGTCCCTCGACGTTGACCGCAGCCTGTCGGCTGTCGCGGACGCGCTCGCGTTCCGGGGCCGTGGGGCGCTCGTCGGGGCCGTCGTGCTGGCGACGACCGCCACCCAGCCGTCGCTGACAACGGCGGCGGCGCAGGTCGCGGCGGACAGCATGGTCCGCCTCTCGACGTGGACGACCTACTACGTGCCGGGCACCGGGAACTACTGGGGCGCGAACATCAGCATCCCGGCCATGGACCTCGACAAGATGGTCATCGCGCCCGGAGAGTGGTTCAGCTTCTGGGACGACATCGGGCCCATCAGCACCGCTCGCGGCTACGGCTGCGGCGGCGCGATCATCGGCGGCCGCAGCGTGGCCTGCGGCGTCCTGGCCGGCGGCATCTGCTCGACATCGACGACGCTGTTCAACGCGGCGATGCGGGCCGGCCTCGAGATCGGCGATCGGACGAACCACTACTACTACATCTCGCGCTACCCGACGGGCCTCGACGCGACGGTCTTCCAGACCGATACGTACGAGGTGAACATGACGTTCCGCAACGACACGCCGGACCCGATCGTGATCCGCAGCTACACCGGTCGGGGATGGGTGCGCTTCGACATCTGGGGCGTCCCGACCGGGCGGACCGTGACCCTCAGCGCGCCGGTCATCTCGAACCCGCGCTCAGCTCGCGACACCACGGTCCTCGACCCGAGCCTCAAGCCGGGAACCTCGGTGCGAGCCGAGTATCCGCACGACGGGTTCGACGCGACCGTCACCCGGACGGTGACCGACGCGGACGGCACCGTCATCTGGAAGAACGTCTGGTTCAGCCACTACAGCGCGGTGAACGGCATCACCAACGTCGGCCCGGCGAAGCCAAAGCCGGCTCCGACCGCGACCCCCGAGCCCTCCCCGGGGGCCTAGCAGCCGGACCGTTGCTCAGGCGGGCGACGCCGCGGCAAGGTCGGCGAGCCACTCCGTCACTCCAGCCCGCCAGTCCCACTCGTCGGGGTCCGAGACGAGCCGGCCCACCTCGCGCCAGATCAGGGCTCGTCCGATCATCGCCAGCCAGCGGGCGCGCGCCACCTCCCCCTCGAGGTCGTCGCGCCCGAGCCGGGAGCGCCACGGTTCGAGGTACGCGTCCCGGAGGCGGCGGAGCTCGGGGCCGTGCTCATCGATGCCGAACCGATCCGCGATGCTGCGGAGGGTGACGAGCAGGCTGCCGAACGGGTGGCCGATGCAGGCGTCACCCCAGTCGACGATGCGATAGCTCGAGCCGCCCTCCACGAGGACGTTCCCGTCGTGGAGGTCGTCATGCTGGATCGTGGCCGGGACACCGCCCTCGGAAAGCTCGCCCGCGATCCGTCGCACGACGGGCGCTACGCGGCGCGCACCATCCGACCCGGCTGCCGCCGGATCGTCGAGCAACGCGGTGAGCAGCGCGGGCAGCCGATGTGGCCTGCGGTCGAGGGCGCCGGCCTCCAGCAGCGCGTCGGCGACCGATGCGGCGGCCAGCTGGAGCTCTGCGTAGCGCGGCAGGATCCGTTGCCAGTGGGCGAGGTCGGGATCGCGCTCCAATCGATCGCGCAGCCGCTCGCCGGCGTACGGGATCAGCATCCGCCGCCGGCTCGCGTCCGCCGCCAGCGGCCGGACGACGAGGGACGGGGCGAGCTCCGCGAGGATGACGGTCAGGCCGGCGTCGTTGGCCATGCTCCTCGCGGTCTCCTTTGCGAAGCGCGGTCCGTCGTCCGTCGGCACCTCGAGGACGATCGACCACGGACGGTCGCGGGGGACCGGCGGCCCGGTGCGACGGATGCCCGCCTCGGCGAGGCGGGCATCGGTCCAGGCCAGCATCGGCTCGAGCCAGTCGGGGCTCCGCCATGGGGGTGGGGGCATGGACGGAGTATGGCGCCCGGCTGAGCCTTATCGCGTGGCATCCGCTACCCTTCGGCCCGGTGATTCCCCGGGAGCGCATCCGCAATTTCAGCATCGTGGCCCACATCGACCACGGCAAGTCGACGCTGGCCGATCGGCTCCTCGAGCTGACGCACACGATCGACGCGCGCCAGATGACGAGCCAGGTCCTCGACTCCATGGATCTCGAGCGGGAGAAGGGGATCACGATCAAGGCCCGCGCCGTCCGGCTCCACTACGACGCGGCCGACGGTCAGACGTATGCGTTGAACCTCATCGACACGCCGGGTCACGTTGACTTCACATACGAGGTGAGCCGCTCGCTGCAAGCCTGTGAGGGTGCCGTGCTTGTCGTCGACGCGAGCCAGGGGATCGAGGCCCAGACACTGGCCAACATGCATCTGGCGATGGCCGCGCAGCTCACGATCATCCCGGTCATCAACAAGATCGACCTGCCCAGCGCCGACGTCGAGATGGTGCTCGGCGAGCTCGAGGATACGCTCGCCATGCCCCGGGAGGAGGTGCTCCTCGTATCCGCCAAGGAGGGCCGCGGGATCGGCGAGGTGCTCGAGGCGATCGTGGCCCGCGTCCCGCCGCCGGGAGGAGACCCGGCCGCCCCGCTCCAGGCGCTCGTCTTCGACAGCCACTACGACACGTACAAGGGGGTGGTCGCCTACGTGCGGCTCGCGAACGGGACGCTCCACGATCACGAGCGGATCCGGTTCATGGCCACGACCGCCGAGAGCGAGATCCTCGAGCTCGGCTACTTCCGGCCGCAGCCGGTCCCGACCCGCAGCCTGACCGCCGGCGAAGTGGGGTACGTGGCCTCGGGCCTGAAGAGCATCGCCGATGCCCGGGTGGGTGACACCCTGACCGATGCAGACGACCCGGCGCCGGTTCCCCTGCCCGGCTACAAGCAGGCCCTGCCCCTTGTCTTCGCCGGGATCTATCCGCTGCGCGGCGACGAGTACCCGCTCCTGCGCGACGCGCTCGAGCGGCTGCACCTCAACGACGCGAGCTTCGTCTACGAGCCCGAGTCGAGCGTTGCGCTCGGCTTCGGCTTCCGGTGCGGCTTCCTCGGCCTGCTCCACATGGAGATCGTCCAGGAGCGCCTCGAGCGCGAGTTCGACCTGGAGCTCATCGCCTCCGCCCCAAGCGTCGAGTACCGAGTCACGCGCCTGAACCGGCCCGGCGAGGTCGTCGTCGACAACCCGGCCCAGATGCCGCCCGCCGGCGAGGTCGAGACGATCAGCGAGCCCTGGGTGGCGGCCCAGGTCATAACGCCGACCGAGTACATTGGCCCGATCATGGAGCTCGCCACCGGTCGCCGCGGCGAGTTCGGCACGATGGAGTACCTTGATCCGCGCCGCGTGAACCTCCATTTCGAGCTGCCGCTCGCCGAGCTGATCGTGGACTTCTACGACCTGCTGAAGAGCCGCTCGTCGGGCTACGCGAGCCTCGACTACACGTACGTCGGCTACCGGCCCGGCGACCTCGTGAAGCTCGACGTGCTGGTCGCGGGCGAGCCGGTGGACGCACTGTCGCTGATCGTCCATCGATCGAATGCGTTCCGGATCGGGAAGGCGCTCGTCTCCAAGCTGCGGGAGCTCATCCCGCGCCAGCTGTTCGAAGTGCCGGTCCAGGCCGCCATCGGCTCGCATATCATCAGCCGTGAGACGGTCCGCGCAATGCGCAAGAACGTCCTGGCCAAGTGCTACGGCGGGGACGTGACCCGCAAGCGCAAGCTGCTCGAGAAGCAGAAGGAGGGCAAGCAGCGGATGAAGCGGATCGGCTCGGTCGAGATCCCGCAGGAAGCCTTCCTGGCGGTGCTCCGCATGAACGAGGCGCCATAGCCTTCGTGAACTTCGAGGAATCGCTGCGACTGTCGATCGCCCTGGGGCTGACGATCTTCCTCGTCCTGCTCCGGTTCGACTCCGACCGGATCATGCGTTCGGACTACTTCCGCTACCGGACGCCGTGGCTCGGCCCGGTCAGCTACTACGCGCTCGTGGTGGCATTCACGCTCGGGATCGTGGTCATCCTGCCCCAGGGACGCGCGACCCTGTTCCTGGCGCCCGGCGATCCCGACAAGCTTCCGCTCTTCATGTTCTGGTTCAGCCTGGTGGCGGTGCTCGGGGCAATCGCCTTCGCCTTCCTCCGCTACCGCGGCCTCCTCCCGCTCCCGGTGCCGCTGCTGCCGTCGCGCCTCATAGGCGCCGCCGCCTCCGCGGTCGCCGACGAGCTCCAGTTCCGCTCGATCGTGCTGGGGATCCTCATCTTCGCCGACCTCCCCGGGGGCACCGAGCTGGCCCTCCTCCTCCAGGCGCTGCTCTACGGCTTCGCCCAGCGCCGGCTCTGGAAGGAGCGCGACTGGTTCTTCCTGGCGGTGGCGATCCTCCTCGGCTACGCGGCGGGCCTGGCGACGGTGAACTCCGGCTCGGTCCTGCCGGCCATGGTCGGCCACTTCGCGGTGAGCGCCGCGCTCTTCGGATTCGCCGGCGGCAGGTTGCGCCAACGACCGATCTAGGCACGGGGCAGCGGTCCCATCACGTCTATCTCCACGTGCCCTTCTGCCGGCTGGTCTGCGCCTACTGCGACTTCGTGACCGTCGGCGGACGAGGGGCGGAGATTCCACGCTACGTGGACGCGCTCCTCACCGAGATGGCGCTGCGTCCCGCCGTCGGCCGGCTCGAGACGATCTACGTTGGGGGTGGCACCCCCTCACTGCTGCCGGTGGCCGACGTGGAGCGGCTCCTCACCGCGGTGCGCGACCGCTGGTCGGAGCAGCCGGTTGAGATCACCCTCGAGGTGAACCCTAGCGCGCGCGAGGCGCCCGACTGGGCGGGCCTGCGGGCCGCGGGCGTCAACCGACTGTCGCTCGGGATCCAGTCCCTGCGGGACGACGACCTCCGGGCGCTGGCGCGCGGTCACTCCGCGGCCGAGGGTCGCGCCGCGTTCGGGGCCGCGCGACGAGCGGGCTTCGACAACCTCAGCGTCGACCTCATCTACGGGATCCCCGGGCAGTCAACGGCCGATTGGCGAGCAGGCCTCGCCGATGCGGTCGCCCTCGAGCCGGATCACCTCTCTCTCTATGCGCTGACGCTGGCTCTGGCCCCGGACGAATGGGCTGCGCCACCCCGCCCCGGGGCGCTCCGCTGGCGACGGCGGCTGGCGGCGCGGCAGGATGACGATCTCGCGGCCGATGCCTACCGGGCGGCCGAGGACCAGCTCGAAGCCGCCGGCTACCTTCATTACGAGCTCTCGTCGTGGGCGCGGCCGGGTCGCGAGTCCCGGCACAATGGCGCCTACTGGCGGCGACGTCCGTACACCGGGCTGGGGACCGGTGCGCACTCCTACGATGGTGTTGTGCGCAGCTGGAATGCGCGCAGCCTGGAGGCGTATCTCACCGCCGTCGAGGCGGGGGAGCGCCCGGTCGCCGGGATTGAGGAGCTGGACGAGTCAACGCGTGCCTTCGAGGCGGTGGCACTCGGCCTGCGACGGGTCGACGGGGTGCGCCGGCGCGATTTCGCGCGGGAGTTCGGCGAAGATCCGCTGGCGCGCTTCCCGACCGCGGTCGCGGACGGCATGGAGGCCGGGCTGCTTGAGGTCGACGACGAGGCGCTTCGACTCACGCGGCACGGGCGGCTGCTCGCGAATGAAGCGCTGGTCGGGTTCCTGCCCGCCACGAGCTGAGCGGCGCCGCGGCTGATCTGCTTGCCGCTCTGCAGCGCGGCGGCCATCATGCGACGGTGACGCCCGACACCCACTATGCCCGCAGCGGGGAATTCAGCATCGCCTACCAGGTGGTCGGCGATGGGCCGCTCGACCTGGTCTACGTACCTGGCTGGGTCTCGAATGTCGAGGCGATGTGGACCGAGCCCTCGTATGCCCGCTTCCTCAATCGCCTGGCCTCGTTCGCTCGGCTCATCGTCTTCGACAAGCGAGGAACCGGCCTCTCCGATCCCGTGCCACTCGAACGCCTGCCGACACTCGAGGAGCGCATGGATGACGTTCGCGCGGTCATGGACAGCGTCGGGTCGAGACGGGCGGCGATCTTCGGCCATTCCGAGGGCGGCAACATGAGCATCCTCTTCGCTGCGACCTATCCGGATCGGACCGCCGCCCTCGTCCTTGCGTGCTCGTATGCGGCCCGTAGTCCGAAGGACGACTATCCGTGGGCGCCGGCACCGGAGGCCAGAGCGGCGGAGATCGAGGCCACCGAGCGATCATGGGTTGACCAGGCGACCATCGCGGCGGTCGCACCCAGCCGCATGGACGACGCGGCATTCGTGGCGGCCACCATGCGCTATTTCCGACAGGGAGCCAGTCCGAAGGCGGCGGCTGCCCTCCTGCGCATGAACACCGAAATCGACGTTCGAATGGTGCTTTCTGCGATCCACGTCCCCACCCTGCTCCTCTATCGGACGGATGATCGCGACGTCCTCGTGGAGGAGGGTCGCTACATCGCCGCCCGCATTCCGGGCGCTCGTCTCGTCGAGCTCCCGGGTGCGGATCACCTCGTTTGGGTAGGCGATGCGGATGCCATCCTGCGCGAGATCGAGGGCTTCCTGACCGGCGCCAGGCGGGTTCCCGAAGCCGATCGGGTCCTCGCGACGGTTCTCTTCACGGACCTCGTCGACTCGACGCGCCGGGCGGCCGAGCTCGGGGACCGGTCGTGGAGCGACCTGATCGACCGGCACCACGCCGCGGTCCGGGAGCAGCTGGCCCGGTGGGATGGCCGCGAGGTGGATACCGCCGGTGACGGGTTCCTCGCCACGTTCGACGGCCCGGCCCGTGCGATTCGCTGCGCGCTCGCCATTCGCGACAGCCTGCGGTTCCTCGGCCTGCGGATCCGCGCCGGGCTCCACACCGGAGAGGTCGACTCGGCAGATGGCGGCGTTCGCGGTATCGCGGTCCACATCGGCTCACGCGTCGCGGCGACGGCGGCCGGCGACGAGGTCCTCGTCTCGAGCACCGTGCGGGACCTCGTGCACGGGTCCGGAATCGCATTCGTCGATCGGGGCGAGCACGAGCTCAAGGGTGTGCCGGGCCGCTGGCAGCTCTTCGCGGTGGCGGGCGCCTAGGCTGCGCTGACATGAGTCACACGCCTCACGTTGACAGCTCT
>CAWINH010000014.1:0-50700 GCA_963837425.1 uncultured Chloroflexia bacterium
CGACGAAGAGGGGGTTGCCCTCCGCCGCGTCTACGATCCCCTGTCGAACGGCTTCGTCGATGCCGGCCTGGCCGAGCAGGTTCTCCACGACTTGCCCTGCATCTGTGTCGCTGAGGGGCTGGAGCTCGACGCGTGACGCACGCGGGCCCGATGCCCAGTCAGGATGACCGTCCAGGAGCATGCCGCGCGCCGTGCAGATCAGCATGAGCGGCGCATCATTGGTGGCTTTCACGAGGTGCTCGACGAGATCCAAGAAGGTGGGCTCGGCCCAGTGGATGTCGTCAAAGAGGATGACGACGGGCTGGTCTTGCGCCATGGTCTCCAAGAAGCGACGGATGCCCCAGAACAGCTCGGCCACCTGGAACGGGGTCGGCACCAGCCCAAGGGCGGACGCCACCCGGTCCGCGACGGGCGCGTTTTCTTCGCCCAGCAGGTCCCCGAGTCGCCGCCGGGCGGTCTCCGGGGGATCGTCCTCCCGGATGGCCCCTGCCTGGCGCGTGATCTCCACGATCGGCCAGAACGTGATGCCGTCACCATACGCGAGGCAGCGGCCGGTCAGCACGCGCGCGCTCTTGGCCGACAGGTCGAGGAACTCGCGAGTCAGGCGGGTCTTCCCGACTCCAGCATCCCCGACCAGGGTGACCATCGTGCAGCGCCGATCCGCCACCGACTTGCCGAAGGCAGCCTGCAACAGCCCGAGCTCCACCTGCCTACCGACCATCGGCGCGTCAAGGCGGCGGGCCCCCGCTTCGCGGGTGCGCACGCCGAGCAGACGGTAGGCGCGGACCGCGTCCGCCTTGCCCTTCAGAGTGAGCGGTTCGACCTCGTCGAGGTTCACGGCGTCTCGCACCAGGTGCTGCGTCAGCTCCCCCAACAGGACCTCATGCGCCGGAGCGGCCTGCTCCAGTCGGGCCGCGACGTTCACAGCGTCGCCGGTAACCAGGCGCTGCCCCAAACTCGCGTCCCCCGCAACAACCTCTCCGGTGTTCACCCCGATGGCCACTCGCAACCGGATGCCCTGGTCGCGCTCGAAGGCGACGGCCAGCCCCGCGAGCGCAGTCTGCATCTCTCCTGCGGCGCGAGTGGCTCGCAATGCATCGTCCTCGTGGCGGACGGGGAGGCCGAAGACCGCCATGACGGCGTCGCCGATGAACTTCTCGACGGTTCCGCCGTGCGCCTCGAGCACGCGCTTTGCGGCGCCGAACGCCCGGGCCATGACTTCACGCAGCAGGGCAGGTTCGAGTGGATCCCCGGCCAGGTCCGTTGCCCGGAGATCGGAGAAGACGATCGTGACAGTCTTTCGTCGCTCCTGAGCACGAACGGTCGCGGCGAGCCTTCCCCCGCACGCACCGCAGAACGAGAACGAGTCGGGGTTAGCCTCGCCGCAGTTCGGGCAGACGTGCGCGTCCGCCGCTGCTGCAGTGCCAGCATCCGCATCGGATCGCGGCCTCTTCAGTCACGCTTACAAGGCGGAAGGCAGGCACCGGCTCCGTCCATCCCTTCGGCAGCACCGCCTCCGCGGGCTCGACCGCGACGCCCTCGGCAATGAGTGCCCGGGTCGGCTCCCCTACGAGGACCTCCATGGCCGGAGCGGACTGCTCGAGTGTGGCCGCCAGCTGCACCGCGCGTCCGGTCAGGATGTGCTCGCCTGCGCTGGCACTGCCCATGATGACCTCTCCGCTGGCAATTCCAGTGCGATTCGTCAGCCGGACGCCCCAGGTTCGCTCGATCTGCTCGTTCAGCGCCTCGAGCGTACGCTGCGCCTCGGCGGCCGCCGCCACGGCCCGCAAAGCGTCGTTCGGGCGGGCGACCGGCAGTCCGAAGACCGCGACGATGGCGTCGCCGATGATCTTTTGGATCGTGCCGCCGTGCTCTTCGAACACCGACCGCATCTCGTCGAAGTAGAGGGTCAGCACCTCGCGGAGCGACTCTGGGTCGAGCTTCTCGCCGAGGCTTGTTGACCCCTTCAGGTCGGACTGGACGATTGTGACCCGTCGCCGCAGCTCCTCGGGCAGTCGCTGCCTGGCAAGGAGCGTGCCGCAGTAGCCGCACGCCCGGAAGTGTGAATCGACTGCCCGGCCGCAGGCCGGGCAGTCGAGGGTAGTCTCTTCCACGCGATGTCTCTCAACCGGCCGCTCGGGTCACGAGCATGCTGGTCTCACCTGAGGCTCGGTCACCTTGATCGGCGGCGCCGAACCTCGTCGTCGATGCGGGTCTCGCCGTCCCCTAAACGTAACCGTGTGGATCACCCGCCGGGGCGAAGAACCGGATGTGGACGTCACCGTTGCGGGAGTTGTACTCGAGCTGGACGCACGGATTGTTCGCGGGAGCGAAGTGGCAGAACGGGAGGAGACCCGTGTATCCACCGTTCGTGGGATCGGCCGGCGCCGGTTTCCCGAGGAGCTGCGTGAACTGCTCCGGCGCGTTGAAGCACACGAAGTACTGGAACGCGAATGGCTTGTGGGCCGCTCGCGCGGCGGCCCTTGTCAGGGTCAGGTCGAAGATCTTGCTGGCACCAGTCGTCAGGTCCACGCTGAAGGTCGCCGACGTGCTCTGGTACGGCCTGTTGAGGTACGGGATGGAGCACTGCAGGCTGCCGCCGAAACCGATGCTCAGGGTGCCCGCGGTCCCTGCGCCCCCTGTGACGTTGATGTTCGTGGTGCCGCTCGGGCTGGTCGCTGTGCCGGAGCACGTCGAGTCCGCGGTGCAGTCCGTCAGGCTCCCGGCCACGACGTTGAGCGACGTGCCGAACACGACGCCGGCGGGGTTGCTTGAGTACGAAATGTTCTCCCCGACGAGGGCATTCGCGGCTTCGATGACGATGGTGTTGTCGCCGGTCGGGAAGTCCTCCTTCGGAACCGTGAATGACGAGAGGTTGTTGAACGCCCCCGTGTCACTGCCCGACGATGAGCTTCCCACCGACCCGACCGCCATACCGTTCACGAACACCTCGGCGTAATTGTCTGCGGCAAGGTAGAAGGTCGGGTCCGCGCTTACCAGACCGTCCACGGAGAAGGTCGTCTTGAACCATACGTGCGAATCCAGCGTGGTGGGCGACGACGGGTCGACCTCCGGGGCCCAGATGAAGTCGGCGGCAGGAATCGGCGTCAAGACGGCGGTCCACGCTGCCCCGCCGGACCACTCGAAGTTCGTTGCGCCCGCGGGGCATCCGGCGGTGTACGCGCCGGTATTCGGATAGGAGCTGTTCAGACAGACCACCTGCGCGGCGCCAAGAGAAGCGGTCAGTCCCGCGTCCGAGTACGCGGTCCAGGCGGAACCGGTGTTGATGGAGACAGTCGTATCGGCCGCCACAGGCGTGGCCGCGCCCAATACGAGCGACCCGGCCAGCGCGGTGCCACTAACCAGCGTCATGAGGCGCCTGGCCCCGGCACTTCGGCCAAGCGATCCAATAGTCGAGCGAACCCACCCGGGGAATGACACAGGACTTGCCTCCTAGAGTAGGAATCTGGCGCTCGGACCTGCGGGTAGGCGGCGCCACACTGGTACGGTACTTTCGTTCATGGGGGACGGGACGTCAATGCGCGCACAGGACGACTGCCGCACAGATATCAAGGGTCCCCTGGCCTCGGAAGGCAGCGAGCTTGCCACTCCCCGCGCGAACGCCCTGCACGCGAGTGAATTCTGCGGTGATTAGAGGCACCACCTTCGCAGGCAATGGCCGTGGCGGCGGCACCCGCACAGTCCAGGTTAGGCTCCGAACCAGGCGGCCAGCCTATCGGACTCGAAACGCTCCTTCTCCTCCCGCTGGTCCCGGGACGGCGCGCTGAGCGTCGCCGCCGGCGGGTCTGCGAAGAAGTCGCCGCGGATCGTGCTCGCCTCCCCCGCACCCATCTCCAGGAAGCAAGCGCCAGCGCCGTCGAAGGTGGCGGTCGGCTCCTCGCCCCGCAGCTGCGCCGCGATCCGTGCGGCGACCGCCTCGCCCTCCTTCTGAGCGAAGACGCCGGCCTTCGGCATCGAAGTGCCGTTCGAAAGGCCGACGACCGTGCAGTCGCCGATGGCGTACACACCCGGCCAGCCGGTCTCCAGGGTTCGTGAGTCGACTCCGACCCAGCGGCCGGCTTCCGCCATGCCGGCGGCCACGAGAATGGGCGATACTCGATGCGGCGGGACGGTCAGCAGCAGGTCGAAGGCGAGAGATTCGCCGTCGTGGAAGGTGACCGAGCCGTCGCCGACCGAGGTCGCGACCCGGCCGCCGAGGTAGGCGATCCCCTCCTCCGCAAGCCGCCCATCGAGGGTAGCGCAACCCGCGACGCCGACGACCGGCAGGGTGATCGGAGCCGGTCCGAAGACGGTGATCGGGGCGTCGATGGCCCGTTCCCCGAACCGCTCCGCCAGCAACAGGGCGAGCTCGTAGGGGGCCGGTGGACAGCTGTAGGGGGTGCCAAAGATGCCCACAACGACCCGACCACCCCGCAACCCGTCAACCGCAGCGTGTGCGTGCTCCATGCTCTCGAGACTCCAGACGTCAACGCCATGCTCGGCCAGGCCCGGAATCGCGCCCATTTCGTGGGCGGCACCCAGGGCCACGACCAGTGCATCGGCCTCCACGACCTCGTCGTCTACGATCACGGACCGTGCTGCCGGGTCGATCGCGGTGATCTCGCCGCGGCGGAACGTGATGCCGCGCCTGGAGAGCGCGCCGAGGTGGCGAGTCCCGTACGCGAGCGGCGAGATGCCGAGGATGTGCCAGGTCTTGCGGATCCCCATCGCGAAGTCGTCTCGCCGATCGACGAGGATGATCTCATCCGCCTCCGAGATGCCCTCGCGAAGTGCGACCGCCGTGGCGATCCCGCCGAAGCCGCCGCCTAGCACCAGGACGCGCGCCATGGCCAGACTCTAGCTCACCTAGACTTGCGCCATGGCCGAGGGACACGATCCCGGCGCTGAGCTGGCTGCCCAGCAAGGTGAGCGCTACGCAGAAGCCGCCAGGGCGCCTTTCAAGCTGGGCGCCGGCACCGTTCGCGTGGGGACTGCATCCTGGACGGATCCGACGATGACCGCGCCCGGCGTGTTCTACCCGCCGGATGCCACGAACGCTGAAGCCCGGCTGCGCTTCTACGCCGATCAGTTCCCGGTCGTCGAGGTGGACGCCACGTACTACGCGCTCCCCTCCCGTCGTATGGGCGAGGCCTGGCTCGAGCGGACGCCGCCTGACTTCACGTTCGACGTGAAGGCCCACGCACTAATGACCGGGCAGCCGTCGGAGGTCAAGCGCCTGCCGCGCGAGCTCCGCGAGGAGCTGCCGGCGGAGCTCCTTGACAAGCGGCGGATCTACGGGAGGGATCTCCCACCAGAGATCTACGACGCGGTCTGGGACCAGTTCCTCGACGCGCTCAAGCCGCTCCACTCGGCCGGCAAGCTCGGTGCGGTCTTCCTCCAGTACCCGCGCTGGACGTTTCCGTCCAACGAGAGCCGGGATGCGATCATCGAGGCGAAGGTGCGGCTGGCCGACGTGCCGATGGCGGTCGAGTTCCGCAGCGGCACGTGGTTCAACGAAAAGAACGTTGAGCGCACGCTCCGGTTTCTCGAGGACCACGAGATCCCGCTCGTCATGGTCGACGAGCCGCAGACGCCGAGTGCCGTCCCGCCGGTCAGCGCAGTGACCTCACCGCAGCTCGCGGTCGTTCGCTTTCACGGACGTCGGACCGAGACATGGGAGGCGAAGGGGATCCCGGTCGTCGAGCGCTTCCGCTACCTCTATGGCGCCGATGAGCTCGGCGAGTGGGTGCCCCGCGTTCGGGCCGCGGCGACCGCCGCCCACGACGTGCACGTCCTCATGAACAACTGCTACGCGAACTACGGAACCACGAACGCGCGAGAGCTGGCGGCGCTGCTCCAGGCGGGCTGATCAGGCGTCGAGCGTGGCGAGGTCCCGCTCCAGGACCTCCCGGTCCTCGGCGTCCTCGATGGCCGCCACCGCCGCATGGGCACGATCCCGCCATTCGGCGAACGCCGGAGCGTCGCCGGCGGCACGGAGGGCGCGTGCCATTCCCTCGCAGGCCGATGCGTGGACCCAGCTCTCCACGCCGGGTCGGCTCGCAAGCTCAAGGCCGCGCCGCGCGTGGTACACCGCGGGCTCGCCCCGGCCAAGCTCCGAGTAGACGCGCGCGCACTGCCATTCGCCCACGGCGAGGCGCTGGACCTCGTCCGGCGCATCGGCGTGTGCCCAATGCCAGCGGGAGGCGTGCGCAGCGTGCATCATCTCGTCGTCCTGCTCCCTCGTTCGCGAATCGGCCTCGAGCAGCCCCCAGACACGGTTGAACAGCGCGACGGCCACCGCGCGGTGCTGCGCGGGGTCGAGTCCGTCACTCGTGGTCCGCGCCACCCGCTCCCCCGCCATCGGGAGTGCCGTCATCGGGAACGCCGCCCGCCGGCTCGAGCCTGAGTGCAGCGGAGTTGATGCAGTAGCGGAGTCCGGTCGGACCCGGGCCATCCGGAAAGAGGTGCCCAAGATGGCCACCGCACGACGAGCACGTCACTTCGGTCCGGCGCATGAAGAGGCTGTTGTCGTCGACCTGGTCAACGGCCCCGGGCTCCACCGTGTCGTAGAAGCTTGGCCATCCCGTCCCGGACTCGAACTTGGTCTCGGAGGTGAAGAGCTCGGCTCCGCAGCCCGCGCATCGATAGGTCCCGGCCCGATGCTCGTCCCAGAGGTCGCCGGTGAAGGCGCGCTCGGTCCCCTTCTGGCGCAGGACGCGGTACTGCTCGGGCCCCAACTCGTTCGCCCATTCGCGGTCGCTCTTCGTGATCTTCGCGCTCATCGGAAGAGCCTACGACAGGTCGATGACTGCTGCGTGACGCAACGACGCGGATGTCATGAACGTCAGACGAGGCGTAGGCTGTTTTCAATGCCGGAGGGAACGACCGTGGTGCTCCGCCGCTCGACCGCCGTGTTGCTGGGGGCCTGCGCCCTCGTGCTCGCGTCGTGCGATGCCACGCTGCCGACCGCCTCGCCATCGGGCGCTGCGTCGGTCGGCCCGCGCACATCGGGCGCGTCGGCCGCCCCATCGGTGACGCCATCCGTGACGGGGCCCACACCGCTCCCGACGGACGGGCCAACCCCGGCGCCAACCGGCAACCCTGACGCGGTGCCGGTCTACACAGCGGGGTCCACGGTTGAGACGCACATCGCCGGCCTGCGGGTACACGCTCGCCCCGGGACCGATGAGCGGGTGGTGACCGGTCTCCTGCCCGAGGGGGCGGGGCTGCTGATCGCCCAGGGCCCGCTCTTCTGGGATGACTACGGGTGGTACCTCGTCGACGACGTCGACGCCGGCGATCCCGAATTCACACAGGGATGGATTGCCGCGGGATTCAATCCCGACCCATGGCTGGTGCCGACGGTCCTGGACGTCGCCGACAACCCATTCATCGCCGGCTTCGCGAACGATACGGACGGCGAATACGGTCCGGTCCGAATCACCGACGCAAACCTTCAGATCGACTGGGTCATCGCACCGCCGACGCCGGACGGCTGTTCGTTCGCCGTCGACCTCCGGTCTGGGAGCGGCAACCCGGTGCAGGCGATCCGCAGCACGACCGGATCCGTCGTGGCACCCGGCGTCCTGTACCCGCAATTCTTCAGCGATCACCCGGAGCTGACCGGCGACCTGTTCATGACCGTGACGTCCACCTGCCGCTGGGCGCTGACCTTCGAGCGGGTCCCCGCCTGACGCGAAGTCCCCCCGCGCCACACTCGTGACGCAGGGGGACTGCCTCCGCGCTGACGAAGACCGTCAGCTACACGCCACCGGGCAGCTTCGAGCGGCGTGTGTTGGCATGGGCGGCCACGATGAGCAGCACGCCCAGGGCTGCGAGCAACCCGGCCGGCTGGTCTCCCATCCCGGTGTCCGGAATCGTGTCGCCACCGTTCGACGTGGTGCTCTCGACCTCCTGCTCGGGCTGGCTCTGCGCCTCCGTCGTGGGCTGCGTCGTCGGGTCGTGGCTTGGCGTCGTCGACCCTGGCTGGGCCGGCGTCGGCGTCGGTGTCGGGTCGGTGGTGGTCACCTCATCGCCGGGGTCGGACTCCGTCGGCGTCGGCGTCGGCGTCGGCGTTGCGGTGTCAGAGGCGCTCACCGGATCCCCCGAGTCCGACTCGCTCGGCGTTGGGGTGGGCGTTGGGGTTGGGGTTGGCGTTGGGGTTGGCGTGGGCGTTGGCGTGGGCGTTGGGGTCGGGGTTGGGGTTGGCGTGGGCGTTGGCGTGGAGGTCACTTCGGCCTCGGCCGGGACGCAGTCGTCCGAGATCCACAGGGTCTTCGTCTTCGAGTTGCTTACGCCCGATGTCTGCCACTCGAAGCGGTAGTGACCCGGCGCGTACGTCAGCGTCCCGGTGACGTCGAACCCATCGCCAGTCGTGTCGAATGAACCCGAGTCAACGGTGGACTTGTCGCCCGTCGGGGGCCAGCTGAGCACCGCCCAGGTGCCGCTCCAGGCGGCAGAGGGATCCGAGAAGGAGACCCAGAAACTGCAGACGTGCGGATCGTTGCTTTCGGACACGTCATCACTGGTGGTGGCGTCGTGAATCTTGACGGTGCCCGAGTTGTCCGTCTTGGCGAGGGTCGGGACGATCGAGAGCACCAGGGAGAAGGCGACTGTCGCGATCCCCGCGGCAAGCAATGCCCGACGGGTCGGGGTCGTTGGCGAGCTCCACATCTGGGTGGTCATGTCGTGCTGCATCCTGTCGTTTGGTCAGCGGGAGGTTGACGCGGCGAGGATGCGGGTCATGGGTCGACTCGGCCATGACGAACTGGTACCTCCAGTGCCGGCCCGTGTTCGAGGCGACTGCACCGATCCGACCAGGTGCGGTCTGGTGCAGTACCCGACCCGTACCGTCGGCCGTCATCCCGTCGGCCCCGCGCTCGGGCGTCCTGAACGGTGCTAGAGGACCCGCGCCGGCGCGAACAGCTCGATGTGGTGGGACGTTGCGCCGAGCATGGCGAGGTCTGCCAGCACCTCGCCCACAACGGAGCAGAACTTGAAGCCGTGGCCGGAGAACCCGGCGGCGACGATCACCTGCGGAGCATCTGGCATGGGGCCGATGATGAAGTGCTCGTCCGGCGAATTCGTGAAGATGCAGGCCTTGACCATGATCGTCGGTCCATCGACCGCGACGAGCCGCTCCCTGGCAAATGCGCGGAGGACCGCCTCGTCTCGATCCGTTGTCTCGCGGTCGGCCTGGTTCGGATCGATCGGCTCACGGAAATGGTGGTAAAAGCCGAGCTTCACCCCGGGGTAGTCATGGACCGGAAAGCCGTAGTACAGGCCGCCCACCTCCTCGAGCACGAAGACGGGAAACTTTCCCACCGCGAAGCGATCCGGCTCCCCGGGCTGGATCCAGACCAGCGCCTGCCGTTCCGGGACGGCGGCGTGCGCCAGTTCGGGGAGCAGCTCGCCGGCCCATGGCCCGGCGCAGACCACGAGGCGATCGGCCTCGTACCGGTCGCGCTCGGTGGTCACCACCACGCCGGAGCCCGATCCGGTCTGCTCCCACTCCCTGACTGCCTCGCGGAACCGCAGCTCGGCGCCATGGGCCAGCGCCTGGTTCACGTGAGCCAGGATGCAGCGCTCGGCCAGGAGGAAGCCGCCATCCGGCTGCCAGACGCCCGCGGTGCCGGCGGGCAGCGGGGCGAACCCCGGAAACCGGGATGCGATCTGCGGCCCATCGAGAATCGTGTGAGCGAGATGGTGGAGCCGTGCGGCCTCCGCCGCGCCGGTGAAGATCACCCCGTCCTCCGGGCCCGCCTCGAGAGATCCGGTCATGACGAGCAGCTGCTCGCCCGCCCTGGCCTCGAGCTCATGCCACAGCTCATACGCCCGCTGCAGGAGCGGGACGTATGACGGATCCTCGTGATAGGCGAGCCGAATGATGCGGGTCAGCCCGTGCGACGACCCTTGCTCATGGAGGAGGTCGTACCGCTCGAGGCCGAGC
Organism: uncultured Chloroflexia bacterium; assembly: GCA_963837425.1. Classification (GTDB taxonomy): domain Bacteria; phylum Chloroflexota; class Limnocylindria; order QHBO01; family QHBO01; genus CAWINH01. Next base: position 9,950 of record CAWINH010000014.1, read on the forward strand.
ACCCGCCTGCCGCGTCTCGCGAGCTGATACGCGGCCGCACTTCCCATCCCGCCCATGCCCAGGACGATGTCGTCGAACCGGCGCACTCGCCAAGTCTACGAGCTCAGACCACCCTCGCGGTTCGCCCCGAGGTGCGCGGAAACGCGCGGACGAACGCCTCCTGGGCGGCGGTCTCCACCGCGGTCGGATGGCGGGTGGCGCGGACCTGGGCGATCGCGGCACCAGGGTCGAGGCCCGCTCGCACGAGCGCGCAGGCCGCGACGGTCCCGGAACGGCCAACCCCGCCCATGCACGCGATGGCCACGCGCCCGAGCCTCCGACCCTCATCGACTTCGGCGAGGATGCACTCCATGCTCTCGACCGATGCCGGAGGCTGGCCGTCGGGGATCGGGTGCCTGTGGACGACGAGTCCGAGCCGGCGCGCCCGCGCGGCAAGGTCGAGGTGGCTCCATCGTCGAAGCTCGTCGTCCTCGACGAGGAGGATGAGGGTTCGCACGTCTGCCGCGAACAGCGCGGCCAGATCTTCGTCGAGGTTCCGACGATAGACCCGCCCCGGGTAGCGCTGCGACGTTCCTCGCTTGCCGGGCAGGCCGGTCAGTCCCACATCGGCCCCCGTCCCCCCCAGCAGTGCAGCGGGGATCCAGTCGATGCGAAGCTCCTTGCCGAAACCCGCGTGGGCCGCCGGATCGGGTTCGCGCGTCAATTGAGATGGGCCTCGCGACTCGGGCAGAAGTGGCCGGTCGGGTCGAGCGGCTGGCCACAGAACGGACAGGTTGGCCGCCCGGCCATGACCGCTCGCGCGGCGCGCCGCACCATGTCACGCGCAACCGCGGTGCTGAGTCGCACGCGCATCAGGTCGGGCCCCTCAACCGCCTCGTCCGGCAGCTGCGCGAACTCGCCCCCCGGTTCCGCGGGCTGAGCCTCGAGCACGACCGATTCGCTTTCGGCGTCCCACGACAGGGCCATTGGCCCCGCGCGGAACACCTCTACGAGGGGCTCGTCGAGCGGCGCGTCATCGGCATCGGTGACGGCTGGGTCCGAGCTTGAGCCGATGGCGCTCAGGAGCTGATCCATCCTCGTGGCCAGGGCCACGACCTGAGTCTTCTCCAGCGACACGGAGACGACCGCCTTACCGCTTCGGGCCTGCAGGTAGAACGTCCGGGAGCCTGGCGGGCCGATCGCGTCGACGACGACCCGATCCGGCTGGTCGAACACGAAAACGCGGCGCGGCATGCCTCATCGTAGCCCGAACCGAGGCGGTACAGTGGTCCCCGGCATGGTTCGCCGACGAACGCAGGCACGACCACGCGGAACGGAATCCCCCGGCCGCCGGCGGGTGGGGCCGATCATCGGATGGGCGGTCGCGGTGACTGCCCTCGTCGCACTCGCCGTCGTCGTTGGCAGGCCATCCACCGAGAGCGGCGTCGAGGCCGCCCGCTCGACGCCGACGCCGGACGCGACACTGTCCATCGCATTCGGCACTGGCCTTCAGCCCGGCACGAACCTGGCGTCCCCAGCCGAGAGTCGCTTCCGAAGCGGCGATCCATTCGCCTATTCGGTGACCCTGGACCACCCACCGGGGACCGACTCGATCCTGGTCCAGGTGCTCCGCCTCGAGTCGCCCGAGCCGGTCGAGGTCCAAGCACCGTCGGACGAGAAGATTCTCCCCGACCCGCTCACGTTCGGGTTCCAGGTGCCGGCCGACCGCTTACTGACCGCGTGGGGGGCCGGCGACTACGAGATGCGAATCTACGTCGACGGCGAGACGGCGCCGACCGCCATCGGTCAATTCACACTGCTGGCCACGCCATGAACACACGGACGGGACCGGAGATGTGCCCGCTCCCCGATCCCGCCTCCCCCGGGTGCTGAGTTGGCCCGCCGGTCGCCCGGCGGGTGCCCACTGCCAACTCTTTCGGTGAACATATCCGCACCAGACCCGCCCTGTCAATACACGGTTGACCGAATCGGGGGGTCAGTTGACCGCGAGCGCCTCGTTCGTGAGCTCGTAGGCCCCACGGTGATCGCCGGTGTCGGCCCGCAGCGACGCCCATTCTCGGAGGACATCTCGCAGCCGAGCGCCGACCTGGCTGGACCGCGCGAGCGCGGCCGCCTGCGCGTAGCGAGCCTCGGCGGTGGCTACGTCACCCGCCTCGCGGAGGGCTCGGGCCTCGGTGAGGATGGCGCTCAGCTCGACGCCCCGGTTGCCGGCCTTGCGAGCCATGTCGCCGGCGGAGCGAGCCGTCGTGACGGCCAGTTCACGCTCGCCGGCGGCCAGGGAAATCTGGGCCTCGGTGTCCAGCACGGCGGCGAGATAGCGCGAGTCGTGGGCGTGCTCGAATTGCTCGCGAGCCTGGGCCGCGAGCTCACGCGCGCGCTCCACGTTGCCGGCCGCCAGGTATGCAAGCGCCAGGTCGTTCTCGATCTGGGCCGATTCGAATGACGCTCCCGCGGCGCGAAGCAGCGCCAGGCCCTGGGTCCCGGTGCGGATGGCGCCCTCCACGTCACCGGTCTCCCGGTAGCTGATCGCGAGGTTGAAGAGGAAGTGCGCCCGGCGTCGGTCATCGAGGTCGTCCGCCATGCCGCGGGCGGCTTCCAGGTGCGCGAGCGACTCCGCGTAGTTGCCGCTCTTGGACTCGACCGCGGCCAACGACATGAGCAGGCGCATCTCGAACTCCGGCTCGACCTTGAGACCCGCCCGCACTCGCTCGAGCAGCCCCGTCAGCATGCTCCGCGCATCTGCCTCGGCATCCGAGAGGTAGAGCCCGTACGCCAGCCAATAGCGCGCCAGCGCCTCATCCGCAACTCGTCCCAACTCTCCGAACCGACGGGCCGCCTCGGAAGCGGCTGCGACAGCCTCCCGGCCCAGGTCGAGCCGGACTAGGGCCTCTGCGCGTCCCCGGAGGATCTCGGCGCGCGCCTGGTCGTCTGGAGCCTCTTCCAGGAGTGCAGCATAACCGCCGGCCGCTCGCTCCCACTCGCCGGACGCCAGCTGCATGTCGACCTCGAGCCGCGTCCAGGCGGGCGACTGCTGGTCAAGGAAGTGACTTGGCGGCAGCGCCAGGCGATCCGAGAGATAGCTGAGCGCAACCATGGATGGGCGGGCGATTCCCGTCTCCAGCGCGCTGACGTACGCCTTCGTGTAGCGCTCACCCGCAAGCTGCTGCTGGGTCAGGCCCGCGCGCTTCCGCGCCTCGCGCAGCCGCTGCCCGATCTGCTGCGCCAGCGCCTCGTCCTGCTCCGAGGGGCGGGCGCTCACTCGAGTTCTCGGCATGACCGCAGTGTACACGCGCTGGCAAGCAGGAATTGACTGCGCGCACCACCGAAAGTACCGCGAGAACCGCGGGCGCCGGTACGCATGGCCCATTGAAGTGGCTCCTGCCCTCGCGGAGGGTAGAGCGACGGGAGCGGATCTCGTCGAGACCCGCCGCAATCAAGACAGGAGTCAGCAATGCGATCGAGCACGATCATGCGATCGATTCTCGCCGCCGCGACCCTGGCCACATTGTCGGCTCTGAGCTTCGCCACAGTGGTGCTCGGTTGCACCACGGGCGGCAGCTGGCCGTAGGCCGAGACGTCTACCGGCGGGGGGGAAGCCACGCCGCATGGCGAATGAAATTCGCCGGCGGCGTCGTGCTGTCCGGTCAAATACTCGGCAGCTCCTGTTCGCCAACGGCCTTCGCTGCGAACAGGTCACCGAGACGGCGCAGGCGATCCGGGAGTGAGCGGAGCGTCCACCCATCCGGGCGGAGCGTCTCATCCTCGAGCTCGTCCCACAGGATCGGGGCGGAGACCGGTCCCCCCGGAGCGGGTCGCACGCCGTAGGGCGCGACAAGGGTCTTGTTCACTGCGTTCTGCGTGTAGTCGAGCCGCGCGAGACCCTTTCGATCGCGCTTCGACCACTCCCAGCTCACGAGGTCCGGCACGGTGGCACCGACCGCGCGCGACAGTGTCTCGACCCAGCCTCGCGTTTCGTCGAACGTGTAGCGACGTGCGATCGGCACCCAGATCTGGATCCCGCGCTGGCCGGTGACCTTGGGGAGGCCCACGATCCCCAGGTGCTCAAGGGCGGACCGATACAGCCGCGCCAGGACGAGGACCTCGTCGAACGTGGTCGCGGCCCCCGGGTCGATGTCGATGAGCGCGTAGCTCGGCCGGTCGGGAGCATCGATCGTCGAGGTCCACGGGTGGAGCTCGACCGCCGCTTCCTGTGCGAGCCATGCAAGTGTTGCGACGCGATCCACGACGACGTAGCGCTTCGGCCCGTCCCGACCGACGTACGTCCAGTGCGCCACCCAGCTCGGCGCGTGGCCGGGAAGGTCCTTCTGCCAGAATCCGGGCCGGCCCACGCCGTCCGGGAAGCGCTGCAGGGTGAGTCCGCGAGCCGCGAGATGCGGGACGAGCGAGGTGCCGACCGAGACGTAGTAGCGGACGAGGTCTCGCTTCGTGAGCGCGGCGTCCCCACCGGGCGCCGGAAACAGCTCCTTGTCGAGGTTCGTCAGGCGGACCTCGTGGCCGGCCACCGCCCAAGGCCCGTCGCCGTCCATCGCGTCGAGCGCCTGCAGCTCTTCCGCCGACGCACCGAGCAGCGGGCTCTCCTGCGACGCGGCCGCGGGCCGCGTCGACCGCGACCGCCGGAGCAGGCGCGCCACCGGCACGGCATCCTCGCGGATCACGGCGGCCGGCTCGCGATCAGGCTCGACGCCCTTGAACGCGGGGGCACGCAGGAGGCCGTCCGCCGTCCACTCGGAGAACTCGGCGCGGATCACGAGCTGGGGATCGACCCAGCGCGCACCAGGTAGCGACGGCGCCCCCTCGAGCACGGGATCCGGGCGCCTGAGCGTCTCGAGGAGCTGCCGCAGCTCGGCCCGGGTGCGTCGATCGAGGCCGCTGCCGACCTGGCCCGCGTGGCGCAGTCCCTCCTCGCCATTCACCGCCACCACGAGCGAACCAATGTCGTCGACGCTCCCCTGGCGGGGCAGCCAGCCGACCACCACGAGCTCCTGCTCGCGGCGGAGCTTGACCTTGAGCCAGTCGGCGCCGCGCCGGCCCGGGAGGTATCGGCTCTCCCGACGCTTCGCGACAACGCCCTCGAGGCCGCGTTCGGCGGCGGCGCGCATGAATGCCTCCCCTTCCCCGAAGACGTGGCCCGCGAACCGTACGACCGGGTGCGGGCGCAGGAGGCGCCGGAGCAGGCGCTTTCGGTGCACGAGTGGGACGTCGAGCAGCGTCTGGCCGTCGACGTGCAGCAGGTCGAAGACCATGTACGCCAGCGGGATGGCCCCGCGATCCGGTGCCGCGCGCGCGGCCGAGCCGTGCGACGCCGGGTTGCGAGCTCGAGGGCGGCCAGCCCGCTGCGCTCCTGGAGAAGGCCGAATGACGGGTTGCCGGCGGCGTCCAGCGCCACGATCTCGCCATCCACGATCGCCTCGCTGGCGGCGATCCACGATGCCTCCCCGACGAGCTCGGGAGCGTAGCGGGCGGCATCCACCCGCCTCCTGGTCCAGAGCCTCGTCTCACCGGAGCGGACGACCGCCTCGATGCGGTACCCGTCCCATTTCACCTCGAACAGCCAGTCGGGATCGTCGAAGGCGCCATCCGCCAGCGTGGCCAGCATCGGCGGGATGAAATCCGGCATCGGCGCCCCGCGGGCCTCGGAAAGGTCCGGCGCTCCTTCCGGTTCCGGTGGCGGCGCCTCGAAATGAGGAGGGGCCGCAGCGGCCACCTCGTCATTCGTGCGGCCCGACCGCACGCTGGCCGGAAGGGCCTCCGGGTCCCAGCCGGCCACCGCCGCCTCGTCGCGCTTATGGATCAGGAGCCACTGGCCCGGATCGGAGGGGCGCCCCATCGCGTCCCGCCGACCGCCGGTGTGAATGATCGTGAAGCGGCCTCGCAGACGCTCGCCGTGGAGCCGGAACTTCAGCTCGCCCGCCCCGATCGCCGCGGCGGCGTCGCTCGTTTCCTCGGGCTCGAACGTGCCCCAGTCCCACACGATCATGTCGCCCGCCCCGTATTCGCCGGCAGGGATGGCGCCCTCGAAGGTGAGGTACTCGATCGGATGGTCCTCGGTGCGGGCCGCCATCCGCCGCTGATCGGGATCGAGCGTCGGACCGCGCGGAACGGCCCAGCTCACGAGCACGCCGCCGATCTCAAGACGCAGGTCGTAGTGGAGACGGCTGGCCCGATGCCGCTGGACGACGAAACGCCCGCTGGCGTCCTGGATCGGCCCCGGTTCGGGCTCCGGGGTCCGCGCAAAGTTGCGCTTGGCGCGATAGCCCTCGAGCGGCATCCGGTCGGACCTCAGTCGCCAATCCAGGCGCGCAGCTCCGCGAGCGTGCGCACCACGACCCGCGCCCCGGCGGCGCGCAGACCGGCGTCGTCGATGACGGAGCCTGCCGTGACCCCGATGGGGATCATCTCCGCCGCGCGCGCCGCCTCCATGTCCCAGGTGCTGTCGCCGACGTACCACGTCGCTGCCGGCGCGATCGCGAGCTCCGCGGCCGCGAGCAGGAGGAGATCCGGCGCCGGCTTCGCATGCTCGACGTGGCTGCCATCAACGATGCGTGGGGGCCGTGCCAGGCCGAGTGCTCGGACCGAGGCGGTGACCTGTTCGGACCGCGAGCTGGTGGCGATGGCCCACGGGATCCCTGCCGCCTCGATCGCGTCGAGCAGCTCGTGTGCGCCCGGCAGCGGCCGTGGCGCTCGGTTCAGCCTGCCGTAGATCTCGCCGGAGCGCCGATCGATCCGCTCGTCGCGCTCCTCGGATGGTTCGAGGTCCGCGGCGGCCGCGACCTCGCGAGCCAACCGCCGGCCGTCCGAGCCGATGAGCGGCGCCACCTGGTCCCGGGTCGCGGGAATGTCCGCGTCCGCAAAGGCGGCCATCCAGGCCCGGATGCGCGTTTCCACGGTGTCCACCAGCGTGCCGTCGAGGTCGAAGATCACGCCCGCCGGTCGTGGCGCCGGTCCGGATTCCATCGGTCTACGATAGCCCGCGATGCCGAGCACGGACGCGACTTCGAGGCTCGTCGCCGTCCTTGGGGGGCTGAACGTCGACCTCGTCGTCCGGGTTCCGGCCCTCCCCGGTCCCGGAGAGACGGCTCTGGGCGCCGAACTCGAGCGCCACGCGGGCGGGAAGGGCGGCAACCAGGCGGTGGCGGCCGCCCGAGCGGGTGCGGCTGTGCGGGTGGTCGGCGCGGTCGGGTCCGATCCCGATGGAGCCTGGCTGCGTGGGGGCCTCGCCGCCGAAGGCATCGACGTGACGTGGCTCACCACGGCGCCCGGCGCGACCGGCATCGCGCTCATCGCGGTGGCGCCCGACGGTCAGAACCAGATCGTCGTTGCCCGGGGGGCGAACGGCCGCGTGGAGACAACCGGCCTCGAGGGTGCCCTGGCGGGTTCCCGGCTGCTGCTCGTCTCACTCGAGGTTCGGATGGAGGTTGTGGTCGATGCCGTGCGCGTCGCAGCCCGGACCGGCGTCGACGTGATCGTCAACCCGTCCCCAGCGCGCCGCTTGCCGAACGCGGTCCTCGATGCCGATCCGATCCTCGTCGCCAACGAGCGAGAGATTCCCGTCTTGGGAGGGGCGGGCGCGTCCGACGCGGCGCTCGCGCGGCTGCGCGCCGCCGGCGTCACGCGGATCATCGAGACGCGCGGCTCCCGTGGAGTGCGGGTCGTAACCCCGGACGGCGTGACGGAGCTCCCGGGCCACGACGTCTCGCAGGTCGTCGACGCCACGGGCGCCGGTGACGCGTTCTGCGGCGTGCTCGCCGCATGGCTCGCGACCGGGGCCCCGCTCCTGGAGGCGGCGCGGGCCGCCAATCTCGCCGCGGGGCTGAGCGTGGAACGAGCCGGGGCGCGCAACGGTTATCCGGATCGAGACCGCATCGTCACGGGGCTCGCCGCGACCTGAGGACCGCCGTTATGGCGGTCCATTCGTGCTCAGTGAGAGGGTATGTGGTGGGCGACACTGGACTCGAACCAGTGACCTCTTGCATGTCAAGCAAGTGCTCTAACCAGCTGAGCTAGCCGCCCCTTTCGATCGCTCGACTTGTGCTCGGGAAGAGCACTTTAGCGCTTTCGGGTCCCGATGGCGACTGACGAGCCTCAGGCGGCGGGCCGTCAACCCTCAGCCCGGGGTGGCCGCTCAGGAGTTCGGGCCAGGATGATCGCCCAGATGGGAAGGGCGATCCCCAGCACGATCCCCAGCACGACGCTCGTTGCCAGCTCCAGATCCGCATAGCGCAGCACAACGGCCACGAGCGCCCCAACGCCAATCAGGTACGACAACCAGCGCCAGGGGCGGCTGAGGTTGAGCAGCTGGCTGGCGACGGCCACCCCGACGCCTACGATCGAGGAGGCGCCCATCGTCAGCCAGTATTCGATGCGCTCGCTGGTGTTCAGTGCATAGGCCTGGCTGATGATCGCCTGGCTCCGGTAGTCGCACTCGCAGTAGCCGTAGGTGGCCTGCTGATGGAAGGCGAGGTTGACGAGCTGCCCGGCAATTCCGAGGACAGCGCCGACCACGAGGAGCACCAGCATGACGTCGCGGGCGACGCCGGGTGGAGCACGGTGCCTCAGGGCGGCACCGAGCAGGACCAGGACAAGGAACACCCCGAGCGTGGCGGTGGACCCGATCACAATCGGTCCATAGATCTGCGCATCGTGCGCCCGCTCGGCAAGAAGGCGCTCCACCAGATCGGCCGTTTCAGGCACTTCCGAAGCCTTCGCGAACAGGTCAAGCGACAGGCCCAGGCCGATGACTGCAGAGGTGACGGCGAGCAGCGCGAGAGCCGCCGCAAGCACCCGGAGCAGGCGATGGTCGGGCACAGGCGTCACGCCGGCATCCTACGCGGCGCACAAGCAGCCGCGCGGTCTCAGCCGCCGAAGGTCAGGCCGGGTGGCCCGCCAGCTCACGGAGCGCGGTGCCGGTGAGCGGCACCTCGCGGACCTCCAGATGCGCGCGCTCCGTCGGTGGGATCCGAATCGGGCGGACTCCGCGCGGAGCGCAGAGGATCACCGGCACCAGGCGGAGGCGTGGATGGGCGCGGAGCTCGTTGACGCGTCCCCGCGCGGCGCGCCTGGCAGCCGACGATGCGACATGCACGATCACGAGATCCGGGCAGGTCGCCGCGATGTCCCACGCGGTGTCCAGCCCCACCTCAATCGACTCGATGGCGAACCCTGCGTCCCGCAGCGATGCGCGCAGCGCGTCGACGTGGGCGGGTTCCTCCACGATCACGGTGATCCGGTGCCCGTTCAGTTGTCGGTCGACGAATACTGCGCTCGTACCCATGGCACGCCAGACCTCCACCCGAGACGTTGACACCATCCCCGGGGCGTTCCAACGATCATGCGGCTCGGCCAACATGACAAGTGTCGGATGGCCCGAAACGGACAGGCACTTGCTGTGGCCGCCAGGGCGGCCGGCAATCAACTCGCCTGGAGGCGCCCTCGGACGTCGGCGGGCAGCACGGCTGCAGCCCAGGAGCGCACGCGCTCGTGGTCGCCGCGCCACGCGCCCCACACGGATGCAGCCCAGGCTTGGATCCGCTGCGGGTGCTCGGCGACAGTCACGGACGTCGCAACGGCTGCGACGGTCAGCCAATGCGGGGCATCCGGCGGCACGAAGCGTGGCCACCCCTCGTCGCGCTGCGCCAGGTACTGATGGGCGGCGCGCACCGCGGTGCCGGACCACCCCGCCTCGAGTGCGAGCTGCAGTCCGAGGAGCGAGAAGGGCACCGAGATGGCCGGCGTCCGGCCGCCACCGTGCTGCGCGCCGTAGGTGTCCACCGCCAGCTGGTGGTGGCGCCTGAGGGCCGGCAGATGCTCAGCCTCAAACCCGAGAAGGTCGGTCCAGCGCTGCCAGCAGGCGGGAGATACGTTCATCCGGCGCCCGATCGGCACCTCGGCCGATGGCAGCACCACACCGCATCCAGGGCACGCGGCGGGTTCCGTTTCGCGGGCCGCTCCCCGCCGGACCGTCAGCGGTTCCAGTCGGTCGACAGTGGCACGCTCCCGAGCACGCGGTGGATCTCGGCGCGGTAGCGCACTCCGGACGGATGCCACTCCAGCCAGCGCAGATAGTCCGGATCGACCGCGGCCAGCTCCTCCACGGTGCGGCCCGCGTAGTGGCCGAAGTCGAGCCGCGCCGGGTCGAACGAACTGCTCAGCGGCGCATCCGCACCCGGGCCGACCGGGGCGCGGCGTTCTTCCTCGATATGAAACGTCTGCCGTTCGTCCTCGCGCTCGCCCATGCGCCTCCTCCGCACTGAACCCGAACACCTGTTCGGTGCGTGCATCGTACGTCGCCGGCCGGCGCAGTGCACGCGGCTGGTGCGGGGACGCAACGGCGGTCAGGCCCGATGGACCTCCGCCCCATCGACCAGCGTCAGCAGTGAGCGCACGTCGGCAAGGCGCTCGTCGGCCGCGGTCAGCGTGGCAAGGTCGACGTTCAGCATCGCCAGGTCGGCGCGTGCGCCGACCCCGAGGTGGCCCTCGTCGTCGGCGCCGATGGCCAGCGCCGGCTGGAGCGTGTAGGCGGTGAGCGCCTCAGGCACGGTCACCGCGGCGGCCGGTCGCCAGTCCGGCGGCGGTTCGTGCGGGAAGCGGCGGTGGACCGCACAGAAGATCCCAAGCCATGGGTTCGCCGATTCGATCGGGGCATCGCTGCCGAATGCGAGCGCCGCGCCGGCATCGGCCATCGCCCGCCAGGCATATGCGAGCTCGACGCGGTCTGCCCAGCATTCCTCGACCGCACGACGATCGGCCGCCGCGTGCACCGGCTGCACGCTGGCCACGAGTCCCAGGCGTGCCATCCTGGCCCGATCGGCGGGACGCACGAGCTGGAGGTGCTCCACGCGGTCCGCGCCCGGTCCGTGTCGCGATCCGGCCCTCTCGAAGGCATCAAGCACTCCAGCCGTGGCACGGTCCCCGATCGCGTGGACCGCCAGCCGGATCTCGTGGCGCGTCGACGCTCGCAGCCGGTCGTCGAGATCGGCCTCGCCCATCGTGAGCATCCCGCGCCCGCCGCCACAGGTGTAGGGCTCGAACAGGGCTGCAGTCCGTGAACCGAGAGCGCCGTCCGCGTAGGCCTTCGCCCATCCGCCGCGCAGGGTGCGGGTCCCGGAGAGCGGCCGTCCGGTCCGCATCCCTAGCCCCGCGGCGGCCTCGATGGCCGAAACGGGGACGTTGACGCTGAGACGCAGGCGCCCGTCAAGCAACGATGCGCGCGCCCACAGGCGTGAGGCCCGGTCCCCGAGCGCCGCCGCCCGACCGATGCCGTTCTCGGCGGACGAGTCCCCGGCATCGGTGGCCCCGGTGACTCCCATGCCCGCCAGCTCGGCGAGTGTCTCGCGCAGGGCGGCAGCCAGCTCCTCCCCATCCACCCGGCCAGCCCGCGCCTCGACGGCGTCGCAGGCTCGTTCGCGGAGAAGGCCGGTCGGGTGGCCGGAGCGGCTGCGTTCGATCCGCCCCCCGATCGGCTCATCGCCCTCGCCCAGCCCCATGAGGCGGAGCGCAGCGGGAGATGCCCATGCCGAGTGGGCGTCATGGCTGTAGATGAGGGCCGGGCGCTCCTGCAGCCGCCGATCGGCATTGAGCCGATCAATGTCCAGCAGCCCCTCTCGCCATCCGCGCCCACGGATCCACGAGTCCGTCCTGGGGCCTTCCGCGGCCGCTGCCAGCAGAGCGGCGGTCACCTCGTCGCGGGTCGTCAGCGCATCGAGCACCACCTCGTGCCGCGCTCGCGCCATGCCGACCAGATGAAGGTGGAAATCATGGACGCCGGGGACGATGACCCCCTCGGCGAGCACCTCCCGGGCACCGCGGGACGTGCCCAGGACCTCGGCCCGACGTCCCACCGCCAGCACCCGGCCAGCCCCGATCGCGATGGACTCGGCCGTCTCGAGTCCGCGCGACCCCGCGCTGACGATGATCTCGCCGGTCAGCACGAGCTCCGCCGGCGAGCGGTCGATGCTCGGCGTCACGCCTCCGCATCCGGCGCCGATTCGCTCGCCGGTTCCCCGCGGCCATGGAGGCCTGCAGCCGCGTTGCGACGCCACGATGCGATCCCCGCCCACAGGGTGATCGCCCCGAGGATGGCCATCACGACCGGGATGCCCGCCCCGGGGAAGACGATGTTCAGCACGTCCGCCGCGGCCGGGGCGACCAGGACCGGCAGGAAGGACGCCACGGACAGGAGCGTGTTGAGGATGCCGAAGATTCGACCCCTCACGTCGGTCGGCAGCTCCTCCTGGAGCGCGGTCTGCGAGGGGATCGCGACGAAGGAGTACTCGATGCCGGCAGTCACGGCGATGATCACCACGAGCGCGATGAGGCTGATGATCGGCGCCAGCGCCTCCGGCAGGCTGTGCTCGATGGGCTGGAAAGCGGGCGACAGGAAGAAGGTGACCGGCTTCACGCTGGCGAGGCCGAACAGGGTGACGCCCATCGCCACCAGGCCGATGTCGATGACCAGCCGCTTCGGGATCCCGCGTCCGTACCCGTTCAGGAAGAGGATTCCCATCACCGCGCCAAGCCCGGCGGGTCCCATGATGAAGAAGAAATCCTCCGGCCGCAGCTTGAGAATGTCAGTGGCGAATCCCGGACCGATGGCGCCCATGACCCCGATGAGGCTGGCGGCGATGCCCAGGTAGGCCAGCGACCAGGCGATCCGTCGGTGGCCGCGCACGAAGGTGATGCCCTCGACGACCTGGTCCACGACGGCCCGGACCGCGCGTTCGGCTTCCGCGCCGCGGATGCCGGCGCTGACCCGCTCCGGCACCACGGCCGGCAGCGGCACGATCGCCAGCGCGGCGAGCCCGAACATGACCGCGACCACGACGTAGACGGCGGTTGCGCCGGCGGTCGTCAGCAGCAACGGCCCCAGGAAGCCGAACCCGATCGCAAAGGTCGCGTTGATCGTGAGGACGAAGACGGAGTTGGCGGCCATGAGATGGTGGCGCTCGACGATGCGGGGAATGGACGTCAGCTCGGCCGGCGCGAAGACCGCCGTCATCGTGGCCACGAACAGGTTGATGACGAGGATCAGAAGGACCTGGTGGCCAACGAAGATGAAGAGGACGACACCGGCCGCGCGGAGGATGTTCGTGGCGAGCATGATCACCTTGGCATCGGCATGCTCCACGAGGACCCCGGCGGCGGCGCTGAAGGCCACCGCCGGAAAGAGGAAGGTGAGGATCAGGACCGCGTTCGCCGTGTTCGACCGGGTCGCCTCGACGACCGTCGCCATCAGGGCGGCGAGCACCATGTTGCTGGCGAGCTGGCTCAGGAGCTGCGCGGTCCACAGCGAGACGAAGCTGCGATTACGGAAGACGTTGCCCGCCCCGCTCAGGTCGCCCTCGCCGATCACCGGGGGAAGGTCACCGTGCGCCATCAGCCGGGCTCGGGTCCCCGTCCCTCATAGGCCATGAAGCGCCGCTCGACATCAAGCCGGTCCATGAGGATCCGATGGCCGCAGCCCACGCAGGCGAGCCCGATGTCCGCGCCGAGTCTCGTCACTCGCCACGTATGACTGCCGCACGGGTGGGCACGTCGCAGTCGAATGACATCTTCGAGACGCAGGTCAACCGGGGCCATCGTCACGCCCCGGATTCCGCTGCCGTCGCGCCGGTGAACCGGAAGCCGTCGATCTGCAGCGCCGGAACGCGCGCCGAAATCCCGCTGTACTCCGCCGCCACCAGCCGCGTATCGCTCGAGATCGCCGCGATCCGCTCGAATGCCTCCGGAATCGACTGGGTAAAGCGCAGATTCCGGATCGGCTTCGTCACGCGACCGTCCTCGATGAGGAAGGTCCCGTCCTTCGTCATCCCGGTCAGGACCGCCTGCCGGGGCTGGACGATGTTCACGTAATGGAACCGCGTCACCCACACGCCGCGCTCGACCGCGGAGAGCATGGCCGTCTTTGAGCTCGAGCCCGGCGCCATGAAGAGGTTCCAGGCCAGCGGGCCGAACGTGTTCGGGGCGGGCAATCCGTGGCCGGTCGGCGCGACGCCCGCGCGCCGGGCGGTCGACGCGTCGTGCACGACCGCCGTCGCGACCCCGTCGCTGATGAGGTCAACCCGCCGCTTGGCGACCCCCTCGTAGTCGATCGTGAACGGCTGTCCGGTCGGATCGTTGCCGTCGTCCCAGATCGATACGTTGCTGCCCATCACCCGCTCGCCGATCTCCATGAACGAGCGCCCCTCGGCGACGGCGAGCGCCGAGAAACTCACGAAGGCCAGGTACTCGAGGATCGTCGCCACCGCGTACTCCTCGAGGATGACGGTGTAGTCCCCCGGCGGCAGGTCGATCGCACCCGATGAGCGCGCGGCGCGGTCCGTGGCCTCCTCACCGACCGCCCGGGCGTCGAGCGCGGCGATGTCCGGTGCAGTTGCCTGAGCGTACCCCGAGGCCCCGTCGGGCCCGGTGACGACCGTCAGGAGCTTGGCCAGGGTCGTCGCCTGCCGAGCGTGGATGCCGGCCGAGTTCGCCACGGCCAGCGTGGACTCCTCGGTCGTGAAGGCCCCCGCGGCCTCCAGCCCGGCGTCGGCAGCTGCGTCCACCACGGCCCGCACGCCGTTCGCCCGCACCTGCGGGGTCGCCGCCGCGGTCGCCGCCGCGTGGCCGATCCGCGACGTCGAGCCACCGACCGATGCGTCCGGAATGGGCGCCGCGTCGGGGTTGCGCCGTGCCTGCCTGCAGAGGGCCAGCGCGCGGCGCGCCATCTCCTCGAGACCGGCACGATCCAGCCGGTTCGTGCTGGCAACCCCGGTTCGGCAATCGTCGACGACCCGCAGGCGGACGGTCGCATCCCGCTCGCCGACATTCTGGTGGATGTGCGAGCCTGCGAACCGGGTGAGCGCCGAGTCCCGGCGTACGTAAACGGCCTCCGCGTCCGCACCGCGGGCCAGCTGGAGGGCATCGGCGAGGAGCGCGTCTATCGCCTCGTCGCCGTCTGGGCCGTGCATCAGCGAGCCACGCCGACCTGGACGTTCCGGAACCGGGCGGGCGCGGCCCCGTGGCCGACGCGGTGGGTCTGCATCGGCTCACCCTTCCCGCAATTGGGAACCCCCCACAGGACCCACGATGACGCCGAGCCGATGGCGTCGCAGCTGCCCCAGAAGCGCGGTGTGATGCCGGTGTAGGTGGGGTTGCGCACGAGCTGCGTCAGGCGGCCGTTTCGGATCAGCCGGCCGACCTGCGTCCCGAACTGGAAGTTCAGCCGCCGGTCGTCGATTGACCAGGACCGATTCGTCTCGAGATACAGCCCGTCGGCGGTGTCGGCGATCATGTCCTCGAGCGTACCCGCCCCACCCGGCCTGAGGCTGACGTTCGTCATGCGGATCAGCGGGATGACGTTCCAGCCCGACGCCCGGCTGCTGCCCATGCTGCGCCTGCCGATGATCGGCGCCGTCTCCCTGCTGGTCAGGTACCCGACGAATCGGCCGCCGGTAACGATCGGGACGTTCTGGGCCGGCACCCCTTCGTCGTCGAAGCCAAAGGTTCCGAGCCCGCCGGGTGCCGTCGCATCGGCGTCGATGTTCACGATCTCGCTGCCGTACTGCAGCTGGTTCAGCTTGTCGAGCGTGAGGAAGCTCGTCCCCGCGAAGCTCGCCTCCATGCCGAGCACCCGGTCGAGCTCGATCGGGTGCCCGCACGATTCGTGGACCTGGAGGGCCATCTGCGACGAGTCGACGACGATCGTCATCTCGCCGCTCGGGCACTCCGGCGCGCTGAGCAGCGCGACCGCCTCCTCCGCGATCCGCTCGCCGTGCTCGGCGAGCGCCATGGCGCGGATCGCCTCGAAACCGCCGGTGACGTGCTGACCGCCCGAGGAATTCGGGTAGCTGCGCTGCTGCATGTCGCCATCACTCACCGCCGAGACCTCGATGCCGGCACCCGCCTCCATGAGCTCCTGGTCGATCGCGGCCCCCTCGCTCGACACGAACCGCTTCCGCTCGCGGGCGATTTCGATGTTCCCCTCGCGGACCGCGATGCCGGGGACGCGGGCCATCGCCTCATCCGCCGCGAACAGGATCCCGAGCTTTTCCTCGAGGGGAACCGCGAATGGATCCTCACGGTATCGCGTTCGAAAACTGCCGACGGCGGGCGGAGTGTCGTCGAGGACGACCGGCGCTCCGGGGACCGTCGCCGATGCGGCAGCAATGCTCACCGCCTCTCGCGCCACGCGCTCCACCTCGTCGGGCTCGAGCAGGGCGCTCCCGGCGAAGCCCCACGCCCCGTTGCGCAGGACCCGCACCCCGAAGCCGGCGCTCCGATCGGCGGAGCTCGACTCGAGCGCACCGTTCTTCACGTGAAGGGCCTCGGTCTCACGCTCGACGACGCGACAATCCGCGTAGTCCGCGCCGGCTCGCTCGGCGGCATCGAGGGCGAGTCCGCCCAGTTCCTCCGTCGACATCATTGCAACGAAATCATCCTCGCAGAGCGCCGCGCCGCGATGTACGCGGGCGCGGCGATTCGTCATCGGCCCGTGCAGGGCCACGGGCGGGCCGCCCATTCTGGGGCCTCACCTCATCCACGGTCAAGGCGACCGCTCCTGATCACTCGGCGGGTTGAGCGGCGGTCGGAGTGAGGTCGATGGCCGTCGCCGGCAGCGTGAGCTGGCCCGCGGCGCGGATGACGATCGTGGCATTGATGAACTGCTCGAGCTGGCTGATGATGCCGCCGGGGCGCTGCAGGGCGGAGCTCAGGCCGTCCGGCGAGCCGATCGCGCGCAGGACGAAATGCTCGCCGACGTCGACCCCGTCCACGACGAGAGCGCGCGGGCCCTGGGTCGCCACCGAGCGGGCCGTGATCCGAATGGCATCCAACGCGATCGCCTCGGCGCCCGCGTTCCGCAGCTCGTTGATCAGGTCGTTCAGCGCGATCGCATCCAGGGTCCCCGTCACGTCGACCTCGATCCCCTGCCCGGTGACCTCGGCCATGCCGGCAAATGCCGTGATCCGTCGCAGGTCCTCGCGACTGACGTCCACGGCACTCTGGCTCTGCGGGCCGGAGAACCGGTACTCGCGAAGCTGCTCGCGGATGTCGGCCAGCCCGCTGCGCAGCTCACGGTTCCTCGCCGAGAGGGTCTCGATCAACTGGGAGAGGTCCTGGGCGGAGAGGCTGCTGAGCTCGTTCGGGCGCGACTGGGCGCGGAGCTGGCCGACGAGCAATAGTCCGACCAGGAGCGCCACGACGGCGAGGCTCAACTGCGCCCGAAGCGTGCCCACTTACGGCGCCTCCGCCGTGGGCGCCGCCGTCGGCACCGCCCAGCGCATCCGCGTATTTCCAATGAATGCGGGCAGCGTCAGCTCGCTCGCCGACTGGGTTGCGAACTCGAGGCCGAACGCATCGATGCGCCGGGCGACGCGCCCGAGGTACGCGGGGTTCTCGAGAAAGCGATCCAGGAGGCCGGCCGGCCCAATCGCGACGATCCGGAATGGTGGCGACAGGAACGCGGTGTTCACGAGCACGGACGCACCGACTCCATAGATCGACGAGCTGGCGACGAGGCGTTCGTCGTTGACCGCGATCGCCTCCGCGCCCGACGCCCAGAGAGCGTTCACGAGATCCCGGAGGTCGTCGACCAGCACGATATAGCCCGCGGCGTTCTCCCCCGGCGGCACCGGCCGCACCGAATCGGCGATCTCGATGATGCAGCCGGGGCCGACGACTGCCGTGAGCCCCGACGAGAGGCGCGCGGTCGCCAGTTGACGATTCAGTGCTGCGAGCGCAGTGGAACTCGTGGTCGCCGCGTCCTGGAACTGCTGAACCTGATCCTCCGCGTCGCCGACCTGCTGCCGGAGGTCCGCCTGCTCCTGCTCGAGCGCGACGACCTGATCGGAGAGGGCCTGCTGCGCCGAACTCAGGAACTGCTGCCGCCCGATCGACGAGTTCCACTGGGCGGCCCCCACGAAGCCAATCGCCGCGAGGCCAATGGCCACCGTGACCGACCACGGGGACCGCAGGCGCAGCCGGCGGCGACCGGCTCCCGGATTGGCGCTCACGGGCGGTCGGCGTGCCCGACGCGCTGCATCACGCGCCACGCTGCGACCATGCCGCCGACGATGAGGAGGCCAACCAGCACCAGCGCCGCAACGTCCAGCCAGCTCGTCCCCGCCGCGCCGCCGCCCGCGCCGGCGCTCGGTGCCGCCGCCGCGCTTGCGGCCGGAGCCCCCGGCGATGCCGCCGGCGCCTGGCCCGGCTTGTCGACGTTCGACGGCAGGAGGGGAGCGGGCTCAACCGGGCTCGGCGCGCTGACACCGAAAGCCGCGTAGAACTCGTCGTACAGCGCCTGGGCCGACATGCCGGTCGCGGCCTGAAGCGCCTCGTCGTCGGTCGCCCCTGTCCGGTAGGCGGTCGCCAACCTCGCCATCGATTGTCGGCCGTGTTCGTCAATGATCATCTGGATCATGGTCGTCCCCATCGCGTACGAGAGGCTCGAGCCCCGCGACCCGATCGGGAACTGCGCCGCGATGGCCGGAAACGCGAACAGCCCCCCGTTCGCCGCCTCGAACGCCACCGTCGACCGCTGCGACGCGTCGGACTGCTGCTCCGACCAGGTCGCGAGCCCTTCGTTCAGCCAATGTGCCGGATCGTGGTAGGGATTATGGGTCGCGTCGTAGAAGACGACGTGGGTCACCTCGTGAACGATCGTCGTCTCGAGGTACGACTCGGGTCCGCCCCTGAGCCACATGAAGATCGTCCGCAGCTCGGGATACGCCGCGGCGCCCGTCCATTCCCGCGCTCCCGGCCCGAGCGCACCGAAGAAGTCGTCGTGGGTGTCGTAGACGAAGATGTCGATGGGTCCGTCCAGCTGGTGGCCCAGGAGCTCCTCGGCCCGCTGGGCGCCACCCGATGAGAGGTCGCCGAATCGACGTGCCTGGGCCTCGGAGCTGCCGTACCAGTGGACTGTTGCCCCGCCGATCTGTGCGGACTGCCAGTCGAGCCCGGGCCGATCGTCGTCGTAGAGGAGCGTGGCGGGCGGCGTCACGACGACAGAGCTCCCGGTCGTGGATCGCCAGCGATACGTGATCGTCGTGTTCGGCGTTACGTACGACGACGCGGCATCCCAGGTGTACGAAGCGCTCGAACCCGATACCGCGACCGGCGCCACGAAGGTCGAGTCGCTTCCCTCAAACTGGAGCAGCAGCTCCAGGCGATCCGGAGCGCCACCGGCCAGCTGCACGTTGAAGACCATCTGCTGGCCGTACGTCGCGTCGGCGGACTCGGTCCCGAAGCCGGTGAATGCGAAGGCCCGAGGCGGCGCGAGCGCGCTGAGCAGCAGGAGGGT
This sequence comes from uncultured Chloroflexia bacterium, assembly GCA_963837425.1. Taxonomy (GTDB): domain Bacteria; phylum Chloroflexota; class Limnocylindria; order QHBO01; family QHBO01; genus CAWINH01. Next base: position 29,244 of record CAWINH010000014.1, read on the forward strand.
CACCGTGAGCGCGCCGATGAGCAGGCGGGTCAGCCGTCCCATGACACGCGTCCGAAGTCGAGCAGGCCGATCGTCAGGTTCCCGAGGCCGCGCAGGCCCGATCGCGCGAGCCACCAGCTGGTCCCATACGCCCACGGGATGACCGGGACCTGGTCGTCGGCATAGACGTCCACCGCGACGTACGCCGCCGCGGCATCGGCATCGCTGGAGGCGACGCTTGCCGCGTCGAGCAGGGATACGAACGTCGGATCGTTCCAGCCACCGTAATTCGAGGCTGCGTCGGGGAGCAGGAGCAGGCTGTACAGCGCGTACGGCGACGGATAGTCCGCGATCCAGTTGATCGTGAATATCCCGGTCCGGTGCTCGGCGAGGGACTGGAGGTCATCGCGGAAGTCCATCGTCTCGACGTTGACCTGCACGCCGAGCTCCGAACGCCAGGCGGCCACCGCCGGCGCCGTCGCGAGACTCGTGCCGTCGACGGTGATCGTGCCGAGCTTCGACCGGTCCTGGTAGCCCGCCTCGTCGAGGAGCCGCCGCGCCTCGGCGGGGTCACTCTGCTGGTCGTCCACCATCCCGGCCGGCCACAGGGCCGGCGGTACGACGCTGGAGGCGGCCGCCGCGCCATCGCCCTCCGCGAGCTGAACGAGCCTGGGGCGGTCGAGTGCCAGCGCGAAGGCCTGGCGAACACGCACGTCGTCGAACGGCGGCCGGGTGGTATCGAAGCCGTAGTACTCGACGTTGAGGGCGGCCGCCTGGTGCAGGGACGGTCCGAGGTCGGGGTCGTACGCGATCCACCCGGCGTCCGAGGGAGCGACGGCGGTGAGGTCGAGGTCGTTGTTCGCGAAGGCGGTCACCGGGTCGCCGTTGAGCGTCGTGATCCAGCGCACCTCGGTGATGGGCGGTGGTCCGGCAACGTAACGCGGATTCGCCTCGAGGACGAGCGCGTCACCGTCCAGCTGGCTCGCGACGTACGGCCCCGAACCCACGAAGCTGCCGACCCGCTGCCAGTCCGGGCCGCTCGTGGCGGAACGCGGCACGACGAATGCCGTCGGCGTGGCCGTGATCGCCGTGAAATATGCCGCCGGATGCTCGAGCCGCACGACGAGGGTGAGGTCGTCGGGAGCCTGGATGCCGACATCCGCCTCCGGCCCGCCGGCGAGCCGTGCTGCGGCACCGGCGATCACGGTCAGCACATCGGGGGCCGTGCTCCGCGTCTGGGGGTCGAGGATCCGCAGCCACGATCGCCGCACGTCTGCCGCTGTGAGCGGCGATCCATCGCTGAAGGTCAGTCCGGGTCGGAGGTGGAACGTGTAGGTCAGCCCATCGGCCGACTCATCCCACGACGAGGCGAGTGACGGATATGGCTGACCGTTCTCGTCCAGCCTCGTCAGCCCGGCATACAGCTGCAGGAGGAGCTCAACGTCCGAGGCGGCGCCGATGTACGCGGGGTCGAGCGTCGCGTAGTCACCACCGAGGTAGCGGAGCGGTCCACCGGCCGCCTGGGCGGGCCGCGAGGGCAGCAGTGCGCCCAGGGCGAGAAGGAGGATGGCGGCGGCGCCGACGAGGCGCGGTAGCCGGCCCGGTGAGCTCCGGCGAGGCATGCGGCGGCTAGTATACGAGCCCGTGCAGGAAACCCACGAGCACCGATTTCAACCTCAGCCCGCGGGCAGTCTCACGCTCCGCCAGTTCGTCGAATCGCTGCGCCGCTGGACGCCGGAGATGCGCCAGATCGCCCAGATCGCGCTGACCCGCTCCGAGGCGGAACGGCGCCGCTACCTCCAGGGCTTCCACGCTCGCCACCACGACCGCGAGCCACGCGCCATCGACTCCTTCGTGCGGTGGGCCTACTCGGATCCGCGCCTCGACGCAATCCCCTCGCTGCTCGCGGAGCTCGAGCGGACGGACGCGGACTTCGCGGGTGCCCTCGAGCATGAAGCCGATGTGCTGGTGCGAATGCGCACGGAAGGCTCCACTCCCGCGCAACGCGTCCGAGACTACCTCGCGCTCCTCGAGGTCGAGGGCAGCGAACGGGTGCGGGCCGGCATCGAAGGCCTGCTGCCCCCCGGCACCCAGGAGCGTGCGGTGGTTGCGACGATCCGCCAGATGCGTCGCCGCTGGCTCGAGCTGTACGGCGACGACCCGTTCTTCGCGGAGGACTGATGGAGGTCAGCCTGGCCCTCGCGTTCGCGGCAGGCCTCCTGAGCTTCGTCTCGCCCTGCGTGCTCGCGCTGGTGCCCGTCTATCTCGCGTTCCTCGGCGAGGCCGCCGTCCCCGCGGCCGACGTGACGGTGTCGACCTGGCGGGGGCCGGCGCTGCGTCTTGCGCTCCTGTTCGTGCTCGGCTTCAGCGCGATGTTCATCCTGCTCGGGGTGTCGGTGGGACTCATCGGCTCGGTACTGCTCCGGGAGCCCCTCGTCCGGCAGATCGCCGGCCTGGCGGTCATCGCCATCGGGCTGGTGACCACCGGCGTCTTCGGCCCCCTGCTCGACCGTGTCCGCGCGCCGGTGCCGGCCGTCGCCCTGCCATCGGGCCGATCGCTGCGCGCTCTCGCACTTGGTGGACTCGTCTCCATTGGCTGGACGCCATGCATCGGCCCGGTGCTGGGGGCCATCCTGACCATGGGCCTGTCGGCACGCGAGGTGGGGGTCGCGGCGCTGCTGCTGGTGGCCTATTCCGCCGGGCTCGGCGTGCCGTTCCTCGCAGCCGCCCTCGCCCTGCCGCGGGTGACCCCGCTCATGCAGTGGCTGCGAAGCCACCATCGGGCCGTCCAGATCGTGTCCGGCGCATTCATCATCGGCGTCGGCCTGTTGATCGTGACGAATGCCTTCACCCGGCTTGCCGGAGCGTTCGGCGTCTTCCTCTAGGAGGCTGCGGGTGTGCCGCGCTCCTCGAGCGCGTAGCGGTAGATGACCGCCGCCACGACGGCCCCAATGAGCGGGCCGACCCACCACACGTACCAGTTGTCGAACGATCCCGACGCGACGGCCGGGCCGAACCAGCGGGCGGGGTTCATCGCCGCCCCGGTGAGCGGCCCACCCATGAGGACGTCGGCAGCGACCGCCAGGCCGATCGCCAGGCCCCCGATCTTCGGCGCCCGCGGGTCGATCGCCGTGCCGAGGACGGCCAGGATCAGCACGATGGTCAGGATCGCCTCGATCGCGATGCCGGGCACTGCGCCGATGCCACCTCCGAGAGCCGGCGTCCCGATCCCCGACGGCGCCCAGGACGATTCGGGAAAAACCCACCGCAGCGCGAGGCCGGCGCCGAGCGCGCCGATCAGCTGCGCAACGACGTAGGCGGCAGCCCGCATCGGCTCGATGCGGCCCACGAGCCGTACCGCGACCGTCACCGCCGGGTTGAAGTGGGCACCCGAGACGGCGCCCAGCGCCGAGACGAGGACCGCCAGCACGAGGCCGTGCGCGAGGGCGATACCCACCAATCCGGGCTCGCCGTTCGCGCTCGACGTGGCGAGAACGACTGATCCCGCACCAACGAAGAAGAAGAGAAACGTGCCGACCGCCTCGGCGACCAGCGCAGCGGTGGCCTTGGCGCCCAATTGCGACCCTCCCGTGCTCGATTTGCGGGCATGCGCTCCGCGTGGCCGATTCTACGCTTGGGCTTGCCGCGAATGGTTCGCCGCGCCGCCTCTTCGCGGCTTCGGAAGATTCTTGTGTGGCGCCCCCGGAGGGAATCGAACCCCCGACGCAGGCCTTAGGACGGCCTCGCTCTATCCGCTGAGCTACGGGGGCGTCGGTCGACCCATCGTAGCGCGAGCCATATCATCGGTCCATGAACGGACCGGTGGTCCTCTACGAGCGCGCCGGCTGCCACCTCTGCGACGAGATGCGATCCGTCCTCGACGAGGTGCTGGGGGCCGGCGGCTACCAGCGCGTGGACGTGGACTCCAGCGACGAGCTCGTGCTCCGCTACGGCTTCCGGGTTCCGGTCTTGGCCGTCGGCGATCGGGACGTTCTCGAGGCGCCGGTGACCGAAGGAGAGGTGCGACGCGTGGCCGGCGGGCTCGCCGGCGCCGATCGGTGACCCGCTCGGCTAACGGACGTACAGCGCCCCGTTCATCTGCGGATGGACGGTGCAGGCGAAGTAGTGCTCACCGGCCGGGATGGGATCGATCGAGTAGTCGATCGACTTGTTCGGCCCGATAATGATGTCACCCTTGAAATAGGTGTCTTTCATGCTGGCGTCGGCCCAGAGCGCGACGTCATGCGGCATCGACTCCTCGTTCGTGAAGCGGATGCTGAACTGGGTATTGGCGGGCGCGACGATGCACGGCGCCGAGAACTTGATGTCCTTCGCGGAGAGGGTGATGACGTTGTCGGCGTCGGGTCGTGCGCATGCGGCGGGCGGCTCGGCACCCGAGGCGAGCGGAGTGAATCCGGCGGATCCGCCACATGCGGCGAGCAGGAGACTGAGCGCGAGGCCCAGGCTCACGCGGGAGGGGCGTCGTGCGCTCCAGTGAGGCGCAGCGGGCGGCATCGTACGGCTCCTTCGATCCTGGGGCTGCGCTGCGCGGATGGCGTCGTGCGCCGAGCGCTGCGCGTGGCGTCGAGCATGATAGCCACTTCAGCCTTCGCGGACGCGGTACCCCTTCTCCGTCCGCTCGATCTGGACCGGCAGTTCGCCCGGATCGTGGGTGAAATAGCACCACAGGTCTTCGTCGGCGGCGCGTGCCACGAGCTCATTGCGGACCTCGACCGCAGCAATCGGGTAGTCGTCGAAGGCGCTCGTCCAGCGCACCGGCAGCTGCCAGCGAGTCGGGATCAGGTCCCCCCAGAAGATGGCCCGGTCCTGAGGATCGCCCGCTCGGCTCCCGGCCTGCCGGGCGCCGATCAGCACCGCTTGCGAGCCGCGAGTATGCCCGCCGGTGCGCAGGACGCTGACCCCGCGCATCAGCTCGACCTCACCGGCGACCTCGGCGAGCTGCCCCGCCGACCGCACGAGGTCCAGCTGCTCCTCCTCCATGATGCCCTGGAGCCGCAACTCGTCGCCCTTCGCCGCCTCGACCTCGTCGCGCTGGACGACGTAGCGGGCGCGCGGGAAGGCGGGCCGGCCCTCGGCATTCACCATCCCGCCGGCGTGGTCGTAGTGGAGATGGCTCACGACCACGAAGTCGATCGACCCCGGGTCCTCCCCCACCGCGCGCAGCGCGGCCGCCGGATCACCGCCCTCGATCCCCTTGATGTCGCGCTGCTTGGCGTCCAACCGCACGCCGGTCCCGGTCTCGACCAGGATCCGCTTGCCCTCCGCCTCGATGAGGAGCAGGTTGAGCCGACACAGGACGCGCCCTCGCTCATCGGTATCCGCGAAGCGCGACCAGAGCGGCCTGGGCACCACTCCGAAGAAGGCGCCGGCATCGGGCCTGAACCATCCAGCGCGGAGGACCCGGACCCGGACCTCCCCCGCGTAGACGCGCGCTTCGGCGGCAGGGGTGATCGCGTACAGGGGTTCGGGCACGGGAGACGCCTCCGTGGGCTGCGGGTGGCGGGACGTCAGCGGCGGATCCGCCCTCGTTCGAAGTCCCGATGGTACAGGCTGGCGGTCGGGTCGCGCTGGCCGCGGTATCGGCTTCCGAGCCGGGCATCGCCATACGCGATCTCGACCGGCGAGCTGAGGCGTTGGAAGCTGATCTGCCCGATCTTCATCCCGTCGTAGAGGGTGATCGGCAGGTTCGCCACGTTCGACAGCTCGAGGGTCAGGTTGCCCTCCCATCCGGGATCCACGTAGCCCGCGGTCGAGTGGATGAGGAGACCGAGCCGGCCGAGGCTCGATTTGCCCTCCAGCCGCGCGACCAGGTCGTCCGGGAGGGTGACGCACTCCAGCGTCGAGCCGAGCACGAACTCGCCGGGATGCAGGATGAAGGGATCATCGCCGCCGATCTCTACCAGCTCCGTCAGGTCGGGCTGCTCGGAACGAACGTCGATGTATGGGTAGCGGCTGTTCCGAAAGACGCGAAAGCGGCGGTCGAGGTGGAGGTCCACGCTCGACGGCTGGACCGCCTCGGGCGTGAACGGGTCGATGACGATTCGACCGGCCGTGATCTCGGCGCGGATGTCGCGGTCGGAGAGGACCACTATTCCTCCGCGGTTGCCGCCCGCTGGCGCATCAGGCGATCGACCTCCCGCTTCAGCGTGGAGATGTCCTCGTAGCTGTGGTACACGGATGCGAAGCGGATGTACGCGAGCTGGTCGATGTCGCGCAGCGCCTCGGTGGCGAGGCGACCGACCTCCCGGCTCGTCACCTCCGATTCGCCGCGGGTCCGCAGCTGGCTCTCGATGTCGTCAACCGCTTCCTCGACCCGCGCCAGGGTCACCGGCCGCTTCTCGAGCGCGCGGAGCAACCCGCCCTGCAGTTTCGCGCGTTCGAACTCCTGGCGCGTGCCGTCGCGCTTGATGACCGTCAGTCGCGCGCCCTCGGGTCGCTCGTAGGTCGTGAACCGCGAGCCGCACGCCTCGCACTCGCGGCGGCGGCGGATCGTGCTCCCCGCCTCGAGGTCGCGCGAGTCGATGACGCGGGTCACCGATTCATGGCAGCGTGGACAACGCACGTGGCTCGCTCCGGTACGGACTACACCAGCGGTGGTACCGTCGGCGAGCATACCACAAGATATGGGCGATCGACGATCACGCGCGATGAAGCCGGGTCGTCACGGTCACCTCCGCCGGCTTCCCCGGCTCCCAGTGCAGGAGGACGTCGACGACGTCGCGCATTCGCATCTGCGCGTGGAGGATGTTCTGGTGTCCCCGCTTCCAGTAGGTGTGCGGCTCCTCATCCTCCGGGGGCCGATGCGGGAGCTTCGTGATCCCGCACCCGCGCTGCGCGGTGACGATCCCGCGCAGACCCCGTTCGAGATTCGCCTCATACTCCATGTGGAGTCCGTGCAGCTCCTCGGGCGCGAGCATCTCCTCGAGCTCGCGCGAGGCGAGGTCCAGCTCGTCCTCGCCGGCCTGGAGGGCCGCGATCGCTTCGTCCACGTCCACGTCCCGGCGGCGAAGCGCGTCGATCGTCTCCACCGTCTTCGTGAGGGCGACGTCAATCCCATCGGTATGGCTCTTCAGCTCCTTGCGGTAGGCCTGGAGCTCGCGCCCAAAACCAAACGGGCGCCGTCGTCGTCGGCCGGGCAGCCAGGTTGGCAGCACGACCACCCCCAGCACCGCCGCACTCAGGGGCAGCGCAAGCCATGCACGGATGCGCATCGGTCCTCCTATCCCTTTCGCCGCTTGATCTCCGCGGTCAGCTTCGGAACGATCTGGAACAGGTCGCCGACGACGAACAGGTCGGCGAATTCGCCGATGGGCGCGTCGGGGTCCTTGTTGATCGCCACCACGTGCTCGGATGACTGCATGCCGACGCGGTGCTGAATCGCGCCGCTGATCCCGCAGGCGAGGTAGAGCGCCGGCTTCACGACCTTGCCGGTCTGGCCGATCTGCAGCTGGTAGGGCACCCACCCCGCGTCTGCGGCGGCGCGGCTGGCGCCCACCGCCCCTCCCATCACGGAGGCGAGCTCCTGGAGCGTCGCGAATCCCGCCTCGGAGCCCACGCCTCGGCCTCCTGACACGATCACCGTGGCCTCCTCGAGGTTCGCCACGGCCGCTTCCGCGGGGTGCGATTCGACCACGCGGACCGAGCCGAGCGGGCCCGGTTCGGCGGCAACGGCTCGCTCGAGGGGCGCCACGCCGCTGCCGCCCTCCCGGGGCGCGAACGTGTTGGCGAGAACGAGGAGCACGGCCGGCGTCGGAGCACCCTCGGCAGGCGCGCTCACGGTGATGACCGTCCCCTGCAAGGTTGCCAGCTCGGCGCGCAGCTCCCCGTCGTCGAGCGTCACCGCTCGCACCGGGCCGAGCGCCGGGAGGTTCCGGAGCCCGAGGGCCGCCGCGGCCAGGTCCCGCCCGTTCGGAGTGGCCGGAGCGAGGAGGGCGAGCGGCTGCACCGCGTCGAGGGTCGCGGCCAGCGCCGCCGCATTCGTGATGGCCGGAGCGTCGGCATCGCCGAGCACGATCGCCCTGGCCGCGCCGGCCGCGCCCAGCCCGGCCGCGCCCTCGGCGGCGCCGCTCCCGTAGGCGAGCGCCACGGCCGCCCCCCCGCTTCGCGCGGCAAGGTCGGCTGCGCCCGCCGCGAGCTCGAGCGCCGACCGGCTCGCGGCGCCGTTGAACTCGGCCAGGAAGGCGACGTCGTTGCTCATCGGTTCCTCCAGCGCTAGATCAGCTTCCGGGCCGCGAGCCAGTCGGCGATGCGGGCCGCGGCCTCATCCGCTCCCACGTCCTCGATCCGCTCGGTGGGCGGCTTCTCGGCCGGTGGGCGCGCCTCGATCATCCGCGTCAGGGCGGCCCCGCGCAGCGCCTCGGCCTCGAGCCCCAGGTCCGCGAGCGACCACGTCTCGAGGGGCTTTCGTCTGGCCGCCATGATCCCCTTCAGCGACGCGTAGCGTGGCTCCCCGACCTGATCCGTGACCGACGCGACGACCGGCAACCCCGCCTCGAGGATGTCGAAGCCCGATGAAGAGAGGCGGCGGATGCGGGGCACGCCGCCGGTCAGCGTGAGCTCCGCGCCGTAGGACAGCAGCGGGAGGCTCCGCATGGCGGCGACCGCGCCGGGCACGAGCGAGCCGCGCGCGTCATCGGACGCCATCCCGAACAGGGACACGTCGGGCGCGAGCCTGTCGAGCGCGGTCGCCAGGACGCGCGCAGTCGCCCATTGATCGGCACCGGCGAGCGCCGGATCGGTCACCAGGTAGGCCTGGTCGCCACCCATCGCCAGCGCGCGGCGCAGCGCCTCGGCGGCCTGCTCCGGCCCCATCGACAGATAACTCACAGTCTCGACTGCGCCGCTCTCCTGGAGGCGCAGCGCCTGCTCGATCGCGTACTCGTCGAGCGGGTTGATGACCGATTCCGCGGCGGCGCGGTCGAGGCGCAGGTCGTCGGTGTAGCGCGTCTCGGCAGTGGCGGCCGGGACCTGCTTGATGCAGACGATGATCGAGGTCACGCCGCCAAGTCTACCGATGCCGACTCCCCTCGGTCAGCGTCCAACGCCGGGCCGCCGGAGGATCTGGCGCGCGATGACCAGCCGCTGGATCTGCTGCGTTCCCTCGTAGAGCTGGGTGATCTTCGCGTCGCGCATCATCCGTTCGACCGGGTAGTCGCGGATGTAGCCGTAACCCCCGAAGACCTGAACCGCGTCGGTCGTCACCCGCATGGCGGTGTCGCCGGCGATGAGCTTCGCGACGCTCGTCCAGTAGGGAAGCTCGGGATCGCCGGCGTCGACCCGCGCGGCGGCCGCGTAGCTGAGCTGTCGCGCCGCCTCCGTCTGGCTGGCCATGTCGGCCAGCATGAAGCCGATCCCCTGGAACTCTGCGACCCGTTCCCCGAACTGCCTCCGCTCGGCGGCATACCCCACGGCCGCGTCCAGCGCTCCCTGGGCGATGCCGACCGCCTGGGAGGCGATCCCCAGCCGCGAACGGTCCAGGGTGGCCATCGCGATCTTGAATCCGTCGCCCTCTTCGCCGAGGCGGTTCTCGATCGGCACCCGGACATCGTCGAAGTTCAGCTCCGCGGTGGGAGACCCGCGGATCCCCATCTTGTGCTCGGTCCGTGGCGCGGAGAACCCGGCCGTTGCGGTCTCCACGATGAACGCGCTCATTCCCTTTCGGCCGCCGGCGTCCGGATTGGTCAGGGCGAAGACGGTCACGACGTTCGCGATGCTTCCATGGGTGATGAACCGCTTGCTCCCGTTGAGCACGTAGGAGTCCCCGTCGCGACGGGCTCGCATCCGGATCGCGGCCACGTCGCTGCCGGCGCCGGCCTCGGTGAGGCCAAAGGCGATGAGCCACTCCCCCGACGCGAGCCGGGGAAAGTATCGGCCCTTCTGCTCGTCATTCCCGGCGAGCAGGATCGGCAGCGAACCGAGCTTCTGGACGATCGGGATCAGGCTCGTGGTCGCGTCCGCGCGGGCCACCTCCTCGATCACGATTGCCTGGCCGATGCCGTCCAGCGCGGTCCCCCCATGGCGCTCCTCAAAGCAGGTTCCGAGCAGGTCCTGTCCGGCGAGCAGCTCCTTGAGGTCCCAGGGGAACTCGGCCTCCTCGTCGATGTCGGCGGCTCGCGGCGCGATCCGCTCGTCGGCGAGCTGGCGCACAACGGCGCGCAGCTCATCGTGCTCATCGGTCGTGCGGTAGCTCATCCGGTCGCGGGGCTCCTTTCAGTCGCGGGGACCCTGCACCTCGACCTGCCCCTCGTGAAGGCGGGCGACGTAGCTCACCTGTCGGCTCGCGGCGGGACCATGGCGTACCGCGCCGTCACTGAGCCGGAACGCGGAGGCATGGAGGGGACAGACGATCGTGTCGCCCTCGAGCCGCCCGTCAGAGAGGCGGCCCCCGGCGTGCGAGCAGCTGTCCTTCAGTGCGTACACGACGTCGCCGCGCCTGACGAGGACGAGCGCCGTGGCACCCAGGCTCGCCCGCGTCGGGGTACCGTCGCTCAGCTCGGCGTCCGGGAGCACCGCTGTGAACTCGGCGGCGCGCTTCCCCCGCGCGAACGCGTTGTAGTTGACCATGACGCCGTACTTGAAGACGAGGTGGCCGCCGATGAAGGCACCGACCGTCAGCACCAGGTAGCCCGCCACCAGGGCGATGGCGGTCAGCGCATCGGCGCCCGTCAGCCGGGCGAAGAAGGCGATCAGGAGGCCCACCGTCGCAACGAGGTTGAGGAGCGCGTGGAGGCCCGCGACGTTGCGCTCGTCCCCCTCGTTCGTGTCCTTGAAATCGGTGAGCCCCGCGGCGATCGCGCCGAGCGCGGCCAGGCAGGTCAGCCCGAGCGCCCAGCCCGTCGCCACTTCGAGGTCTGAGACGCCGAACCAGCCTAGCACCAGCAGCAGGGTTGCCGACGTCGCGCCGCCAACGACCACGTCGGTGAGCAGCGGATGGAGCGAATGGCCGAGCCACGACCCGTTCAGGAGGTCCTGGAGCAGCTTCCCCGGGCGGCCCAGGACCCGGTACATGCCATTGGCGAGCCGGGCGATCCACTCCGAAAGCCCGGCCAGCGGCCTGGCGAGACGCTCGAACATCTCCCTGCCTCCTGTTCTCCGTGAGCGCTGGTGCCGCTCTCAGCCAACGACCTCGTACGCGAAGGCGCGGAACGTTTCGACGTAGCGGTCGATCTCGTCCGGCGTGTGCTGCACGGAGAGCGTCCACTGGTCATCCGGTCCCGGCGGCAACAGGATGCCACGATTGGCGAGATAGAAGAAGCTCGCCTCCCACAGCGCCGAATCGAGGCCGATGAAGTCACGGTAGTTCGTGACGCGCTCCGGGGTGAACATCACGCATCCCTTGGGGCCGACGTTGATCGCGTAGCCCGGGAGCTCGTACTCGTCGAGCACCGCCTGGCAGCCTTCCGTGAGGCGGCGAGCCAGGTCATGGAGCTTCGGGTAGGCGTCGGCGGTGAGGATCCGGGTCAGGGTCACGAGGCCCGCACTCATGGAGAGCGGGTTGCCGTTGAAGGTGCCGAGGTGCGCGACGCGGGTCGCTCCTCCGGCCAGCGTTGAGTGCTCGATACCGGCCGCCGGCGCGTCGGCCTTCACCTCCTCGATGACGCCCATCACCTCGCCGTGACCGCCAAAGGCGCCAATCGGGACCCCGCCCCCGATGCTCTTGGCGAGGCAGAACAGGTCGGGCTGCACCCCAAAGTGCTCCGTCGCGCCGCCGTAGGCGAGGACCACGCCGGTCTTCACCTCGTCAAAGATCAGCACCGCCCCGTGGGCGGTCGCCAGCTCGCGGAGGCGCTCGAGGAATCCGGGGCGGGGCGGCACGACACCGATGTTGAACTGGACCGGCTCCACGATGATCGCCGCGACCTGGTCGCGATGTGCTTCGAGGATCGCCTCGAGCAGCTCGGGCTCGTTGAACGGCGCCACGATCGTCTCGGCGAGCCGGCTGGCGGGCAATCCGGCGCTGGCCGGCACGGTGGCCGGGCTGGCGACCGGGCCCATCCGCTCGCGTGGCGGCTGAATGCTGACCAGGACGTCGTCGTGATGCCCGTGGTAGCCACCTTCGAACTTCACGATCTTCTCGCGGCCCGTGTAGCCCCGCGCCACCCGAATCGCATCCATGGTGGCCTCGGTCCCCGAGTTGCTGAATCGGACGAGATCGGCGCCGAACCGGCGCTTGATCTCCTCGGCCAGGAGGATGCCGTCCTCCACCGGGAACGTGTAGCAGGTTCCGTTCGCGACGCGATGCTGCAGGATCTCGGCGAGGAGCGGGTGGGAGTGACCCGCGGCGAGCACCCCGAAGGCCATGTCGAAATCGACGTACTCGTTGCCGTCCGCGTCCCAGATGCGCGAGCCGCGCGCGTCCCCCATGAAGAGCGGGTAGGGGTCGTACGTCTGGAACGAGCTGGCGACACCGAGTGGCATCGACTGGCGTGCCCGCGCGTGGAGCCCTGCGCTGCGTTCGGTCCGGCGCCGGTACGAGGCCTCTTCGGCGGCGAGGAGGGCGGCCACCCGGTTGCGGTCCACGGCGCGCTCGGTTCCGACGCTCATGCGGGTGCTCCTACCGCGTGCCCCATCGGTAGCTCTCCTTCACGAACCGCAGTTCGACCATCGTCTCGCTGGACGTGATGCCGTCGATCCTGGCCAGGCGGTCGGCAAGGACGCGGAGCAGGTGCTCGTTGTCCTCGCAGACGACCTCGCAGATCATGTCGAAGCGGCCGGCGGTGATGACGACGTACGTCACCTCCTCGAGCGCCGCCACCGCCTCGGCGATCTCCTCGATGCGCGAAGCGTCCACGGACAGGCCGATGAAGGCCGGCTGCCCGAACCCCATCGCCAGCGGATCGGTCACCCCGACGACCTGGACGATGCCGCGCGTGATCAGGCGCTCCGCGCGCTGGCGAACGGTGGCTTCGGGGACCTTCAGCTCCCGCCCGATCTGGGCATACGGCCGCCGGCCGTCCAGCTGGAGCGCCTTGATGATGGCCTTGTCCAGATCATCCAGCGGTGGGCGGCGCGAACTCGCCGTGAGCGTGCGCATAGCCACGACGGGAATCGTAGTCCGGGTGGCCTTGGAGGTCAACATTCCGCAACTTCCGGGCCAGAATTCCGCGGATTCCGTGTGGGTTAGGCTTCGGCCGCCTCAGCCGGGCCGACGGGGGTGGCCCACGCGCCGGTGGCGGCGGCCAGGAGCTCTGCCACGTCCATGACCTCGACATCGGTCCGCTCGAGGTCGGTGACGCCGTCGCGCAGCATGACGAGGCAGAACGGGCAGGCGGTGGCGATGGCATCCGGCACTTTGGCGAGCGCCTGTTCGACGCGTCGGTGGTTGATGCGCTGCCCCTCCTGTTCCTCCATCCACATCCGCGCGCCGCCCGCCCCGCAGCACATCCCGCGCCGGTGATGGAGATCCATCTCGACCAGGGACTGCCCGGGCACCGATTCCACGATCCGGCGCCCCGGCTCGTAGACGCCGTTGTAGCGGCCGAGGTAGCAGGCGTCGTGGTAGGCAACGACCGCGTCGCGGTGCTCCGCGGGCCGCAGCCGCCCGTCCGCCACGAGTCGGTCGAGGAGCTGGCTGTGGTGGATCACCTCGATGTCGGTCAGCCCGAACTGGGGGTATTCGTTGCGAATCGTGTTGAAGCAGTGGGGACAGCTGGCGACCACGGTCCGGACCCCGTGATCGGCATGGGCGGCGGTCAGCGTCGCGACGTTCTCCTGAGCGAGCATCTGGTAGAGGTACTCATTTCCGGCACGCCGCGCGGGGTCTCCCGAACAGCTCTCCACTGATCCGAGAACCGCGAACGGCACGCCGGCCTGCCTGAGAAGCGCAGCCATGGCGCGCACGACCTTGCGGTTCCGCTCATCGAAGGCACCCGCGCACCCGACCCAATAGAGCACGCCGCCGCTCCTCATCGCCTCGGCATCAGGCCCACCGTCCGCACCGAGCACCGGGACGTCCATCCCCTTCGCCCAGTCGAGGCGGGAGCTTCGTGGCTGGCCCCAGGGGTTGCCCGCCGTCTCCATGCCCCGGAACACGACGTTGAGCTCCTTCGGGAATTTCGCGTCCTCGAGCACGAGGTTGCGTCGAATCTCGACGATGCTGTCGACGTGCTCGATGAGCACCGGGCATCCCTCGACGCACCAGCCGCAGGTCGTGCACTGCCAGACCGCCTCCTCGGGAATCGCCCCGTCCACGAGGGGCAGGGAGAGCGCCTCGCGCGCCTGCCCGGCGGCAACCCCCAGTGCGGCGTCGGCGGCCTCGCCACCACCGGGAGCGCCGGCCCGTGCCGCCCGCTGGGCGGAAGCTGCCGCGGCCAGCGCGGTCTCGGCGGCCACGATCTGATCGCGAAGTCCCTCCATGAAGTGCTTGGGGCTCAGCGTCTTTCCGGTCATGCTCGCGGGACAGAACTCCATGCACCTGCCGCATTCGGTGCAGGACAGCCCGTCGAGCAGATGCCGCCACGTCAGATCCCCCAGCGTCCGGGCTCCGAACGCGGGCTCGGAACCGTCAACCGGCTCAACCTCGAGGTCGAGTTTGCGCAGCGCGCCGCGCGGCTCGAGGTTGCGGAAGTAGACGTTCGGCTCACTGCTGATGATGTGCAGGTGCTTGCTGTACGGGAGATAGGCGCCGAAGCCGAGCACGAGCACGACGTGCGCCCACGCGAGGATCCCGAACCAGGCGGTCGCCGCGTCGGCACCCACGGGGCCCAGCGCGTCGGCGAGCGGGCCGGCCACGAGCGCCCAGCGGCGCCCCGGATCATCGGGTGCCACCACGAACCGCATGGCGTCTCCGAAGAGCTCGGTGCCGACCACCCCCACGATGAGGCCCAGGATGATGAATGCATCACGGCTCAGCGCGAGGCGCGGCGGCCGGAGGACGATGCGCCGGAAGGCGGCGAACGCGACGGCTGCCAGCACGAGGCCAATGAACAGGTTCGCAACGGCGATCGCGACGGCCCACAGGACGCCACCCAGCGGCCAGGCCAGCACGGTCTCCACGAGCCCGTTGGTCAGGTAGTTCCCGCTCGTCACGAGCAGCGTGAGGAAGCCCCAGAAGATCAGGGCGTGCATGAGGCCAGGCACCGGGTCGGCAAGCAGCCGCCGTTGGCCGAGCACGTAGACCGCCACCCCCCAGATCCGACGCAGCGGGCGGTCGGAGCGGTCCAGCGGCCGCCCAGCACGGAGCACCTCGACGTGCCGGCGAGCTCGTCGCCAGAAGAGTGCGACCGCCGCTGCCAGGGGCACCACGATCAGCGGGTAGAGGGGGATGCCGACCTCCATGCGACCCCAATCCTAACGTTGCGTCGGCACGGCCCGGGCTGCCGCCCCGCGCTCAGTGATCTCCGCCCGCCAGCTGCTCCAGGGCGTGGCGCAGGACCGGAAGCAGCGCGCCCAGCGATTCGGCGGCTCCGCGCGGCGAGCCGGGGAGGTTGACGACCAGCGTTGCCCCACGAGCTCCCACCACGGCCCGGGACAGCGCGGCCGTCGGTGTCGAGGCGAGACCGCGGGCGCGCATCAGCTCTGCGAGGCCCGGCACCTCCCGATCGATGACCGCTCGGGTTGCCGACGGCGTCACGTCGTTGGGGGTCAGCCCCGTGCCCCCGGTCGTCACGATGAGCCGATGTCCGGCCTCGGCGAGCTGCCCGAGGGCCAGCGCCAGTCGTTCCTGGTCATCGGGCAGGACGAGCGGCTGAGGCACGACATCGAAACCGGCCTCGCGGAGGCCCGAGACGACGACCGGCCCCGAAGCGTCCTCTCGTTCACCGGCCGACGCGCGGGTCGACACGGTGATCACCACCGCCTCGTGCTCCGCCACTCGATCCGCGGGATCCGGAGCTGCGACATCCGCGACCCACCTGCCGCTGCGCCCCCCCTCCTTCGACAGGAGGCGGACGCCGTCGATCCGAATATCGCGCTGCAGCGACTTCGCCATGTCGTAGAGCGTGAGCGCAGCGACGCTCGCGGCCGTCAGGGCCTCCATCTCGACACCCGTACGGGCGGTCGTGCGAACGGTGGCGCGGATCGTCACGGTCCCCGCCTCCACGTCGGGTGCCAGGTCCACGTCCACGTGGTCGAGCGGCAGTGGGTGGCAGAGCGGGATCAGGTCCCCCGTGCGCTTCGCAGCGCCAATGCCCGCCAGCCGGGCGGTCACGAACGCGTCCCCCTTCGGTCCGCCGCTCTCGAGCAGGCCGCGGAGGATCTCCGGCCGGAATCGGACGAGCGCCTCGGCCTCTGCGCGGCGGGCGGTGACCGGCTTCGCACCCACGTCCACCATGCGCGGCGCCCCCTCCGCGTCGAGATGCGATGGCCTCATCTATATGGCTCCCAGCAGGATGGCATCGTACGACGCCCCGCGCCTCGTCGAGGCCTCGCCGATCGGGACCACCAGGAGCGCGTTCGCGTCGGCGAGCGGACGAAGCTGCGAGGAACCCTGGCCCCCGGCCGCATCGGCCCGGTAGCCATCTCCGTCGCGGCTGACGCGAACCCGCAGGTACGCCTCCCGCTCGGGGTCCTTCCCCACCTCACCCGCCGCGGTGGCCCGCACCCGGGCTCGGCCATCGCCGTGCAGGCCCTGCATGGCTCGCAGCAGCGGGCGCGCGAACAGCTCGAAGGTGACGAGGGCGCTGACCGGGTTGCCCGGCAGGCCGAGCACCGGGATGCCGTCCACGTCGCCGAAGGCGAGTGGCTTGCCGGGTTGCATGGCGATCCGCCACAGCTCGAGCCGGCCAATCTCCTCGATCGCCTCACGTACATGATCGTGGCGGCCGACCGACACGCCGCCGCTGGCCACCAGCAGGTCGGCCCCGGCCACGCCCTCCCGGATCACGGTCCGGATGGCCGCCAGGTCGTCCGGCGCGCGCGGGAGAATCCGAGCTTCGCCACCAGCCTCGGACACGGCGGCGGCCAGGGCAACGCTATTCGCATCGTGAATCTGGCCGGGACCGAGCGGCTCGCCAGGCGCCACGAGCTCATCGCCGGTCGACAGCACGGCGACCAGCGGCCGGCGGCGAACCGCAAGGTTCCCGATCCCGAGGGAGGCGATGAGGGCCACGGTGGCGGGCGTGATCGGCTCGGCAGCGAGCTCGACGCGCTCCCCGGCACGGGTGTCGTGCCCGGCCGGACGCACGCACTCGCCGCTCCCCACGCTCGGGACGCGGACGATGCCGTCAGCCTCGTCCACCCGCTCGAGGGGTACGACCGTGTCCGCGCCAGGCGGCAGGGGGGCCCCGGTCATGATGCGGACGGTCGTTCCCGGATCAACGATGGGCAGGCGTCCGGCCCCGGCGGCCACCTCGCCGGCGAGCCGCAGCTCGCCCGGCGCGTCCGCTGAGCGCAGCGCGAACCCATCCATCGACGAATTAGCAAACGGAGGCACGTCGGTCGCGGCGGTGAGCGTCAGGTCGGCCGGCACGCGCCCCCGGGCGTCCCCAACGGCCACCTCCTCGATCCCGGTGATCCTTGCCGCGGAGAGGATCCGCTCGCGGGCGGCGGCCACGGTCAGCATCGGCTCAAACGCCGAGCTTGAGGCGAGTGTCAACCATGCGAAGGATGCCGGCGCGAGTGAGCAGGCCCAGCACGCTGCGCCCGTCCGTGTCGACGACCGGCAGCTGGTTCACCTCCCGCTGCTGCAGGAGGTTCAGGGCCCCCTCCAGCGGGTCATCCGGGCCAACGCGTGCGAGGTCGCCGTAGCGAGTCATGATGTCGGTCACCCGGGCCATGGGCCAGTTCTCCTGCGAGACCCGCCGAACGTCCGACAGGGTCACGATGCCAGCCAGTCCACCGTCGTCATGCCGCACGAGGTACGAACGGTGCTCGCCCCGCATCAGGCGGTCGCGGACGAGCTCGGCAACGGTCTCGTTCGGTGACACCGAGGGCGGCTCCGGATCCATGACGTCGCTGACCCGCACCCCGCTCAGCGAGTGCTCCAGCGTAACCTGGGTGGCCGCCGATTCGGCGATCGTCGACAAGAACCAGCCGATGAGGGCCAGCCAGATGCCGCTGAACAGGCCCCCGGGCTGGAATGCGAGGAACACGCCCAGGGCGATCAATCCGTAGCCGAAGACGCGCCCGACGGCGGCGGCCGCGCGCGTCGCCCCGAACTGGTCGCCGCGGATCTTCCACAGGAGCGCCCGGACGAGGCGCCCACCGTCCATCGGGTAGCCGGGGATCAGGTTGAAGAGCCCCAGGGTGATGTTGATGAAGCCGAGCCACCCGAAGACGGCGTCCAGCTGCGGCTGCGTCGTGAAGAAGTCGATGCCGGTCAGGACGCCGCCCAGCAGCAGGCTCGACGCCGGACCGGCGATGGCGATGAGCGCTTCGGCGCGAGGGCTGGTGGCGTCCGTCTCGAGGTTCGCAGCGCCGCCGAAGATGAAGAGCGTGATGTCGTGCACCCGGACCCCGAAGCGACGGGCCACCAGTGCGTGGCTCAGCTCATGGGCCAGCACCGAGCAGAAGAAGAGCGCCGCGATGATGCCGGCCACGATCCAGTACAGCGCGGGGTCCCACCCGGGAAACGTGCCCGGCAGGCTGCTCACCGCCAGCGAGTACGTGACGAGGAAGGCGATCACCAGCCAGGATGGGTGCAGCCCGATGCGAATGCCTGCAATCCGCCCCACGAAGAACGCGCCACGTCCCATGGGCACGAGTGTAGCCGAGCGTTCAGCCAGGAGCCGCGGGCGGGCTCGGCATTGCCCGCAGGTCACGGCGGCCGAGGAGCGCGACCGCAACCGCGCTCACCACGATCGCGGCGCCGGCGATGAGCGCCAGCTCGAACCAGAACGGCTCGGGGAAGAGGGTGATGAGGTGCGAGCCTGGCGGAAACTGCCAGGTGCCGGCTGCGAAGAAGAGACCGTGGAATGTCGCAAACGCGGCCTCGAAGGCGACCGCGAAGAAGGCACCCACCACGACGGCCGCCACCCCGACCACGGCCGCACCACTGAGCAGGAGGCGGCCTCGCAGATCACGGTCGTTGCGTAGCAGCCGGCCCAGGCCGAGCGCCGCGACGAGCGCGATGAGGTCGGTCACCAGCAGGCCGCGGACGAGCCCGCCGACGTCCGCCATGTGGCTGCGCTCGGCAGCATCGAGGTAGGGCTGCGTCCCGTCCAGGGACACTGAGAAGGACCCGCCGGTGAAGAGGTCCCCAAGCATCACGTTCGTGAGTCGCGCGACCTCACCGGCGCTGGTTCCCACCGCGGCGGGAACGCCATGACGGCCCTGCTCAAATGCCACGAACCAGGGATTGAACAGGGTCAGCGGTCCGGTGATCGTGATCGCGAGTGCCACCGCCAGCATGAAGGCTGCGGCGGCCAGCATCCGCAGGGGCGTCACCCCGGACGGCCGGCCGAGGATTCGCCGCCGGTCAGAGGACGCGTGCCGGCACCCGGCTGGCGCCGACGACCATCGAGAGGATCCAGCCCACGATCGAGATCACGACCGAGCCGAGCAACGCAGCCCAGAAGTCCTGGACCGAGAAACCGAGCTCGAGCTGGTCGCTGATCGCGCCGGTCAGCATGAGCATGCCGGCGTTGATGACGATCAGGAACAGACCCAGGGTGACGAGCGTGATCGGGAAGGTGAGGATGCGCAGGATCGGGCGCAAGAAGGAGTTCAGCAGGCTGAAGGCCACCGCCACCAGCAGGAACTTCCACCACTGGCCGCCTTCCACGAAGTTCAGGCCGGGCACGATGACCACGGCGACATAGATGGCACCCGCGTTGACGAGGATCTGCAGCAGTCGATCCATGGCCCGCATAGCCTAGCCGATGCTGTCCAGCCCCGGACCCGGTCAGGACGGGAGCAGCCGACCCCGGACCCAGGCACCGCGCACCATCTCCGGATGGACGCGGAAGATCAGGCGGCTCATCAGCTCCTCGGGCTCCACGAGCTCGGGGGCTCCCGCCAGTGGCGCGGTCCGGGCGGGATCCACGATGATCAGGTCCGCCTCCTTACCGACCTCGAGCGAGCCGATGCGGTCCCCCATCCCGAGCGCGCGCGCGCCGTCTAGGGTGCCCATCCGCAGCCAGTCCAGGGGACCCAGCGTCGGATGATCACCGGCCGTTCCCGACAGGAGCAGGACCCGTTGCGTGACGGCCGCCGCCCGCATGACGCCGAAGATCGATGTCTCGGGACCGGCCGCCAGATCCGAGCCGAGCCCCATCCGGATCCCCGCGGCCAGGTAGCGCGCCGCCGGCATCATGCCGCTCGACAGGAACAGGTTCGACGCGGGGCAGTGGGCGACCGGTGCCCCACGCTCCGCAAGCCGCGTGATCTCGTCGGGCGACAGGTGGATCGCGTGTGCCAGGATCGCTCGCTCCGACAGACCGCCGGCGCGATCGTAGACGTCGAGATAGTCGTCCGCGTCGGGGAAGAGGCGGGCCACCTCCCTGCACTCACCGACGTCCTCCGAAAGGTGCGTCTGCCAGTACGCGCCGTAGTGCTCCGCCATCCGTGCCGACTCGGTCAGCATCTCCCTGCTGCAGCTCACCGCAAAGCGCGGGGTGAACGCATAGCTGAGCCGCCCGGCATCGCGGCCGTGCCAGCGCTCGCACAGCTCGGCCGACTGCCGCAGGCTCGTCTCGAGGATCACCGTCGGCGCGATCTCCGAGTCGTACGTGCGGCGGTCCATCATCACCTTGCCAATCACCGCACGGATGCCGTGCGCTTCGGCCGCGGCGAAGCAGGCGTCGGTGCTGTCGGGCCAGAGCGCCGCGTAGGCGACGATCGTGGTCGTGCCGGCCGCCGCGAGAGCGCGGAGCGCGAGCGGTGCCGCCACCTCTGCCGCGGCGCGGTCGTAGCCGCGCTCAATCGGAAAGATGTATCGGTCCAGCCAGGTGAGCAGGTCGAGCCCGGCGCCGAGCCCGGCGTTCGGGATCTGGGGCAGGTGGAGGTGGAGGTCGACCATGCCCGGCATCACGACCAGCGGCCGCAGGTCCACGACCGACGGTGCGGCAGCGTCATCGGTCCAGGGCTCGACGCGCGTGATCCGGCCGTCTCCGTCGACCTCAATGCGTGCATCCGGTTCGTGGTGGGTCCCGCCGGAGTCGAGCGGCGTCAGCAGGCGCGCACGCAAGGCGAACGGCGGCCGGGAAGGCAGTGTGGCTGCAGACCTCACGAGCCGATGCTACGCCGCCCAGCGGCCCATTGCGGCAGGTGCCAGCTGAACTGATCGCCCCGGATCAAGCGTCATGCGCCGCGCCTCTCAGGGGTGCGGCTACGCCGGGAGCGGCGTCTCCGGCCAGTGAATCGCGTCCAGCCGGCAGCGGGTGACGCACAGGCCGCACCGTGTGCACCGCTCCCCGTCCAGCGCGGCGCGGCCGTCGACGACGTGGATCGCCCCGTACACGCACGCCGTCTCGCACACGTCACAGCCGTTGCACGCCTCGGGGTGCACGACGGGCGGCTCCAGCCGGCCCTCGGGCCACGCCAGCGTGAGACTGCGCCCGCGGATCTCATCGACGCTGGT
>CAWINH010000015.1:0-83249 GCA_963837425.1 uncultured Chloroflexia bacterium
GGTGCCCGCGGGCACCCTCCGCGGTGGCGGAATTGAGGGTGGACTGCTATACTCCGGGGCGGTCCCGCCGACCGTGCGGACCGAATCGATACTGATCTGAAGGCAACGTGGGTCGGTTCGCCATCCCACGTTTTTGTTTGGAGCTCGCGAGGCGCAAGGTGCGGACGTGAACCGAGATTTCATCGGAGCCCTGCTCCAGCTGAACGCCGAAAAGGGGGTTCCCCAGGAGATCCTGATCAAGACGCTGGAGCAGGCCATTGAATCGGCCTACCGGCGAAACGCGGATGCCCCGGAGAACGTGGTCGTCCACGTGGACTCCGAGTCCGGCGAGATCAGCGTCTTCCGCGAGTACGACGTGGTCGCCACGACCGACGAGGTCGAAGACCCCGAGCTGCAGATGACCGTCGCCGACGCACAGAAGGCCGACCCGTCGACCGGCGTGGGAAGCAAGGTCCGTATCGCGGAGAACGTGACCCAGGCGCAGCTGGGCCGGATCGCGGCGCAGACCGCGGGGCAGGTCTACCGGCAGCGGTTGCGCGAGGCGGAGCGCGACGTCGTCTACGGCCAGTACGCGTCGCGCGAGGGCGAGATCATGACCGGGATCGTGCACCGCACGACCGACCAGGCCGTGATCCTCGACATGGGCAAGGGCGTCGAAGCGGTGCTCGCCGTGACCGAGCAGCTCCCGGGCGAGCACTACCGCATCGGGCAGCACCTCAAGGTCTACGTCCTCGAGGTCCGACGCACGACGCGCGGCCCGGTGCTGGTCGTGAGCCGGACGCATCGCGGCTTCCTGCGACGCCTCATGGAGATGGAGATCCCCGAGATCTACAACGGGACCGTCGTCATTCGCGGAATCGCACGCGAGGCCGGCAGCAGGTCGAAGGTCTCGGTTGAGAGCCGCCAGGCCGGCGTGGACGCCAAGGGAGCCGCGGTCGGCCAGCGCGGTGCGCGGATCCAGGCCATCGTGGCGGAACTGAACGGGGAGAAGGTCGACATCGTCCTCTGGCACGAGGACCCGGCGCAGTACGTTGCGGAGGCGCTCTCGCCGGCCGAGGTCCTCAATGTCCGGATCGACGAGGAGCACAAGATCGCGAACGTCGTGGTGCCCGAGCGTCAGCTCTCGCTCGCGATCGGCAAGGAGGGGCAGAACGCCCGCCTGGCGGCCAAGCTCACCGGCTGGAGGATCGACATCCGGTCCGATGCCGGCGTTGCGACCGCCGCTGCCGCGCACGGCACCGAAGACGCCGACGATACCGACGAGGCCACGGAGGCGCCGGCCGATGCCGAAGCGACGACCTGATCACGTGCCGCAGCGGACCTGCGCGGTCTGTCGCGCCGTGCGCGCCAAGCGCTCGATGACCCGGATCGTCCGCGCCGCGGACGGCTCGGTGCGGATCGATCCGACCGGGCGGGCGGCAGGCCGGGGGACGTATGTCTGCGGCGACCCTGGTTGCCGGGACCCGCAGCGCCTCGCCGAGGCAGTCGCCCGTGCGCTCGGCGCGGCGCCGGAACCGGGAACATTCACGCTCGAGGGAGAACATGCCGCCACGTAGATACCGTCCACGACGAGGACCTCGTCCGCCGCGCCGTCGCGGGCCGCAGAGCTCGACGACGATGACCGAGGTTGCCCCGCGGCCGACGGGGCCGGTCGAGCTGCCGTCTTCGGTTGCGGTGAAGGACCTCGCAGACGCGCTCGGAGTCAGCCACGCGGACGTCATCAAGGAGCTGATCCGGAACGGGATCTTCGCGACCGTGAACCAGGCGATCGACTTCGACACCGCCTCGCTGGTCGCCGGTGAGCTCGGTTTCGAGGCGACCGAGCGGGGTGGCGCCCCGGCGGAGGCGGAGGAGCCTCAGGCGCTCGTCGCCCCGGGTCAGGCCCCGGCCGACAGCGGCCGGCCGACGATCTTCACCGAGGACGACCCGGCGAGCCTCGTGGCGCGCGCCCCGATCGTGACGATCATGGGTCACGTCGACCACGGCAAGACGAGCCTGCTCGACGCGGTCCGCAGCACGAGCGTCGCGGCCGGTGAACGCGGCGGCATCACGCAGCACATCGGCGCGTCGGAGGTGACCCACAACGGGAAGCGGATCGTGTTCCTCGACACTCCGGGGCACGAGGCGTTCACCGCCATGCGGGCGCGCGGGGCGCAGGTGACCGACATCGCGATCATCGTCGTCGCCGCCGACGACGGGGTCATGCCGCAGACGAAGGAGGCGATCGACCACGTCCGGGCGGCGCGAGTGCCGATGATCGTCGCCATCAACAAGATCGACAAGGCCGATGCGAACCCGGACCGGGTGAAGCAGGAGCTCGCGGACAACAAGGTCCTCATCGAGGAATACGGTGGCGACATTCCGGCGGCCCAGGTATCGGCCAAGCAGAAGCTCGGCATCGACGACCTGATGGAGGTGATCCTCCTCGTCGCCGATCTCCAGGATCTCAAGGCCAACCCGGGCCGTCCCGCGGTCGGGACGATCATCGAGTCCAAGGTCGAGAAGGGGCGCGGCAATGTCGCGACCGTCCTCGTGCAGACCGGCACGCTGCAGATCGGCGACATCGTGGCCGTGGGAGCAACCCATGGACGAGTCCGCGCCCTGCAGAATGCGGCGGGCAAGCGGGTGAAGACTGCCGAGCCGGCGACCGCGGTGGAGATCATCGGGCTGCAGGACCTGCCCGAGGCTGGGGACATCCTCCGTGTCGTCGCCGACGAGAAGGCGGCGCGCGACATGGCCGAGTCGACCGCCCGCGCCGCGACGGGGAGTGACGGGAAGGTTCCCACCAGCCTCGAGGAGGTCAGCGCGCAGATCCAGGCCTCGGAGGTGAAGGAGCTTCGCGTCGTTCTGAAGACCGACGTCCAGGGCTCGGTTGGCGCGATCCGACACGCGCTCGAGGGGCTGAATGTCCCCGAGGTGCGGGTCAGCATCCTGCGCGAGGGTGCGGGGGACATCAACGAATCGGACGTGAACCTGGCCGCGGCCTCCGACGCGGTGGTCATCGGCTTCAACACGCGGCTCGACCCGGGTGCCCAGCGTGCGGTCGACGCATCCGGGGTGGACGTGCGCCTGTACGACGTGATCTACAAGCTGACCGATGATGTCGGCGCTGCGCTGCAGGGGATGCTGGCGCCGAAGATCGTCGAGCAGGTCGAGGGGCATGCCGAGGTCAGGATGGCCATCAAGGCCGGCCGCGCAGGCAACGTGGCGGGCTCGTACGTCACCGACGGCCGCATCGTGCGCGGCGGGCAGGCGCGGCTGTTCCGGGGAGGCGAGCAGATCGGCGAGGGACGGGTCGAGTCGCTGCGCCGCTTCAAGGACGACGTCCGCGAGGTGGCCACCGGCTTCGAGTGCGGCATTGGCCTTGGCGCCCTGGAGTTCGAGGTCGGAGACGTCGTCGAATGCTTCCAGATGGTCGCCGAGCCGGCATAGCCCGTGAGCCAGCGGACGGACCGCCTCGACCACCAGATCCAGCACGAGCTCATGGAGCTCATGCAGCGGGAGATGAAGGACCCTCGGATCGGCTTTGCGACGGTCACCAGCGTCGAGACCGCCAGTGACCTGAAGCACGCCAGGGTCTGGATCAGCGTGCTCGGAACCGACGAGGAGGCCGATCGCAGCGTCGAGGCCCTCCAGTCGGCGGCGCCGTGGCTGCGGCGGCGCCTCGGGGAGCGGCTGCGCCTTCGCCATGTCCCGGAGCTGACGCTTCGACGCGATCGGTCGATCGAGGCCGGGGACCGCGTGCTGCGCATCCTCAACGATCTCGCCGAGGAGCAGCGCAGCGGATGAGCGATGTGCTCGAGGTGCTCCGCTCGGCCGAGCGGGTCACCGCCTTCTGTCACGAGAACCCCGATGGCGACACGCTCGGCGCGGCCATCGCCATATCGATTGCCGCAGAGCGCCTCGGAAAGCAGGCCGAGGTCGTCTCGGCCGATGTCCCGCCGCCGTTCCTGGCCTTCCTCCCCCGACTCGACGAGGTGCGCCGGGCGCCCGCCCTGGAACCGGATGTCGCGGTCGTGCTCGATGCCGGCGACTTGTCGCGCATCGGCAGCGTGGCAACCTCGCACGCGGACTGGCTGGCGCGCGCCCGGATCGTCAACATCGATCACCACGTCAGCAACCCCGGATTCGGCGTCGCCCAGCTCGTGGATCCTTCGGCGGCGGCGACCTGTGAGCTGGTCGCCATGCTGCTTCCCGAGCTCGGTGTCGAGATCGACGCCGAACTGGCGACCGCACTACTGGCAGGGATCGTCCAGGACACCCACACGTTCGCGCACCCGAACGCGACGCCACGCACCCTGCGCGTGGCCGCGAGCCTCGTCGAGGCGGGCGCTTCGCTGACCCGCATCAACCGCGCCGTCTACGCGGACAAGCCGTTCAGCACTCTGGCGCTCTGGGGCCTGATGCTCGCGAGCATTGGGCAGCGTCTCGACGGCCGGATCGTCCACGCGTCGATGACGGCCGGGATGCTGGCTTCGACCGGGGAGCGCCCGAACGCCTCGGAGGGATTCGTCGACCTGTTGGGCTCGACGAGGGCCGCGGATGTCAACGTCCTGTTCAAGGAGGTGGGGGAGCGCGAGACGCGGGTCAGCGTGCGGACCAGCGCCGTCGCGGACGCGGTGGCGATCACCGGTGCCTTCGGCGGCGGCGGCCACGCCCGTGCGGCGGGCTGCACGGTCGGGGAGCCAATCGACGCCGCCCGCGAGCGCGTGCTGGCCGAGTGTGAGCGAGAGCTGGCGCGGGCCGATGCTCGGGGTCGTTAACCTCGACAAGCCGGTCGGACCGACCTCGCACGACATGGTGTCGCTCCTGCGCCGCCTGACGGGGACGCGCCGCATCGGACACGCCGGCACCCTGGACCCCCTCGCCTCCGGCGTCCTGCCGATCCTCGTCGGGGCGGCGACCCGGTTTTCCCAGGACCTGACGCACGGCCCGAAGCGCTACCTCGCCACGATCAGGCTCGGCGTCCGGTCGGAGACCGATGACGGGCAGGGACCGCTGGTGGCCACCGGGGCGCCCCTCCCGGACCCGCCCACGCTCGACACCTCGCTCGCTGGGTTCGTGGGGACCTTCGAGCAGCGCCCGCCGACCTTCTCGGCCCGCAAGCAGGGGGGCCAGCGCGCACACCGGGCCGCGCGCGCCGGCACGCCCCTGGATCTACCACCACGGCTGGTGACGATCGAGCGCATGGACCTCGTCGATACGACGGTCGGCGACGGATGGCTCGACGTGCGGATCGACGTGCGGTGCGGCCCCGGAACGTACGTTCGATCGCTGGCCCGCGACCTCGGAGAGCGGCTCGGCTGCGGCGGCTACCTGTCGGCGCTGCGACGCACGGAGGC
This sequence comes from uncultured Chloroflexia bacterium, assembly GCA_963837425.1. Lineage (GTDB taxonomy): Bacteria > Chloroflexota > Limnocylindria > QHBO01 > QHBO01 > CAWINH01. Next base: position 5,343 of record CAWINH010000015.1, read on the forward strand.
CGCCGGCCTCCGCATCGAGGATGCGCACCGACCAGAGCAGCTCGAGGCCCTGTCAGGCGCCGGGCGCCTCGGTGAGGCCATCCTCGCGGTCGCCGATCTGCTGCCGCTGCCGCGGCTTGGCCTGGCGCCGGATGACGCGGATCGGTTCCGGCACGGCTCCACGATTCCGATCGGCCCCGCCACGGCGCCGGGGCGCCACGTCGTCCTGCTCGGCGACGAGCTGCTGGGCATTGGTGAGGTGGTCGCCGGCATCCTGCGGCCGGAGAAGGTCGTCGCCGCCGCCGGGGTCGCCTCGTGAAGGCGCCGGGGCGCCCGCTGGCCCTCGGCCTGGAGCCGCTCCCGGAGATCGGGCCGGCGGCGCTGACGATGGGGGTCTTCGATGGCGTCCATCGCGGCCATCGCGCCCTGCTGAAGGCGACCCGGACAGCCGCCAGGACGAGTGGCCTGCGCGCGGTCGCGCTCGTCTTCGATCCGCATCCGGACGAGGTTCTGACGCCGGGCACGCGCGTCCCGCGCCTCGCGCCGCTCGAGGCGAATCTGCGTCGCATCGAGGACGAGGTGGGGCTCGACCTTGCGATTCCGATTCGCTTCGACGCGGCGCTCCGGGAGCGGACCGCCGAGGAATTCCTGGCGGAGCTGTCGCCCGCCATCGAGCTGCGCGTCATCGTCATGTCGCCCGAGAGCGCTTTCGGTCGCGGGCGGGGGGGACGGTGGAGCGCCTGCGCGAGATGGGGTCGGTGGCTGGCTTCGAGGTCGTGACCGTGGCCCCGGTGCTGCTCGACGGGGCCCCGATCTCGTCGATGCGGATCCGGCAGGCGCTCGCCGCCGGCGACCTGGCACGCGCCGCGGCGATGGGGTACCGGCCGTTCGTCGTCGCCCGCGTGGGGCCTGACGGCCTCCTCGAGTTCGGGTACCGGCCGGCGCTGCCCGCTACCGGGACGTACCGCGCCGCGCTTCGGTCGGCGAGCGGCAATCGGGCGGGGGAGGTCGTGCTTGGGGTCGAGGCGAGCGCGGGGACGATCCGGCTCCTGGAGGGGAGCCCACCCGCGACGATTGACGGCCAGGTCGAGTTCGAGCTCCGCGACCGCGCCTGACGCTTCTCTGGTACCATCACGCTCGTTACGGAAAGGAAAGTGGAGGAATCTGTGCCGCTCGCCAAGGACGCGAAGAGCGTGATCGTCGAGGAGCATGCAACCCACGACGGTGATACCGGCTCCCCCGAGGTGCAGATCGCGCTGCTCACCGAGCGGATCAAATCACTGACGGAGCACCTGCGCACCTTCCCCAACGACAATCACTCGCGTCGCGGTCTCCTCAAGCTCGTCGGCCAGCGCCGGCGCCTGCTGGCCTACCTGGTCCGGCATGACGTGGACCGCTACCGCGCGGTGATCGGTCGTCTGGGACTGCGCCGCTGAACAACCATCGAAGCCCTGACCCAGGTGCCGCTCCGGCCCCGGGTCATGCGCGAGGGACCGCCGCTCGCCGGCGCTCCCATTCATGAAGACGGCCCGCGCTCGCGAGGCTGCCGCCACACCCGGACCAATGCGGTTCGAGGTGGGGGCCGAGCGCCCGAATGCGGAGGCGGGCCATCACACAACTGGAGGAATTCGTGGCCATCAAGGTTGAGGCCGAGATCGGCGACAAGCCGTTCTCATTCGAGGCGGGCAAGCTCGCCGAACAGGCGGACGGCGCCGTGCTCGTCCGCTACGGGGACACGGTCGTGCTCGCGACCGCAGTTTCCTCGACGCCCCGCGAGGGGATCGACTTCTTTCCGCTCACCGTCGACTACGAGGAGCGGATGTACGCCGCGGGCAAGATCCCTGGCGGATTCATCAAGCGCGAGTCGCGGCCGTCAGAGGCCGCCATCCTCGCCATGCGGCTCACGGACCGACCCATCCGACCGCTCTTTCCGAAGGGCTACAAGAACGATGTCCAGATCGTTTTGACGGTCCTCTCCACCGACCAGGAGAACGACCCGGACATCCTGGCCGTGAATGGCGCATCGGCGGCGCTCTCGGTGAGCAGCATTCCGTTCATGGGCCCGATCGGCGCCGTGCGTGTCGGCCGCATCGACGGCGCGTTCGTGACGAACCCCACGAACAGCCAGCTCGACGAGAGCGATCTCGACCTCGTCGTGGCCGGCACCCGTGACGCGGTGATGATGGTCGAGGCCGGCGCCAGGATCCTCCCCGAGTCGGTGATGGCGGACGCCATCGTCTACGGGCAGGCGGAGCTGCAGAAGAGCATCGACCTGCAGGAGAAGCTTGTCGCCAACGCCGGAAAGCCCAAGAAGACCCCGTTCCTCGGTCCGAAGGCCGATTCGGTGGTCAAGCTGGGGAAGGCGCTGTCCGACGGGAACGGCGAGTTCATCGTATTCGACCTCGAGACGACCGCCATGAAGCCGGAGAACGGCTACATCGTGGATATCGCCGCACTGCGGGTGCGCAACGGCGAGGTCGTCGACCGCTTCGAGTCGCTCGTGAACCCGGGACGCTCGATCGTCGGGCACCAGATCCACGGGATCTCGGACGCCGACGTGGCCAGTGCCCAGACCGCCGCGGAGGTGCTCCCGCGGTTCGTCGAGTGGGTCGGCGCGGCGCCGCTCGTGGCGCACAACATCGCCTTCGACCTGCCGTTCGTCCTCCGCCATCTGCCGAACGACGTCGACTGGCAGCCATCGGCCGTGTACGACACGCTCGAGCTCGCCTATCAGCTCTACCCTGATGCAGGCGCGTACAAGCTCGCAGACCTCATGCGCTTCGTCTTCGGGCGGGAGCATGGAGCCGCACACCGCGCGATGCCCGATGCGGAGGCGACCGCCGACCTGTTCATCAACCTGACCGAGCGCCTCGTCGAGCGCCTCGAGGCCGTCCGTGCCGACATTGCGGACGAGATTCGGCGCGGGCGCGACAACTACAACCGCGCGGAGCAGGGGGATCGGCTCGAGGACGTTCGCCGGCGCCACGGCATCGGCTCGGCCCTGATGGATGTCCTGACCAAGGCGACCAGCCGCGAGCTCGTGCTCAGCGAGAACGTTCGGATCGACGGTCGGGACACGAAGACGATCCGCGCCATCGACGTCGAGGTTGGCGTCCTGCCGCGCACGCACGGCTCAGGCCTCTTCACCCGCGGTCAGACGCAGGCGCTGAGTATCGCAACCCTGGGCCCCTCGAGTGACGTTCAGCGCCTCGACACGATCTCCCCGGAGACGGAGAAGCGCTACCTGCACCACTACAACTTCCCGCCCTACTCGGTCGGCGAGTCGCGCCCGATGCGCGGTCCCGGCAGGCGGGAGATCGGGCACGGCGCCCTTGCCGAGCGGGCCCTGGTCCCGGTGCTGCCGAGCGTCGACGAGTTCCCGTACGCCGTCCGCGTCGTCTCGGAGGTCGTCAGCAGCAACGGCTCCACGAGCATGGCCAGCACCTGCGGCAGCACGCTGGCCCTCATGGACGCCGGCGTCCCGATCGCCGCGCCGGTGGCGGGGGCCGCCATGGGGCTGATCACGGACAAGGAGACCGGTCGCTACGCGGTCCTCACCGACATCACCGGTAAGGAAGATGCCTACGGCGACATGGACTTCAAGGTCGCCGGCACCGCGGAGGGTGTCACCGCTCTCCAGATGGATATCAAGGTGGCGGGCATCACCGGCGAGATCCTGCGCGACGCGCTCGAGCAGGCGCGGCATGCGCGGCTCTTCATCCTCGACAAGATGACCGCGGTCATCAGCGCCAGCCGCAGCGAGCTGAGCCCGTACGCGCCTCGGATCACGACGATCAAGATCCCGGTCGACAAGATCCGCGACGTGATCGGAGCCGGCGGGAAGGTGATCCGCCAGATCACGGCCGAGACCGGAACCCAGATCAATGTCGAGGACGACGGCACGATCCAGATCGCGGCCACCGATGGTGAGGCGGCGAAGAAGGCGATCGCCTGGATCGAGGGTCTGACCCGCGACGTCGAGGTCGGGAAGGAGTACATCGGCAAGGTCACCCGGATCATGAACTTCGGGGCCTTCGTCGAGATCCTGCCCGGCAAGGAGGGGCTGGTTCACATCAGCCAGCTCGCGGACTATCGGGTGCCGCGCGTCGAGGACGTCGTCAGCATCGGCGACGAGCTGATGGTGATCGTCACCGAGATCGACCGCATGGGTCGCATCAACCTCAGCCGGCGGGCCGCGATGGAGCGGCACATGGCGAAGGCGGGCGCGGCGCGGGAGTAGGCGACGGGCCGGTGGCGCCGACGATTCGACGCCACCGAGCCGCTCACATGTCAGGGAGGGCCAGCGCGCAGCGATGGGCACCGAGGAGCTGCTGGCGACGATCGCCGGTGAGGTCCGTGGCTGCACCCGCTGCCCGCTGCACGTCGGTCGCTCGCGGGCGGTTCCCGGTGAGGGCAATCCCCAGACCGACGTGCTCCTCGTGGGGGAGGGTCCGGGAGCCCGCGAGGACGCCACCGGGCGGCCATTCGTGGGACCCGCCGGCCAGCTGCTCGGCGAGCTGCTGCGCAGCGTCGGCTGGCGGCGCGAGGACGTCTTCATCGCCAACGTCGTGAAGTGCCGGCCGCCGGGCAACCGGGATCCGGAGCCGGCCGAGATCGGGGCCTGCGCGACCTATCTCGACCGGCAGGAGGCGGCGCTCGACCCGGCGGTGATCGTCACGCTCGGCCGGCACTCGCTCCAGCGATACCTGCCCGGATCGCGGATCTCCGCGGTGCACGGCGAGCTGCGGCGCTCCGGGGGCAGGTTCATCTTCCCGATGTACCATCCTGCTGCAGCACTGCACCAGGCCTCGCTGCGAGAGACGCTCTTCGCCGACGTGCGCGGCCTGCCTGCGGCGCTGCTGGCTGCGCGCGAGGCACTGGAGGCCGAACGGGCCGCATCAGTCTCCGGGGCCGTGGCCGACAACCAGGCGGGGGCAACCGCGGAGCCCGATGCGTCCGACGACACGACACAGCTGACCCTTTTCTAGGAGCAACATGGCAGACGTTCTGCGCATCATCCCGCTCGGCGGGGTGGGCGAGGTTGGCAAGAACATCACCCTCATCGAGGCGGCCGGCGAGATCCTGGTCGTCGACTGCGGCCTCGCCTTTCCCGAACCCGAGATGCTCGGCATCGACCTCGTCATTCCCGATGTGAGCTACCTCGAGGAGAATCGTGACCGGGTGCGGGCCATCGTCCTGACCCACGGGCACGAGGACCACACCGGCGCGCTTCCCTACGTCCTGCCGCGCATCCCCGGGACCCCGATCTATGGAACTCGGCTGACCCTTGGGCTGGTGACCGGCAAGCTGAAGGAGCACAAGCTGCTCGGCGCAACCCGCCTCGAGCAGATCGACCCCGGGGTGGAGGTCCAGATCGGGTCGTTCCGCATCACCCCGTTCCGCGTCAACCACTCGATTCCGGACGGAGTGGGCCTTGCGATCGCCACCCCGCTGGGAACCGTCGTGCATACCGGCGACTTCAAGTTCGACCACACCCCGCCGGACGGCATCCGGGCCGATCTGGGCCTGATCGCCGAGCTCGGCAACCGTGGCGTGGAGTTCCTGCTCAGCGACTCGACGCGCGCCGAACGGGACGGTTACACGCTCTCCGAGATGACGGTGGGGGAGTCGCTGCACCAGCTCATCGGCGAGGCTGCCGGACGCGTGATCGTGGCGACCTTCGCGAGCAACATCGGGCGCGTGCAGCAGGTCCTCGACGCCGCCTGGGCGCACGGCCGGAAGATGGTGGCGCTCGGTCGCAGCATGGAGCAGAACATCGGGATCGCCGTGGAGCTCGGCTATCTCGATACCCGCGAGGGAACGCTCGTGCGCAAGGACGCCCTGCAGCGGCTCGAGAAGCACGAGCTCGTGATCATGACCACCGGCTCACAGGGCGAGCCGATGTCCGGCCTGACCCGGATGAGCAACCGCGACCATCGGAACATCACGATCGAGCCGGGCGACACGGTCGTCGTCTCGGCTTCCCCGATCCCCGGCAACGAGGAGGCTGTCGCCAAGACGATCGACAACCTCTTCAAGGAGGGGGCAATGGTCCACTACGAGCCGCTCAAGCACTGCCATGTCTCGGGCCACGGGTCGCGCGAGGAGCTGAAGCTGATGCTGGGTCTCGTGAAGCCGCGCCACTTCATCCCGGTCCATGGCGAGTACCGGATGCTCGTGCAGCATGGGCTGCTGGCGGAGGGCGCCGGGGTGGCGGTGGACAGCATCTTTGTGCTCGAGAACGGCCAGATCGTCGAGTTCGACGGGCGCGCGGCGCGCCTGGCGGGCTCGGTTCCGGCCGGCGCGGTGCTCGTCGACGGGATTGCCGCCATCGACGGCGTGGACGGGGTCGTGCTTCGCGACCGTCGGATGCTCGCCTCGGACGGAATCGTGCTCGTGGCGCTCACCGTGGATCGGGCGACGGGGAGGCCGATCGCCGGCCCGGACCTGGCCGGCCGCGGGTTCCTGTCGGATCCCGACGACCCGGTGATGGCCGCCGCGCGCGACCATCTCGTCTCTGAGCTGCGCCAGGCGCCGGGCACCGAGCACGGCGCGGAGGCGGGATACCTGAAGACGAAGATGCACGACACGCTCTCGCGCTATTTCTTCGAGCGCACGAAGCGACGGCCGATGATCCTGCCCATCGTGACGGAGGTCTGAGCGTGCCGAGTCGACGCCCGGCCCGGACCCGTCGCCGCCGGAGCCCGCGGCGGCGACGGAGCACCGGCGTGCTCGGCAGCGCAAGGCTCTGGCGGGAGATCGGCGCCCTTGTCCTGCTGATCCTGGCCATCGTGAGCGTCATTGCGATCTTTGCGCCCCATGCGGGCATGTTCGTGAAGCCCTGGCATGACCTGCTGGCTCGCCTGCTCGGCTGGGGAATCGCCTTTGCCGGCCCGCTGCTGGCCGGGTTCGCGCTGATGCTGTGGATGAAGTCGCTGCCGGCCGAGCGCCTGATGGCAGCGACCGGGGCGAGCGTCGTCGCCCTCTCGCTGCTCGGAATGTTCCACCTGGCCGCCGGCGGTGGGGCTGACCTCATCGACTCCGGCGACGGCGGTGGGGCGATCGGCTGGGCGGTGAGCGCGGCCCTTGGTGGCGCGGTTGGTCAGGTCGGGGCGTGGACCATCCTCCTCGTTCTCTTCGTGGTCGGGATGCTCCTCTACTTCAACATGACGGTCGGCGACCTCATCGCGGCCTGGATGCAGCGGCGCGAGGAGCAGCGAGAGGCGGCCGCTGTCGAGGCACGCCGTGCGACAGCGCGTGAGCGGCGCACCGCGCCCGATACTCCGGTGGCGCCATCGGTCGCGGCCGAGCGACACGGCCTCCTCCGCCGCGTCGGGGCCGCGCTGGGCGCCGTCGATCAGGAGGAGCCGCCGGTCATCCTGCGGCGCTCGCGTCCGGAGTCCGTGGCACCCCCGCGGGGAGAGCCGCACGAGCGAGCCGGAGGGGCGGAGGTGCCGCCCGTGCCGGTGCCTATCGAGGTCGATGTCCCGCCACTGTCGAGCAACGTGCTCGAGACGGGCGAGGAGGCGCACCTCGCCCAGGTCGATCAGCGGGACGCGGTGGACGCTGCCCTGGAAGGGTCGGAGCGAACGTGGCAACTACCAGATTCATCGCTCCTCGCCGACGCCCCGGTCAGCAGCGCCGCGCAGATGGATCTCACCGCGAAGGGGAACCGGATCCGCGAGACGCTCGCCCACTTCGGAATCGGCGTGAAGGTCGCGCGGATCCAGGAGGGCCCGGTCGTGACCCAGTACGCCCTCGACGTCGACCCGGGGATCAAGCTGAGCCGAATCGAGGGCCTCGCCGACAACCTCGCGCTCGCGCTCGCCGCGCGCAGCATCCGGATCGAGGCGCCGATTCCCGGTGAGCCATTCGTGGGCATCGAGATCCCGAACAGCGCGTTCGATCTCGTCATGCTCAAGGAGGTGCTGGCCTCCGAGAACTTCGAGGCCGCGGCCACTGGCAGCAAGCTGGCCTTTGCGCTGGGCCAGGACGTTGCCGGCCAGCCGTTCAGCGCCGATCTGGCAAGGATGCCGCACGTGCTGATCGCCGGCGCGACCGGATCGGGGAAGAGCGTCTGTGTGAACGCGATCATCTGCTCCCTCCTGATGCGGGCCACGCCGACCGAGGTCAAGCTCATCCTCGTGGACCCCAAGCGGGTCGAGATGGCGCAGTACAAGGGGATCCCGCACCTGCTCACCGAGGTGATCGTTGACACCGAGCGCGCGGTGAACGCCCTGAAGTGGACGGTCGGCACCATGGAGAGCCGGTACCACGAGTTCGCGCAGCGCGGCGTGCGGAACATCGGCGGCTACAACGCTGCCCTGCGGCCCGGCGAGCCGCGCATGCCGTACATCATCGTCGTCATCGACGAGCTCGCCGACCTGATGATGGTTTCCGCGTACGAGGTCGAGCAGACGATCACCCGCATCGCGCAGCTGGCGCGAGCCACCGGCATCCACCTCGTGGTCGCCACCCAGCGCCCATCGGTCCAGGTCATCACCGGCCTGATCAAGGCCAACATCCCGAGCCGGATTGCGTTCGCCATGACCTCCGGCATCGACAGCCGGACGATCCTCGACACGACCGGCGCCGAGGACCTGCTGGGCCGCGGCGACATGCTGTACCAGCCGATCGACGCGCCCCGTGCGGTGCGGTTGCAGGGCGTCCTCGTCACGGACGAGGAGATCGAGGCGGTAGCCCGCCACTGGCGTGACCAGGGGGGGCCGCGATACCGACCCGAGATCACCGCTCCGAAGCGGGACGGGAAGGGGATCGGCGCCGGTGAAGGTGATGGCGAGGACGATGCCGATGCCCTCTACGGACAGGCGGTGGACATCGTGCGCCGCTCCGACAAGGCGTCGGCCTCGCTCCTCCAGCGCCGGCTCCGCATCGGCTATGCGCGCGCCGCGAGGATCCTCGACCAGATGGAGGACCGCGGCGTCGTCGGCGCTCCGGACGGCAGTCGCTTCCGCGAGGTGCTCGTCACCTCCGACGGTTGGGGCGCGGAGGTCGAGCCTGACGGGGGGCGTGAGTGAGTGACGAGCGCCCCGGGGCGCACAAGCTGGGAGCCGTCCTCCGTGCCGCTCGAGAGGAACGGGGCGTGGACCTCGCCCGCGTCGAGCGCGACACGAAGATCCGGGTTCGCTACCTCGCCGCCCTCGAGAGCGGCGACTACCGCGAGCTGCCGGGCATCGTCTACACGAAGGGGTTCCTCCGCAACTACGCGGCGTACCTCGGGCTTGATCCCGAGTACCTGATCGACCTCTACCGACTCGAGACGACGACTGCGAGCCCGCCGCGGGTGAGCGTCGAACCCCCCCGCGCCCGATCACCGGGAGGCGAGCCCGGGCGTTCGTCGTCACCCCCGGCGCGGTGGTCGGCGCGATCCTCACCATTGGCGTCGTCATCTTCGTCATCTACTTCGTCCGCGAGTTCGTGACGTTCGCGCGGACGCCGGACCTCACGATCAGCGATCCGGCCGGCGACGTCGCGTCGTACGACGGGACGAGCTACACGTTCAAGGGGCAGACGGAGCCGAACTCGACGATCACGATCTCAGGAGCGCGGGAGAACCCGACCATCACCGCTGACGCGGCAGGGGCGTTCGAGGTCACGGTCACCCTGGTGCCAGGGTCGAACGTCATCACCCTCGTCGCCGCGGACCCAGTGACCGGCCGTGACAGCGACCCGGTGCGGCGCACGATCGTCGTCGGCAACGCGCCGAGCCCCACCCCGCCCGGGGTCCTGACCGTCACCGCCCCGACGGACGGGGAGCAGCTGAGCGGGAGCCTCACCGTATCCGGCACCGCGGCCGCGGGGAGCCGCCTGACGATCAGCCCGACGTTCGCGGCGGCGGCCGCCCCGACCATGCACATCGTCCGGCCGGATGGGTCCGCAGTGCCGATCCCCGAGACGCCGCCGAGCGCGCCCGATTCACAGTCATTGACGGTCGGCGCCGACGGCAGCTTCGCAGCGACGCTCGATCTGCAGCCCGCCACCTGGGATGTCGCAGTGGCCGTCGAGGGCGCGGCGACCACCGAGACGCGTCGGGTCAGCGTTTCGGCGCTCGACGGCCTGCATGGGACCCTGAAGGTGGTCGGCGGCATCTCGTACCTCGACATCGAGGAGGACGGGACGCGGCTGCAGGGGGTGGCCGGCAGGAATGCACCGGACGGGACCTCAGTCCCGCTGGAGGCCACGAAGACGCTCCGCATTCGGGCGGGCAACGCCGGGGCGGTGACCGTCATGCTGAATGGGGTGGACCTCGGGACGATGGGCGGGTCGGGGGCGGTCGTCGAATGGCGGATCACGCGCCTGTAATCCCGGCAAGCGGAGCGCGTGCCCGGGGGCAAGAATAGGGGAGACACAGGAGGAGCCATGGCCGACTCGACGTTCGACATCGTCAGCGACTTCGACCAGCAGGAGCTGGTGAACGCCCTCGACCAGGTGCGCCGCGAGGTGGCAACCCGCTACGACTTCAAGGGCGCCCGGGTCGAGCTCGAGCTCGGCAAGGCCGAGATCACGCTGCGGGCCGACGACGAGTATCGTGCCGGGTCGGTGAAGGACCTCGTCCAGACCAAGGCGGTCCGCCGCGGGCTCTCGCTGAAGATCTTCGAGTGGGGCAAGGTCGAGCCGGCGGGAGGCGGGACGGTCCGGCAGGAGATCGGCCTGAAGCGGGGGCTCACAAGCGACCAGGCCAGGGAGCTGTCGAAGCTCATCCGAGAGCATTTTCCGAAGGTCAAGCCCATGATCCAGGGCGATGCCGTCCGCGTCTCGGCCAAGAGCCGCGACGAGCTGCAGGCGGTCATCGGGCACTTGAAGGCCCTGGACTACCCGGTGGCGCTCCAGTTCACGAACTATCGATGAGGTTGCGACGCCCATGATGCCCTTTGCTCCCACCGAGGCCGAGCTCGAGCTGGCGGGCGCGCGGCTGGGCGACGCGCTCCGCGCGCGCGGCTGGCGGCTGGCGACCGCCGAGTCGTCGACAGGCGGGCTGATCGGCCACGCGATCACCATGGTCCCCGGAGCCAGCGCCTACTACGTCGGCGGGGTGATCGCCTACTCAAACCAGGCCAAGGAGGTCGAGCTCGGTGTCGCTGGCGAGCTGATCGCCGACCACGGGGCCGTCTCGGAGGTGGTCGCGGCGTCGATGGCGCAGGGGGTGCGCCGGCGCTTCGAGGTCGAGCTCGGCGTGGCGGTCACCGGGATCGCAGGCCCCGAGGGGGGTCGTGAGGGGAAGCCGATCGGCACCCACTTCGTGGCGGTCTCGCTGCGCGGACACGCCGAGCGCGTCGAGCACCGGGTCTTCACCCACGACCGGGACGGCAACCGCGCGGCCGCCGCCATGCTCGCGATGGAGATGGCGCTGGCCGAGGTCCAGGCCGCCACCGCCGCCGACGGGTAGGTCGGGCCCCTCGTGCTGCGCGCCGGCGAGCGGATCCACCTGATCGGGATCGCGGGGTCGGGCGCCGCCGGCCTGGCGCTCCTCGCGAAGCGTGCCGGCGCAGCGATCGATGGTTGCGACGCCGACGGGCCATCGCCGTATACCGAGCCGCTCGAATCAGCGGGCGTCCGGGTGATCACCGGTCACGACCCGGCGCACCTGGCCGGCGTGGAGCGGGTCGCGATCACGCCCGCCCTCCGGGCGGCCCCCGACCTTCCCGAGCTGGTCGAAGCTCGGGCGCGTGGGCTGCCGGTGGTGACATGGCAGGCGCTGCTCGGCGAGCTGATGGCCGCCGAGGACCACATTGGGCTGGCCGTGACCGGTACGCACGGCAAGTCGACGACCACCGCCCTGCTCGGCCACCTGCTGGCGGAGGTGGGCATGGACCCGACTGTCGAGGTCGGGGCCGTGATCCCCGCCTGGGGTGCGAGCGTGCGTGTCGGCGACGGCGCCCCGTTCATCGTGGAGGCGGACGAGTTCGGCGACAATTTCCTCAACTACCACCCTTCGGGTGCCATCGTGACGAACGTCGAGATGGACCATCCCGACTACTTCGCCGACCGCGCCGCGGTGCTCTCCGCGATGGAACGATTCGTGCGTGGCATGAGCGAGCACCCTGCGCTCAGAGGTCGGTTCCTCGTGACTGCCGCCGCGGATTCCGGCTCCCGGGAGCTCCTGGAGCGCCTGGAAGGCTGGGAGGGCCGGATCGCCCGGTATGGGCCGGGAGGCGAGTTCGAGGCCCAGGACGTAGCCTACAGCCGCTCTGGGACGCAATTCCGGCTCTTCGGGGAATGGTTCGAGTCTCCCCTGGCGGGCGCGCACAACGTGCTCAACGCGACGGCGGCCCTCGTGCTCGCTCGCGAGCTCGGTGCCGCCCCGGACGGTCTGGCGGTCGGCTTGCGAACGTTCACCGGCGCCGGGCGGCGGATGGAGAGAATCGCCGATACTGCGGGGGTGACCGTCTTCGACGACTACGGGCATCATCCGACCGAGGTGCGGGCCGCGCTGGCGGCGGCGCGTCAGAGGGTCGGCGACCGACGGCTGTGGGCCGTATTCGAGCCGCACATGTACACCCGGACGGCACTCTTCCTCGACGAGTTTGCGACTGCATTCGCCGATGCGGACGAGGTGGTGATCGCGGACATCTTCGCCTCCCGGGATACTGATGCGGCCATCCGCAGCACCTCTGCCGAGGAGCTCGCCGACCGGATCGAGCGCAGCTCGGGGTTGCCGACGATCGCCACCGGCGATGTCGACGCCACGGCCGCGTACGTCGCGGATCACCTCCGAGCGGGCGACGCCGTGCTGGTCATGGGAGCAGGCAGGTCATACCGGATCGCTCGTGGGCTGGCGGCCGCGCTCGAGGCGGGCGCGGTCGATCGACCGCGAACCATGTCGGGCGAGTGAACGGCACACGGACCACGGTGCTTGGCGCCCTGCTGGCCCTCGCCGTGGCGATCACCGAGCAGGGCCTCGTGAGCCTGGTGGATGCCTCCGGCGCCCGCGACCAACCCGCGCTCGCGCTCATCCTCCTGCTCGCCGCCTTCCTGGGGCTCCTCACCGCGGTTGCGACGCGCGCCTTTCGGCTGCCGAGCGCGGTTGCACCCACCGCGCTCGTGGTCGGCTGGGTCGCGGTCCCACCACTGCTGGCGCTCATACCGAGCGCGGCGACGAGCTTCTTCGCCGGGACGGCTGCGCTGTCCGCGTCGGACGGGGTGGCGCTGGTCGTCGCCACCCTGGCCGCGATGATCACCCTCGGGATGCCCGCCGATCGGCGCGGCTGAGCCCGGCGGTCGACATCTCGCGCGATGGGGGATGGTTGCAGTAGCAACCATTTGCGTGGGATGATGCACCAATGCCAGCGGTCACCGTCGACGATATCAGCAGCCTGCCCCGGATTCCGGTCCCAGAGACGGCATCGGCACGTCATCGGCCGGTCACAAGTGTGACGGTCGCACCTCGAGGGTTCGAGGGTGAGGGATTTCCGGTGCGTCGAGCGTTCGCCGGCGTCGATCTCGCCGAGCTCGACCCGTTCATCCACATGGACCAGATGGGGGAGGTCGAGTACGCGCCCGGCGAGCCGAAGGGTACGCCGTGGCATCCGCACCGCGGCTTCGAGACGGTGACCTACATGATGGACGGCACGTTCGAGCACGCCGACTCGAACGGGGGTGGGGGAGTCATTACCAACGGCGACACCCAGTGGATGACCGCCGGCGCCGGGATCCTCCACATCGAGAAGCCGCCCGAGGCGCTCGTCGTGAGCGGTGGGCTGTTCCACGGGATTCAGCTGTGGGTGAACCTGCCGCGCGCGCGGAAGTGGTCGCCACCGCGCTACCAGGACCTGCGTGCCTCCGCGGTCGCGCTCCTTGCCTCGGCCGACGGGGGAGCCCTGGTGCGGGTCATCGCCGGCGACCTCGCGGGCCACCGCGGACCGGGCAGCACCTATACCCCGATGACCTTCCTTCACGCGACGCTCAGCCCCGGCGCACGCCTGGAGCTTCCCTGGCGGCCCGACTACAACGCACTCGTCTACGTGCTGTCCGGGGCCGGCACGGTGGGCCTCGAAGGCTGGCCGATCGGGGGCGGCCAGCTCGCGGTCCTGGGCGCAGGCGACGCCCTGACCCTTACCGCCGCCGCGACCCAGGAGAGCCGCAGCCCGAACCTCGACGTCCTGATCCTGGGAGGACGGCCGATCCGTGAGCCCGTGGCCTGGATGGGCCCGTTCGTGATGAACACCCGGGACGAGGTGATCCAGGCCTTCAACGACTACCGGGCCGGGCGCATCGGGAGCGTGCCGGCGGTCCACGGTGCGCCGACCTCGGTAGTGGAGTCGGGCGGGGGAGAAGCGACGCCGCGGTAATCGCCCTATATTGACATCCATCAATATAATGGGCGGGTGAGGTCAGCCGATCCAGACGTCCAGCTTCTCGAGGCGATGGCCGACCCGGTGCGGCTGGCGATCGTCCGCCAGCTCGGATCGAGCGTGGCGTCCGTCTGCGCCTGTGACTTCACCGATTGCTGCAACGTGCGCCAGCCGACGGTCAGCCACCACCTGCGCGTCCTGCGAGAAGCGGGAGTGGTGACGACCACCAGGCGGGGAACCTACGTCTACTACGACCTCGCCCCGGATTTCGCCGGTCGTTGGGCGGCGCTGAGCGCCAGCCTCGCCGGCCTCGTTTCCGTCTCCTGAAGGAGAGCATGATGACGAACGCGATGGAGCCGATCCACGAGGCGGTGCGCGAGCGCTACGCCCGGTCGGCGCTTCAGGTGCTCAACGACGAGCACGCGTCCTGCTGTGGCCCGGACTGCTGTGGGGAGGAGGGGATCGGGGCCGAACTGTACAGCGCCCTCGAGCGCGAAGAGCTCCCCGACGCGGCCGTCCTGGCGTCGCTCGGCTGCGGGAATCCGACCGCGGTCGCCGAACTCCGCGAGGGGGAGCGCGTCCTCGACCTCGGCTCCGGCGGCGGGATCGACGTCCTGCTCTCGGCGCGCCGGGTGGGGGATCGGGGCCGGGCCATCGGGCTCGACATGACCGACGAGATGCTCGAGCTCGCACGCCGCAACGCGCGCGACGCGGGCGCCACGAACGTCGAGTTCGTGAAGGGCACCATCGAGGCCATCCCGCTGGCCGACGCGTCCGTCGACGTGGTGATCAGCAACTGCGTGATCAACCTGGCGGCAGACAAGGACGCCGTCTTCCGCGAGGTCGCCCGCGTCCTGCGTCCCGGCGGACGGATGGGCGTGAGCGACATCGTCGCGGATGACGCGCTCACAGCCGCCGAGCGTGCTGAGCGTGGCTCCTACGTGGGCTGCATCGCCGGGGCCCTCTCCTTCAGCGAGTACGAAGCAGGCCTGCGGGCGGCGGGCCTGACCCATATCAGTGTCACTCCGACACACCAGGTCGCGGAGGGGATGCACAGCGCCATCATCAGGGCCGCCAGCCCAATCTAGGTCCTGCTCCGAACCTGCACGGCGTCTCAGCGCGCTCGTCCGCGGCTCAGCAGGCCGGCCACGAAGCCGGCCAGCACCACCCCGATGATCAAAACGAAGAGCGGAACGGTAACGGAGAAGGCGAGGAAGTTGACGTGCACCTGCTCCGCGTTGGCGACCGCGAAGACGACCACCGCCGCCCCGAGTGCGAACGCGAGAATTCGGCCCAGCCCATCCCAGATCGATCCACTGCGCTGGTCAACCGCCATCGTGCGCCTCAAATAGCGTCAGCAACCATCGTAACGCGGTCCGGCGAACGTCAACGAGGGCTCCTGATTCGCGTTGTGGCGAGGGTACGTCACATAACATATCTTTGGGGAAGTGCTGCGCAGGACGAATGGGCTAGCGAGGTGCGGCAGATGGGCCGTCGCCAGTCGAAACGGTGAATCCTAGGCTGGCCGCATGACACGGCATCATCCATTCCTTCATCCGTTCGGCTGGGGCTCGCTGACCGGCGGCACGCTGATCGCACTGGTCGGCAAGCTGTCAAACAGCGAGATTGCCGCCTTGGCGTGGACTTACGGTGTGCTCGTCGTGCTCGGAGCGGCCTATCTGCTGATTGGCCTCCGCGTGTACGCGGCGTACCGCGGCCGGCAGCAGGCGCGCTCGGAGACCAGCCGGCCGGTGTCGCAGACCGAGGTGTCGGGAGCCTGAACCCGGTGGCCGCCACTCGCGGCCGCCCGGCAGCGGCTGCCTGTCAGCCGCGGGCTGCCCGTCGATCGGGCGCGCTCGCGGTGAGCTCGGCTGCAATCGCGGCGGGAAGGTATCCGACCACGCGGATCCCGCGCTCCGAGTAGTGCTCGTCGATCTCCCCGGCGATCTTCGCTCGCGCGACGAGCTCCCCGCGGGCGTAGGGCACGACGGTGTCGATTGCCACCATCCGCGCACGCAACGCCGTGGCGACCTGGGCTCGCAGCTCATCGATTCCCTCACCGCTCGAAGCGCTGACGAAGGCGGCACGCTCGGTGCGCGGCGGGGCGGCGGCCCGCAGATCGGCGTCCAGCAGGTCGATCTTGTTGAAGGCCGTGATCCGCGGCTTGTCCCCCGCCCCGAGCTCGTCGAGGACGCGCTGCACGGCAGCCTGCTGCGCGACGAAGTCCGGATCGGCGGCATCCACGACCTCGAGGAGGAGATCGGCGCGCAGGACCTCCTCGAGCGTCGCGCGGAAGGCGTCCACGAGGTCATGTGGGAGCTTGTTGATGAAGCCGACGGTGTCGCTGACCACGACGCGCTGCCCCGTCGGCAGGATGACCGCCCGGGAGGTGGGGTCCAGCGTCGCGAAGAGCATGTCGGCGACGAAGAGGTCGGCGTCGGACAGCGCGTTGAGGAGCGTGCTCTTGCCGGCATTCGTGTAGCCCACCAGCGCGATCGTGGCCACCTCCTGGCGATCGCGCTGCCGAGCGGAGGTCTCCCGGTGGCGCCGCACTTCCGCCAGCTCGTCCCGGACCTTGCGGATCTTCTCGCGGATGATCCGGCGATCCGTCTCCAGCTGGCTCTCGCCGGGGCCGCGGGTCCCAATGCCTCCGGCGGTACGGGACAGG
The DNA here is from genome assembly GCA_963837425.1 of uncultured Chloroflexia bacterium. Lineage (GTDB taxonomy): Bacteria > Chloroflexota > Limnocylindria > QHBO01 > QHBO01 > CAWINH01. The sequence continues at coordinate 22,302 of CAWINH010000015.1, forward strand.
TGGGTCCACATGCGGGTCAGTCGCGGGAGGTGGTACTCGAGCGCCGCGAGCTCGACCTGCAGCCGCCCCTCCTTCGTCCGCGCGTGGCGGGCGAAGATGTCGATGATGAGGGCCGATCGGTCGAGCACCTTGCAGCCGACGAGCTCCTCGAGGCTGCGCTGCTGGTTCGGAGCCAGCTCGTCGTCGACGATCAGGAGATTGAAGTCGTGCACGGCCTTCATCTCCACGAGCTCGGCCGCGCGGCCCTTCCCGAGATACCAGACCGGATCCGGCTGACTCCGGCGCTGGAAGGTGGTGCCCACGACAATGGCCCCGGCCGTTTCGGCGAGGGCGGCGAGCTCGGCCAGGCTGCGCTCCACCGGCCAGGCACCCTTCCGAGCGGTGTCGAGGCCAATGAGGAACGCGCGCTCGGGCGGGGTCGTCAGGTCTATCGTGCGGGCGCGCTGTGACATCGTGCTCGCCATGGTAGCCCGACGGTCGCCGGCAGTACCTTTCGGCTAGTGCGTCGCCGCACCGCTCTGTGCCATACCTTCGGGTACTGCTCAGGGGGCAAGCTGGGAGAAGCCATGGACGGCGCTGATCCGCGAGCCGATCGCGTGCAGACCGGCCACGCCGAATCAACGGCGTGGCTCGTCGTGCGCCTGGCGGCCGTGCTCGCCATCGCCGGCGCCGCGGGCGTCGGAGCGCAGAGCTTCGCCGGTGACCAGGTGCCGGGGACCCTGCTCCCCGCACTGACCGGCATCGGCGTCGCGTGCGTGCTCGGCGGCATCCTGCTCGCCGTGGTCATCGCCCCGCTGGCGCGCTCGCGTGCGCAGCTGACGGTCGCGTACCACGCTGCCCTCGCCGATGCCCTGCGAGATCCGCTCACCGGCCTCGGGAACCACCGCGCGTTCCAGGAGGAGCTGGACCGCCAGGTGGCGTCGGCTCAGCGCTACGAAGTGCCCCTCGCGCTCGCGATCCTCGATCTCGACGAGTTCAAGCAGATCAACGACACCGGAGGCCACCTCGACGGCGACCGCGCGCTAGCCGGCTTTGGCCGGTTGATGGCGACGTCGGTGCGCCGGCCGGACCGTTGCTTCCGGATCGGCGGTGACGAGTTCGCGATCCTCCTGCCGCATACGGACGCCGATGGGGCGCGGATCGTCGCCCGCCGACTGCTCGCGGCCGCGTTGGCGCCGGCCCTGAAGAGCGAGGACCTCGGACCGATCAGCTTCTCGGCGGGCATCTCCGCGATGCCGGAGCCCGCGACATCACGCGGGCAGCTCTACACCCAGGCCGACACCGCCCTCTACGCGGCGAAGCGATCGGGGCGCACCGAGGTGGCGGTCTTCGACCCGGCGGAGGAGACGACGCCGCTCGACCCGAGCACATCGGCCGCGGTCGCCGAGGTGATCGCCCGCGGTCAGCTGCGCCCGGTCTACCAGCCGATCGTGTCGGTCGCGAACGGCTCGCTGCTCGGCTACGAGGGCCTCACTCGCCCCGTGCCGCCGGCGCCGTTCGATTCACCGCTCGCCCTGTTCGCCGCAGCCGAGGCCTCCGGCCATGTCGTCGCGCTCGACCTCGGCTGCGTTGAGATGCTGGTGGCCGGTGCGGCATCGATCCCCGACGACGCATTCCTGAGCGTCAACCTCTCGCCGCGAACGATCGAGGCGCCGGAATTCAACACGGTTGCCCTGTTGAGCATCCTGGCGCGCCACGGCTTTCCGCCCGGGAGGCTCGTCATCGAACTCACGGAGCAGCAGCCGATCGCCGACGTCGGGCGAGTCCGAGAGAAGCTCGAGGCCTGTCGCCTGGCGGGCGTCCGCTGCGCCGCCGACGACGTGGGTGCGGGGAACGCCGGCCTGCGGATGCTGAGCGAACTGCGCTTCGATATCCTCAAGGTGGACCTCAGCCTCGTCCAGCGCAGCGCCGCGGGCGGGCCGTCGAGCGACGTCGTCGAGTCCGTCGTCGGGCTCGCGGCACGCACCGGGGCGCTCGTGGTCGGCGAGGGCGTCGAGCGCGCCGAGCAGCTGCAGCAGCTCGAAGCGCTGGGCGTCGGTGCTGCCCAGGGCTACCTCTTCGGCCGGCCCGGCCCGCTGCCTGCCGCGGAGCCGGTTGCCGCACTGCACGCCTCGATCTCGCGCCACACGCCGATCCGTCCCGGTGACCCTGATCCGGCGGCCGCCTCGGCCGGGATGGCTGCCTGGCGTCAGTCGATCGGCCTCCCGACCTGAGGTTCGACTCCCCCACCACCGCCGGCTCAGCCGGCGAGCATTGACTCGAACAGCTCGGCGGCGCGGGCCACGAGCTCGGGCTCGTCCGCCGGTCGGTCCCCGACGCTGAGCCACGCGATCCTGCGGTCTCGCCGGAGCCAGGTCATCTGGCGCCTGGCGTACTGCCGCGTTCGCCGCACGGTGGCCGAGACCGCCTGATCCCGGGTCCACTCCCCCGCCCCGGCGAGCGCCGCCTCGCGATACCCGTGGCTGGCGAGGGCCGGCAGCCTTGCCCCGTAGCCGGCGGCTCGCAGCTCGCGCACCTCCTCGATCAAGCCGGCGTCGAACATGCGTTCGGTTCGTGCGGCAATCCTGTCGGCGAGAACCGACGGCGGACGCGAAATGCCGATCATTGCGACGCGCCCGGGGAACGGCGTGCTGGTCGGCGCCACCGGTCCACCGGCCAGCTCGGCCCGCTCGAGCGCGCGGAGCACGCGGCGCGGGTTGGCGCGGTCGATGCGGGCGGCGGCCTCGGGATCGATGGCGTCGAGCCGGGTGAGGGACGCGGCGAGGCCTTCCGCATCGAGCTGGCGGCGCAGCCGCTCGCGGAGCTCGGGCGGAGCCGGCCCCGGGCCGAATTCATAGCCGTCGACAAGGGCACGCAGGTAGAGGCCGGTCCCGCACACGACGAGTGGCAAGCGCCCTCGCGAACCGATCTCGCCAACGATGCGGCGTGCGTGCTCGACCCAGTCAGCGACGGTGAATGGCTCGTCCGGGTCCACGACGTCGAGGAGATGATGCGGGACCGCAGCGCGCGCCGCCGCATCCGGCTTGGCGGTCCCGATCTCCATTCCGCGGTAGACCTGGCGGGAGTCGGCGACGACGATCTCGAGTGCACGGCGTCGCGCGAGAGCCATGGCCAGCGCGCTCTTGCCCGATGCGGTAGGCCCCACGATGGCGGCCAGCATCGGCTCGATGGGTCAGACCTCGATCAGGCGCTGCACCTGGTCGATGGCCGTCGCCCGGCCCGACGCGCGCTCGGCGGTGATGATCACCGCGTTGAAGGCGACCGGCCCTTCCGCCACCGCGAACCGCGTCGGCAGGTGCGTCAGGAAGCGAGGCAGCACGGTCTCGAGACTGAAGCCGATGACCGAGTCGCGTGGCCCGGTCATCCCGATGTCGCTGATGTAGGCGGTGCCCTTGGGCAGGAGCCTGGCGTCGGCGGTGGGGACGTGGGTGTGGGTGCCCACGACGGCGGTCACCCGGCCATCGAGGAACCAGCCCATGGCGTTCTTCTCCGAGGTGATCTCGCAGTGGAAGTCGACGATGCGCAGCGGCGGGAGCGGTTCCGCGGCCTGATCGAGGAGCGCGTCAATGGCGGTGAACGGCGAGTCGAGCTGGTTCATGAAGACGCGACCCATGGCATTGAGCACCGCCACCCGTCCGCCATCCGGCAGCCGATGGATGAGCCAGCCGCGCCCGGGCGCGGCATCGGGGTAGTTCAGTGGCCGCAGCACCGGACGGTCGGAGTCGAGGTACTCATAGATCTCGCGCTTGTCCCAGATGTGGTTGCCGCTGGTGATGACGTCGACCCCGTTGCCGAGGAGCTCCTCGGCGAGTCGCGGGGTGAGCCCGGCGCCGGCGGCCAGGTTCTCCCCGTTCGCGATGACGAGGTCGAGGTCAAGCTCGGTGCGCAGGTCGCCGAGGGCCCCGACCACCGCCTGGCGCCCAGGCCGCCCGATGATGTCCCCGATGACCATGCACCGCACGTGCGCGGCGCGGTCCGTCATCGAGCGTAGTCGACCGCCCGCGTCTCGCGGATCACGGTCACCTTGATCTGGCCCGGATACTGCAGCTGCTCCTCGATGCGCTTCACGACATCGCGGGCCAGCCGCGAGGAGGCGACGTCGTCGACGTCCTCGGGCCGGACCAGGATCCGGATCTCGCGGCCGGCCTGGATCGCGTAGCAACGCTCGACGCCCGGGAAGCCCAGGGCGATCTGCTGGAGGTCGTCAAGGCGCTTCACATAGTTGTCGAGCGACTCGCCGCGAGCTCCCGGTCGCGATGCGCTGATGGCATCCGCGATCTGGACGACGGTCGCCTCCACCGACTCCTGCTCGACCTCCTGATGATGAGCCGCAATCGCGTTGCAGACGACCGCGTTGACGCCGTGCCGGCGGGCGATGTCGGCGCCGATCTGGGCGTGCGGTCCCTCCACCTCGTGGTCGACAGCCTTGCCGATGTCGTGGAGCAGGCCGCCCTTCTTCGATTCGGCGACGTTGGCGCCGATCTCCGCCGCCAGCAGGCCGGACAGGCGGGCCGTCTCGATGCAGTGGTTGAGGACGTTCTGCCCGTAGCTCGTCCGGTATTTGAGCCTGCCGAGGAGCTTGATGAGCTCGGCATGCAGGCCCGGCACGCCGGCGTCGTACGCGGCCTGCTCACCGGCCTGCCGCATGACGACCTCGATCTCGGCGCGGCATTTGGCGACCGTCTCCTCGATGCGCCCGGGATGAATGCGGCCGTCGGCAATGAGCTTGGTGAGCGCCATGCGGGCCACCTCCCGCCTCACGGGGTCGAAACCGGAGAGGACGACCGCCTCGGGCGTGTCGTCGATGATGAGGTCCACCCCGGTCGCCTGCTCCAGCGCGCGGATGTTGCGGCCCTCGCGGCCGATGATGCGGCCCTTCATCTCCTCGCTCGGCAGGCTCACGACGGTGACCGTCGCCTCGCTCGTGTGGTCTGCCGCAATCCGCTGCATGACCGTCGTCAGAACGCGGCGTGCGCGCTCCTCCCCCTCCTCCTGCGCGCGATGTTCGATCTCGCGAACCTGGTGCTGGGCCTCGGACTGGGCCTCGTCCACGATCTGGCCGATGAGTGACTGTCGCGCTTCACTCACCGTCAGCCCACTGATGCGCTCGAGTTCCCCGAGCTGCTGCTGCTGGAGGTCCACGTAGCGGACCTTCTCCACCTCAGCCTCCTGGATCCTGGCCGCGAGCGTCGCCTCCCGCTCCTCCATGGCCGTCTGCTTGCGGTCGAGGCTCTCCGTGCGGTCGAGCAGCAGCCGCTCCTGACGCTGCAGGTCGGCGCGCTTCTCGCGGGCCTCGTCCTCACCGGCACGCTGCGCCTTCAGGGCCTCGTCCTTGCCCTCGAGGATGATCTCCTTCTGCTTTGCGCGAGCATCGGCGACGAGCCGTTCGGCATACGCTTCGGCATGGCGCACGGTTCCGGCAGCCACGTAGCGCCGCGCAACGTAGCCGATCGCGAGGCCCACGACGAGCGCCGCCAGCGCCGCCGCGACGACGTTCAGGTCAGGCATTGGCTCCTCCGTGCGGAGCCCACATCGGGCGATCCGGGGCGCCCCAACTCAGTGGGGCGCATTTCGACTGCGTCATCGGAAGGCGCTCGCCGACAGGGTGTCACGCGAGCGTCAACTCGACATTGAGTGTACCGCAATCACCGAGAACGGCGACCGCGGGCCTCTCAGGAAGCGAAGATGCGTCCCAGCAGGCGCACCATATCGAGGTCCCGGGGCAGGAAATCCTGGAGCATGATTCGCTGTACGCCGGCCGCGGCCAGCGCCGCGACGCGTTCATGCGCCTCGTCGGGCGTGCCCATGATCCAGCGCTCGCGGCGCGCGTCCAGCCAGGCGGCGGGATCCGCCTCGGCCTCGCCGAAGACGTCTCGCAGCAGGACTCGCGTCCGATCCCGCACGTCAGCCTCCGACTCCCCGACGAGGACCCCGGTCATCGCCGAGCGGGTGACGGTGGCGGGGTCGCGGCCGGCCGTGGCACAGGCCGCCGCCAGCCGCTCAAACCCCACGCCCGCCCGCGCCGGTGTCGCCGAGGAGATGTTCAGCTCATCCGCGTAGCGCGCCGCGAGCGCAACGAGGCGCGGACCGCCGGAGCCGCCGAGGATGATCGGCGGATGGCGCCGGCCGTCCTGGGTCGGGCGCGGTCGGAGCCGTGCGCCGCTCACCCGCCAGAAGCGCCCGGGATAGCTCCACCCGTCGGGCTCGGTCCACAGGCCGTGGACGATCGCCACCCCCTCTTCGAGGCGGTCGTAGCGCTCGCGGAGGTCGGGGAACGGAATGCCAAGCTCCGCATGCTCGGAATCGTTCCAGCCGGCGCCCATCCCGAGCTCGATTCGGCCGTTGCTCATCTCGTCCACGGTGGCCACCACCTTCGCCAGACTTCCCGGGATTCGAAACGTCATCGGTGAAACGAGCGTGCCGAGCCTGAGCGTGGACGTCTCGCGCGCCAGCCCGGCCAGCGTCGCCCAGGCGTCGGTCGTGCGCTCATCGGGCGGAGGAAAGGAACCGTAGTGATCGGAGCGAAAGTAGGCCTCGATGCCGGCCGCCTCGACGGTGCGTGCCAGGGCGAGGATCTCCTCGTAGGAGAGTCCCTGCTGGGGCTCGCTCATCAGCGCGTAGCGCATGGCGGCCACGTCAGCCGTCCCCCTCGTCCTCGGCTCCAGCCTGTCGAATGGCATCCCGTGCCGTCTGTGGATCGAAGCCGCGTCGCACGAGGAACATGCCGAGCCGTTGCAGGCCCGGCCGGTCGGCGGGCACGGGGCGGCCCCGCAGGTGACGGTTCAACGCGGCGTGCGCGCGCTCGAGCTCGGTTGCCGGCAGGGCCTCCGCATCGAGGACCGGCTCGGCGATCTCCTCGCCACGGAGCTCCTCGATCACCTCGCGCGGGATGCCGCGCTGACGGAGCTCGGCCTCGACCATCCGGCGGCCACGCGGGGCATGCCGATCCCGCTGCTCGGCCCACCAGCGGGCGAACGCAACATCGTCGGCGAGCCCGAGGTCTGCGAGCCGCGTCAGCGTCGTGTCGATCACTTCGTCACTCGCGCCGGCGCGGCGCAGGCGCCGCCGGATCTCCCAGCGTGTGCGGGGCCGGGTTGCGAGGAAGCGCCCGGCGATCTCGACCGCTCGCTCGGCATCGGGCGGCTCGGAAGGTTGACGCTCGCTCCTCGTTCGGCGCTTCGTCACGGGGCGAGGCTACTCGGCTTCGCTGATCCCCTCCACGCCGACCTCGATGGAGGCCACCTTGCCCCTGATCTCGTCGTCGATCTTGTTCGCGATCTCGGGGTTCGACTTCAGGAAGTCACGGGCATTCTCGCGCCCCTGCCCAAGCCGCGTCTCCCCGTAGTTGAACCACGCGCCCGTCTTCGACAGGATGCCGGCGGCAATCCCCACGTCGAGGATCCCGCCCTCGCGGCTGATGCCCTCGTTGTACATGATGTCGAACTCGGCGACGCGGAACGGCGAGGCGACCTTGTTCTTCACGACCTTGACGCGGGTCCGCGAGCCGACCGCATCGGTCCCGGTCTTCAGGGTCTCGATGCGGCGGATGTCGAGGCGCACCGAAGCGTAGAACTTCAGCGCCCGCCCGCCCGGTGTCGTCTCCGGGTTGCCGAACATGACGCCGATCTTCTCCCGGAGCTGGTTCGTGAAGACGAGCGCGGTGTTCGAGCGGTTGACCGCCCCAGTCAGCTTGCGGAGCGCCTGGCTCATCAGCCGGGCCTGGAGGCCAACGAAGCTGTCCCCCATCTCGCCCTCGATCTCGGCACGCGGCACGAGCGCCGCCACCGAGTCGATGAGCACCACGTCCACGCCGTTGCTGCGGATCAGCGTCTCCGCGATCTCGAGCGCCTGCTCACCGGTGTCCGGCTGGCTCACGAGCAGCTCGTCCACGTTCACGCCGAGGTTGCCGGCGTAGGTCGGGTCGAGGGCGTGCTCCGCGTCGATGAAGGCCACGATTCCGCCCGCGCGCTGGGCGCTCGCCGCGATGTGATAGCAGAGGGTCGTCTTCCCGCTCGACTCGGGGCCGAAGATCTCGGTGATGCGTCCGCGCGGGATCCCGCCCACACCGAGCGCAAGATCGAGCGCGACCGAGCCGGTGGGGACGACGTCGACCGCCATCCGGGCGCCCTTGTCTCCGAGCCGCATGATCGAGCCGCGCCCGAACTGCTTCTCGATCTGGAGGATCGCGGCGTCGACAGCGCGGCCGCGCTCTCCGTCGCGGCCGGCCGGTGCCGCCTTGTGGTTTTGGGCCGCCGGGGCTTCCATCAGTCGCTGAGCTCCTTCTGCTGTGGCTCCCGACGGCGGGTCGTCACTCCTCCTCGCCGGGTTCGGCGCGCGGCTTGCGCTTGGGCTTGATCACCTCGACCGACATCGGTGCCTCGAAGGCAGATGGCGGCGGCGAGAGCTTCGGGGCCTTCGCCTTCGCCTTGCGCTTCGCCTGGTGGCGCGGTCGATCTCGCCCCTTCGCCATCGTGCACGACCTCCGATCTTGGCCGGCCGGGGTGCCGCGCAAGCCTCGCCCACGAGGCCTTATCGGCCCGTTAATGGTGGCTTATCGGCTCCCCTCCGGCGGTCACCGTAGTGCTCCGTCACGGCGTCCCGGAGCGATGCGTACGTTCCATCTGCAAGCGACAGACGAATGCGCCGCATCAGGTTGAGAGTATAGGTGACGTTGTGGACCGAGGCGAGGCGGTACGCGAGCAGCTCGCCGGCGCGGAACAGGTGCGCGAGGTAGGCGCGCGAGTGGTTGCGGCAGGTCTCACAGGCGCAGCTCGCATCCACCGGATCGGGATCGTCGAGGAAGCTCGCGTTCCGAATGTTCAACGGTCCGAGCTCGGTCCACAGCTGCCCGTTCCGCGCGACCCGCGTCGGGAGCACCGAGTCGAAGAGGTCGATCCCCCGCTCGATGGCGCCGAAGAAGTCGGGCGGTGCGCCGACGCCCATGAGGTATCGCACCCGGCTGTCGGCACCGAGCGCATCGGCAACCACTTCGAGCGTGGCTGCCATCTCCGCCTTCGACTCTCCGACCGATAGGCCGCCGACGGCGAGGCCATCCCACGCCAGGGCCGCGGTTGCCCGAGCCGAGCGCCGACGGAGATCCGCATCGACGCCGCCCTGGACGATCCCGAAGAGCGCCTGGTCGGCGCGGCTGTGGGCCGCCAGGCAGCGCTCCGCCCAGCGGTGCGTCCGTTCCATGGCGACCTCGACCTCGCGAGCCGGCAGGGTCGCGTCGACGAGCTGATCGAACGCCATCGCGATGTCGCTGCCGAGTGCCTCCTGGATCTCGATCGCGCGTTCCGGGGTGAGCCGCTGCGGGGACCCGTCGAGGTGACTGGCGAAGGTCACACCGTCGTCGTCAACGCGCGTGAGGTGGGCGAGGCTGAAGACCTGGAATCCCCCCGAATCGGTCAGGATCGGGCCATCCCAGCCCATGAACCGATGCAGCCCGCCGAGGGCAGCGATGCGCGCATGGCCCGGGCGGAGGCTGAGGTGGTACGTGTTGGCGAGGATCACCTCGGCGCCGGCGGCGCGAAGGTCGCCAGGGGTCAGACTCTTGACCGTGGCCTGGGTGCCGACCGGCATGAACTGCGGCGTGCTGATCTCGCCGTGCGGGGTGCGGAGCGTGCCGAGCCTGGCACGTGCCACCCCGGCGGGGCGGGCGACGAACGAGAAGGCCTTGCTCATTCGCCGGAGGATAGCGAGGCGCCGGGCCGGCGGATGCCGGTCCCGGCGCTTTACGCCTCGGGGTTGAGCGGCGTCAGCTGACGGTGGACTTCACGACCACCTTCACGCCCTGGATCGTGCCTTCGACGGCGGCCTTGACCCGGCTGGCCGCTGCCTCGCCGATGTCGCTGGCCGCCTTCACGGCGCCGGTTGCAGCGGCGGATGCCGCGTCCTCGGCGCTGAGCGTCGTGTCCTTCGCGATCTCGATCGCCCCTTCGACAGCCCCGACCGCCGCGGCGGTGATGTCCGCCCCGACGGCGGACGCTTCGCTGACCGCCGCGCGACTCGTGGTGCTGATCGCCTGGAGGGTCTCGACCCCCGCATCGGATGAGCCGCGCACGGCGCCGACCACGGCCGCCTTCGCCGCGTTGCCGACCGACGCGGCCGCGCTCGACGCCGCCTGGGCCGCGGTACCCACCGTGTTCGCAGCCGTGAGCGCGCTGAGCCCGATCACGTCGCCGACAGCACCGATGGTGCCCTTGACCGCCCCCACCGCCAGGTCCGCGGCGCTGCCGCCGGCCGCCCCGACCTCCTTGATCGTGCGCTGCACGGCCGATGAGAGTGTGCCGACCGCCGTCTCGGTGATTTCACCGGTCCCGCGAATCGTGCCAATGATGCTGTCCTTTACGCGACGCCCGATCTCGCGCTCATCCGGCATAGGGTCTGACCTCCTTGTTTGTGCTCCAAGCGTACCCCCCCGAGGCAAGCGTCCGAGCCGGGGAGCGGGCTCAGACGATGAGCATCGCGTCTCCGAAGCTGAAGAAGCGGTACCCGGCGGCCAGCGCCTCGCGATACGCGGCCAGCAGCGTGTCGCGGGCCCCGATGGCGTCGGCGGCCGGCATCCCGGCCTGCACGAATGCGGTGACCAGCAGGAGGAGCGAGCTTCGGGGGAGGTGGAAGTTCGTGATGAGCGCGCCCGTCGCTCGGAACTCGTCGCCGGGCGTGACATAGAGGTCGCTCCAGCCGCTCCGGGCACGGCTGCGGGCCGCGGTCTCCAGCACACGAACGGTCGTGGTCCCGACCGCCACCACCCGCCCGCCGGCCGCGTGGGTGCGGCGCGCGGCCGCGCGCGTCGCGCTCGGCACGGTGTACCACTCTCGATGGATTCGGTGCTCATCGATGAAGTCGCCCTCGAGTGGACGGAAGGTGTCGAGCCCCACGTGCAGGGTGACGCTCGCCCGCTTCACACCGCCCGCCTGCAGCCTGCGAAGCAGGTCGGGGGTGAAGTGGAGACCGGCGGTCGGCGCCGCTGCGGAGCCCGCGCTCCGCGCATAGACGGTCTGGTAGCGGTCCGCGGGCGTTGAGCGCTCGCGGATGTAGGGTGGCAGCGGCATCTCGCCCGCAGCTGCCATCACCGCCAGCGGGTCCCGGAAGAACCGCAGGCTGCGGGTGCCGTCGCCGAGCCGTTCCCCGACCTCGATTCGATCTCCCGAGCGGAGCTCGAGGTAGTCGCCGACGCCGATCCGCCGCGATGGCCGGACGAGGCCCTCCCAGCGGCCGGAGCCGTCGGGCAGCGGGCGGAGCGCCAGGATCTCCGCCGCCCCACCGGTGTCCCGGGTGGCGGGCAGCCGGGCGGGGATGACTCGACTGTCGTTGACCACGAGGAGATCGGCGGGCGCAAGCAGGTCGGGGAGCGCGCGGAAGACGTGGTGGGAGAGGGCCGGCTGTCCGCGACGCGAGGCGGCGCGGTCCAGCACGAGCAACCGTGAGGCGTCGCGCGGCTCGGCGGGTCGCTGCGCGATCGCCCAGTCCGGAAGGTCGTACGCGAAGTCTTCGACGCGGAGGCGAGCGTTCGGTTGCTTCATCGGCCTGAAAGCGTAGCGCCCGACCGGTGGCCCGGCCGGGCGCCAGATGGGGCCAGGACGTCAGCTGATGAGCTTGTTGATCCAGTCCTGGGCGAAGTAGATGACGAACGCGATTGAGACCAGCCACATCAGCCAGTGGATCTCCGCCATCTTGCCGCGGACGACCTTGATGACGACCCAGCTGATGAACCCGGCGCCAATGCCGACCGTGATGTCGTAGGTCAGCGGCATGAGGATGATCGTCAGCAGGGCCGGAAATCCCTCCTCGACATCCCCGACCGGGATGTCCTTCACGAGCGTGAACATCAGGTAGCCCACGAGCACGAGTGCCGGTGCCGTGGCCGCGCTCGGCACGATCAACGCGATCGGCGACAGGAAGATCGCGATGAGGAAGAGGACGCCGGTGACGACCGAGGCGAACCCGGTCTTCGCACCATCGGCGACACCGGCCGCGCTCTCGATGTACGTCGTGTTCGAGCTCACGCCCGAGGCGCCGCCTGCGACCGCCGCAAGTGAGTCGATGAGCAGCACACGGCCGACGCCCGGCACAGAGCCGTCCTCACGAGCCAGCCCCGCCTCGGCGGCCACGCCGGTCACGGTCCCCATCGTGTCGAAGAAGTCGGTCAGCATGATCGCGAAGATGACGAGCGCGGCAGTCAATAGCGGCAGCTTGTCGAACACCTCCCCCAGGTTGAACTGCCCGAGCGTGTCGAACTTCGGCGTGGCCACGAGGTCGGCCGCCGCCGGGATCTTCGCCACGCCCACGATAAGTGCCAGCACCGTCGTCAACAGGATGCTGATGACGAGCGCCGCCCGGATCTTCATCACGTACAGGACGACCGTGATCAGCAGGCCGGCGAGGAAGACCCATTGGGCCGGCTCCGTCGGGAAGCTGACCGTGACGAGCGTGCCGCTGCCGGCGACGATCAACCCACCGCTCGCGAAGCCGATGAAGAGGATGAAGAGGCCGATACCGACTCCGATCGCCCGCTTGAGCGCGATCGGCACGGCGTTCATGATCGCCTCCCGCAGTCCAACGACCACGAGTAGGGTCACGAGCAGGCCCTCGAGGACGATCACGCCCATGGCGCCCTGGACGGACAGCCCGCGGCCGGTCAGCGAGAAGGCAACGATGGCGTTGATGCCGAGGCCCGCCGCGAGCGCGAACGGGTAGTTGCCGATCACGCCCATGGCGATCGTCATGACCCCTGCCACGAGCGCGGTGCCGGCTGCGATGGTGGCCAGGTCCCAGTGCGAATCGGTCGTGCCGGTGGCGTCGAATCCGGTCGTCAGGATCGATCCATTCACGAAGAGGATGTAGGCCATGACCATGAACGTGGTCAGGCCGGCCCTCGCCTCCGTGCCGAGCGTGGTCCCCCGCTCCTCGAAGTGGAAAAAGCGCGCGATTGCCTCCACGGACAGCCCTCCTCCGCCCCCACATCAATCGCGGCGGCGCAAGCGACCATGCCGCCGAGCGGATCGTAGTCCTCCGGTGCAAGCGTGACGAGCCTTTCTCGCGTCCCTTCCCCGCAGGGACGCTCAGCGACGGAGGATGAAGTTGGCGAGGAGGGTCAGGATCAGCGAGATGAGGATCATGCTGCCGAGCGGGATGTAGACCCCGCCGTGCTCGCCGGTGATCGAGATGTCGCCGGGCAGCCGCCCGATCGGGAGGCGAATCCCGAGCACTGCAAGCCCGCCGACGACGAGCAGACCGGCGCCGATGATCATGAGGAGCTTGCCGATCTCGGGTGACATCGGACGACCCTCTAGTCGAAGAGGCCAGGCTGCCGCTCGGCGTGGGCCGTCGCGGCGGGTGGCGGGGTGAGGCCCAGGTGCGACCATCCGCCGACCGTCAGCTGGCGCCCTCGCGCCGTGCGCGCCAGCATGCCAATCTGCATGAGATAGGGCTCGATGACGTCCTCGAGGGTCTCGACCGGTTCGGAGATGGTGGCCGCCATCGTCTGGAGCCCCACGGGCCCACCGGCGTGGTGCTCGGCCATCGCCCGCAGGAGCTGCCGATCGAGCGCATCGAGGCCCCGCTCGTCGATCTCGAGGAGGTCAAGGGCGGCAGTGGCAAGCTCCCCGCTGACCCGGCCGTCGCCGCCGCCTCGCACCTGTGCGAAGTCGCGGACCCGCTTCAGCAGCCGATTCGCGATCCGCGGCGTGCCGCGGGAACGGCCGGCAACGATCCCCGCCGCCTCCTCGCTGAGGTCGACGTCGAGGATCCCCGCGCTCCGGCGCAGGATCTGACGCAGGTCGTCGGTGCCGTAGAAGTCGAGCCGATACGAGGCGCCGAAGCGATCGCGGAGCGGTCCGGTGAGGCTCCCCACCCGGGTCGTGGCGCCGATCACCGTGACACGCTCAATCTGGAGGCGCACGGTCCGCGCACCCGGACCCTTGCCGAGCACGACGTCGAGCGCGAAGTCCTCCATGGCCGGATAGAGAACCTCCTCGACAGCGTGCGACAGGCGGTGGACCTCGTCGATGAACAGGACGTCCCCGTGGCCGAGGGCGGTGAGCACCGCCGCCAGGTCGCCCGCCCGCTCGATGGCCGGGCCGGAGGTGGTGCGGATCTGCGCTCCCATCTCCGCCGCGACGATATTCGCCAGCGTCGTCTTGCCGAGCCCCGGCGGCCCGTAGAGGAGAACGTGGTCGACCGGCTCGGAGCGGTGGCGCGCCGCATCGATGAGGATCGCGAGGTTCTCCTTGATACGTTCCTGGCCGGCGAACTCGTCCAGGCGCCGCGGGCGAACCGTGGACTCGAGGACACGCTCGTCGTCGGCGACCTCCGGGTTGGCGATCCGTTCGATCGTCATCCGGCCTTGCGCCACGGCACTCGCGAATCGAACATGTGACCGATTCTACCCCGCCTCCCCCGCCGCCCTGGCAGCCCAGCGGCGGAGGGTCGGGTGATGTACTCGCCACGCGTCCCACACCGACTCCGCCCAGCGTCGGACAAGCCGGCCGTGCTCATCCGCATCGGCTCCGCCCAGCACGTCGAGGACCGTCATGTCGTACTTAGACGGAGGATCGAGCCACGGCCAGTCGCGGGTGGACGCCGTCAAGCGCCCGGTGATGGCGTTCAGCCGCGCGGACTCGAGGTCGTGTTCCAGCCAGTGACAGAGGCCGATGAGGTGGAGGGCCACCGATTGACGCTGGCGCCGCCCGTCCTGGCCGGGATGCTGTGCCGCGTAGGCGTCGACCGTGTGGCGGTGCACGCGGCCGTAGTACGCGCGGTCCTCGAACTCGCGCGCCAGGAGCTCGCCGAAGGCGGCCCAGCACGCCGGCGAGGCGCCGAGATAGGGATGGACCGCGGCGGGCTCGCGCGGCCCGAAACGCGCGCCACACCCCGGGCATGGCTCGCCGAGGGCCTCGAGGTCGTGCGGCTCGTCGATGTCGGGGAATGGGTGGGCGACGGGGAACGCAGTGACCAGCTCCGGGTGGCTGCGGATCAGCGAGCGGAGACCGGCATCGCCGCTCGTCCGGGCCGCGAGGCCAAACGCGGATCGGTCGAGGAGGACGGGCGGACCCAGGAGCCCGTCTGTGAGTGTGGCCACGATCGGACGTTCGCCTCGAGCCGCGAGGAGCGCCGCGATATGTCCGGCGGCCACGGTCGGCTGATCCCCGAGCAGGATGACGGCCGCCGCCACCTCGGGCGGCAGCGCGGCGATCCCGAGCTGAAGGGAGTGGCTCATCCCGAGCTCCGGCCTCGCGTTGCGCACCCACTCGATGGGGGCCCCGACCGACGCATCGTCGAGCGTGAGCCATGGAGGCGCGACCACCAGCACCGGGGTGAGCTCGGCGGATCTGGCGGCAATCAGCACGTGCTCGAGGATCGGCCGGCCGTCGAGCGGCGCGAGCTGCTTCGCCGATCCGAAGCGGCGCGACTCCCCCGCCGCCAGGATGATGCCCGCGATGTCTCGACGCTGCTCCATGGTCCATATACTGCCCCCATCCGATGAACGTGCGCGACGCATACGACCTGCTGCCGAAGGTCGAGCTGCACTGCCATGTCGAGGGCACCGTGCGGCCCTCGACGGTCGTGGAGCTCGCGGCGAAGAACGGACGGGAACTCCCGACCGCCGACCCCACCGAGCTCTACCGCTATCACTCGCTCGACTCGTTCCTCGACGTCTTCTGGCTCGTGCAGTCACTGCTCGCCGACCCGGACGACTGGGAGCGGGTCGCATACGAATCGATCGTCGATGCGGTGCCGCACGGCCTGCGCTACCGGGAGATGTTCTTCACTCCGGCCCGTCACCTCGAAGTCGGGCAACGGCTGGACGAGATCGTCGCAGGGCTGTCGCGTGGCCTGGAGCGCGCGGAGCGGGAGACGGGCGCCAGGTGCCTGCTGATCTGTGACGTCGACCGCGCCTACGGCCCCGGTCCCGCGGTCGAGCTCGTGGGGCTGGCGTGGGCGGCGCGCGGGTCCGGTGCCGAGCGGCTGATCGGGATCGGCATGGACTCGACCGAGCGGGGCGTGGACCTGCGCGCGTTCGCCCCGGCGTTCGACGCGGCCAGGCGCCACGGATTCCGAAGAACGGCCCACGCGGGCGAGGACGGTCCGGCCGAGAACATCGCCGTTGCGATCGACGCGCTCGGTGCCGAGCGGATCGACCACGGACTCGCGATCCTGTCCGACCCGGTGCTCACACGACGCGTGGCAGAGGCCCGCATTCCGCTCGACGTGTGCCCGAACTCGAACGTGCTCATTGCGAATGCCTACCGGCGCCTCGAGGAGCACCCGTATCGCCGAATGCGCGAGGCGGGCCTGCTCGCGACGCTGAACACGGACGACCCCGCGATGACCGACCTCGACCTCGGACGCGAATACCGTTCCGTGGCGCTGGCGCTGGACCTCGGGTGGGAGGAGGTCACGGCGATCGCCCTCGATGGCCTCGACGCGGCGTGGCTGGACGATCGCGAGCGCAGCGGGCTTCGCTCCGCGTTCGAGCGAGAGATCGCCGACATCGCCCCGCCGAGCTGAACGGTGTTACGTGCGGCCCACTGAAGTGGCGCTGGCCATCGCCGGCGGTCGGCTGGTGGACGGTACCGGCGCACCGGGCGCGCCCGGGACCGTGGGCGTGACGGACGGGCTGCTGGTCGTCGGCCCCGCCGACTGGGAGCCGTCAGCGACGCGCACGATCGATGCGCGGGGCCGGGTCGTGACCCCTGGATTCATCGACCTCCACTCACACGGCGGCCTCAGCGTGCTGGTCGACCCGCGACACGAGCCCAAGGTGCGGCAGGGGGTGACGACCGAGGTGATTGGCGTCGACGGCAACGGGTACGCCCCATTCCGTGACCGCGACCAGCTGCTCGCCTTCGCCAACCTGAACGCCGGGCTCGACGGCTGGCCGAGCGACGTCGCGTTCGACTGGGACTCGGTCGCCTCCTACATCGGGCGATACGACCGTGGGCAGGCGGTGAACATCGCGGTCCTGATCGGCAACAGCGCGCTGCGCATCGCGGCAGTCGGCTGGGACGACCGTCCGGCGACCCCGCGCGAGCAGGCGGACATGCTCTCGATGCTGCGGGAGGGCATGGAGGAGGGAGCCTTCGGCGTCTCGTCCGGCCTCGACTACCCGCCCGGGTCCTACGCGGACACCGCGGAACTCGCCGCGCTGACCGCCGCGGCGGCGCGGCTCGGTGGCTTCTACCACACGCACGTGCGGTACCCGCTCGGCGATCGCTTCCTCGACCCTTTTCGAGAGGCCCTCGAGATCGGGCGGCGCGGCGACGGCCCGGTGCACATCACCCACTTCTACCATCGCGCCTCGTACCCCGGCGGCCCGGATGCCATGCTCCAGCTCGTCGACGATGCGCGCGCCGGCGGCCAGGACGTCACGTTCGACGGCTACCCGTCGGAGTGGGCCTCGACCCGGCTCCTCATCCAGCTGCCGACCTGGGTCCAGGCCGGCGGACCAGTGGCGCTCAAGGAGCGGCTGGCCGATCGGGAAACCCGTCGCCGAATTCGCGCCGAGCTCCGGGAGCGCGGAGCGGCGTACGCGTCCGCGGCGGGATGGGACGACGTCCGCCTCGGCGCATTCACCCGACCCGAGCTCCTGCACTTCGAATCCCGGACGCTGGCGGACGTCATGGCCGAGACCGGGGCCGATGCAGTGGACGCCATCTGCGATCTGCTGCTGGCCGAGGACCTGCGCGTCGTTCAGGTGACGAGCGGGCCGTCATCCGACGGAATCGGTGCCTTCGTTGCGCACGCGGCCGGGATGGTGGGTACCGATTCGATCCTCTTCGGGGCGAAGCCGGCTCCCCGCACGTACGGCTCCTTCCCCCGGATCCTGGGTCAGTACGTCCGGGACGAGCGTCGGCTGTCGCTCGCCGAGGCGATCCGGAAGATGACCGGTGCGCCCGCGGCGAGGCTCGGCCTTCGGAATCGCGGACTCCTGCGTGACGGATATGCCGCAGACCTCGTCGTGTTCGACCCCGAGCGCGTCCGAGCGACGGCGACCTATGATGAGCCACGCCAGTATCCGGAGGGGATCGAGCACGTGATCGTCAACGGCGAGCTCGTCGTCGAAGGAGGCGCGCCCACCGGCAGGCTGCCCGGCCGCGCCCTGCGGAGTCAACCGCGGTGAGCGCGCCGTTCCCGGAGCCCGGGATGGCCCTCACCACGATCCTCGTGGTCCGTGATGTGAATCGCTCTCGCGACTTCTGGCGCGACGTCGTCGGTGCGGAAGTGTATCGGGAATACGGCGGCACCTCGTGCGTGCTCAGCCTGGCGGGGGCCTGGATCCTGCTCGTGACGGGCGGCGGCCCCACGCCCGATAAGCCGGACGTGACGTTCCGGGCGCCGGCGGACCCCGGCGCGGTCGATCACGCGTTCACGATGCGCGTCTCGAACTGTGAGGCCGCGTACGAGGTGCTCAGGTCGCGGGGTGCGACGTTCCTCACTCCGCCGGTCGGCTCCGAGTGGGAGGTGCGCGCATTCTTCCGCGACCCGGACGGCCATCTGCTTGAAATCTCGGAGGCGCGGTAGGTGGGTCGCTTTGCTAGCATGCGGCCGGAGGGTGAGGCCTGATGCCAACCATGATCCCCGGTGCTCCGGGGGCGGTCATCGTGCCGCCGGCGACGCCGACGACGGGGCGGATCGATGTGCGCACTCCCCCGCGCCGGGAAGGACCGGCAAAGCTCACCGGCCTCGCGCGGTTCACCGACGACCTCGTCTTCCCCGGGGCGTGGTACGGCACGACGGTGCGGTCGACCGAGGCCCACGCGCGCCTGCTGGCGATCGAGCGATCCGACGACTTCGACTGGAGCCGGGTGGTGCTCGTGACCGCAACCGACATTCCGGGCGAGAACGTCGTCAGCCTGATGGCCGACGACCAGCCGGTCCTCGTGCCGGTGGGCGGCGAGATCCAGCACCAGGCCGAGCCGGTCTGCCTGCTGGCCGCGGCCGACAGGGCGACCCTGCGGGAGGCTCGACGCCATATCTCCGTCCGGACCGCCAGGCTGCCCGCCGTGTTCGATCCGCTCGAGTCCGAGCATGAGTTCGCGCGCTATCAGATCGTCCGAGGAGAGCCCGACGCCGCCTTCGAGCGCGCCGACCTGGTCGTCGAGGGGACGTACCGGGTTGGGCACCAGGAGCAGCTGTACATCGAGAACCAGGCAATGATCGCCGTCCCCCGCAGCGACGGGGGCGTCGAGGTCCACGGCTCATGCCAGTGCCCGTTCTACATCCACGCGGCCATGAAGCGGGCCCTGGCGCTCGACGACGAGCACGCGGTCGTCATCCAGGCGGAGACCGGAGGCGGATTCGGCGGCAAGGAGGAGTACCCCTCGATGATCGCCCTCCACGCCGCCCTCCTGGCGCGCAAGGTCGGGAAGCCGGTCCGCATGATCTACGACCGCCACGAGGACCTCAGTGCCACCACGAAGCGCCATCCGGCCGTCATCAGGCATCGAACCGGCATCAGCGCCGACGGTCGCCTCGTCGCGCAGGAGGTCGAGGTCATCCTCGACGGCGGCGCGTACTGCACGCTGACGCCGGTCGTGCTGAGTCGAAGCGTGCTCCACGCCGGCGGCCCGTACGAGTGTCCGAACGTGCGTATCCTCGGCCGCGCGGTCGCAACCAACACGCCGCCCAACGGGGCATTCCGTGGCTTCGGCGCCCCCCAATCCGAGTTCGCGGCCGAGATGCAGGTGAATCGGGCTGCCGAGCTGATGGGGGTGAGCCCGCTCGAGCTGCGACGCCGCTGGGCCTACCGGATCGGCGGTGTCACACCGACCGGACAGGTCCTGCACGAGAGCGTTGCCGCCCACGAGGTGCTCGAGGCAGCGGCCGAGGCCGCGGACTTCGAGCGCCATCGCGCACAGACCCGTGCGGCACGCGAGGGGCGCCACGGCGGCGCGCGCGTCGGCTCGGGGATCGGGCTGGCGCTGGCGTGGCATGGCGCCGGTTTCACGGGGTCGGGCGAAGTTCATCTCGCGAGCGTCGCATCCCTGGAGCTCACCGATGACGGCCGGATCCGCGTGCTGACGGCTTCCACGGAGATGGGTCAGGGCACGCGGACGATCTTCCCGCAGATCGTCGCCGCCGAGCTCGGGGTCGAGTACGACGAGGTCGACGTCGGGCCGCAGGACACCTCCATGGTCCCGAATTCGGGGCCGACGGTCGCCAGCCGCACCGCGATGGTGGTGGGTGGCCTCCTCATCCGGGCCGCTCGCCGGCTGAAGACCGACGTCGAGGAGGTCACCGGCGAGCCGTTCGCGGACAGCTACCGTCGATTCGTCGCGTCGCACGGCGGCAGACGCGTGGACGAGCGGTTCAGCCCGTATCCCGGCGAGCCGTTCGACGACGCCGCCTACACCGGCGACGCGTATCCGGCGTTCGGCTGGGCGTGCGCCATCGCGAAGGTCGACGTGGACCTCGACACCGGCGAGGTGACGGTTCGCGAAGTCGTGGCCGCCGACGACGTTGGGCACGTGATCCATCCAATCCTCGCCGAGGGCCAGGTCGAGGGCGGCACGCTGCAGGCGGTCGGCTACGCCACGATCGAGGAGATCAAGCTCCTCGACGGCGCCTACCTGAACGATCGGCTCGCGACGTACCTGATCCCGACAGCGCTCGATGCGCCGCAGATCAGATCGATCCTCGTCGAGCAGCCGTTCAGTGGGGCGCCGCACGGAGCGAAGGGCCTGGGCGAGCTCCCCATGGATGTCGGTGCCCCGGCCGTGGTGGCGGCCATCCACGACGCCGTCGGCGCCTGGATCCACGAGCTGCCGGCGAGCCCCGAGCGCGTGCTGGCCGCGATGACCGGGAGCGGGCAGCCGCCACCTCCGGGCATATCGGCCCGGCGGCCGGTGCCGGAGCCGACGCCGCTGCCCGACGCGGACGCCGGCGAGCCCGAGCGAGGCGCCGCATGACGTACCGCTTCCTCGTGAACGGCGAGCCTGCCGAGGTCGAGGTGCCCGGGATGCGCCGCCTGCTCGACGTTCTCCGCGAGGACCTGTCGCTGCCCGGCACGAAGGAGGGGTGCGGCGAGGGGGAATGCGGTGCGTGCAGCGTCCTGCTGGATGGTGCCGTCGTGAACGCGTGCCTCGTCCCGGTCTGCCAGGTCGACGGCTGCGCGGTGCGGACCGTTGAGGGCCTGGCGAACGGCGAGGGCCTGAGCGACCTGCAGGCCGCCTTCCTCGAGGCCGGCGGCGCCCAGTGCGGGATCTGCACTCCGGGGATGCTGATGGCCGCCGAGGCACACCTTGCCCGCGGCGGCGAGTCGTCGGATGAGGCGATCCGCGAGGCGATCGCCGGCAACCTCTGCCGTTGCACCGGCTATACGAAGATCGTGGAGGCAATCGCCCTGGCCGCCGCGCGCCGACGAGCGGCTGCGAGCTGAGCGACGGGCATGCCACACGAACCGCCGGCAACCTCGCCGCGAACCCTGGCCGACGCGTACTCGGCGCTGGCGGAGTCGCCTCAGCGGCCGCTCGCCGGCGGGACCGACCTCCTCGTGCAGCTTACCGCCGAGACCGGCCCAACCCCGGACCGAATCCTCGACCTGTGGGGTCTCGACGAGCTGCGCGGCATCAGGGTTGATGCCGGGATCCTCGAGCTCGGCGCGCTGACCACCTACACCGAGATCCGGGGCTCGCCGCTCATCTCGGAGGCGCTGCCCTCCCTGGCCGAGGCCGCGGCGACCGTCGGCGCGGCCCAGATCCAGAACCGTGGCACGATCGGGGGCAACGTGATGAACGCCTCTCCCGCCGGCGATACGCTGCCACTCCTGCTCGCCTGCGACGCGCAGATGATCCTGGGCTCCTCTCACGGGGAGCGGAGCGTGGCGGCGGCACGGTTCTGGCCGAGCTACCGGCAGACGGCCGCTCGAGGGGACGAGCTCCTGCTGCGGATCGCGATCCCGATCGTCGCGGGTCGTCGTGTGCGGTTCCGCAAGGTCGGGACACGTCGTGCGCAGGCGATCAGCAAGGTCTGCCTGGCGCTTGCCTGGCGGCGGGAGGATGACGGCCCTGGCGTGCCACGAGGCCGATGGGCCGATGTGCGCCTGGCGCTCGGCTCGGTGGCTCCCACGCCGATCAGGGCATCGGCGACCGAGGCGCTGCTCGAGGGCGCCACCCCCACCGAGGAGACCGCCGATCGTGCCGCCGCGGTACTGGCGGCGGAGATCGAGCCGATCGACGATGTCCGGTCGACCGCGGATTACCGTCGCGCGGCGGCCTCCCGGGTGCTGCATCGGCTCATCCGCGATGAGGGCGGTTGGTAGGTGCCGGTTCGCCGACCCGGACGTCACGAGGTAGACGTGTTTCCGTCGGCCGCGGAGTTCAGACGCTGGCTGGAGACAAACCACGACGTCGCGGGCGAGCTGTTCGTGGGGTACTACAAGAAGGGAGTGCCGAAGACGGCGATCACCTACGCCGAGGCGGTGGACGAGGCGCTCTGCTTCGGGTGGATCGATGGGATCACATACCGGGTCGACGACGAGCTGACGGCGAGCCGGTTCACCCCGCGTCGGCGCGGGAGCAACTGGAGCGTCGCGAACATCGCGAAGGTCGCCGAGCTCGAGGCGGCGGGGCGCATGCACCCGGCAGGCCGACGGACGTTTGCAGAGAGGAGGCGTTGATGTCACCGGTGAGCGTCACCCATCCCGGAGCCGAACACGCGAACGAGATCCTCACCTCTGAAGCGCTCGCCTTCGTGTCGCGGCTGCATCGGTCCTTCAACCCGAGGCGGCAGGAGCTGCTCGCGGCGCGCGCGGCGCGCCAGGCGAAGTTCGACGCAGGCGCCCTCCCCGACTTCCTGGACAGCACCCGGCAGCTGCGCGAGGACCCGACATGGCGCGTCGCCCCGGCGCCGGCGGACCTCGCCGACCGGCGCGTGGAGATCACCGGCCCGGCCGAGCCAAAGATGATGATCAACGCCCTGAACTCCGGTGCCAGCGTCTTCATGGCCGACTTCGAGGACGCCCTATCCCCCACCTGGGAGAACATCGTCACCGGCCAATGGGCGGTGCGCGAGGCCGTCCGCCGCCGCCTGAACCTGGAGACCGCCGAGAAGCGGTACCGGCTCAACGAGGCCGGGCTGGCGACCCTCGTCGTGCGACCACGGGGGTGGCACCTCGACGAACGGCACGTGACCGTCGACGGCTCGCCGGTCAGCGCATCGCTGTTCGACTTCGGGCTCGTGATGTTCCACAGCGCCGCCGAGATGCTGAAGCGAGGTTCGGGACCGTACTTCTACCTGCCGAAGCTGGAGAGCCATCACGAGGCTCGCATCTGGAACGATGTGTTCGTCGCTGCGCAGGATGAGCTGGGGATCGCTCGGGGCAGCATTCGGGCCACGGTCCTCATCGAGACGATCGTCGCCGCGTTCGAGATGGAGGAGATCCTCTGGGAGCTGCGGGAGCATGCGGCCGGGCTGAACGCCGGGCGCTGGGACTACATCTTCAGCCTCATCAAGAAGTTCCGGAGCCGGGACGACATGGTGCTCCCCGATCGGGCGCAGGTGACGATGGCGGTCCCCTTCATGCGCGCCTACCAGCAGCTTCTGGTGCGGACCTGCCACCGGCGCGGGGCGCACGCGATCGGCGGCATGAGCGCGTTCATCCCGAACCGCCGCGAGCCGGAGGTGACGGAGCACGCGCTCGCCGAGGTCAGGATCGACAAGCAACGCGAGGCGGGTGACGGCTCGGACGGAACCTGGGTTGCGCACCCCGACCTCGTGCCCGTGGCGCGCGAGGTCTTCGACGCCGTTCTCGGCGACCGGCCGAACCAGACGAACGTCCTGCGGGAGGATCTCCGCGTTGGCGCCCGAGATCTGCTCAACACGCGGATCGAGGGCGGCCGCGTCACCGAACGCGGCGTGCGAACGAACGTGACGGTGGCGCTCCAGTACCTCGCCTCCTGGCTTGGAGGCAACGGAGCCGCGGCGATCAACAACCTCATGGAGGACGCGGCGACCGCCGAGATCAGCCGCTCTCAGCTCTGGCAGTGGCGGACGCGGGCCGTGAAGCTGGACGATGGACGGCCGATGTCGGCGGAGATGTACGCCGCCGTCAGAGCCGAGGAGCTCGCTCGGCTCGAGTCCGCGTACCCGGGCGCCCGCTGGGTCGATGCGGCCGACCTGCTCGACCGCCTGGTCCTGGCCAACGAGTTCGCGGAGTTCCTGACGGTCGAGGCCTCCGCGATGCTCGGGTGACGCCCGGGCCGCCTATCCCCGCCGCGCGGCGTGGGACGCCAGCACCTCGTCGATGAAATGCCGGAAACGCAGCCCGGAGGTGTGGCGGCGGAGCCATTCGAGGTAGTCGGGGTTCGTGCGCGCCAGCTCCCCGAGGGTCGTCCCGGCGAAGCGGCCGAAGTCGAGGACGACCTGCGCCGGACTTCCGGGTTCCTCATCGGCGGCCGCCGCATGCTGCCGCATCCGCTCGCTGAGCGAGGCTGTCGGCCGGTCGATAGGGATCGCCACGCGCCGCTGGTCGTAGACCGCTCGCTGCGCCGGGTCACGCAGGGTCTGGTACGCCCAGTTCAGCTCCGCCATCTCGGTGGAGGCGTCCGGTGCGCCGCTTCGGTCCGGGTGCCGGATGAGCGCGAGCGCGCGATACGCGGCTTCCACCACCTCCGGAGCGGCAGAAGGGTGGATCTGGAGGACGAGGTATGCGTCGCGACTGCCCAGCACTGTGGATACACACTAGCGCCAGTACCGGTCCTGGTGGCAACTCCCCCATTCGGACCATGCCGCGGAGTCGGGCTCAGTCCGACGCCACCCTCGCGAAGGTCAGCTCGACCCCATCGCCGCTCAGCCGCAGGGTGTCGGCGTTTAGCTCGAAGCTCGTGACGCCGGACAGCGCGGCCAGGTAGGCGGCCTCCGACGTCATCCGCGGCTCGTCGCAGGCCATCTCGGTGACCTCCATCGCGCCGAAGCCGATGCGGCCCGAACGCACGGTCAGCGAGCCCCCGTACTGGTTGCATCCCGACCGGCCGCTCACGGTCGTTCCGGTGATCACGAGCGTCGGCTCCGAGCCGGCAACGATCGGCAACGGCGAGCCCGAGCTCGCCCCGGCCACGAGGCGCCAGGTTCCGTCGACGCCTGGACCGGAACCGAACAGCCTTCCGGCGACTCCGCAACCCGCGACGAGCGCGGCGACGAGGGCGAGGACGACGAGCGTCGCAAGCGGAGTGCCTTCCCTTCGCATGTCCCCATGACGCGCGATCGGCAGCCGCGGTTCCCGTCAGGTCGCGAGCGAGCGCTCCACGAAGCGGCCGCGGCCGCGGCGTCCCACGAAAAGGCCATCCCGGATCACCGCCTCGCCGCGGAGCAGCACGCTGCGCACTCCACCGCGCAACTCGATGCCCTCGAACTGCGTGAAATCGGCCGAATGGTGCAAGTCCGCCTGCCTGATCGTCCGCTCCGCCAACGGGTCGAAGAGGACGAGATCCGCGTCGCGGCCGACCTCCACCGCCCCCTTGCTCGGCAGCCCGAAAAGCCGGGCCGGCGTGGTGGCCAGCACGTCGACCATCCGCTCGATCGAGATCCGCCCGGCCCCGGCCCCGATGCCATGGACGACGGAGAGCAGAGTCTCGATTCCCGGAGCGCCGTTGCTGACCTCCGGAAAGGGCGGTGCCGGCAGCCGCTTCTCGACGGCCAGCCGGTCCGGGACGTGGTCGGTGGCCACGACGTCGATCCCCCCGTGCGCCACGCCGAGCCACAGCGCCTGCCGGTCGGCCTCCGAGCGCAACGGTGGCGAGATGACGGCCTTCAAGACCTCGCCGTCGTCCGCGGACGCGTATCGGGCATCGGTCCAGACCAGGTACTGCGGACATGTCTCCGCATATACCGGCCAGCGGCGCGCCTTGGCGGCAACCACCTCGGCGAGCGCATCGGCGCAGCTCAGGTGCACGATGTAGACCGATGCCTCCGCCGCGCGCGCCAGCGCAATGGCCCGATGCGTTGCCTCCGCCTCGACATAGGGTGGACGGGTCAGAGCGTGATGCCGCAGCCCCGTCTCGCCGCGTGCCAGCGCCCGAGCCGTGAGGGCGTCGATGATCGTCGCATTCTCGCAGTGGACCTCGAGCATGCCGCCGTGACGGCCCATGATCTCGAGCACCGCAAAGAGGGCCTGATCGTCAAGCCGGAAGTCGTAGACCATGAAGGCCTTGGCCGTCGGCACCCCGCGCGCGATGAGCTCGGGAAGCTCGCCCACGGGGTCCGGCTGCCGCCCGCTGATCACCGCCGACAGCCCGAAGTCGATCGCCGATTCGCCATCAGTCCGCTCCCGGAACTCGCGGACCCCGGCGAGGAGGGAGGACGATCCCTCCTCGCTGATCCCGGTTCCCGGATTGTTGAACGCGAGGAACGTTGTCGTCCCGCCGTGAGCGGCTGCGACGCTGTCGGCGAAGAAGCGGTCCGGGAGCTCGGCGCTCGGGAGGCGGGTGTGGGTATGGACGTCCACGCAGCCGGGCAGGACGAGCAGCCCGTCAGCCTCGACCACCCGGGTATCGGCCTCCGGCCCGAGCCGTTCCGAGACAGCCGAGATCCGGCCGTCGGCGATCGCCACGTCCGCCCGGAAGCTGCGCTCGGCGGTGACGACGGTCCCGCCGCGGACGAGCAGGTCCGTCAGTCGCCCTCCCCGATCTCGATCGGCTGCGCCCCCTCCCAGAGGACTCGACGCCCGACCTCCGTCAGCCGGTCGCGCCAGCCGTCGTCGGGAACGAGCGTGGCGAAGTGGTTCCCGGCCAGCTGTCCGACCTTCGAGGAGAACGAGCAGGCGCCGTACGGGAAGAGGATCTCGCACTCCGACAGCTCGCCGACGTAGATGAGCAGCTCGCCGGGGCCCGGATGCGAGGTCTGGTGCTCGTAGCCGACCCCCGGGCGACGGTCCCCGAACGGGATCCAGGTCGATTCGCCGCTCCACCGGCAGTGGATGAGCTGCGAATTGATCGGCAGCCATCGACGCAGCGCCTCGCGCGTGTGCGGGGCGTCCGGCTCCCATCGGGCGCTAAAGTGGAGCTCGCCAACGCGGATCTGCAGGTCAGCCATGCGCGGAGGATACCGTGGCCGCAGCCAAGCCCACCATCAGCACGCACGTCCTGGACCTCGCGACCGGCGCCCCGGCGGCGGGCTTTCCGGTCGCCCTCTTCAGGCTGGCGGACGACGGGATGCCGGAGCTCATGACCGAAGCGGAGACCGATGCCGACGGGCGCTGCCGCTCCCTGTGCCGCGGCGAGCTGGTCGCCGGCAGCTACCAGCTCGTCTTCGACGTGGCCGCCTATCTCGAGGCCGTCGATCGCGACCCGGAGTTCTTCGAGAACATGGCCGTCGGCTTCAGGGTCGATGACGTCGAGCGCTCGTACCACGTGCCGCTGCTGCTCACCCCCTTCGGCCTCTCGACGTATCGGGGTAGCTGAGCGATCTGATGCACGAGGCTGAACAGGACGCGTTCCCCGCCCTCGACGAGCTGAACCGGATGAGCCCCGACGCGTTCAGCGCGGCCCTGAGCCCGCTTGTAGAGGGAGCGCCGCACTTCCTGGATCGGCTGGCGGCGGCGCGACCGTTCACGTCCGGGCCGGCGATGCTCGACGCAATGCACGCGGTCGCCTCGGAGATGCCAGAGTCCGAGCAGATCGAGCTCCTCGACGCGCACCCCCGGATCGGGGCCAACGCGACCGACGTGTCCGGGCTCTCCTACGACGAGCAGGGGTACGCCGCCGAGGCTGCGGACGATGCCGAGCGACTCGCCTATCTCTACGAGGAGCTCGCGAACCTCAACGACCTGTACGAACGTCGGTTCGGGTTCCGCTACGTCTTGTTCGTGGGCGGTCGTCCGAAGGAGGCGATCGTGGAGCTCATGGAGCATGCGCTGCGGAACGACCGTGCAGCTGAGCTGCGCCGTGGCGTCCACGACGCGATCTATGTCGCCGGAGACCGGCTCAGCCGGCTGCGCGGCGGCAGCGAGGAGGAGGCCGAAGGCGAGGCATGACCGACTACGAGATCCACTACGGGAAGTCGGAGGTCCGGGTCTACCGCACATACGCCGAGCCGCTCACCGGCGTGGCCGAGATCCCCGAGTCGCCATTTCGAGGCCGGGACAACGTCCTGGCCGCGGCGGAGATCGAGGTCTCCGTGCACGGCACCGCCTTCCTGCCCGCCTACACGGTGGGCGACAACCGGCGGGTGGTGGCCACCGACACGATGAAGAACTTCATTCACGCCACGAGCCTGGCCGCGCGGGCGCGGACGCTCGAGATGTGGCTCCACGAGGTGGGCACTGCGTTCCTCGGCACGTACGCGGACATGGAGAGCCTGACGGTGCGCGGCCGCGAGCTCCCCTTCCCCGCCGCGCTGGTACCCGCTCCCGACGGAGACGGGTTCGCCGCTTCCGACCGGCTCTTCAGCCGCGACCGCTGCGACTACGCGACGGCGGTCCTCGATCTCGAGCGCGCCGACGGTGGGGTGCGCATCGCGTCGCACGCCTGCGGCAGAAGCGAGATCCAGCTCATCAAGATCACCGGTTCGGCGTTCGCGGACTTCGCGCGCGACGAGCACACGACGCTGCCGGACCGCCGCGATCGTCCCCTGTACGTCTGGTGTGACATCGGCTGGCGCTATCTGGATGTGGCCGATGCACTCGGCGAGGATCCCCCACGCTACGTCGACGCCCAGCAGGTGGCCGACCTCGCGGGCGCCGTCTTCCACGAGTTCGTCTCGCTCTCGATCCAGCATCTCGTCCACGAGATCGGCGAGCGGATGCTGGCGCGCTGGCCGCAGCTCGCCGAGGTGAGCTTCGAGGCGCAGAACCGGCTCTGGGACCCTGGCGTCGAGCGCGCCGACGACCCGCGGGTACGGACGTATGCCGATCCGCGCCCGCCGTTCGGGCGGATCGGCCTTGTCATGCGCCGCGGCGGATAGATCTCAGCGGCGGAGCAGCCCGGGGAGGTCGATAGCCGGGCAGCGGTCCATCACGACCAGCAGGCCGGCCCCGGCGGCCCGCTCGGCGGCATCGGCATCCCACACGTCGAGCTGCATCCACACCGCCTTCGCACCAATCGCGATCGCTTCGTCGACATGGGCTCCCGCACGGTGCGACGCACGGAAGATGTCGACGACCTCGATCGGGTTGCCGTCCGACCTGGCCGCCGCGGCCGTGGCGAGGTCAGGGGCGGTCGGCACGCCGTGGATCGTGGTCTCCTTCGGGTAGATCGGCAGCATCTCGTAGCCATTGCGCAGGAGCGTGCGCGAGACGCCGTAGCTCGGCCGTGCGGGATCCGGAGAGCAGCCGACGACGGCCCATACCCGGAACTCGCGGAGGATTCGTTCGGCAACCGCCGGATCGCGCCAGTCGGTCATCTGCTGCTCGCGAGCTCCTGCAGCGCAGCCCTGATCCGCGCGTCGAGCCCCACGTCCATGACGGCGACCGCACCCGCCGCCCGACGCGCCTCTGCGACCGTGTAGCCGAGCGACTCGAGCGCGGCGACGACGTCCGAGTCGGTACCGCCAGCTCCCCCGCCGGCTGCGATGCCCGCGGCGTGGATCTTCTCCTTGAGCTCGAGGCCGATGCGCTGCGCGGTCTTGCGACCCACGCCGCTCACGCTCGTCAGGAGGTCAAGATCGTCGGTGACGATGGCGAGCTGCAGCTTCGTCACCGGATGGGCGGCGACGATGGCCAGGGCCAGCCGGGGCCCGACGCCGGTGACCGTCATGAGCAGCTCGAAGAAGGCGAGCTCCTCCTGGGAGCCGAAGCCGAAGAGCGCCTGGAGGTCCTCGCGGACGAGGTGATGGACGAAGACGTGCGCATCGTGCTCGAGGTGCATCCGGGCCAGCTGTGCCGGCCCGACCACCACCCGGTAGCCGACGCCACCCACATCGATGATCACGAAGTCGATTCCGACGTGCGTGACGCGGCCGCGCAGCGAGCCGATCAC
Source organism: uncultured Chloroflexia bacterium (assembly GCA_963837425.1). Lineage (GTDB taxonomy): Bacteria > Chloroflexota > Limnocylindria > QHBO01 > QHBO01 > CAWINH01. Next base: position 52,220 of record CAWINH010000015.1, read on the forward strand.
CCGGTCGTCGCCATCCGTGGTTCGGCCGCCGAGCGGTGCGCGCAGCCGATCGCCACCGCCAGGGCATCGGTTGCGTCATCGGGCACGCCGGCCAGCGGCACGCCGAGCAGGCGGGCGACCATCGTGGCGACCTGCTGCTTGTCGGCCGCGCCGTTCCCGCAGACCGCCTGTTTCACCTCGTTCGGGGTCGGCTCGTCAACCGCGAGGCCTGCCTCGGCGGCGGCGAGCAGCGCGACGCCGCGAGCCTGCCCGACGGCCATCGCGGTCCGCACGTTCCGCTGGAAGAAGAGCCGCTCGACGCCAACTCGCTGCGGGCGATGCTCGGCCATCAGCACGCCGAGGGCCTCATGAAGCTGTCGCAGGCGGTCGGCATCCGACGCATTCGACGGCGTGCGTACCACACCGGCGTCGACGAATCGCAACCGTCCGGCTTCGAGCGCCACGATGCCGAACCCGCAGGTCGCGGTACCGGGATCGATGCCGAGGACGATCACCGCCGTATCCTACCCGTGGTCGGCGGACCCGCTCGGCTCGTTCAGGCGACGGAGGCCTCGAGCTGCTCGAGCAGCTCCTCCGGGATATCGAAGTTCGCATAGATGTTCTGCACGTCGTCGAGGTCTTCGAGTCGCTCGACGAAGTCGAGGACCTGGCGGGCCGCCTTCTCCTCGACGAGCTCGACCCGGGTGGTGGGCTCCATCGAGAGCTCGGCCGAGTCGGCTTCGTAACCGGCGACGGCCATCGCGGCCCGCACCGCCTCGAGGTCCCCGGGCTCGGTGATTACCGTCAGGGCGCCCCCTTCGGGGCTCTCGACGTCGGCTGCACCCGCGTCGATGGCCGCCAGGCTCACCTCGTCGGGGTCGCGGCCGTTGAGCGGCACGCTGAGCAGCCCGCGCGGCTCGAACTGCCAGGCGACCGGCGCGAGCGTCCCGCCCGCCTTCGTGAAGATCGAGCGCACGTCGGACGCCGTCCGGTTCCGGTTGTCGGTCATGGCGGCCACGATCACCGCCACGTTGCTCGGGCCGAAGCCCTCGTACGTGATCTCCTCGAACTGCTCGGAATCGGCTCCGGCGCCCGTGGCCCGTTCGATGGCGCGCTTGATGTTGTCGGCGGGCATGGACTCGCGCTTGGCCTTGTCAACGGCCATCCGCAGCCGATGGTTCGCGTCGACATCTCCGCCACCTGACCGCGCGGCGGTGATGATCTCGCGCGTCAGCTTCGTGAACAGGGCACCGCGCTTTGCGTCGTTCGCGCCCTTCTGTCGCTTGATCTGCGACCACTTGCTATGGCCGGACATTCGTTCGTGATTCTACCAAGATGGCGGCGCCCTTCCGGGTCGGATAGGCTGGGCCGATGAAGGGAGAGCGGCGACCCGACCCCGCCGCGCTGGCGGACAACGTGGGCGTGCTCCGCTATCTCGGGCAGGGGGTGGAGCCGAACCGGGTGCTCATCCAGCAGCCGCCCCCGGAGGACGTCGATCGCTGGCATCTCGGGTCACACCCGGACGTCGTCGAACGGCTGTGGGACGTCCTCAACGCGCGCCAGCCCCGCGACGCCCGAGCCCTGGTCTCCGGCAGTGCGGCGCTCGTCGACCCGGCTTCGGGCCGGGTGCTGGCGGTCGCGCTCGGGACGCAGTACGCCCTCTGGCTGGCGCCGCCCCGGCGGGCAGAGGCCCGCGCGCTCGGCTGCGAGACGGTGCACGAGTTCCGGACCGTGGGTCGCACCCTCGACCTTGCGATGACGTTCGGCGCGGGCTGGTTCTTCGGGGCGTGGGCCGCGGCGGAGGGTGACTGGCTGGTCGAGAGCGGGGATGCGGCGAACCTATAATGACGGCCCACGAACACCGATCCTGACCGCCGGGGCAGCACCGCCCTGGCTCGCCGCACCCCCCACGAGGAGCATTAATGAATCCGACCAGTCCCGAGCGCATCCGGAACGTCGCTCTCATCTCCCACAGCGGCGCCGGCAAGACGAGCCTCGCGGAGGCGATGCTCCACGACGCCGGCGCCATCTCGAGGCTGGGCAGCGTGGACGCCGGAACGTCGGCGCTCGACTACGACCCGGACGAGCAGAAGCGAAAGCAGAGCATCAATCTCGCAATCGGCAGCCTGGAGGCCGACGACGTCCGCATCACCCTGCTCGATACGCCTGGATACGCCGACTTTCAGGCGGACGTCATCGAGGCGCTGGCCGCGGCCGACGCGGCGGTCGTGGTGGTGGACGCCTCGGCCGGCGTCGAGACCGGAACGGAGGAGGTGTGGCGGCTCGCCGAGGAGCGACACCTGCCGCGGTTCGTGTTCGTGAACAAGATGGACCGCGAGAACGCGAACTACGACTCGGTGCTCGCCGGGCTCAAGGCGAGGTTCGGACCGAAGATCGCCCCCGTCTACCTGCCGATCGGCAGCGCGGGCACCTTCCGCGGCTACATCGACGTCATCGAGCAGCACGCGAACATCTACGAGGGCGGGAAGCCCACGGAGGTGCCGATCCCCGATGATCTCCAGGCGCGTGAGGCGTCACGGCGGGAGGCGCTCGTCGAGGCGGCCGCAGAAGCGAGCGACGAGCTGATGATGAAGTACCTCGAGTCCGAGCCGTTGAGCGACGCGGAGATCGAGGCCGCGCTCCACAAGGGGACTCGCGAGGGTTCGGTGGTCCCCGTCTTCGTGGGCAGCGCGCTCGAGAACATCGGCGTCCGCGAGCTGATCACGATGATTGCACACCACATCCCGTCTCCCGCCGAGGTCGGTGGGCGGGCGGCGGTGGATGGCACCCGCATCGAACCGGATCCGGCCGCGCCCTTCGTGGCGCAGGTGTTCAAGACGATCGCCGACCCGTTCGTCGGCCGGCTCACCTACTTCCGCGTCATCTCCGGCACGCTGCACCCGCAGGCGCACCTCTGGAACGCCACGCGCAAGGAGGAGGAGCGCATCGGCAACATCCTGGGCCTGCTCGGAAAGGAGCAGACGAACCTGCCCCAGGTCGGGCCTGGGGACATCGCCGCCGTGGCGAAGCTGACGAGCACGCAGACAGGTGACACGTTGGTGGCCGATCGTGGTCACGCGATCGAGCTGCCGCCCATCAGCTTCCCGGCTCCCACCCTCCAGGTGCGGATCGAGCCGGAGAGCAAGGCGGACCTCGACAAGCTCGGCCAGGCGCTGCAGCGCATGCTCGAGGAGGAGCCCTGCGTCATGGTGAGCCGGGAGGAGAGCACGTCCGAGACCGTGCTGACCGCCATGGGCGACGCTCACGTCGACGTGATCGTCGATCGGCTGAAGCGAAAATTCGGGGCCTCCGTCGTGATCGGCACTCCGACGGTTCCCTACCGGGAGACGATCCGCCACGCGGCGAGGATCGACAACAAGTTCAAACGCCAGACCGGCGGCCATGGCCAGTACGGCCACGTGGTCATCGAGTTCGAGCCAATGGACTCCGGGTCAGGGTTCGAGTTCGGGAATCGGATCGTGGGCGGGGTGGTGCCCAGGCAGTACATCCCCGCCGTGGAGAAGGGCCTCCGCGAGGCGATGGCGGAGGGGGTGCTGGCCGGGTTCCCGGTCGTGGACCTCAGGGCGACGCTCGTCGACGGCAGCTATCACACCGTCGACTCATCGGAGATGGCCTTCAAGGTCGCCGCCTCCCAGGCGCTGAAGCGCGCGTTTCCGGAGGCGCAGCCGGCCCTGCTGGAGCCGGTGCTCGAGGTCGAGGTGGTGGTGCCCGACGAGTACATGGGCGACGTCATGGGCCAGCTCACCAGCAAGCGGGGCCACGTGCTCGGGATGGACTCGTCGGACGGGATGCAGCACCTCAAGGCGCAGGTGCCGCAGGCTGAGATGTTCCACTACGCGACCGAGCTGCGCTCGATCACACAGGGTCGCGGGCGTTTCAGCTGGCGCCTTGACCACTACGCGGAGGTGCCGCACACCATCGCCGAGAAGGTGATCGCCGAGCGCGGCACGGGGGCCGCCGAAAAGCACTAGCCCCGAGAGCCAGCCCGCTCGGCGACGGCGAGCTGTCGCTTCCCGCGGCGCAGCAGCAGCCATCGGCCCGCCAGGAGGTCCGCCTCGCCGGGCACGGTGCCGCCATCGGTCACTCGCCGGTTGTTCAGGTAGATCCCGCCGTCCGAGATGACGCGGCGAGCATCCCCGCGGCTCGATGCGAGCCCGGTGTCGACGAGGAGGTCGGTGACGCTGCTGCCCGCGGTGAGCGCCGCGTGCGCGAGCCCGTCAACCGCCGCGCCGAGCATCACCTCGTCGAGCGCGGTGAGGTCACCCTGCCCGAACAGCGCAGCGCTGGCCGCCTCGGCGCGCGCCGCCTCGGCCGGGCCATGGACGAGCGCGGTGAGCTCCGCGGCGAGGGTCCGCTGCGCCTCCCTCGCTTCCGGCCGTTCGCGGGTCGCTCCGTCCAGCTCTTCGATCTCCTCGTGGGTTCGGAAGCTGAACGCCTTGAGCAGGCCGATGACGTCGGGGTCGTCCTGGTTGAGAAAGTACTGGTAGAAGGCGAATGGCGGCGTCATCTCCGGGTCGAGGAAGATTGCGCCAGCCTCGGTCTTCCCGTACTTGCCACCGTCCGCGCGGGTGATGAGCGGAGTCGCGACCGCGTGCACGACGGCACCCTCGACGCGGCGGATGAGGTCAACGCCGGCCGTCAGGTTGCCCCACTGATCCGAGCCGCCGGTCTGCAGCACGCAGCCGTAGCGCCGGTACAGCTCGAGGTAGTCGAGCGCCTGCAGGATCTGGTAGCTGAACTCGGTATAGCTGATGCCCGCGGTGCTCAGGCGGGCGCTCACCGCCTCCTTGTCGAGCATGCGGGCCACGCTGAAGTGCTTCCCGATGTCGCGGAGGAACGCGATCGCGGAGAGCTGTCCGGTCCACTCCAGGTTGTTCACGATCCGTGCGGCGTTCGCGCCCTCGAACGAGAGAACGCGCTCGACCTGTGGGCGAATGCGCTCGACCCAGGCGGCGACGACCTCCGGATCGTTGAGGACCCGCTCGGCGTTCTTGCCACCAGGGTCACCGACGAGGCCGGTGGCGCCGCCGACCACGCCCACCGGGATGTGGCCTGCGTCCTGCAACCGGCGCATGGTGACGAGCTGGACGAGGTTGCCGAAGTGGAGTGAAGGAGCGCTGGGGTCGAAGCCGCAGTAGAAGGTCACCGGCTCTCTATCCAGCGCACCACGCAGCGCATTCGCATCCGTGCTGAGCGCGATCAGCCCGCGCCAGGCGAGGTCGTCGAGAATCCGGCCGCTCATGGGCGGATGGTACCCGCCAGGCGTGGCCGGCGGCGACTCCGCCCGGCGCGTGCTACAGTCGGCGCTCCATGGCCCGAACGTCGCCGCCTCGGCGCGGCCCCGCAGCCCGCGTGCGCGGCCGATCCGGTCCCCCCGCCGCGCTGCTGCCGGCGATCATCCTCGGTGGGGCGGCCGCCCTGGCGCTGGCGCTGTTCGTGGGCGTGCTCGGCGTCTTCGGCTCGTACACGACCGGGCTTGCCGATCCGGCCAGCCTCGCCGACTTCACGCTCAGCGAGGGTTCGAAGATCGTCTCGGCCGACGGCGTGGAGCTCGCCACGTTCGCTGCCGAGCAGCGACAGGTCATCCCCTATGACCAGATTCCACAGCTGCTCGTCGACGCCCAGGTGGCCGCCGAGGATCAGACGTTCTGGACGAACCCGTGCATCGACTTCAGGGGCATTCTGCGCGCCGCGATCCAGAACCTCGAGGCGGATCGCAAGGTCTCCGGGGCCTCCACGATCTGCCAGCAGCTGGTGCGTGCCAGGCTGCTCGACGCGGGGCTCATGGCAGACCCCTCGCGCATCGTCGAGCGCAAGATCAAGGAGGCGATCCTCGCACTCCGCGTCGGCAAGTACTACACGGGACAGGCCGGCAAGGAACAGCTGCTCGCGATGTACATGAACCAGATCTACTACGGGAACCAGGCGTACGGGATCTGGGCGGCGGCGCACGCGTACTTCGGGAAGGACATCACCTCACAGGCGCCCGGGGATCAACTGACGATCGGTGAGGCCGCCATGCTCGTAGGGTTGGTCCGGGCGCCTTCCGCGCTCGATCCGACGAACGAGGCCATCGAGGAGACCGATGCCAGCGGCAACCCGATCCTCGTCGTCCCGGCTACCGCCGGGGCCAAGCGCGTGCAGGGCTTCGTCCTGGCGAACATGGTCGAATCGGGGTACATCACCCAGGCGCAGGCGGACGCGGCCGCCGCAGAGACGATTGAGCTGGCGCCGCAGCACGCGCAGCAGTACAAGGCTCCCCACTTCGTGTACGCCACCCGCCGGGAGGCGGCTTCGTTGTTGGGCGGCGAGGACCTGCTGGCGACCGGCGGGCTCACGATCACCACGACGCTCGACTACAACGGCTACCAGCTGAGCGCCGAGAAATGGGCGGCGATCGGGTACGACATGGACCGCCTGAGCGATGACGAGCTGATCGCGAAGTACGGCGAGGCCGCATTCAACACCTGGATCAAGAAGCTCCGCGGCCACAACATCAACAACGACGCCCTGGTCACGCTGAACTATCGGACCGGGGCGGTCCTCGCCTACGTCGGCTCGGCGAACTACTACGGGGAGGCGACGCCCGCTCACCAGCCCGCCTTCGACGTCGTCGGCCAGGCATATCGACAGTCGGGCTCCGCGTTCAAGCCGATTACCTACGTGACCGGCTTCGAGCGCGGGGTGCTGACGCCGGCCACGCTGTTCATGGATGTCGAGGGCGACGTCGCGGAAGGCTACACGGTGCCCGACGCGGACCACGGGCAGCGCGGCCCGGTCCTCGTGCGCGACGCGCTGAAGTACTCGCTGAACATCCCGGCGGCCAAGGCGCAGCAGCTCGCCGGAACCCAGAACGTCGTCGACATGGCGGTGGCGATGGGCCTGAAGTGGGACCCGGCGCAGGCCAACTCGGTGGCGGTCCCGTCGCTGACGCTCGGCACGATCGGGATCCACCAGCTCGACCTCGCAGGGGCCTACGGTGTCATCGCCGATGGGGGGATCCGGGCGGAGCCGTACCTCATCGAGCGGATCACCGACCGCAATGGGAACGTCATCTACGACCACTCGACCGATGCACCCCAGCCGCAGCGGGTGCTCTCCGAGCAGTCCACCTACCTAGTCACGAATATCCTCGCCGACAACACCGACCCGGTGAGGAACGGGATCTGGGGGCCACGCTTCCAGCTGAAGACGGCCGACGGCCGCCGACCGGCAACCCTGAAGACCGGCACAACGAACGACTTTCGTGATCTCCAGGCGTTCGGCTACCTGGCCGCGGATCCGGATCCGTCGATCTCCGAGGGGGCGATCGTCACCGGGGTCTGGGTCGGCAACAGCGACTTCTCCCCAACCGACGGCATCTTCGCCGTCGACGGCCCGACCTGGATCTGGCACGACTACATGGCCGAGGTGACCGAGAAGAACGCGTTGCCGGTCCGTGACTTCACGCGACCCGACGGCATCGTCGACGTCAAGGTGGATGCCATCAGTGGCATGCTTCCCGGTCCGGACACGACGGCGACCGTGACCGAGGTCTTCGACGCGTCGAACCAGCCGACTCGCACCGACACCCTCCACCGCCAGCTCCGGATCGAGGCCGCGACCGGGAAGATCTGGCAGCCCGGGTGCGGGGACTTCGTGCTCGCCTCGCCGAGTGGCAGCCCGAGGGCGAGCCCCGCCGGCAGCCCGGCGGAGAGCGCTGCACCAGCGCCTGCGGTGCCCGATGAACGCGTCTACCTGGATCTGACCTCGGTGGAGGCCGACCATCCGGCGTGGCTGGCCGCCAACCTGGCGTGGATCAATCGCTGGCAGGGCGACGAAAAGTCGCTCCGCCGCTCGCCGGCGCCGCCGCTCGGCGCCCCGCTGGCCCCAACCGAGACCTGCACGCCCGGCGAGATCCCGACCTCGACCCCCAGCCCGTCGCCGTCGCCCTCTCCGTCTCCCACCCCGGAGCCGAGCGCCACGCCGGAGTCGACACCCACGCCGACCCCGCAGCTTTCGGTCGGGCCATCGCCGACGCCGCCCGCCTCCCCATCGCCGACGCCGACGGCGTCGGGCTCGTCGCCGCCGCCCGCCTAGAACTCGGCGATCGTCGCCCCGTCACCGCCCTCGTCGCGACGCCCGGGCCGGCTGCCCCGTACATGGGGATGCTGCGCGAGCCACTCGCGGACGGCGCGCCGCAGCGCACCGGTCCCGATCCCATGCACGATCCGCACCTCGTCGAGCCCGGCAAGAAGGGCTTCGTCGACGTATCCGGACAGGCGCTCGAGCGCCGCCTCGACGCGCTCCCCGTGGAGGTCGATACTCGGTGCCACCCGCCCCGCCGCGCGGCGCCGGAGTTCCTCCGCGCCGTGGTCCCGCTCCGCGGGGCCGGCCAACGGCTCTGGCACGACATCCACGTCGTCGGACGGCACGACGATGCGAGGCCCATCGCCCTCGAGCGTGACGCGCCCGGTTCGCCCGCTCACGTCGACGATGCGGCCGATGCTGCCCAGCGTTCGGCTCTTGCCCCACAGGCCCACCCGCGGCTGCGGCGACTCGGGCGATGGGACGGTCTCGATCTCGTCGTGCGCTCCGGCCGCCCCCAGCTCGCCGCGCAGGCGCTCGACCCGGGTCGCGAGCTCGTCGAGCGGGGCTGACCCGGATGTGCGACCCGCAGCGAACCGCAGGTTCTGCCGCCGCACCAGCTCGCGCCGCACGTCGGCGACCTCCCTCTCGGCCCGGGCCAGGAGGTTCTCCGCCGCACGCCGGGCATCGGCGAGTATCTCGGCCGCCTCCCGTCGTGCGCGGCTCACGCCACTGCGCGCGAGGTCCCGTTCCTGCCCAGCCGCGCGGCGCTCCCGTTCCGCATCGGCCAGTGCGATCGCCCGGTCCTCGTCGGCGCGGGCGATCGAGGCCAGTGTCTCCTCCATCGAGAGGTGCTCGCTGGCCAGCCGCGAGCGGGCATCGGCGATGATGTCGGCGGGAAGCCCCAGGCGCTCGGCGATCGCGAACGCCTGCGACTTGCCCGGCAGGCCGATCTCGAGCCGGTACGTCGGGCGCAGTGTGCGCACGTCGAATGCGACGCTCGCGTTGCTGATGAGCGCGTGACTCTGCGCGAAGGCCTTCAGCTCGGCGTAGTGGGTGGTCGCCGCCACGGTTGCGCCGGCGGCGAGGAGACGCTCGAGAATCCCCATCGCGAGCGCCGATCCCTCGGTGGGGTCGGTGCCGGCGCCGATCTCATCGAGCAGGACGAGGGATTCGGCGTCCGCAGCACTCACGAAGCGGACGACGTTGCGGAGGTGGCTTGAGAACGTCGAGAGCGACTGGGCAATGCTCTGCTCATCCCCGATGTCGGCCATCACGCGTCTGAAGATCGGCAGGCGGGCGCCGGCCGCCGCCGGGACGCGGAGCCCCGCCTGGTGCATGAGGGCCAGCAGGCCGAGGGTCTTCAGGCTGACCGTCTTGCCGCCGGTGTTCGGGCCGGTGATCACCAGCGCCCGGTATCCGAAGCGCTCCCCGATGCGCAGGTCGATTGGGACGGCCCCCGGACCGAGCAGGGGGTGGCGGGCCGAGAGGAGCTCCGTGGCATCGTCCGTCAGGTCGGGTTGGACCGCGTCCATCTGCGCGGCCAGGCGGGCGCGGGCCATCCAGAGGTCGGCGGTGGCCACGGCCTGCAGCGAGTCCTCGAGTGCCGAAGCGCGCGTCTCCACTTCCCGGGAAAGCCCGTCGAGAATCCGCTCGACCTCACGCTGCTCAGCGAGGGTCGCTTCGGTCCACGTGTTGTTCAGCTCGACGACTGACAGCGGCTCGATGAAGAGCGTCGCGCCCGACGCGCTCTGGTCGTGGACGATTCCCTTCAGGCGTCCCTTCGCCTCCGCGCGGATCGGGATGACGTAGCGGCCGGCGCGAACGGTGACGATCGGCTCGCCGATGATGCCGGCCACGTCGCTCGAGCGCAGCATGGCATTGAGCCGCTCGCGCACGCGGTCCTGGGCGGTTCGCAACCGCCTGCGAATCGAGGCCAGCTCGGCGGAGGCGGTGTCGAGGACCTCTCCCGCATCGTCAACGCTGCGGCGGATCCGCGCCTGCAGCTCCTCCGCGGGGTCGAGCGCGTCCCGTACCTCGGCAAAATGGCGGCCACGCCAGGTGCTGAGGCGAGACGCGAAGAGGCCGGTGGCGTGGCAGGTCTCCGCCACGTCGAGCAGCTCCTGCGCCGTCAGCCGACCCCCGCGCTCGGCCCGTTGGAGTGCGGGCCGGATGTCGCGCACCCCGCCAACAGTTGTCTGTGCCTGGTCTGCAAGGAGGCGGACCGCCTCGTCGGTCTGCTCGTGGAGGACTCCGACGTGCGCGGCGTCGCTGAGCGGCAGCGTCGCCTCCGCGAGCTCCCGCGACGGCGCAAAGGCGGTGAGGGCCGCGAGCCCTTCGACGATCGCCGAGAACTCGAGTGCGCGGAGCGTCGCGGGGCCGGCCGCTCCGCCCGGGGCGGGATCAGCCGCCGGATCCGCGGTCATCGTCGATCAGGAAGCGCAACGGAGCGGCTGCCCATGCTCCCGCGTACGCGACGCCGATGCGCGGCGTGCGCCGGATCCGCGTAGGCCGGACCCCGCCGGCAAGGCGGACAGGACCGTGCAGGAGGTCGGCCCCGTTCAGCGACCGATCGATGCCGAACGCAGCGCCGAGGTTTCCCGGGCCGGAGGCCAGTCGGTCACGTGGGACGCCGCCCCGACGACGCTGGGCGAGCTCGCTGCCGATGGAGATCGTCGCCGCGCGGAGCAGTACCGCCTCCGGCTTGCTGCCCGGGCCGCACACGACATTCGCGCACTCGTGCAGTCCATAGACGAGGTAGACGTAGAGGCGGCCCGGCGCCCCGAACATCACGGCGTTCCGAGGCGTGCGGCCCCTCGCGCTGTGCGCGGCCAGATCCTCGGGACCCTGGTAGGCCTCGACCTCGACGATCGTGCCGGCGACGCGGCCCGCGGGGTGATCGCGGATCAGCCAGGCACCGAGCAGGTCCGGGGCGACCTCGACGGACGGTCGATCGAACCACGCCGCGTCCTCGATGTAGGGCCCGATCGCAACAGGCGTCGCTGCCGTGTCCGGCGCCGGCGCCGGCCGGCTCATGGCGTGGTCAGGAGGTCAGAGATGCTGTGCGGGACCAGCGGTCGCGCAACGAACCCGAACGTCGGAATCAGCGTGTTCCGGAAGAAGTCGACCAGCACCGAGTCGTTCATCGCGGTATAGAAGCCGTGGAGGAAGCCGGAGTCGGCGATTGCCGAGTCGGATGCGGTCTTGAAGAAGCTGTCCATGACGACGAGCAGGAAGACGATCGAGAGCGCGGCGAACAGGAGTCCCACCACAGCGCCGCCGAGCTCATCGAGCTGGCGTGCGATCGGCAACCGGGTGCGCTTGTAGAAGGTTCGCACCAGGAACCACCCGCTTATGACCAGGCCCACGAACAGCACCAGGAACACGATCTGCTCCCGGAGATCCGGGTTGAAAGCGTGCCAGAAGCCGAGTACTGCGAACAGCGGGCCCTCGAGCTGGCTGGCGATGACGAAGGCCACGACCACGACGACCGCGTTCAGTGCGTAGCGAACCAGGCCCTGGGTGAATCCTGCGAAGACGCCGCCTGCCAGCAGCAGAACGATGAACAGGTCGATCGGTTTCAGGCTGGAGAGGAACTCCATTCGTACATCTCCTCGACAACAGGGGCAGCGGCGGGCAGCGTAGCAGCCCGCCTCGGCTGCAGACAAGGTGATCCGGGTTGCTCCACGTCAGCGGAACGTCGCACGCAGATGATGTCCGAGGGCGCCGCGGATCCGCCCCAGTGCTCGCTCAACCGACCGATCACCACTCGCCTCGGCCGGCTGGAACCGCATCGAGATCGCGTACGAGACGTGGCCCGCCTCGATCTGGCTGCCGCGATAGATGTCAAACGGACGTGCCTCGACGAGCGTTGGGCCGGCACTGGCGCGAAGGACCCGCATGATCTCGCCGAGGGGCGTCTCCGCGTCGACGACGACCGCAAGGTCTCTGTCGATGGGCTGCGCCGCCGGAACGGGAATCATCCGTGACGCACCCGGAACGAGCGTGGAGAGCAGGGGCAGGTTGATGGCGGCGATGACCGGCCTGCCCGGCAGACCCCAGGCTCGGGCAACCTCGGGGTGCACCTCGCCCACGCTCCCGTAGGTCTGGCCCTTCGCATTCACGAGCCGGCCCGCACGGCCGGGGTGGAGGTGCGGATGACGGTCGCCTGGTTCCTCAGGGAGGAACTCGGGCGATCGCGCCCCGAGTGCGGCGTGCAGCCCCTCGATGAGGCCCTTCAGCTCCGGAACTTCGGCGTCAGGCGCCGGGCCCGCGGGCGTCGGGGGGGTCCGAGGCCCGAGCAGCGCGATGGCGACGTGCCACGCCTCGTACCGGCCGGTCCCGGCTGTTTCCGCCCACTCGGGGCCGCGCTTCGCCGTCCAGTACGTCTTGCCCACCTCGAAGAGCCACGGATCGGCGCTCCGCTGTCGCACGTTCTCTGCGAGCGCCGCCAGCAGGGATGGGTAGAGGACAGGTCGCAGGATGGAATGGGCCTCCGCGAGCGGGTTCGCCACCCGGATCAGCTCGTCGCCCTCGATTCCGTACCCCGACCGTCGGAGGTCGTCCGGGCCGATGAGGGCGTGTGTCACGATCTCGTCGAGCCCGATGCCGGCGAGGATGCGCCGGACTCGGTGCCGGAGTTCGCTGGGGTCGGCGCGGAACCGGGGCAGCGACGGCCGCGGGCGACTGACCGGGATCCGGTCGTAGCCGTGGGCGCGCGCGTACTCCTCGGCAACGTCCTCGGGTGCCGTCACATCCAGACGGAAGCTGGGGACGGTCACCTCGACGTCGTCCGGTCCGGTCTGCGCCACCTCGAACTCGAGCGGGGTCAACAGCCCCGCCACGGAATCCGCGCCCACGTCGATGCCGAGCAGTCGACCGGTGCGAGACAGGCTCACCCCGACGACTCGCCTCGGGTGGGGCGCTGGGTCGTTGTCGACGATGCCGGTTGCCACTCTCGCATCCGTGAGCTCGGCGATCAGCTGCGCGGCCCGGTCCGCGGCGAATCGCGGCAGGTCGTGCCCGATCCCCTTCTCGTGTCTCATGCTCGCTTCGGAACGGAGTCCAAGCCGGCGCGCCGTGTTGCGAATCGTCGGCCCATGGAAGATCGCCGACTCGAGGATGACCCGCTGCGTCGCTTCGGTCACCTCCGTTGCCGCACCGCCCATGATTCCGGCCAGGCCGATCGCACGCTCCGCATCGGCGATGACGAGCATGCCGGGGTCGAGCACGCGCTCCTCGTGGTCGATCGTCTCGAGCATCTCCCCGGTCGAGGCGCGGCGCACGACGATGCGGCCGTTCGGGATCGTATCGGCGTCATAGGCGTGCATCGGCTGGCCCAGCTCGTGCATGACGTAGTTCGTCACGTCCACGATCGCCGAGATGGGCCGCATCCCGGCGGCCAGCAACCGACGCTGCATCCAGGGTGGCGACGTCCCCCCGCGAACCTTGTCGAACCAGCGTGCGGTGAAACGAGGACATCCGGCTGGGTCGGCGATCTCGATCGAGACGTGCTCGTCCGTGCGCAGCCCGGCGTCCTCGAGCACGGAAACATCGGGCATGCGGAGCTGCGTGCCGCTGAAGGCGGCGATCTCGCGGGCCAGCCCCACCATGGACAGCGCGTCCCCGCGATTCGGTTTGACGTCGACATCGAGGACGACCTCGCCGAGCACGCCCCGGAGGTCCACTCCCGGCCGATACTCGTCTTCCGTACCGAGGATGTGGATCCCCTCGGCGTCATCGCCCAGGCCGAGCTCGGCGGCGGAGCACAGCATTCCCTCCGACGCGATGCCGCGGATCTGAGAGCGCTCGATCCGCCGGTCCCCGGGCAGCATGGCTCCGACCAGTGCCACCGGCACCAGCTGGCCCGGCGCGACGTTGTCCGCGCCACAGACGATCTGGAGCGGCGCATCGGCCCCGACCTCGACGCTCGTCAGCCAGAGCTTGTCGGCGTTTGGATGGCGCTCCACGCCGAGCAGGCGCCCGACCACGACATCGGTCCAGTCCGCGCCGCTCACTTCGATGCCGCTCACCTCCATGCCGCGCAGGGTCAGCCCTTCGGCGAGAACCTCCGGTTCGGAGTCGATGTCGACGTAGTCGCGCAGCCACGAGATCGGTACGCGCATCCGTCAACGACCCTCGGAGAATTGGTGAAGGACTCGGAGGTCGGCGCCATACAGCAGCCGGAGGTCCGGGATCCCGTGGCGCAGCAGGACGATGCGATCGAGCCCCATCCCGAAGGCGTATCCCTGGTAGCGCTCGGGATCCACGCCGCCGGCACGCAGCACGTGCGGATGCACCATCCCGGCGCCGAGGATCGTCATCCACCCGGTCTGCCCGCACGCCGGACAGCCGGGGCCGCCGCACACGAGGCAGCCGACGTCGAATGCCACGCTCGGCTCGGTGAACGGGTAATAGCCCGGCCGGAAGCGCGTGGCCGTGTCCGGTCCGTAGAGCGCCCGTGCGAACTCCTCGAGCATGCCCTTGAGGTCGGCGAGGCTCGTCTCCTCGTCGACGACGAGGCCCTCGATCTGGAAGAACTCGAAGCCGTGCGAAGCGTCGACCGCCTCGTAGCGGAAGCAGCGGCCCGGAGTGATGACCCGGATCGGCGGCGAGAGCGCGCGCATGGCGCGGATCTGCGCCGGGCTGGTGTGCGTGCGCAGGATCGTGCCGTCCGCCGCCGGCGAGGGCGGGATCGAGCCGGGTTCGGCGACGTACAGCGTGTCCCACAGGTCGCGCGCCGGGTGATCGGGCGGAATGTTCAGCGCCTCGAAGTTCATCGCGTCGGTCTCGATCTCAGGTCCCTCGAAGACCTCGAAGCCGAAGGCGTGGAAGATCTCGCGGAAATCCCGCTCGACGGTCATCAGCGGGTGGAGGTGTCCGAGGCGCATCGGGCGCCCCGGCGCGCTCATGTCCTGGCGTTCGGCGGCCAGGCGCTCGTCGAGGTCCGCGCGCTGCAGTGCTGCGAGGCGCGCGGCGATCGCGCCCTCGAGCTCATCGCGCACGGCGTTCGCCAGCCGGCCCAGATCGGGTCGCTCGGCGGCATCGGCGCTACCCACCCGATGCATGAGCCTGGTCAGAGCGCCGGAACGGCCCAACAGCTCGCTGCGCAGCGCCTCGACCTCGTCGACGCCAGCGGCAGCCGCCAGGCGGTCCCCCAGACCGTCCCGCAGCTCCGCGAACTCGCGCTGAAGGCCCTTCACCTCACCTCCACGTGTGGCGTCCTCCCTAAGATGATCCGCGAAAACGAACGACCCCGCTCCCAAAAAGGAGCAGGGTCGGTGGACCGGCGTCGCGTCGAACGCCGGCTAGCTCGTAAAGCTGGCCTTCGCCATTTCAACCATCTGCGCAAATGCGCCAGGCTCGCGGACCGCCAGATCGGCGAGGGTCTTGCGATTGATCTCGACCCCGGCCGTCTTCAAACCGAAGATCAGGCGTCCGTACGGGAGGCCGTGCTGGCGGGACGCTGCGTTGATGCGCTCTATCCACAGCCGGCGCATGTCCCGCTTGCGATCGCGTCGATCGCGGTACGCATAGACGAGCGCGTGAAAGAGCGCCTCGCGCGCGGGGCGTACGAGCTTCGAGCGGGTCCCGCGGCGGCCGGCGGCCTGCTTCAGAAGCCGCTTGTGCCGGCGATGGGCGGCAACGCCACGCTTGACCCGTGCCACGGCCGGCTACTCGTAGGGCAGCAGCCGCTTGAGCTGCTTGCCATGCACTGCGGGAACCACTGCCTTGCCCGCGTAGCGGCGAGTGCGCCGGCTGGACTTGATCTCCAGGTGGTGTCCGCGCCACGCCTTGGGACGGACCCACTTGCCCGATCCCGTCTTCTTGAAGCGCTTCGCCGCACCCTTGTGCGTCTTCATCTTCGGCACTGGTTCATCCTTGCTCTGTCGGTTCGCTGGTCTCCGCGTCTCGCTCTGCGGCCGGCGCCTTGGCGGCAACGACGTCGGCGATCGTCTCAACGCCGTCCGCCTTCGCGGCCGGCTCGCTCCCGTTCGTCGGTGCCACGGTATCGGTCTTCTTTTCGGGCCGCTTCTCGATCGGCGCCATGATGATGTGCATGCTGCGGCCTTCGAGGAGCGGCTGTCGCTCCACGGAACCCTGTTCGGTCAGCATCTCCGCAGCTCGCAGCAGGAGGTCGCGCCCGAGGTTCGCGTGGCTCATCTCGCGCCCGCGGAACTGGACGGTGACCTTGACGCGGTCGCCCTCGTCGAGGAACTGGCCGGCCCGGCGGACCTTCGTTCGCAGATCGTTGACGTCAATCTTGACCCGCATCCGGATCTCTTTGAACGTCTGCGACTTCTGCCTCTTCTTCGCCTCGCGCTCGCGCTTCTGGAGATCGTACTTGTACTGACCGTAGTCGAGGATTCGGCACACCGGCGGGACCGCCGTGGGAGCCACCTCGACGAGGTCGAGCCCCTTCTCCTGAGCCAGCTCGAAGGCCTGCTGCGTCGGCATGACGCCAAGTTGCTGTCCTTCGTCGTCGATGACCCGAACCTCGCGGATGCGGATCATCTCGTTGACTCGCAGGTCCCTGGCTATGGCGCCGTCCTTCCTTCAACAGACGAGCCACCGGCCGGTTGCGACGGGTGGCCCTCACGATGTCCTGAAACGCCGCGCGATCTTACACCGTTTGGCGTTGGCTGTCACCCGAACGGCTGGCCACGGACGCGGCCAGCGGCGACCTCCAAGGCCGACGCACGAAGACCGCCGTCGCCGGCGGTCCCCGCGGGTCGCGGACCCCGTGAGGGGCCCCTACGGAATGTGGATCAGCACCAACGATGCCCGGCCCGGATCACCAGGTCGAGCGGCGCTTGCGCCGGGGTCGTCGTCCGGTCATCGGGCGCGACGATGCACACTGCGGCGCGCATCGTCAATACCACCGCATACCGGCTGACAGGGAGAGGGCCATCGACGCCAGGATCGCCAGGGCCCAGGTGATTCGCGTCAGCTTGTCCTTCACGCTCGTACACCTCACTAGACGGGCGTGATCGCTACCGGCAACCGGGCGGCCTCGCTGACGAAATCAGCGACGAGGTCCCTGGCTTTGCGTCCCCGCCTCGCGACGGGTTTGCCCTGGACGGACGATCAACGGAAGACGGATGTCGCCTTCACCGGAACGGTATGGTGCGGGGGACGCGCTCGGCTACGACTCGTCAGTACCTGGCGAGGCAGTCTTTGGTCGGAGGTTCCGGGATGCACCACCCGAGCGCATGAGCGCCACGAGGGCCCAGACGACGCCGCTCGCGATGAGGAGATCGCCGACGCTGAACACGTTGGCGAACGGCGCGGCAGCCGGCAGCGCGAAGATATCCGTCAGCGGCGCGAGCGCGGCGTGGCTCGCCAGGACACTGTTCGAGTAGTCGGATCCCACGGTCTTGCCGAGAGCCTCGAGGGCCGCGGGCGCCGCGGGCATGTAGCCACCATTGGCGAGAATCGCCGCGAGGTTGGAGGCCGCGCCTGCGGCGACGATGGGAAGGCCTGGCATCGCGAGATTGCGGAGCACGACCACCAGCACCAGGACTGACGAACCGACGTAGATCGGCGCCCCGAAGTCGCCGATCCGTCCCGCGACCGGACCCAGGAACAGGACGACCTGGATCAGGAGGCCGATGAGCGCCACGGGCGCCCACCGCACGCGAACTGCGCCGAGGTTGCTGAGCCGTCCTCCGATCGCCGCGCCGGCCAGGATGCCGATGAGGACCGCATAGAGCGCGAACATCAGTCCCCGCCCGTCCGTTGCGCGACCGGGGCGAGCTGCTGCTCGAGCTCACCGAACGGCATCGGCCGCGCGAACAGGAATCCCTGCCCGTACTCACAACCCATCTGCCGCAGCCGCTGGAGCTGCCCGTCGTCCTCGATCCCCTCCGCGATGACGGTGAGGCCCAGGCGACGCCCGAGCGCCAGGATGGCGCCGGTGAACGCCCACTCGGGAGTCTCCTGCGAGGCGGGCCCAATGAACTCCTTCGCGATCTTCAGGTAATCGACGGGGAAGCGGCGCAGGTAGGTGAGGGAGGCGTAGCCGGTACCGAAGTCGTCAATCGCGATCCTGACCCCCCGAGCGCGGAGCTTCTCGAGCTTGTCGATCGTTGCCTGCGTGTCCCGGAACATCGCCGTCTCGGTGATCTCCAGAACGAGGCGGTCGGGAGGGAGCTCGGTCGACGCCAGCACCCGGTCGACCTCGTCGAGAAAGTCGGGGCGCTGCAGGTGGAGCGCCGAGACGTTGATGCTGGTGTAGAGCGAGGCATCGGCCTCTGCCCGGCGGTTCCAGCCCTGCACGGTCGTGCACGCCTGCTCCATGACGAAGCGGCCGAGCGGGACGATCGAGCCGGACTCCTCAGCCAGGGAGATGAAGTCGTCGGGCTCGATGAGTCCGCGGGTCGGGTGCTGCCATCGCACGAGCGCCTCGACGCCCGCCGTCCTGCCGGTTTCGAGGTCGACGATCGGCTGGTGCATGACGACCAGCTCGCTCTGCGCGATCCCGCGTGCCAGCTCCGCGGTCAGCTCATGACGGGCGATGATCGCGGCGTGCGTCGTCGGGTCGAAGACCGCAAACCGTCGCCGCCCGGCGGCCTTCGCGGTGTACATCGCGATGTCCGCGTTGCCGAGCAGCTCGTCCGCCGCCTGGTCCGGCCCATTGCTCATCGCAATGCCGATGCTCACCCCGACCACGACCTCGTGGCCCTGGACCGGGAACGTCGCGCCGAGCAGTTCGATCAGGCGCTCCGCCACCACGAGAGACCGAGCCAGGGTGGGTTGGTCGTCGATGAGGATCGCGAACTCGTCGCCGCCGAGGCGAGCAGCCAGGTCCTCACCGCGTATGCAGGACCGTATCCGCTCCCCGACCATCAGCAGCAATTCATCTCCGGCCGCGTGCCCGAGCGTGTCGTTGACGTTCTTGAAATCGTCGAGGTCGAGCAGCAGAGTGACCGGTCGGGTGCCGCCCCCGGATCCGGCCTGGATCCGCAGGGTGGCGGTCTCCACGAAGAACGCGCGATTCGGCAGATCCGTGAGCGGGTCGTGGTAGGCCTGGTAGCGGAGCTGCTCCTTCAGCCGCGACAGCTCGGCGAGCGACTGCTCGAGCTGACCGTTCTCCAATGCGACCGCCGCCTGGTTCGCGATCGTCTCGAGGAGCCGCAGATCATCGGTGCCGAACTCGGTCCCCTCCGCCAGCCGGTTCGCGATGGTGAACAGCCCGATCACTCCCCCCTCACCCACGAGAGGCGCCACCATCGCCTGGTGGATCGCGATGTCGCGGCCGCCGGGTGTGCGTGGCATCAGCACGAAGTCGGCCCGCCGGTCGCGCATGATGCTTCGCAGGGCGGGATCCACCTCCATCTGCTCGATGGGGACGATGACCTCCGACGCACCGTCATGGAGCGACGAGGTGCGCAGGGCGCGATGGTGAGCGCCATCACTCTCGATCACCACCTCGGCGAGCTCGGCACGGAACATCGAGCGCGCGTGATCGAGGAGGGCCTGGAGCGCAACGTCCAGCTGCGGCGAATGCTGGAGGATGCGACTGGCCTGGTAGACGAGCTCGAGCCGCTCGTGCTTCTCGCGCTCCGAGACCCACGCCCGATAGGCGAGAAAGAGGGTCATGATCGGGATCGCGAGCAGCCAGAGCGCCGATGGGCTGAACCACAGGATCGTGACCGCCAGGAGGGCGATGCTCGTGTTCGCAACCGCGACGAGCGCGCCGAACTGGAGCATATCGGGGAGCTTCTTGAACTGTGGCGCACCGCCAGACAGCGTGATGACGGAGGCGATCGTGAGCGCCCCGATGGCCGTGGCGACCAACGTCGCGCAGAAGGCCGCCAGATAGTCGAGCAGGCCCGGGGCGCCATGCGACACCTCGATGGCGCGGAAGACGGCGATCGTGACCGCCGCAACCAGCAGGTAGTTCGCGAGGTTGAAGACGAGCTTCACGGGCGTCTGCCGCGACGTGATCAGGAGCGCGACGAGCGCGCCGGCCATCAGCGCCAGGACGTACTGATCCGGGCCGAGGAAGAAGAGGCCTACGACCGCCGGCACCTCGCTGAGCGAGAAGGCGTGCGACTCGCGCCGGAAGTGAACGACGATGACCTTGATGTCGGCCAGCGCGAACCCGGCGGCAATGATCCACCACGGGATCTCGAACGGGACGGCCAGCGGCTCCGCCCCGCGCACGAGGGTGAGATACAGCGTGGCGCCTCCCGCCGCCAGCAAGGCTGAGAAGAGCCACACGCGGGTCGCCGCCCCAACGCCACGGAGACGCGACGGCAGCCTGTGCATCGGTTCGAGCCAGCGGATGGCCCCCAGGGATTCTCGTGGCGCTACCACCAGGGCATGGTCGCGCGCGCGGGCCCTCAACGCCGCCCATCGTTAGTACCGGAGCGCGTGGGACCCCCGCGCCGTCAGGCCTCAGTACGTCGAGAAGACGGCGACCTGCCGACCGTCTGGGTCGGCGAGCCGAAACGAGCGCTCGCCCTCCCATCGGTTCCCCGAAGGAGGGGCGACAAGCGCAAAGCCGCGGTGGCCCAGCTCCTGGGCCCACGCGTCGACCTCGGACGGCGTCTCGACGCGAAAGCCGATCTGGATTCCGTCCCGAATCGCGGTCTCACCGCGACGGAACGAGAGCTCGAAGCCGCCGAGCTCCAGGTCCACACCCTTCTCGTCCGCCGCGCGTCGCCGGAACCCGAACGCGGACTCGTAGAACTCGGCGACCCGGTCGGGATCGGTGGAGCGCAGCGCCAGCTGGCCGATCGCGCGCATTTTCCTCATCGGGAGAACGGGATTCCGAATGCCTTGATGGCGGGGTCCCCGGCGACCCCCAGGCCGGGCGTCGTGACATACGCGCGTGGCGCAGGACGGTCGGGCATGGGACGGTTACGCACTCCCGGACGTGGCCGCGGGGTCCGAGGGGAACGGCCACAGGTCCCTTCGCTCGGCGCGACCGCGCAAATCGTCCACGAAGGCATCGAGGGGCACGCCCTGCTGCTGCTCCCCGGTGCGCAGTCGCGGGCTCACCGCGCCGGCCTCCTCGTCGCGGTCACCGACCACGACCATCACCGGGATCTGCTGCTCCTGGGCGTCGCGCAGCTTTGCCTGCATCCGCTCAGAGCGGTCGTCGACCTCGGCGCGCAGTCCTGCGGCGGCGAGCGCATCCCGCACGTGGCCGGCGTAGTCGAGATGCCGGTCCGCGATCGGCACGATCATCACCTGCACCGGCGCCAGCCAGAGCGGGAACGCGCCGGCGAAGTGCTCGGTGAGGATCCCGACGAACCGCTCGAAGGTGCCGTAGATCGCGTAGTGGATCATGACCGGCCGTTCGAAGCCGCCCTCCGAGGTCCGATACTCGAGGTCGAAGCGCTGCGGCAGCTGATAGTCGAGCTGGATCGTCGGCAGCTGCCATGCACGGCCGAGCGCATCCTCGATGAAGACATCGATCTTGGGCGCGTAGAACGTCGCCCCCTCGGGATCGACCGTGTAGGCGAGTCCCTCGGCCTCGAGCGCTTCGCGCAGCCGCCCCTCCGCCATGTCCCAGAACTCGTCGGATCCGAGCCGCTTCTCGGGACGTGTCGCCAGCTTGAAGCGCGGCTCGAAGCCAAACGGCTCGTACTGTCGTCGGACGAGTGCCAGGGCGAGGCGCAGCTCGTCGGATACCTGGTCATCGCGACAGAAGACGTGGCTGTCGTCCTGGACGAGCTGCCGGACGCGGAACATCCCGGCCAGCGCCCCGGTGAGCTCCTTGCGCATCAGCACGCTGTAGTCGCAATAGCGGAGCGGGAGTTCCCGGTAGGACCGCAGGCGGGTCCTGTAGATGAGGATCTCCTCCGGGCAGTTCATTGGCTTGAGGCCCGAGACGTGGTCGTAATCGTCGAGGACGAACATGTTGTCGGCGTAGAGCTCCCAGTGGCCTGACTGCTCCCAGAGCTCCTTGCGGACGACCGTGGGCGTTCGAACCTCGCTGAAGCCGCCCTCGCGGCGCACCTGACGCGACCAGTCTTCGAGTGCGCGGTACAGCGCCATCCCTCTCGGATGCCAGAACGGGGCGGCCGGCGACTCGGGATGGAACGTGAACAGGTCGAGCTCGCGCCCAAGGCGGCGATGATCGCGCTTCCGGGCCTCCTCGACCCGCCACAGGTAGCGGTCGAGGTTCTCCTGGGTCTCCCACACGGTCCCGTAGATGCGCTGCAACATGGGCCGATGCTCGTCGCCGCGCCAGTACGCGCCGGCGGAGGTCAGCAGCTTGAAGGGCCCAAGCTTGCCGGTCGACGCGAGGTGCGGTCCGCGGCACAGGTCGGTGAAGGCGCCGTGCCGGTAGAAGCTGACGACCCGCGCCTCCGCTTCCGGCAGCTCGCGGACGATCTCCAGCTTGTAGTCCTGCCCATCTGCGGCCAGCAGCTCGAGCGCTGCGGCGCGATCCACCTCGCTGCGCTCGAAGGGGAGGTCGGCGGCCACCTGCTCTCCCATCTTCCCCTCGATCGCTTCGAGGTCGCCCGGGGTCAGCGCGCGGGGGAGGTCGAAGTCGTAGTAGAAGCCATCGCGGATCGCGGGCCCGATCCCGAGCTTGGCGTCCGGGAACAGGTCGAGGACGGCGGCGGCCATGATGTGCGCCGCGGAGTGGCGCATCGTGTCGAGCTCGTCGTGGGCGCCCGCATCAAGCAGCGCCTGCGCCTCGGATCGCAGATCCTCGATGTCGGATGCCAACCCTGATCCTCCTGCACGTCCCGGGCGGGCAAGAGTATCGCATCCGCGCCGTCAGACGGTCTTGAACTGCTCGAACGGCTGACGACAATCGGCGCAGTGGTAGATCGCCCGGCACAGGGTCGGCCCGAACGGGTTCTCGAGCGTCGTGTTCCGTGACCCGCAGTACGGGCACTCGGCGACCGGCAGGACCTGGAGCAGCTCGTCGACGTCGAAGGTCGCGCCGATCCTGACGGGCGGCGCAAAGCCGCTGCGCCTCAGCTTCTCGCGTCCCTCGGGGCTGATGCGCTCCGAGGTCCACGCCTCGGAGAAGCTGACGTCGACCGCGACTTCGGCGGCGAGATTCATCCCGCGGAGGCGCTCACCGATCTGCTCCTGCATGACGCCGATCGCCGGGCAGCCGACGAAGGTGGGGAGCAGGCTGATCGTCAGGCGCTCACCTCCGGCAGGAAGTGGGTCGAACGCCACGCCGCCGATGACGCCGAGCTCCACCACGCTGATCCCGGGGATCTCAGGATCGGGGATCTCTGCTAGCGCCGACCATACCGTCGCCTCCCGCCGGTCGTCGACCGCGGCCCGCCGCTCTACCACGTGGCGCCCACCTCCGAGCCGGCGACCATTGTGAATTCGCCGTGGAGCCAGCGGAAGTCATCCGTGCGCCGCGCGCGGCCGTCGCCGGGGGGCTCACCCTCGTCGAGGGGGACCGGCAGCCGCAGCTCTCCGAGGATCGCCCCGACCTGGCCGAGCCACCGCCGGCGAAGCTGCTCGAGCGGCTCGGCCAGGATCCCGGCGTCGATGAGGGCCCGCTCACCGGCGAGCGGCGTGAACACGGTCACCGCATCCGGGAAGAGGCGATCCAGTCCCGCAGCCAGGTTGGCGCGCGCCTCTCCACCCGCCTCGCCCAGGCGCCGCAGCCAGACGTCGAAATGGAGGAGGTGGTACGTCTCCTCACGGCGCATCTTCGCCGCGAGCTCCGCGACCGGCGCGAAGCTCGAGCGCGTAAACGACTCGAGGCGCACGGCATCGGCGTGCTCGTAGAGAAAGCGGCGCGCGATCGTGAACGCCCAGTCGGTCCGCGCGTGGTTCATCAGCGCCGCGTGCCGGTACTCGTCCGGCGCGCGCCCGAATGCAAGCCGATCGGCGTCGTCATCGGTCAGGCGTGCGAGCAGCTCGTACCAGGCCTTGGCATGGCCGATCTCGTCCTGGCTCACCGAGCTCATCGCGACGTCCTCCTCGAGGAGAGGCGCGATGCCGGTCCACTCGGAATCCCAGAACCCGAGCACGAACTCGTCGTCCGCCACGGCGAGGAGCAGCTCGGCGAGCGCGGTGCGTTGCTCGGTGCTGAGCGCGCTCAATCCGCCGCCTCCGCGGCCCGCGCCTTGGCCGCCTCCAGCTTGTGCTTGATGAGGTAGCCGCCCGGCCGCTTGAAGGAGCGGTCGAAGGGAGGCTTCAGGAGATCGGCGTCGTCGAGCTCGACGATCGAGTCGCGGGCGACGATCCACAGGCGCTGACTCTCCTGGCGCCGGCCATAGAACTCGCGCGCGTAGTGCAGGGCCAACTCCTCGTCCGGGGCGCGGACGCTGCCGCCGTGCACCATCGGGTCGCCCTCCGCCTCCTGGCGGAAGACCTCCCACACCCGGTCCTTTGACTGCTCCACGCCGGAAAGCGTACTGCGCCGGGCGGCTTGCCGCAGTGGCGTCGGCCCGCGTCCAATCGAGGCCGGCTGCGGTGTCAGGCCGCGGCGACCGCCTGAGGGCCGATGATCGCGTCGCGCACCCATTGGGTGCCGGCGCGTGCCTGGCGGCGGAACTCGAGGCGTTCCTGCGACTTCGGTCCATGGCCGGTCACGACCCGTCGCAGCTCGTCCCAGTCAGGCTCGGTGTAGTGCCAGCGCCCCTCGGCACTGTCGTAGCGCAGCTCCGGATCCGGGATCGTGAGCCCGAGCTCCAGGATGCGAGGGACGTAGATGGACAGGAACTCCTGGCGGAGCTGCTCATTGCCCTTCGCCTTGATCCGCCAGATCAGGTCGCGATCCGTGGCCGGGTCGGTTGGCGGGCCGTGCATCTGCATGAGAGGGCCCCACCATCGGTCGAGCGCGTCCTGGACCATGACCCGCTGCGCATCGGTCCCGTTCATCATCGTCAGGACCACGTCACGCCCGTGCATGATGTGGACCGATTCCTCCCAGCAGATCTTCTTCATCGTGCGCGCGTACGGCGCGTACGAGGAGTCGCGGAGCGCCTGCTGCGAGACGATCGCGGCCGCATCGACGAGCCAGGCGATGATCCCGACGTCGCCCCACGACGCGGTCGGGTAGTGGAAGACGTTGTGGAATTTCGTCTTCCCGGCGATGAGGTCGGTCAGCATCTGCTCCCGGCTCTTGCCGAGGTCTTCGGCGACCCGATACAGGAGCTGTGCATGGCCAACCTCGTCCTGGACCTTGCTCGTCAGCGCCAGTTTCCGCCGCAGCGTTGGCGCTCGGAGGATCCACTCACGTTCGGGCAGCACGCCCATCAGCTCGGAGTTGGCGTGCATCTCCACGAACTTCAGGACCGCGGCACGGTAGTCGCCCGCCATCCAGTCGTCGGCCTCGACCTTGCCGCCCCCCATCACGTGGGCGTAGAAGGCCTCGGCGCGCGTCTGCTCATCCACGCCATAAGGGTACCGCACGACCGATTCAGGCGCCTTCCCCCGCTCAGCGCGGCACGAGCTCGAGCGTGGTCGGCAGCGTGTGGTCGCGGAGCATCGATTCCAGGGACGGCCCACCGTACTTTGCGCGCAGCGCGGCGCTGCAGGCGGCGACTCGCTTGGCGTCGGACGCAGGCTCGGCACGGACCGCCAGCCGGCTCGAGCCCAGGAGGAGCGCGACATCGGGTTCGGCGCGCGCCTCCCGATACCAGCGCGCCGAGGCGCCGTTCACCGACCGGATCAGGACCCGGTCTTCGTGGTCGACGACGATCCAGATCGTGGTCTCATGGACGTCCGTTGCGTCGCGGGTCACGATCTCCACCTCGCGCGCTGCCGCCAGACGGGCGAGCGTGGCGGCGTCGAAGCGGGTCACGAATGTGGAGCGCTGCGCAACGGCCGGTGCCAGCGCGCGTACGCCTCGGGACCGGTAGCCGAGACCGCCAACCTGCCGTCCGGGCCGGGCTGGAGCTCGGGTCGCGGGATGTAGAGGTCGGTGGGCAGCAGACCACGGGTCCGCACCAGGACGTAGTCGGCAAAGACGGCGTCGATGCGGCCGATTTCCGATCCACCCGCCCCGGCGACCCGATCCCCGCGCTGCGGCTCGCTCATGTCCCGACGATACCCGAATCCCCCACCGCCACGTCGAGGGCGCCGGGGAGGACGTCGATCGAGACCGGCAGCTTCCCGAACGGCTCCCCGTCGAGGTGGACCAGGGTCCCCTCGTCACCCTCGAAGCGGATCGAGCTGGCGCGGTGGAAGGCGACCTTCGGGTGACCAACGTGCGCTCCGTGGTAGATCCCGGGCAGCAGCCTCAGCGCCTCGATCGTCGTCAGGTCGCCGGCCATGCAGATATCCAGGAGTCCGTCGTCCATCTCTGCACCGGGGCAGATCTGCATCCCGCCGCCGTAGTAGGCGCCATTCGAAACGGCGACGAGAAGGCACACCTGCTCAGCCTCCCGGGGACCCTCCTCGGTCTCCATCCGCATCCTGATGCGGCGGTTGCGAAACCGCAGGAGCTCAATGAAGGTGGACGCGAAGTAGCCCGCCCGTCCGCGCTGCCACGGCCAGCGGTGACCGAACATCACCTCCGCCACCTGCGCGTCGAACCCCACGCCGCCCGCGGCGTGGAAGTGCCGGATGCGGCCCTCGCCGTCGGTCGCCCGCGCGATGTCAACCGCCCGGGTCGTGATCCCCAGCGCAATCCGCAGGGCGGCCATCGAGTCGAGGGGCAGGATGAGGTCGCGGACGAGGTCGTTCCCCGAACCACCGGGCACGATCCCGAGGCTCGGCCGCGACGTGGCGGTCCGGGTGCCGCCCCCGCCGAGCAGGCCGTTGACGACCTCCTGGATCGTGCCATCTCCCCCGACGACCACCACCCGGTCGTGCCCGAGGTCGCCCGCGGCGGCGGCGAGCCGCTCCGCATGCCCGCGCTCGCGGGTCTCGACGAGCCGAGCGTCAACGCCGCGATCCGCGAGCCACGTTTCGATCCGCGGCGCGAGCCCGTGGGCGCGCCCGTTCCCGGCGATCGGGTTGACGACGATGAGCGGCGTCGACGGCTCCGGCACGCCCACGATTCTGCGCCGGCCGTCAACGAGGAAGAGGAACTACGTGACGCGCACCGGGATCGTGTGGTAGCCGCGCGCGCCGTCGGGCGCGGGAGGATGCTTCTCCGCAGTCTGGACCTCGCCTGTGCCGTCGGTGGCGCGGACCCGGAGGATATGCCCGCCGGCAGGCGCGTCCCACTCGTACACCCACTGCACCCATGTTGCATCCGAGATCGGCGCCGACATCCGCGCATCGGTCCAGTCCGCGTCGTCCACCTGGACCTCGACCCGCGAGATGCCGCGATCCGGCGCCCAGGCGACCCCCGCCACCGCGATCGTCCCGGCCGCGACGGTCGAGTTCAGACGCGGCACGTCGATCCGGGACTGGGTCAGGATCGGCGCCTCCTTGGCCCATCCGCGCGGGACCCAATAGGCGTCGAACGCGTCGAGCGTGGTGAGCTCGATATTCGTGAGCCATTTCGTGGCCGAGACGTAGCCATACAGCCCCGGGACGATGAGGCGCGCCGGGTACCCATGCTCGGGCGGCAGCGGCTGGTCGTTCATTCCGACCACGACCATCGCCTCGCGCTCGGGGTTGTCGAGCCAGCTCGTCGGAAAGCCCACGGTGAAGCTGTCGTAGGCGTGTCCCACGATCTGCGTGGCACCGTCCTGGACGCCGGCGCGATCGAGGAGGTCGCGCAGTCGGGCGCCACGCCACTTTGCGTTACCAACCAGGCTTCCCCCCACCTCGTTGCTCACGCAGGCGATCGTGACGTACTGCTCAATGAGCGGCATCCCGAGCAGCTCGTCGTACGTCATCGTGAACGGGTGGTCGACCATCCCGCTCACCTCGAGCTTCCACGTCGCGGCCTCGATGCGCGGGGTGAGCAGCGCGGTGTCGATGCGGTAGAACCGATCGTTCGGGGTAACGATCGGCGAGAGCCCGGAAATGCCGAGGTCTGCGCCGGATGGGGGTGGCGGTGCCGTGGTCCCGGGCTCGGGAACCGGTGGGACGCTCGCGATCTCGTCGGCGCGCCGCTGGAGGAGGACGCGCCCGATCGTGCCGCCTGCGATGGCACCGCCGGCGAGGACGATCGTGGTTCCCAGGAACCGGCGCCGATCGAAGTCGAGCATGCGAGCGGTGGCCGCCTCACGCGGCGCCGCGAGGTCGAGCAGCCGGCGCAGCGCGAGCAGCGAGACGCCGACCGCGAGCACCACGGAGATGATCGCCAGCAATGGGTCGACGAGCGGATCCCGCAGCGAGGCGTAGAGGGCCAGGACCCCGATCGCCCCGAATCCGACCGCCGCTGCCCACCGGGTGCGGCGTGCGGCCAGGCCCAGCGCGCCGGCCAGCCCGAGCGCCACGACGAGCACCGCCAGGTTGAGGGCCAGCTTGTCGGCGGTTCCGAACAGGTCGACGACGATCTGCTTGGCGCCGGGCGGCTGAAGGTCGATGATGAGCGACCCGATGGCGAGGACCAGCGACGGTGCCCCGGCGACGAGGCCGGCGAACAGCTCGGCGAGCGCGACGCCGGCGCCGCCGGCGACGATCCCGGACAGGACCGCAAGAAGCGCGGAGTGGCGATGCGAAGATGAACTATCCATGTGCTGCGGACGAGTGAAGCGGATTGGTGTGACGAACGTGTGTAGGAGCGACGAAGGTTCGGTGGCCTGCGCCACATGACCTGGAGCATCTACCTGGCACACGGTGCCTCGGGAACCGCAACCAGCATGCTCCCCTGGACCGATGCCCTGGCCGAGCGCGGGTTCTCGGCGTCGGCAGTCAGCCTGCCCCGGGGCCGTGCCGAGGCCGCGGTCAACCGATTTCGGGCTGCGGCCCCTCCTGGCCCCGGGACCGTGGTCGGCGGTCATTCGTTCGGCGGCAGGGTCGCCTCGCTCCTTGCGTCGGAGGGCGGATATGGCGGCCTCATCCTCCTCTCGTACCCGCTGCACGCACCGGGTGCGCCGGACAAATGGGAGGAGCGGACCGCGCACTGGCCTCGAATCGGGTGCCCTGTCCTGCTGCTATCTGGCGATCGCGACCCCTTCGCCCGCATCGAGCTTCTGCGACGTGCGGCCCATCTCCTGCCGCGTGCGGAGCTCGTCGTCTTTCCTGGCCAGCGTCACGGGCTTCTCCCGATCCGCGAGCTCGTCGTGGACCGCATCGAGGCGTTCCTGCGCAGCACGTGAACAGCTGTACCCGGCCGTTCCGATAAGCGTGCGAACTCGCGATCGCGGACCCTTCAACGTCCGGCGCCCGTCCCCCCGAGATTCTCCCTGAACTGTCGGGCGTGTCGCTCGGCGACGATGCTTCCCTTTGACTCGTACAGCCCGATTGCCTCGTCGGTGGTATCCGCCGCCTCGGAATGGCGGCCAGCGAGGCCCAGGGCCTCTGCGAGGTCCATCAGTGCGTTCGCCGTGGTGATCGGTTCGTCGGAGTCGCGGCTGAGCCGGACTGCCTCGTCGATCAGCTCGACGCCGTCCTCCAGACTCCCCGCGTGGACCAGTACTTTTCCTCGTGCGCACCGCCAGAGGACCTGGGTGTACACGTCGTCGGCAGCCGCCAGGTCAGCGCTGAAAGTCGCGTACCGATCAGCTTCGTCCCACCTGCCCTGTCGAACCAGAGCCTCGGCCAGGAGCGCCGCGATGGTCGTGATGTAGTTTCGTTCGCCAAGCCCCTCGAGCGTGTCGTAGTCGCGGCGCAGCTCCGCCTCCGCCTCGGCCGCATTCCCGGCGAGCATCTCAACCGGGCCCGAGTCGAGCGCCGTGAGCGCCGCCTGGTTGGTCCATCCAAGCTCCTCGAGCGTGGCTCGCGAGCGACGGTATGCTTCTCGCGCGTCGTCGAACTCGCCGCGCATCGCGCGCAGCTGGGCCAGGCACCGAAGGATCTGTGCCTCGCTGCGCCTGTCCCCTTTCGACTCCGCCAGGAGCCTGTCGCTGCGCTCGATGGCATCCGCTACGGGCAGCGGACCGAAGAGCGCTGCCATGGCGAGCGGCACGGCAGCTCGCCCCTCCATAACCGGATCGCTGGCCGCCCGAGCATGGTCCATCCATTGCTCGGCTGCCCGCTCCGCGTCTCCCCACCGTCCATCCGCCAACCGCACGTTCGTCATGAACCGCCAGGCAGTCGCCAAACCAGCCTGATCTCCGACGCTGTCGAGCACGTCGATCGCCTCCTTGACCGCCTCCTCCACGCTGCCTTCGATTGAAGCGGCGTCGGTGATGAACGTGACCAGGAGCCTCGAGAGGCGCGCCGTCGCCTCAAGCCCACGGTCCCCGCGGAGCTCAGCGATGCCGAGAGCCGCGCCCAGAGCGGTGTCGGCGTCGTCGAACCGCCCCATTTCCATCCGAGCCTCGCCGACCCGCAGCAGTAATCGCGCCTTCGCCGGATGCTCGTTGGTGATGCAGGCGGTAGCTCGCTCGGTCAGGCTGGCCGCCGCCGGCATGTCGCCGCGTGCGAACGCGCGACCACCCGCGGACGAGAGGCGCTCACACGCGCGCACACCCAGTCCGACCCCGTGCTCGTCCAGCGGACCGAGCTCGGACAAGTAGTGGTACGCCTGCTCGAGGTGGTACCCAAGAATCTCCTCGAACTCCTGCGCGCGACCCGCTGCCGCGTTGACCTCGTCCGCCCACGCCACGAAGCGCTCGTGGAGTTCCGCCCGACCACGCTTCAGCAAGCTCCGATACGCCGCATCACGAACGAGACCATGGTGGAACCGGTACCCCGGCTCCGTCTCGCTCTCCACCTTGCCGTCGCGAACCAGCTGCTTGGTCACGAGTGCAACCAGGTCTTGGCGGACCGCTGGCCGGATCTCGTCCGGCACCAGTGTGCGTACGGCACCCCGCGCGAAGCTCAACCCAATTACCGAGGCGGTCTCGGCAACCGTCCGTTCGGAGACCGGGAGCTGGTCGAGGCGTGCGGCAAGCAGGGCATCGATCGACGGCGGGATCGAAAGCCGGGACAGGTCCCGCGTTGGCACCCACCGGCCGTCATCACGACGAAGCGCGCCGTTATCGACCAGCATCGAGAGCAGCTGCTC
>CAWINH010000016.1:0-32884 GCA_963837425.1 uncultured Chloroflexia bacterium
GGTGAGCGCGCGTCGCCGGCTCCCGGGGTGAATCGGGCGGACGTCGCAGCTCGTTGCACTTCCGCACCACAGATTTCCTGACGCTCACGCTCGGACGGCGGCCATATGGGTCGAAAGTACTACGTCGGCCTTGACGATCGGCGGGGCCCAAACGCAATCTAGCCCCCGCGCTGCCGCCTCGAGACACGTGGCCATCGCACCTCTGCCCGCGGAGGGGGAACCAATGCTCGCACGTTCACGACGGTCGTTGACGATGGCCATTCCACTGCCGGCCTACGGTCGCGCGCCCGCCGGATGACGGCGACACGGCGACTCCCGAGCCTGGCGGTTGCCGCCATGCTGGCCGGCACCCTCATGCTGGTCCGCGGCCCGGCACCCGTCGCCGCCGCCACCTGCGCGCAGAGCATTGAGGGCGGCTACACCGTCACGATCTGCCTCACGGCCCCCACCCCGGGGGCGACCCTCTCGGGCGACGCCCAGACCGCCGCGGACGTCTCGTTCGGCGGCACCGGCCCCGGAGTGCAGAGCGTCCTGTTCGAGCTCGACGGTGGATATCTGCTGACCGACTTCAGCGAGCCGTACGGCTTCAAGCTGCCATCGGCGATGTGGGTGGACGGATCCCACACGCTGTCTGTGAGCGCCGCGCTGCGGGACGGGGTCACCTCGAATGCGGCCTCGATCGACCTGACCTTCGCGAATGGTGTGACCGTGCCGCCCACGCCGCCGAGCGACTTCGCGGCGAAGAGCACCGGCGCGGCACACCCGGTCGTCGCCGCCGCGGGCGACGGACCTGACGGCGCCCCGGCAGCCGACCTGGTCGCCGGCCTGATCGCGAGCTGGGATCCGGACCTCGCGCTCTACCTCGGCGACGTGTACGAGGATGGCTCCACCGCTGAGTTCTACAACTGGTATGACCAGACCGGCTGGGGGGGCCTGAAATCGATCACCAACCCGGTCGTTGGGAATCACGAGTACACGGGCGGCGTGGCGCCCGGCTACTTCGGGTACTGGCACGAGCCCCCGCACTACTACGCCTTCTCCGCCGGGTCCTGGCACGTGATCGCACTGGACTCCACGAGCCAGTTCAACGAGACGGCGCCCGGCAGCGCACAGTACCAGTGGCTCCAGGACCAGCTGACGAACAACAGTGCGGCGTGCACGCTCGTGTACTTCCATCACCCGGTCTGGAGCGTCGGCCCGCAGGGCGACACCGCGTTCCTGCAGGACATCTGGAAGCTCATGGCGGACAACGGCGTCGACCTGGTGCTGACCGGGCACGACCACAGCTACCAGCACTGGGAGCCCCTCGACAGGAATGGCAATCCGTCGGCCGACGGCATCACCGAATTCGTGGTCGGCACGGCCGGCCATGGCATCCAGCACTTCGTGCGCAGCGACCCGCGCCTGGTCGTGGGCTATGACACCTCGCCGGCTGGCTTCGGGGCACTGAGGCTGACGCTGAACCCCGACGGCGCGGGGTATCGCTTCGCCGACACGAACGACGTCGCGAAGGACGGCGGCGCGTTCCAGTGCAGTGGCACGCCTGCCGACACGACCGCCCCGACCCAGGTGACCGATCTCGCGGCATCCGCGCCCCTGGGCGGATACGTCAGCCTCCACTGGACGCCGTCCGTCGACGACGTGGGGGTCACCGGCTACCGCATCCTCCGGGACGGCGCGCTCCTGACGACAGTCCTCGACACCGACTACAAGGACACGTCGGTCGCGCCGGGCTCCAGCTACTCCTACCAGGTCGTGGCCCTCGACCCGGCCGGCCACACCTCGACGCCGAGCAACGTCGCAGCGGTCCAGGTGCCGGCCGATGGCGGCATGATCTTCGTGGACGGCTTCGAGTCCGGCAACCTCGCGGCGTGGAACTCGAGCGGTCCGTTCACCGTGGATCCGAGCGCGGCCTTCGCCGGCAACTACGGTGCCCGCGAGAGTGCGAGCGGCACCGCCGGCTACGCCGCACATACGCTCGCTCAGGCGCAGTCCGACCTCTACTACCGGGTCCGGTTCAACATCGCCAGCCAGGACGGCGCATCGGCCTATCTCATGCGTCTGCGGGATGCGGGGAACCTCTCCCTGCTCGGGATCTCGGTCTCCTCGACGGGCAAGCTCAGCTACCGGAACGATCACGTCGGCGCGAATCACGCGAGCTCGGTGATCGTCAGCCCCGGCACGTGGCACGAGGTGCAGGTCCACGTCCATGTCGCGGGAGCCCAGGGGGCCGTCGAGGTCTGGCTTGATGGGACGTCGGTGCCCGAGCTGACGAACGTCGAGGACCTCGGGACCCAGCCGGTCGACATCCTCCAGGTCGGCGACAATGCCAACGGCAGGACGCACGAGGTCCTGTATGACGACGTTGCGGCGTCGCTCGGCTTCATCGACGACGCGCCGCCCGACACCGAGAACCCGTCAGTCCCCGGCACCCTGTCGGCCTCGGCCGCCGGCAGCACCGCGATCGACCTGGCCTGGGGTGCCGCGACCGACAACGTCGGGGTCACCGCCTATGACATCTCCCGGGATGGCAGCCCGCTCGACAGCGTGGACGGCACGACCCTCGCCTACCAGGACAGCGGGCTCGCCCCGTCGAGCACCCACCAGTACACCGTCGTCGCCCGCGACGCGGCCGGCAACGTCGGGTTGCCGAGCAACACCGCCTCGGCGACGACCGCCCCGGCGCCGACGAGCGGCACGTTCACCTTCGCCGCCGCCGCCGACAGCTACGTGAACAGCGGCAGCCCGACGAACAACTACGGGACCGCGACCGCGCTGCGCATCGACGGCTCGCCGCAGCAGGTCAGCTACCTGCGCTTCGACCTCGCCGGGATCTCGGGCACCGTCCAGAGCGTGACCCTGCGCCTCTGGGCGGAGGCCAAGGGCACCCACGGCTGCGACGTGCACTCGGTGGCCGACAACAGCTGGACGGAGAGCGCGATCACCGCGAACAACGCTCCCGCGCTCGGGGCGACCGTGGCGAGCTGCGCGGGCTTCGGCACGAACAGCTGGGTCGAGGTCGACCTCAGCGCCGCCGGCCTGGTGACCGGCGACGGCACGCTCAGCCTGGCGATCACCGACCCGAGCAGCACCGCCACCCGCTTCTCGAGCCGCGAGGGGACGAACGCTCCCCAGCTGGTGGTGGTGACCAATGACGCACCGCCGCCGCCTCCTCCGCCGTCGCCCGACACCGAGAACCCGTCAGTCCCCGGCACCCTGTCGGCCTCGGCCGCCGGCAGCACCGCGATCGACCTGGCCTGGGGTGCCGCGACCGACAACGTCGGGGTCACCGCCTATGACATCTCCCGGGATGGCAGCCCGCTCGACAGCGTGGACGGCACGACCCTCGCCTACCAGGACAGCGGGCTCGCCCCGTCGAGCACCCACCAGTACACCGTCGTCGCCCGCGACGCGGCCGGCAACGTCGGGTTGCCGAGCAACACCGCCTCGGCGACGACCGCCCCGGCGCCGACGAGCGGCACGTTCACCTTCGCCGCCGCCGCCGACAGCTACGTGAACAGCGGCAGCCCGACGAACAACTACGGGACCGCGACCGCGCTGCGCATCGACGGCTCGCCGCAGCAGGTCAGCTACCTGCGCTTCGACCTCGCCGGGATCTCGGGCACCGTCCAGAGCGTGACCCTGCGCCTCTGGGCGGAGGCCAAGGGCACCCACGGCTGCGACGTGCACTCGGTGGCCGACAACAGCTGGACGGAGAGCGCGATCACCGCGAACAACGCTCCCGCGCTCGGGGCGACCGTGGCGAGCTGCGCGGGCTTCGGCACGAACAGCTGGGTCGAGGTCGACCTCAGCGCCGCCGGCCTGGTGACCGGCGACGGCACGCTCAGCCTGGCGATCACCGACCCGAGCAGCACCGCCACCCGCTTCTCGAGCCGCGAGGGGACGAACGCTCCCCAGCTGGTGGTGGTGACCAATGACGCACCGCCGCCGCCTCCTCCGCCGTCGCCCGACACCGAGAACCCGTCAGTCCCCGGCACCCTGTCGGCCTCGGCCGCCGGCAGCACCGCGATCGACCTGGCCTGGGGTGCCGCGACCGACAACGTCGGGGTCACCGCCTATGACATCTCCCGGGATGGCAGCCCGCTCGACAGCGTGGACGGCACGACCCTCGCCTACCAGGACAGCGGGCTCGCCCCGTCGAGCACCCACCAGTACACCGTCGTCGCCCGCGACGCGGCCGGCAACGTCGGGTTGCCGAGCAACACCGCCTCGGCGACGACCGCCCCGGCGCCGACGAGCGGCACGTTCACCTTCGCCGCCGCCGCCGACAGCTACGTGAACAGCGGCAGCCCGACGAACAACTACGGGACCGCGACCGCGCTGCGCATCGACGGCTCGCCGCAGCAGGTCAGCTACCTGCGCTTCGACCTCGCCGGGATCTCGGGCACCGTCCAGAGCGTGACCCTGCGCCTCTGGGCGGAGGCCAAGGGCACCCACGGCTGCGACGTGCACTCGGTGGCCGACAACAGCTGGACGGAGAGCGCGATCACCGCGAACAACGCTCCCGCGCTCGGGGCGACCGTGGCGAGCTGCGCGGGCTTCGCGACGAACAGCTGGGTCGAGGTCGACCTCAGCGCCGCCGGCCTGGTGACCGGCGACGGCACGCTCAGCCTGGCGATCACCGACCCGAGCAGCACCGCCACCCGCTTCTCGAGCCGCGAGGGGACGAACGCTCCCCAGCTGGTGGTGGTGACCGGATCCCCCTAATCCCCAATGCACGGCTGCACACGCAGACCGGGCCAGTTCCCGAGGAGGGAGAGATGACGAACCCTATCCCAACAGCGACGACGGGCGGCAGCACGTGGGTCGCCATCCCGACCTACGACGAGCGAGATAACCTCGAGCCGCTGATCTCGGCGATGCTCGCCGCAGCGCCCGAGGTGCACGTCCTGGTTGTCGACGACAACTCGCCGGATGGAACCGGCGCGCTCGCTGACGAGCTCGCGTCGCGAGACGCACGCATCGAGGTCATGCATCGGCCCGGGAAGCAGGGTCTCGGCGTCGCCTATCGGGCCGCCTTCGAGCATCTGCTGGCCCGCGAGGACTGCGAAGTCGTGGTGCAGATGGACTGCGACTTCAGCCATGACCCCGCGGACGTGCCGCGCCTGCTCGATGCCCTCGCCGCCGGGGCGGACCTGTGTATCGGCAGCCGATACGCCCCCGGCGGCTCGACCTCCGGCTGGGGGATGGCGCGGCAGATCATCAGCCGCGGCGGCAGCCTGTTTGCGCGCACCCTGCTTCGCCTCCCGGTGCACGACCTGACCGGTGGCTTCAAGGCTTGGCGCGCCGACCTGCTCCGTTCGCTGAACCTGGCCAGCGTCGAGACCCAGGGTTACGGCTTCCAGATCGAAACGACGTGGCGCGCCCACAACGCGGGCGCGAGGATTCAGGAGATCCCGATCGTGTTCAGCGAGCGCCGCGCCGGCCAGTCGAAGATGAGCCGACGGATCATCTTCGAGGCGCTCATGCTCGTGCTTCGACTGCGGTTCACGCGGCGCGGCGCGGTTGCGACCGGGAGCGCCTCAGCCGGCCTTTGATCGCGGGAGCTCGGCGAGCGTCGCACTGTGCTCCGCGCAGACGGCAACGCCGTCAATGACCTGCACCCCGCTGCGCGGGGAGCCGTCGACGGCCCAGCCGCTGGCTGGAGCACCGCAGACCGAGCAGGGGACGCCCAACCCCTGCTCGCGCTCCGCCTCGCGCGAAACGGAGCGACGTACCCGGTGCACGCCGGACCTTAGAGAGGCGACGGCGCGCCCGAACGTTTGTGTGCGCATGGCACCCCTAAGTCTGCCGCATTCGGGCCCCCGTTGCATATAGGCAACGCTGAGTGCCGCACATTCGGGTAAATCGCCCCCCGGTTTGTTGACTGAAGGTCAAGGGCGTAGTACTAATGACCTAGTCTTTATCGGTACTTATATCCAAATCTAGGCCCACACCGAACCGAGCGGATCGGGTTCCAGGTGCGGAAGAACGCTAGGCATCATCGTGCGCCAAGCGTGCTCGCCGCTACCCGGGACACGCTGCCGTTTCCCAACGAGGGCGGCCGCGGGGCAACACAGCATAGAGGGGCACCATGGCGACCAAAGTTGCTCTCCGACCACGAACATCGAACGTTGCCCGATTCGGCATCGTCGGCGCGTCCGGTCTCGTCGTCAACCAGCTCGTCCTCGCACTCCTGAGCGAATTCGTCGGCGTCTACTACCTCGCCGCCGCGATCGCCGCAACCCAGGTCTCCAGCAGCTGGAACTTCCTGGGAACCGAAGGATGGGTGTTCCGCGGCCGCCAGTCGGTCGGCACCGCGCCGCGCCGTTACCTGGCCTTCATGGCGCTCAACAATGCGACCCTGCTGGTGCGGATCCCGCTGCTCTGGTTCCTCACCGAGCTGGCCGGCCTCAATTACCTGTGGTCGAACGCGGTGACCCTGGGCCTCATCTTCCTGGTCCGCTTCGCCGTCGCGGACGGCTGGATCTGGGGCGCGAACCCGAACGAGCCGGAGTTCGCCGAGGCTCCCGCCGGTCGGCGTTCGGTGGCCTATTCGGTGGCGGGCCTGCTCCGCATCGAATCCGAGGTCGAGCTGCGCGAGCTGGCGTACTTTCGCACCGACGAGGGCGGGACGCCCGACCTCGTGATCCGCGTCGGCCGCGTCGGGTCGTTCCCCACCTGGCGCACGCGCTTCGATGAGACCGACACCACGTTGCGCTACCTCGAGCACCTCGGCGCCGCGAGCGCGAACTTCCGCATCACGATGGGATCGCCGATCGAAGTTCGCGTTGCCCCGCTGTTGGCCGGATCCCCGCACGTCCTGTACACGAACGTGATCGAGGCGCTGCTGCGGTTCCTCCTCGTGTCGCGCGGTTACGTCCTGCTCCACTCGGCCTGCCTGATGGTCAATGGCCACGCGGTCCTGCTGTCGGCCCAGACCGACACCGGCAAGACGAGCACGGTCATCCAGCTGGTCCGCGATCGAAACTATCGCTTCCTGTCGGACGACATGACGATCATCTCGCCTGAGGGGGTGGCCATCCACTACCCGAAGCCGATGACGATGAGCTACCACACGATGTCGGCGATTCGAGGCCAGCAGCTGCCCGCTCGCCAGCGGATGGCCCTCGCGATCCAGAGCCGGCTCCATTCGAAGTCGGGCCGCACCGTCGGTCGCACCATGGGCAACTGGAACATCCCGATCATGTCGGTGAACTCGATCGTGCAGTGGATGGTCCCGCCGCCGAAGTACCACATCTCATCGCTGCTCGACTGCGAGCTCGCCGAACGCGCGCCGATCGGGCACGTCTTCATCATGGAGCGCGGTGAGGCCCTGCAGGAGCGCCAGACGCTTCCGAAGGCGATTCCGACGTTGATCGAGAATACGGACGACGCCTATGGGTTCCCGCCGTTCTCGACCTTCGCGCCCCGCCTGCGCATCGGCTCCGATGACTACGACTCGCTGCGCCGCAAGGAGCGTGCCCTGCTGCGTCGGGCGCTGACTCGCGCCGCCATCTGGCGCGTCCGCGTCCCCGGGCATGAGTGGGCCGAGGTCCTCCCGGAGTTGATCAACCTGAATGGCCACCACCCGATTCCGATCGACGCGGATGGCAAGGCGCCGACCCTGCGCGCCCTCCCGGTCGTCGCCGAGGGTTCCGAAGAGCCCAGGACAGTCGACAAGATCTCGTCTTGACGTTGCGGCCGGCGCGGCGCATTACCCCGCCACGCCCGGCCGCTCCCTCATGGCCACGATCAAGCAATCCTGATGCTTGCCGATAATGAGCGGGTGATGACCCGCGTTCTCCAGCCGCTGCGCTCCGATCTCGTCGAGCGCCTGCAGGGATTGATCCCGATCGTCGCCCTGCTCGCGATCGCCGCGCTCGGGTTTGGCCTCAGGCTGTGGCAGCTCGACGTGCTCGGCTTCAACTCGGACGAGGCCGTCTACGCCGGCCAGGCGGCAGCGATCGCCTCGGACCCGGCCCTCAAGGACATCTTCCCGATCTTCCGCGCGCATCCACTCCTGTTCCAGTGGGTCATGGCCCTGGCCATGGGAGTCGGGGTGGATGGCATGGGCCTGCGCGTCCTCTCCGGAGCCGTCGGCATGGCCACCGTGGGCATCGCGTTCCTGATTGGTCGGCTCATGTACGGACAGCGCGCCGGTCTGCTGGCCGCGCTCTTCATGGCGCTCATGCCGTACCAGGTCGTCGTCACCCGGCAGGTGCTGCTCGATGGGCCGATGACCCTGTGCGCCACGCTGGCGCTGTACCTGGTCGCGAAGTTTGCGTACACCGGTCGGCCCGGGTGGCTCTACGCGGCGGGGGCCGCGATGGGCCTCACGTTCATGGCCAAGGAGACCGGCATCATCCTGCTCGGCGCGATCTACGCTTTCCTGGCTCTCTCCCCGGAGGTGCGGGTGCGGATTCGCGATCTGCTCCTCTCGGTGGGGATGATGATCCTCGTCATCGCCCCCTTCCCGATCTCCCTGGTGCTCGCCGGTGGGGGAGGGACGTCCCGGGTGAGCAGCTACCTGGTCTGGCAGCTCTTCAGGCGCGCCAATCACGACTGGGCCTTCTACCCGACGACCGTGCCCCTCGCCATCGGCCTCGGACTGGTGCTCGTCGCCACCCTCGGGCTGATCGTCGTTCGTCGCTGGATGGGGTGGCGCGAGAAGCTGCTTTTCGCGTGGATCGTGGTCCCGGTCATCTTCTTCCAGATCTGGCCGGTGAAGGGATTCCAGTACCTCCTGCCGATCGGCGCCCCGATCGCCATCGTCGCCGCGATCTCCATCACGGAGATCTTCCCGGCCACGATCTGGAGGCGGGTGAGCCGGGACTGGATGCGAACCCGGTTGCTCCCGATCCTCGCCACCGCCGCAGTGGCCGCGTCACTGGCGGTCGGCAGCTGGTCCCGCATCCAGGTATCGACCTCGGGCGAGTTCCTGGCGGGCTCGGGTGGCGTGCCCGGCGGTCGCGAGGCCGGGCTCTGGGTCCGCGACAACGTGCCGGAGGGGGCGACGCTGATGACCATCGGGCCTTCGATGGCGAACATCCTCGAGTTCTACGGCCACCGCCTCGCGTACGGCCTCTCGGTCAGCCCGAACCCGCTGCACCGCAACCCGTCGTACGATCCCATTGAAAACCCCGACTTCCAGATCCGCACCGGCGAGATCCAGTACGTCGTCTGGGACTCCTTCTCGGCGCTGCGTTCAACGTTCTTCTCCGCCAGAATCCAGGACTATGCGAACCGCTACCACGGCAGGGTGGTGCACACCGAGTCGATCGTGGTGAAGACACCCGATGGCGAGCCGGCGAGCATCCCGGTCATCGTCATCTACGAGGTGCGTCCATGAAGCGAGTCATGCTGGCCGCCTGCTTCGGCGTCCTCTCGCTCTGGCTTCCGTCCGGCATCGTGCGGGCCGCCGGGCCGGCAACGCCACTCGAGCACTTCGTCGTGCTCATGCAGGAGAACCACACGTTCGACAACTATTTCGGCACCTACCCAGGCGTGGACGGCATACCCCCGGGCGTCTGCATGCCGGTGGATCCGGCGGTCCCTCACGGCGAGTGCATCGCGCCGTTCCATCTCGGCGACCTGAACGTCACCCTCGACGACCCGGACCACTCGAACACGACGAGCCTGCTTCAGTACAACGGGGGCAAGATGAACGGCTTCGTCTATGCCCTCGACCAGAAGAACCAGGACGGGCGCCTGGCGATGATGTACTACGACGGCAGCGATGTCCCGTATTACTGGAACCTCGCGGATCAATACGTGCTGTTCGACCGCTGGTTCAGCTCATTCGCCGGCCCGAGCTTCACGAACCACGTGTACTGGGTGGCGGGACGCGGCCCCGACTCGAACCCCGCCATCCAGAACCTGGATGCCTTCCCGAGCATCTTCGACGAGCTCGAGGCGGCCGGCGTCAGCTGGAAGTTCTACGTGCAGAACTACGAGCCGGGCCTGAACTATCGAACCCTCTACAACTACCCGGCCGATCGCTCGGCCCAGGTCGTGTGGAACCCGTTGCTGAGCTACGATCGGTTCCTGGACGATCCCGAGCTGAACAGCCACATCGTCGACCTCGAGCAGTACTACACCGACCTCCAGAACGGCACCCTCCCGGCGGTGGCCTACATCGCGCCGTCGGGGCCGAGCGAGCATCCGCCGGGAAGCATCCTGTCCGGCCAGCGCTTCGTGCGGTCGCTCGTCCAGGCCATGATGCGAAGCAGCGCGTGGGACTCCTCCGCGCTGCTGGTGACGTACGACGACTGGGGAGGCTGGTATGACCACGTGCCTCCGCCGCAGGTCGATGCTGACGGCTACGGTTTCCGCGTCCCGGCCTTCATGGTCGGGGGCTACGTCAGGCAGGGCTACATCGACAGCCTCACCCTCGACCACACCTCGATCCTGAAGTTCATCGAGGAGAACTGGGGCGTCGCGCCGCTCCAATCGCGAGACGCGGCGGCGAACTCCTTTGTCGGCGCTTTTGACTTCACGAAGCCGCCACGCACCCCGGTGATTTTCGGGATGGAGCGCACGACCACCAGCCTCGGGCAGGGCGCGCACCGAGAGGTGATCTACGTGGCCTATGCGATCGCCGTGGCGCTCGTCGTCGGCGTGATCGTGCTTGCCGCCACGCGCCGTCGCCGGGAGTCCGATGTCGTATGGGAAGCATCTGAACAGCAGGGCCCCGGGCCATGAGCCGCACGATGCTGGTGCGTGCCGTGGCGCTCGGTTGCATGGCGGTTGCGCTCTCCGTCGCCCACGCACGGGGCGCCGGACCAATCCGGACGACGATCGCCATCCGACCCCCGGCGCCGGTGGCCCTCGGCGACCACCCGGAGGTGGTCGTCGACCTGCGCGTGACCGGTGGCGGCCCCCTGCGCGGAGAGCCGGTCGAGCTGAGCATCGATGGCGTCCTCTTCCGTCGCCACTCGACCGACAGCTCCGGCGCTTCGTCGTTCACGCTGCCGAACGACCTGGCGGCCGGCGACCATCGGATCGGCGCCGCTTATCCCGGTCGCTCGACGACCTACGGGGCTGCCTCGACAGCCGCGACCCTGGTGGTAAATCCGTTCGAGCTGACGATCGAGACCGTCCCGTCCCTGCCCGGCATGCCCTTCGCCCTCGACGGGGACCGCGTCGTGGCGGGCGACGACGGGGTCGTGCGAACGACGGTGGCCACCGTCGGCGACCATGTGCTCGTCGCCCTCCCCGACGAGTACCAGCCGGGTGCCCTGCGCGCGGAGTTCAGCCGCTGGAGTGCGGGCAACGAGTTCCGGCCGCAGCTAACGATCAGCGTGCCGAACGTCGCCCCGCTGCAGGCCGGTTTCGACGTCTTCCGCCCGATGTCCCAGAGCTTCATCGACCTGTCGGGAGCGGCGATCGACCCCGGACGGATCACCTCGATCACGCTTCGCAGCAGCCTCGGCGAGGTGCTGACCTACCCCGATGGGCAGTCGCGCTTCTTCAAGGCCAGCCGCACGGTCCACCGCTCATCGGGCCTCGAGCCCGTCGACGTGCGGTACAACGTCACCGACGTCGAGGTTGATGGCTCGAACGTCGTGAATGCCGGTCAGCAGCAGCTATACGTGACGCCCGACGCGGTCTGGCGCATCACACTCCTCCTCTTCTCGGCGCGGGTCCAACCCAAGGACGCGTTCTTCGGCTTCACCGCGGGAAGTTCGATCGAGGTGATCTACCCGAGCGGGAGGACGGAGGTGGTCCCAGCCGGGCCCGACGGCGTGGTGGTGGTCCAGGGCCTGGCTCGCGGCATCTACCGCATGACGGTAGCCGACGCGCCGGGCTGGGCACCGGCAATGCCGGTCGCCCTGTCGAAGGATCAGCAGGTCGAGCTGCGGGTCGTGAGCTGGGTCGACATCGCGACGGCCGCGCTCGTCGGGTTCGTCGTCGTGTTCGGACTCCTGATCCGTGGACGACCGCACCTCATCGGCAGCACCTCGAGGCCTGCTGGCGAGATCCCTGCCGAGCCGGGAATACCGTGGCCCGCGGGCTCTCCGCTGGCGCTGGCCCGGGCCGAGAGCGTGGCCGCTCCCCCTGAACCCCTCGAACCGCGGCTCGCCGAGGCGGAGCCCGTGATCCTGACGACTGGCCGCATGCGCCCGCTGCTCGCCAGCCTGCCCGGCGAGTCGACCACGGAAGGGGCCACCTTCCGGCGCGTCGGCGTGAGCGAGCGGCGGAGGAGCGAGAATCAGCGCGTCTTTGGCTCAGGTGCGCGGCTCGCGTCGCCGTTGCGCGGACACGACCTTGGTGCAACCTCCCGCGCGACGGCGCCGCGCGCACCGGCCTCGCTCCACCGGCGACTTCCATCCGCCGGCAACGGCAGGGTCCTCAAGGTCCTCTCGACGGTGCCGCCGCGGCCGGTGAACGTGGTCGACCCGGCGCTTCGAATACCGACCACGAAGGCCGCGGTCCGTCATGATCGTGGACCGACCGTGTCCGGGGTCGAATCGGCCCATCCGGCGGCGTCTCAGCCCGCGTGCGAGGCATGTGGCACCCACCTGTGGAGCGGGGCGCTCTTCTGCGAGGGCTGCGGGCGCCGGGTTCGCGAGCCGCGGTCCGTCGGCATCGGCTCACCGGCCCGCGAGGCCGGCCCGCGAGGCTCGCTCGCATGAGCCGCTCGGTCGTGGGATTCGGCTTCGCGCTCGCGCTGCTCGTCGCGATCCTGTCGGTCGGGCATGCCCAGGCGGCGGGTCCGCTTCCCGTGGGGATCAGCTTCCGGCCGGTCGATTCCGTCGTCATCGGAAACAGCGCGACCGTCGTCGTGGAGCTGCGCGTGGTCGGTGGTGGGCCGCTGGCAGGGGAGCCGGTGGAGCTCAGCCTCGACGGAACGTACTACCGTCGGTCACGCACCGACGCTTTGGGCGCCGTGTCGTTCCCCCTCCCCAAGGACCTCGCCGCTGGTACTCATCCGCTGACCGCGGCGTATCCGGGACGATCGAACACCTACCTGGCCGCGAGCGCGAAATCGTCGCTCGAGGTGGCCCCATATCAGCTCCAGGTCCAGACCGTGCCAGCACTCCCGGGGATGGGGTTCACGCTGGACGGCACGCGCTTCGAGGCAGGCGCGGATGGGTACGCTCGCATTTCCGTGATGACCCCCGGCGATCATGTCCTCATCGCGCTCGACGAGGAGTACTCGGCCAATGGCGCGACGGCGGCGTTCGCGCGGTGGACCGTCAACAACGAGTACAGCCGCCAGGTGACGGTGAGCGTCCCAAAGGTCGGTCCGGTACAGGCCGGATTCGACGTCTCCCGACCGGCCAGCCAGGTGTTCGTCGATCCGGGCGGGGGCCTCGTCGAGGCCGATCGCATCACGTCGTTCACCCTGCGGAGCAGCCTCGGGCAGGTCCTGACCTATCCGGACGGGCGGGAGCGCGTCTACAAGGCCAGCCGGGTCGTGCGCAGGTCATCCGGGCTCGAGTCGGTTGACGTCCGCTACAACGTCACCGATGTCGAGGTCGACGGTTCGAACGTGGTGAACGCCGGGCAGCAGCACTTCTACACCGCCCCGGACGCCGTCTGGCGGATCTCCCTGCTTCTCTACTCGGCGCG
Organism: uncultured Chloroflexia bacterium; assembly: GCA_963837425.1. Taxonomy (GTDB): domain Bacteria; phylum Chloroflexota; class Limnocylindria; order QHBO01; family QHBO01; genus CAWINH01. The sequence continues at coordinate 13,579 of CAWINH010000016.1, forward strand.
CATCCAGGCCAAGGATGCCCTGTTCGGGTTCACCGCCGGCAAGGCGGTGCAGATGATCTACCCGAGCGGGAAATCGCAGATCGTCAACGTCGGTTCCAACGGCGAGGTCTTCATTCCCTGGCTCGCGCGCGGGATCTACCGCGTCGCCGTGGCGGACGCCCCCGGCTGGGCCCCGTCAATGCCGGTCGCGCTCTCACGCGACCAGGAGGTGGACCTGCGTGTCATCAGCTACCTCGACATGGGCGTCGCCGGGGCCGTCGCCCTGATCGTCATCCTCGGGCTCCTGTATCGCGGACGGCCGCACCTCATCCGCGACACGGTGCGGACCGTGGGGGCGGGGGTGGCCGGGCTGCTGCCGCTCCCCGGTGCGGCCGGCGCCCGGGCAGGCATGCGGCGGCCAGCGGAAGGGGCACCGGCGGCCGTCGCCAGCCCACCACCCGTCGTCGCCAGCCGACCACCCGTCGTCGCCACTCCGGAGCCGCAGTTCGTCCAGCAGCCGACCGAGGCGAGGGTGAAGGTCGCGCCGATCTTGGCAACCATCGCCAAACGGTCGGACATCGACCCCCTCGATCGTGCGGCCCTCGCCCACCATCGGACGCTGAGCATGAACACACCGGTGAGCCCCGACCTGATCGAGCTGGCGCCGTCACTGTTCGGGCCGCAGATCGACGAGTCCCCACCCGCGGCGAAGCCGAAGCCGACACCTTTGCCCCCCTTGCGGGTGCCTGAAACCGCGGCCGGCGAAGCGGCGTCGCCGGGCACGGCGCCCGCTCCAGCCGCCACCGACGCGCAGCCATCGCCCGCGGAGCCCGCCGTGGCGACGGCACCAGCCGTGATCGAGGAGCCGTCGCCATCTAAGCCCGCTCGGACGAAGCGGGCGGAGAAGCGCCCCACGACGAAGAAGGTGAGGGCGGCATCGAAGACCGCCAAGGCGAAGCGAGCGACGGCGAAAGCGGCACCCACCGGTGCCGCGAGCGCCCCGAAGCGCGCCGCTGCCCCGAAGCGCGCTGCTGGATCTGCAACGGAGGATGCCGCTGCGCCGACGGATGCCGAGACGAAGGTTGCTCGAAAGAAGCCAGGCGCCACGACCCCGACGCGGCGAGCGCCGGCAAAGGCGGCACGTCGGGAGACGTCCGCATCGGCGAGACGGACGGTCCGGAAGAAGGCAACTCCAACCGCTTCGCGCCGCGAATCGAGCCCTACGTCGCCGGCGAGTCCCACGAGCTCGACCACGTCGTCGTCGCGACCTGCACGTCCAGCAAGGGCCCGGCGCTCAGCAGCGGGCGCGACCAAGGGCTCCTCGGCCGGGACGGCGGCCCGTCCGCGGCGGCGGGCTACGGCCTCCGGCACCCGAGAGGCTGGGGGGAGCCGGCCATCACGGACCGCCCGACCGCCGGGAACGGACCGTGCCAGCCAGCCGCCCGCGTCCGGGACGGCCCGGCCGGAGTTTGAAGAGCCACGGCAGACCCCGCCGGAGGGCGCGGAGATGCAGGCCTGCCGCAACTGCGGGCTCGAGCTCTGGGCAGGCGCATCCTATTGCAGACGCTGCGGCGAGCCGACCGATGGTGCCGACGCCACCGAAGGTGCGCCGAGCGAGGGCGAAGCCGGTCCGAAGGGCGCAGCGACACCTCGAGGCCGCGGCGCCCGCCGCCGACAGACCGCGACGCCGGCCGGTTCCGCCCGCGCCGGTCGCTCAAGGCGGGGGACGAGATGAGGGCCGCGAAGCGTCTGACCCTGATCTGGTGCGCGGCCATTCTGTTGACGGCAGGCTTCGCCGGATCATCGCCGGCGGCTGCGGCGAGTCCCGGTGCCTCGCCGATCCCGATCCTCGCCTATTACTACATCTGGTACGACCCGTCGTCGTGGGATCGCGCCAAGTCGGACTACCCGGTGCTTGGCCGCTACTCGAGCGACGATATCGAGGTCATGCGCCAGCAGATTCGCTGGGCCAAGGACGCGGGGATCTCCGGATTCATCGTCAGCTGGAAGAGCACCACGACCCTCAACCGCCGCCTCGAACAGCTGATCCAGGTCGCGGACTCCGAATCGTTCAAGCTGGCGATCATGTACCAGGGACTGGATTTTGACCGGCAGCCACTCGCTGCCAGTCGCGTAGCCGCCGACCTCGGCCAATTCATCGAAACCTACGCCGGCGATCCGGCATTCGATATCCTGGGCGGACCGCTGGTCATCTGGTCCGGGACCTGGGAATACAGCGTCGCCGACGTGAAGAGCGTGGTGGATTCGACGAAGCGCGACGCCTGTGGCTCGAGCACCGATTTCGCCCGGCCGTGCGTGACGCTGCTTGCCAGCGAGCGCAGTCCCGAGGGGGTGCGCCGGCTGGCGGGCATCGTCGACGGCGACGCGTACTACTGGTCTTCGGTGAACCCTGACACGTACCCCGATTACCCCGCCAAGCTGACCGAGATGCGCGACGCGGTGAAGGAAACCGGGGGGATCTGGATCGCGCCGGCGGCGCCGGGCTTCGACGCGCGTCTGATCGGGGGCACCACGGTCGTCGATCGCAACGACGGCGCCACCCTGCGGCGCGAGCTCGATGCGGCCTACGGTTCCTCGCCGGACGCCATCGGGCTCATCAGCTGGAACGAGTTCAGCGAGAACAGCGAGGTCGAGCCAAGCCTGAACTACGGGACAACGGCGCTCGGGGTGCTCGCGGACGTGATGAACGGTCGGCCACCCGAGATTACCGATCTCGACTCGTCAGAGCCGAGCTCGGTCGTATCGACGCCCGGGAACGACATGGTCGGCCGGATCCTGGCGCTCGGCCTCATCGTGGGCCTGCTCATCGGGAGTGGCATCGTCATCTCGCGGCGAACGAACAGGCCGATTCGCCTCGGCGTCCGGCGGCTGATCCCGCCGAACGTAACCGACCGTCGGAGACGGGAGTGAGAGGTGGAGGGGATCAACCCTGTTGGAGGAGTCGATCTCGTGCAGATTCTGGCTAGGCAGCGCCGCTCGCTGCCGCTATCGTGCAGCGAAGCCGTTTGCTCGCTCGGCTCGTCCTCAACGGAGTCGCAATAGTGTCCGAACGTCGCGCTGAGGAAGGTCAGGCTGCCCGGCTGACGAACGAGCCAGAAGCGACGGGTCCCGAGCGCCCGCTGACCAATCGGGAGCTCGAGGTCCTGATGCACGTCGCCCGCGGACGCACCAACCGCCAGATCGGGTCCGAGCTCGGGATCAGTCCGCTGACGGTTCGGAACCACATGCGCGCCATCCAGCGCAAGCTGGCGACCACCGACCGCACCCAGGCGGTGGTGATGGCCATAGGCAATGGCTGGATCCCGATCCAGATCGTCCTGCCCGGTGGCGAGGAGGCGCCCGCGGTGCCGCTGCGCGTCGAGAACAAGCCCGAGGCGCGATGAGAGACCGTCTCGTCCGCCGTGACTCCGCCCGTCCGTCCATGCCGTGATCGAACGGTCGTTGCTGGCCAGGGGCCTCGTGACCGCGGCGCTGGCCGTTGCTCTCCTGCTCACCATGGTGCGCGCCGATGCCCCGGCGAGCCAGCTGTCGACGCCCGGGCCCGGGGCCGGAGACCCGGGTGCGAGTCAGGTCTCGAGCCGCGCGTCAGCAACCGTGTCGCCGGTCGGCGCGAGCGGCTCGGCGAGTCCAACCCCGTCGCACGCCGTCTCGGCTCCGCCATCGACCGGCGCGACGTCTCCCGGCCAGCCGTCCCCGGTTGGCACGTCCACCCCGGCGGCCACCGTCAGCCCGACCGCCACGCCGCCAACCGCCCTGCCGACGCCGGTCGCCGGCGACAGCCAGCCGCGCCTGCCCGTCCGCGCCGCGTTTTACTACCCGTGGTTCCCGGAGGCCTGGAAGCAGCAGGGGATGAACCCCTTCACCCACTACGAGCCGTCAATCGGCTACTACGACGGCAGTTCGGCCGCCACCATCAAGGCCCAGATCGCCGCGATGCAGTACGCAAGGATCGAGGTCGGGATCGCGTCGTGGTGGGGGCGCGGCAGCCGGACCGACGCTCGCCTGCCCGCCCTCCTCAGCGCCGCGGCGCGGACGACGTTCCGCTGGAGCGTCTATTACGAGGGCGAGGCCCAGGGCGACCCATCGGCCTCCCAGATTCACGGCGACCTCGCGTACCTCAGCGCTCACTACGGATCGGCGCCGGGCTTCTTCCGCGTCAACGGCCGCTTCGTCGTCTTCGTCTACGCCGATGGCGCGGACCGCTGTGGCATGGTCGATCGCTGGACGGCGGCCAACGTTGGCATCGGGGCCTACATCGTCCTCAAGGTCTTCCCCGGTTTCCGATCCTGCAGTAACCAGCCTGACGGCTGGCACCAGTACAGCCCGGCGGTGCCGGATGACTCGCAGGCCGGATACAGCTACGTCATCAGTCCGGGCTTCTGGAAGGCGAACGAGGCCGCGGCGCGGCTGCCGCGCGACCTCGCTCGATGGTCGCAGAGCGTCCGCAGCATGGTCGGCAGCGGCGCCCCGTTCCAGCTCGTCACGACGTTCAACGAATGGGGGGAGGGGACGAGCGTCGAGAGCGCGACCGACTGGGCGTCGTCATCCGGGTTCGGGCAGTACCTCGACATCCTTCACGCCAACGGTTCGGGGTAGGCCGTCGAGGTTCGCTCAGCGACGGACCGCCGTCACCTGCCCGTCCGGCGTGTCCCGGACCTCGACCCCCAGCGCGGCGAGCTCGTCGCGTAGAGCATCCGAGGTGGCGAAGTCACGGGAGGCCCGTGCCGCGGCCCGGCGCTCGAGCAGCTCGGCGGCTCGCCCGGGGAGCTCCGTCAGCTCCTCGTCGGGCGGGGAATCGAGCGAGAGTCCCAGCACGCGGTCGAAGTCGAGCAGTAGCGCTCGCCTCTCTGCAGCGTCGAGGTCGTCGGCACCGGCCACCGCGTGGGCGACGGCCAGCGCGGCAGGCAGGCCCAGGTCGTCGCGGATGGCGTCGATGAAGCGAGCGCGGTAGCCGGCCATCGGCTCAGCCACGAGGTCGCCACCTTGAGGCGAACCTGCCTCGGCGGTGGCTCGCCGCAGGCGGCGCATGCCGGCGCTCGCGGCGTGCATCGCCTCCTCGGTGAAGTCGAGCTTGGACCGATAGTGCGCGGTGAGCGCGAGGTAGCGGAACGCGAGCGGCTCAAAGCCCTTGGCCGGCAGGTCGCTGACGCGGATCACGTTTCCCGCCGACTTCGCCATCTTCGCATCGGCCATCGTCAGGAATTCGCCGTGCATCCAGATGCTGACGACCCGGTGGCCGAGGACCCCCTCGCTCTGCGCGATCTCGTCCTCGTGGTGCGGGAACTTCAGGTCGATGCCGCCGGTGTGTACGTCGAACCGCTCCCCAAGGTACTTGATGCTCATCGCCGAGCACTCGATGTGCCAGCCCGGGAAGCCGTCGCCCCATGGCGAGGGCCACTTCATGACCCGGCCCGGCTCGGCCGCCTTCCAGAGTGCGAAGTCCTCCGGGTCGCGCTTGTCGGCCTCGACGTCCACCCGGTGCCCGGCGCGCATCTGGTCCAGGCGCTGGCCCGAGAGCTGCCCGTACGGCTCGAACTCGCTGACGTCGTAGTAGATGTTGCCATTGACCCGGTAGGCGAGCCCGCGGTCGAGGAGCGCCCGCGTCATCTCGATCATCTCGCCGATGTGCTCGGTGGCGCGCGGCATGACATCGGCGCGCGGCATGTTCAGCAGCCGCTCGTCCTCCAGCCAGGCCTCGGTGTAGAACTCCGCGATCTGCTCGGGAGTCTTGCCCTCCACCTCCGCGGCGGTGAGGATCGGGTCCTCGCCGGTCGCGCGCATGTGTCCCACGTCGGTCACGTTCTTCACGTAGCGGACCTCGTACCCGAGGTACCGGGCCACGCTTCGCAGCACGTCTCCGAAGAGGTAGGTCCGCAGGTTGCCGATGTGCGCGTAGCGGTAGACGGTGCTGCCGCAGGTATAGATCGTGAGCCGGCCGGGCGTCACGGGCTCGAGCGACTCGACCCCGCGAGTCAGCGAGTTGTAGAGGCGGATCGACGGCAACCGCGACATGGCCTGCGCATTGTACCGATGCGGCGGTGGGGCCCCCTCGAGACGGGGCGGCCCTCAGCTCGACTCGGCCTCGAACGTCGTCTCGCCCGCCGCGGCCTCCTCCCGCAGCTGGCGGAGGGCGGTCTGGTCGATGCCGCCGAAGCGCGGCAGGTCGCGAATGCTTGCGCTGCGCGTCAGCCTTTCCTGCATCTTGCCAAGCACGAGCGAGGAGAACTCCGGCTGCGCCATGAGCTGGCGCAAGGTCTCGGCGGGGACCTCGAGCAGACTCGTCGGCTCCTGGGCGACGACGTCCGCCGTCCGCGGGCTGCCGGTCAGCGCGGCGATCTCGCCGAAGACGTCGCCCGCTCCCATGCTCGATAGGGAGCGATACTCGCCCTGAGGTGTAGTGGCGCCCGCGACCGTGCGGCCGGAGAGGACGAAGTACGCGGCGTTCCCGGTGTCGCCGGCGCGGGTCACGACCGTGCCCTCGGCGGCGTCGAGGACCCGCCCGCTGCTGACCAGGACGTCGCGGTCGCGCTGCGGCATGCCGGCCAGGGCCGGGATGTAGCGGCCCAGGGCCTGTACGTCGGCCATCGTCGCGGGCCGTCCGGCGCCCACTCGCGCCGCGCTGGGTGCCATGCGCAGCAGCTGGATCGTGCGGCGCCACTCGGCCGCCGGCTGGCCGATTCCGGGCAGCAGCCCCCCGGCGAACGCGGCGACGACCACCGCCACCGAGCTGACCGCGAACATGATGCGCACGTCGAAGACATCGGCAAAACCTGCGACCCCCATTCCCACGAGGTAGAAGACGTCGCGGACGACATACCTCGTGCTGAAGACGCGCCCGCGCATCTCCCGCGGCGTGTTGCGTTGCGCGATCAGGCGCCCGGCGACGAATGACGGCGCGTTGAGTGCTCCCGAGATCGCGATGAGACTGATCGCCAGCCAGATGTTGCTCGATAGAGCGTAGGCAAGCCCTGCCACCCCCATCCCGAGGTAGCTCAGGACCAGCCATGACCCCTCACGCAGGCGTTCCGCGTATCGGGCCATCAACAGGCTGCCGACGACGAAGCCGACCGAGGTGATCCCTTCCTGCAGCCCGTACTCGAACTCCGTCGCGTGGAGGACCTTGATCGCAAATGGGAGCAGCAGCACGTTCTGCAGGCCGAAGATGAGCGTGATCGGGATGCCGAGCGCAGTCGCACTGCGCAGGATGGGCGTCCTCAGGACGAACCGGGCTCCCACCGCCAGGTTGCGGACAACCTCGCCAACCGTCGTCTTCTCCGGGACCTCGAGCGGCGGGATCCTGACCAGCAGGATCATCAGCCCGGAGAAGAGGAACGTGCCGGCGTCGATGTAGAAGACGAGGTCCGGGGCGATCCCGATGAGGAGGCCCGCCATCGCAAACCCGATGGCAGTCGAGCCGAACTGGGCGATCGCCATGAGCGAGTTCGCGGATGCCAGCTCCTCATCGGTCGCGATCTCCGGCAGGACGCTGTCGTTGGCCGGGTCGAAGAACTGCTGGACCGATGCCGACAGCAGCACGATGACGTAGAGCCCGATGATGTCATTGGTGACCTGCAGGCTGATCGGGATCGCCGCCACCAGCGCGGCGCGCAGGATCGTGCTGACGACCATGATCGTCTTGCGATTCCAGCGATCCACGAAGACGCCGGCGATGAGGCCGAAGACGAGCGTGGGCGCGGCCGAGACCATGAGCATGATCCCGACGTTCAGGATCGAGCCCGTGCGCTGGAAGACGATGATGCCCGCCGCCAGCGAGGTCAGCGCGTCGCCGATCGTCGAGATGAGCTGCCCCGTCCAGAGGTAGACGAAGAACCGGTTGCGGAAGATCGCGAACGGGCCGACGGGAGCCGCGGGAGCTGATGGGGCGGCGGCAGTCACCGGGTTCCTCCGTGGGACTGGGGGATGGGCGTGCCGGGATCGAGCGGTTCGCCGCATTGTGGCATGTCGAGTCGCGCGACCGTGATGCGCATCTACCATGTGGCGATGCCTGACGACGAAGAGCGTCATCCGCTGACGCTCGGCGACGAGCCCGCGTACTGCCCGGCCTGCGGCGACCCCGTCGAGCTGCGGCCCGTGGAGGGCGACCACCTGCCGCGGCTCGTCTGCCCCGCCGGCCACGTGACCTGGCGCAACCCGCGGCTCGTGGTGGGCACGCTGCCGATCCGGGACGGCCGCGTCTTCCTGGCGAGGCGCGCCATTGAACCACGCAGTGGCCATTGGACGCAGCCCGGCGGCTTTCTCGAGCTCGACGAATCCGCCCAGGAGGGGGCGCGACGCGAGACGGAGGAGGAGACTCTCCTGAAGGTGAGCGTGGGACGCCTGATCGGCGCCTACTCTCGCCCCCGGGCGGGTGTGGTGACGCTGATCTACGAGGCCGATGTGGTGGGCGGCGAGCCCGAGCCCGGCGCCGAGACGAGCGAGGTGCGCGGCTTCTCACCCGACGAGATTCCGTGGGACGACCTGGCGTTCACCACCACCGAATCGGCGTTGCGCGACTGGATTGCGTCGCTGCCCGGTCGCGGCCCGCGCCACGAACCAGAGCTGTACGTGACCGGCGACCCCTCCGAGTAGACGCCATCCGCTCGGGGAGGCGGGTGCGCCTCAGGCGGGGCGGCGGAAGACGGCGACCGCGTTCTGGCCGCCGAAGCCGAAGCCGTTGATGATCGCCACCTCGACCCCGGTTCGGCGTGCGACGTTCGGCACGTAGTCGAGGTCGCAGTCGGGATCGGGCGACTCGTAGTTGATGGTGGGTGGGATCAGGCCGTCGCGGATGGCGAGCACGGCGGCCAGCGCCGACATCGCGCCGGCGGCGCCCAGGGTGTGGCCGATCATGCTCTTGTTCGAGCTGACCGCCAGGCGATCCGCGTGAGCGCCGAACGCGGAGCGGATGGCCTTCGTCTCGGTCGAGTCGTTCAGCGGCGTGCTCGTGCCGTGGGCAACCACGTAGTCAACCTGGCCGGGCTCGATCGACGCGTCGCGCAGGGCGCGCTCCATCGCCCGCGCGGCGCCGTACCCGGATGGGTCCGGCGCGCTGATGTGGAATGCATCACCGGTGAGCGCGCCGCCGGCGATCTCGGCGAGGACGGTCGCCCCCCGTCGGTCCGCATGTTCCGCCGACTCGACGACGAGGACCCCCGCCGCCTCGCCGAAGACGAAGCCGTCCCGATCCGCGTCGAACGGTCGTGATGCGAGCGTTGGCTCCTCGTTGCGCTTGGAGAGGGCGCCCATGTTCGCGAGCGCCGCGAAGGCGACCGGCAGGATGGCGCTCTCCGTGCCGCCGGCAATCACCGCGTCGACGTCTCCGTGCTCGATCATCCGTTGCGCCTCGATGAACGCCTGGACGCCCGAGGCACAGGCGGCCACGCTGGTGACCACCGGCCCGCGAAGGCCGTTCTGGATGCTGATCTGGCAGGCCGCCATCGAGGGCGAGAGCATCGGCACCATGAACGGGCTGACCCGCCTGGGTCCCTGCTCGAGGTAGACGCGCTCACCGAGGGCCACCTCACCGATTCCGCCGCCGCCGGTATTGACCACTACCGCGATGTCGTCGCGATTCGTATCGGTGATCGACAGGCCCGATTCGTCGATCGCCTGGCGCGCTGCCGCGACCGCCAGCTGCGAGAACCGGCTCATGCGCCGGGCCGCCTTGAAGTCCATCCAGTCCCGCGGGTCGAATGCCTTCACCTCGGCGGCGATCTGGACCTCCTCGTCCGATGGGTCGTAGCTTGCGATGCGGGCGATGCCGCTCACGCCCGACGTGAGATTCGACCAGTACGTCGACACGTCGTTGCCGATCGGCGAGATGACGCCAAGGCCGGTGACGACGGCGCGCCGGGCGGGATCGCGGCTCATGCGAGTGGGCTACGCCTCGTAGCGCTGCACGATGACCGTGCTGTTGTGGCCGCCGAGGCCCATCGAGTTGGAGAGGGCGACCCGCACGTCGGCGGCACGCGCCGTGTTCGGCACGTAGTCGAGGGTCAGCTCCGGGTCGGGGTGTCGGTGGTTGATCGTCGGCGGGATGCAGCCGGTCTGCACCGCCTTGACGCAGACGTAGCCCTCCAGCGCCCCGGCGGCGCCCATCAGGTGCCCGGTCATGCTCTTCGTGGAGCTCACCGCCAGGTGATCGGCGTGCTCGCCGAACACGTCGCGAATGGCCATCGTCTCGTAGCGATCGTTCAGCGGCGTGCTCGTGCCATGCGCGTTGATGTAGTCGACCGCCTCCGGCCCGATGCCGGCGCGCGCCAGGGCGGCCCGCATCGCGCGCTGGTTGCCCTCGCCGCGTTCGGCCGGCGCGGCCATGTGAAAGGCGTCCGCCGAGGATCCGTAGCCGATCACCTCGGCGATCGGCTTGACCCCCCGGGCCAGGGCGTGCCCGAGCTCCTCGAGGACGAGTACGGCCGACCCCTCGGACACGACGAACCCGTTGCGGGTGGCATCGAATGGTCGGCTGGCGATCGCCGGGTTGTACTCGCCGGTGTCGGGGTCGATCGGCGAGCCGAGCGCCTTCATCTGCTGGAAGCCCGCCAGCGCGAGCGGCACGACGACCGCCTCGGTGCCGGCACCGAGCATGAGATCGGCCTGCCCACGCACGATCGCCTCCATCGCCTCGCCGATCGCATGCCCGCCCGTCGCGCAGGCGCTGACGACCGCCAGGTTGTGTCCGCGGAGGCCGTACTGGATGGCGACCATCCCCGAAGCCGCGTCCGGAATCATGTGCGGGAGCAGGAATGGCGAGACCCGGCCGGGACCACGCTCGAGGAGCGTCGCGATCCCGTCGCTGATCATGCCAATGCCGCCGATGCCGGTGCCGAAGACCATGCCGAAGCGGTCGCCATCGGCCTGGCCCGGGTCCAGGCGGCCATCGGCCCCCAGCAGGCCCGCGTCGCGCAGCGCCTCCCCGGCGGCGGCCACCGCGAAGTGCGTGTTGCGGTCGTGGCGGCGCACGTCCTTGGCGTCCATGTGGTCCGTCGCGTCGAATCCCTTCACCTCGCCGGCCACGTGGATGTCGAACGCTGTCGTGTCGAACAGTGTGATGTCGGCGATCCCGGAGCGCCCTGCGGTGAGGGAATCCCACGCTTCGGCGTCGCCGATCCCGACCGGCGAGACGACGCCCACGCCGGTGACCACGGCCCGACGGTCGCTCACGAGGGCAGCCAGGCGGCGAGTCCCCCGGGGGCGTCGATCGCGTGGGCGTTCGTTTCCGGCACGATGCGCCGGATCAGCCCGGTCAGGACCCGGCCGGGCCCCACCTCGACGAAGTCGGTGACGCCATCGGCGGCCATGCGGCGCACCGTGTCCGTCCACTGCACGCCGTGCACGAGGTGTTCGCTGAGCTCGCGCCGCAGCCCGTCGGCGGTGTGGATCACGCTGGCGTGGACGTTGCCGAGCATGGGAATCCGCGGCTCTCGGAACGGGACCCGGGCCAGGATCTGGCCGAACTCGTCGCGCGCCCGCCGCATGAGCGGCGAGTGGCTCGCGACGCTCACCGTGAGCTGCACCGCCTTCCGGGCGCCGATCGTCTTGCTCATCTCCAGGGCGAAGACGAGGGCCGGGATGACGCCGGAGAGGACGATCTGGCCCGGCGCGTTCGCATTCGCGACGCCGATCTCGCCGTGCTGACGAGCGTGCTCAACGACCTCGTCCACCTGGTCGTCGGAGAGCCCGATGATGGCTCCCATCCCGCCCTCGATTCCGCGCTCCTGCATGATTCGTCCGCGCTCGCGAACGAGGTGCAGCGCCTCCTCGAAGTCGATGGCGTCGGCCGCCACCGCCGCGGCGTACTGCCCGGCGGAGTGGCCGGCGACGGCGCGGGGGGCGAGGGTCACGCCCGCGGCACCGGCGTGCGCCCGCAGCGCCTCGAGATACGCGACGCTCGTGGCCAGGATGGCGGGCTGGGCGTTGACCGTCATGTCCAGCTCCTCGGCGGGCCCGTCGAGGATGAGCCGGCTCAGCGGAAAACCGAGCGCAGCATCGGCGCGCTCCATGACTGCCGCGGCCTCCGGCGAGTGCTCGATGAGGGCAGCCCCCATCCCCACGTACTGCGAGCCCTGTCCGGGAAAGACGAAGGCGTGCACGCGGGGAGGCGCGGTTGGCTGAGGGTCAGGCGGTTGCGTCATGCTCAAGAAGTCGGTGTCGGGTATCCCGGCGAGTATAGCCGCCGAGATCGACACTCCCAACCGCGAGCACCGGTCACCCGGCGCAGAATCGCTCCACGACGCGCTGGAGGACGGGCAGGCCAAAGGCCAGCGCGCTCACCGGCAGCCGCTCGTCGTTCGCGTGGAAGAGGGACAGAAACGGCGTCTCAGGGTCGAGCTGCAGCGGCATGAAGCCGTAGGTCGGGATGCCGAGGAGCCCCAGCGCCTTCGCATCCGTGCCGGGCGTGATCATCATCGGCAGCGGGGTCGACTCCGGGTCGGCCGCGGCCAGGGTCTCCCCCATGATCGACACGATCGGCGAGTCCGCCGGCCACTCGACGGGGGGCATGGTCATCACCGCGTCGACGTCGACATCGGGTCCGGCCACCTCCTGCAGGTGCTCCAGGAACGCGGCCTGGTCCGTGCCCGGCAGAGTCCGCACGTCGATCTCCGCCTCACCACTCCCGGGCACCACGTTCATCTTGGCCCCGGCGCGAATGACGTTGGGGGTCACCGTGTCGCGCAGCATGGCGTCGAGCGAGCGGCGCAGCACCGGGTCGGCCACCCCCGCGCGCAGCGCGGCCCGGGCCCGGGCCTCGTCGCCCGCCGCGGCAAGCTCCACCACCTCGCCCAGGCCCAACCCCTGGAAGAATCCGCGCACGATGGGGATCACGCGGGCGGGCCGCGGATCGGCCGCCAGGCGGGTGATGGCCTTGGCCAGCTTGATGGCGGCGTTGTCGGGCGACGGCATGGAGCCATGAGACGGGGTGCCGGTGGACCGCACCCGCGTCCAGATGATGCCCTTCTCCGCCACCTGGATGGCGTAGCTCCGCCGTTCATTGAGGGTGACTGAGTAACCGCCCACCTCGTTGAGGGCTGCGGCCGCCGGCTGGCCGACGGCATCGGCGAACAGGTCGGGCCGCTGGTGGACCCAGTGGAGCGCGCCGAACTGCCCGCCCGCCTCCTCGTCCGCCAGGGCGGCGAAAATGACCTCCCGACGCCGTTCCGCTCCTGAGGCCTGGAGCGCCACCATGACCGCGAGCTCCATGGCGACCATCTCCTTCATGTCGACCGCGCCGCGTCCCCACACCACGCCGTCCACCAGCTCCGCGCCAAATGGGTCGCGGGTCCAGGCGTCGGCCTCGACCGGCACCACGTCCACGTGGGAGAGCAGAATGATGGGCGGCTCCGGGTCCGGCACGGTGGCGGGCAGCCGCGCGAAGCAGGAGCCGCGGCCGGGCGCCGTCTCCAGCACCTCCGCGCCGATCCCTGCGTCGGTGAGCACCTCGGCGCAGTAGGCCGCGGCGCGCGTCTCGCCCGCCGTCGAGTCAAGGCCGGCCGCCGTCTCCGGCAGGCCCGGCGGGTTCACGCTCGGGATGCGGATCAGCGCGCGGAGGTGGCCGACGCAGGCGTCGAGGGCGGTCACCTCGCTACGGTACCGCAGCTCCGACGGGCGATTCGTCGCCGTGGCGCTTGAGGTGCCTCACGGCCTGGAGCCGATCCCGCACGAGCCATCCGAGGGGTAGCTCCAGGGCCAGCAGCCCCAGGGCCGCCAGCAGGAGCACCGGGAACCGGCCCGCCAGGCCCAGGACGACGAGGCCGCCCAGGAAGAAGAGGTGGATCACGACCCGCGTCGCAATGGAGAGGCGGAGCTCGAGGATGGCGCTGCCCGCGCCGTCCGGCTCCCCGCGGTCCGGCCCCCACACCCCCCAGGCGGCCATCGCGGCAAAGACTGCAAGGGTGAGCCCGAACAGGCCCAGCCCACCGCCCGGTCGTGGATCGGTGAGCGGCTTGAGCACGATGAACGGCAGCAGGCCAAGGAGCAGGATGCCGTAGGCGGCCACCGGGCTGAGGAGCTGGAGCCACTCACGTGCCCGGTGGCGGACGGCCTGCGCGCGGATCCATCGGGTCACCAGGCTGAAGCCCAGGGTCACGAACAGCCAGGCGTAGAAGTTGCCGGCGGGGACGCCGAACCAGCCCTGGTCCGTCCCCAGGTTGGCCCAGGTCCAGAGGCCCATCCGGATCGCGATGGCGTCGAAGGCCAGGTCCAGGCTGATGGCCAGCACGGCATCGACGAAGGGCGCGTAGCGGCGGCGCACGCCCAGTGCGTCCGTCAGGCGCATGGCGCCGGCGATGATGAGGGCCCAGGTGAGGCCGATGACGACCGGGGCGCGGTCGATGGTCAGCACCCAGTGCGTGCTGTAGTGGTAGCTCTCGAAGATGAGCTGGTCGCCCTCCTCCAGCAGGATGCCGAAGACGGCCGCAGTGGCCAGCTCCAGGAAGGGGAGCCGGCCACGACGGAGGGCGGCGACTGCTGCGCCGATGAAGAAGAGGGCAGCCCCGATCTCGAGGCCGAGGTAGACCGGATCCATCCGCCCGATGATACGCAGATCCGCGGGCCGGCCTCGAGCAGCCGCCGGGGTGGCCGCGTCGCGAACCGCCCGCCCTCAGCGCGGACCGACCGGGGTCAACTCCACCAGGTCAAGCATCGCCGCCCCGACGCTGTACTCCTCGTCCGGCTCTGCGCCAAGGGCATCGAGCGTCTTGCTGAAGAAGCAGCGGGCCGCCGCGGCCAGGACGACGTCGAAGATCTCCGCGTCGGAGAGACCGTGGCCGCGGAGCTCCTCCACGTCGGCTGGCGTCACGCGGGTCGCGTCGCTGGCGACCGCCTCCGCCAGCGACATGACGGCGACCTCGGCATCGGTCAGGCCGGCGTGGCGAAAGTCCCGCACGATGGCCTCCACCTGCCCGTGATCGAAGACCTTCGACTCGAGCACCGCGGTGTGCGCCCCCACGCAGTACCGGCAGCGCAATGCGCGCGCGGCGGCCAGGGTGGCCAGCTCGTAGCGCCGCAGGTCCATCGGCGCCCGGATGGCTCGAATCAGGTCGAACCAGGCGCCGTAGATGGCAGGACGCAGGCTGAACAGCTGCGCCTTGTTCGAGACGTAGCCGTTGGATGCGAGGTCGGCGTCGTACATGGCGCGCACCGCCTCGCCGGCATCGGAGGGTGAAACCGTTCGAAGGTACGCCATCGTGCCGTCCTCACCACTCCAGCGTGGCGGCCCCGGCCGCGAGCTGCTCGACGATGAAGGCCGCGTTGACGATTCGGGCGCCCGGGATGAGGTCCTGCTCGGTGATGCCGCGCGGCTTTGTGCACGCGCCGCAGGCCCAGATCTCACCGCCGTTGGCAACGTACTGGCCGATGAGCTCGCCGAGCGGCGGCAGCCCGTCTTTGGCGATCTCGTCAGCATAGCCGCGCGTGGCCAGCCGGACTCCCTCGATGGTCAGCAGCACGGCGGCCGGCTGCTCCGCCGTGACGGCGATGTTCGCGACGACGAAGGGCATGGTGGCCCGCTCGGCGTCGTCGCGGCCGGTGGTGGCGTGGGTGATGATGCGCGTCATGTTCGAACTTCCTTTCGAGGACGGATGGTGTGGTCAGCCCTTGCGCCGCAGGAGGAACCGACGGCGACCGTTACCCTCGTCGTGGACCTCGACCAGCGAATTGCCCGTCAGGCGGGACCACGAGGCCAGGGCCTCGGGGGCGGTCGAGTCGTCGGAGATGACCTCCAGGCCCTCGCCGGGGGACAGCGCTCGCATGCGTCCGGCGATCACCGGGGTCAGGGTCGCGCAGGTCTCGCCGCTGCCGTCCAGCGTATCGACCGGTTGAAGGGCACCGTCCGAGTTTGGGTCGCTCATTGGTTCGTCTCCTGCGTGGGGCGGTTGGGGGCCGCCGGCCGATCTCGACGGCCGGCATGCCCCGCCACGTCGGTGGTGCCGCTGACGCTACCTGCCGCCCGCGCGGCCGCACATCCGTTCAGCCACGTATGCGCTCTGCCGACGGCGACGGCGTTGTGGCGGCCGGCACGCAGGTGCCCTGATCAGCCGGCGGCGCGCAGGTAGGCGGCCACCGCCGCGGTGCGGGCCGACCGACCGGCCAGCCCCAGCTTGAGATAGGCGTTCGAGAGATGGCGTTCCACCGTCCGTGCGGAGAGTCCAAGCGTCGCCGCGATCTCCTGGTTTGAGCTGCCATCGGCGGCCAGCCCGATGATCTCGCGCTGTCGTGCGCTGAGCTGCAGGACGTCGCCGGCCGGCTGCACCGAGTGGGCCATGCGGTCAGGCTCGAGGAAGGCACTCACCTCGGCCATGAACGTTCGCCACGCGGGCTCATCGGCGAGCAGGATGTGGTTCGGAGATTCAAGTGGCACGAGTCGCGCTCCGGGGACGCGCGAGGCCAGGTCCAGGCCCTCGTCGAACGGCACGCAGCGGTCGTCGACGGCGCTCAGCACCAGCGTCGGCGTGCGGATGGCATGGACCCGATCGCGGAGGTCGATGCGCTGGCGCTCGATCCTGCTCTGGAGCATGTTGTCGGTCGAGGTTGACATCCGCTGCAATTCATCGAACCAGGCGAGCTGCTCCTCGGTTGCCCCGGGGATGAACATGGTCGTGAACACGCGGCGGAAGATTGGGTCCGGTTTGGCCCAGCCGGCGCGAATCATGGCGCGGAAGGCGACCTCGTCCTCCGGCGGCTCGGGGAAGTAGTCGGGCGCCCCATAGCACGACCCCCCATACATGATCATGCGCGAGACCCGGTCCGGGTGCCGCAGGGCGTACTCGAGTGCCACCGAGGACCCACCCGACATGCCCAGCAGTGCGAAGCGCTTGACGCCCACGCTGGCCACCACCGCCTCGAGATCCGCGACGCGGGCGTCGAGAGAGAAGTCGTCCACCGTCCACTCGGAGAGCCCAAATCCGCGCTCGTCGTAGCGAATCAGGGTGCTGACGGCTCCCAGGTCCTCCAGGAAGTGGCGCCAGACGGGACTCTCCCAATCATGCTGCAGGTGGCTGAGCCAGCACGAAACGACGATCAGTGGCGGTCCGCTGCCATGGGTGGCGTAGGCGAGCCGCACCCCGCCCTGGCCTCGACAGAATCGGATCTGCTGGGGAGGTGCCCCTCGCGCGCGGCCGGACCCGGTCACGGACATGCTCCGATCCTACGCGCTCATGTCCACGCCGGCGAGTCCCCGGGCCCCCGGGCGCTCACGGCAGCGGCGGCAGGCTCCCGATCCAGCCCGGCACCAGGATCGCCACGGTGCCGAGGTACGAAGGGTGTCGAGGCGAGACCGCTTGGCTCAAAGGCGTGGTGGGCCGCGACGGATCCGCTCGCGGACCGTATCCGCCGACTGATCCGATTCCCATCGGCTCTCGATGAACCAGGTCGCTCCGGCTTCCGCCATCGGCGCGAGCATTGCGCGATCGGCCGCGTGGTCGATGCCGGACGTCAGGCCGTCGACCACGATCTCGAACGGTGCGGAGGACTGCCGGTGCTCTGCCATCCAGGCCGCCACGCCGGCCACCACCTGGGGCGTGGCCTGCTCGTCGTCACTCGCCCCCGACTTGTCGGAGACGATGATGCCGTCCCAGCGTGCGCAGCGTCGCAGGGACCTCGGGTGCGGCCAGGCGCCGACCGGCCACACCGGTATCCGCGGCCGCTGCACCGGGAGATCGAACTGGAGATCCCTCATCCAGTAATGCGTGCCCTGGTAGCTCACCGTTTCGCCTGACCAGGCCAGCTCCAGGATGTCCAGGCACTCGTCAAGCTTCTCAGCGCGCACGCGCCGCGACGGGTCTTCGGAGCTGACGCGTGAATAGCCTCCGTCCCACGTTCCGCCCAGGCCGACCGGCAACACGAATCGGCCATTCGACAGGTTGTCCAGCGTGATCGTCTCCCGCGCCACCTTCCACGGCCGACGACGCGCCAGCGAGAAGACCATGGCACCCAGCGTCACCCGTTCCGTGACGGCCGCCATGGCTCCCAGCACGACCCAGGGATCAAAGACACCGCCGCGCTCGACCGAGATGTCGTCCCACGCGAACACCCCGTCCCACCCGGCGGCTTCCGCATCTCGCGCCATGGCCACGTAGTCGTGAACCGTTCCGAACGAGGTGACGACGCCGAACTTCACAGCTCCGCTCCTTGCGTTGAATGCGCGGCGGCGGTTTCGACGCCTGGCCGAGGCCGCCTGACGTGCGTGCTCCTGCGTTCAGGCTATACCTCGCGACGGCTGCAGGTCGGCCCACGCAAGCGGAAGCAACCGCGGCGCTAGAATCGATCCATGGCAACCGAGGTCCTCGCGCCCCATGTCCCCGTCTATCTCGCCGGCGAGTTCGTGGAGGCGGGCCGGCCGCTCGAGGTCCGCAACCCGGCGACCGAGGAGCTCATCGCGACCACCTTCCAGGCCGGTCCCGAGGAGCTGGAGCGCGCCACCGTCGCGGCCGTCGAGGCCTTCGCGAAGACCCGCCGCCTGGCGAGCTTCGAGCGCCGCGACGCCCTGGCGCATGTCGCGGAGCGGATCAGCGAGGACGCGGACGAGCTGGCGGAGCTGCTGACCCGCGAGTCGGGCAAACCGATCCGGGACGCGCGGGGCGAGGTGGCGCGCGCGGCGCTCACCTTCCGCACGGCGGGCGAGGAGGCGCTGCGCATCACCGGGGAGTGGATGCCGCTCGACTGGAACGCGGCCAACCGCGGCCGATCGGGGATCGTGCGCCGCTACCCGATTGGGCCGGTGGCGGGGATCAGCCCCTTCAACTTCCCGCTCAACCTCGCCGTGCACAAGGTCGCGCCGGCGATCGCGGCCGGGTGCAGCATCGTCCTCAAGCCCCCGTCGGTCGACCCGCTGGTCATGCTGCGCGTGGCGCGCTACATCGACGAGACGGACCTCCCGGCCGGCGCGGTCAGCATCCTGCCCATGGATCGGCCCACCGGGGACGCCATGGTCCGCGACGAGCGCTTCAAGCTGCTCAGCTTCACAGGCTCCCCATCGGTCGGCTGGAAGATGAAGGCCGATGCCGGCAAGAAGAAGGTCGTCCTCGAGCTCGGTGGCAACGCCGGTGCGATCGTGGACGAGACCGCCGACCTCGACTGGGCGGTCAGCCGCCTCGTGTACGGCTCGTTCGCCTACGCCGGGCAGGTCTGCATCAGCGTCCAGCGCATCTACGTGGTGGCATCGGTCTACGACGAGTTCGCGGCGCGCTTCGTGGCGAAGGTCCGCGAGCTCAGGATCGGCGACCCGCTGGATCCCACCACCGACCTGGGGCCGATGGTCGATGCCAAGGCGGTGGCGCGCACCCACGAATGGGTGACCGAGGCACTCGAC
>CAWINH010000017.1:0-9134 GCA_963837425.1 uncultured Chloroflexia bacterium
CCGGGGCCCACGGTACACCGCGACCGATTGCAGATGCACGGCAGCCTTGAGGCTAGACTAGCCATCTGACTCAGGCTATAATAGCCTCAATGAAGGCGGCAACGATCACGCAGGTGAAGAACGGCTTGAGCGCGCTCATCGACCGTGTGCGCCGTGGCGAGACGATCGTGATCCTGGATCGGGGCATCGCGGTGGCGCGACTCGAGCCTGTGACCTCGCACCCGGATCCCACAGGCCGCGTGCGGCGCCTCGAACGAGCCGGCATCCTGCGCCCGGCCGCGACCGCTCCACCTCTCGATCTCATCCGCGAGCCCGCCCCGCCCGCGAGGCGGGGAGCGAGCGCCCTCCAGGCTCTCCTCGACGAGCGTCGGACGGGACGGTGAGGTTCTGGGACAGCTCGGCGATCGTCCCTCTCCTCGTCGCGGAGGCGCACCACGCGGCCGTCCGATCCGAATTCGAGCGTGATCCCGATGTCGTCGCCTGGTGGGCCACCCCCATCGAGTGCGCGTCGGCCCTTGCCCGCCTCGAGCGCGAGCGCGGTTTGACGCCGGATTCGGTGGCCGCCGCCATCGGCCGCCTGGACCGCCTGGCCGCGGCCTGGCAGGAGGTGCAGCCGGTTGCACCGGTCCGTCAGGTGGCCATCCGCCTCCTTCGCGTCCATCCGCTCCGAGCGGCCGACGCCCTCCAGCTCGCCGCTGCCATCGCCGCCGCCGAGGAGCACCCGCAGACCCTGCCTTTCGTGACCTTTGACGAACGTCTCGCAGATGCCGCGCAGCGCGAAGGGTTCGTGGTGACGCGCCCGGCCGCCGCCCCTTGACGCGTCCGCTAGGGTGGCCGGACCAATGAGCGACCGCGCCCCGAGAACGATCGTCGATAAGATCTGGGACGAGCACGTCGTGGTGGACGGAGACGCCGGCGTGCCCGACGTACTCGGCATCGACCTGCATCTCGTCCACGAAGTCACGAGCCCGCAGGCCTTCGACGGGCTGCGCGCCCGAGGGCTCCGGGTGCGGCGCCCCGGGCAGACGCTGGCCACCGCCGACCACTCGATCCCGACCACCGACCGCAGCCTGCCGATCGTCGACGCCATGGCCGCCGCCCAGGTCCAGCGCCTCGAGGACAACTGCGCGGAATTCGGGATCCCGCTCCACGGCATCGGCTCGCCGCACCAGGGGATCGTCCACGTCATCGGCCCCGAGCTGGGGCTGACCCAGCCGGGGATGACGATCGTGTGCGGGGACAGCCACACCGCCACCCACGGCGCCTTCGGCGCGCTCGCCTTCGGGATCGGCACCAGCGAGGTGGAGCACGTGCTCGCCACCCAGTGCCTCCTCCAGCGCCGCCCGAAGACGTTCGAGGTGCGGGTGGATGGGGAGCTCCACCCCGGCGTGACGGCCAAGGACATCATCCTCGCGTTGCTCAGCCGGATCGGCGTGGCCGGCGGCACCGGCCACGTCTTCGAGTACGGCGGCAGCGCCATCCGCGCCCTGGGCATGGAGCAGCGGATGACCATCTGCAACATGAGCATCGAGGGCGGGGCGCGTGCCGGGCTGGTCGCACCGGACGAGGTCACCCTCGAGTACGTCGCCGGCCGGCCACACGCTCCGGCCGGGGCCGATTGGGATGCCGCCGTGGCCCGATGGGGCGACCTGCCCTCCGACGATGGCGCGGACTACGACCGCTCGATCACGCTCGACGCCGGCCGACCTGGAGCCGATGGTGACCTACGGCACCAACCCGGGCATGGGCTTCGCGATCACCGAGCGTATCCCGGACCCGGCGAGCCTCAGCGACTCGGTGCAACGCTCTTCGCTCGACGCCGCACTGGCCTACATGGGCCTGAACCCCGGGGAGCCCGTGCTCGGCAAGCCAATCGACGTCGTCTTCGTCGGCTCCTGCACGAACTCGCGGATCAGCGACCTGCGCGAGGCGGCCCGAATGCTCCGCGGGCGCCGCGTGGCCGACGGGGTTCGGATGCTCGTCGTCCCCGGCTCGACCGAGGTCAAGCGCCAGGCCGAAGCAGAGGGGCTGGCACGGATCTTCACGGAGGCCGGGGCCGATTGGCGAGAGGCCGGCTGCAGCATGTGCATCGCCATGAACGGCGACCAGCTGTCGCCCGGGCAGTACGCGGTGAGCACCAGCAATCGCAACTTCGAGGGACGGCAGGGAAAGGGCGGCCGCACGTTCCTCGCCTCACCGCTCACCGCGGTCGCCTCCGCGGTGACCGGTCGCCTCACCGACCCGAGGGCACTCGGATGAGCGAGCCCTTCACCCGCGTCGAATCCGCCGCGGTCGTCCTGGCGCGCGACAACGTCGACACCGACCAGATCATCCCGGCCCGCTACCTGAAGACGGTCGACCGCGCCGGCCTGGGCGACGCGCTCTTCGCCGACTGGCGCTACGCCGACGACGGAAGCCGCAGGGCGGACTTCGTCCTCAATCAGCCTCATGCTGCCGGGCGGCAGATCCTGGTCGCCGGAGACAACTTCGGCTGCGGCTCGTCCCGCGAGCACGCCCCGTGGGCGCTCGTGGCGTGGGGCTTCCGGGCCGTCATCGCCAGCTCCTTTGCGGACATCTTCCGCGCCAACGCGCTCAAGAACGGCCTGCTGCCGATCGAGGTGGCCCCGGAGGAGCTGACCCGCATCACGGACCTGATCGAGGCGCACCCGGACCTGGAGCTGGCGGTGGACCTCGAGGCACAGGAGCTCCGACTGCCGGACGGCTCGGAGATCGGGTTCGCGGTCGACGCCTTCGCACGTCGCATCCTCCTCGACGGGACCGATGAGCTCGGCTTCCTCCTGGCGCAGACGGAAGCCATCGACGCCTACGAGGCGGTCCACCCGGCTCACATCTCGACTCTGGCCTGAGCCCACCCTCGCCGACGGGAGCAGCCATGGCTGCACGGATGCCGTCAGCCGCCCGTTGGGGACGGCGGAGCGAAGCGTCGGATCGCGACGGCCAGCAGGCCACCAAGCACGCCCACCACCGCGGCGGCCATCCGAACCGGACCGCTGAACGTCAATCCCAGGGTCGCGTCAAGCGCAATCGCGCCGGGCCCAATGGCGGCGATGGCGACCACGCCGGCGGCGAGCGTGATCGGGTACTCCCAGCCCCGGTTGCCATTCCAGAAGCCATTCGACCAGTGGACCGCGAAGACGATCACGATTGATTGCCCCAACAGCGCGGCCGCTGCCAGCGGTGTCAGGAACCCGAGCGCCAGGAGCAGACCGCCGACCAGCTCGGCGCCGATCGAGATGACGGCCCACCACGGGCCGGGGCGAATTGCCATCCGCTGGAGCGCGCTCGTCCAGCCCGCGTAGCCGGGGCCATTCCACCAGCCGAAGGCCTTCTGCGCCCCATGCGCGGCGAAGATCAGGCCGCTCACCGCACGGAGGACGAGCAGGCCAAGGTCTACCACGTTCATGGTCGCTACCTCCGGCTGCGCAGTGGAGAGCTCAATGTAGCGCACCATAGTTGCGATCGCAATCAAGTGGTCCGCGGCACGGTCCCATCAAAGCTGAGCCCCAAAAAGGGCGCCGGCGGGTCGGCAATCGAGATCACCCGCCCGACGCGAAGGAGCCGAGGAGCCGGACGGCGTGTGCCCGTTTGTGGAGCTCGGCCATCGCAGAGCGCAGCGGCTCGGCCTTCCCGCTGCCATCGACGCTGATCAGGAACCGATACTGCCAGCGGTCCCTGCCGGTGGGCCGCGACTCGATCCGGCTCAGGTTGACCCCCACCTCGGCGAGCGCCCCCAGGGCATGGTGCAGGGCACCCGGCCGGTGCAGCGTCTCGAAGGTGACGAGCGAGACGGCCTGCGCGTCCGGCGGCGGCGCCAGTGGACCTCGCGGTGGCGGACCCTCGGCCCCGGCCGGACCCACCACGGCAAAGCGGGTGAGGTTGGGCTCCGCGTCCTGGATCTCGGCGGCGAGCACGCTCAGGCCGTATCGCTCCGCGGCGCGTGGTGAGGCGATGACCGCAGTCGTACGGTCGCCGTCGTCCTGCAGCCGCCGGGCGGCTCCGGCCGTATCGGCCTCGACGACGACCGTGACCTCCCGCTCGCTGAGAAACCGCTCGCACTGCGCCAACGCCTGCGGGTGGCTCATGACAAGCTGCACATCCTCGAGCTGGCTCCCCGGCGCCCCCAGGAGCTGGTGGTGCACGGGGAGGATCACCTCGCCGGTCACCACCAGGGTCGTACGCAGCAGCGCGTCGAGGGCGTCCCCCACCGTACCGGCCAGCGAGTTCTCGAGGGGCAGGAGGGCGGCGGCCGCGCGGCCGGCATGCACCGCATCCACCACGCGCGAGAAGGTCGGAGCCGGCAGCGGCTCAACCTCTCCCTCGCCAAAATAGGCGAGCACTGCCTCCTCTCCGTAGGCGCCTGGCTCCCCCTGGTACGCAACCCGAGGCGGCGCCACGGTCACGAGCCCCCCTCGGCGCCGGCAGTCAGCAGCCAGTCGATCGCCTCGAGGTAGCCGCGCCATCCCTTCCCCACGACCTGGTGCCGGGTCGCCGGGGCGGTGACGCTCACCCGGCGCCAGGGTTCGCGGTTGCTCACGTCGCTGATGTGGACCTCGACCGCCGGACGGCCGCATGCGCGGAGCGCATCGTGGAGCGCGTAGCTCGTGTGGGCCAGCGCGCCGGGGTTGATGACCACCGCGTCGTAGTCGAGCTGCTCGAGCCGGTCGATGAGCGCACCCTCGTGATTCGATTGCAGGTCCTCGACGGTCGCTCCGCCCTCCAGCGCGCGGGCGCGGCAGGCCTCCACGATCTCCGCGAGGGTCGTCGTCCCGTAGATCTCCGGCTCGCGCCGGCCCAGGGTCGCGAGGTTCGGCCCGTTGAGGAGCAGGATGCGCATGGCTCAGGCCTCGGCGATGACGCGCAGCGCCGACGTCACCTCGGCGTCGGTCAGGTCATCGGCCTCCACCACCTCGCCGATGCGGACCGGCAGCAGCCAGCGCTGGCGCCCACCCACGCGCTTCTTGTCGCCGGCCATGGCGTCCCGGACGGCGCCGATGTCGATCCGCCGACGAAGCCGGTAGCCGAGCTCATGGAGCATTTCGTCAAGGGACGGGGCGAGGGCCGGATCGGCACCGCGGCCGGCCGCGAGGGCCGCCGCCGCCCGGAGCCCGAGCGCCACGGCCGAGCCGTGAGGCAGGCGATAGCCACTCGCAACCTCGAGCGCGTGGCCCACGGTATGGCCGAGGTTGAGCTGGCGCCGTTCGCTCCGCTCGAAGGGGTCGCTCGCGACGACGCCGAGCTTGACCCGCGCCGCGCGCTCGGTGATCGCATAGCGGGCCGCCTCGTCGTCACGCAAGGCGCCGGGCCCCCGTTCCCCGATCAGCCGCCACAGCTCATCGTCGCCGATGATCGCCGCCTTGATCGCCTCAGCCATCCCGTCGCGCAGGCGGGCCGCCGGCAGCGTTCGGAGGGCCGTGATGTCGGCCACCACGGCCCACGCCGGCCAGAAGGCGCCGACCATGTTCTTCGCCCGCGGCAGGTCTATGGCCACCTTGCCGCCGAGTGCGGCGTCCGTCTGCCCGAGCCAGGTCGTCGGTACCGCGACGTATGGCACGCCCCGCATGTAGAGCGCGGCGGCCAGGCCGACCAGGTCGGTCACAGTCCCGCCGCCGACACCCACCAGCGGGTCGCCGCGCTCGGCTCTCTCGGCCGACAGCCAGGCGAGAATCCGTTCGAGGCCGCGCGGCCGCTTGACCCGCTCGCCGCCGGGAACCTCGAGGCGCCGCGCCGCGCGCATGCCGGAGAGCGCCGCGGGAGCCCGCGGATCGGCCACGAACGCCGCCACCCCGCCGATCTCCGCGACGACCTCGGCCAGCGCACCGCCCAGCTCGGTGCCGAGGATCACGCGCCCCTCCGCCGGTCCGATCGGGTGATGGCGAGGCACCCGGCCGTCGAAAAGACGACGCTCGGTCGCCCGCGTCGCGAGCGCGCTCTCCACCGCGTCGGCGACCTCGCCCGGCCCGGGACCGCCATCCACCCGCAGGTCCGCCGCCCGGTAGCAGGGGTCTCGTCGCGTGGCGAGCTCGGCGAGGCGCGCCGCTGGGTCCGCCGCGAGCAGCGGCCTGGGCGTCGCGTCCGCGGCCAGACGGGCAAGGAGCGTCGGGACGGGGGCCTGGAGCCAGGCGGCCCGCCCATGTGACCACAGGCGCCAGCGGTTCAGTGGGTCATCGAGGGCGCCGCCGCCGGTCGCCACCACGGCGTCGGGTTCGGCGCACGCCTCGCGGAGTGCGGCGCGCTCGACGTCACGGAAGGCCCGTTCCCCGCGTTCGCTCAGGTACGCGGCGGCCGGGACGCCGGTCAGGCGCGCGATGAGCTCGTCCATATCCCTGAACGGTGCTCCGCGCCGCGCGGCGAGGATGCGCCCCACGGTCGTCTTCCCGCTCCCCGGCAGGCCCACCAGGACGACGCCGGCCCCTGCATCAGGCATCGGCATCGGCCCCCAGCTCGCTGTGAAGAGCCCGGCGCATGGCCTCGATGGGTGGCACGAGATTGGTCCAGGCGGAGAAGCTCAGCGCCGCCTGGCGGAGGAGGAGGCCGCCCCCGGCCCGCGCCGGCGACCCGGCCGCGCACGCCTCGCGCACGAGCCGGGTTGGGCTCGGCCGGTAGACGAGGTCCAGCACGGTGAGGTCCGGGCGCAGGAGGCCGGCCGGGATCGGCGAGACATCCTCCGCCGTGCCGATCGGGGTGGCGTTGATCAGCAGGTCCGCTCGCGCCAGCAGGGCGGGCAACTTGGGCCACTCGTCGCGGGCCACCAGCCGGGCATCCGTGCCGGCGTCGGCGAGCGCGGCGGCTGCGGTCCGCGCCGCGCCACCCCGTCCCAGCACCACGGCCCGCTCGAAGCGGCCGAGATCCGCGATCTCCGCGGCCAGGCCGGCGAGGTCGGTGGTGTCGCCCACGAGGCGTCCCTCGCGGTGAACGATCGTGTTCACCGCGCCCACCCGCCGGGCGGCGGGCGTCAGCTCCTCGAGCAGCAAGATGACGGCGGCCTTGTGGGGCTGCGTCACGTTCGCGCCGGACAGCTCTCCCCGGCGCAGCTCCGCCAGGACGGCCGGCAGCTCGTCCGCGGGGAGGTCGCGCAGCTCGTAGCACCAGGGCAGACCCAGCTCCGCGAAGGCGGCGTTGTGGATCGGCGGCGAGGCCGAATATCCGATGCCCTGTCCCAGCAGAACGACGCGCCGCAGCATCAGCGCGGCCCTGCTGCACGCCGCCGGCGACGACGGACCGCTGCCCGCAGGTCGCTCATCGCGTCGCCGCCGAAACTGGTGAGCAGCGCGTCGGCGAGGACGAGGGCGACCATCGACTCGCCGACCACCCCGGCGCGGGGCAGGATCGTGACGTCGCTGCGCTCGATGTGCGCCCGCCCCACCTCCCCGCTCGCCAGGTCGACACTGGGCAGCGGGATGCGCAGGGTGGAGATCGGCTTGATCGCCACCCGCACCACGATCGGCTCGCCGTTGCTGATACCGCCCTCGATCCCCCCAGCGTGGTTCGTGAGCCGGCCCCAGCCAGGCGCCGTCGCATCCACCACGTCGTGGACCTGGCTCCCGCGACGCGACACCACCCCGAAGCCGAGGCCGATCTCCACGCCCTTCGCGGCCGGGATCGCCATGGCCGCAGCGGCGAGCCGGCCGTCGAGGCGCGTGTCCCATTCGGCGGACGAGCCGAGCCCGGGTGGCAGGCCCTCGGCGACGACCACGAACGATCCGCCGATGGAGTCGCCGGCATCACGCACCGCGTCGATCGCCGCCAGCATGGCGCGCTCCGCCTCGGGGTCCGGGCAGCGCAGCGCCGACGGGTCGCGGAGGTCATGGTCGAACCAGCCCTCGGGGATGCTGCGGAGCGGCTCATCCGCGTCCGGGAAGGCGCGGATCGGTCCCAGCTGGTCCACGAAACTCCAGATCCGCGCCCCGCAGGCGCCGAGAAGCTGGCGTGCCAGCGATCCGGCCACGGCGCGGGCCACAGTCGAACGGGCCGAGGCCCGCTCGAGAACGTCGCGAATGTCGTGCGTGTCGTACTTCAGGGCGCCTGCGAGGTCGACATGACCGGGCCGGGCGCGGGTGATGCGCTTCGGGCGGCGCCCGGCAGGAATCGGCTCCACCGACATCCGATCCGCCCAGTTGACCCAGTCGCGGTTCTCGACGCTGAACCCCACCGGCGAGCCGAGCGTGCGTCCGTAGCGGATGCCCGCGGTCCACGTCACCCGGTCGCGCTCGATCTGCATCCGGCGCCCGCTCCCGTACCCGTGCTGGCGGCGGCGCAGGTCCAGATCCACGAGGCGCGTGGAGACGCGGAGGCCGGCGGGCAGGCCCTCGAGGATGCCGCTCAGCGACGGGCCGTGCGACTCGCCGGCGGTGAGCAGGCGCAGGCGCCTCATGAGCCGGTCCCCGCAACCCTGGCCATGTCTTCCCAGAAGCCCGGATACGAGACCGATACGCACGCCGGGTCGTCCAGCCGCACCTCCCCTGCCACGCCGACGGCGGCGGCGATCGCGAAAGCAATCGCGACCCGGTGGTCGCCACCGGTGACGATCTCCGCGTCGCACGGCGAGCCGGCCGCGATGCGCCAGCCGTCCGGAAGCTCCTCCACCCGGGCACCGATCGCAGCCAGCCCCGCGACCATGGCGCTGATCCGGTCCGACTCCTTGACTCGCAACTCCTCCGCATCGCGCAGCTCGCTCGTCCCAGTCGCGGCGGCCATGGCCACCGCGAGCGCCGGCAGCTCGTCGATGAGGCCCGCAGCCCGCGCGCCGCGGATCGAGACGGCCTGCAGCCGATCGGCACTGCGCACCGAGATCGCTCCCAGCGGTTCCGGCCCGTCCGCAGGTCGCTCTTCGACCTCGATTTGCGCGCCCATCTCACGGAGCACGTCGATCGCCGCCAGGCGCGTCGGGTTGAGGCCGACGTCGTCGAGGTTGAGGTCGGCGTCAGGGTGAACCGTGGCGGCCACGAGCCAGGGCGTGGCGGCGGAGGGGTCCCCGGGAACAGTGATCGAGCGCGCCTGGAGCGTAGCTGGCCCGCGCACGGTGGTGACCGCCCCGTCGCGTACGATGCCGACCCCCATCCAGGCCAGCAGCCGCTCGGTGTGGTCGCGGGTCTGGCCCGGAGACACGATTCGAG
>CAWINH010000018.1:0-16137 GCA_963837425.1 uncultured Chloroflexia bacterium
CCACGACTCTTGCACATTGCCCATTCGAAGGGGGAGCGCAAGGGATGGGGGAGCGCAACGGGATGGGGGAGCGCCACCGGAAGGCGGGAGCGCAACCGGAAGCGGGAGCGCCACCGGATGACGCTATCGGCGAAGATCACCCCGTTCGTTCGCCTCCACGGTCGCTCATTGACCACGCAGCGTTCGAACGGCCCGCTCGGAGCCGTTCGGGACCGCTCCTTCGCCATTGTCGTCGCTCTGCGACTCCCGAGCGTGGCTCCCGAGCGTGGCTCCCGAGCGCGGCTCCTGGGCGCGGCTGACCTGAGCGCGGCTGAACGCGGCCTTGAACGCGGGCCTTGAACGCGGGCCTTGGCGCAGCCGCTCCCAGGACCCCTCCCCCACGATCCCTTCCCACGGGCAACACCCTGAGTCTGCGCGGTGGATCGACCGAGGGCCACCCGCCGCCAACCGCGTGGCGCACCTTCCCACCGCGCGCATCAAGCGCGGGGAGCCAGGGTCGCGAGTTCGGTTGGCGCGCCTCCGCGCTCGACGAGCTCGCGGGCGCCCTCCACGGACACGGCCCCGTCCAGGATCGCGAGCTGCACAACGCACCCGCCGCGCACCCACGCCTGGACACCTCGCATCGCAATTCGCTCGTCTCCGGCGAGCCCCCCTCCGACCACGTCCAGTGTCACGCCGGCGAACTCGCTGAAGATCCAGGGAGCGCGCCGGGCGGGCAGGGGCTCGCCGAGCATCGCTCGACCGGCGCGCTCGCCGGACTCGCGCGCCGCGTGCCAATGCTCGACTCGCCGGGCATCCGCCGGTCGCGCCACGTCGCCGGCCGCCCAGACGGCCGGGTCCGACGTCGCCTGCCGGCTGTCGACGACCACGCCGTCATCGACGAGGAGGCCGGCACCGGCGGCGAGCTCGACCCGCGGCGCGACGCCGACGCCGGCAACCACGAGATCGACCGCCATCAACTCCCCCGCGATCAGGACGGCGCCGTCCTCGAGTCCCGTCACCTCGGCGCCGAAACGCACCGTCACCCCGGCCGCGACGAGCCGCGCAACCGCCCAGTCGCTGACCTCCGGCCCGAGGGCACCCGCCCACAGCGCCTCGCCACGCTCCAGGAGGGTGACCAGGACGCCGCGGGCGGCGAGCGAGGCGGCCACCTCCACGCCAATGAACCCGCCGCCGACCACCGCCGCGCGCTTGCCCGCCTCCGCACGCTCGCGGAGCGCCACCGCGTCGGGCAGGGTGCGGAGCAGCAGCGCGTGCTCCTGCCCGGGAACCTGGAGCCGGCGCGGGACAGCCCCGGTCGCGAGCAGCAGCTTCCCGTAGTGCAGCCGGGTGCCGTCGCTGAGCTCCACGACCTGCTCCCGGGGGTCGAGCGAGGCGGCCGGAGTCCCGAGCAGCAGGTCCACGCCGCGCCGCTCGTACCACGCGGGCGGCTCCGCGAGGACGAGATCCTCGGAGACGGCGCCGCGCAGGAGCTCCTTGGAGAGCGGCGGCCGGTTGTAGGGTGCCGCACTCTCCTCGCCAACGAGAACGACTGACCCGCCGAATCCTCCCCGCCGCAGGGCGCGCACGCACCGCGCGGCGGCCACGCCACCACCGACGAGCAGCACGTCCGCATGGCGAGACTGCATCGGGCCGGCCTACGCCAACGAACGTGGGGCAAGCTCGTCGAGGTCGGCGAGGAGCTGCGCCGGCGAGAGCTGCTCGGAGAGCAACCGCGCGAATCCTTCCGTCTGGCCAGTCGTCTCGAGCCAACGACGAATGAGCCGCGCGCCCTCGGTGTACGTGTAGACGTGGAGACGGCCGACGGGGTCTGTGGCCACCCGCATCAGGTGGTCGATCCAGTCCGGTCTCGGCACGGTGGCCTCCAGCCAGGCGCGGACATCGCCCTCCGGGTGCCCCTCGTGGTGCAGCATGTATGCGGCGTTCGAAATCGCCGGGTTGAGGTCCAGCGTGGTCCGATGGAGCGCGACCGCGGCCTCCCAGTCGCCGCCGACGCCGACATCGGCCCCGATCCGTGCCAGCTCAGCCGCCAGCTCCCGATCGGTCATCACCACCTCACCGGCGACGTCGGCCATCCCCTCGGAGAGCATCGCCTCCGGGGTGCCCATCGTCCGCAGCGCGGCTTCGCCGACGCCCGCGGCGACGAGCGTCCGCTCCTTCGTCACGTGCTCGGCATGGTGGCCCGGATACGCCTCGTGCGAGGCGAGAAAGGCAATGCCCGGCACCTCGAGCGGGAGGTCGACGTTCACCCGGATCGACGTGCGTCCGTGCCCCCTGAACTCAGCGTAGGCGCCCCACGGCTGGTCGTGCGCCTCCTCCCAGTCGATCCCCTCGGGCTCCGGCAGGTCGAAGTCGCGACGGGCTGCGGCGCGGAACCGTTCGGCGGAGTCGACCACCCCGGCCAGCACCCGCTCGGGGCGGACGCGGAGCGCGGCACGCTGCGCCGCCACGCGTTCGGCCAGCGTCCCATCGCCGGGGAGTGCCGCAGCCAGACGCTGGCGCGCGGAGCTCATCTCCGACTCCGGAACCGGGCCGATCGGCACCCCGTACAGGTCCTCGACGAGGTCGAGGTAGGCGATCTCCTCGCCACCCGCCCGGCGGGCGAGGGCGCTGATCGCTCGCAGCTGCCCCTCGAACCATCGGCGCCGGCGCTCGACGACGGGGCCGTCCCCGGCCAGCTCCGCGACGATCTCGCGCAGCGTCGAGGCCTCGGCGTGGAGCTCCTCGGCCATCGGCCGCGGCTCGGATGCGACCGCCTCAGCGAGCTCGGGCGGGCCGACATAGCTGTCCACGAATGCGGGCGAGATGCGCTCCAGGCGTAGGCCCAGCAGGATGTACCGTCGCGCGAGCTCGTCCATGGCCCGCAATCGTACCCGGGACGGCGCTGACACCTTGTTGCCGGCCTCCCGGGCCGGGTATGCTCGCCCCCACCGGAGGAGGAGATTTCCGTGGCGCGAGACGAGAAGCTGGAGATGCTTCGTCGAATCCCGCTCTTCAGCGGCTTCGGCCGCAGCCAGCTGCAGCGGCTTGCTGCGCTGGCCGACGAGGTGAACGCGCCCGCCGGCAAGGTGCTTATGAGGCAGGGCGAATTCGGCAGTGAGATGATGCTGCTCATCACCGGCCACGCGGTGGTCGACCGCGACGGGGCGCGGATCGACACGCTCCATGCCGGCGACTTCTTCGGCGAGATTGCGATCATCCAGGAGGGCGAGCGCACCGCAACGGTGACGGCCGAGGGGCCGGTGCGCCTTCTGGTGGTCACCCACCGCGATTTCCATTCGATCATGGAAGAGTTCCCGGAGGTTGCGGTCCAGGTCATGGCCACGCTCGCCAACCGGATCCGGTCGCTGGAGCCGCGCGCAGCGCACTGACGTGGCCGATGACGAGCTCCTGCGGCTGGGACGCCAGGCGGAGGTCGTCGCAAAGTTCCCGGACCAGAACCCGTTCCCGGTCATGCGCCTCACCGACGCCGGTGAGCTGAGCTACGCGAACGCTGCGAGCGCCGGGATCGTGTCGGCACTCGCAATTCGCGTCGGCGACCCGTTCCCACCCGACCTGCTCGACACGATGCGCCGCGGACCGCGCGCACCGCGGCCGGCGACCGGATCGAGATCGAGGCCGGCGAGCGGCTCTACTCCCTCATGGCGGTCCGCGTCTACGAATTCGGGTTCACGAACGTCTATGGGACCGATATCACCGCCGCCCGCGAGGTCGAGCGCGCGAGCGCCGAGAACGAACGCCTGCTGCTGAACATCCTGCCCGCCTCGATCGCCGCCCGGCTGCGTCGTGGAGAGATGCTCATCGCTGATCGGATCGAGGAGATGAGCGTCCTGTTCGCCGACGTGGTCGACTTCAGCGCCCTCTCGCGCCGGCTCGGCCCGGGTGACCTCGTCTCGCTGCTCAACGAGGTCTTCAGCATCTTCGACGAGCTCTCGGACCGATACGCACTCGAGAAGATCAAGACGATCGGCGATGCCTACATGGTCGTCGGCGGGCTGGGACCCAACCCGGAGAATCACTGCGGACGGGTGGCCGACCTGGGCCTCGACATGCTCACCGCCATCGAACGGTATCGCGCCGAGAGCGGCGTCGATCTTCACATCCGGGTCGGGATGCACCTCGGTCCGGCGGTGGCGGGGGTGGTGGGCGTCAAGAAGTTCATCTACGACGTGTGGGGCGAGACGGTGAACACCGCAAGCCGGATGGAGTCGCACGGGGTCGCGAACCGGATCCAGGTCAGCGAGGCGGCGTTCGAGCGGCTCCGCGATCGGTACCGGCTCGAGGCCCGAGGGATGGTCGAGGTCCGCGGCCGCGGGCCGATGCCGACCTGGTTCCTCCAGGCGAAATGAGCCGCCGGGTGACCTCGCCGGGCCGGTCACCAGCCGATGCTAGAATCGGGATCGCGCGGGAGTAACTCAGTCGGTAGAGTGTCTGCTTCCCAAGCAGAATGTCGCGGGTTCGAGCCCCGTCTCCCGCTCCACCCTCGCCCCCGAAATCCCGGCTTCGAACGTGTGCCGGCGTCCGCGAGGTCCTCCGCGCGGAGCGACTAGGCGGAGTGGCCCAGGGCGAGGGTCAGGTGCACCGCCGCGACAACGAGCACCGCAACGAACAACACGCCCCCGATCACGCCTGCTCCGAAACCGGCCTGCACGAGGGCCCAGGCCACCACCAGCGCGATGATCGGGCCGGCGGCGAGCTCCCACGCGTCCCCGACCAGGAAGTCGTACAGGAACCTGCCGAACTGCGTCAGGTACCTCACTGCCCGAGGCCGCCGACGATGGTCACCGCCGCCACGAAGACGACCCCTGCGACGAGCATGCCGCCCGCGATGGCGCCCGCCAGCCCGGCGCGGTTCGCAATCAGGGCGTCCATCGGGCCGCCCGCCGCGTGGCCCGCACCCCGACGGATCGCGAGCAGGCGTCGCGCGAGCCACACGGCGGCGACCCCGACGGCCAGGTAGGCAATGAGGAGGAGGATGAGGGTCGCGTCGCTCGCGGGCCAATCGATGCCTGCTCCCTCGCCGGCCCAGAACGTCCCGAAGGAGACGAGCATCAGGCCAACGGCGAACTTCAGCCCGTTCTCGGGGACCCGGCTCAAGGGCCGATGGACGAACGCGCCCACGGTGACCACCAGGAGGACGGCCACGACGGCGCCGACGATCGCGGTGTCGAGGCGGCCGGCCGACGTCCCGAACGTGATCACGATGAACGCGACCTCGAGCCCCTCGAGCAGGACGCCCTTGAAGGACACGAAGAACGACACGCCGTCGATCCCCGTCTCGGGAACCGGCGCCTCCGCGCCCAGGCGCTTCACCTCGGCCGCGAAGATCGCCTCCTCGTCGTGCTTTGCCCTGGCGCCCGATGCGCGCAGGATCGCCTTCGTCGCCCACTGGAGCCCGAAGATCAGCAACAGGCTGCCGATCACGATGCGGAGCGCGTTCAGCGGCACGAACAGGACGATCGCGGTGCCGAACGCGCCGACCAGCACGGCAAGGACACCGAGCCCGGCGAACGCTCCGTACAGCGCGGATCGCCACTGGCGGGTCACGCCGACGGCCAGGACGATCGTCAGGGCCTCGACGGCTTCGACGGCGGAAGCCAGAAAGGCCGGAAGGGCGGCGGCAAGCGGCGACATGGCGGCCTCCGTGCGAGACGTCGGTGAGAGCGCGAGACGCTTCGGGGAGTATCGAGCAAGGCGGCCGTCATGGCGAATCGATCAACGTGAGCTCGAGCGAGGAAGGCCGATCCCCCGCCCTCGCATGCTCACCCGCGCCCTCGGGAGGGGAACCGCTCGACCGCGGTCACGCGTCTAGCGGATTGCGTGGCGACCTGCCACCGAATCGCATGAACGGGAGACGCCACATGGCATCGTCGCTGTCCATCCGCATTCCCATCCCGGGGTCCCGCGCTCGCTGGCTTGCCGCGGGCCTGTCCGCCGGTCTCCTCGCAGCCGCTGTGGCCAGCCCACTCTTCGGACCCCGGCCGCTCCTCGCATCGGACCCGCCGACGACGCCGGAGCACACGATCAGCGTCAACGGCACCGGGCGGGTGGTCATCACACCCGACATCGCGGACCTTCGGCTGGGCGTCACCGTCCAGGCCGACACAGTCAAGGCGGCACGCGACGCCAACGCGCGGGCGATGACCGCCGTGATCGCCAGCCTCAAGGGCCAGCACATCGCCGATGCCGACATCCAGACCACGATCCTGTCGCTGACGCCCGTCTACGACTATCCGAAGGACGGGTCCCCACCGCACCTCTCCGGCTACAGCCTGGCCAACGCGGTGGCGGTCACGGTGCGCGACCTCGACCTCGTGGGTGACGCGATCGACGCCGCCCTCGCCGCCGGAGCGACGAGCCTCGACGGCGTGACCTTCCGCGTGGCAGACCAGGCGTCGGCTGAGAAGCGGGCCCGCGAGGCGGCGATGGCCGAGGCGAAGGCCAAGGCCCAGACCCTGGCCGCCGCCGCGGGCGTCTCGATCACGGGCGTCGCCTCCATCTCGGAGACGGTGGCCCCCATCCCCTATGCGACGTATGGAGCTCGGGACCTCGCGCCGGCGGCGGACGTCGCGACACCGATCGAGCCCGGAACGAACGAGGTGTCGGTGACGGTGGCGGTGACCTACCTGATCGGCTGAGGGGCGGTCAGGCGACCTCGAGGTCGAACCATGGACCCATCGCCTTCCGACGCGCGTCGTGGGCGGCAAGCAGCGCCTTGAGGTCGAGCGTGCCAGGATGGGCCTCGGGCCCCGGAGGCGAGAGGAGGTACCCCTGCCCTGCCTTCAGCCCCAGCGCGTGCACGACCTCGAGCTGGTCGGCTGTGTCGATGCCCTCGGCGACCACCGTGGCGCCCGAATGCAGCCCGACATCACGGATCGCACACAGGACCGCCATCCCGGACTCGCGCAGGATGCCGCCCCGAACGACCGAGAGGTCGATCTTCACGATGTCGAAGCGGATCTCGGAGAGGAGCCGGAGGCCGGCAGAGCCGGCGCTCACGTCGTCGGCCGCAATGCGGATTCCCTCCGCCTGGCAATGCTCGAGGTTGCTTCGCAACCGGTCCATGTCCTCCACCGGCTCCCGCTCGGTCAGCTCGAGCACCGTCTGTGAGGGGCTCACACCGTGTGAAGCCAGCGTGGCGAGGAGGTCTGACAGACGGAACTGCTCCGTCTCGATCGTCCTTGGCGAGACGTTGAAGGCGAGGTACGCCGAAGCGTCCGGAAGCTGCGCCCCGGCCGCGATGGCCTCCATGCAGACACCGTCAAGCTCGACCGTGCGGCCGGCGGCCTCGGCCGCCATGAACATGCTCCGGGCGTCGGCGAATCCACTTTCGTCGTCGGGGCGGGCGAGTCCCTCGATCCCCAGCGGCCTGCCGCTCTCGAGGTCGTAGATCGTCTGGTAGGTGGCGACGACCTTCCGGTCCCCGATGACGGTAGCGAGCGCATCGGTCAGGTCGGAGGCAAGGCGTCGGTCCGCGCCGGCGCCGTGGCGGGCGGAGTCGTATGCCTGCACGTCGGTTCGCCCGTGCTGCTTGGCCCAGGCGAGCGCGGCCTCCGCCTGGTGGAGCAGGCTTCGGCCATCCTCGGTCGTCGTCGGATAGGCCGCCACCCCCGCGGAGAAGCTGAACGTCTCTGCGTTCGGCCGTGTCGCCTCCGAGTTGAGGGCCGCCGCGAGCAGCCGGCGAGCGACGCCATCCGCGGTTCCCAGGTCGGCGCGTGGCAGGAGGATGGCGAACTCGTCGCCACCGATCCGGAAGCCACTGTCGGACTTGCGGCAGAAGGCGCGCGTCAGGCGGCCCATCTCCGCCAGCAGCCGGTCCGCGGCAGCCGGCCCGCGCTCGTCGTTGGCTCGCTTCATGTCGTCGATGTCGGCGAGGACGACCGCGAGCGCATACCGATGCTGCCTCGAGAGCTCGATCTGCCTCGCCAGCTCCTCCTGGAATGCCCGATGGTTCCCGAGCCCCGAGAGCGGATCGACGAGCGCTTCCGCCAGCACTGGCGCGAATTCGACCGGCGGTGCCCCGGGCAGCGCCCGGGGCAGGCTGGCGGCGGCCGCCAGCACGCGGCGTGCAAGGAAGGCCATGACGACCGGCAGCGCGAGCGCGACGACCGCGACGCGCAGGACGACATCCGGAGCCGGGTCGGACGACCCGGGCACCTCGGCTGCGAGCGGACCGGCAAGCGCCATGGCCACCACGAAGAGCAGCCCGAATGACGCATACAGCCACAGGCGCAGCCGTCGGACGCCGGGACCTTCGAACCCCAACATGATCGGTTTGGTATACGCGGCCGTGCGCGCGCCGCCTACCGGCCGAAAGTACCGACGGCCGCGGACCGCAGATCCTAGTGACGCTCCGCGGCGACTGGTCGACCCTCATGCGTGACATGTCGAATCGGGTCCGCGGGGCTCCCCTGCTGGGCGGCCTCTTCGTGATTGCCGCCACCCTGGCGGTGCCAGCGCCCTGGGCGGCCGCAGCTGCCAGCTGCGTACTCAGCAACGGCACGGTCTCACCCGCGATTGGCCTGCCGACCACGACGTTCAACTTCTCGGTGACCTACTCCGACGATGCAGGCTGCTCGGGCTGGGTCTTCGTGACTGTCAACGGTCGCCACTACGGGCATCGCGCGAACCGAGGGACATCCACCTACACCTGGGGCGTTCAACTGCCGCTCGGGACGTACGCGTACTCATTCGGCACATTTGGCGGCACACTCACGACGGTGAACCCGCCGACTGTGCAGGTCGTCCAGGCCCTGCCGACGCCGAAGCCCACTCCCAAGCCGACGCCGAAGCCGACACCGAAGCCGACACCGAAGCCGACGCCGAAGCCGACGCCGAAGCCGACTCCGAAGCCCACGCCGAAGCCCACGCCGAAGCCGACTCCGAAGCCGACTCCGAAGCCGACACCGAAGGCGCCGGCACCCGCCAGTGTCAGTCCGACCGCTTCGGGTAGCGCCAAGGCGTCGCCGTCCCCGACAACCAGCGCGACGCCGACACCGACACCACGCCTCGCGACGCCCACGCCGACGCCCACGCCGACGCCGCTCGGCGCAGGCGGCGTGACGAGGACCGACAAGGACGCGCCGTCACCCGGCGGCGCGTTCCCGTGGCTCCTCGCCTGGCTGTTGGCGACGGGCGGGGGCCTCGTGATGTTCTTCGGCTTGAGCCGGCGAACTCTAGGCGCAGAACCCGTGGTCGGCCCATCGACCGGGGAGGGTCCGGCGTCGACCACGACGCCTGCGGGCGACGCACGGCCGCCCGGCCGCCCGCGTCGGCTCACAGGCGACGAGGCGCACCTCCCACGCTGGCTCCGGCCATCGGTCCAGGCCGCGCGCTACAACACCCCCGGGCGCACCAGCGCAGAGGACTGAGGAATCGGGGCGCCGGGCGGGAGCCGGGGCACTCAGGTATCGCCGCCTCCGCTCCCGCTAGCCCGCGGGGTCTCGGTCGGCTCGGGCGTCTCTGATCCACCGTGGCCGCCCTCTCGGTTCGACGCAGGCGGCGTGGGTGCGGCGGTCTCGCCGGACGTGCTGGTCGGGTCCGCCGTCTCCGATGCGGCGGTCCCTCCCGATTCATGCTCGCCGGGCGTGATCTCCGGTGCGTTGCTGGAGGGGGACTCGGTCGGGGCCTCGGTTGGCGACGTGGTCGGCACGGTCGTCTCGATCGCGGGCGACGGCGTGTTCCCAACGTTCGAGTCGTTGATGATCCGCCCCAGCTCTCCGAAGGCGAACGCCCCGACAAGGACGAGCGCCACCGCGGCAGCCAAAACGCCCGCCCTCGCCACGCGATGACCCGGGACCCGGCCTGCAAGCAGTCCCGCGAGCCACACGCCCAGGGTTCGTCGGGGGGTTGGCTCGTCGGCGATGGCGGACATGATCCGATCGGTGAGCCCCGATGGGGGGGCGGTGCGAGTGGCCTGCGCGTAGCGCTCCAGCTGCTCGGCAACCGGATCACTCGCTTCGTGTTGCTCGAGCTGCTCGGGATCGAAGGAAGGCCCGGTCATGCCACCGCCTCACGATCGAGGACCGATCGCAGGCGCTGAAGACCACGCCGCAGATGGGTCTTCACCGTGTTCAGTGGACGACCCGTGGCGCTTGCGATCTCCTCGAGGCTCAGCTCCCCGAAGAACCGCAGCGCGACGACCTCCCGGTATGGCTCCCCTAGCGCGGCCACCGCGTTGCGGACGGCTCGATGCTCCTCGTTGGCCAAGGCGACGTGCAGCGGGTCGGCCGCCGCGGAGCGCAGGGGCAGCTCCGGCGAGAGCTCCACCGTCTCCCGTCGCTGACCGAGCCGCCGAAACGCCTGTCGGGTAGCGATGCGCATCAGCCAGCCACCCAGCGGTCCGTCGCCCCGATAGCTGCCGAGCGCGCGATAGGCCATCACGAAGCTCTCCTGCGCGACGTCCTCGGCGTCGGCCGGGCGACCAAGGATCCGCAGGCAGACACGGAAGACCGTGAGCTGCTCGCGCTCCACGAGGAGGCGAAAGGCGTCCCGGTCTCCGTTGAGGACGGCCTCCGCAAGTCGCCGGTCATCCACGACACCATCGTGCCACGCCACTTGCACGTTCGAGTATCAGTCGTCGGTACCACCCGAACCCGAATGGTCCCCGCTCCCCGCGCCGCCGCCGTCGTGACCCTGGTCTGAGGGCGACTCGGCGGCAGAGGCGCCTGCGGATGCCTGCGCTCGATCGCCGTGGTCATCGTTCGACTCGGTCTGCTGCGCGCCGGATTGCGTCGCGTCCGTGCCGGCAGTGTCACCGGTCTCCGACTCGGGGCTGGGCGAGTTCATCTGAAGGAGATTCTGGAGCTCGGCCTGGCTCGGCGCTGCGCTCTCGACGGGCTCGGCGCTCTCGACAGGCTCGCCCGATGCGGATGCCTCGGCGGTCGGCTCGGACTGCCGGCCATCCCTCGGCCCGAGTGCCATCTGCGATGCAACCGCT
Organism: uncultured Chloroflexia bacterium; assembly: GCA_963837425.1. Classification (GTDB taxonomy): domain Bacteria; phylum Chloroflexota; class Limnocylindria; order QHBO01; family QHBO01; genus CAWINH01. Next base: position 10,940 of record CAWINH010000018.1, read on the forward strand.
CCGCCCGCGACGACCAGCAGTGCAGCCGCTGCCACGGCCGTGCCGCGCAGCAGTCGATATCGGTACATGCGTTCGTGTCTCCTGTATCGGGGATCCTTGTCGTCCCCCGGACGGAGGGGGCCTGTCTACTCGTCCCGATACAGGTCGGTCCGAAAAGGTTTCAGGTCTCGAGCGTGGGCTCCACGCTGATTTCCACGTTGCCCGCCAGCGCGCGCGAGATCGGGCAGCCCTGGGCGGCGTCCTGCGCCGCGGCCGCGAACTCGGCCTCCGAGGCACCCATCACCCGGCCGATGACGATGAGGCGCGACGAGACGACCGTCCAGTTCCCTTCGACGCGATCGAAGGTGACCTCCGCCTCCACGTGGAGATGCTCTGGGGTCATGCCCGCCCGTACCAGGCCGCCGGAGAAGGCCATGGCGTAGCACGAGGCGTGAGCCGCAGCGAGCAGCTCTTCCGGCGAGGTGCGCCCTTCGGGGGCCTCGGTGCGGGACGACCAGCTGACCGGGAGGTCGGTGAACAGCTCCGAGGTCCCGGCGCTGACCGTGCCACGACCCGAGCTCAAATCGCCGGTCCAGGTAACGGTTGCGGTGCGGACGGCAGCCATGGCTCACGACCCTTTCTGTATCCTGCGGCAGAGTTCGCAATCTACCCTACCGGACCCGATGACGAACGACTCAGCTCCACGACCCCCGGCGCAGCCCATGATCCGCGGCCAGCGACTCTACCTGCGGCCGGCGGAGCGTACCGACCTGCCGACCTTCGTCCGCTGGTTCACGGATGCCGCAACGACCCGCTACCTGGCCCTCCGCGCGCCGATCAGCCAGGCGATGGAGGAGCAGTGGTTCGCCGGGATCCTCGAGCGGCATGGCAAGACGGACTACCACTTCGTCGTCTGCCTGATCGCCGACGGCCGAGCCATCGGCACCGTCGGGCTCCACGGTCTCGACCTCGAGAACGGGAACGCGGAGTTCGGCATCGCCATTGGTGAGAGGGAAGAGTGGAACAAGGGGTACGGGACCGAGGCGCTGGCCGCGATCGCCGACTTCGGCTTCGGTTCGCTCCGCCTGGAGCGGATCCAGCTGCACGTCTATGAGCACAACGTGGCGGCACGTCGCTCGTATGAAAAGGCCGGGTTCGTCGAGGAGGGACGCCTGCGCCGGGCGCATTTCTCCGAGGGGCGGTACGGCGACGTGGTCGTCATGTCGCAGCTGCGCGACGAATGGCTGGCGCTCGAGCGACCGCGCGGCTGGGAGCTCGACCGCTGAACGGGCTCGGCGACCTGCCGGCGCTCATCGCGCGGCTCTCGCCCGCCGCGCGGGCCCGGGTCGAGCGCCTCTTCTCGGTCCTCGTCGTCACCGGGCGCAGCGATCCGCCGCCGGAGATGACCGAGTGGCTGGTACAACACTTCGGGTCGGTCGACGCGGTTCGCGAGCAGACGATCGTCCGTGTCCTGAATCGCTGGACGCTGCAGGGCACGAACTTCTCGACCCTCCGCGGCCGGCGACCGATCGAGGGACCCTCCCGCGATGACCTCGCGATCGAGGTCGCCGCCACCGAGGGCGGCCCGTTCTGCAACCCGGAGCGCGACACCCCGGCGGACACCTGGGGCCGAGTGCGCGGACGACACGCGGTGACCGGCGCGAACGCCGCGAAGTACGACGCCCATCACGGCGTCATCGTCTTCGACCATCACGACCCACTCGCCTTCACCGCCGATACCGTCGTCGATCTGTTCGAGGTCGCCCGCGCCTGGGCCGAGCGTTCGCGCGCCGAGGACCCCTCGGCATCGGCCTATCAGCTGATCTGGAACTGCGGATGGCGGGCAGGCGGATCGGTCGTCCATGGACACGCGCAGGTCCTGCTGGGCCCAGACGGTCACTATGCGGCCGTCGAGCGGCAGCGGCGGGACGCAGCGGCCTATCGAGACGAGGTCGGATGCCCCTACCTCGCCGACCTCGTCGCGGCGCACCGCGACCTCGGGCTCGTCGCACGAGAGGAGCGCAGCGTCGCGGTCCTCGCCTCGCTGACCCCGGTGAAGGAGCAGGAGCTGATGGTCGTGGGGCCGCCGGGGATGGACGAGCGGGATCCCGCGTTCGCCGGCACGGTGGCGGCGACGCTCGTCGCGTATCGCGACCGTCTCGGGGTGCGCGCCTTCAACCTCGCACTTCACCGTCCGCCCCTCGACGCCGGCGCGGAATGGAGCGAGATCGGGCCCGTCGTCCACGTCGTGGATCGCGGAAACCCGGCGAGCCGCAGCTCGGACATCGGCGCCATGGAGCTCTTCGTGGCGTCGGTCGTGGGCCACGACCCGTTCGCGGTGGCGGCCGGGCTCCGCGAGGCGCTCGCCCGATAGCTCCCGGCGCGTCGGCTACGATGCTCGCGTGTTCGAGCTGCGACGCGACCCCGTCACCGGCTGGTGGTCGGCCGTCGTCACCGACCGCAGCTTCGAGCACGCCTCGTTCGCGGTCCAGGCTTCGCCCGTCGAGGGCAGCCACTGCCGGCACTGCGACGACGACCCGGCCCCCGCAGACGGCGGAGACGACTCCGCCGTCCGACGCCTCACCCTCCGCCACGACGCCTTCCACCGCATCGATTCGGGAAAGGAGCGTGCCGCCCAGCTCAGCCTCTCGGAGGTGGCGACCGCCAGCGGCTCATGGGAGATCCTGGTCGGTCCGCGCGGACACCACGAGCGGCTAGCCGACGCGCCGCCTCGGCTCGCGAACAACCTGCTCCGCGGGCTGCGCGACACGATGCGTGAGCTGGCCTCCGCGCCCCGGTCCCCCGACGAGCCCCGCTACGTCCAGGCCGTCCAGAGCTACGGCCGCCAGGCCGGGTCTCGCAGCCAGCACCTGAACATCGAGCTCTACGCCATCCCCCAGATTCCGCACTGGATCGCGGAGGAGATCGGGGGCGGGGCGCGGTACCAGATCAAGCAGCGGGCCTGCGTGTGGTGCGGGCTCGCGGCGGCCGAGGAGGAGGCCGGCGAGCGGCTCGTGCTCGCCGAGGAGCGCTTCGTCGTCTTCGCACCGGCCGCCAGCCGATCGGCCTTCGAGCTGATGATCGTCCCGCGTGCTCATGCCGCGGACTTCACCGAGCTCGACGACGACGCGCTGGCGGCCACGACCGCCACGCTGCAGCGCACGCTCCACGCGCTCGAGGCGCTTGGAGATCCTCCCTACAACCTGTTCCTGCACACCGCGCCGGCCGGTGAGCGCCTGGACCAGACGTTCCATTGGCACTGGGAGCTTCATCCGCGGCTGCGGGTGATTGCCGGGCTCGAGCGAGCCACCGCGCTGGCCGTCAACCCTGCAGCGCCCGAGTACGCGGCAGAGGTCCTGCGGACACATCTCAATCGGACGGTGTAACACGGGGGGCGTGAGCATGCGTCAGGGGAGTTGGACGGGGGCTTGGCCGCTGCGGAGGGCCGTGTGCTGGCAATCGGACTTGAGCGACCCTCGGCGGGTGGACCGCCGATGAGCGCCGAGCAGGCCGGGGCCGCGCGAGCCGAATTCGATCGGCTCTTCGAGGAATTCTCAGGCCCGATCTACAACTACGTCCTGCGCATGGTCGGAGACGCCGACCGAGCCGCCGATATCGCGCAGGACACGTTTATCAAGGCCTACCGACACCTGGACACCCTTACCGATGTCTCATCGACCCGATCCTGGATCTACCGTATCGCGACGAACACCGCCATCGACGAGATGCGGCGCCGGCGCCGGATCACCCCGCTCGGCGACGATGACGACGAGCGCCAGCAACGCGCCGACGACCGTCCCGGGCCCGAGGCCCAGGTGATGGCGGGCCTCCTCGACGAGCGCGTTGGGCGCTCCCTGATGCGGCTGCGACCGAACCATCGGCAGTGCCTCATCCTCTCGGACATCGAGGACATGAGCGCGCAGCAGATCGCCGAGGTTATGGACATGAGCTACGGCGCGGTTCGCACCCTCCTGTGCCGCGCGCGCGGTGAGATGCGACGCCATCTCGCGGCCGAGGGCCTGGTGCGATGAGCCTTCGCGGTGACGGCACCCATCCCGACGAGCTTCTGAGCGCCTCGCTGAGCGGGGACCTGACCCCCGACGAGCGGCGGCTCCTCTCCGAGCACCTGTCGGGGTGCGCCGTCTGCCGGGAGACGCTCGACGCGTTCCGCGAGCAGCGCATGCTGATGCACGGCCTGCGCAGCGTCGACGCTCCGCGCGACCTGGGGGCCAGGGTCAGCGCCGGGATCGATGCCGGGCGCTTCTCCCGCGCCCCATGGTGGCGGCGGCCCTCGCTTCTGCTGGGCATCGGCGGGTCGCTGGCGACGGTGGCCGCCGGCATCGGCGCGGTCGTGCTGCTCGGCAACCTGCGCCCGCCGCAGCAGGTGGCGGTCACCTCACCCTCGGCTCGGCCGTCGGCCGCGAGCGAAGCGCCGGCGTCCAGTGCCTCGCCGCTTGCCAGCCTGGCGGCGAGCGCGGCACCGACACCGGTCATCGCAGTGCAGCCCGGGGAGTGGGCGGTAATCGTCGCGCGCGGCGGAACCCCCGACCAGCCGCGGAGCTGGCAGTTCCGCGATCTGAGCAGCTCGCGATCGATCCAGGTCGAGGCCGCGAGCGGAGTGCCGATCAGCGCGGAGCTGTCCCCGAACGGTGAGCTGCTCGCCTACGTCACCAGCCTCGGCGAGACGGGGGCCCAGGAGGTGCGGGTCCTGGACCTGACCGATGGGACCACGACCCACCTCGGCTGCTCTGCCTCATGGCCCTTCACGGACCGATTGACCTGGTCAGCGGACGGCACGCTCCTGGCCTACACCCTGGCCGGTGTGGACCTCGGCGGCTCGGTCTCCGATTGCGCGGTCGCGAATGAGCCGACGGGCCAATCGGACGCCTGGGTCTTCAACGCGTTCACCGGAATCCACGCTCGCCTCACGGCCACCGGTGACGCATACGCGGCCGCCTTCCGGCCATACAACGACCTCGAAGGCGGCGCCCAGCTGATCGTGAGCCACGCCGCCGCCACTCCCTGGTCCGAGGAGCTGCGAGCGCCGCCCCCGCTCGACCCGGGTAGCGGATCGCGGGTCGATGACGTCTTCATGCCGCGCCTCTCCCCCGACGGGGGGGCCGCCATCTTCTGGCGCGGGACGATGGACGGCGGCAGCGACGGCTGGTCATTCGTGTCCGGCGGCATGCCGTACCTGTCCGGCGTGCCGGCTGATGGCG
>CAWINH010000019.1:0-10786 GCA_963837425.1 uncultured Chloroflexia bacterium
CCGGGTCCGGGCACCTGCAACCGACGCGAGGGGCCTACGGAGGCCGCTGGCACCCGGCCATCATCGCGAACGGGGCCGCGGCCATGATCGCCACGAAGACGAGCGCGAACGCCGACCCCGCGCCGACGGGCAGCACCACCCACCACCGCGCCCGCCGCGCCGTCGCGGCCGCGCCCAGGCACGCGGCGGCGAACCCGCCGCCGATCACCGCGCCGATGATCAATGCGGGGATGACCACGTCCGCGGGCGTGAACGTTGCGCCGAACTGGCAGTCGGGGAAGGCGCTCGAGAGCCAGATGAGGAGCGCCGCGGCCGCCGTGATCACGAGCCCGACAATCCCCACGGCGACCCTGGACTGGCGCGCGTTCAGCGGGCGCCAGGCGTACGCGGCCACGACCGGCGTCAGGGCCCAGATCGGTATGACAACCAGCCAACCGAACTTGGCGCGGTCGAGCGGACCGATGTAGAGCAGGCGATCACTGATCCACCACAGACCGTAGGCCAGGGCCGCACCGGCCAGGGGGGTCGCGGCGGCGATGGCGAGCCGGGCTCCATCGGCCTGCGGCGGCTCGCCGCCAGGCGGCACGCCGGGAGGCACGCCAGGCGGTTCTTCGCCGTCGATCCTCTCCAGCCAGCCAACCCTGACGGCGAATGCCAGCGCCACGATGACCAGGGCGGGCAGGAAAAGGAAGACAACGGTGTTCTCGGGGACCGAGTAGGCGTAGGAGAACGGATCCGGAACCGCTAGCGGGCAGTTGCCCCCAAAGCATGGCGCGCCGTACGGGGTGCCTAGCATCGCCATGGCCCAAAATAACGCGGCGGGCAGCAGGAGGAGGAAGACGACGTCACGAACCCAGAAGCGTCCGCGTACCCAGACCGTCACCGTGCCCAGCACCACGGCACCCGTGGCGCCCATCACCGTGAATCCCTCGCCGACCCCGGTCCACGGCAGCCGACAGATCCAGTAGCCGTCTACGAGGGACAGCCCGGGGTGCGCCAAGACCTCGGCGAGCGCGTTGAAGAAGAACGCGGCGAGCCCGATGAGGAAGGCCCCCAGGCCCGCGACGGTTCCCCACCATGCCAACCGGAGCGGCCGGTCCACGGCGGGACGATAGATCGAGCCCCGAACCCGGTCAACGGTTTCTTGGCTGGCGCCGCATCGGGTTGACACGGGCGCTTCCGCGACGGAAGACTCGCACCGTGCAGCGGGCTCACGCAAAGCGCCTGCAACTACTTGCGATCGTCGTTCCGGCCGTCGCCACGGCAGTGCTGCTCTCCACGCAGCCCGCATCCGCGTTGGTCTGCGCCAACGACTGGGGCGGGGACCCCATCCAAGGGGCGCGGGAAGCGGTCTCTAATCCGGACCGGTGGGATGGCCTGCTCGTCGGGAACGTCTCTGCGATTGAGCACAAGAACGACTACTGGCAGACCCCGGTTCTTGTCGTGGAGCCGGAGGTCGTCTTCGCCGGTGCGTTCCGCGGTGCGGTTCACGTGGAGATCGGATCATTCGGACCTGACACGCTGTTCGACACCGGTAGGCACTACTTCATGGCGCTGGAGCGGAGTTCTTCGTTGGCCGCTTTCATAGTCGACCCCTGCGCGCCGAACATGGAGGTCAACAGCGCCGACCAGCTCGCGAAGTTGCGCGCTGCGAGCGCCAGCGAGGTCGTCATCACGATGCCGGACCTCGCGAGTCCTCGCCTAGGCCCGTGGGTGGCTGCTGCCGCAGTCGTGGCGCTCCTCATCGGCCTATGGCTCGCGCGGCGCAGGCGCGCACAGTAGTAGCCGCGATCAGCTATCCGTCAGGAGAGTCAAAGGCAGAGGCCGCCGGCTGCCATGTCGCTGTGCAATGGCGACGGACGGGTGAGGGGCACGCGGCAGAAGATCGTTGCCTCGGCGGAGTGATCGATCTGCCAGCCGGCTTGGGTCCGATGCATCCAGACGCGGAACACCTCCCCCGCCTGGTTCGCGTTCACGCCACCCAGGATCTGAACGAAGACGCGGACATCCTTCGTCGCCGACGTCATTGTCGGAACCGTGATCGTCACCGCCGCTTCGCTCACCGGACGGACGCCGGCGGCAAAGAAGGTGCGCAACGCGGCGACGGCCTCATCGAAGGTGCCGAACTGCCAGTCCTCGCTGGTGGCGAGGCCGATGGGCAGCCAGCCGCTGGTCGCCGCATAGTCGGCTGGGAATGAGCTGTCGGGCGCGACGGCTTGCGTCCCGCCGGAGCCAGTCCCTGGCGCGGTTTCCGGCTGAGCGGTCGCGATGGCGGCCGCGACCACGACAGCGGCCACCAGGACGGCGGAGAGGGCGAGGCGGAGGGCTGGCCAACGGCGTCGGGGCGCGACCGTCACGGCGCCGGCCGTTCGCACGGGATCGAAGGTGGTGAGGGGCTCGTCGGCAAACGACCGCAAGCGTGCCACGAATCGACCGTCGAGGTTCTCAGCAGGGTTCTCAGGAAACATCGTCAGTCATCTCCTTCTGCAGCCGATCACGGAGTCGCTTCAGCCGGCTCCGCACTCCCTCTGCCGACAGCCCGAGGTGGGTGCCGATCTCGTCCGAGGTCAGCCCAAGCACGTAGCGGCAGGCCAGGAGCTCGCGGTCATCAGGGTTGAGTGAGCCGAGGATCGCGCGCAGCTCGGCGTCCGGATCGGGCGCGTGCATGAGTTCGCCAGAAAGATCCAGGCTCTCGGCGGGGTGGCTCCGTTGGCGGCGCATGAGCTGCTTGGCCTCGTTGGCGGCGACCCGCAGCAACCATGAGCGCAGGCTGCGAGGGTTGCGGAGGCTTCCAATCCGGCGCCAGGCTTTGTGCCAGGCGTTCTGCGCCGCGTCCTCGGCGGCCATCCGTTCGGTGGTGATCACCATGCACAGCCGCAGGACGTCAGGCCCGTACTCGGCGACGACATCGGTGAACGCATCAACGTCACCGGCTCGTATGCGGCCCACGAGCTGGTCGGCGCGCGCAGCAATCACCTCGTCCACGGTTGTCCAGATGCTCGCGCAGCCGTCCAGCGTTTCAGAGTTGCCTCCCGGATTGCCAGCCTCGGCTTTCGCTGGGCTTCTGGCTGGGCGTCGGCGCTGAGGAGGCTGCGAGCGGGGGGCGCTCCGTAATCTGCTACATCCATGTAGCAAGTATGGAGACGTCTTCGTGCTACTGTCAAGTAGCACAAAGGATGCGCTGGACAAGGGGAACGGTCGAGCGTCTAGGTCAGCGCGTTCGGCGTACTGGCGAGCTCGAGGCCGACGCTGGCCTGCATCATCCCGCGAGCTGGGACACGTGTTCTGGGTAGTGGTTGTACGTGTCGCTGGCCACCTCCTCCGCCCCAGTGCCCTCGTGCCAGGCCGCCACGCCGCCCTCGAACAGCTCGCGGTCGGTCGCTGCGTCGACGGCGGTCGTCAGCTCGTTGAAGGAAGCCACCACGCCCTCGCGCACCTCCGCGTCCGGCCGGTCACGGTTCTCCGCGAGGATCCGGGCGTTGAACGCGTCGATGTCGAACGGATCGCTCTCCTCGGGATACGGATCGACGCCGGTGCGTAGTCCGTGGAGCACCGCGGTCGAGTGGCGGTGCCACCACTCGATGTGCGCGAGAACGTCCTTGCGGGTCCAGCCCGGCATGCCGGGCGCGTTGGCGTGGAGTGCTTCGTCGGTCAGCGCCGCGGCCGCGGCCGCGATCGGGGCGTGGCCGTCGCGCATCGCGCGGAGCAGGTCGGTCTTGTCCACGCGCCAAGCCTACCGCGGAGCGGCTGCGCGATCATCCGCGTCGCCGCCAGCTGGACGCCGAAAGAAGGTGATCTTGAGTTCGACGCCGATGACGAGGTCGAGTGACGCTCCTCGCGGCCGCTGCCGCGTCAGTCAGGAGGCGGGGCTAACCTCGGTTACGACGAAGTTCTCTCGACAGCGGAGCACCTGGGCGCTGGGGTCTTCAACGACGAGGCCCATGGACTGCGGGTCGACGAACGCTCGCGTGCACGATCCGGCGGCGGGATCGTCGAAGTGGCCCGTTACGTCCAGCAACGACCCGGTTGGCACGCTCACGCCCGAACTTGGATCGACGTGGATCGGCATCGAGCCCCCGAGGCCCGAAGGGCCATCGGCGTCGTAGAGGCGGAGCGCGGAGTCAACCGCCAACCACGTTGGCGCTCCGGTGACCTCCAGGTCTGCCGGATGCTCGCCGGCCACCACGCCGGACAGCGTGAGCGGTTGGTTGCCGAAGCAGAGCAACCGTTCTCCCCAGGCCATGGCCACCAGGTCGGCGAGGGTTGCGCTTGCCGGGCATGACGGCTGGACGCTCTCTGCCTGAGGGCGACCGTCGACCTTCACTGGCAGCCAGCCGAGAACAGGGACGTAGCTGCGCGCCGGCGGCCACTGCACGAGGTACCAGTCCGTGCCGTTCATCGTCTGCGGGCCGGCGAGCACGTACATCCGCTGGCTGGCTCGCACACCGCTGAGCGTGTCGCCCTTCGTGAAGTCGGGGGTCCCGTAGAGGTAGCCCGTGGGATCGATCATCCGGGCCAGACCGCCGACCTGCAGCTGCACGGGTCCGGCCACCGGCGCGGGAGTCGGCGGCCACACGGCGAGCGGCGAGTCGCTGCCCGCGTCGGATACCCAGTCGCCGGCATTCTCTCCATCGGCCGTGATGTACAGCCGCTCGGTCGAGCTGCCGGCCGGGTAGCCACCGCCTGCCGGCCAACTCGCCTCGAGCGTCACCTCCCACAGCTGCATGGACGTGGGCGTCACGGTCGTCGTGCACGTCACCGCCAGCGGTTCGGCCAGCTGCCCTCCGACGTTGCCCGGGCCGGTGTGGACCACGCCATCCCGGGAGGTGTTCGGCTCACGGGGGAAGCAGGCATACCAGTCCGACCAGTACTCGCGGACCGATCGATCGATGCTGTCCAGCCCGGTCCGCACCGCCTGGGCCGCGGCTGCCTCACCCTCGGCCCCGGTCGGGAGCGGCACCGGCTGCTCGTCGAAGCGGATGCTGGCGACGAGCGCATTCAGCTGGGCGCGCATCTCTTCGACGCCCGGTCCCCGCAGGGCGGCCTCGAGGGTGTAGAAGTTGTCGAGCGAGCCGGGCCGAGCGATCGTCCAGGACAGGCTGAGGTCGGAGGCATCGGCGCTGTTCGGCCCGGTCTCCTCCACGTAGGCCGGCAGCCCGTCCACGAAGAGCTGCCAGCCGCCGGGTGGTTCGTGGTCGAGGATCGAGAAGCCGGGCATCGCGCCGGTCCCGACCACCACCCGCAGGGTCCCGGGGCCTAGCGGCGTCGCGAAGCCGCAGTTCGGATCGATTCCCAGGATGCCGTTGCAGCCGCCGACGTCCGAGGTGCCCATGACCGCGAAGACGGAACCCATCGTCCCCACCATGCTCGATGGGTAGACCTTCCATTCCTTTGGATACTGGAAGCTCAGGCCGCCGCCGTGGAAGCTGCCGTCGCGCGCAGACACGGCGCCCGGCAGCGGCAGGCGCCCGGTGACGAGCAGGCCCACGCCGACCACCGTGGTCACCACGAGGAGGGCGGCCAGCCCTCCTGCCAGGCGCGGGAGCCAGCCGAGTCGCCGTCTCCCCCGGGCCATCGTCAGCTCAGGTGTCGAATGCGAGGGCAGCGCGGCCACCATGCGCCGCAGCCGACGCGTGGCATCGGGGCCGAGATCGCGATCCCGATCGCTCATGTCTCGTCCCCCAGCGCGACCCGCAGCTGCGACTTCGCGCGTGCGATCCAGCTGGCGACGGTCCCGTTCGGTGCGCCGAGCATCTGCCCGATCTCGGCCTGGGTGTAGCCGTCCACCACGTGGAGGATCAGGGCGGCCCGTTGGTGAGGATTCAGGCGACCCACCGCCTGCCACAGGTCGGGCTCCACCGCTGGTGTCCACTCCGCAGCCGCAGGCCGCTCCAGGAATCGGCGCAGGCCGCGGCGCCGGCGCAGCTCGTTGAACGCCAGGCGCAGGCCGATCGTGTACAGCCAGGCGCGCGCATCGGCTCCGTCGAAGGTTGACCACCCTCGGAAGGCGCGGAGGTACGCCTCCTGGGCCACGTCGCGCGCTTCCTCAGGATCGCGCAGTACGGCGGCCAGTCGCTGTTCGAGCGCCGGGTACAGATCCGCCATGACCGCCTCGAACGACCGCTCCAACACTTCCTCCGCGAACGTACAACACGCGACGCGTCGCTTCTGTTGCGTGCCGCCGCACGCAGGGCCCGGTCCCGACCTCCCGCTACTCCCGGACGTCCGACCTGGCGAGGATCCACGCGCAGGCGGCCCACGCCAGGACTGCCCAACCGACGCCGATGAAGATCGCGACGAGCGCCGGCATGGAGGCCCCGACCGTCGGGTCCTCGGCGCGCTGGAAAAGCAGCTGGAGGTTGGCGACCGGCGGGACCCAGCGGATCGGCGATCCCTCGCCCACCCGCTGGACGATGAGTCCAACCACGGCTCCCTCCACGAACGCGTAGGCGATGGTCAGGACCAGGGCGATCGCGGCGTTCCGGATGACGAGCGCGAACAGGGTAGTCAGCCCGATGAGGAAGAGCGAGGCAAGGAGGCTCGCCCCAACCACCCCCAGCAGCCGTCCGATGTCCGGTTCCGCTACGGTCGGGAGATCGGTGCCGGCCAGGACGGCGACCGCGGGCAGGACCACGCCGAGAGCGACCATCAACACGATCAAGAGGACGGCCGCGACTGCGATCCCAACCAGCCTGACGAGCACGAAGCCGGCGCGGTCGGCGTGCGCCACCAGGCTGGTGCGGATCGTGCCGTAGGCGAAGTCCGCGCCGGTGACCGCCGCCGCCAGGTAGGCGATCAGCGCGAGCGCGAGGATCTGCCCGTTCTGGACGACGGTACCGATGCTCTGCGGGAAAGCGTATATCAAGCGCAACTGCTGCCGTTGCCGGATCTCCGCCAGCACGTCGGGCGGAATGTCGCCGGGCGGGATCGGAATATGGCCCGTGTTGGCCAGGCCCGAGAAGTAGGTCGGGATCGAGAGCGCGACGACCGCGAGGGCCACGATCCACAGGTCGCGCCGCTTGCGGAGGCGCAGCCACTCAGCGCGAAGCAGCCCGCTCATGCGGCTGGCTCCGCAGCGTGCTCCCCGGTCAGCTCCATGTAGAGCTGCTCGAGCGACGGCCGCCGAACGGCCACCTCGGCCGGGTAGATGCCGGCCTCGGCGAGAACGCGGATGATGCGGCTCCCGTCCGTCTCGCCGGGGACGGTTGCGGTCGTCTCGCCGTCAGGCTGCGCCGGTGAACCGCCCGCTGTGAGGGCTCCGAGGGCTGCGTCCCGCTCGCCGGGGAGGCTGAAGCGCAGCCAGAGGTGCTGGCGAGTGGCGAACAGGTCAGCGGTGGGGCCGGCGGTCACGAGTCGTCCGCGATCGATGACCGCGACCTCGGTGCACAGCTGCTCCGCCTCGGCCAGGAGGTGGGTCGACAGGAAGACGGTCGAGCCGGCGCGCGCCAAATCGGCGATCAGCTGCCGCACCTCGATCATGCCCTGGGGATCGAGGCCCGTGGTCGGTTCGTCGAGGATGACCAGCGGCGGATCACCGAGCAGCGCCAGCGCGATGCCCAGGCGCTGCCGCATCCCGGTCGAGAAGCCGCCGACATTGCGACTCGCGACGTCGAGGAGATCCGTGCGGCGCAGCGCGGCGTCGGCCAGCTCCGCGGCGCTCGCGCCGCTCATCCCGCGAGCGGCCGCGAACAGGTGGAGGTTGTCGCGGGCCGACAGGTAGGGGTAGAAGGCGGGGCGCTCCACGAGGGCGCCGATGCGGTCGACCACGTCGCTCGACGTCGCCACCGACTGCCCGAGGAGCAAGGCCTCGCCGCGGGTCGGGCGCAGGAGGCCAACGAGGATCCGGATCGTGGTCGTCTTGCCCGCCCCGTTAGGCCCCAGGTAGCCGAACACCGAGCCCGCCGGGACGCGCAGGGACAGGTCCTGCAGGGCGGCCACGCTCCCGAAGGTCTTGGTCAGGCCGCGCGTCTCGATGACCGGCCCGCGAGCCCGCGTCTCGCCGCCCGTGCCCATCCGTCTCCCTCCGCTTTGCGGCGATCGCGTCCGGTGAGAATCCGCGAGCTGCGCTCGCCGCAGGCAGAGTATGTCCGATGCGATCAGGGAACGGTGAAGCGGAAGACCCAGGGCCCGTCGACGGCACGAGGTTCGCCGGAGCCATCGAACCCGTTGAGGCAGGTGACCGTCAGCGTCCACGGTCCCGAGGGCGAACTCGTCCCGGCGAACGTCTGGCGCACCTCCACGTCGCCGAACTCAGACCGAGTGATCAGATCCTCGATCTCGGACTTCGGCTGTCCGGTCCATTCCGGCGGCAGTGGGGCCCACATCAGGTCCTGCACTGGCCCGTGCGCCTGCTGCAGGGTGCCCTCCATCTGCCAGCGCGTCCATTGCTGGTCACGAACCGCTCCGAGGTCGAGGCTGAGGAGGATCCGGTCCGCCGTATCGGTGATCTTGACCTGCTCAAGGGTGATCGGGACGCCTGCGGCCGTGACCGTCGCCATCGGCTTCACGACGGTGGCCGGATGAAGCGGCAGCGTGAAGTGGAAGACCCACGGCCCCTGGGGCGCCGGGATGTTCTTTTCGGTGACCGGCATGAGCTCAGGGATCGTCGCGGTCAGCTCGACGGTCGCGCCGACACCCGGCGGTACCTGGTAGCTGCTGATCGTTGCCGCCGAGTTCTCCAGTTTCGCGCCGATGTCGCCTCCAGCGATATCCAGGTAGGAACGACCCTGCGCGTCCATCACGTCGCCGCGAGGGACGGCGTTGGAGGATCCATCGGGCCCGTCCACGAGAAAGGCCAGCACAAGCTGGTTGGGATCGACGTAACCGCGTGCCAAGGTGACCGTATAGCCGCCAATCCTTTGGCTCAGATTCAAAGGCTCCGCGTTCTCGTAGGCGACGCGCCAACCGGGCATCTGCGCGGCCGCCTGCTGCAGCAAGGTCAGGGCCGATGCGGCGCCCAGCAGGAGCAGGGTGCCGATGATGGCCAGCGCCAGCTTCGGCAGTCGCCAGGCGGTGCGGCGACGGACCACGGCCGGCGCGCGGACGATGGCGGCCGCCACCGCCCGATCCATGCGGTCGGCGGCCCCGGGCGCAGGGTCCCAGCCGAGCGCCTGCCGCAGCTCGGCCTCGAGGGCCGTGAGCTCGAACCATTCAGCGCTCTGCACGATGAGCCTCCTTCAACGCGCCCAGACCGCGACTGATCAGCTTCTGGGTCGCCGCCTCCGACTTGCCGAGCACCGCGCTAATCTCGCGGGCGGTCAGCCCGGCGCCGTACCGAAGGGCGATCGCGTCCCGGGTGGTCTCCGGGAGGCCGCGCACCAGTCGCTGAAGGTCGGCCAGTTGCTCGCCGATCATGAGATCCTCATCGAGGGGCGGGTCGGCCGCCGCGAGGCCGCGGGCCGCCGGATCGTCCCAAGAGAGCGATGGCCGCCGGTGCCGCGAGGCGTCGATCGCCGCATTGCGCGCGATCCGCAGAAGCCAGCCGACGGGCGATCCCGAGCCGCGGTAGCTGCCGAGCGAGCGCAGGGCGCGCTCGAACGTGGCGGCAGCCAGGTCGGCGGCCTCGTCATCGGTCCCGACCAGGCTGCGGAGGTAGCGGTAGACCGGAAGCCGGTAGGCGCGATACACCTCGGCAAACGCCGCCGGTCGCGCAACCGCCGCGGCGATCAGGTCCGAGTCGCCGTGCGACGCCGCGGATCTGGCCTCGATCACATCGGCCGCCAGGTCGGCAGTCTCCATGCCCAGTAGACGGCCAGAGACGGCTTTCCGGACATTTCGACCGCGCGGGAGCGCGCTACGGACGGCTGGCGATGAGCCGGCCTGCCCGCAGCGCCACGAGCGCCAGGCCAATGAGCAAGGTCGCTGGCAGCACCCACGAGTCGAGCGGCCCGCAGCAAACGATCAGCCGCGGGTCCCGGGCGCACGCCGCCGTCTCCTCCGCGTACCGCACCTGCCACGCGAGCGCGACCAGCACGCTGGCAACCTCCGCGGCCCACAGCAGCCACGCTCCGCTTCGAAACCGGATGTCCAGCTAATCCTCCTCGCAGGTCGCGGGCGCCGGGTCATCGGCACAGACGGTGAACACGACGTCGATGCCATCGCCGACCCGCTCGGTCCCGCCGCTGAGACGATAGTGCAGCCTTACGGACGTGAGCTGGTAGCGCCCCGGCTGGTGCGCGACGAACTCGGCGACGATGCCGATCGTGGCGGAAGGGCCAACAGTCGCCGTCGGGTTCGAGAAGGTGGCGCCCGGGAGCGGCCGCAGATCCGAGCCGATCAGGTGGGTCCCATCCGGCTCGTCAACCGGCGGGGCGGACGGCTATCCGTGGCCCCGAGCCGCGCAAGGGTGGGACGTCCGGAGGTACGCGTCAAGAGGCGACCAGACAATGGCAGATGTCAGACGCACCGCCGCGCCAGCTCATGCCGGTCGCCGGCGACGCACGACGAATGCCGCACCTCCAAGCGCCAGCAGGCCGATGCCAACCGTCGCGATTCCCTCGCGGACCGTCACCGCGCCGTAGCGCGAGCCGGGGATGACGAGCGTCACGTCGTAGCCGAGGACACGACCGGCGACCATGTCCTCGTCAGAGGCGAAGCTACGCCCCTGCTCGTCGATCACCACGATGTTGATGCCCTGCTCGTACGCTTCCTCGAACGTGTAGACCGTCCCGTCCGGCGTCTCGAGCCCGGAACCGATGAGCAGCGCACCGGCGGGCATCGTGCCCGCCGGATCCGCGCCGGTGAGACGAAGGACCTGCGCCTCGTTCCGCAGCACACGGTCCTGCGC
>CAWINH010000020.1:0-39431 GCA_963837425.1 uncultured Chloroflexia bacterium
CTCGATGTGGAGCGTTGCCGGCTCCCGTCCACCGGCGATTTTCGCATTGTGGATAACTCGCCGCCCGACTGTGGATAAAACCGCCCACGACGCTCCGCCAGCCTCGCTAGAATCGGTCAAACCCGCGGCGAGACGGGTTGAGCAATTCAACACCCCATCGCGCAGGAGTACGCTCCCGATGCCACTCCGATCGGACCGAGAACTTCGCACTCATCAAGGTCATCGGCGTCGGTGGCGGCGGCAGCAACGCCGTCAACCGGATGATTCGCGCCGAGATGAGGGCGTCGAGTTCATCGCGGTGAACACCGATGCCCAGGCGCTCCTCCAGAGCTGACGCGCCGCACAAGATCCACATCGGCGACAAGCTGACCCACGGGCTCGGCGCCGGCGCCGATCCCGAGCGTCGGGCAGCAAGCCGCCGAAGAGGACTCGGAGAAGATCTACGAGGCGCTCAAGGACGCCGACATGATCTTCATCACCGCCGGGATGGGCGGCGGCACCGGGAACGGGCGCCGCGCCGGTCATCGCCGAGATCGCGAAGGACCTCGGCGCGCTGACCGTCGGCGTGGTGACGAAGCCGTTCAGCTTCGAGGGCGTGCGGCGCAAGCTCGAGGCCGAGCAGTTCTCCGAGCTGCTCAAGGACAAGTTCGACACGCTGATCACGATCCCGAACGAGCGGCTGCGCAGGTCGTCGACAAGAAGACCTCGATCCTCGACGCCTTCCGGGTCGTGGACGACGTGCTGCGCCAGGGCGTGCAGGGCATCAGCGACCTGATCACGGTCCCCGGCCTGATCAACCTCGACTTCGCCGACGTGAAGACGATCATGCGCGACGCCGGCTAGCGCATGATGGGCATCGGCATCGGCACCGGCGAGAAGCGCGCGGTCGAGGCGGCGCGGGCGGCCGTCATGAGCCCGCTGCTCGAGGTGAACATCACCGGCGCGCGCGGCATCCTCTTCAACGTGACCGGCGGCTCGGACTCGGCCTGTTCGAGGTCAACGAGGCGGCCGAGGTCATCAAGGAGGCGGCCGATCCGGAGGCGAACATCATCTTCGGCACGGTCATCGACGACCGGATGCGAGACGAGGTGAAGGTCACGGTCATCGCCACCGGCTTCGACGCGACCAAAAAGCCGAGGCAGCCGGGCCGCGCGGTGGCCGCTCCGGCGCGGAGGCCGCGAGCGGCGTCGAGACGTAGCTCGACGAGCGCAGCCGCGAGATCCTGGCCGAGATCGAGCGCGACCGCCAGCAGCGGCAGAGCCTCGAGGACCAGATGCCCGAGCCGTCGCCGTTCGCGCGTCGGCGAGAGCGGGAGACGGTCGAGACCCGCGTCACCGAGCGCCAGCCGCTCCCGGTGCGCCCGGCGGCCGACGGCCCGCCTACTCCGAGACCGACCTCGACATCCCGTCCTTCCTGCGCCGCAAGAGGGAGTGACTCCCGGCGGGTCTCCGCGCGTTATCTCCGTGTTTGGACCCGTGTCCTCGCCGTCTCAGACCAACCACGTCGCTTAGAACAACGCGACTTCTCGCGCTCCTATCAGACTGTTTTTATCCGCTCGGGAGGCGAAGACCGGCGATGGACTGCGAGACCGGCCACAGACCGGGGCGGCTGCCGCACCGCTCCCAGCACGTGGAGACCGTCGGGAACCGGAGCTGACGCCGACCGCCCAGATCCCCGCCGACTCCGCGCCTCGCTGACCGCCTCCGCGCCACGCGGCCGCGAGAACGCCCGCGACCCCGTCGGGGTCCGCTTCGTGGCCGTCACCAAGGGCTGTCGGCTGGACGGACGTGCCGGCCGCTCGAGCCGCGGGCCTGGTCGCGTTCGGGGAGAACCGGGTCCAGGAGGCGGAGGCGAAGGTCGCCGCGCTGCCCGGGGCCGACTGGCACTTCGTGGGCCGTCTGCAGTCGAACAAGGCGCGCCGCGCCCTCGCCCTGTTCCCCACCGTCCACTCGGTGGACTCGCTCGAGCTGCTCGCGCGGCTCGGCCGCATCGCCCACGAGGACGCACG
Organism: uncultured Chloroflexia bacterium; assembly: GCA_963837425.1. Lineage (GTDB taxonomy): Bacteria > Chloroflexota > Limnocylindria > QHBO01 > QHBO01 > CAWINH01. Next base: position 2,009 of record CAWINH010000020.1, read on the forward strand.
CCACCCCAGGTTGTTGCTGCAGGTGAACCTCACCGGCGAGGCCAGAAGGCCGGGTTCGAGCCGGAGGACCTGGAGCGACCCACGCGGCGGCGCTGGCGAATGCCGGCGGGGTGGCACCGGTCGGCCTCATGACGATCGGGCGCTACGGGGCGCCGGACGCGAGGCGCGAGCGTGTTCGCCGGCTACGCGAGCTGCGCGACCGGCTCAGCCAGCGCCGGCCTTGCGCTGCCGGAGCTCTCGATGGGCATGAGCGCCGATGCCGAGGCAGCGGTGGCGGAGGGAGCCACCCTGGTGCGGGTCGGCACGGCGATCTTCGGTCCGCGCCCTGCCTGACGTTGCCCATCGGCTGACCGAGGGGACGCAAGCCCTGCGCTATCCTCGGGCACCATGACGCTCGTGCTCTACAACTTCCTCATCCTGCTCTCGTTCGTGCTGTGGATCCTGATCATCGCGCGCGTCGTGGTGAGCTGGGTCGCGCCTACCGGCGGCGGCGGGCTGGTCGCGTTCATCTACCAGGTCACCGAGCCGATCCTGGCCCGATCCGCCGCGTGCTGCCGCCCACCGCCGGCATCGACTGGTCGCCGCTGGTGGCGATGCTGCTGCTGGGCGTGATCTCCCGCCTCATCGTCCGCCTGCGCACTGAGGCGGGATCGCGCGCTGGGGCTGGCGGTCGCCCCGCGGGCCGCCGCCGAGCGGTGGGGCCCTGTCGAATGACGTCCTCCGCGTTCGCGTGACGCGGCCGCCGGCCGACGGCGAGGCGAACCGGGCCGTCCTGCGGCTGGTCGCGGCGGCCCTCGGGGTGCCCCCCGGGCGGGTCGTGCTGGTCGGCGGACGGGGACGCCGCAAATGGGTCGAGGTGACGGGCACAGCGACGAGGAGCTCGCGCGGTTGGCAACGCCTCGCCGGCGCGGGCCGATTGAACGCCCGCGGGCCCCGGCTATACTGCGGGTCCCCGCGTGGGCGATTGGCTCAGCTGGTTAGAGCGCACGGTTCACATCCGTGAGGTCACTGGTTCGAATCCAGTATCGCCCACCACTCACACACCCATGAGCTGACCGATGCCAGGCTCCCGGCGCGGATCCGCGCCCGGCTCCGCGCCGTCCGCCTCCTCGAACCACTCGGCGAGCGCGACTACGCGCTGCTCATGCTCGCCGGTCCGTCGTCTCGCTGCTCGGCGACGGCTTCTTCGCGGTCGCACTGGCCTGGCAGGTCTACGAGATCAGCAACGTGCCGACCGCGCTCTCGGTGGTGGGGGTTGCCTGGACGATCCCGCTCGTCCTGTTCCTCCTGCTCGGCGGCGTCCTCAGCGATCGCTACGACCGCCGCTGGCTGATGATCGGCGCCGACCTGGTGCGGCCGCGGCGATCGGCCTGCTGGGCATCCTCTCGCTCGGCGGCAGATCGAGCTGTGGCACCTCCTGGTCCTGATCGCCTTCGTGGGCCTCGGCGACGCCTTCTTCAACCCGGCCTCGACCGCCATCGTCCCCGACCTCCTCCCGGAGGCGCTGCTGCCGCAGGCCAATGCGCTCCAGGGGCTCTTCCGCCCGCTGATGGTCCGCCTGGCGGGGCCGGCGATCGCCGGCTTCGTCGTTGCCCGGCTCGGCGCCGGGATCGCCTTCCTCATCGACGGCGCCTCGTTCCTGGTGTCCGCGGTGGCCCTGGCCGGGATCGCCACGCGACCGGGCCGCGCGGTCGTGGCCCACGGCCTGCGCCAGACACTCACGAGGTCGGCGAGGGCCTCACCTTCGTTCGGGCCAAGCCCTGGTGCTGGGCGACGCTGGTGTCCGCCATGTTCAGCCTCCTGGCCTTCATCGGTCCGGTGCAGGTGCTGCTGCCGTACCTGGTCAAGAATCGGCTCCTGCTCGGGCCCGAGGCGCTCGGCCTCATCTACGCGGTCAGCGGCGTGGGTTCGATCCTGGCCGCCATCGGGGTCGGCCAGCTCGGGCTGCCACGGCGACGGATCACGGTCATGTACGCGGCCTGGAGCGGCGGGGTCGCGCTCCTCGCCGGATACGGGCTCATGAACGACCTCTGGCAGGCGGTCCTCATCGGCTTCGCGACCGCGGCCCTGTTCGAAGTTGGCCAGATCATCTGGACCACGCTGCTGCAGCAGCTCGTGCCGCGTGGGCTGCTCGGCCGCGTCTCGAGCCTCGACTGGCTGCTCTCGACCGGGCTGGTGCCCGCTCTCCTTTGCCCTCACCGGGCCGGTCGCCGGCGCGCTCGGGCCCGGCGCGACGATGGTCGCTGCCGGCCTGGTGGGGGCGGTTCTCATGGGCGGCCTGCTCTTCGTCCCCCACGTCCGGGACCCGGAGCGCGCGACCCCCGGTGCCGCGGCCGCTGCCGGTGGCGCGCCATGAGGTCATCGCCAACCGGGAACCCGACGCGCCCGCCGAGGTCCGCGCGATGTTCGATCGGATCGCGGGGCGATACGACGCGCTGAACACGGTGATGACCTCCGGCCTCGAGCGCGCTGGCGCCGCGCCGCCCTCGATGCGGCCGGCCTGCGGCCGGGCCTGCGAGTCCTGGATGTCGCATGTGGCACCGGCATGCTGGCACGCGCGGCGGCCGAGGTCGTGGGGCCTACCGGCCACGTCGAGGCGATCGATGCCGCGCCCCGGATGCTCGAGCTGGCCCGCGCAGTTCACCGCGCGCCGGGTGCGGCCGGCATCTCGTGGCAGGAGGCGGACGCCCTGCGGCTCCCGATCGAGGCCGGGAGCGTGGATGCGGTCCTGATCGGCTTCGGGCTCCGGAACCTGCCCGACTACGCGCGCGCGGTCGCGGAGATGACCAGGGTGACTGCGCCGGGCGGGCGTGTCGTGGTGCTCGAGATCGCGACTCCTCGGGCTTTGCTGCCGCGACTCGTGCACGCCACCTGGTTCCGGCGCGTCGTACCGCTATTGGGACGGCTCGCCGGCGGCGGGGCGGCGTACGCCTACCTCCCGGCGAGTCTCGACAGCTACCCGGCGCCTGAAGCGGTCGCCGACCTGATGGCAGGTGCCGGCCTCGTCGACGTCCGCTGGCGCTGGCTGACCGGCGGGATGACGACCCTGCACGTCGGGGAGCGGTCACGATGAGCGAGGGGGCCCTGCGGGTCGCCCTCTTCGCCGAAACGTACCTGCCGTACCTGTCGGGGGTGACGATCTCGACGGAGGCGCTGGCGCACGGCCTGGGCCGCGCCGGCCACGACGTCCTGCTCGTGGCGCCGGCACCACTCGATCGCGACGCCATGGGGCCGGTGCTGCCGGAGCGCCGGGTCCGGCGCCCCGCGTCGCGTGGCTGCCGTCCTACCAGGCGCCGGGCCGCGTCCCGCGCGGGTACCGAATGCCCTGGCCGGTCCGCTCTGCGGCGCTGCGCACGGCGGCGGCGTTCATGCCGGACATCGTCCACGCCCAGTCGCCATTCGTCAGCGGGCTCATGGCCCGCCGCACTGCGCGGCGCGCGAGGGCCCCGCTGGTCTTCACTCACCACACGCGATTCGGCGACTACTCCCACTACCTCGGGTGGGCGGCGGCGCCGGGCGCCGCCGTGGTCGAGGCCTACCTGCAACGCTGGTGGACCGGCTGCTCGGCGGTCATCGCGCCGGGCAGCGCGCTGGCCACGGAGATCCGCGCGCGCCTCGGCCCGCGGGGCAGGCCGCTGGTGCGCATGATCCCGACCGGCGTCGACCTCGCCGGCATCCGCGCGCTGCGGGTTGCAGATCCGCGTCGCCTTGCCGGCTGGCCACCCGACGCCGTGGTGGTCGTCTCGGTTGGGCGTCTCGCGGAAGAGAAGAACGTCAGGCTCCTCGTCGAGGCCTTCGCCCGCGCGGCCGCCGTCCAGGCGCGTGCGCGCCTCATGCTCGTTGGCGACGGGCCGGCGTTCGGATGGCTCCGCGACCGGGTCGTGCAGGCCGACCTCGCGGGCCGCGTCCACCTTGCCGGGGCGCTGCCGCATCCCGAGGCGCTGGGCCTGGCGGCGGGCGCGGACCTGTTCGCGTTCGCGTCACAGACTGAGACGCAGGGGCTCGTGCTCGCCGAGGCGGCCGGCTGCGGGCTGCCGGTCGTCGCTCTTCGCGGCCCGGGCGTCGAGGACGCGGTGGTCGACGACGTGAACGGGATCATCGTCAACCCGGAGCCCGCCGTCGAAGGGATGCTACGGCTGGCGGCGGCCATCGGCCGCCTCGTCGCGGATCGAGCGCTGCGCGGACGACTGGCTGAAGGCGCGGCCGGCGAGGCGGAGCGGTTCGATCTCGCACGCCGGATCGGCGAGGTGGAGGCGCTGTATCGCGACCTGCTTGACGAACGGCGTTGACCGCGGTCGCCACCGTTGCCGAGAATCGGTTGCGCGACCCGGGGCGCCGCGTACAATGCCGCGCATGCGAGTGAGCCTCACCGTTCGCTTCCTCTCACACCCGTCCATCGACTTCGGCGCCGTTCGACGCCGGGTCCCCCCCGCGCGGATGGGGTTGCCGCACCCGACGATCACCTATCACCGGCCGCGGCTCAACCGACACACCCGTCCGACGATCGCCGCGCTGCGTTCGGGGACCGCCCAGTTCCACTTCCCGGCCGTCGGCGGCGCTGCCCGCGTCCTCCATCGCCGCACGGCCCTGCCGCTCGGGCTCCAGCGCGCTCGCCGCGCGTAGCCGCGCCCGTGGCCGGCCTGCGCAGCGCACGGGCAACCTCGGCAGGGGGTGTCGTCCACCGCAACCGGGGTGGACGCGCCGAGATCGTGCTCGTCCATCGACGATCTCCCGCGCTCTGGGCGCTGCCCAAGGGGACGCCGGATGCGGGCGAGACGCTCGAGGAGACCGCGCTCCGCGAAACTCGTGAGGAGACCGGGCTGCGGGTGGCGGTCGAACGGCCGATCCGCTCGATCTTCTACACGTTCGTCCGCGGCCGCACGCGATTCCGCAAGACCGTCCACTTCTTCCTCATGAAGCCCCTCGGCGGCTCGCTCGACGACCACGACCACGAGTTCGACGAGGTCCGCTGGCTGCAGATCGATGAGGCCCTGGCGGTGATGACCCACGCCACCGAGCGGAGCGTCGTGGAGCAGGCGGCCGGGCTGATCGGGCCGCTCCGCGCCGAGCCGTCGCCCGCGGCGGGCGAGGCGACCGGATGAGCGCTGCGGACGGCCCGCTGCGGGAGACGCCGCTCCACGCCGCGCACCTCGCGCTCGGCGCGCGGATGGTCCCGTTCGCCGGGTACGAGATGCCCGTCCAGTACCGGTCCATCCTCGAAGAGCACGAGACCGTCCGCACCTCGGTCGGGCTCTTCGACCTCTCGCACATGGGCGAGGTCCTGATCCGCGGGCCCGAGGCCCTCGCCTTCACCCGCTACGCCGTCGTGAGCGACCCCGCGCGCCTCGAGGCCGGCCAGGCGCAGTACTCGATGCTGTGCGCCGCGGACGGTGGAATCATCGACGACCTCATCGTGTACCGGGCGGACGAGGGCTTCCTCATCGTCTGCAACGCGGCGAACCGCGATGCGGTCCTCGAGCAGCTCGATACGCTGCGGGGTCATGGCGACTTCGACGCCGCGGTGGAGGATCACTCGGACCGGACCGCGCTGCTCGCTCCGCAGGGGCCGCGCGCCGCGGAGCTCCTCACCCGCCTCACCGAGCTCGACCTCACCGCCCTCGGCTACTACCGATCCACCCGCGGTGAGTTTGGCGGCGTCGAGTGCATGGTCGCGCGGACCGGCTACACCGGCGAGGACGGCTTCGAGCTGTTCTGCGAGGCGCGCCGCGCCGCCCGCCTGTGGGATACGTTGCTGGAGGCCGGGGAGTCGCTCGGGATCCGCGCCTGCGGCCTCGGCAGCCGTGACACGCTGCGGCTCGAGGCGGGGATGCCGCTGTATGGCAACGAGCTCGACCGCGGGACGAATCCGTACGAGGCCAACCTCGGGCGCGTCGTGAAGCTCGACAAGGGCGAGTTCATGGGACGCGCCGCGCTGGCCGCCGTCCAGCAGGCGGGGCCGCGGCGGAAGCTCGTCGGCCTCATCATGCGCGACAACGCGATCGCTCGGCACGGCTACCCGGTGCGCGTCGACGGTACGGAGGTCGGAATCGTGACGAGCGGCAGCGCGTCGCCGACCCTCCACGAGCGGATCGCGATGGCCTATCTCCCGGTTGGCGCCGCCGAGGTCGGTGCCATGGTCGAGGTGGTCGTCCGAGGCCGACCCTGCGCCGCGGAGCAGGTAAAGTTGCCGTTCTACAAGCGCCCGCACCCGGTCGCCGCCTAGCCGGGCGCCCCGCGAGCGTTCGAGCAGCCAAGGAGTCCACAGCCCGATGTATCCAGACGACCTCCGCTACTCGAAGGAACACGAATGGGTGCGGACCGACGGGTTGCAGGCGACGATCGGCATCACGAGCTTCGCCGCCGATGAGCTCGGCGACATCGTCTTTGTCGAAGCGCCGGAGCCGGGAACCGCGTTGTCCCAGTTCGGGAGCTGCGGGGTCGTCGAGAGCGTGAAGGCGGTGAGCGATCTCTACGCCCCGGTCTCCGGCACCGTGACCGAGGTCAACGCGGCCCTCGCCGACCGACCGGAGCTCCTGAACTCCGACCCGTTCGGGGAGGGCTGGATCCTGCGCCTCGAGCTCGCCGACCCGGGCGAGCTCGACAGCCTCCTCGATGCGGCCTCGTACGCCGAGCTCACCGCCGGCTGATGACCTACTCGCCCCACACCGATCCGGAGCGGAGCCGGATGCTGGCCGCGATCGGGGTGGCCGGCATCGATGACCTGTTCGCCGACGTGCCCGAGTCGGTACGCGCGACGCGCCTCGCCGTGCCGCCGGCCCTCAGCGAGCAGGAGGTGCGCGCCGAGCTGAGCCGCCTCGCGAGCCGGAACCGGATCCCTGCCGTCTCGTTCCTCGGCGCGGGTGCATACCGGCATCTCGTGCCGTCGGTCGTCGACGAGGTCATCGGCCGCAGCGAGTTCGCCACGGCCTACACGCCGTACCAGCCGGAGGTCAGCCAGGGCACGCTGCAGAGCATCTACGAATTCCAGTCCCTGATCTGCGAGCTGACGGAGATGGAGGTCGCCAGCGCCAGCCATTACGACGGCGCAACGGCCACGGCGGAGGCGGCGCTCATGGCCTGTCGACTCACGGGTCGTCACCGGATCGCGGTGTCCGTGGCCGTCGACCCGCAGGTCCGCGCGGTCCTCCGCACCTACTGCGACGGCCCCGGCGTCGAGGTCATCGAGGTGCCCGCCGACCTGGGCCCGGGCGGCAGCGGCCTCACCGGACCCGAGGCGGCGAACGCCGCCCTCGACGAGCAGGTGGCCTGCCTCATCGCTCAGCAGCCGAACTTCTTCGGGGGGATCGAGCCGATGGCCGAGCTGGCTCGCGCGGCCCACGGCGTTGGCGCCCAGCTGGTTGCGGTGGTGGAGCCGATCTCACTCGCAGTCCTGGCTCCGCCGGGAGCCTATGACGCCGACATCGTGGCCGCCGAGGGACAGCCGCTCGGGATCGCGGTCTCGTTCGGTGGCCCGTACCTCGGAATCATGGCGGCGCGCATGGCGTCGGTGCGCCAGATGCCCGGACGCCTCGTGGGCGCCACACGGGACGCGGCGGGCCGGCGTGGCTACGTGCTCACCCTCCAGGCCCGCGAGCAGCACATCCGGCGCGAGCGGGCCGCCAGCAACATCTGCACGAACCAGGCCCTGTGCGCCCTCGCGGCGACCGCCTACCTGACCTCGGTCGGGCCCGATGGACTCCGGGAGGTCGCCGAGCTGTCGATGACCCAGGCCCGCCACCTCGCGACGACGATCGAGGAGGCGGGACTCGGTGAGCGGCGCTTCGGCGCCCCCTATTTCGCCGAGGTCGCCATGCGCATCCCCGAGGCCGCGCGGCGCCACGCGGCGCTCGTCGATCGGGGGATCGTCGCCGGGCTGCCCCTCGAGCGGGACTATCCGGAGCTTGATGACACGTTGCTCCTGGCGGCCACCGAGCTGACCACCGATGCCGAGATCGAGGCGTTGGTGGCAGCCCTCGAGACCGCGCGATGAACATGACCGAGCGGCCTCCGACCGACCGCTCCGGGCGCGGCGCCGCATTCTCATCGCCGTCCGCCGGCGACGCGCCGCAGGTCGTGGAGCCGCTCATCATCGCCGCGTCGCGACCCGGGCGCCGGGCGGTCCGCTTCCCGGCGCCGTCCGCCACAGCCGTCGCCGCGGCGTCGCGCCAGCCCGAGGTCCCCCCGTCGGCTCGACGCGTTGACCCGCCTGGCCTGCCCGAGGTCAGCGAGCTGGACCTCCTCCGCCATTTCAACCGGCTCAGCCACCTGAACCACTCGATCGAGATCGGCTTCTACCCGCTCGGCTCCTGCACGATGAAGTACAACCCGAAGGTGAACGAGTGGGCCGCCCGGCTGCCGGGACTGGCCGGCTCGCACCCGCTCGACCCCGCCGCGCTGAGCCAGGGCTCGCTCGAGCTCGAATGGCTGCTCGCCGAGCTGCTCCGCGAGATCAGCGGATTCGCCGCGGTCAGCCTGCAGCCCGCCGCCGGCGCGCAGGGCGAGCTGACGGGCATGCTGATGACCCGTGCCTTCCATCGGTCGCGCGGGGAGGGTGAGCAGCGCACGCGCGTGCTCATCCCCGACAGCGCCCACGGCACGAATCCGGCGACCGCCTCGATGGTCGGGTACCAGACCGTGACGATTCCATCCAACCTGCGCGGCGGCATCGACCTCGAGGCGTTGCGCGTGGCGCTCGGGCCGGACACCGCGGCCCTGATGATCACGAACCCGAGCACCCTCGGCATCTTCGAGGACCAGATCGACGAGGTCGTGGCCGCGGTCCATGAGGCGGGCGCCATTGCCTACATGGACGGCGCCAACCTGAACGCCATCCTCGGCCGATTCCGACCGGGGGAGGCCGGCTTCGACGTCATGCACTTCAACCTGCACAAGACGTTCTCGACACCGCACGGCGGGGGAGGGCCGGGTGCCGGCCCGGTTGGGGTCAGCGAGCGCCTGGCACCGTTCCTGCCGGGACCACTCCCGCGCCTGGTGGCTGGTGATCCGCAGGCGGTCCTGGCCAACGCCTGGGCGCGCCGCTCGACGGAGGAAGCGCGGTTCGAGCTCGAGGACCCCCGGGGCCGACCGGAGAGTATCGGCCGGGTCCGAAGCCACACCGGCAACTTCGGCATGTTCGTCCGCGCTTATGCGTACATCCGCAGCAACGGGGAGGCCGGGCTGCGGACGATCAGCGACGACGCCGTTCTGGCGGCCAACTATCTTCGGGTACGGCTGGCCGGCACCTACGACCTGCCGTATGACCGCATCTGCAAGCACGAGGTCGTGTTCAGCGGGCGTCGCCAGCGGCGGGAGTACGGGGTGAGCACCCTCGACATCGCGAAGGCGATCCTCGATCGCGGCGTCCATCCGCCGACGATCTACTTCCCGCTCATCGTCGAAGAGGCGCTGATGATCGAGCCCACCGAGACCGAATCGCTCGAGACGCTGGACCGCTTCGCCGCGATCATGCTCGAGATCGCGGACACCGCCGCGTCGGACCCCGAGTCACTGAAGCGGGCGCCGCGCACGACCCCGGTCGGCCGCCTCGACGAGGCGTCCGCAGCCCGGCACCCCGACCTGTCCTGGAGGCCGCATCGCACGCAGGAATTGCCGTGAATGGCGGCCATTCGTTGAGCGGCGCGCTCGCCGCATCGACCGTTGACATCTGGCGCGACGTGCTACTCTCCGTGCGATGATCGACGTTGAGCGCGACATCCAGGCAGTCCCGACCATCCTGGGTGAGGCCCAGGGCGAGGGTGGGCGAAGCCTGCGCGAGATCGTCTGGGCGCGCCTCCGCCGCGATCGCGTCGCGATGGTGTGCCTGATCATCCTCATCGTCTTCTACCTGAGCGCCATCGTGGGCCCGATCGTCGGTGGCTGGGCCGGCCTCAATCCGTACAAGCTCGACGCGACGTCGATCAGCGACCTCGGCGGCGCGCCTCTCGGCGCGTTCGGCGGCATCTCCGCCAAGCACCTCCTCGGCGTCGAGTGGGGGACCGGGCGCGACATCTTCGCTCAGCTGCTGTTCGGGCTCCGCATCTCGCTGATCATTTCGACGACCGCCACCTTCCTCACGGTCACGATCGGCACCGTGGTAGGGATCGTGGCTGGCTACAGCGGTGGCTGGACGGACAACGTCATTGGGCGGTTGATGGATCTCGTCCTCGCCTTCCCATTCCTCCTGATCATCCTCGCCCTGTCGGGTGTCATGACCGACCGGCTTACCGATCTCGGGGTGCCGCAGGGCCTCGCGTCGCGCATGCTCTACCTGATCCTGGTGATGAGCGTCTTCGGGTGGCCGTACCTGGCCCGCATCGTGCGCGGCCAGGTGCTCAGCCTTCGCGAGCGCGAGTTCGTCGAGGCCGCCGTCGCGATGGGATCGAGCAAACGGCGGATCCTCTTCACCGAGATCCTGCCAAACCTGTGGGCGCCGATCCTCGTCTATGCGACGCTGACCCTGCCCGCCTACATCGGCCTCGAGGCCGCCCTCTCCTTCCTCGGTGTGGGCGTGACCCCACCCGACACGACCTTCGGCGCGATGCTCGCGCAGTCGGTGACCTTCTTCAACGTCGTGCCGAGCTACCTGTTCATCCCCGGGACGCTGCTGGTGATCCTGGTGGTCTCGTTCAACCTGCTCGGGGACGCGCTCCGAGACGCACTCGACCCGAGAGTCACGCATTGATCCGGGTCGTCCCGGTCGGTGGAGGTTCCATCGGCCCTTGCATACGCCCCTAGGGCACCGTGTATGATCTGGCATCGCTTTGCGCGGGATCTTCCCGGGCCCAACTCGTTGGAGGACGGAACATTGGTGAGATCACACGGGCGATCGCTCCGTGCGTTGACTCTCGGCGTTGCGGTGACGCTGGCCCTCGCGGCCTGCGGCGGCGCATCGCCATCAGCCACGACATCAGGCAGTCAGGCACCGGGAGGCTCGACGGGCGCAAGCGCCGCGCCGTCAACCGGTGGCCCAACCGCCGGCGGAACGATCTACCTCTTGACCCAGGCAGAACAGTTGCAGTATCTCGACCCCCAGCGGAACTACACCGGTGAGGACCTCGCGTTCCTCCAGTCGACGATCTATCGCTCGCTGACCTGGTACAACTGGGGCGAGGACGCGAACACTGCCAACACCCTGCAGCCGGACATGGCGACCGACACCGGAACGCCGAACGCCGACGCGACGCAGTGGAGCTTCACCCTGCGTGACGGGCTGACCTGGCAGGACGGCTCCGCGGTCACCTGTGCCGATGTCGCGTATGGCACCTCGCGAACGTTCGCGACCGACGTCATCAACGCCGGCCCGACGTACGCGATCCAATACCTCGACATCCCGAAGGATAAGGCCGCCGCCAACGGCACCGGGTACCCGGGACCGTACACGGCGACCCCGGCTCAGCAGGCCCTCTTCGACAAGGCGGTCACCTGCGATGGGAACACGATCACCTTCAACCTGAACCAGCCCGTCGCGGACTTCAACTACACGGTCACCCTCGGCTTCTGCGCAGTGCCGAACCCGACGGATCACCCCGGCGTCGACACCGGTGAGTCGTACGGAGCCCAGTCCCCGTTCCCGATGTCCGACGGGCCGTACAAGATCGACAGCTACACGACCGGCAACGGCGGGAAGCTGATCCTGGTCCGGAACGACAAGTGGGATGCGAGCACCGACACGGTCCGCAAGGCCTATCCCGACAAGTGGGAGATGGACTTCGGGATCGACCCCAAGGTCATCGACCAGCGGCTCCTCCAGAGCCAGGGCAACGATGCCTACGCGGTGGTGTATGGCTTAACCCAGCCCGAGAACCTGCCGACCATCTTTGCTGACGAAAACACCCCGAAGCCGGAGTACGCGGGCCGCGCGTGGAGCGCATTCGACCCCTACTCCAGGTACCTCTGGATTGACGTCAACAAGGTTCCGAACGTGAAGATCCGACAGGCGATGGCAGTCGCCGTCGACCGGGCGGCGTATCGCCTGGCCGGTGGTGGAGCGTTCGCCGGCACCCTCGGAGACGGCGTGATCAAGCCGAACATCGGCATGGACTACGCCCCGACCGGGATGTGGACCGACATGTTCGGCCAGGCAATCCCGGACAATGGGGATCCGGACCTGGCGAAGCAGCTGATCTCCCAGTCCGGGGAGGCGGCACCCTCGCTGACCTACGACTTCCCGAACACCCCTGTGCACGCGAAGGAGGCAGACGGCATCGTCGCCTCTCTCCAGCTGGCCGGCTTCAACGTCACCGCGAACCCAATCGAGCCGGGCCAGTACTACGGCATCGTGTTCGATGACCAGAAGGCTCACGAATTCGGCTATGGCGGGTGGGGTCCCGACTGGCCGAACGCCTCGACGGTCGTCCCACCGCTGTTCACGAACACCGGTGGCTGGAATCTGTCTCGTGTCGATCAGTCGAACGCCGGGACGAATGACCCGACGTGGAACGACGACGTCAGTGCGGCGCTGTCGGAGCTCGATCGGCCGACCCAGGCCAAGGACTGGCAGGACCTGAACAAGCGGGCGATGCAGAACGTCTTCGTGATCCCGACGACCTTCGGCCTCCAACAGAGGCTGGCCGGGACGAACCTTGGTCCCATCTACCAGTGGCCCCCGTACGGGTCGTGGGCATACGGCGTGATGTACGTGACGCCGTAGGTCTCATTCCCGAGCAACCCGCCGGGGGGAGCGGCACTGCCGCTCCCCCCCGGCCCCGTTATCCCTCGATGCTGAACAGGGAGAGCAGGAAACGTGGCTGGATACATCGTTCGACGCATCCTCAGCATGATCCTGCTCCTCATCCTCCTGAGCATCACGGTCTTCGTGCTCTTCAGCCTGCTGCCGGCCGACCCGGCGAGGCTGAGCTGCGGCAAGGCCTGCAGCCCGCAGATCATCGAGGCGAACCGACACCGCCTCGGGCTGGATGACCCGATCCCCGTCCAGTACGAGAAGTTCGTCGTCGGTCTCTTCGTTGGGCGCACGTACTCCCCGAGCTCGCCTCAGCCGATCAGGTGCGACGCGCCGTGCCTCGGCTACTCCTTCTCGCGCCACGAGCAGGTCCTGACGCTGATCATGACCGCCGCTCCCGTCACGTTCTGGCTTGCGATCGGCGGCTTCCTGCTCTGGCTGATAACCGGCATCTCGGCGGGCATCTACGCTGCGCTGCGCCGCGGGCGCTGGCAGGACCGCACGGTGATGGGCATCGCCCTCGTCGGCTACTCGATGCCCTCGTTCTTCATCGGACTCATGCTCATCTTCTTCGTCATCCTGAAGCTGAACTGGCTCCCGTTCCCGAACTACATCTCGCCGTTCGATAACCCGGTCCAGTTCCTCCAGACGATGATCCTGCCCTGGATCGTGATCGCGGTCCTCTACGCGGCGTTCTACATGCGCCTTACGCGGAACCAGGTGCTCGAGGTGTTCAGCGACGACTTCGTGCGGACCGCGCGCGCCAAGGGCCTGCCGGAACGGACGGTCGTAGTGAAGCACGCGCTGCGTGCCGGCCTCACGCCAATCGTCACCGCTGCCGGGCTCGACCTCGCGGGCCTCCTCGGCGGGGCGATCATCTCGGAGAACATCTTCAGCCTGCCGGGCCTCGGTTCGCTCGCGGTCAGCTCCGTGACGAACGCGGACCTGCCCGTGATCACCGGGCTCACCATGCTCACCGCGAGCTTCATCATCTTCATGAACCTGGTCGTCGACATCCTCTATGGAGTCCTCGACCCGCGGGTGCGCGTCGCATGACGCAACCGGCCGTGCGCCCCGCGGAGGACCTCGACCGGCCATTCCTGCAGATCAACGACCTCTCGGTGGCATTTCCCACCGAGGATGGCCTCGTCCACGCCGTGGACGGCGTCTCGCTCACCCTTGAGCGTGGGAAGACACTCGCTATCGTCGGCGAGTCCGGCTCGGGGAAGAGCGTCACCGCGCAGGCAATCATGGGGCTCGTGGATCGCAAGATGGCCCAGGTGTCGGGTCAGATCTGGCTCGACGGCGAGGAGCTGGTCGCGCTGCCCCCGGCCGAGGTCCAGGCGATCCGCGGCTCGGAGATCGCAATGATCTTCCAGGACCCCATGTCGAGCCTCCACCCGTTCTACCGCATCGGCGACCAGATCGTCGAGGCGATTCAGGCCCATCGGAAGATCAGCAACAAGCAGGCTCGGGTGGAAACGATCGACATGCTCCGCCGGGTGGGGATCCCGGCCGTCGAACGCCGCGTCGACGCCTACCCGCACCAGCTCTCGGGCGGGATGCGCCAGCGGGTGATGATCGCGATGGCGCTCATCAACTCACCAGGGCTGCTCATCGCCGACGAGCCAACGACCGCGCTGGACGTCACCGTCCAGGCCCAGATTCTCGAGCTGATCGCGACCCTGCAGGAGGAGTTCGGGACGACGGTCATCCTGATCACCCACGACCTCGGGATCGTCGCGGACGTATCGGACCAGGTGGCGGTGATGTATGCCGGGCGGCTCGTGGAGGTGGCGCCGACCAGCGTGATCTACGCGGAGCCCGAGATGCCCTATACCCTCGGCCTCCTCTCGTCGGTGCCCCGCATGGACCGGTCGCTCACCGCGCGCCTGGAGCCGATTCGCGGGAACCCGCCCTCACCGATCAACCTTCCGCCGGGCTGCGTCTTCCAGCCGCGCTGCAACTACGCGGCCCGCACCCACGGGCTCTCCATGACCGTGCGCCCCGAGCTCCTGCCGTCCGGGCCAGACCACCTGGTGCGCTGCCACCTGCCGCCCGAGGAACGCCGGCAGATCGCGCAGGAGGTTCTGCGCAACCTGTCCGGGGCGGGTGGCCCGTCATGACGACCGAAGCGAAGGAGATCATTCGCGTCTCCGATCTCCATACCTTCTTCCCCGTGAAGTCGCGAGGGCTCATCCCGCGGACGGTGGGGCAGGTCAAGGCAGTGGATGGGATTGATCTGACCCTCAACGCCGGCGAGACCCTGGGGCTCGTGGGCGAAAGCGGGTCCGGCAAGACGACCGCGGCCCGCACGATCCTCATGCTCGTTCGGCCGACGTCGGGCTCCGTCGAAATCGACGGACAGGACATCACGCGAATGTCGGCCCGAGACCTGATGCCGATGCGGCGCAAGGCCCAGATGATCTTCCAGGATCCGTACAACGCCCTGAACCCGCGCCACACGGTGGGTACCATCGTGAGCGCACCGTTCCGTATCCAGGGGGTCGAGCCCGAGGGCGGCGTGAAGCGCGCGGTCATGGAGCTCATGGAGCGCGTCGGCCTGAACCCGGAGCACTACAACCGCTACCCGAACGAGTTCTCGGGCGGCCAGCGACAACGGATCGGGATCGCGCGGGCGATCGCGCTACGGCCGCAGCTGATCGTGTGCGATGAGCCGGTCTCGGCACTCGACGTCTCGATCCAGGCCCAGATCCTCAACCTCCTTCGGGATCTCCAGAACGAGTTCGGCATCGCCTACCTCTTCGTGGCCCACGATCTCGCGGTCGTCCGCCAGATCTCGCATCGCGTGGCCGTCATGTATCTCGGCCACATCGTCGAGATGGCGCCGCAGGAGGTCATCTACTCCGCTCCCCTCCACCCGTACACGCACTCGCTCCTCTCGGCGGTGCCGATCCCTGATCCGCAGCAGCAGAAGCGCCGGACGCGGATCGTCCTGCAGGGCGACCTGCCGAGCCCGATCGACCCGCCCAGTGGATGCGTGTTCCGGACCCGCTGCTTCCTCGCCCAGGAGAAGTGCGCTCGCGAGGTCCCGCCGCTCGTCCAGGTCGCCCCCGGCCACCAGGTCGCGTGCCATTTCCCGGTGACCGTGTCGGAGCTGCCCGAGAAGCTGAAGGCGTCACCACCTCCGAAGGTCGACGAGGACGAAGAGGCGCCCGCGGGCCCTGTCGAGGGTGTCCACTTCTACGAGCCCGGGCCGCCGCGGGCCTGAGTTCCGGCTTCAGCCGGAACGACCGCCGGACCGACTCCCGCAGCCCGCTCCGTCGCGGTAGCCTTTCCGGGTGGAGTACCGGATCGCCCTCGCCCAGCTCGCGCCCCGCCTCGGCGAGGTCGACGCGAACCTCGAGCGCGCGTCCGACTGGCTGCGCCGCGCGAGGGCGGACGCAGCCTCCCTGGTCGTATTCCCCGAGCTGGCGCTGACCGGGTACCTGCTCCAGGACCTGGTGCCGGAGGTGGCCATGGGGGTTGGCGACCGGCGGCTCGCGGCGCTGAGCGCCGAGGCACCCGACGTGCTGGTGGCGATTGGCTTCGTGGAGGAGACGCCCGAGCACCGCTACTGCAACAGCGCGGCGCTCCTGCGCGGCGGGGAGGTCATCGGCGTTCACCGCAAGGTGTACCTGCCAACCTACGGCCTGTTCGACGAGGGACGATTCACCCGGGCCGGTGACCGGATCCGCACCCACGAGGTGGGGGAGCCGTTGGGCCGGATCGGCCTGTCGGTGTGCGAGGACTTCTGGCACCCGTCGCTGCCGATGCTCCAGGCCCAGGACGGCGCGTCGCTGCTCGTGAACGTCGCGGCCGGACCGGCGCGTGCGCCGGGTTCCGCAGCCGGAATGCGCGCCATCGCCGGATGGCACGCGATGCAGGACGCGTACGCGCTGCTCGGCACGGTGGCGGTCGCATTCTGCAACCGGGTCGGGAACGAGGAAGGGCTCACGTTCTGGGGCGGATCGCGGCTGCTCGCCGCCGATGGCTCGGTCCTCGCCGAGGCGCCGCTCTACGAGGAGGCCCTGGCGGTGGGCACCCTCGAGACCGATGATCTTCGGATGCAGCGCTACCAGCTCCCGATCCTCGCCGACGAACGGCTCGAGCTCGTCCGCCGCGAGCTGGATCGGATCATTGCCGGCCGGGCCGGCCTGCCGGCACCCACGGAGGACGAGTGAGCGCCGCGCGCGCCCCGCTGCCTGAGATCGACCCCGAGCAGACGATCGGGGTCATCACCGGCTTCCTGCGCGCGCAGCTCGAGCAGGCAGGGTTTGAGCGCCTGGTGGTGGGCCTCTCGGGCGGGGTGGACTCGGCGACATCGGCCTACCTTGCCGCGCGGGCGGTGGGACCCAGGTGCCTGCTGGCGGTGCGGATGCCCTATCGGGAGTCGTCGCCGGCGTCGGAGGCCGGTGCACTGCGAGTCGTCGAATCCCTTGGCTGCCTGACCGAGCGAGTCGATGTCACGCCGATGGTCGAGCCGATGCTGGGCCTGATCGATGAGGCAGACGACGAGCGCGGGCGGATTCGGCGCGGAAATGTCATGGCCCGGCAGCGGATGATCATCCTCTACGATCGATCGGTAGCCTTCGATGCGCTCGTCTGCGGGACGAGCAACAAGACCGAGGCGCTCCTCGGCTACGGGACGCTGTACGGGGACATGGCCGCCGCGCTGCAGCCGATCGGCGACCTCTACAAGAGCCAGCTGCAAGAGGTCGCCACGGCGCTCGGGGTCCCGCCCGAGATCGTCGCCAAGCCGCCCTCGGCAGACCTGTGGCCGGGCCAGACCGATGAGGGCGAGCTCGGAGCATCCTACGACGACATGGACCGGATCCTGTTCGCACTCGTCGACCGTCGCTGGAGCCCCGAGCGCTGCGTGGCGGCGGGACTCGATGCCGCACTCGTCGACTGGCTCGCGACCCGCGTCGCGCGCAACGAGTTCAAGCGACAGCTGCCGCCCGTCGCGAAACTGAGCCTCCGCACGCCGGGAATCGACCACCTCTACCCGCGGCGGCGACCCGGCTCGCGCCGGGGGAGCTGAGCGCGTGGCCGCCGGACGGTTGCTCGTCGTCGGGACGCCGATCGGCAACCTCGGTGACTTCTCTCCGCGCGCCGCCGAGGCGCTGCGCACCGCCGATCTGGTGGTCGCCGAGGATACCCGCGTGGCGGCCCGGCTCCTGCGTCACATCGGCGTTCGCGCCGAGACGATCTCGTTCACCGACCACAACGCTGCGGCGCGGCTCCCGGTCCTCCTGGCCCGACTGACAGGCGGTGCCACCCTGGCGCTGACCACCGACGCCGGCATGCCCGCGGTCTCCGACCCGGGGGCGCGCCTGGTCGCCGCCGCGCGGGAGGCCGGCGCCAGGGTCGAGGCGGTGCCCGGACCATCAGCCGTTGCGGCGGCGGTCTCGGTGGCCGGCGTCGAGTCGCCGGGGTTACTGTTCGGGGGCTTTCTGCCGGCACGGCCCGCAGCCCGACGCCTCAGGGCCCTCGAGCGCCTGCTCGCCGCCGCTGGCACCCTCGGCCTGTCCCTGGTCCTGTACGAGGCGCCGCATCGCCTCCAGGCGCTCCTGCAGGCACTTGCCGCGACGGCGCCGCAGGTTGACGTGGCGGTGTGTCGCGAGCTCACCAAGCTGCACGAGGAGGTGCGCGTCGCCACGGCCGCGGAGCTTGTCGCAGATCCGCCAATCGGGCGCGGCGAGCTCACGCTCGTGATCAGCGGCGTATCGGACGAGGGAGCGGGGAGGGAGGGGGTGGACTGGGCGGCGGTTGCGCGGAGTGCCATTGGACTCGGCCTCACGGAGCGGAGCGTCGTCGAGCTGCTGCGGAGCGGCGGCCTGGTGCGCCGCGAGGCGTACCGCCTGGCCCGCATCGCGGCCGACGCCGCGCATCCAACCGCGCGCTAGGCGTCCCTATCGTGCCCCCGGGACCGATCGCTCCGGTTGGCACGGTGGGAACGATCGTGAGCATGGGCGCCCTCGATGGCGTCACACTGCGGGCGTGCGGTTGATTCGGAATCGTCCGACGCTCGCGGCGCTCGGCCTGGCCCTCGTGGTCGGCGGGTGCAGCACGGTCGTCCCGAGCGCGCCGGCCGGGTCGGCCGGCGCCGACAGCACCGACTTCCCGACGATTCACCTGGCCGGCCACGGCGACGACGAGGTCGCGTTCACGAGCCCCGATGCGACGACGGCGATCGCGGTGGTGTCGAGCAGCGGCGTCGGGCCCTTCTCGGTCGAGAGCCTGGCCGTCGACCACAGCATCATCGAGGTCCTCGTCTCGGCGACCTCCCCCTATTCCGGGACCGTCCTGTTCGACTGGCAGGCCGGTAATCAGGCCGTGGCATTCCGGGTCACCGGCGGCGGCGAATGGACGATCGACGTCGGGCCCGTCGAGCTCGCGCCGTCCTGGTCCGCGTCGTCGCTGGCCGGTTCGGGCGACCGCGTCCTACGGTTGGCCGAGCCCATCAGGGAGACCCTCGGCATCCACGTCGTCCATCAGGCGGCGGGGCGCCTCGACATCGCGGGATTCCTCGGCGATTCGGATGAGGGGCCCGGGAGCTATGACGATCTGGCGCGGGCACCGCTCCTGTCCGTGACCGGTCCGTACGACGGAGTGATCCAGCTGCCGGAGGACTCGATCCTCGTGACGATCGGGGCGGACGGGGACTGGACGCTCGCGCCGGCCTGACGACCGCCGCGCGGACGGCCCGGAGCGCGGCCGGCACCCCCTCGGTAACCGCGCACTAAGCGCCCGATAAGCCCCGGCCCCTAGCCTGCGGGCAGCGGTGGCCGCCTCGCCCGATGCGCCGCGCAGCCCGAAAGGGCAGGAGGAACCGATCATGAACAAGGTGATGCTCGTTGGCCGGCTGACCAGGGACCCGGAGCTGCGCAAGTTGCCGAGCGGAAAGGCGGTCGCCAACTTCACGATCGCCACGAACGAGTTCCGCGGTGGCGGAGCGGGGGAGCGGACCGAGTACCACAACCTCGTGGCCTGGGACCGCCTCGCAGAGGTAGCCGGGCAGTTTCTCTCGAAGGGGCAGCTCATCGACGCCGAGGGTCGACTCCAGACCCGCCAGTGGGACGACGATGCCGGAGTCCGCCACTGGAAGACGGAGGTCGTCATCAACCAGCTCGAGATGCTGTCGGGCCGTGGCAAGAAGGAGTACGCGAAGGAGATCCAGGCCGTCGCCGAGACCGGCGCCGACGGTCAGCCGGCGGCTGAGACCAACGGCACGTCGGATGCTCCGGAGGAGGTGCTCGTCGCGATGTGAGGCCTACGGCC
The DNA here is from genome assembly GCA_963837425.1 of uncultured Chloroflexia bacterium. Taxonomy (GTDB): domain Bacteria; phylum Chloroflexota; class Limnocylindria; order QHBO01; family QHBO01; genus CAWINH01. The sequence goes on from CAWINH010000020.1 coordinate 21,972, forward strand.
CGGAGCCTGCCGATGCGGTGCTGTCTTCGCGACGCCAGACCCGCTCGCCGTCGCGCAGCTCGCTGGTGGGTGACAGACCGGCTCGCGACGCGACGGTGGCCGAGGCGTGGTGGTCGGGATGCACGTGGGCGGTGATGATCCTCGTCCCGTGCGCCTCGAGCCACCGCACGAGCGCCCCGGCTGCCTCGCTCGCGAAGCCCTGGCCCTGCCACGATCGTCCGACGATCCAAGCGATGTCGGCTCGCCGCTCACTCGCGACGATGGTCGCCTCGAGGGTACCGATCGGGCGTCCATCGGTTCGGCGCCGGACGATCCAGTTCTGCCATTCCTCGCTGCCATCAGGCGAGTGGCCCATCACCAGCCGGCGGTAACGGGCCCGCAGCTCCTCGATCTCCGGCGGCGCCCCGCCGATGAGGGCGTACAGCTCCTCGTCGGCGAGCACCCCGACCATCTCATCGGCATCCTCGACCCTGAGCGGGTCGAGGGAAAGGCGTCGGGTGACGATCTGCACGCTCCTACCGGTTCACCGCGATGAGCAGCAGGTCGAGGATGAAGGCGTGGATCAGTCCGCCGTACAGGACCGACCGCGTGCGCCATGCGAGCCAGCTGAACGCGAGGCCGCCGGCCAGCGTGGTGAGCGTCTCCAGCTCGGGCTTGCCAAGGTGGGCGAACACGAATGGGATCGTGGCCATCAGGATGCCGGCGGGCCCCGCTACTCGCACGAGGCTCCACATCAGGAAGCCACGGAACAGGAACTCCGCCGAGAGGACGTCGGCGGCGAAACCGGCGAGCGCGAAGCCCAGCTGGTCGTGCGGGACGCTGCGCGCCCCCTGGGCGTCGAGCCGGTAGTAGCCGATGAAGTCCGGCAGGCCCGACAGCCAGAGGATCACCGGCGCCAGAACGAGCATCGCGGCCAGCATGACCGGCACGCCCAGGCGCCAGTTGCCGAGTCGAAGGCCATAGTCGGAGGGACGCTCCCCGAGAAGGAGCAGAGTGGCCAGCGGCACGATGAAGAAGAGGAGCGGCCGGTCGATGCCCTGGCTGAGGATCGGGCTCGAGGGGAGTGCCAGGTCGTGGTAGTAATCGACGATGATCGCAAAGGTGGTGACCGCGATGACCACCGTCTCCCGCACTGGGAGCGGCATGCCGAAAGCGTTGATGACGCCGCTCGCCCACCGGGGACGGGCGCGATCCTGCGCCGGCTCGGGGTCCACATCCGGACTATCCGGGATGGGCGACCCGCCTCGCAACCGATTTCGACGCGAACGCCTCAGGCCTTTGCCGTCTCGACCTCTTCGCTGACCGGCGGATACTCGCCACGCAGGTAGGAGTCGATGGATGCCGCGGCCCGCTTGCCGTCGCCCATGGCCAGGATGACCGTCGCCGCCCCGCGCACGATATCGCCGCCGGCGAAGACGCCGGGCAGGCTGGTCATGCCGAACTCGTCGGTCGCGATGTAACCCCACTCGTTGATGACCAGCCCGGGGCTGGTGGCAGTCAGCAGCGGGTTGCTCCGGGTGCCGATGGCGACGATCACCATGTCGCACTCGAGGTTGAACTCGGACCCCGGCACCGGCATCGGCCGCCGCCGACCGGAGTCGTCGGGCTCGCCGAGCTCCATCCGGACGCAGCGCAGGCCCGAGACCCAGCGCTCGTCATCGCCGAGCACCTCGACCGGTGCCACCTGGTAAAGGAATTCGATCCCCTCCGCCTCCGCGTGGTGGACCTCCTCGACGCGCGCCGGCAGCTCTTCGCGCCCGCGGCGATAGGCGATCGTGGCACTCGCGGCCCCGAGGCGGCGGGCGGTCCGCACCGAGTCCATCGCCACGTTGCCGCCACCCACGACGACCACCCGCTGCCCATGGAGCACCGGGGTGTCGGAGTCCGGGTTCCAGGCACCCATCAGGTTCACGCGGGTCAGGTACTCGTTCGCGGAGTAGACGCCCTTGAGGTTCTCTCCCGGCACGTTCATGAAGACCGGCAGCCCGGCACCGACCGCCACGAAGATGGCGTCGAAGCGCTCGCGGAGCTCGGGGAGCGTGTAGGTCTTGCCGATGATCGCGTTCGGCTCGATCGAAACGCCGGAGGCCACGAGCCGATCCACCTCGGCCTGCACGATGTCCTTCGGCAGACGGAACTCGGGGATCCCGTAGATCAACACCCCACCCGCCGCGTGGAATGCCTCGAAGATCGTGACCGCGTGCCCGCGCTTGGCGAGCTCGCCGGCGGCCGTCAGCCCGGCCGGCCCGGCACCGATGACCGCGACCGCACGATCCGTGCCGGCCGGGGTGGCCGTCTTCAGCTGGTCGGGGTGCTGCTGCGCCCAGTCCGCGACATAGCGCTCGAGATAGCCGATCGCCACCGGCCGGCCCGTCTTGCCACGCAGGCAGACGGCCTCGCACTGGGTCTCCTGCGGACAGACCCGCCCGGTGACGCAGGGCAGCGCGTTGTCATCGAGGAGCGATGCCGCGGCGCCCGGCAGGTCGCCGTCGCGGACGAGGTCGATGAAGCGGGGGATGTTGACGCGGACCGGGCAGCCCGCGATGCAGTACTGCTTCGGGCAGTCGAGGCAGCGCTCGGCCTCGAGGAAGGCCAGCTGGTCGGTAAGCCCGAGATTGACCTCCCGGAAGTTGATGGCGCGGAGGTCGGCAGCCTGCTCGGGCATCGAGACCCGATCGATCTGCATGCGCTCCTTCTTGGAGAGCGGCTCCTTGCTCATGGGGCCGCCTCCGCGGCAGCAGCGGTCGCGGCGGGCCGGCGCAGCCCGACGCGGCACCCCTCGCGGCGCTCCATCGCCTGCTGCTCGAAGGTGCGATAGGTCGTCAATCGGTCGGCCAGCGCGGCAAAGTCGACGAGATGTCCGTCGAACTCGGGGCCGTCCACGCACGCGTACCGCGTCTCCTCGCCGATCGTGACGCGGCAGCCACCGCACATTCCGGTCCCGTCGACCATGATCGCGTTGAGCGAGACCGTGGTCGGGACGCCGTACGGCCGGGTCATCTCGCTGCAGGCCCGCATCATCGGGACCGGACCCACCGCGTAGACGGCGTCGACCCCGCCCGCCTCGAGGGCGTCGTGGAGCGCCTCGGTCACGAAGCCTGGCCGGCCGTAGCTCCCGTCGTCGGTGCAGGTCACGACCTCGCCCGCGCCGCGCAGCTCCTCCTCGAGGATCACCCACTCCCGTGAACGGCCCCCGATGATCGATGTGACCCCCACGCCCCGGCGCTGGAGCTCCTGAGCGATGGGGTAGACGACCGCCGTTCCGACGCCACCGCCGACACAGATCGCGTGCCCGGAGTCGATGAGCTCCGTGGGCCGGCCGAGCGGACCGGCGATGTCGGTGATCGCCTCGCCGACCTGCAGCTCGACGAGGTCGCTCGTGCTCTTGCCGACGGACTGGATGACGAGGGAGATCGTGCCTGCACCCGGATCGCCATCGGCAATGGTGAGCGGGATCCGCTCGGCGCCCGGGCCGAGTCGCACGATCACGAACTGGCCGGGCCGTCGGATCTCGGCGATGCGCGGCGCATCGACGACCAGGCGCCAGACGTTCGGCGAGAGCTGGTTCGACGCAAGGATCGGGTGCATGATCCGATGGTGGCCGCCTGCGCCGCGCGACTCATGCACCAGTGCGCACATATTTGAGGGGCCGAAGGTCACCTCGGAGCGGGCCTTCCGTTCAGTGTGCGGGGGTGACGACCTTGCCCTTTGGCCAGTAGAGCTCCTTCTTGACGTGGAACTCCGGGAACCCGCGCTCGATGAGGATGCCCTCGACGTTCAGGATCATCTCCGGGTTGCCACAGATGTAGACCACGGTCCGATCCGGATTCAGGCCCAGGTCGCGGCAGACGTCGGCGACGACGGCCTCCACCCTCCCGGTGCGGCCCGTCCAGCCCGCGTTGCGCGGATCGGACGGGCGCGAGATGCTGGGGATGTAGCGGACCGGGTAGGTGCCATCCTGCTCCCAGTCGGCGAGCAGCTCCCGGTAGCCGAGCTCGTCGACGTACGAGCAGCCGTGGAGGACGACGGTCCGGCGCGGATCGCCCGCGGCCAGCGTCTCGCGCATCATGGCGATGAAGGGCGCGATCCCGGTACCGGTCGAGACGTACAGGTGCGTGCGGGTGTCCTGCGGCTCGAGCATGAACTTGCCCTTGGGGCCGATCATCCGCATCGCGTGGCCGACGGGCAGGCGCCACAGCAGGGTGGTGAAGCGCCAGACGGGTACCAGCCGGACGTAGAATTCGTACCCATCGGTCCCGGCCGCACGAGGCGGCGATGCGACGGAGTAGGGGCGCTGGACGAGCTTGCCGTCCGCGTAGACCCCAATCGTCATGTACTGCCCGGGCTCGAACGGCACCGGGTCCCCGTCGTAGCGGACCCAGAAGGTGGCGAGGTCGCTCGTCTGATCGATGCGGCGCACGAGGCGCGCGTTGTACTGCTCGGCCTCGGCCGCGACGACGCGCTCGTCGGTCTCGTGGTGGGTCACCTCGCCAGTCTAGACGCGTCGCTACAATCGCAGCCTGCCCAGGTCCACCCTCGTTTTCGAGTCCACCATGAACGATCGCTACTACCTGACCACCGCGATCTTCTACCCGAGCGCGGCCGCACCGCTCCATTCGCTCTTCGAAGCGATCGGGGCGGACGTGATCGCTCGGTATCATCGCCTGCTCGGCCAGGAGACGTTCTTTCAGACCGGCGTCGACGAGCATTCGGCGCAGGTCGAGCGGGTGGCGACCGAGCGCGGCGTCGAGCCACGCGACCTCGTCGACGAGTGGGCCGAGGTGTGGCGCTCGGCCTTCGACCGCTTCGCCATCAGCTACGACCGGTTCATCCGCACCACGGACCCGGATCACGTCCGCGCCTCGATCGAGATGGTGACCCGGGCGCAGGCCGCCGGCGACATCTACAAGGGGACCTACTCGGGGTGGTACTGCACCGGCGACAACGAGTTCAAGACCGAGACCCAGATCATCGACGGCCGATGCCCTGACCATCCGACGCTCGACCTCCAGTGGCTCGAGGAGGAGAACTACTTCTTCGCCCTCAGCCGCTACCAGGAGGCGCTCGAGGCGCTGTACCGCGAGAACCCGGAGTTCTGCGAGCCGGAGCACTTCCGCAACGAGGTGCTCGGCTGGCTCCGTGACGGACTCCAGGACTTCTCCGTCAGCCGCGCCGGCACGAGCTGGGGGATCCCGTTCCCCGGCGACCCCGCACACCGGATCTACGTCTGGTTCGACGCGCTCACGAACTACGTGACCGGCGCCGGCTTCCCGGACGACGCCGACCGCTTCGCGCGCTTCTGGCCGGCCGATCTCCACGTCATCGGCAAGAACATCACCCGCTTCCACTGCCTCTACTGGCCGGCGATGCTGATGAGCGCCGGCCTGCCGCTGCCGCGCCAGGTCTTCGCCCACGGCTTCATGCTGCTGCGGGGCGAGAAGATGTCGAAGACGCGGGGCAACGTCCTCGACCCGGACGTGGCGCTGGAGCTGTTCGGGGTCGACGGCGTTCGCTACCTCGTCCTCCGCGAGATCCCGTTCGATCGCGACGGCGACGTCACGCTCTCCGGCCTCGTCCGCCGCTTCAATGCGGACCTGGCCAACGACCTCGGCAACCTCGTGAACCGCACGGTGAGCATGTCGGCCCGATACCTGGGCGGCGCGCTGCCGGCCCCGGCTGCAACGGCCGAGCAGGCGGACGATGAGCTCCGCGGGGCGGCCCTGCGTGCGGTGGCCACGTATCACGCGGCGATGGGCCGCTTCCATCTCGACGAGGCGCTCGCCGCGGTCATCGAGCTGACCCGCAGCGCGAACGGGTATGCCGAGTCGCAGGCTCCCTGGCAGCTGCACCGCGATGGCGACCACGATCGGCTGGGGCAGGTGCTGCGTGGCATGGCCGAGGCGTGCCGCATCCTTGGCCACCTGATGGCCCCCTTCACGCCCGCCGCAGCCGCTGAGCTGCTCCGCCAGGTCGGGGCCCCGGTCGCCCATGACGATCGGGGGGCCGGCGGCCCCGGGATGGCCGCGCTGCTCGAGTGGGGTGCCGGGCCCGTGCCGTGGGTGACTGCGGCGCCGGAGCCGATCTTCCCGCGCGTCGAGCTGCCCGACGCGACCGGGGAGCCCGACCGCTGAGCAGGCGGCGAGCGCCCGAGCGGCTTCCGGGGCTCGTCGACTCGCACTGCCACCTCCAGGATCCGGCATTCGACGACGATCGCTCCGCGGTCCTGGCGCGGGCGCGCGAGGCGGGGATCGAGCGTCTGCTGGTTCCCGGTTACGACCTCGCCTCGTCCCGCGCCGCGCTGGGCCTCGCCGTCGCGCACCCCGACATCATCGACGCGGCCGTCGGGGTCCATCCCCATCACGCGGCGGCCACGGGTGCGGCCGACTGGGCAGAGCTCGAGCTGCTCTCGCGCGACGAGCACGTCGTGGCGGTGGGGGAGATCGGGCTCGATTTCTTTCGCAATCTGTCGCCGCCCGAGGCACAGCGAGCCGCCTTCGAACGGCAGCTCGAGCTGGCAGCGGCCCGGCGGCTGCCGGTCCTCGTGCACGACCGGGACGCGCATGACGCGGTCCGCGGCGCGCTGCTCGCCTGGGGCGGCCTGCAGGGCGGAGTGGCCCGGGGGGTACTCCATGCGTTCTCGGGCGATCGGCCGATGGCCGAAGAGCTGGCGGCGGCCGGGTTCCTGATCTCCTTTGCGCTGCCCCTCGCGTTTCGCTCAGCGGTGGGGCCGCGGTCGGCGGCCGCGACGCTGCCCGCAGGTCGGCTGCTGGTCGAGACCGATTCGCCGGCCCTGGCGCCGGCGGCCGGGGCCCGCAACGAGCCGACGACCGCCCTCCGCGTCGCCGCCGAGCTGGCTCGCATTCGCGGAGAGCCGATCGGCGAAGTGGTGCTCGCGGTGCGCGTCGCCTACCGTTCGCTGAGCGGGCGTTGAGGCACGGTGTCGCTTCGCTCGGTAGAGTGGCGACGAGGAGGTGAACGATGGCCGATGACCCTGAGCCCGGCGAGGTTGACGGCAAAGGCGCTGATCCGGCAACGACGCCGGCGCCCGGAACGCGATACGGCCTCGTTGCGGGGATCCTGGTGGGCCTCGTGCTGCTCGGCCTCATCGTCTGGGTGCTGATCCTTCGCGGGTGACCCGCGCGCTCCCCGCGCTTGACGCGCGTGGCGCGTTCGGACGCCACGGAGTCGGGGACGGGTGGCCCTCGGGAGCTCCCTCGCGGACGCTTACGGGCCGAGGTGCCGAGGCGGCCGCCATGGACGTCACTGAGCGACGATAACGGCGAAGGAGCGCCGTCGTGAGGTTCGCTGCTTCGCCGTTTGATCGCTGAGCGCCTGTGGGAGAGAAGTGGCGCGCCCATCTTCGCCGATAGCGCCGCTGGGTGACCGCGGACTGCTCGGCCGGCGGGCACAGGTGCCAGCCTTGACAGGAGCCCGAGCGGCAGGCTACAGTCGTTAGCACTCTCAGTGGTTGAGTGCCAGCCGGCAATCGAGCGTTCGGTGCCGCGGCCTCCCGACTGGGGCCCCATTGCATCAGGTTGACTGGCTCATCGAAGGAGGCACCACGCACCTATGGCCAAGAAGGTCAGCGGAACTGCGACGCAGCTGAAGCCCCTGGGCGACCGCCTCGTCGTTCGACCCTCCGCCCGCGAGGAGATGACGAAGAGCGGGATCGTCCTACCGGACACGGCCAAGGAGCGGCCCCAGGAGGGCACGATCATGGCCGCCGGACCGGGTCGCATCCTCGACGACGGATCGCGCGAGGCGATGGACGTCAAGGTCGGGCAGAAGATCCTGTTCCAGAAGTACGCCGGGACCGAGTTCAAGCTGGATGAAGAGGAGCTTCTGATCCTCTCCCAGAAGGACGTCCTGGCTGTCATCGAGTAACACCTGATCCGCCGCAGCGCGGGATTCAAGGAGGACGAGAAGAATCGTGGCGAAGCAGCTCCAGTTCAGCGAGGAGGCGCGTCGGTCGCTTCAGCGGGGCGTGGACAAGATGGCCGAGGCCGTCAAGGTCACGCTGGGCCCGCGCGGCCGGTATGCGGTGCTCGACAAGAAGTTCGGCGCGCCGACCATGACCAACGACGGCGTCACCATCGCGCGCGACATCGAGCTCGAGGAGCCCTACGAGAACATGGGCGCCCAGATGCTCGAGGAGGTCGCGACGAAGACGAACGACGTTGCCGGTGACGGCACCACGACCAGCATCGTGCTGGCCCAGGCCATCATCCGCGAGGGCCTGAAGAACGTCACCGCCGGCGCGAACCCGATGGGCCTGAAGAAGGGCATCGAGCGCGGCGTGGCGGCGCTGGTGGACGAGATCAAGCGCCTCACCAAGCCGGTGCAGACCAAGGACGATATCGCCCACATTGCGGCCATCAGCGCTCGTGACACCGAGATCGGCCAGATGATCGCCGAGGTGATGGACAAGGTTGGCAAGGACGGCGTGGTCACCGTCGAAGAGGGCCAGGGGCTCAAGCTCGACATCGAGTACGTGGAGGGCATGCAGCTCGACCGCGGTTACCTGAGCGCCTACTTCGTGACCTCAGCGGACGGCGGCAAGCTCGAGGCCTCGCTCGAGAACCCCTACATCCTCGTCAGCGACAAGAAGATCAGCGCGGTGGCCGACATCCTGCCCACGCTCGAGAAGGTGGTCAGCACCGGCCGTCCGCTCCTGATCGTGGCGGAGGACGTCGAAGGGGAGGCCCTGCCGACTCTGGTCGTCAACAAGATGCGCGGCACGATCAACGTGCTGGCAATCAAGGCTCCCGGCTTCGGAGATCGCCGCAAGGCCATGCTCGAGGACATCGCCACCCTGACCGGCGGGCGTGTCATCAGCGAGGAGGTCGGCCGCAAGCTGGACAGCGTGCAACTCGAGGATCTGGGTGAGGCGCGCCGCGTGACGGCCACCAAGGACACCACCACGATCGTGGAGGGCAAGGGTGACCACAACGCCATCGAGGCGCGCAAGTCGCAGATCAAGCTCCAGATCGAGGACACGACGAGCGACTTCGATCGCGAGAAGCTCCAGGAGCGCCTAGCCAAGCTCTCGGGTGGCGTGGCGGTCCTGAAGGTCGGTGCAGCCACGGAGGTCGAGCTCAAGGAGAAGAAGCACCGCATCGAGGATGCGCTCTCCGCCGCGCGTGCGGGCGTGGAGGAGGGGATGGTCGCCGGTGGCGGCTCGGTTCTCGTTCACGCCGTGCCGGCGCTCGATAAGGTCGAGGCGCTCGGTGATGAGGCGACCGGCGTGAACATCCTGCGTCGAGCGCTCGAGGAGCCGCTGCGCCAGATCGCGTACAACGCGGGACTGGAGGGCTCTGTCGTCGTCGAGGCGGTTCGCAAGATGAAGCCGGGTCACGGATACGACGCCCAGAAGGGCGAGTACACCGACATGTTCCTGGCCGGCATCATCGACCCGGCCAAGGTGACGCGCTCCGCGCTCGAGAACGCGGCCAGCGTCGCCGGGCTGCTGCTGACCACCGAGACGGTGATCACCGACATCCCCGAGAAGGAGAAGGCCGCTCCCGGCATGCCGCCGGGCGGCATGGACTACTAGTCCGAGCTTCCCCGGACCGATGCGAGGGTCCCGGCCTTGGCCGGGACCCTCGTCTGTTTGTCGATTCCAGCGACGCGCCGCACCCGCCGGTGCAACCGCAGCCGGTCTTCGTTCGCGACTGGGCGACGAGCAGGACTAGGCGACGAGCAGCAGGCCGAGCACGAGCGTCAGGACGGCTGCTCCCAGGCATCCGCCGCGGGTCGTGCCCGCCTCCGACGCCGGCGCATCGTTCTCCTCGCCGCCCGCCGCGCTGATCGCGTCCCAGTGCGAATCGTCGGCGAGCGCCGCGTCAGCGCAGGCGGCGTGCGCCGCCATCGGCTCACGACCCGCGACCGAGTCTCCGGGCTGGATCGGCAGCCCGCAGAAGACGCACGGCGACGCATCGGCTGGCATGACTGCATCATGCGCGCCGAGCTGCTGCAACGGCAAGGCCGTGGGTGCAAAGCGGCGGCGACCGCGGGCTACAATCGGCCCGATGTCCCCCAAGACACCCGCTCCCACCGCCGCGCGTCCGGCAGATGAGATCCTGGCCCGGCTGAACCCCTCGCAGGCCGAGGCGGTGCGACAGCCCGGCGGACCGCTGCTGATCCTCGCCGGCGCGGGCAGCGGGAAGACGCGGGTCCTCGCACATCGGGTCGCTCACCTCGTGGCCACCGGCACAAAGCCGTGGCAGATCCTGGCGGTCACCTTCACGAACAAGGCGGCGAACGAGATGCGTGAGCGGATCGCCGCGCTGATCGGCCCGGAGGCGGCGCGGGAGGCGACGATCGGTACCTTCCACGCCATCTGCGCCCGCATCCTGCGCCGGGACGGCGAGGCGATGGGCCTGACCCGATCATTCACGATCTACGACCGAGCGGACCAGGTGGCGCTCGTGAAGCTCATTCTCCGTGGCCTGGACCTCGACGAGAAGCGGTTCGCCCCGGCCGGGATGCTGGCCTGGATCGGGCAGCGCAAGGACGAGCTGGCCGACGTCGCGACAGCCGCGCGCCAGGCGGCGAACTTCTACGACGAGACCGCGGCGCGCGTCTACGACGCCTACCAGCGGCAGCTCGCCTCCGACGACGCGGTCGACTTCGACGACCTTCTCATGCGCGTCGTCCTCTTGTTCGAGCAGCACCCGGACGTGCTCGCCCGCTACCAGGGCCGCTGGCAGCAGATCCTCGTCGACGAGTACCAGGACACGAATCGGGCCCAGTACCAGATCTGTGCGCTGCTCGCGGCGAAGCACCAGAACCTGGCCGTCGTCGGCGACGACGACCAGAGCATCTACTCGTGGCGCGGCGCCGACCTCCGGAACATCCTCGATTTCGAGCGCGACTACCCGAAGGCGAAGGTCGTGAAGCTCGAGCAGAACTACCGGTCCACGCAGACGATCCTCGACGCAGCGCACGCCGTCGTCAGCCGCAACACCGGGCGCAAGGAGAAGAAGCTGTGGACCGATCGCGGGACGGGGGCCCAGATCCGGGTCTTCGATGCCTACAACGAGTACGAGGAGGCCGAGTTCGTCGCCAGACAGGTCGAGCGCCTGGTCGGCGGGGGGAGAACTGGCCTCAGTGGGCTCCTCACCCGCCGCGCCGAGGACGCGGACGGTGCGCTCCGCTACGGCGAGATCGCCGTCTGCTACCGGATCAACGCCCAGAGCCGGGTCCTCGAGGAGGCGTGCATGCGTTTCGGGATCCCGTACCAGCTCGTGGGCGGCACCCGCTTCTACGAGCGGCGGGAGGTGAAGGACGCGCTGGCCTACGTCCGCCTGGCGCGGAACCCGGCCGATCGCGTTGCGCTCGAGCGAGTCGTCAACGTGCCCGCGCGGGGGATCGGCGCGAAGACCCTCGAGGAGCTGCGCGCGTGGGCCGAGTCGCGCGACGCGACGCTGTGGGAGGCGGTCGAGGCTGCCGGCGACAACCCGAACCTGTCGCCACGAGCTCGGACCGCTCTCGCCGGCTTCGCCGAGCTGGCGCGTGGCCTGATGGCAACGGCCGCCTCCGAGCCGCCCTCGGCGGTGTTCGACGCTGCGTTCGAGCGGGCCGGGTTGCAGGCCGCGATCCAGGACGGCACCGATGACGGGGAGGATCGCTGGACAAACCTGCTCGAGCTGCGGAACCACGCGGCCGAATTCGACGAGCTGGCCGTTCCGGAGGGGCTCGCCCGCTTCCTCGAGGAGGTGGCGCTCGTCAGCGACCAGGACACGCTCGAGGACGCACCGGACCGGGTCACCCTGATCACGCTCCATGCTGCGAAGGGGCTCGAGTTCCCGGTCGTCTTCATCGTGGGGATGGAGGAGGGCCTGCTGCCGCACCAGCGCGCCCTCGAGGACGAGTCCGAGCTCGAGGAGGAGCGCCGGCTGGCGTACGTCGGCATGACCAGGGCCAAGGACCGTCTCTACCTCGTGAACGCGAGGCACCGCTCGACCTGGGGGGTGGGTGCCGCCGCGGAGCCCAGCCGCTTCCTCGCCGAGCTGCCGGAGGAGCTGCTCGAGGCCGATCAGGAGGCCGGGTTCCGTCGAGGGGGCGAGCGATGGGAGCGGCGGGGCACCGATGACGACCGCTGGCTGCCGGGAGGGTATCGGGCTCCACGTCGTGACCGGATCAACGAACCGCTTCGCCCGGTCTCGCTGCCGGACATGTCGGTCCCGCCCGCCCCGCCGGTGGGCCGGCGCCTGGACGCCGCCCGCGAGCGCGTTGCAGGCACGCGGTACAAGGAGGGTGCCGAGCTCGACCTCGGTCAGGGCGGGTTCGCGGTCGGAGGTTCGGGTGAGCCGCCGGAAGTGGGCGCCGGCGAGGACCTCGCCTGGCGCGCCGGCGATCGGGTGCTGCATCGGCGCTTCGGCGAAGGGATCGTCGTCAGCAGCCAGTGGGTGAAGGGCGACGAGGAGGTGACGGTGGCCTTCGTGGGCCAGGGGGTGAAGCGACTGGTCGCAGCGTACGCGGGGCTCGAGCGGGCGTGAGTGCGGGGCCCGGTCGTGCGATGCAGCGGCTGATCGACGATTTCGACTCAGCCCGTGCCGAGTTCCTGTCCGTGCTCGCGGACGTCGACCCCGGGCTCATCGACGCCCCCGGCCTGGTGGGCGATTGGAGCGCGCGCGTCCTGGTGGGGCACCTGGCGGCATGGAGCGAGCACGCGACTGCCGCGCTCGAGGCGGCCGCGAGCGGGAGAGCGGACGACTTCGACGAAGCCGGGCTCGACGTGGACGAGCGCAACGCGTCGATTGCGAGGGCGATCGCCGGGACGCCGATGACCGAGCTCCGGAGGCGTGAGGAGGATGCCGCCCGACGCCTGCGAGCGGCCCTGGGCGAGGCCGATGCCGCGTGGCTCGAGGAGCGGGTGGCCTACGGCGACAGCCTGGGCGAGGTGATCCGCGACGACGGCGCCGATCACTACCGCGAGCACGCCGCCGATATCCGGGCCTGGTTCACCGGCGAACCGGAGGCTGACGAGCCGGAGGCTGACGAGCCCGGGGACCCCGTGTGAGCGTCGAGCGCGCCCGCCGGCTGGCCGATGCATTCGAGACCGCACGGGCGGCCTTCTGGGACGCGTTCGTCCACCTGCCGCCCGAGCGACGCGCTGCCGCGCGGCTCGTCGGCGAGTGGGGTGCTCGCGAGCTCGTGGCGCACCTCGGCTACTGGGCCGGCCACAGCACGGAGGCGATTCACCGCGTCGCTCGAGGCGAGGCGGAGGCCTTCGATGCCGACGCCGAGAACGACGACGTCGACGCGCGGAACGCGACCGTGGCGCGCATCGCGAGAGGGACGCCGCTCCGCGAAGTTCGGTCGCGGGAGGCCGCGGCGGCCGAGGCGCTCCTGTCCCGGCTCCGGACCATCGATCCGGCGCTGCTCGACGTCGTCCTGCCCGATGGCGGAACGCTCGAGGAGCAGGTGCGGGTCGATGGACCCGAGCATTACGACGAGCACGCCCGCGAGCTTCGCGCATGAGTGGCGACCCGGGCCGGCGTGTCGAGGAGCTGCGCGCCCTGCTCGACGATGCGAACTACCGCTACCACGTCCTCGACGCGCCGACGATCGAGGACCGCCAGTACGACCTCCTGCTCCGTGAGCTCGTCGACCTCGAGACGGCTCATCCCGAGCTCGCGAGCCCGGATTCGCCGACCCAGCGGGTCGGCGCGGCACCATCCACGGCCTTCGCGGAGGTACGTCACGAGGTGCCGATGCTGTCGCTCGGCAACGTCTTCGGCCACGACGAACTCCGGGAGTTCGATGCCCGCGTCCGGAGGGGGCTGGGCCTCGCCGAAGACGCCCCGGGGGTGACGTACGTCTGCGAGCTGAAGATCGACGGCCTGGCGATCAGCCTTCGGTACGAGGGGCGGCGCTTCGTGCGCGGGGCGACCCGCGGCGACGGAATGACCGGCGAGGACGTGACGCCGAACCTGCGCACGGTGCGAGCCATCCCGCTGCGGCTGCGTGCCGACCCGCCCGGCGGCCGGCTCGAGGTCCGGGGCGAGATCTACATGCCGCGCGGCGCATTTGCGGCCCTCAACGAACAGCTGGAGCTCGAGGGCCGGCCGACGTACGCGAACGCGCGCAACACGGCGGCCGGCTCCGTGCGCCAGAAGGACCCGGCGGTTACCGCCGGCCGGCGCCTCTCGGTCTGGTGCTACCAGGCGGGCGGGATCGATGGCGTCGCCAGCCACTCGGAGTCGCTCGAGATCGTCCGCGGGCTCGGAATACCCGTGAATCCGGCCACGCGTCGGGTGCAGGGGATCGACGCGGTCGTCGACTTCGTGGACGAGTGGGCGGACGCCCGACGGGAGCTCGACTACGACACGGACGGCATCGTCGTGAAGGTGGATGACATCGGCCTCCAGCAGCAGCTCGGATTCGTCGCCCGTGCCCCGCGCTGGGCGACCGCCTACAAGTTCCCTGCCCAGCAGGTGACAACGCGGCTGGAGGCAATCGAGGTCTACGTCGGGCGCACCGGGGCGCTCACCCCGGTTGCCCACGTCACCCCGGTCTTCGTGGGCGGTACGACCGTTCGCAACGCGACCCTGCACAACATCGACGAGATCCGTCGCCGCGACCTTCGCGTCGGGGACACGATCGTCCTCCAGCGCGCCGGGGACGTGATCCCCGAGGTGGTGAGTGCGGTCGTCGAGGCGCGGGACGGATCGGAGACGATCTGGGAGATGCCAACCCACTGCCCGGCGTGCGGAACCAGGGCGGTTCGCGAGGAGGGTGAGGTGGTCTGGCGCTGCCCGAACCCGTGGTGCCCGGCGCAGCGCCTCGGAGGCCTCCTGCACTTCACCGGGCGGGGAGGGATGGACGTGGAGGGCGCCGGCTACGCGGTGGTCACCCAGCTCGTCGAGCGCGGGCTGCTGAACGAGCCGGCGGACCTCTACCGCCTCGACGTCGAGACGCTCGAGGGCCTCGAGCGCTTCGCGCGCAAGTCGGCGGAGAATCTCGCGGCCGCGATCGAAGGTGCGCGCCGTCGCCCGCTGGCCCGGATCGTGAACGCGCTCGGGATCCGGCACGTCGGCGAGCAGACGGCCGTTGACCTCGCGAACTGGTTGCGGTCCGAGGTACCGCGCGAGGCGAGCGAGTCCGAGGCAGCGTGGACCCGTCGCGTCGCCGCCCGCCTGCGCGGCGCCGACGCCGAGGAGCTGACGGAGGTCTTCGGGATCGGCAAGGTGGTGGCCGAGGAGATCGCCCGCTACTTCCGCGACGAGCAGACTCGCGACACGCTCGATCACCTGCTGGACGCCGGCGTGCTGGCCGAAGCGCCGGCGGCGGGCGCGAACGCAGCCAAGCCTGGCGAAGGCCCACTCGGCGGTCGCACGGTGGTCGTGACCGGGACGCTGGCCGCGTTCAGCCGCCAAGAGGCCGAAGAGGCGGTC
Source organism: uncultured Chloroflexia bacterium (assembly GCA_963837425.1). Taxonomy (GTDB): domain Bacteria; phylum Chloroflexota; class Limnocylindria; order QHBO01; family QHBO01; genus CAWINH01. Next base: position 37,373 of record CAWINH010000020.1, read on the forward strand.
CGGGCGGCCGGCGGCCACCCGGCCGGATCGGTTTCGAAGAAGACGGACTTCGTGGTCGCCGGCACGTCGGCGGGCAGTAAGCTGCTCAAGGCGGAGCGGCTGGGGGTCCAGGTCCTGGACGAGGCTGCGTTCCGCCGCCTGCTTGAAACGGGAGAGGCCTGAGCGGAATGCCACCCATCCATCGCGAGGCCCTGGTCGAGCTCGCCAACCGGCTGCGGGCGCTCCACCACGCGCGACGGCCACTCGTGCTCCCCAACGCCTGGGATGTCGGAAGCGCCCTCGCCGTCGAGCGGGGCGGCGCGCAGGCGATTGCCACCAGCTCGAGCGGCGTGGCGGCCGCATTCGGATACCCGGACGGCGAGGCGATCCCGGCCGAGGAGATGCTCCTCATGTCCTGCGCATCGCGGGGGCGGTGCACGCGCCCGTGACCGCCGACCTGGAGAGCGGCTACGGGCTGGCGCCGGTCGTGCTCGTGGACGAGCTGCTGCGCGCGGGTGCCGCCGGGCTGAACCTCGAAGACACGGATCGTTCCGGTCCCGCGCCGGTCCTCTCCGGGCTCGAGGCCGGTGCCGAGCGCATCGCCGCGGTAGCCGCGCCGCCGAGAGGAAGGGAGTGCCGATCGTCCATCAACGCCCGGATCGACTGCTTCCTGCGCGGCTCGGGCGAGCTCGCGGAGGCGTCTCGAGGACGCGATCGCTCGCGCCCGAGCCTACCTGGCCGCGGGTGCCGACTGCGTCTACCCGATCGCCCTGGACGACGCGGCGAGCATCGGCAGATTCGTGCGCAGGGTCGACGGGCCGGTGAACATCCTCCTTCGCCCCGGGGCGCCGTCGCTGCGCGAGTGCCGCAAGCTCGGCGTCCGGCGACTCAGCGTGGGTGGCGGCCTCTGGCGCCAGTCGCTCGCCACGACGGAATGCATGACCGGTTCGCCTTCATGTCGGGAGACAGCAGCTCCTTCGCCGATCTCGATCCGGATTCGTCGCCTGCCGGCGCCGAGCCTCGATCAGCTGTCTCCGTCGGCCAGGAACGACTCGACGAGCTCCGCGTAGCCGGCGAATGAGGTGCGAACCGTGCTCCCCACCGCGCGGATCGAGCTCAAACCGCGCTCCGGGGATCAGGTCCGCCACCCGCCGGGTCACCTGGGAGGAACAAAGGTCCCGGCCACCGGCCAGGACGAGGGTCGGGACCCGAATCTCACCGAGCCTCGCCGTCACGAATGAGCTCTCCTCGAGAGTCGCCCTCAGCTCTCCGATGAATCGCTCCGGGGTGGACGGCCGCGGCCGAAGCCGTGCGGCCGCCTCGAACGATGCCGCGCCGGCCGGGCCCCGATCCACGGCACGCATCTGCAGTGCCATCCGTTGAAGAAGTGGCCCCACGAGTCCGCCTCCGCGAGCTCGATCCACTGGGCCATGCGTGCCGCCATCGGCGAACCCGGCGGCGTCTCGGAGGCCACCGAGGCGAGCACCAGGCGCGCGACGAGCTCGGGATGATCGACGGTGAGCCACAGCGAGATCCGCCCGCCGCCGGACTCGGCCTCCACCGCGACCGGGTGCGGCACCCCCGCGAGGACGATCGCGACCGCGTCGGCCATGACCCGAGGGTGCATGAGGAGCTCGGTGTCGGCCGGATCGTCGGCGATCGGACGTCCGCACACGATCACGCTGCGCCGCGCCAGCCGCTGCTCCCAGCGTCGGAGGAGGACGTGCTCGGTGCCGGCCAGTGTCCGCAGGCCAGTCTCCACGCCGCCGAGGACGAGCAGGGGAACTCCCGGCCCGCCCTCCAGTCGCAGGACCTCGATCCGGCCTCCGGCGATCCGGTGCGTGGTGACGACGGGATGCCCGATCACCGGCCGATTGTTTCACGCGCGTGCCGGTCCATGCGCCCGAGGCGCTACCATCGGCCCATGATCACGAGGGCCGATGTCGAGCACCGTCGCGAGCCTCGCGCGTCTGGGTCTGACCGACGCCGAGGTCGATCGGATGGCCGAGGCAGACTCAACCGGATCCTCGAGGCGATCGGCCAGCTGCAGTCTGTCGACACGAGCGCGGTGGGTCCCACC